>JBNKCO010000001.1:0-2382 GCA_050287785.1 Bacteroidales bacterium
TGGTGGTGGCACATCCGGTACATCGCGTGAGCAAACAATTTATCCTACAAGTTCAGTAACTGCTACTGCCACTTATACAAATTCCTGTGGGGCACATAGCACTCAAAATTTTACTGTAAGTGTAAACGGCGGAGTCAGTACAACCGTTCATTTAGCCAAAAGAAATGCCAGTGGTTTTGCTCTTGATGGTGGCAATGGCGGTGCCAATGGGCGACAAATATACCTATGGAGCAGCGATGTTAATAACGTAAATCAGTCATGGGTAGAAATTGACCGAGGTAACGGTTACTATAGTTATCAAAAATTAAATACTGATTACTGTATCGATGGAGGCAATGGTGGTGCAAATGGACAAGCAGTTGTCTTGTGGCAATGCGATGCAAACAATGAGAACCAACACTGGCAAAAAATAGATGCTGGTAATTCAAACTATCGCCTTCAAAAACGAAATTCCCCGGGCTACTCAATCGACGGTAACAATGGCGGAGCAAATGAACAGGGCGTATATTTATGGGCATCGGATGCAAACAATGAAAACCAACAATGGACTTTCTCATCATCATCATTAAAATCGACAATTATTGCAACAGAAGAGGAACCAATATCCTCAACAGAAAAAATACTTGCATATCCAAACCCGGTTACCGATGTGTTGAACCTTCAGCTATCAGTCTCAGTAAATGAGATAGCTATTTTTTCACTAGAAGGAAAAGAACTTTACAGGCAAAATTCAACTTCCGACAATGTTGAGATTGATATGTCTGACTATAAACCAGGAATATATTTTGTAAAAGCAATTGGACAAAATGAAACCTTGACACAAAAGGTTTTAAAGAAGTAGTGATTAATTAGGTTAATTAGTTAAAAGGCTGTCTTACTTATATTAAAGACAGCCTTTTTCAGGTCTGAATATTTATGTTTTTACCTGACCACCTTTGAATATTAGTTAAAAATGATTTGACAAACCGCTGGAAACAAGTTCTTTAAAAACTGGGGATTATGGGTTTTTCTCAAACGATGATATTTCAATAGAAAATATTGAGGCAGCTTCAGAGAATGATACTCAAATCGTTATGTCTTTAAGTGGTCCGGTAACATCAGGGAATAATATTTCTGTTTCATGTTTTCCGGGGGAGTCTGGCTGGTACCGATGATAGCGAAGTACTGGCATTCTAACCTTTTGGGATATACAATCCTGCTATTGAGACATCAATACCTATGTTAGGTACTACACCATTAAAAGTTTATCCAAATCCGGCAGCAGACCAGCTACTAGCATCATTTGGTGAAAATCCATATACGCTTTCGGTTTATAATAGTATGGGCACGTTTATGCATATAGCTAAGGTAAACGGTAGGTAAATCCAGGTTTCTGTGAGTGAATTTCCAAAGGGGATTTATTTTATTAGGTTGATCGACATCAACAATAATACTGCTGTTCATAAGGTGCTGGTTAAGTATATTTTAAATGGTGAAGGATTCTATTTTGAAAGGTGGGAGGAAAATGCAAATTATGATCTCTAAAAATTATTAGGATAAAATTATTAGTTGAAGGGTAAATGGTTTTTTAGTGTAAATAAGTTGATAAAAACTTTGCTACATAGGAAAAATTTAGTAGAATTGTTTTCTAGAGAAAATGAGACAGGGTCGATTTTATTAAACATTCATTGTTCTCGAACCAGTAGGTCAATTATAGGGAACAAATCTTAACATATAACATTTAGGGCTAGTTGATTGATTAGGGCAGATCTTTGTGTGATATATTCCTGAGTTTTCATGAGATTCAGGCTAATATAAAAGGGGCTGCTTTGAACTTGTTGAAATAATACACTGATTTTTATTATAAACAACTAACAATAATTAAATCTAAACTAACATGAAAAAAAAATCTAACTACTCAATGTGTTTGTGCAATATCAATTTTCGAAATTTGTTCAGGGGCATAAAATTGAATTTTGTTTTAACACTATTGCTTATTTTTTCTGCATTTGTCACGGTCTCTGCTAACACAGCTTATACTGGCATGCGCAATATTACTTCTATGCAACTTACAGCAGATATGGGAGTAGGATGGAATTTAGGTAATTCGCTCGATGCTCATGGTTCATGGGTGTCAGGGCTTGATACTGAAACTTGTTGGGGGAATCCCAAAACAACTAAAGCTATGATCGATGCAATAAAGCAAAAAGGGTTTAAAACAATCAGGGTACCTGTTACCTGGTACCAACATCTTGGGAGTGCACCTAATTACACGATTGATGGAGCCTGGCTCGACAGGGTTGAAGAAGTCATCAATTATGCATTTGCAAATGATATGTATGTGATAATTAACATACACCACGATGATTCCTGGGTTGTGCCGACTTACGCCCAAAGAGATGC
>JBNKCO010000002.1:0-76267 GCA_050287785.1 Bacteroidales bacterium
TTTTTTTAAAACCTATAAATTATATGGTGACCGCAGAGCAATTAAAAGTGCTTTCGGAGCGCGAGTCCGCGCTAAGGAGGCATCTTTGACATCGATAAGAAAATAATTCAACTTAAAGAGGAGGAGGCTAAAACACAGGCACCCGACTTTTGGAACGATCCCAAAGCTGCTGAAGAGCAGATGAAAAAAATCTCATCAGTTAAATTTTGGACAAATGCTTATCAGAAAATTAAAACTCAACTCGAAGACCTTCAGGTTCTTGTAGAGTTCGTTGAAGCAGGAGAAGGATCTGAGGATGAAGTGGAGGAATTGTACAAATCAATCGTTTTTCTTGTTGAAGACCTTGAGTTTAAAAACATGCTTAGCGAAGAGCAGGATTCAATGGGGGCAATTCTAAAAATCAATCCTGGAGCTGGTGGAACCGAAAGTCAGGATTGGGCAGAAATGCTTATGCGCATGTATATCCGATATGGAGAAAGAAATAATTTTCAAGTAAAAGAAATTAGCTATCTGGCTGGCGATGAGGCAGGAGTAAAATCAGTTACTCTTGAATTTACAGGCGACTATGCATACGGGTACTTAAAAAGTGAAAATGGAGTACATCGCCTGGTTCGCATTTCTCCATTCGATTCAAATGCTCGCCGACATACATCCTTTGCTTCGGTTTTTGTATCACCAGTTATCGATGATAGCATTGAGATTGATATTAATACGGCAGATTTGGAATGGGATACATTTCGCTCTGGTGGTGCTGGCGGACAAAATGTAAACAAGGTAGAAACAGGGGTTAGAGTGCGGCATCTCCCTACCGGAATAGCTGTTGAAAATACTGAAACCCGTTCTCAGTTGAAAAACCGCGAAAATGCTATGCGGATACTTCGTTCGCACTTATACGAAATGGAATTGCGCAAACGCATGGAAAAACAAGCCGAGATTGAAGGAAATAAAATGAAAATTGAGTGGGGTTCGCAAATTAGGAACTACGTGCTTCATCCATATAAACTTGTAAAGGACTTAAGAACTAATTATGAAACTGGGAATACACAGGCGGTTCTCGATGGTGACATCAATGCGTTTATTAAAGCTTTTTTAATGGAGTATGGACAAAAAAACTAATTGAACGACCAGAATTTGAAGCACGAAATAATAGAATTTTTATTAGATAAACAGCTAAAAATTTCATACGACTAATAAAATAACTTTTCTAAGTATGCTTAAAATATATCATAATCCACGTTGTAGAAAAAGTCGTGAAGGGCTTAGTTATCTTCAGGATAAAACAAAGGAAATTGAAATAATCGAATACCTCAAAGAAGGTTTAACAGAAGATATAATAAAAGAGATTCTTCTGAAAACAAATCTGAAACCTTTTGAATTGGTCAGAACCCAGGAAGAACTATTTAAGAAAGAGCTAAAAGGGAAAAACTTCAGCGATGAAGAGTGGGTGAAGATAATTGTTGAAAACCCGAAGCTTTTACACAGACCAATAGTAATTGGAAAGCATAAAGCAGTATTGGCACAACCACCAGAAAAAGTTGAAGATTTATTGTAGAAAGGTTATTAGGTTGTTTAGTGTTTTTGTAATCAGGTTTTTAAAATCCGAGCACGCAACCACTTGATAGCTACATAACCAAATAAAGATACCATCACTTAAAATAACATAACATGGCAACACCACCATTTAAATATCAAGATCCATTTCCATTGGGAAAGGATGACACAGAATATTATTGCGTTAGCACCGAATATGTGTCAACATCAGAATTCGAAGGTCAGGAAATTTTAAAAGTAGATCCTGAAGCTTTAACCCTAATTGCAAACACAGCTATGCGCGATTGCTCATTTCTTCTGAGAGCAAAGCATCATAGGCAAGTAGCTAAGGTTCTTTCTGATCCTGAAGCAAGCGAGAACGATAAATTTGTTGCACTTACTATGTTGCGTAATGCCGAAATTGCATCAAAAGGGCAGTTGCCTTTCTGTCAGGATACTGGTACTGCAATTGTAATGGGTAAAAAAGGCCAGCAGGTTTGGACCGGAGGTGGCGATGAGGAAGCATTGTCAAAAGGAATATATACAACTTATACAGAAGAAAACCTTAGGTATTCTCAAACCATTCCTTTAGATATGTACAAAGAGAAAAACTCAGGAACGAACCTTCCGGCACAAATAGATTTGTATGCAACTACTGGTAACGAATACAAGTTTTTATTTATCGCAAAAGGTGGTGGTTCAGCAAATAAAACATATCTATACCAAGAAACTAAGGCATTGCTAAATCCTAAGAGTTTAGTGAAGTTTCTTGTTGAAAAAATGCAAAGTCTGGGAACAGCAGCTTGTCCCCCTTATCATTTAGCATTTGTTATAGGAGGCACTTCGGCCGAGGCTAATTTAAAAACAGTTAAACTAGCTTCAACTAAATATTTAGATGAACTTCCTACGGAAGGAAATGAAGGTGGTCAGGCATTCAGGGATATTGAATTAGAAAAGGAAATTTTAAAAGAAGCACAGAAATTAGGAATAGGTGCTCAGTTTGGAGGTAAATATTTTGCACACGATGTTAGAATTGTTCGTCTACCGCGTCACGGAGCTTCATGTCCGGTTGGACTCGGAGTTTCCTGTTCAGCAGATAGAAACATTAAAGCAAAAATTAATAAAGACGGAATTTGGATTGAGAAACTTGAAGATAATCCAGGAAAATACATTCCAGAAGAACTGAAGCAACAAGGCGAAGGCAATGCTGTGAAAATAAATTTAGACCATCCGATGGATGAAATTCTTGCAGAATTAACGAAACATCCGGTTGCAACACGTCTTTCATTAACAGGTACCATTGTTGTTGGTCGGGATATTGCTCATGCAAAATTAAAAGAGCGTATTGATGCAGGGGAAGGACTTCCACAGTACATTAAAGATCACCCGATATATTATGCCGGACCGGCAAAAACCCCTAAAGGAATGCCATCTGGTTCTTTTGGCCCTACTACTGCCGGACGAATGGACTCCTATGTTGATCTGTTCCAGGAAAATGGAGGCAGCAAAATTATGATTGCTAAAGGGAATCGCAGCCAAGATGTTACCGATGCATGTAAAAAGCATGGAGGTTTTTACCTTGGAAGTATTGGTGGTCCAGCAGCTATTCTTGCTCAGAATAACATTAAAAAGGTTGAAGTACTAGAATATCCTGAATTAGGAATGGAAGCAATATGGAAAATTGATGTAGTTGACTTCCCCGCCTTTATTCTGGTTGATGATAAAGGGAACGACTTTTTCAAGCAAATAAGACCTCTTTAATAAGCTTTTTGTGCTAATAATCAGCTTCTATTTATATTGAGTAAAAATTAACCTCTGTATTTAGTTAAGAATGTAGAGAAAAGACTTATACTCAGACTAAAAAGTTATTTTTGCATCTTTTAAATTCGGAAGGCATTAATTGTATATGACTTCTCAGATTAAATAGAATAAATGAACAAAACTCCATATCAGGAACGTTAAATTAACAATTCTTTCTGGTAGGACTATATATTTCATGGATATGGCGATAAGCATATCAGAAAAAATATAACGAAAAAATATCTTATTAATACTTAAATAGGATTAATATATCGATTATAAATATCAAATATTATGGCTAATCATAAAGAAAAATTGTTTAACGAATTTCCTCCGGTTAGCACCGAAAAATGGGAAGAGGTAATACAAAAAGACCTCAAAGGTGCCGACTATGAGAAAAAGCTGGTTTGGAGAACGCTGGAGGGTTTTAAAGTTCCGCCATATTACCGCGGAGAAGACCTGAAGGGAAAGGAATACTTAGATTCTTTACCAGGAGAATTTCCTTATACGAGGGGAAATAATCCAAATAGTAACGATTGGGAAATCAGACAGGATGTTGATGTAGTTGATCTGAAAAAAGCCAACGAAGATGCCTTATTTTTACTTGACAAAGGAGTTACATCTCTGGGATTTGGCGTAAAATGTGAAAAGGGCAGCTGCACTTTAAAAACAACTACCGACCTTGAGACTTTATTAAAGGATATTCACTTTGATTGTATTGGTCTATACTTCAAAAGTGGTCACAATTCACCTGAAATAGTTAAGTTTCTTGGAGAATTAACTTCCAAACAGGGTGTTGATAAAGAAAAAGTTTCAGGTGCTGTTTGCTACGATCCCTTGGGATACCTCACGATAAAAGGTGCTTGGGGAGAAAATGAAGATTCTGATTTTCAGTCGGTGAAAGAATCAATTGAATTTGCTGCTGAGAACCTCCCTAATTACAGAACACTTGCGGTAAATGGTCAGCACTTTAATAATGCAGGAGCTTCGGTTGTTCAGGAACTAGGATATAGTCTGGCAATGGCTGCTGAATACCTTACAAAACTGACAGATTTAGAGTTGTCAGCAGATAAAATTACTAAGCATATGCAAGTAAATCTTGGAGTAGGTACAAACTACTTCATGGAAATTGCAAAAGTAAGAGCTGCCAGATTCCTGTTTGCTAAACTTTTTGAAGCTTTTGGTTCGGAGAATAGAAAGACGAATATTGCTTCATTTACTTCAAATTGGAGTGCAACTGTTTACGATCCATATGTAAATGTGCTTAGAGCAACAACCGAATCTATGGCCGCTGTTATAGGTGGAACAAATTCTTTAGTTGTTAAACCGTTTGATCAAGCATTCAAAAAAGCAAATAAGGCGTCTGATCGTATTTCCAGAAATGTTCAGATAATTCTTAAAGAAGAATCATACTTCGATAAAATTGCAGATCCTTCAGCAGGTAGTTATTACATCGAAAACCTAACCGACTCTGTAATAGAAGAATCCTGGAAGCTATTTCTTGACATTGACTCTAAAGGCGGTTATTTAGCTGCATTGAAGAGTGGTATTATTCAGAGTGCAATTGAAGAAGTTGCTGCAAAGAGAAATAACAACCTTGCAACTCGTCGAGAGATTCTGTTAGGAACAAATCAGTTCCCAAACTTCGGCGAATTTGTTAAGAATGAAATTGATAGTTCTGTAATTCAAAATAATAAGGTAGAAACTGAAGGAGATATTGTAAAGCCTATTAAAAAGTATCGTGCTGCCGAGCAGTTTGAAGAGCTTCGTCTGGCAACAGAGAAATCAGGCAAGCGTCCGAAAGCTTTTATGTTAACATACGGCAATTTAGCTTTCAGAAAGGCAAGAGCTACTTTTTCATGTAATTTCTGTGCATGTGCCGGATATGAAGTTGTAGACAATCTTGGTTTCGAATCTGCTGAAGAGGGTGTAAAGGCCGCTTTTGATGCGAACTCCGACATAATTGTTGTTTGCAGTAGCGATGATGAATATTCTGAGTTAGTTCCTAAAGTGAAAGAACTTGTAGGGGATAAAGCAATACTTATTGTTGCGGGAGCTCCAAAGTGTATGGATGAACTTAAGGCAAAAGGAGTTGAAAACTTCATTCATGTCCGTTCAAATGTGCTTGAAACACTTCAGGGATTTAATAATCAATTAGGAATTAATTAGAAATATAGATATGAAATTTGAGTATTGAGATTAGAAGATGGTGATATGCATAATTTTAGACAGTTTAAGATAGGGCAACGAAGCAGAAAATTAGTAAAAGATGTTTACTTGTTGACTAAACTGTTTCCAAAAGCATATTAATGAAATTCAAGAGATCGAAGAAATGATTTTTTAATCTCAAATAATTTATCTCATAGTCTTATGACTCAAATCTAAATACTAGAAAGAAAATGAAACCAGATTTTTCGAAAATAGATATAAAAAGTGTCAAGGCTTCAAAGAAGTCGGCGACCGAATGGGAAAAGCAGAATGGTATTTCGAAGGATTGGATTACACCGGAACAAATCCCGGTTAAGCCAGTTTACTCGAAAGATGACCTTGAGAGCCTGGAGCACCTGAATTATGCAGCAGGTGTTGCACCCTACCTTCGTGGACCATACTCAACAATGTATGTAATGCGTCCATGGACAGTCAGACAATATGCAGGATTTTCTACAGCAGAGGAATCAAATGCTTTTTATCGCAGAAACCTTGCAGCTGGTCAGAAAGGATTATCAGTTGCATTTGACCTGGCAACTCATCGTGGTTACGATTCAGATCACCCTCGTGTAGAAGGTGATGTTGGTAAAGCAGGTGTTGCTATCGATTCTATCCTTGATATGAAAGTTCTATTCGATCAGATACCTCTTAATAAGATGTCTGTATCAATGACAATGAATGGTGCTGTATTACCAATTATGGCCTTTTACATTGTTGCAGGACTTGAGCAGGGAGCTAAGCTTGAAGAGCTGAGTGGAACTATTCAGAACGATATTCTTAAAGAGTTTATGGTGCGTAATACATATATCTATCCACCAGAAATGTCGATGAAAATAATTGCTGATATTTTTGAGTTCACTTCGCAGAAAATGCCAAAGTTTAACTCAATTAGTATCTCTGGATATCACATGCAGGAAGCTGGAGCTACTGCAGATATAGAATTAGCATATACACTTGCAGATGGCCTTGATTATCTACGTGCTGGAATAAAAGCAGGACTGGATATTGATTCATTTGCTCCTCGTTTGTCTTTCTTCTGGGCAATAGGAATGAATCACTTCATGGAAATTGCAAAGATGAGGGCAGCACGCTTGCTTTGGGCAAAAATTGTAAATAAATTTAATCCAAAGAATCCGAAATCACTTGCATTGCGCACTCATTCGCAAACTTCAGGTTGGTCACTTACCGAGCAGGATCCATTTAATAATGTGGCTCGTACCTGTATTGAGGCAATGGCAGCAGCACTTGGGCACACTCAATCACTTCATACCAATGCACTTGATGAGGCAATTGCCTTACCAACAGATTTTTCTGCACGTATTGCACGTAATACACAAATTTATATTCAGGAAGAAACCAATATTTGTCGTTCGGTTGATCCTTGGGCTGGTTCATACTATGTTGAGTCTCTAACAGAAGAACTTGTACAGAAAGCATGGAGCCTAATTGAGGAAATAGAGGAATTAGGTGGAATGTCAAAAGCCATTGAAACCGGATTACCAAAAATGAGAATTGAAGAAGCTGCGGCGCGCAAGCAGGCAAGAATTGACTCTAAGCTTGATACTATTGTTGGTGTGAATAAATATCGATTAGATAAAGAAGACCCGATAGATATTTTAGATGTTGATAATGCCGCCGTTAGACAGTCTCAGATTGAAAGATTAAAAAAGCTAAAAGACGAGCGCGATAATGCTGCTGTTGAGGCTTCTCTTAAGAAGATTACCGAAGCTGCTAAAACAGGTAAAGGTAACCTGCTAGAATTATCAGTTGAGGCTGCGAAAAACAGAGCCACACTTGGTGAGATTTCAGATGCTATAGAAGATGTTTCAGGAAGATATAAAGCTGTGATACGATCAATTAATGGAGTTTACTCCTCAGAATCAGGAAGCGACAAAAGTTTCAATAAAGCAAAAGAGCTTTGTGAAGAATTTGCAAAGTTAGAAGGTCGCCAACCTAGAATAATGGTTGCCAAAATGGGACAGGATGGTCACGACCGTGGAGCAAAAGTAGTTTCCACAGGTTATGCCGATATTGGATTTGATGTTGATATAGGGCCACTTTTCCAAACTCCGGAAGAAGCTGCTCGTCAGGCTGTGGAAAATGACGTACATATCTTGGGAGTTTCATCTCTGGCTGCCGGTCATAAAACTCTAGTGCCTCTTGTTATTGAAGAACTTAAAAAGCAAGGGCGAGAGGATATCATGGTAATTGCTGGTGGAGTTATACCTGCTCAGGATTACCAATATCTTTATGATGCTGGAGTAATGGCAATTTTTGGACCAGGTTCATCAGTTTCTGAAGCTGCAATAAAAATTCTTGAAATACTTATTGAAGCAAATAAAGAATAAAGTACTTTTTTAACAAGGTATAGAAACTGCTCTCTTTTTATGAGGGCAGTTTTTTTTATATAAATTCGCGCAAAATTTGTATTAGTTATTGCCAGCTTTTATATATTTAAAGAAATCTTTAACAAACTCTATTTATGCAATTAAATTGGAGAAAACTGTCTAATAAAAAGTTAATTAAGCCACTATGAA
Source organism: Bacteroidales bacterium (assembly GCA_050287785.1). Lineage (GTDB taxonomy): Bacteria > Bacteroidota > Bacteroidia > Bacteroidales > UBA10428 > UBA10428. Next base: position 8,076 of record JBNKCO010000002.1, read on the forward strand.
ATACTTGTGGAGATCTTTTGCTTCCGTTGGATTCTGGTGTCTTTCAAATAAAATATAAACTTAATGCATAAAACGAGTTAAATGTATATTTCGGAAAGTGGGAGTCATCTGTATCGGTTTTATAAGCAGAAAGAAGAAATCTTCCATAAAAACTTCCTGATAATCCTGAGAAAACCAGGTATCAATAGCTTTCATGATTTCAGAGTTAGCATTAAACGTATTAAAGCTATTTTCAGATTACTCGAGTTAATATCTCCAGATTTTAATGCAATTAAAAATTTAAAGCCTTTTAGAGCAGTTTATAATACCTCAGGGAAAATAAGAGAGATTCAGGTAAATCTAAAAACCATTGAGAATTATCAGCTAAAACCAGAATCGAGAGTTTATTTTCAGGACTATTGCAGTATTCAGGAAAAGAAGAATTTATCTCGTTTACACGATAAGCTCATAGAGTTTGATCATAAATCAGTCAAAAAAGCAAAGAAGAAGATTAAGAAGTGTTGTGAAGAAATAACACAAGAAGAAATACTTAAAAAAGCAGAACTCTTTATAAGGGACCGATTTGGAATTATAGAGGGAAATATTTCTGTTTCTCCAAACGAGGTTTCAACTCATGAGGCCAGAATTTGCCTTAAGGAAATTAGTGCTGTTTTAATGTTACTTCGAAAAATGCAATACCCGGGCTTTGATAAAAAACTACTTGAATTTGCAAAAGTTACAGAAGATAAACTTGGCAGATGGCATGACAAAGTAGATCTAGTTAGTTTTATTGAGAAGTTTATTCGCGCAACAAAACTATCTGCTGAAATTAAAGAAGAGTACAGAGCTATACAGTTAGAAATCCTTAAAGAGAATAAGGAGTTTCTAGGTCATATTGAAAGCCTGATGAAAGCTACAATTGCGAAAATTAAAAAACGAATTATGGCTGCTTAATGTATTCTTTAAATACTTTTTCAAACTTTTCGATCTTTGGAGTAATCACAAATTGGCAATATCCCTGATTTGGATTGTTCTCATAATAATCCTTATGATAGTCCTCGGCTTTATAAAAATTTGAATATTCTTCAATAGCTGTTAAAATAGGATTTTTCCAAATTTTAAGTTCTTCGAGTTTATTTTTTAGAGCTTGAGCATGTTCTCTCTGTTTTTCGTTGTGATAGAAAATTACAGAACGATATTGCGTACCTACATCAGCTCCTTGACGATTAAGTTGAGTTGGGTCGTGAGTTTTCCAATAAATCTCTAATATTTCCGGGTAAGAAATTACAGTATTATCAAAAGTAATTTGTACAACTTCAGCATGTCCGGTATTACCCTTTACAACCTCTTTATAAGAAGGGTTTTTAACATGTCCGCCACTAAATCCTGAAGCAACATTTGTAACACCTTCAACCCTGTCAAAGATTGCTTCAGTACACCAAAAACATCCTGCTCCAAGTGTTGCTGTTTCCAGATTATCGTTCTTTTTATCCTGCATATTTGAAAAAGAAAATAAAATTAATAATATAAGTCTAGTCATCTTTTTTTATAAAGAACAATTATTTATTGTCTTTTGTTTTTGAAGAGGACTAAATAAATAATTCATCCAGCTTAAAAGTTTTCAATGGTTTATAACCTTTTTCAGTCTGCTCAAGGTTACAAGCTTCAGTATAAAAATCATGTTGAAAAACAATTATGTAGTTGTTCTCAAAAACCTCTTTAAAAAATGTGTTGCGTTCTTCTATGGAGATAAGAGGTCGAGTATCAAAACCGCAAACCCACGATTTTGGAATTTGAGCTGAAAGTGCCAATAAATCTCCTGTATAAACTAATGTCTGCCCCTTGAAATTGATGTAAGGAACAATTAGCCCGGCAGTATGCCCATTAAAAAGTTCTAATTTTACTCCCGGTACTAATTCAGTTGTTTTCTCAATAAAGTTTATAACCTTGTGAGCCATTAATGGCTGAATATTCTCTTTAATATATGAGGGTTTTTCCCGAGTGTTTGGTTTATCGGCCCAATCCCATTGTTGCTTACTTATATGGTAAGTTGCATTTGGAAATGTGGGTACAAGTTTGTTGTCATTGGTGCGTCTAATTGCTCCACCTACATGGTCAAAATGCATGTGAGTTATAACAATATCGGTAATATCTTCTGCTTTATAACCGGTTTCTTCAACAGATTTCACAATTGAATGGTGGCCTTCGAGATGATAATGTTTAAGAAATTTCTCATCCTGTTTGTCGCCAATACCAGTATCGATTAAAATACGTCTGTTATTGGTTACAATAAGTAAGTTGCGGATTGCAAATTTGCACAGGTTATTTTCGTCGGCAGGGTAAACTTTTTCCCACATTTTCTTTGGAACAACTCCAAAGGTAGCACCTCCATCAAGTTTAAATGAGCCTGGCTCAATTTTGTATATCTCCATAATAGCTGAAATTTTCTGTCTCATGCTGCGATTTAATTCACAGGAGCTGCAAATATAAATAATAAAGCATACCAGATTAAGAGCATGTTTATTTTATCCAGTTCTTTTAGCTTTCACTCATACTTAGTAAAAATTGTCACGAATAGTAGCGTTATTTCATTTTTATAGATTGATAAGTAGCTAGTAATCAAGGACTAAGACTTATATTAACAACTGCATTGCTGTCAAGTAACGGTTAGTGTATTTGTATCATATGTTAATACAGGAATTATTTATCCATTTTGTTTGAAATCAGCCTTTTGTTATCGTATCTTTGTTAAGAATAATCTATCTTTTCTGGGCAGTAACATTCTCAAAACTGCTCTATAATTTCCACATTAAGAATTATACATTCTAAATTTCTAAACATGAGTGGACATAGTGCAAATATGGTTTATCCAAAAGACAAGTTTCATATTATTCTTCAAAGCTCTCTTCAAACTGATGAATTTTATGGATTAGATGATCTGGAAAGAAGAAAACTTAAAATTTTTCAGGCAAAGTATGGATGTCGACATTGCTATCATACATTACCTGATCATGTTACTTTAAATTTAAATAAGTTTTATTGGAACGAAAGTAAAGGGTGTTATGAAATTGACTTAAAAAATAAAACAAGTATAAGATTGAATACTCTTGAAGAAGCAATTATTAATTTTGTAAAGGATGATTATATGCAGTATCTTTTTTGGTAAAAAAATCCCGGGCACTACCCCGGGATTAACCCTAACTAATTAAAAACTAAACTAAATAAGAAATATCTTTAATGTTTTTCTTTATTTACTGTTTTAACATCAATAATGAAATTATTTTTCACCATATCAACAAAGCATACAATTGTAACTGAATTACCTATTGTAGGTTTAATATATCACTTATCCTTCCTCCAAAGAAAAGAGTAGCAATACATTAAATAATGCGTTTTGTTGTAATTAGAATTCACACGCTTTTGTAAAAACTAACTGGTACAAATATAGGGGCATTTATGCAGTTTAATTCAGATTCTATGTTAATTAAATATTAATTTTTATTTACAATCATTAATTAAAACGAGTATAAGAACGAAAAAATAAAAGCAAAAATACCATGTTAGCTTACAAAATGAAATAAATAAAATCATCAATGTTTTGTATAAAAAACAAACATCCAGATTATCAGGCAGATATAGGTGTTTGAGTAAAATATTAAAAGTAACGCTAAGAAAAAGGGGACAATACGGCAATTACACAAAAAAACATAATGTTATGGTGAAATTTAGGGGGTGTGATTGGATATAATGAAAGAATACGATTTCTACCTCGCATTTACATGGGCGTAAATTATAAACGCAACAAAAAACTTGTTGCGTTTATACACTACGAAAAAATACATTTTAATTCCATGTTGTAACTATCATTCCATCAGATAATTCATTGGCAAGTTTTTCTCCTTTTAATTCTTTTACAATCTCAAGAGAGAAATTGATCGCAGCCCCTGGACCTTTACCTGTAATAATATTATCTGATTTAACCGTAAGGTCTGATCCTAATATAGCTCCCTTTAGGTTATTCTCAAATCCAGGATAACAAACTGCTTTCTTACCTTCTAGAATACCTAAATTACCGAAAACCATTGGAGCAGCACATATTGCAGCTAGTAGTTCTTTTTTTGATGCTTTTTGTTCAATTATTTTGCTGAGTCCAGTATGTTCCTGCAGGTTTTTTGCTCCGGGCATTCCACCAGGAAGTATGATAATAGCTGCTTCATCATAGTTTACATCTTCAAATACTACATCGGTAATAATTTTAATTCCATGTGCGCCGGAAACTTGTTTGCGTCCGGTAACCGATACCATTTCGGTCTGAATTTCAGCTCTTCTAAGAACATCTACAATGGTAAGCGCTTCAATTTCTTCGAAGCCTTCAGCAAAGTGTACAAATGCTTTTTTCATGATTATTAAATATGAGGTTTACTTAGGTAATAAAATTAGTTGAAACTGTGACCAAATTTATAGCCGAACTGAGGTTATATTGAATCACAAAAACTATAAAATTAAGAAACTTATATTATTTTGTCTAATAGTTTATGGATAACATCAATTTCGTAACCTCTCTGTGTACTAAAAGAAAGCAGCTTCTGTTTTCTTTTATAATCATCAGTCTCTTTTAAAGACTTATTCCTTTTTTTTATTTCGGATTCAACCATTTCTAAATACTCCATAAATGGAAAACCTTCGAGGCATATTTTTATTGTGTCAGGTTCAATCCCCTTCATTTTTAAGTAATGGCTCACTTTTATTTTGCCCCATTTCGAAAACTTAATCTTATCATTCACAAAAGCAGAAGCATACCTCTCTTCGTTTATAAAGTTTTGTTGTTTTAAGGTTTCAATTATCGATTGGGTATCACCCTCGTATTTCCAAAGCTTTAGTTTATCTAAAATATCTTTTGGACTCTTTTCGGTTTTACTGCATATGTTTTGCAACCTACCCAGAACATCGCTTTTGGTTGGTGTTTTACTCATGCTTTTTTGCAATTACAATTCGATCTTTACCATTTAGGTCTTTAATAATTTCACAAAATGCGAAACCTTTACTAAGAATTAGTTCTTTAGTCTCTTTTCCAAATGCTTCGTTTATCTCAAATGCAAGTATGCCTCCGTTTACTAAATGCTTATTTGCAAAATAAGATATTGCAGAATAAAAAATTAACGGATCATCATCCTCAACAAAGAGAGCAAGTTTGGGGTCATATTCAGTAACATTCTTATGCATTTTAATTTTCTCACTAATTCTAACATAAGGAGGATTGCTTACAATTAGGTCAAATGGAGTGTTGTATACCCCTCCTGGATTCAGAATGTTATCCTTAATAAATTTGATTTCAACATTATTTCTGTGTGCGTTTTTTTCTGCAGTTACTAATGCTACATCAGAAATATCCAAAGCATAAACCATAGCTTCAGGCAAATTTTTCTTCAAACTTATTGCAATGCAACCACTACCCGTTCCAATGTCGAGAATTAAAGGTTTTTTATTTTGCTTAAATTTCTCAATAAGCAAATGGACTAAAAGCTCTGTTTCTTGTCTGGGGATGAGTACATTTGTATTAACTTCAAATTCTAAATCATAAAAGTGAGCACTACCTATAATATGTTGTACAGGTTCGTTTTTAGATAGTCGTTCAAGGGTCTCAGAAAGTTTCTGTTGTTCATTTAAATTAATTTCTCGTTCACTTTCCAGAGAAAACCTTACATAGTCAATATTGAAAATATGTTCAATAACTAGCTTGAATATAGCATCTAATTCATCTTTCTCATAGATATTCTGAAGGACTTCTGTAAATTTCTTTTTATACTCCTTTATGAAAATGTTATACATCTAATCTATATAATTCAAATTTCACCCTTTATTGGGTATGTTAAGTTAAGTGTTATATTTTTGAGCCTGATTTCTAGTAAATCAAATTTTACATGAAACAAAAGTATAAAAAATATATGCAGCGGTGTATCGATCTTGCACGTAATGGAAAAGGTCGTGTTGCACCGAACCCTATGGTTGGCTCCATTATTGTATATAACGATGAAATAATAGGTGAAGGATACCACGAGTATTTTGGTGGACCTCATGCCGAAGTTAATGCAATAAATTCTGTTGCAAATAAGGAGCTTCTTTCTGAAAGCACACTTTATGTTAATCTGGAACCTTGTTCGCATACCGGAAAAACACCACCATGTTCAAACCTGATTGTAGAAAATAAACTTAAAGAGGTAGTTATTGGTTCAATTGATCCAAACTCGCTAGTTGCAGGCAAGGGAATTGAAAAATTGGAGTCGGCGGGAATAAAGGTTGTTACAGGATTGCTCTTAGATGAGTGCAATGAATTAAACAAAAGGTTTTTTACTTTTCATAGAGAAAAGCGTCCCTTCATTATTCTTAAATGGGCACAATCGAAGGATGGTTACCTTGATATAAACAGGAATGCAGGAACACCAATTGGACCTAACTGGATTTCAAATTCATTGTCAAGAATGCTAGTTCACAAGTGGCGCTCGGTGGAAACGGGAATAATGGTAGGAACCAATACAGTGGTTTATGATAATCCGGGTCTCGACACTCGTTTATGGCCAGGGAAATCTCCAACCAGAATAATTATTGACAGACAAAGCAGAGTTGCTACAGATGCTAAAGTTTTCGATGGTTCAGTTTTAACTATTGTTTTTACAGAAAAAGAAAAGGAAGATTCTGACAACTTAAAATATGTGGTGGTTGACTTTTCAAAGGATATTTTACCACAGGTGTTGAGGCATCTTTACGATTGTGAGATAAGCTCATTAATGGTAGAGGGTGGGAAAGAGTTACTACAATCTTTCATTAATTCCGGTTTATGGGATGAAGCAAGAGTTTTTAAAGGACAGACTAATTTTGAATCAGGAATTTTGGCACCTGAATTATTAGCATCTTCAAGATCGACTAAAAAAATTCTTGATGATAGATTAATAATTTATTCAAAATAGTTATAAAAAGGCTTTGATTCTCAGGTTGGTTTGGCAATGTTTTTGTAGTTTTAGCGTTATGTAAAAAACACATTTCTTATAGACCAACAGTGAAAAAATCTATTATTATTTTATTCCTTGGTATCTTGAGCGGTACTTTGTTTGGGCAAAGTGCAAAGCAACATATTAAAACTGGCGAGCAATTTTTGGCCAATGGTTTGTCAGATGCCGCTATTGAGGAATTTAATAAGGCAATTCTTCTTGATCCAAATGATGGGAAAACCTATCAAATGAAGGCTCAGGTTTTATTGGGTTTAAATGATTCTTCTGAAGCAGCAAGTTTTTTTAGGAAAGCTGCGGCTCTAAATGCAGATGCAGAACTCAACTATCTTAGAGCTGGAGAACTATACTTTTCCTTGGCAGAAAAAGAGAAATCGCTGGAATGTGTTACAAAAGGCTTGGAATTAAAACCTAAAAACTTCAATCTCTTACTATTAAAAACCCGAATATCCTTTGAGTCTGGCGATTATAATGCTTCTTATACATTTGCCAATGAGGCAATAAAATCAAAAGATCAGGCAATTGCTTATTACTATAGTGGAGCAAGTGCCCGAAGACTTGATCATTTTGAACAAGCCAATAAAGATTTGGAGAAAACAATTATTCGGGATCCAAATATGATTAATGCATATTTAGAGTTGGCAGAACTTCAATTGGATCAGAATCTATATGAATATGCAATAGATAATTGTAGCATGGTTTTGTTATTGCTGGATCCACAAAATATTCGAGCACTCCATCTTAGAAGTAAAGCCTTTCATGCTCAGCGAGAACCCGATCAGGCATTGGTTGACATTACAAAAGCAATTTCGCTTGACCTTAATAATTGGCAACTGTATATGGATAGGGCAAAATATAATATCGACTATGCGAACTATAGTAATGCGGTTGATGATTATTCTGTTGTTATCAGTCTAAATAAATCATTGATAGAGGCTTTTAAAAACAGAGCATATGCCTACGAGCAGATTAGTAAGAAAAAAGAAGCAAGTGCAGATTACCTTAAATTATTGAGTTTATTGAAAGCAGAAACGGGCTTTGATGAGCTGAAAGCTTTTGCACAAGCGAAAGTATATGAGCTGGGAAAAGAAGAGAATAAGCCGGAGATTAAAATTGACCAACCTCAGCTTACAGAAAATTTTGAATTAAATGTTAGAGAAGATGCTGAATCGGTAACACTTGAAGGAACTATAGTTGAGGAAACCAAGCTAAAAGAGCTAAAAATAAATAGCCAACAAGTTCGACCTAATATGGAGAATGGCGTTTATAAATTTGAAACTGAGTTAGCAACAAACGGATTAGATTTTGTCACAATTTCAGCAACAGATGTCTATGATAATATTTCTACTGTTTCGTATCCGATACGATTAATAGAAACTCAGGCACCTAAGATTGTTCTGATTAGTCCAGCTGCAGGTCTCTCAGAGTCAATTGCATTGGAAAGCGGTGATAACACTTTATATATCGAAGGAAAGATTGAAGATAAGAGTTATATAACAGAAATAAAAATTGATGAAATAAATGCAAGTTTTGCTCCTGGAGATTACAATCCAAGGTTTACTGCAACAATTAATATAAATAACAGAAAGAACCTTACTATTACTGCACGCGATGCTTTTGGCAATGAGTCGAAGCAAAAATATGAGTTTTTTAAAGAAGGTAAAATGTTATCAGGAGATAATCCTATGGGTAAAACTTGGGTAGTTATAATTGAGAATTCAAATTACAAACAGTTTTCAAGTCTTAATAGTCCTGAAAAGGATGTTGTTGAACTCAGAGAAGCCCTTAGCGGATATAAGATTAGCAAAGTTCTACATAAGAAGGATCTATCTAAACGAGAATTGGAAAGATTTTTTGCTATTGATTTACGCGATTTAATTATTAGCAATAAAGTAAAATCTTTACTTATTTGGTATGCAGGTCACGGACAAACTATGAATAATACAGGTTATTGGATTCCTATTGATGGCAGGTTAAATGATGAATACAGCTTTTACAATGTGAATGCATTAAAAGCATCTTTATATAGTTATAGTTCATTAACTCACGTACTGGTTGTTAGCGATGCTTGCAAGGCTGGAGAAGCTTTCTCTATTGCGATGAGAGGCGATAATTCACTTGCCAGTTGTGACAACGCTAAATTGGTAAGTCAGAAGTCTGCCTTAATTCTTACTTCTTCGAATACTGAGCCAGCTATGGACAATTCTCTTTTTACAAAAACCTTTATAAATTCTCTCGCTAATAATCCGAAAGATTGTATTCCCATTGATGCAATAGCTGAAAGAATAAGTATTGTAATGTACAAGCATACAGCCCAGAAACCCGTGTTTGGTCGTATTTCCGGATTAGATGATAAAAATGGCACTTTCTTTTTTATGAGGAAGTAATTTTTTTTGTGCTTCTCAGATAAAAACAAATCAGATTGCCTTAGAAAGCACTCCTTTATTTAATAGTTTTTTAGCGGCATTCACTATTCCTGTAGTATCAATTCCACAATCTCGCCAAAGCTCACTTTGTGTTCCATGTTCAATGAATTTATCCGGTACGCCTAAAATTTTTACTTTCGATGAATAATCGTTAGTTGACATAAATTCAAGAATAGCACTACCAAACCCACCAACAATAGTTCCATCTTCAATAGTTATAATATGCTCGTATTTGCTAAAGATACTATGTAATTGTTTTTCGTCAAGAGGTTTAACAAAACGCATATCAAAGTGAGCAGATTCGATATTATCATGCTTCAATTGTTCAACAGCTTCTTTAGCAAATTTTCCTATTGGGCCAATACTCAAAATAGCTAAATCATTACCATCTGAAAGTTTTCGTGATGTTCCTGGCACAATCTCTTTCATTTCAGTTTGCCATTCAGGCATTACTCCACGGCCTCTTGGGTATCGAATGCAGAATGGACCATATTTAGCAAGCTGAGCGGTGTACATCATGCTTCTAAGCTCTTCCTCGTTCATTGGCGAAGCAACAATCATGTTTGGAATAGTGCGCATAAATGCTAAATCAAAAACACCATGGTGAGTGGCACCATCGGCTCCAACAAGTCCGCCCCTGTCGAAACAGAAAACAACATTTAGTTTCTGAAGAGCAACATCATGAATAATCTGATCGTAGGCTCTTTGTGCAAATGAAGAATAAATGTTGCAAAAAGGAACCAGACCCTGGCAAGCCAAACCAGCCGAGAATGTAACAGCATGTTGTTCGGCAATTCCAACATCAAATGTACGTTCAGGAAGTTCATCCATCATAATTTTAAGAGAACAACCTGTAGGCATTGCAGGAGTTATTCCTACAATTTTATCGTTTTTTCTTGCAAGTTCAAGTATTGTGTGGCCAAAAACATCTTGGTAAAGTGGAGGCTGTGGACTATCAGGTTTGACAACCAGAATTTCTCCGGTTTCTTTATTGAATTTACCTGGAGCATGAAACTTTGTTTGGTTCATTTCAGCATATTTGAACCCTTTACCCTTTTTGGTAAGTATATGTAATAATTTTGGCCCGGGAATACTTTTCATATCCTCCATCAGGTGAGCCATATGTACTACATCATGTCCATCAACCGGTCCGAAATATCTAAAATTGAGAGACTCAAATAAGTTACTTTGTTTTAGCACTACAGACTTTAAACCATTCTCTAATTTCTGAGCATAATCACGTGCATGTGGAGCTATCTTGTTTATTTTGCCAAATATTTTCCAGATATCATTTTTAACCTTATTATAGGTTTTCGATGTTGTGATATCTACCAGGTATTCTTTTAGCGCACCAACATTTGGGTCAATGGCCATATTATTATCGTTAAGAATAACCAGTAAATTTGTATTTAACGAGCCGGCATTATTCAAGCCTTCAAATGCCATTCCTCCTGTAAGCGAGCCATCACCAATAACAGCTACTACATTTCTGTCGGTTCCTTGTATTTGATCAGCTGAAGCCATTCCAAGGGCAGCAGAAATAGAGGTTGAAGAATGCCCAACACCAAAGGAATCAAATTCACTTTCCGACATATTTGGGAACCCACTTATGCCACCATATTTTCGGTTAGTATGGAAGTTATCTTTGCGTCCGGTAAGTATTTTATGACCATAAGCTTGGTGACCAACATCCCAGATAATTTTATCAAAAGGAGTATTGTAAGCGTAATGAAGGGCTACTGTTAGTTCAACTACTCCAAGGCTGGCTCCAAAATGTCCCGGGTTTGAAGAAACAACATCGATAATAAACTCGCGAAGTTCCTTGCTGACTTCCACAAGGTCTTCAATCTTAAGCTTTTTAAGATCTTCTGGTGAATTAATATTATCTAATAATTTATACGTTGGTGTCATTTCTTTCTGGGACCCCTTCTTTTTCGATGCAAAGTTAATAATTATTATACAGATAGCTTGAGGACATCTGTCACTTGTTGTAATTTCGTACCAGATTATAACGTTTAATCTAAAGTTTATCTTAATAAAGTTATAAATTTTAAAACTATTTAACAGATGCAAACGCGGGGACTATCAACTGTTTTATCAATTTTCTTTACTGTAATATTTTTTTCTTGTGCAGCTCCTAAAGTTTATCAGGAAACACTTGAAGGCAAAGAAGATTGCGAGAAAGAGAGGGATGAGGTTATTAAAGAAAATGAGCATCTGACTGTAGAAAACACAGAATTACAGGCTAAGCTTGGAGTTGCCGATAAAGAACTCGAAAGAACAAAAAAATCGCATATTGAGGAAGCTGAAGAAATGAAGAGGCTGAAAGGTGAGTATCAGTCTATTTCGAAAAGATTTGAGGAGCTTCAGAATACACATAATGCTTTAGTTAATGGTAGCGATGCTGAAGCCAGAAAGCTAATTCAACAACTCGATAAAACACAGCAGGATTTATATACCCGCGAAGACCAGCTGAATATGCTATCGCAAAAGCTTGATACTGAAAAACGCGAACTGGATAAATTGAAATCAGAGCTTGAGTCACGAAATAAAAGATTATCGGAACTTGAGAATCTATTGGCTCAAAAAGATGAGGCAGTTAATGCACTGAGAAAGAAAGTTAGCGATGCATTGCTTGGTTTTGAAGGACAAGGTTTGACAATTACCAAGAAAAATGGTAAGGTATACGTTTCATTAGATGAAAAACTATTATTCCAGAGCGGAAGTATAGAGGTTGATGCAAAAGGTGTTTCGGCACTTAAAAAACTTGCTGGGGTATTGGAGCAAAACAAAGATATTAATATTACAATTGAAGGTCATACCGATGATGTTCCACTTGTACCTGGTGCTCAACACAAAGATAACTGGGATTTGAGTGTTAAACGGGCAACCTCTATAATTCGAATTCTAATAGAAAATTCTACCATTGATCCAAAACGACTTACGGCAAGTGGACGAGGAGAGTTTTTACCAGTTGATTCTTCTAAAACTGCAGAAGGAAGAAGAAAAAATAGGCGTACTGAAATTATTTTAACTCCAAATCTCGATGAGATTTTTGATATTCTGAATGAGGGATAGAAAATAAAAATTAAGTAGTTTTTTAATAACTGGAATCAAAATTAGTATTTATAGCTTTGCTATTATTAGAGCTGCATTTGCAAAACTTTATAGAGTTCCTAATAGCACAATCATCTTATTAGTTTATTGATAAATATGCTGATATACAACAAATATCGGTAAAACAACCGATACAATTCGGGATGAGGTGTGCAATCATAAAACAAAAAGGCGTTGAGAATTACTAGTGTTAAATAATAATTCTCAACGCCGCATAAATAATGCTCTTGATTTGCAGATTTTCTATTGTATAGTTTATTTCAAAGTCAGAGTTCTGCCTGAACCAATAGAGCTTGCATCAACCTTTGGATCTCCTTTGTAATAGACACTACCGCTACCTACAATTGAAGTTTCAAGTTTATCGGTAGCATAAACTTTAGCTGTGCCTGAACCGGAAATATCTACTTCAACTTTTTGGGCTTTGAATTCAGTAGCATTTATATCTCCTGAACCGGCAATGCTTATTTCCAATTTCTCCCCTGAAGAACCAACTAATTTAATATCTCCACTTCCAGCAACTGATATTTCTGTTTTCTGTGTGGTTAGGTTATCAAAAAAGATATCGCCACTACCTGCTACCGACATTTCAAGGCCATCGACTGCAAAGGCACTTTTAGCTATTATATTTCCGCTTCCGGCAAGTGCAAGTTCTTCAAGTTTAGGTAATGTTACATACACCTTAACATCGCCATAGCTTTTCCAGTGATTGTCAACTTTTATAATCAAGGTGTTACCCTCAACTTTTGTGATTATTTTCTCAACATCTTTTTGGTCACCTTCAATTTTAATCGAAAACGAATTTCCCTGAGTAAGATATAAATCGCCAGAAATGCTAAAGGCAATTTCAGAAAAATTTTTTAATTCTCTGTTTTCATCATAGGCAAATACCGATTGAGCTGCTAATACTAGTAAACTCAAAATGATTGTCTGTGTAAATCTTTGTTTCTTTAATACTTTCTTCATGATTTTCCAGGATATTTTTTTTAAAAGACGAAATAAAAATGATGATGTTGCATAATCAGAAGATTTTTTTTGAAATTACTTACTGCAAACTTTTAAATTTTAGTCTCAGGTTAATTATGTCTGAATGTACAGTTTATTGCATTTTTGAGTTTAATGCTAAGAGACTGCCGTGCAAGGAATGCCAACCTACATTTGGCACATTTGTAAGCCCTAGCCCGCATAGCCAATAGCTTCAACTTATAAAAGAGCCAAATTTTTGCCTTCGCGCCCAAGAATCGCTAACTTTGTAGAATGATAGAGTTAAATGAAAAATATAATTTACCGTCAGAATATGCTGATTTTATTGGCCTTTCTTATGCTAAATCAACATCTGATAAGCACAAAAAAAACAATGGACAATTTTTTACACCAAAGCTGATTTCTGACTTTATGGCAAGCCTTGCAAAGCCAAAATCGGATAAGATTTCGATTCTTGATCCAGGATGTGGTACGGCAATTCTATCTTGTTCCTTAATTGAAAGGCTTATCTCGGATTCTACAGTCAAAGAGATAGAATTAACTTTATACGAAATTGATAAGAATGTTTTGGTGCAAACAAGACAAGTTGCAGATTATTTATCTCAATGGTTGGACTCTCAAAATATAAAGTTTAGTTACTCAATAATTGAATCGGATTTTGTAATAGAAAACTCGGATGCTTTCAATTTAAATTCACTTTTCGGAACTGAGAGCGTAAAACATTTTGACTATATAATTTCTAATCCACCATATTTTAAAATATCAAAGGTAGATAAAAGAGCTTCTGTAGCCAAAGAATTAGTATATGGGCAGCCTAATATTTATGCGATATTTATGGGATTAGCTGCAAAACTACTTAAAAATCAAGGGGAGCTTATTTTCATAACTCCAAGAAGTTTTGCGGCAGGCAACTATTTTAGAGCTTTTAGACAATCATTCTTTAAAGATGTTAGCATCTCAGATATTCACATCTTTGAATCACGGGGTAAAATGTTCAAAACTGATAATGTTTTACAAGAGAATATTATTCTTCGAGCATCGAAAACCGAAAATAAAAAAATTAGAATAACAGTATCAGAATGCGATAAAGGTTTACAAAACCCGAATGAATTTAACTACCAAACAGAAGAGTTGATTGACTTAAAATCAAAAGATAAAGTTTTGTTTATCCCATCAAATCAAAATGAATCAGACACTATCAAGATTTTTAAAAAATGGACTAATACATTAAATGATTTTAATATACAGATATCAACAGGACCTGTTGTAGCATTTCGCTGCACAGATTTTTTAAAGAATGACGGACAGGTTAATGGAACTATTTCTCCTTTAGTATGGCTTCACAACGTTAAAGAAATGGAGTTTGTTTACCCTTTACAAAAAAGGAATAAACCAAGCCTAATTGAAAATACTGAAGATTCACGTAAAGTTTTATTAAAAAATAAGAATTACATTTTTTTAAGACGTTTTAGTTCAAAAGATGATAAAAGCAGGTTGGTTTGTTGCCCCTATTTTTCAACTAGTATTGATGCAGAAATGGTAGGTGTTGAGAATCATATTAATTACATTCATCGTCCAAATGGAGAGTTGATTGACAATGAAATCTGGGGCATTTCTGCATTATATAGTAGTAGTTTGTTTGACACCTTTTTTAGAACGTTTAATGGGAACACACAAGTTGGTGCATCAGAACTAAAACAGATTAAAATGCCCTCCCTTGATGCAATCAAGACCATTGGTCATATGGTAAAAGAAAAGCAAAAGAGAGACAAACAAACGATTGATAAAATAATTAGTGAAGTACTTTTAGAAACAATTTATGTCAAAAATACAAGAAGCTCAAGCAATTTTGAACGAGTTGGGGTTGCCTGATGCTCAACAAAATGAAATATCCGGCTATACACTTCTAGCTCTGTGTAACATTAAAGAAAAAGATAAGTGGACAAAGGCTTTTAAGCAAAGTCATGGAGTATCAAAAGGGATAATGACTTTTATTTCCGAGAATTATAAGAAAGAGTATGCTCCAAATACACGAGAGACTTTTAGACGACAAGTACTTCATCAATTTGTGCAAGCGGGAATAGCTGATTACAATCCAGATATTCCTGATTTACCCGTAAACAGCCCAAGAGCTCATTATGCAATCTCTGAAATTGCTTTAGTAACAATAAAATACTACAGAACAAAAGGCTGGAAAAAGGCGGCGGATAATTTTAAATCTCAAATTGGTGGATTAAAGGAAAAATATAGTAAGGAAAGGGAAATGTCAAGGGTGCCATTAAAACTTGCAAACGGGAAAGTATTATTGTTGTCACCTGGAAAGCACAATGAAGTTCAAGCTGCTATAGTTGAAGAGTTTGCTTCAAGATTTGCACAAGGTTCCACTTTGCTTTATGTTGGAGATACAGAAAATAAAGACTTACATGTTGAGAAGGAAAAACTTGAAAGCATAGGTATTCCAATTACAGAACATAGCAAACTACCTGACGTTGTAATCTATGATAATAATAAAAATTGGTTATACTTGATTGAGGCAGTTACTTCTCATGGACCGATGTCGCCAAAACGAATTGTTGAACTTGAAGAATTTTTAAAAGACTGCCCAGCAGGGAAAATTTATGTTTCAGCATTTCCTGACTTTTCGGAATTTAAGAATCATACAAATGACATAGCTTGGGATACAGAAGTTTGGATAATGGAATTTCCAGAACATATGATTCATTTTAACGGAGATAGATTTTTAGGACCCAGATAATCAATTATATGAAAAGATAACCTACAACTCAACAAATCACATGGTTTCTAGATTTAGATAGAAATAAGCAATTAAATTTAGAACCGCCCTATCAGAGAAAAAGTGTTTGGAGTTAAAAAAGATAGAAAGTTTTTTCTTGATACAATTTTTAGAAATTACCCTGCCCCTCCTAATTTTTATTCATAGAGTTGTTGATGATAATGGTTTTACTACCTATAACATTGTAGATGGGAAACAGAGATTGCAAACAATATTAGATTTCTTTAATAATAAGATAAGCATTGAAGCAGATTTTGGAGATGAAAATCTAAATGAAAAAAAATTCCGACAATTATCAACAGATTCTAAACGAAGTTTCTGGGATTATACAATCGTTGTAGATTTTATTGATACAATTGAGGGCAAAAATATAGAAGAAGTTTTTGATAGGATTAAACGCAATGCAAGACCAAAAGAGTATTTTCATTGAACAGCATTAGAAGTTATAAAAAAGCCTGATTGGGGTTAGTACTAATACAAGCAAGATGAAATTTCTCAGTTCATATTTATGATTTCATAATACTATTTTAACTACTCCTATCAATCAATTCACTAATTTAGTAATATCACTTTCATCGAGGTCAAATTATCAATAGAGTACAAATATTTTTGCCTCAAAAGGAATAGATAAAAAACCAGGTGTAGAAATAAATAAATGACTTAATGGAACTGCAAGCATGTATATTTGATTTAGATGGGGTAATAGTTGATACAGCAAAGAGTCATTATCAGGCATGGAAACGGCTTGCAAATGAAATGGGTTTCGATTTTACAGAAGAGGATAATGAGAAATTGAAAGGTGTTAGCAGAGTTCGCTCTCTTGAAATTCTTCTTGAAATTGGAGGTGTTGAGAAAAGTACTGCTGAAATGGAAGCACTTGTAGCAAAGAAAAACAAATGGTATGTCGAAGATATCAAGAAACTTCAACCAGAGGAAATATTGCCAGGTGTAAGTAAATTCCTTATAGAATTAAGAGAACATGGCATTAAGATAGCATTAGGTTCGGCAAGTAAAAATGCATCTCGTATACTTGAAAACTTAAGCTTAACCAATTACTTCGATGCCATTATTGATGGAACAAAAGTTTCTCAAGCCAAACCTGATCCTGAAGTTTTTATAAAAGGTGCTGAAGCTCTTGGGGTAAAAGCCGAAGAGTGTATTGTTTTTGAAGATGCACAAGCAGGAGTAGAAGCAGCAAAAAATGCAGGAATGCTTTGTATTGCTATTGGAAGTCCAGATAGCCTTTCGGGTTATGATTACATTATACCCGGTTTTGAGGAGATAACATATAAAGAACTAATTAAGTTGGCAGAATCATGATCAAGTATTTAGAAACAGATCCTTGGTGTATAATCGAAGATACTTTTAAGCCAGAACATCATCAGTCATCAGAAAGTATATTTAGTATTGGCAATGGTTCTTTCGGGCAACGAGCAAATTTTGAAGAGACATATAGTGGGAAAACACTTCAGGGAACTTACGTTGCAGGAGTTTATTATCCTGATAAAACCCGTGTTGGCTGGTGGAAAAATGGATATCCAGAATACTTTGCGAAAGTTTTAAACTCAGCAAATTTTACCGGAATAGATATTAAAGTTAATGGCGAAACACTTGATTTAGCAAAATGTAAGGTTAGAGCTTTCAAGCGTGTGCTAAACATGAAGGAAGGTACTTTAAGTCGTGATTTTATTGCCGAACTGGAATCAGGAAAACAAGTTCAAATATCTGCAATTCGTTTTCTAAGCATGGCAGCATCTCAAACAGGTGTTATTAAATATAGCATTACACCACTGAATGGTGATTTCAACATTGAATTTACTCCATATATAGATGGTAATGTAGTTAATGAAGATTCAAATTGGGACGATGCATTCTGGTCACAAATTACTCACGAAGTTAATAATGGGGAAGGTTATGTTGTTGCAAGAACGAATAAAACAGAATTCGAAGTAGCTACAGGTATGAAAGTAAAATCATTCCTTAATGGATCAGAAACGGCTATTAAAGCTGTTGATAGTTCTAAAGAGGGCTATGTTGAATCTTCATATATTGTAAAAGTTACAAAGGGGCAAACACTCGATATATTCAAATACATATCAGTATCGTCGTCACTAAACCACACAAAAGAACAAATTCTTTCCGATTCAAAAACAATTCTTGGGAAGGCTGTTGAAACAGGTTTTGACAAGATGCTTGAGGCACATATTGCGAAATGGTCTGCTATATGGGAGCATTCAGATATTATTATTGAAGGCGACCAAGAAGCACAACAAGGTATTCGATTCAATATATTTCATCTTAACCAAACCTATACTGGCGAAGATGCAAGATTAAATATTGGCCCCAAAGGTTTCACGGGTGAGAAATATGGCGGGGCTTCTTATTGGGATACCGAAGCCTATTGTTTACCTTTCTATCTTGCAACTGCACCACCAGAGGTATCTAAGAATCTTCTTCTTTATCGCTATAAACACCTAGACAGAGCAATTGAGAATGCCGGTAAACTTGGTTTTAACAATGGAGCAGCATTATACCCAATGGTTACTATGAATGGCGAAGAGTGTCATAACGAATGGGAAATTACCTTTGAGGAAATTCATCGTAATGGCGCAATTGCTTTTGCAGTATACAATTATATACGACACACTCAGGATAAAGACTATTTGGCCCTGGCAGGTCTTGAAGTGCTGATGGGGATTACTCGTTTCTGGAGTCAGCGCATTACTTTTTCAGAAGAAAGAAAGAAATACGTAATGTTGGGTGTTACTGGTCCGAACGAGTATGAGAACAACATTAATAACAACTGGTATACAAATACTATTGCGGTATGGACAATGAACTATACCATGGAAGCTCTTGATTGGGTTAAGACAAACAAGAAAGCTGATTATGACAGAATTGTAACCAAAATACATTTTAACGAAAGCGAAACAGATCGTTGGAAAGACATAACTGGAAATATGCACTTTCCATTTATTGAAAGCAAAGATGTTTTTGGACAGCAAGATGGGTTTATGGATAAAGAGCAAATTATAGCTAAAAAGCTTGATCCTGCTCAGCGTCCAATTAATCAGCATTGGTCATGGGATCGAATTCTTCGTTCATGTTTTATAAAACAGGCAGATACGCTTCAGGGAATCTATCTTTTTGAAGAAAACTACGATACTGATACTATTGCCAGAAACTTTAAATTTTACGAAGAAAGAACTGTTCATGAGTCGTCTCTATCTCCATGTGTACACGTTGTGCTTGCTGCAAGAATTAAGCAAATGGATATGGCGTATGAACTATACCTACGCACTTCCCGGCTTGATATTGATGATTATAACCACGAAGCACACGAAGGTTTGCATATAACATCAATGGCAGGTACATGGATGTCGGTAGTTGAAGGTTTTGGCGGTAAGCGAGTAATTAACAATCAGCTTATTCTTAATCCCCAGTTGCCTAAACAGTGGAAGTCGTTTTCTTTTAAAATATTATGGCGTGGAAGTCAGCTAAAAGTTTATGCTAATGCACAAAGATGTATAATAACAAATGAGACTGATATTGAAGCAAGCGTAGTGCTCTATGGAAAAGAATTAACCATTAATGCGAATAGTAAGGTTGAAGTAGATAGGTAAACATATTTTACTACTAATGGCGGAAGATGTAAAAGCTAAATTCTCAAATATTCTTTATTATGCAAGTAAATATGGGGTTAATAATTCGAAATAGTACTAACCTCCCTTATAAAGCAATTCTTAAAACCGAGTTTATGTAACCTTAAGATTTCTTTTCGGGCTAGGCTGGCATTTTCGAAATAACCAACAGTATATCGAGAATATCCATCATCGCCATCGCTTCTTTTAACCTGTCCGGCCATGCTGAATTTCTCTTCCGATACAGGTCTTTTTAAAGCAATAATTTGAACAGTATAGGCTCTTCCACTTGTATAGGTAGGTATTTTTACTGTTTCAGTTTTTTCTATCGGTTCAGGTTCTATATCGGGCATTTTCTCCTCAGTTTTAACTAATTCAGGCGTAGGCTCCTTAATTTCTTCCGGCTTACTTATAACCGGAGTTTCTTTTTCGATAACAACAGGTTCTATATTTGGCACTTGTTCTTCAACAACTTGCTCAATAGGTTCTTCTTTTATTTGTTCAACAACAGGTTTTTCCTCTTCTTTTTCAATAACTGGAGCAACCAAGGCAATTTCTGGTTCGGTAGTTATTGCAGGTTCCACTTCTGTTTCTTCTATTTGAGCTATTGGTTCTATTGTTGCTGAGTCAACCTGTTCAACTAATTCATGGCTAAATTGTCCGGTAGGTTCAGCTTCTTCAAGTAACTTATCAGCAAAGAGTAGGTCTTTTGGAATTTCAATTTTATAAATATCTACAAGACCATATCCGTTAGGCATATCTTTCACAATATAGGCAATGTTACCATCATCTAAAGCAACGTAACCAAGGTCATTTGCTGTGGTGTTTAGTGGATATCCTATGTTTATTGGTTGCGACCAAACATTTTCGCCTAATCGTTCGGAAAAGAATACATCAAAACCACCCATTGTCTGATGGCCATTTGAACTGAAGAATAAAAGTTTGTCATCTTTTGCAAGACATGGTGATTCTTCGTCGTAAGGAGTATTAATTCTTCTGCCAAGGTTTATGGGAAATTCCCACTTTCCTTTGGCATCTTTTTTAGAGTAAAAAAGATCTAGTCCTCCAATACTTTCGGGAGAGTCACTACTGAAGTATACTTCATCTTCAGCATCATTAATAACAAAACTTGTTTCGTAATACGGAGAATTAATTTTGGAATCAAATGGTTTCATTTTCGACCATTTTTTTCCATCAAATTCCGAAACATATATATCCGAGCCATAGCTATCAATACCTATTAGGTAAAGCTTATTCCCATCGGCAGAAATGTCTGCCGTCAAGGCACTTCCTTTAGCTGAAATTTGCTTGCTGATATCTTCCGGGGTACTCCATTTTCCATTTTCTTTTCTACTAATGAAAACAGCATCTTTTGAGTCTATAAATGAGGTAAAAGCTAAAGTATTTTCATCTGTTGAAATAACTGGGTTATAATCAGAGTGTACGGTATTTATCTTTGGGCCCAAGTTTTCAGCAGCGTAGGGAATGTAATGCTGTTGAAGCTTTTTAGCATTGTCAATACTTTGGAGTCTATGTTTTGCAAGATCTTTATCTTCTTTCAGTTTAACTGAATTTTCATATTGTTGGTAAAAGTATTTCGCTGAATCTAATTCTTCATCAAACTGATATAGTTCCCCTAGCATTAAGTATACTTCCGGAGGTGCATCGGTTTCGTCTATTTCAAATTCACGAAAACGTGTGTCAATACTTTTTGAAGCAGCTAAAAGAAAAGGTTTTGCCTTTTGTTTTTCACGAGGCATATTGAAATAACATTTTCCAATATAATAGTTGATGCTCGCAATATTATTATCAGAGTCATAGACATAAAAGAAATAATCTAATGCCTTTTCTAAATCTCCAATCTCAAGAAAATACGCACCATTTCTAAAAAACTTTTTTGTTGTATTGTCCTGGGCTATAGAGCTAATTGTTAGAGACAGGGAAAAAATCAGATATATTATTCTTTTTATCATTATATAAAACCTTCAGGCTTAAAATTTTAAGGATGCTTTTTATTAAATAGTTTTTATACTTATTCTTTTAATTGGTTTTAGTTAAATACTTTGAGCATAGAATTTTATAACTTAAATTTAAGTCAGATATAAATAGATTACTATATTATTTATTGACAATTTGTTTTATGGGTAAACATCAGAATATCAACCATATAATAGTTTTATCATTAGAAAGACGATAAGTTAAAGGACTTTGTTGGTGTTACATCTCATTATTTTTTCGGACCAATTGACTTTTTTCGCAAGCTGAGGTCTTGATCCAGAAGGGAAAGACAATTGAGTAAAAACCAGAAAGCATTCATGCTGGGTGATTAGCTGGATTTATTCTACATACTTGGTATTTTCAATTGCAAATTACCCATAATACTTTAGAGCCTTATACTTTCAAATGTACATTAAACAAGCATAGTTGACTTTATGAGCCGACGAAAAGTCATGGTAACAGGACTTTTATCGGGGTTTAATCCTGACAAAGAAAATCACCAAACAGGTATTATTAGTATTGTTGTAACTTTCTGATTTTCTTTCGTCATATTATTCATTTATATTCAAAAGAATAATGCGTGTTTAATTTTGTAGAGTTCATGCTAGTAGGTTACGAGCTCAACGAAGTTAATCTACCGATCTATTGTATATAGTAAAAGCAATTCTACTCTTCCTGAACTTCGTTCCCCCATTTTTCTCTAATTTCCTCAAGAAGACCAAATATTTCATCTGTATTAGTAGTTGTGACAAGTTTTAGCCTCGTTTCTTTGAAGTTTCTTAGCCCTTTAAAATAGTTTGAGAAATGACGGCGCATTTCAAATATACCTGTTCGTTCACCTTTAAACTCAAGAGATTTTTCGAAATGAGTTTTAGCTAAATCCACCTTTTGAATCACAGATAAAGGGGGACATTCCTCACCTGTTTCAATATAATGTTTAAGGTCACGAAATATCCATGGTCTGCCAATTGCACCTCGGCCAATCATTATTCCGTCTACACCATAAGTATCAAAATAGGCTTTTGCCTTTGGGCCACGAACGATATCTCCATTTCCAAAAATAGGGATATTCATTCGAGGATTATTTTTTACATCACCTATTAATGTCCAGTCGGCCTCACCTTTATATAATTGAGAACGGGTTCTTCCATGAATAGTAAGTGCTTTTATTCCAACATCCTGAAGGCGTTCAGCTATTTCTACAATATCCTTGCTATGTTCATCCCAACCAAGACGTGTTTTTACTGTTACTGGCTTTTTCACAGCTTTTACTATTTTCTCGGTCATTTCTATCATTAACGGAATATTCTTCAACATACCTGCTCCAGCACCTCTTCGAGAGATCTTACTTACAGGGCAACCAAAATTCAGATCTATAAAATCCGGATTAGCAGATTCAGCAATCTTTGCCGATTCAACCATGGGTTCAATAAGATGACCATAAAGTTGAATGCCAATAGGGTGCTCATAGTCGTAAGTTTCAAGCTTTATTAAACTCTTTTCTGCATCACGAATTAGTCCATCTGAGGAAATAAACTCTGTGTACATAACATCGGCACCAAACTGTTTACACACATATCTGAAAGATGGATCTGTAACATCTTCCATAGGTGCTAGAAGTAGCGGCTTCTCTCCAATTTCAACATCTCCAATCTTTACCACAACATTAATGTTTTAATAGTTAAACTCAGAATTTTACTTGTGTTTTTGCTTATATTTGCCACAAAAATAAATAAATAATTTCTATGCCATATATTAACTTTTATTCAGCGCGTCCGGCACTAAAACTCTTAATCGTTTTTTTATCTATTGTTACTATTGGTATTATTGTCTTTTTCATAGGGCTTTTGCTAGGGAGAGTTATTTTTTGGATGCACTTGGATGAGGTAAATCATGTACTGTATGGCAGATATGAGATGCTATCTGACTGGCAATTAAAATTCTTTCAATTGATGCAGACCATTGGTTTCTTTCTGATGCCTGGTTTTTTTCTTTATTGGATATTCTCGTCTTCAGAGCAAAATTATTTTGAAGCAAAAAAAACTCCGGGGAATGTATCTATTTTATTAGTACTTATTGCTTTTGTTGTTGGAATGCCATTCATTAATTGGGTAGTTGAGATAAATAAGAATATAGAGCTTCCATCTTTTTTCTCTGGTTTAGAAAGAAGTTTTCAAAGCAAGGAAGAAATTTATGCAGGACTTACAGAACGTTTGCTTGAAGCTCCTAATATAGGGCATTTGTTATTTAATATTTTTATGATTGCTGTAATTCCTGCCATTGGCGAGGAATTTATTTTCAGAGGCGTTTTACAAAAAATATTTAAAGAAGTTACAAGGAATATTCATGTTTCGGTTTTTATAACTGCATTTATTTTTAGTGCAATTCATGGGCAGTTTTATGGATTAGTACCAAGATTTTTATTAGGAATCTTTTTTGGCTATTTAATGGTATGGTCAGGAACAATATGGCTACCCGTAATCGCACATTTTATAAATAACGCAATTGCGGTTATTACTTACTATTTATTAAGTGGGGGTAGTATTTCTGTAAATAGCGGTCTTGCATCTAATCCCTCAATATTTGTAATAATATCTAGTCTCATTCTTTTTGTTGTTACGGTACTATTAATTAGAAAATTCGCTAAAAGGAAATTATTTCAGGTAATTTAAATTAACACTTGGGCATACCATTATATGCAGCAGATTGTAAGTGTATTAGCAAAAATCGAGTTTGTTAACAACTGAGTTTATGAGTTAACGACCAGAGGGAGTAACACAGGTAATTTAATTTATAGTTGTGTTTATCTTCCGCTGGCCGGTTACTAGCTCAAGGAAGGTAATCTATCGATTTATTTATATTTATTCTTGGAAAGGTAATTTTTGCAATTCGTTTTTTCTATAGACATATTGCAAACCATATTGTCCGGCTTTTTCTCGACGCTCATTGTCAGGCAAATTACTGAAATGTTCTTCGACTTCATTCCATACCTGGAGTATAATCTCATCAGCAGTTGAACGCAATGAAGAAAGTTTTTCTTGGGCGCGATGATGATTTTTTTGCAATGTCTTTTGAAAAGTATGAGCATCCATAAACTGCTCATATCTAACCCTAACAACGGCTATTGTAGGATTACTTACAGGACTTCTACCTTGAGCCTTTCGTATATCTTCTCCTGCAATAATTTTTTTGCCCCATTCAATAATTTCACTTTCAGTATGTAAGTCTGGAGTTTTCTTTTCATCTTCGTCTAAACCGAAGAATTTTCTCTCAGATACAGGTAACTCGCCTCTTAATATGGCCATATTAATTACCTGAATAAAATGAGAAAGATATAGACGGGCCTTTTTCATGGAGGCCATAAATTCCTTGTTTTTTTCGACCTGATTTTCGTAAGAATGTTTAGCTTCTATCATTGTTTTCTCAAAGAGAGGTAAAAAAGATTGTACTTTCTGAAATGCGTTTTGTGAGAATGCTAATTTGAAAGGAGGAATTTCTTTTCCTAGTGAATTGGCTGCCAGTAATGCTTTCTGTCTAGCTGCATCTGTATTTGGAAGTCGTCGATAAGGCATATAAAATTGTATTGTCCTGATTATGATAGAGAAACTTAATACGAATATAGCATTCTGTGTGAGAAATGCAAGTTATTCGTAAGTTAATTTTATTTTGTTTTTGTGGTAGGAAACCTGTTAAAACGCATCTTTTCCGCTAAGGTAAATGAATAGAGAGTAAAACTTCTTATTTGTGAGTAAAAAAAAAAATTTACTTTTTGGGACGACTGAGAGTAAGTTTTAGTAATTTTAATTAAAAGAAAACAAAAATCTAATACCTACATTATGAAAAGAATACTAATTGCTTGTCTTTCTTTCTTTTTATTGGTTTCTGTCAATATAAAGGCTCAGGAAGAGGAAAATAAGTACAAGACTGAAGTAAGTGGAATAGTCTGGACTCAATTTTTTTATGACACTTACCAAAACGTGGAAACTCGCGATGGATTATTATTACTTTATCCTAAAGCTCAGGATGCAAATAAGATAAATGAAACTGGCAAAATGGGTGGTTCTGCTTTCTTTAGTCGATTACGAGTGAAATTTTCGGGAGCCGAAGCATTTGGAGCAAAGGCTTCAGGTATGTTAGAAGGTGATTTTTTTGCAACTTCTCAAAGTATGGTAGGTCACTTGCGACTTCGTCATGCGTTTGTAAAGTTGGATTGGGATAAATCATCTTTATTAGTTGGGCAATTCTGGCATACAATTGTTGATACCGATGTAATTCCTGCAGCCGATTTAATTGCTAACGTTCCATATTTTCCATTAAACCGCAGTCCGCAAATTAGTTTTACTTACAAACTAACAAATGAATTGAGCTTAAATGCCGCAGCATTAGTTCATTCTTATCATAGAAGCAGTGGTCCAATTGATATACAAAGAAATGCCGGATTACCCGAATTAGCAGGTAAGCTTAAATATAAAATAAACAACTTTGTATTTGGTATTAATGGTGGTGTAAAAACACTTAAGCCCAGGATTGTGACAGATCTTGGTGAAAAAGCAAAACAAAAGCTAAGCACGCCTTATTTTGGAGCATTCACAAGTGTTAAAACAGAACCGGTAACTATTAAAGCGCAATTAATATATGGGCAAAACCTAACACATTTTGTAATGATTGGTGGAATGGGTGTTGTTGATACTGCAGGAATAGATGATTTTGAATATTCCGCACTTAAAACTTTATCGTCTTGGGCTGATATTCATACGAATGGTAAAAAAATTCAGGCTGGATTGTTCTTTGGTTATTCACAAATGATGGGGGCAACTGATAATTATATTTCCTTACCTATTAGTGGCTTAGCATTGAATAGAAGCGATCAATTAGTAAGTACTATGCGTGTGGCTCCGAGAGTTGATTTCTTTTCTACTCGCATGAAGATAGGAATCGAATACAGTTTAACAAATGCTGTATATGGAGACCCAACCTCTTTTGATAATAAACATGTTGCCGGGACAAAGTTGGATCCTGTAGCAAACAGTAGAATATTATTTAATGTAATGTATAAATTCTAAAATATTGGACGCCAATGTCCGGAATATAACCGCTTAGCATATGTTAAGCGGTTTTTTTATTTCTCTCAATTTAGATTTTATCATTTGTTAATTTCATTGAATGTTATAACTTTTAACTCTATTTAAACTATTAATTATGTTTCAACCTGATACGTATAAAGCAAGAAGAGCAGAATTATCCAATAAAATGGCAAATAAGGGAATTATTTTAATTGCAGGTAATAATGATACACCAATCAACTACCCTGGAAATATTTTTCGATATCGTCAAGATAGTAATTTTCTGTATTTTGTCGGGATTGACATGCCAGGTCTTATGGCAACAATTGATACAGCAACAGGTGAAACAACTTTATATGGTAATGATATTCCTGTAGAGTCAGCTATATGGACAGGGGTACTTCCCAAATTATCAAGTTGGGCAGAAAAGTCTGGTATTTCTAAATTAAAATCATTTTCAAGTCTGGCAACAGATTTAAAAGCTGCTCATCAAGTGCATTACCTTCCTCCATACAGACACGATAGAAAAATTTATCTTTCTGAAGTATTTGGACTGAGTGTTCAGGAGATTCAAAATGGCGTTTCAGAGGAGTTAATAAAAGCAATTGTAAACATCAGAAGTTATAAATCTGATGAAGAAGTTGCTCAAATTGAAGATGCACTAAATCGGGCAACTGCAAAATTCCATGTTGAAGCAATGAAAATGGCTTTGCCTGGAGCATATGAATACCAGATAGCCGGACAAATTGAGAGCACCATGCTGAAAAACCTGTGTACTTCAGCATATGGTATTATTTGCTCCATACATGGAGAAATTCTTCACAATGTTACATACGATAATAAATTAGAAGAAGGCAGAATGTTACTTATTGATGCTGGTGCTGAGAATCCAATGCATTATGCTTCAGATATCACAAGAACAACCCCGGTAGGTGGAAAATTTAATACACAGCAAAAAGCAGTTTATAATATAGTCTTAAAAGCACTTAATTCTGCAATTAGTTTAATTAAACCAGGTGTTACATACCAAAGTATTCATTTCGAGGCGGCTAAAATAATGACTCAAGGAATGATAGAACTTGGGATAATGAAGGGTGATGTTGACGAAATAGTAGCTAAGGGGGCACATGCATTATTTTTTCCTCATGGATTAGGTCATATGATTGGATTGGATGTACACGACATGGAAGATCTTGGCGAAGATTATGTTGGATATAATGAAATAACTAAAAGAAGTGAAATATTTGGAACAGCTTATCTAAGACTGGGTCGAGAACTAGAACCAGGATTTGTCCTTACTTCTGAACCCGGACTTTATTTTATTCCAATTCTAATTGAACAGTGGCGTCGCGAAAAGAAATTTACAGAGTTTATTAATTATAATGCCCTTGATTCATATATGAATTTTGGTGGAATACGACTCGAAGATAACATCCTTGTAACGGCTGATGGAAGAAAGGTGTTAGGAAATCCAATTCCTAAATCAGTTAGTGATGTTGAAGGTTTATTTTAGTTTTATAGTATTGCAGATTTTTTTTCATGAATAATTCGAAACATAAATACATAATTTTTAGTATATTCAATAATTAAAAGAAAAGGGTTGTTTTAAACCGATAAAATTATCTTTGAGTTTTAGAATTTTAATAGAACTCAGGAATTTTTATGTGCTGAATATAGATTATGGAATTAAAATAGATACATATGAATCAGAATTACAAAATTCTGGTTGCTGATGATTCGGAATCGTACCTAAGAATAATTCAGCAAATTTTTGAAATTGTAGGCTACAAATACAAGTTGTACTTTGCTCGTGATGGGAAAGAAGCATGTGAAGAAGCCCTTAAGCATCTGCCAGATTTAATAATACTTGATGTTATTATGCCGGAAATGAATGGGATTGAAGCTGCGAAATTCCTTAAAAACAATGAAGAAACAACAGATATCCCTATTATTATGCTGTCTTCAACCGAAAGCCTAAAAGCTTCATATGAGGTTGGAGCAAACGATTTTATTTCAAAACCGTTTAATCAATACGAACTTCTTATTAAGGTTCGTTCTGCACTCGACCTGGTTAGCAAAATGAAGGAAATCAAGGTGCAATACGATAAGAATGAAGAAAAACGTAATCAACTTCAAAAGCAGCACGATCTAATAGCGGAACAACAAAGAGAAATTCTTGGGGACATAAGATATTCAAAACGAATTCAAAAAAGCATATTGCCTACTCAGGATGTGATATCGGGTATAATTTCAAAACAGTTTATTTTAAATCTGCCAAGGAATCTTGTAAGTGGAGATTTCTATTGGGTCGGTTATCATGGAAAGAAAAGAGCTGTTGCCGTAGCAGATTGTACAGGGCATGGTATTTCTGGAGCACTTATGACAATGGCAGGCATGGCATTTCTGAACGATATTATGGGCAGACATGATAATTTGGAGCCAAATGAAATACTATTTGAATTACGTAAAATGGTAATGAATCTTCTAAAGCAAACTGGCGAAGAAGGTGAAGCTAGCGATGGCATGGATATCTCCCTAACAATGATAAATGAGGAAGGAACCAAGCTTTCGTTTTCAGGAGCAAATAATCCATTGTACATTATAAAAAATGGCGAACTCATCACAATTAAGGGAGATAGAATGCCGATAGGAATTCACTTGAATTTTGACAGGCCATTCACAAACGTTGAAATGGATATTGCAAAGGGCGATATAGTGTACCTATTTTCTGATGGATATGCCGATCAATTTGGAGGTCCCAGGAATAAAAAATACAGATACAAACAATTTCAAGAATTGCTTTTAGAAAATCATAAGAAACCTTTAAACGAACAAAAAGAACTACTTAAACAAGAATTTTATACTTGGAAGGGAGAACATCAACAATTGGATGATGTGCTTGTATTAGGCTATGAAATATAACTTTCGACAAGAACATAACATGATCATAAAAGGAACAAATTTTTTAATTTCACTAACCTTTTGTTTGTTAATGACTTTTGTGTCATTTGCTCAACAAAATGGCAACACAAAAAATGATGCTCTTGCCCAGAAGTATCTTGACGAAGGAAACAAAGCAGAAGCAGCCAGATTGTATAATCAAATGGCTTATGAATTTCGTGTTAATGGAGACTTTAATAATTCTATTAAATATTACGAGAAGGTATTGGACTTAAATACTGAGCTTGGCAATACCATGGGCCAAATGCTTAGTCATGTTAATTTATCGATGCTTTATATCGAAGAAGAACAATTCCAGAAAGCACTAGACCACTTAGAATCCGAACTAGTTTTCAGAAAGAAAAAGAATATTACCAAAGAAATTATTCCGGTAATTATCTCAATAGCTGGTGTAAAAAACGAATTAAAGCAATACAGTGAAGCCGCCGCAGAAGCACAAAAGGCGATTGACATGTCGCTTGAAATTAATGAGCTTACACTTTTGAAGCGTTCATATGGTATCATGTACGATATCTATACAAAATGGGATAAGCAAGATGAGGCGCAGAATTACTTTCAGATGTATTCTGCAATTGATAAGAAACTAAAAGACCTTAAAATGGCCGAAGTTCAAACCGAAGCCAAGGCAAAAGTTGATGAAGCTTATTCTGAAAAAGCCAAAACTGAGGAAGAACTTAGTAAGACTAGTGAAGAACTTGAGAAAACAGTTGTTGATCTTGAAGAAGCTGAGCGGATTTCCAAAGAGCAACAAATGGAAATAGATTTACAGCAAGCACAGATAAATGAAAAAAATGCATTATTGAAGGTAGAAAAGCTTAAGAAAACCTATTTCGCAATCGGATTTATTGTTTCACTTCTATTCATCGTGGTACTTATATTATTGGTAGTTCGAATCAGGAATGCTCATAAGAAAATCAATAGCCAGCACATACGACTAGAAAAGCAAAATCAAGAAATTCATTCTAGTATACGATATGCAGAAACTATTCAGACCGCTATGTTACCTGATTTAAAAGGTATAGAGAAATTTGTGTCACATTTTGTTATTTACCGACCTAAAGATATAGTCTCAGGTGATTTTTATTGGTCTACTTCAATTTCTGATTCTTGTATGTATTATGCGGTAGTTGATTGTACCGGACATGGTGTACCAGGTGCATTTATGTCGATGATTGGAATGCGTATGCTCGATGAAATTGTTTCAGAAATGAAAATTGGATCTCCGGCAGCTATTCTGGAAACATTAAATGAGTTATTACGGAATGCATTAAGGCAGGAACAAACAGATAATAATGATGGCATGGATGTGGCAATTTGTAAATTAGATAAACAACCTAATGGACAAGTAGAAGTCACCTATTCTGGAGCCAAGCGCCCAATGTACATAGGTCGCAAATCAAATATGGAATTAGAGGTTTTTCAACCTGACAGGAAATCGATAGGAGGGCATCAACCTACAAAGAGATATATTGAGTTTTCTGATCAAAAGGTAAAGTTGGATAAAGATGATGTTATTTATATTTTCTCTGATGGTATTGTTGATCAAAACAATCCTGACCGCAAGAAATTTGGTAGGGCTCAACTTGAGGAAATACTTAAAATGTGTATTGACAGTGATGCCGATAGACAAAAGAAAATTATTGAAGGTAAGCTTGATGAGTTTATTCAGGATCAAACTCAGCGAGATGATATTACTTTTTCAGGTTTAATTATAAAATAATTGTATGTTTGAGAATCAACCATATAAGCATAATATTTTATCGTACCACGGTCCGCTCAATATTGATTTTATTTCTTTTTCGGCGAATTATATCCGAGACATGATTCAAGCCGATCCAAGGATTACAAAAAAGATATTTAAAGTGTTTATTGAGTTAGTTCAAAATGTATCTTACTATTCTGCTCAGGTTCGTGAAAATGAGAAAAAACCCGATTCTAGAAGAGGAATAGGATGGTATTATATTGATGAGCTTGAAGATCATTATCTTTTGTCCACAGGAAATCTTATAAGTAAATCTCACGGGCCAATACTTGAGAAGAATTGTAGAGAAATAAACTCATTAAATGAGACCGAACTAAGAGAGCTTAAAAGGAAGACTCGTAGTCAGGCCGATATAAAAGACATTGGAGCGCACATTGGATTAATTCATACAGGATTGATGTCTGATGCACCACTTGACATAAAAATTACTCCGATTGATGATGAACATTCATTTTTTCGGATTAAAGTGATAATTGAAAAAAAATAATAATTAACTACTAAATATTTATTCTGATGAAGAGCCTTGTAATAAATGCGGAATTAGACTCACCTTATTATCCGGAAGTATTTTTTAATGCAGAAACTGGCATATGTGAAATTTCTGGCGAGTCATATATGGAGGAAGCATACAAGTTTTATTTACCTCTTATTAATTGGATAAAAGAGTTTGTATTAAATGAGAAAAAGCCATTAGAACTGAATATAAAGCTCATATATTTTAACACAAGTTCATCTAGGCTAATTCTGGATATACTAGATATTCTGAAAAAATTTAGAGATGATGGAAATGAGATTAAGGTTATTTGGTACTTTGATCCTGAAGATCCAGATGTTAAAGATGAAGTTGAAGATTTTGAAATAGAATCTGGAATGGATATTAAGTTGGTAGAATTAGACTAATATTATTCTTAAGGTTTTAATTCCCGAGTAATAAAAAAAAGTAAAAACGGAACAAATAAAATAAAAAAGGGTGCCATTGGCACCCTTTTCTTTTAGCATATTTTTGCGACAAAAAATTCTCTGTTTAATCTTGCGATATGAGTTAGCGATATTTCCTTTGGGCATTCTACCTCACATGCACCGGTATTAGTACAATTACCAAAACCTAATTCATCCATTTTAGCAACCATATTTTTCACACGTTCTTTTGCCTCAACTTTACCCTGGGGTAAGTTTGCATATTGCGAAACTTTAGCTGCTACAAATAACATTGCAGAGGCGTTTTTACATGAAGCAACACATGCTCCACAGCCAATACATGCTGCAGCATCCATAGCAATATCAGCATTCTTTTTTGGAATAGGAATAGCATTTGCATCGGGTATACCACCAGTATTAATTGAAACATAACCACCGGCTTCCATTATTTTATCAAATGCAGTTCGATCAACAACTAAATCCTTAATTATTGGGAAAGGTTTTGCTCGCCATGGTTCAATAGTAATTGTATCACCATCCTTAAATTTGCGCATGTGCAATTGACATGTAGTAACAGCAGTATCTGGTCCGTGCGGATGGCCATTGATATACAAGCCACACATACCGCAGATTCCTTCGCGACAGTCATGATCAAAACAAACCGGTGTTGCAATATTATCATCGATAAGTTGCTGATTTAAAATATCAAGCATTTCCAGGAATGACGAGTCAGGAGATATATCTTTTACTTGATAGGTCTCAAAGTTACCTTTTGAGTTGGCATTTTTCTGCCGCCATATCTTAAGTTTTAAATCCATTTTAATAAATTTTAATTTTTAAATTAAAATTCTAGAATTTAAGATGTGATTACTTTTCTAATATCTTATATCTAAAATCTCAATATCTAAGAAATTATTTTTTATAGTTTCTTTGAGCTACAACAATATCTTTATAATCCAGAGGTTCTTTGTGTAATTCAGGATCTTTATCTCCTTTATACTCCCATGCTCCAACAAACATATAGTCTTTATCGTTACGTTTAGCTTCACCTTCCTCAGTTTGGTGTTCTTCACGGAAGTGGCCTCCACAAGATTCTTCTCTTATCAAGGCATCACGAGCCATTAGCTCACCAATTTCAATAAAGT
The DNA here is from genome assembly GCA_050287785.1 of Bacteroidales bacterium. GTDB lineage: Bacteria > Bacteroidota > Bacteroidia > Bacteroidales > UBA10428 > UBA10428. The sequence continues at coordinate 41,865 of JBNKCO010000002.1, forward strand.
CTGCAACACGACCAGCTTTTTCTAATTCAGGATTTAGCTCATTGGTGTCTCCGGGTATTTTTATTTCCTTCCAGAAAGCTTCTCGTATTTCTTGAAATTTTGTAATGGCTTTTTCAAGGTCAGCTTTATTTCTAGCCATACCAACGGAATCCCAAAGATGCAAGCCAAATTCTTTATGGAAAGTATCAACCGATTTATTTCCTTTTACATTCATTAATTTATTAATTCGGTCGGTTATTTCTTTCTCTGCCTCAACAAATTCTGGTTCTTCAGTAGTCATGCGAGGAGTAAGAATTTCATCTGATAGGTAGTTCTGAATTGTATAAGGAAGTACAAAGTATCCATCAGCAAGTCCCTGCATTAATGCAGAGGCACCTAGTCTGTTTGCACCATGGTCAGAAAAGTTAGCTTCACCAATAGCGTATAGACCTGGTATGGTTGTCATCAATTCATAATCAACCCAAATACCACCCATTGTATAGTGAATAGCTGGGTAAATCATCATTGGTGTCTCATATGGATTGTCATCTACAATTTTTTCATACATCTGGAAAAGGTTTCCATAACGAGCTTCAACAACATCACGACCTAAGCGTTTAATAGCATCAGCAAAGTCGAGATAAACTGCAAGTCCGGTACCCACACCATGTCCGGCATCGCAACGCTCCTTTGCAGCGCGAGATGCAACATCACGAGGAACTAGGTTTCCAAAGGCGGGATATCTACGTTCCAGATAGTAATCGCGGTCTTCTTCTGCAATAGCAGTAGGTTTCAATTTTCCATCTCGTATTGCTTCAGCATCTTCTTTCTTTTTAGGCACCCAAATTCGTCCATCGTTTCTTAAACTTTCACTCATTAGAGTAAGTTTCGATTGGAAAGAACCATGAACAGGGATACAGGTTGGGTGTATTTGAACGTAAGCCGGATTTGCAAAGTATGCACCTTTCTTATATACTTGCCACGCAGCACTTCCGTTAGAGCCCATTGCATTAGTTGAAAGGAAGAATGCATTTCCATATCCACCTGAGGCAATAACTACTGCATGTCCGAAATGTCTGTCAATTTTACCGGTCACCATATTTCTGGTTATAATTCCGCGAGCTTTTCCATCAACCATAACAAGATTTAACATCTCGTGGCGTGTATATAGCTTAACACTTCCTTTTTTCACTTGTCTCATTAGTGCACTATATGCTCCAAGTAATAATTGCTGTCCCGTTTGACCGCGCGCATAGAACGTTCTTGAAACCTGCGCTCCACCAAAAGATCTATTGTCAAGCAAACCGCCATATTCACGAGCAAAAGGTACTCCTTGCGCTACACATTGGTCAATTATTGAATTACTTACTTCTGCAAGGCGGTAAACATTCGCTTCACGTGCTCTGTAGTCGCCACCTTTTACAGTATCATAAAACAGACGATATACACTATCGCCATCATTTTGGTAATTCTTTGCAGCATTAATACCGCCTTGTGCAGCAATACTATGTGCCCTTCTGGGGCTATCCTGATAGCAAAATGTTTTTACATTGAAGCCCATTTCAGCCAGACTAGCCGAAGCGGATGCACCTGCCAGCCCTGTACCAACAACAATAACATCGAGTTTGCGTTTGTTTGCTGGATTTACCAGTTTTTGTTTGGCTTTGTAATTGGACCATTTATTGACTAAAGGACCTTCAGGTATTTTTGAATCTAATGTAGCCATATCTGATTTTTCTTATCCTTGTTATAACATTAATATTTGAAATAGATAGCAATTGGAATTGCCATGAACCCTAAGGTAACAACTACTGTATACAAAACACCTATACCTTTTATAATTGGTGTGTATACAGGATGATTTAGTCCAATAGTTTGAAATGCCGATTGGAAACCATGATGTAAATGAAATCCTAATCCAAACAATGCGATAATGTAAACAAGATCAACCCACCAAATTTGAAATCTGGCAATAACCAGATTAGCAAGATCATGATAATGTTGGCCATCGTATACTACCTCTGACACACCACCTTCAATAAATTTTGCTTTAACATAAAAATCAAAAAGGTGAAGAACAAGGAAAATAGTAACAATAACCGCTGTGTGAAACATGTACTTCGAAAAGAAGGACTGTTGGGCGTTGTTTTTTACCTTATAGCCAATCGGTCTTGCAATCATATTCTGAAGGCTAACAATTACACCAAAAATCATGTGTAATAGAAAACCACCAAATAATACGATTTCAAAAACTTTAATAATAGGGTTAGTCCCCATAAAATTTGCAGCTAAATTAAAAGACTTGAAGCTTTCGTCTCCAAAACTAAATACAAGAAGCAAATTAATTACAAGGTGAACCAGCAAGAAAGTAATTAGAAATAAGCCAGCTAACGACATTAGAAGCTTTTTTCCAACTGAAAACTTAAAAATGTTGCTCATTATTCAGGAAGTTTTATTTGTAACTTTTGTAAGAAGAAGGACAAATTTACCTTCAAACACTTCATTTTCCAAGTAACATGGTGTGTTTACAGCTATTTAAAATCAATCTAAATTACAAAAAAAAGAATTATGACCTATGATAAATATTAGTTCGGATTAAGTTCAATTTATTCTAATTTCGTAATTATAAATTGTTTGCATAGTATTTTGCTGAGTTGAAAAAAACAAATAAATGAGATACAATTCAATAGAAAAAGAATTTTTCGTAAAAAACAGAGATAGGCTAACCAAAGAATTATTATCTAATTCAATAGCTCTTATTTATGGCTCGCACCAAATGCCAAGAAATGGCGACCAGTTTTTTCCATACAGACAAAACTCCGATTTTTTTTATTTAACCGGTATTGAACAAGAGAAATCGGTTTTAATGATTTGTAACAATGCTGATGTGAAAGAACTGCAACAAGTGCTTTTTATTCTTAAGCCAGACAAGGATCTGGAAATATGGGAGGGGAAAAAGCTCACAAAAGGGGAGGCTCAAAAAATTTCAGGTATAAAGACTGTTAAATATCTTGAAGACTTAGAAATGATATTGCATTCCCTAATATGTACAAATCATAATATTTATTTTAATACACTGGAACTTCCAAAGTTTAAATCCGAAGTAAGTTCACGAGATGATGATAATCTGAGCAAAATCAAACAACAGTACCCAACACACTCATATCAGCGATTAGCTCCTATTTTGCAGGAATTACGCCTGGTAAAATCAAATGAAGAAGTTGAAATAATAAGAAAATCATGCTCGATAACTAAAGATGCTTTTCTAAGGGTGCTGAAAAGTGTTAGACCAGATAGAAAAGAATATGAGATTGAAGCAGAGATAAGTTATGAATTTATTCGAAACGGAGCCTCAGGTCATGCTTATGCACCAATTATTGCTGGAGGCATAAATGCATGTAGTCTGCATTATTTAGAAAATGATTGTGTGTTAAAGGGGGGCGACCTTTTATTAATGGATTTTGGGGCAGAGTATGCTAATTATTCAGCTGACTTGTCTCGTACAATTCCGATAAATGGTAAATTCACACCACGGCAAAGAGAAGCATATGAAGCAACACTAAGAGTATTTAAATTTGCACGAAATTTGATGATACCTGGAACAACAATTAATAAATTCCATAAGAAAGTTTGCAGAAAATGGGAAGAGGAGCATATGAGACTTGGACTTTATAGTCAGAAAGATATAGAGAATAACGAATCAGAGAATCCGCTATGGTTTAAATATTTTATGCATGGAACCAGTCATTTTCTTGGACTTGATGTACATGATGTTGGGACACGTGACACTGAGTTTAAACCAGGAATGATTCTTACTTGCGAACCGGGGCTCTATATTCCGGAAGAAGGATTTGGAATTCGGATTGAGAATGATATTTTGATCACAGAAGATGGGAATATCGATTTAATGGAAGATATTCCGATTGAAGCAGAAGATATTGAGCATTTAATGAAAAGTTAACTTATGTCTGAACATTATTTACTAATTGAAGGGAAAAGAATTATTTACAAGATTAAGGGTAGCGGGGAACCGCTTGTTCTTATACATGGTTATCAGGCTGATTCTTATGTGTGGAATAGAATAATACCTAAATTAAGTGAAAAATTCACCTTGATAATTCCAGATTTGCCTGGTCATGGAAAATCAGAATTAGTAAAACCAGTAAACGATATGGAGTTTATGGCAAAACTGATATTCAGAATAATACTTGCACATGCCTTTAATTCAGTTTCTATTGCCGGACATTCAATGGGAGGATATGTAGCCTTATCTTTTGCCGATCAGCATCCAAATTATGTAGACAATGTTTTTCTTATTAATTCTCATCCGTTTGAAGATTCAATGAGTAAGGTTCTCAACCGTGAGCGCGAGTCTCAATTCATTCAGAATGGTAAAAAGCATCTTTTATTAATGACCTTTGTTAAGAGAAATTTCTCTCAAACATTCAGAAGTGAACAACCAAAAGAGGTGCAGAAAATCACTGAATTAGCGCTTCAACAGCCAGAAGAAGGAATGCTAGCCGATATAGCTGGAATGATGGCTCGAACAGATAAAACAAATGTTCGTACGAAACTCAGAAATAAAATTCAAGTTATTCTCGGTTCTGAAGATATACATGTTCCTGACCACAAATACAAAGACGTACAGAACATGTTCGACATTCATTTAGTAAATGATTGTGGGCATATGAGTATTTTAGAGAAACCGGAAATAGTTTCTTCGCTTATTCTTAAAAACATCAAATAGAATTTATCCGTTATTCTCAAACATTTTGTCGGTAAATACGTATGTGTTTATAATTCTTTTATAGGAAATACTATTAATAATCTAGTTCCAAATAATTAAATAAAGTTGATCATATGAATTATTTCTTCTTAAAGCATAAAGTAGTTTTAATATTTCTAGTTTTATTTTCAATAAATACATTTTCTCAAACAGATACAGAATTTTGGTTTGCAGCGCCGGATGTTGCCAATACTCATGGACCAGATGGGCGGCCACTTTATTTGAATTTGTCGGCCATTAATAATACTACTATTACTTTAAGCAGACCTGCCGATTCAAATTTTACGACAAGAACTTATAATCTCCTTGCCGGACAATCCAAGTCTATTTTGATGGATCGTGAATCAGGAGCAACTGGCATTCTTCCTTTAGATTCGGTTGAATGTTATGCTGATAGAGGAGTAGAAGTGAAAGGTTTTAAAATTGAAGCTAATCCTGGAAAGATAACGGCAGTTTATGAGATGGGCTTGGCAAATAACAGAGATTTCCTACCCCTAAAAGGAAGAAATGCACTTGGCACAGAATTTACTGTTACAACTCAAAATTTGTTTCCAAATCAAACAAGTGCGGCCTGGAGTGGGTTTGTTGTTGTTGCCACAAGAGACAATACTGTTGTACACGTTAATTTGCCCTTTGACTATGTTAATTATACTGCAGGTCTGGATCGAACAGTGATCCTTAATGAAGGAGAGACATATAATTTTCAAATAGATAGTTTCGTAAATTCAAAACAAGGACTGTACCATCCGCAAGGTGTGAAAGTTTGGACAACCGGACCAAATCCAGCTGAAGAATACCCAATTGCAATTTCTATTTATGACGACTCAATGTATCGAATTAATAATGTAGCTCCTTTTAATGGAGGGTGCTATGACATTTTTGCGGATCAAATTGTACCAGAAGCTTTATTTGGTCGTGAATATTTAGTCTTGAAAGGTTGGCTAACTAATAGACAAGAGTATGTTTTTATTACTGCAATTCAAGATAATACAGTCATAACTATTGATGGAGTATTAACTACTACATTAAATAAAGGAGAGGTATACCCATATCAGATAGTTAATAAGGCAACACAGGTAGCTTCTATTAATTTTCCAATAACAGTAAACCATGTTACCGGCTTTGGTTGTGAACAGGGTGGAGCAATTCTTCCACCAATGGATGGATGTACTGGTTCTCATGATGTAACTATTGCCAGATTTACTGAAGGAGCAAATGAAGCGTTTCCTTTAAACATAATGGTTCGAAACGATACTACTACTGGAAGTCCAAACAAGAACAAAGCTGTAACTGATTTTTGGTTGGATGTAAATGGAATCGATTACCATATACCTAAAGAATACTTTAATTACACTACTGATTCTGTCTATGCTTATTTAATTGATGATAATTTAGGATCGATATACAATTATTTTGCAAGTCGAATACCTCCAGCTAATCCTCCAACGGTTGCTACAATTTCAAACCACACTTCCCGGTTTCATCTAGGGGTTGTTCATGGTGGAGCGACATCAGGCTGTAAATACGGATATTTTTCTGATTATGGCTCAACTGAACCTGATGCAGGATTGGAAGGAGCCTCAGCCAGAGTCAAGCGAATATATTGTGATTTAGATCCAATCCATTTAGTTGCTGCTGGTGGCGAGAAGTATTTGTGGAAGTGTACATCCAATCCTGATTTAACCACAGATATTACCGATGTTACAATTGCGGATCCATATTTTACTCCAGATACTGCAGGCATCTACGATTTTGAGGTACAAGTATTTGGAGAATGCTTTACTGATACCACACTTAAATTAACAGCATATGTAGTTATTGGCCCAACTTCAAACTTTACATTATCAGAAACAGAAGGCTGTGCACCTTTTGTTCCTGAATTAAAAAACACAACAGATTTACAATATGCACAGAAGCTTGTATGGAAATTCTCTCCTCCTGGAGATGAATTTGATCAGCCCTTAATACAAGACTATACTTTTAATCATACTTTTGATAACAACTCTGATACTATTAAAACTTTTACAATTGGATTGTATTCTTATGCTCTGAGTGGTGTTGCCTGCCCTGATGTGAAAGAAGTTGATATTAATGTGTATCCTCAGGTTGAGCATATAGCTGGGTTTAATGTTACATCTGATACTGGTAATTGCAACGAGATTACCTATTCATTTGAAAATACTACTTCAGGTACAGGTTTGTTAGAATATGAATGGGATTTAGGAGATGGCAGCAACTATAGTACCTCTGGCGATTTTGAGCATTCCTACATTCGTGATTTGGATAATAATAAACAGCTAACAGTTGAATTAACGGTTACCGGAGAACACGGTTGTACAGATATTGACACTAAAGAGATTGAAATACCTCAATCAATTAATGCAGAATTTGTGCCCGATTCTGACCGTGTATGCTCTCAATCTATGGTAAATTTCATAAATCAGTCATCTGGAGATCCGGATATAGTTATTTATAAGTGGTCGGTAGATACTCTTGTTGGTACAAGTGAAAACTTTCAGACAAAGTTTATCAACCATTCAATTGATAAAGACACAGTCTATTCAGCATTATTGGTGGCAAGCGATAATGAATTTTGTTGGGATACAGCATCATTATCAATAACTGTTGTGCCAGCTCCTATTGCCGATTTTTCTGTTGAGCAGACAGAAGGGTGTTCTCCATTTACTTTAAAAATTAGTAACCAAAGTATAGGTGCAGAATCATATGCATGGTTTATTGATGAAGCAGAAGTCTCTGCTGAAACTTCACCCAATATTGATATGATAAATAATATCGGAGAGGAGTTACAAAAATATTTGCAGCTGAATGCCATTTCGACCTTTGGTTGTGTTGATACCTTTGTGACGACTATTAATATATTCCCAGAAGTGGATGGAGAACTATCTGTCAAAAAAACAGGGTCTTGTTCTCCCTTAAACAGCCAAATCAATCTTAGTTCATCACAAAATATAGATTCCATTTATTGGACAATTGCATACCCAAATAAAGAGGAAACTAAAAAAACAGAATTAGTACCATTTACAATTTATCATGAAAATGAAAGTTTGCCCGATACTGATACTATAACTGTCAATGCGATTTTGAAAAACAATTATGGCTGTCAACATATTGCAGAACCATTGCAACTATTTGTTTATCCAAAACCTGAAGCAAGTTTTAAAATAGATACAAATGCAGGTATTTCACCATTTAGTGTAATTTTTGACAACACCTCAGTCGGGACGAATTCTTTCTTGTGGAATTTTGATGACAATGAAACTTCAGTTGAAGAAAACCCAACCCATACTTTTATTAGTACTGTACCTGATACTTTCATGGTTAATCTTGTAGCAATATTACCGGACTGTTCAGATACTATTATAAAACCCATAATTGTTAAACCAGAGAGTAATTCATCTATACACGGTATTGCTAACTCAAAAATATATTACTTCTATAAGAAATCAACAGAAGAAATCGTTATCTCAAATCAAGATAGTTCAATTGAAAATTTAGAAGTAAGTGTATTTAATTTACTTGGAAAGAATGTTCATACTTCTAAATTAGACAAGCTAAATAATGGAAGCAATTATACAGTTTCAATAAGTGGAGAACCTGATGGTATATATTTAATTAGAGTATTTTCGAAGAATCAGCAATATACAGGTAAGGTAATTAAGAGGTAGCGAAAATTATATACTTACAATCCCGATTATTCATTGAGTAATCGGGATTTTATGTTCAAGGAGATTTAATCCGTCAATCTTGCATTCTCTTCAAAATCATAAAAAGTCTTTCTGGCAAGATCAGCAATAAAAAGTTTGTAACTGATATAAGCATCTAATCGTGAGTTGTAGGCATTGTTTAATCTAATTCTGTCGAGTGCAAGGGTTTGAGCATCGATATCACCATTTGTAAAACGTGAGCGACTGATTTCAAAGTTTCTTTCGGCTAATTCAACATTTTTAATTAATAGTTGAAGTCTTTTCAAACTACTATGCAATCTGCTTACGATGTTTCTGATTTCCCTTTCAATTTGAATTTTTTCAAGTTCTAAAGCGTACTCTTTTCTTTGTTTATCTGCTTCAGCTGCCCGTTGCAAGGATTTATTAACACCCCAGTCCAGAATTGGAATATAAAGATTCAGAGCAATTCCACGGTTTGCAGGTCGCGTTTGCAAATCCGACATTGCATTACTAAAGGCAGGAGTACCCAGTTGATCATAACCCACTCCAATAAAATCGTAATAAGCTGATATGTCTCCTTGGATTAATCTATCTGCTTTTCTCTTTTTAATCTGAATTTCTGAAAGTTCAATATTAATTTCTTGCTCTCGGATTTCAAGACGATTTTCCAGTCCCAGAGCAACAGCTTGTTCTACATCAACATAAATTTCTTCAAATTCAAAATCGCTAATAATGGATATACTATCCTGCATATTTAGACCCAGAACTTCTTTTAAATTGTTAAGCTGAGAATCATAGTTTACAATGGCTATGTCGTAGTTGTTTTGTGCCTCTCCAAGGTCAATTTCCATTTGCAAAGCTTCTGTTTCCCGAATTAAACCGGCATTGAATTTATTTGCGGCAGTTTCGTATGCACTCTTTTGGCGTTCAAGGTTTAACTCTGAGATTGTCCAGCGTTCTTTAGCAGACATCAGATTATAGAATGCCTGACTAACATTATATACTAAATTAAGCTCAGCACGCAACAAATTTTTCTGCCCCAATTCATAGTTTAGGTTTGCTTTTTTAAACTCAGACCGAATATTGTTGTATGAATAAAGCGGTCCAAGTGGCTGCTTAACTCCAACACGCGTGTTGAACTGAAGTGAATTCATATCTGCATTATAATCATCAATATTATTTATGCCGGTATTTATAAAAACATTACCATCGGTGGGAAGGGGTTGATTTATGGATAGATCTGATCGGTAAGTGAGTTTTTTATTTGGATAGTAAGAAATTCCACCTCCTGTATCCCATGACTCAATCGATTCAACATAGTTTGGGGCTTTTAGATTGAGGTCAATCTTGGTTTTAAACCTGTTAGTTGCTGCTTTTAATTCATACTCAGCAATCATTAAATTCTGTTGTAACATTAACATGGAATAACTTTTTTCTTTCGCTATTTCAAGACTCTTTTTTAAGTCAAGTATATAATTTTCTTGAGAAAAGCTTTGAGAAATACTGATAAAAAGTAGGGCTATAAGGAAAGGGATGCTCTTAAGGTTCATAGTTTTTTAATTTAATTCTTTTGGATTATAACATCGGATTCAATTGAGCCATCAAAGAGTTTGATTACTCTATTGCTATGTTCGGCTATTTCCTTTTCGTGAGTAATAAGAATAACTGTGTTACCTTCTTTATTCAATTCCTCGAATATTTCCATAATTTCTATGCCGGTTTTTGAATCGAGGTTTCCGGTGGGTTCATCTGCTAAGATTATTTCTGGATTATTTACTAAGGCTCTTGCAATTGCAACCCTTTGCCTTTGTCCACCCGACATTTCATTTGGTTTATGGTGCATACGGTCTCCCAATCCGACTCTCTTGAGGGCTGCCTCAGCCATTTTTAAGCGTTCGTGCTTATTAATTCCGGAATATATTAGCGGAAGTTCAACATTGTGCAGAGCATCGGATTTTGGCAAGAGATTAAATGTTTGAAAAATAAAGCCTATTTTTTTGTTTCTGATTGCTGATAGTTCATCGTCATCTAAAGAACTTACATTAATTGAATCGAAAAAATAATTTCCTTGCGAAGGGGTATCCAAACAACCTAAAATATTCATCAGAGTAGATTTTCCTGATCCTGATGGTCCCATTATGGCAACATATTCGTTTTCCTTAATCTCAAGGTCAACACCTCTTAAGGCTGAAACAGTAACATGCCCAAGCATGTAGTCTTTTCTTAAATTTTCTATTTTAATTAGCATGAGCCAGACATTTATTCGTAACGGATTGATTCAATTGGATTAAGACTTGCTGCATTACGGGCGGGAAGGTAACCGAAAACTATTCCCACCATTACAGAAACAAAAAATGCTATAAAAACGGAGTAGAATGTAATGGTCGTTTGTACATCGGTTAACAGGTTAATCGAAAGCGAAATAGTCAGTCCAAGAATAACACCGATTATTCCACCTGAGAAACTTATAAAAACGGCCTCGGTTAAAAACTGACCAAGAATATCTTTCTTTTTAGCACCAATTGCTCTTCTAACTCCAATTTCTCTGGTTCTTTCAAGAATTGTTGCCAACATTATATTCATAATCCCAATTCCACCAACCAATAAGGAAATTGCTGCAATTGAGGCAAGTAAAAAATTATATATTCGTCTTTCCTTTTCCTCCTGCTTTAATAGTTCATAGGGTATAACAATGCTGAAATCTTCATTATTGAAGTGATGTCGGCTAATAACTCTTCCTATAATATCTGCTATATCAACCAGGTTTCCCGATTCAGAAACTTTAATTGTTATCTGGCTGAGTTCGCTTTGTAATATTTTCTCTTTAGCAAAACGCTTTTGAAAAGTTGAAAGGGGAATATAAATGTCGTTATTTAAGTCTCTTGAAGCCAGTTCTCCAACAGTCTCTGTAAATAGCGATTTGTTTTCCATAACTCCAATAACTTCAAACCATTGGTCTTCAAGTTTTATTGATTTCCCCAGAGGATCTTCGTACGAGAATAGTGTTTTGGAAATTCCAGCTCCTAGTACACATACTTTTAGATGTCTGGCATAATGATCTTCATTGATAAACTTGCCAATTTTTGGTGAATAATTTAAAATGTCTTTTGATTCTGGCGTAATACCTGTAAGGTTTGCTTTTCCCGATTTGTCAGTAAATTTTACATCAACTTCTTTTTCAGCCTGTGGAGCAACTCTTTCAATACCTGGCACTACTTCTTTTATAGCATTGGCATCGGCTATGGATAGTCCTTGGGAGAATTTTGCCCGAACTTCTTCGAGTTGTTTATCGTTCAGGTTTTTATCGCGAATAATTATATTGTTAACCCCCAGATCTTCATACTTAGCGAGGGCCTGCTCTTTAGCACCTTCACCTATTGAGAGCATGGCAATAACAGCTGCAACTCCGAATATTATTCCTAACATAGTTAGGAAGGAGCGGAGCTTATGATCGATTAAAGCATTTATCGAGACTCTTATGTTTTCTTCAAGATGCATTTTAATAAATAGCTTTAGTTAATATTTGAGTACTCAGATTGGGTAGTTAGCTTTTGACCTTTTTTTACTTGTCCCTTAATAGCTGTGTTTTCATTATTTCTACCAATTATTTCTATAGGGATTCTATCTGTGCTTTTTCCTCCAGAAGGAAGTATAAAGTAGTCACCATTTTCCTGAAAGATACAATCGTTATTTACATAGTATGCACTTTTAAATTCTGCCAGGATTACTTCACAACTTACTGTCATTCCAGGTTTAAGAGCAGGATCTTTATCTAAAATAGTCACTACAAAGTCGAAAATTTTTATTGGACTGTCTCTTTCTTTTTTACGACTTAGTTTTCCTATATAAGTAATCTCTCCGCTAAAAGATTTAGCAGGATAGGCGTCTAGTCGAACACTAACTTTTTGGCCAACTTTAATTTTATAAATATCGGACTCATTAATTGATGCCGAAACTTTCATAGCACTCATATCAGGTATGCTAACTATTGGCCAGCCTTGACCTAATTCATCGCCAAGTTGCACCATTTTACCAGTTCGCCAGTTTTCTTCAAGTTGTACAATACCTGAAATAGGACTGTGTAATTCTAGCTTCGAAAGTGCTTTTTCTGCTGCCAGTATATTATTTTTTATTTGAGAGAGTCTTGTTTTTTGAATGTTGAGTTCGTTTTTGATGATAATTTTCTTTAGAGAGATTTTTCTTTTTACACGCTCTCTTTTAATTTCTGCAATTTCAAGCTCTAGTAATTTAATTTTTTGTTTTCGCTCAGGTTCAAATTTGAATTTATCAACTTGCAACTGAATTAGGTTGTAATTGGCTTCCTCCCTTGATAATTCGGAATTCAACTGACTAATTTGGCTCTCATGATTTGCTTTGGTTTTTTTTAAATTTGCTTGTTCAATTTCAAGACTGTTTTGTTGTTCTTCCAGTACACGTATTACAGAAGCTGGATCAATTTTGACAACTATATCGTCTTTAGAGATGTTGTCTCCGTGGTTGGCCAATTCAGTAATTTTAAATCTACGTCCATATTTCCAACCGATAAATGGTACAGTAATTCCAATGGAATTCACGGCAATAAGTTCGCCGGTTTCAGTTTGGGAAGCTATGAACTCCCCTTTGTATACAGAGTTTTGTGTGAAGCCTTCAGATTTATTGCAGGAGGATAATCCAGAAAAAAGAATAAGTGAAAGCAGGAGAAAAGTTTTGTTTTTCATGTGTTTCCCGGATTTAGTTATTTTGGATTGCTTCTTTATCTTCGTCTTTTGGGGGAGATAAAGCAATTATATCATTTTCTTTCAGACCCTCTTCAATTATAACATAATCAGTATTGGCTAATCCAGTAACAATTTCTTTCTTTTTAAACTGTGAGCCTGATTTTGCCCAAACATAGTCATTAGAACCATTTTTAAATATAGCCTCGGCAGGAATATAGAGAACATCAGGAATAACATCAATAATTATTCTTGTACTTACTGTCATTCCAGGAAGTAGTTCTTTCGACACTTCATCAAGAATAATGCCTACCGGGAACACTTTAATTTTAGATTTATTCTCGTCCTTAAATTTGGCCAGGGTAGCAACTGAAGTAACTTTTCCTGTAAATATCTTTTCAGAGAAGGCATCTAGTCTGATTTCAGCTTTTTGGCCGACTTTAATTTTGGCAATATCAACTTCATTGATATCAGTTTCAACTTTAAATTTGGATAGATCAGGTAATAATATTAGTGGAGTTCCAGACCAGGGCTGATCTCCTACTTGCCACTTATTACCGGTTGACCAATTTTTACCAACAATTGCAATACCGTTACCAGGACTTACAACAGTTAATTTATTTATCGTTAAATCAGCTTCATTAACATTTGCCTTTAATTGCTTAATCTTTAATTGAGATTGAATAGCTTCTTCTGTATGAATTTTTTTTTGGTTTTCTATCTCAATTTTAGCCTTATCAAGATTTATTTTAGTTTTGTCCAGATTTAGCTGGATCTCTTTCCTTGTTACTTCTGACTCGTGTGTGGCTTGTTTTAGTTGCAATTCAGCTATTTGGTAGTTTATTCTGTTTATTTTTAAATCCGATTCAAGCTCTTCTATTCTTAAAGATTGCTCAGCCTTTTGCTTTTCAAATTCAGCTTTAGCAATTTCCATTTTTGCCATTGCATCTATTTTTGCTTTAAATACTTCAGAAGGATCGAATAAAGCTACTGTATCACCTTTATTTACCTCGGCTCCATCTTCGACTATTTGATTAATTTTTAGCATACCAAACTTCCATGAAATTGCCGGAGATGTAATATTTAGAGAACTAGTTGCATTGAGTTCTCCGGTTTCGGTCAGATCAATTTTAAAGTCTCCTTTTTTGATATTAAAAGTCTCGACTATTGTATTAGAACTGTTTTTACATGCAGTAAAAATGGTTAAGAGAATGAATAATTGAATTAGCCTTATCATTATAGGTTTATTTAACTGTTGATGAATAGTTTATGGAAATAATATCGTTTTCATCCAATCCGTCAACGACAATTGCTTCAATTTCGCTACGGTTAGAAAGGTTAACCAGTTGTTTAACAGGTTTATCATTTTGTTTTAATATGACATAAGAATTTGTATCTTCCTCGAAAATTGCTGATAATGGAACAATAAGGGTATCATTAACACGGTCTAATATAACATCGCATGTAACACTTAATCCTGGAGCTACATTAAAATCAGTACTATCAATGGAGACAAAAACATCATAAACCTTCACTTTCGAACCTCTTTGAATTGGTTTTCCTGCTGGAGCTTTTCTTTTTACTTTACCAATACAACTTAAATCTGGGTGAGCATCCACTGTAATCAAAACTTCTTGTCCTGGATTTATTTTTTTGTAATGCGTTTCATTTACTACCATTCTAACTTGCAAAGTTGATAAATCGGGTAAATTAATCAAAGGCATATTACTCCAAACGGGGTCTCCTTCAGCAATTTTGTTTCCTGTTGACCAATTTCTACCAAGTTGAACTAATCCTTCATTTGGAGAAGTTATTACTAGTTTTTGAAGCATCTCCCGGGTTCTGTTCATTTTATTTTCAACCTGTTCTATTTTAAGTTTGGTTTTTCGTAGTTCCGATTCGTTTATTTTTTTAAGAAACTTAAGTTCTAAATAAATTTTCTGTCTTTGGATTTCAGACTTTTTTAATTCCAGCTCAATAATTTGCCTGTCAATATCAGAAACGAAAGCCTTCTGAATAGAATCTAGTTTTTTTATTGCAGTTGTTGTTTCTATAGTTTTTGCTTGTGATTTAAGAAGGAGATATTTTAAGTTTAAATTTTCGCGGGTTTTATTATATTCTGCCTTTGCTATTTCAAGGTCTTTAACAGAAGATATAAAGTCGTTTTCAATTTCTGTAGCCTCAAGAATGCAAATCGTATCGCCGGCTTGTATATAACTACCTTCTTCAATAATGGAATATACAGTAATTCTTGACTCAACTCGGGGAGTTGTAATTGATTGTGATTTCGCTGCCTCTAGATAACCGTAAACAGTTATATGATTCACAAAATCTTTTTTAACAACTTTATAATTGTTGAAGTTTTCTTGTTTATTGCAAGATATAATAAGTAAGCATATAAGCGTTAGGCTTATATAGGGTTTATAATAAGTTGGCATTGACTGATAGTTTCATAAATAACGACAACATATGCATAAATTGTCCCCACAAAAATCCTGCCTAAAGTAAATTAAGGAGTTGAATAAATCTAACAATCTTATCACAAAGAAAGTTAAACCTGAGCTTTTTCTATCGAATAACTACCCCAATCAGGGAAGCTCTCGTATGTAGACCAAAAATCTTTCGGGTCATCGATGAGTTTCCACATGTCCAGATGCTCCTGACTAAGGAAATGTTCATCGGCCATTTTTGTAAGGAATTCGTTTAATGGATTATAAAAACCATCTGTATTTAACATTATTATAGGCTTCGGGAACTTACCTAGGCGTTTAAGTGTTATTACTTCCGATAGTTCTTCAAGAGTTCCTGTTCCTCCAGGCAAAGCAATTACAGCATCGGTTTCTTCAATTAATTTCTTTTTTCTTTCGTGCATATCGCGGACAATATGCATATCGGATATTTCAGGATGAGCCCATTCAACTTTTACCATAAACTCGGGAATAATCCCGGTTATTTCACCACCTTTTTCAATATAGCGATCGGCCAGAGTTCCCATTAAACCAACAGCGCCTCCTCCATATATTACATGAGCATTTTTGTGGAGGAGCTGGTCAGCTAGAGCCACAGTAGCATCGAAATATTTTTTATCGACTTTTCTACTAGAGGCACAATATACAGTTACTGATATAGACATAAAAAAAACCGCCCGAAGGCGGTTGTGTTTTAATATAATTTATTTATTAGCTGCATAGTGTATATTCGTCCATCCATAATAAGTCTCCAGATCACTGTTATGGATTCCATCCCAGTCACCGTCAGTTGGAGTAGTGGCATCACCGTCACCATTTGTATCGCCCTTTAAAGCATCATCTTTAAATGAGGTAAAAGCAACACCTGCACCATCAAAGTTTGTGAATGTGGTCGCATTTTGAGCGTCTATTCCTGCACCATTAGTGAACTTTATTACTACATTATTTCCTAATGTTAGGTTGAAATCGGCCCAAAGTTCCAGACTGTTATAAGTAACAACAAATGCTACTTCATTTTCATTCCACGAAACACTATTTTCTATTATGTCTTGAGTATGGACAAATATACCATTGTATTTATTTGTCACAGTATCGTTATCGGGATTATGAAACCGATTAGATGTGTTTAGGCTTATATGTGAATCTATACTCAAGGGCACTTTATTTTCATAAAAAATATTATTAGTAATTACTGCTGCAGAGTTTGCCTCATCGGCATATAGAGCGCCATAAAATTCGCTACCAGAAACATATGCGTCGTTGTATGCAAAAGTACAATGGTCAACAGTTGATGTATTGGATCCAAGATTTAACGCACCATAATAATCTTTGTTTCCGCCATAGAGTATTTTGCAAAACTGAAAAGTGGAGCCATTTGAGGTGCCTAGATCAATGTTAGCCCAATCGCCTGCAGATGGAGAGGTTGTTGTTGCATCACCATTGCTGTCACCTCCATTAGAATCGTCTTTAATTGAAGTAAAAACAATAGGAGCTAATGAAGTTCCCGTAGCATTGATCACACCATTTTCCCAAAGTTCAATACTTTCAACAGGTCCTAATTTAATAACAGTACCTGATTGAATAGTTAATGCAGCATTAACTTTAACTCCATTTGGAAGGTGATAAATTGAATCGGAATACCAAGTGGTAGCTTCTACAATCATACTGTTTATAACAACTACATTGGAAGGAGTATTTCCATTTGGACTATTGTTGTCATCGTCATCACCACAAGAATAAAAAAGTATAAGGCTTGAGAAAACTGTAAATAAAAGAATTCGTTTCATAATGTTTAAATTTTGGATTCGTTTATGCAAGTTCCGTTTTAAATTTTAAAGTAGACCATGATTATTTATGGTATTTCTTTACAATATAGAAAATAAAAAGAGGAAATCCGCTGAAAGATCCCCTCTTTTTTCCTTTAATTATGTAATGAATGCAGTTTTATACTAACCACATTTGGAAGAGCCGCAATTTGTGCAGAGCAGACAACCTTCTTGATAGATAAGTGTGTCAGAATTACATTCTTGACATTTAGCACCTTTTTTAACTTTTGTTCCATCAGGAATATATCTTTTTAAAGCTCTTTCTACACCATTTCTCCAAGTGTTAATATTATCGCTATCGAGGTGCAATGAAGTTACAAGTCTAACAACACCTTCAATAGGCATTCCGTGACGTAATACTGAAGATATTAGTTTTGCATAGTTCCAATACTCTTTATCAAACATATGAGAAAGACCGCCTAGAGTGTTCTTATAACCATACTTGTCAGTATATTGAAAGTCATATCTTGAAATGCCATTTTCGTCACGAGCTTTAATAATTTTCCCTTTTTTAATAGATTTTGGAATTGGGAACATTTCTTCGTCAGCCAGACCAGTAAATATTTCGTATGGTCGATCGTTTTTCACACCTACAAAAGCAATCCACTTCTCATCGTTATTGTTGAAACGAATGATTTCGGCTTCAAGCACTTTAGGTCGTTTAAAAGCACCTATTTGTTCTGCTTCTTTTTCTTCTTTTTTCTTTGAGTCAGTTCCAACAAGGACTCCAGTTCGTGAGCCATCACGATATACTGTAACCCCTTTACATCCGCTTTGCCATGCTTTAACATAAAGATCTCCAACAAGTTCTTCTTTCACATCTTCAGGCAGATTGATTGTTACAGATATTGAATGGTCTACCCATTTTTGAACTGCACCTTGCATTTGAACTTTGCTTACCCAGTCAACATCATTAGATGTAGCTTTATAGTAAGGCGATTTTTCCAGCAGCTCTTGTAGTTGAGCTTCATTATAATTTTTGACTTCTTCGGTACTATATCCATTTGCTTCAAGCCAAACAACAAATTTGTGATGGAATACATTATATTCTTCCCAAGAATCACCAAGCTCATCAACAAAAGCGATATTAACGCTTTTATCATTTGGATTAACTTTTCTTCTTCTTTTATATACAGGTAAGAATACTGGCTCAATACCCGATGAGGTCTGAGTCATTAAACTTGTTGTACCGGTTGGTGCGATTGTTAATAGGGCAATATTTCTTCGACCGTATTTAACCATATCGCGGTACATATCTTCATCTTCATTCTTTAAGCGTTGAATGAATGGATTATTTCTTTCAAGTTGGGTATCGTAAATTCCAAAGGCACCGCGGTCTTTTGCAAGATATACCGATGAACGATAAGCTTCAATAGCAATTGTTTTATGAATTTCAACAGAGAAATCAGTAGCATCTTCGCTGCCGTAGCGCAAGCCAAGAGCAGCTAACATGTCTCCTTCTGCGGTAATACCAATACCTGTACGACGTCCTTCCTCTGCTTTAAGTCTTATGTTTTCCCAAAGTTTTTTCTCAACGCGTTTTACTTCAATTTCTTCAGGATCTTTTGAAATTTTACTTAGAATAGCATCAATTTTTTCAAGCTCAAGATCAATAATGTCATCCATCATTCGTTGAGCAATATGAGTATGCTTTTTGAATAAATCGAAGTTGAAACGAGCTTCAGGAGTAAATGGTTCTTCAACATAACTGTATAGATTAATTGCTAAAAGTCTGCACGAATCATAAGGGCAAAGAGGAATCTCGCCACAAGGGTTAGTTGAGACTGTTTTGTAACCAAAATCGGCATAGCAATCAGGTACTGCTTCTTTTATTATAGTGTCCCAGAAAAGAATTCCAGGTTCAGCAGATTTCCAGGCATTGTGTACAATTTTTCCCCAAAGCTTTTTAGCATCGGTTTTCTGAGTGTATGTTGGTTTATCTGAATCGACAGGGTATTGTTGTTTGTAAGGTGTACCATCAACTACTGATTTCATAAAATCGTCGTCGATTTTTACAGACACATTCGCTCCAGTAACCTTACCAGGAGTGAGTTTAGCGTCGATGAATTGTTCAGCATCGGGGTGTTTGCTTGAAATAGAAAGCATTAATGCACCACGGCGACCATCCTGAGCAACTTCACGTGTTGAATTTGAATATCTTTCCATGAATGGAACAACACCAGTTGATGTTAAAGCACTATTGAGTACAGGCGAACCTTTAGGTCTGATGTGCGATAGATCATGGCCAACACCACCACGACGTTTCATTAGCTGCACTTGTTCCTGATCAACTTTTAATATTGCACCATATGAGTCAGAAGGACCATCATTACCAATAACAAAGCAGTTGGAAAGTGACGCAATCTGGAAATTGTTTCCTATACCTGTCATTGGGCCACCTTGAGGAACAATATATTTAAAGTCTTTTAGAACAGAATAAATTTCTTCTTCAGTAAGCGGGTTTTTATATTTATTCTCGATACGTAGAATTTCCTTTGTAATTCTGCGATGCATATCATTCGGATTTTTTTCAAATAAATTTCCAAATGAATCTTTTAATGCATATTTATTTATCCACACAGTTGCAGCAAGTTCGTCACCTTTAAAATATTCTACTGAGCTTTTTAGTGCTTCATCATAGGTGTAAACTTTCTGAGACGTTCCTTCTTCTACATTTTTCATCTCCTTAACTTCCATATCAACTTTCAATTCTTTTGTTTTAATTTCATCTGAGTGCATGAGTAATTTTCTTTAATGTTCTGTTCTAAAGTATTATAAATATTCCCGCGAATTATTCCTTTTGGACTTGCAATTTAACATCAGAAAGTTTCCTGTACAATCAGAAACAGCTTGTAGTTTTTAACATTTAACAATAGTTATTAACTATTCCATCTAAACTCTTGAGAAGCTGATTTTTAGGGATTTGCAAGCCTCTTTATGATAAGTAAAGTTGAGAGATTATGCAAATTATATACAAGAAAAAATACCCATGAGATATTAACAATTTAAATGTTATTAACAATGCTATTTTTCTCTTTACACAACTAACGTTAAAAGGTAACAACGTATATAATATTGCTCCTTAGATTGTTAATCACATTCTACAAGAAAAGTTTTGTCTGAATTAATGAATTAGTTATCTTCGCACTCCTAATTTTCTACCTAATTAGTTATGCCCAGATGGCGGAATTGGTAGACGCGCTGGTCTCAAACACCAGTGCCTTCGGGCGTGCCGGTTCGACCCCGGCTCTGGGTACAAAAGAGGAGGTAAAGCTCTCCAATGTAAATATAGACCCCTTGCAAAGAGACTTGCAGGGGGTTTTTGTTTCTAAGTACCTAAAAAAGAATATTGGGACATTTGCCATTGTTGTGGAGAAGATAAATAATTTTCATTTTTTCATTTTCACAATTACATTGAATTTGTAAATTCAAATATCTTTAATGATGCTAACTCAATTTTAACAGAAAAAAGAGTGATATTAAAAGAATTAAATTCTTGAGAAACAATTAAAGTAGAATTAAAAATGAACCAACTATAAAAGGCTAAGCGAAATTGAGTTGTCATAGCGAAATAATACAGAATTTGATAACGATACTTGAAAGCTTAGGATGATTTCCCCGAAAGAAGGAGTAAAGTAAAACTTTTAAGTATAAATTTATTAATGTTGCAATAGAGTTAGCAAACATGAAAAAACCGATATTATTCATACTAAATAAATTAAGCAGATGAAATATTTTACAATATTGTTTTCTCTGATATTGCTTGTTTTTTCAACCAACGAATTGAATGCTCAAAGCAGTGGTTTAGAATACAAGGGAATTGTGAACAAAACCTTTTATCCATTAAGTATTGAACCAATGGGGGAAGGGGTTTTTGTTACATTTAATAAGGCATATTTTGGAAAATTACGGTTAAAATTAAATTCTGCTAAAAGGGATACTATTTATGTGAAATTAGGTGAAAAAAGAACAATAGATAATAAGGTTGATATTAATCCTTTTGGTACGGTTCGTTTTCTGGTTGATACTCTAGTTATTGAAGAAGGAGAACATTTATATGAAATAGAAATTCCAGATTTTGAACCACCAGAATGGGCAAAAAACAATAACTATTTCATTCCACTACCTTCTGCAATTGGCAATATTATGCCTTTTAGGTATGTGGAAATTTCTGGTTATACTGGAATGCTTGAACCTATTGATATCCAACAGATAGGTTATTTCTACGCTTTTAATGACAATGCTTCCTTTTGCAAAACATCATCAGATGAAATTAACCAGATTTGGGATTTATGTAAGCATTCAATAAAAGCAACAAGTTTTTGTGGAGTTTATATTGATGGAGACCGAGAAAGACGACCCTATGAGGCTGATGCATATATCAATCAATTAAGTCATTACGTTGTTGATGCAGAATTTGGCCTGGCAAGGAAAACCATCGACCATTTAGTATTGTTTCCAACTTGGCCATCGGAATGGTTATTTCATATGCCAATGATGTTATGGGAAGATTATATGTATACTGGAAATATAGATTACCTACAAAAATACTATAACCATTATGCTCAGTTAATTCAAGAGCTTCCTTTGGATAATAATGGCTTGGTTTTAAATAATAAAAATAACGATATTATTGATTGGCCTAAGAGCGAAAGGGATGGTTATCGGTTGGGTAATATTAATAATGTTCCTAATGCATTTTATTACAACAGTTTAGTAATACAGTCACAAATTGCAGGAGTATTGGGCAATATGAAAGATTCTGTAAATTTTGCTGAAAAAGCCCAAAAGCTTAAAATAGCATTTAACAACGTGTTTTGGGATGAAAATACTGGATTATATATTGATGCAATTGATAGTTTACATAGTTCCATTCATGCAAATATTTTCCCTGTTGTATTTGGATTAGCCAATTCAACCCAAATAGATAAAGTGTTACCATTTATCGAAGGCAAGGGAATGGCAACAAGTGTATATGGTGCACAATATCTTCTTGATATGTTGTACATTACAAACAGACCAGATTATGCATTTAAATTACTTACCGCACATCACGAACGAAGCTGGATGAATATGATAGAACAAGGTTCAACTATTACATTAGAAGCATGGAATGAAAAAGTGAAGAGTAATTTGGATTGGAATCATGCATGGGGAGCTGCACCTGGAAATATTATTGCTCGACGGATTTTCGGTATACGTCCCTTAACCTGCGGATTTAAAACAGCAATGATTCAGCCACAGTTTTCTGGACTGACCAATGGATCAATAAAACATCCAACAATAAACGGTGATATTGAAATAGCATTCGAAGTAAAAGAAGGAAATGAACTTCAACTACAAATAAAAAACGATACGCCCGCCCAACTACTGTTACCACCAAAATATGCATCCGCTAATTCGGTCTATATAAATTCGCAATTAATTAAACCAAGATTCATTAATAAACAGATGTTATTTTATTTAGAAAAGGGAGAAAATATAATCGAATTAAAAAGGTAAGGTTTGCTAACAAGCCATCATAAAACATAGCGCGGTCTGAAAAGTTGGAGCTGAGATATGCGCAACAGTTACATATTCCAAAAAAAGGAAAAGAGCAGCACACAAACAACACTCTGATTGATGTAGGGACAAATCCTAAGCCTCAATCTTTGCCAGAGTATACAAACCGATGTGATTGCCGAGCTCATGAACATAATTAAAGAGCTGTTTTATCTAAATCACAAATGCCAGCAATACTCAAAATTCTCAGAAATTAATTTTAGGTTGAATCCCTAACTATCAAATCTCCGGGAATATAAACTATCGATTTTTCAGAATTTGCTACACCGAATTTAATACGTTCAAATAAAATTTCACCAGCCTTTCGACCAATTTCCGTACCCATAGGACGTATTGAAGTTATATGAGGGTTATACATGGTGCTGAAGGGTTCTTCGCTGAAACCAATGACTGAAAGCTCTTTGGGCACTTTAATGTTTCTTTCGTATATGGCTTGCATTATACCGGTCATGGTTAAGTCGCTAATAGTAAAAATACTGTCGGGTGGATCCTGTAGCGATAGCAATTGCAGGCATTTTTCCTTAACTTCCGATGTAGATTGGCCGGAAATAACATATTGTTTTTCAAAAGGTAAATTGTTATCAGCCAATGCTTTTTTATAGCCTTTCAACCTATTAGAACTAATTAACAATTCTGGTTTGCCAATACAGATAGCAATTCTTTTTCGCCCTCTTTGAATTAAATGCATGGTTGCCTGGTAGGCTCCGGATACATCATCTAGCAAAACCATATCTGCATTTAAATCCTTATGTACCCGGTCGAAGAAAACAATAGGTATGTTTGAATCAATTACATACTGAAAATGGTCAAATTCGGAGGTTTCTCTGGAAACAGCTGCTAAAATTCCTTCCACATTATTGGCCATTAAAAAATCAATATTATCCACTTCTGTTTCAAAGGATTCATTCGATTGTAAAATAATAAGGTTGTAACCCTGCTGACGGACAATATCCTCAATTCCTTTAATTACAGAAGGAAAAAAGAAATTATATATCTGGGGAATAATTAATCCAATCAGTTTGCTTTTTTTATATCGTAACGAAAGTGCCAGTTGGCTCGGCCTATAGTGAAAACTCTCTGCAATGCTTCTTACAGCCTGCTTTGTTTCCTCACTAATATCCGGGTGATCTTTCAACGCACGGCTAACAGTCGATTTTGAAACACCTAACAGTTTAGCAATGTCTTTTATGGTAATTGTTGATGGTCGCATATTTACAATTTTAAGCAAAAGTTCATGCAGATGAATTATAAATAAAAAAAAAATCATGAAAGTTTTCAACCGCAACCGGTTGCACAACCGGTTGATGTTCCACCTCGGCATTGTACAGGTGAAAACTGTTGGTATTGTGTGTATTACAGCCTTATATTTGAGGTGTTGAATTCAATGTAAGAGCGATATGAAATCGCAAAGAACTATTTAATAATTTAAGACCTTAACTATGAAAACGAGATTATTATTAACGATGATTTCTACTTTACTTTTTTGTTCAGCAATTACTGCACAAACAGGTAATGTAACCGGAAAGATTACCGATGGAGCGACAAATGAAGCATTGATAGGAACCACAATATTTGTTGAAGGTACTACAAAAGGTACTATCACAGATTTTGATGGACTATATAACCTTGAACTGGAAGAGGGAGATTATAACATAATCGTGTCATTTACAGGTTATTTATCTGAGGAAAAGACTGTTTCAATTATTAGTGGCAAAACCATTTCATGGGATGTAAGTTTATCTGCCGACCTTCTAAACCTGGAGCAAGTAGTTGTAACTGGTGTTGTAAACCAAAAATCGGCTTTGGAATCAAGTGTAGCGATGAGTTCTATGAAACCAAAATTCCTTACGCAATTAGGAGCACAAACAACAGCCGAGATTTTTAAGGCTATTCCAGGAATTCGATCCGAATCGTCAGGTGGAGAAGGTAATGCTAATATTGCTGTTCGAGGAGTACCAGTTGCTTCTGGAGGTTCAAAGTTTCTACAACTACAAGAAGATGGTCTTCCGGTTCTACAATTTGGAGATATTTCTTTTGGTAATGCAGACATCTTTTTAAGAGCTGATATGAATGTAGCACGTATAGAGGCACTAAAAGGAGGCTCGGCGTCAACTTTTGCTAGTAATTCTCCTGCTGGGATTATCAACTTTATAAGTAAAACTGGATCAAAAGAGGGTGGTGCTATAGGAACAACTCTTGGCTTAGATTATAACTCGATTAGAACGGACTTTGAATACGGAGCACCTATAGCAGATGGGCTTAAGTTTCATATCGGCGGGTTTTTCCGTCAGGGAACAGGCCCTAGAGATCCAGGTTATACAGCAAATTATGGAGGACAGATTAAAGCCAATATTACCAAAGAGTTTGAGAATGGCTATGCAAGGGTTTATTTTAAATATTTAAACGATAGAGCAATAAGCTATATGCCTATGCCAGTTAAAGCTTCAGGTACTGCTGACGATCCAACTTATGAGTCAATCGAGGGTTACGATTTAACCAAAGCAGCTATGCAAAGTCCAGGCTTTTTACATGTGAATAGTGTTGATGGAATGGGAAATTCTCGAACAAGTAATATTGCCGACGGTATGCATCCTAAAAGTACTGCAATTGGTACAGAGTTTTCTTTCGATGTAGGCAATGGATGGAAGATAAAAAATAAGGCAAGAATGGCATTTACAAAAGGAAGCTTTAATTCTCCATTTCCTGTCCAAATTGGCTTAGCTGATGATATTGCCACCGATATAGGAGGCGCTGGTTATTCACTAAGTTATGTAAATGGGAAAAATGCTGGCACAGCTTTGTCTCCTTCAGAAGTGCAAAATCTGAACAATAACGGATTAATGATGCGGATTCATACTTTCGATGTCGAGATGGATAATCTAAATAATTTCACAAATGATTTATACTTAACTAGAGATTTTGGTAAGATTCAGGTTACAGCAGGTTATTATAAAGCTTATCAGGAAATTGCAATGACCTGGATATGGCAAACCTACTTAACCGATATTAGTTCCGATAACGGACCACGTTTAATGAATGTCGTAAGCGCTGATAGCAGCTTTTATACAAAAGATGGTTTGTCAGCACATGGTGTACCTTTTTGGGGTAACTGCTGTACCCGAGGTTACGATGTAATGTATACTGTCGATGCACCTTATGCGAGTGTTGGAGCAGAGCTTACCCCTAACCTAAATATTGATGCAAGTATTCGGTATGATTTCGGAGGTGGGAATGGGTATTATTTAAATAACCAGCAAGCTGAAATTGATGTTGATAAAAATGGTGTAATTGACCCAACTGAAGAAAGTGTTACAGTTCTTGATAATGCTCACCCAAAGCCAGTTAACTACGATTATAGTTACTTGTCGTATTCGGTTGGGGCGAATTACAAACTTTCAGACGATATGGCAATTTATGGACGCTATTCAAAAGGTGGTAGGGCGAATGCAGACAGACTTCTGTATTCATCATTTATTACTGAGGAAGGGAATACTATTGATGGCTTAAGTGCTGATGAAATATCGCAGGCTGAACTTGGATATAAATTTAAGTCTCAAAAATTCAGTACAATTGTTACCAGTTTCTATACTTCTATCTCAGAGCAAAACGAGGAATTTGGTAAGGCAATTAATAAAGATTTTAATACATATGGTGTAGAACTTGAGGGAATTGTAAGTATTTCGAATTTGAATGTTATGGCTGGTGCAACATATACTCATGCCGAAATAACCACAAGTTTAAATGCAGATGAAGTTGGAAACACTCCTCGTAGAGTACCTGATCTGATGTACAATGTGAGCCCCTCTTATACTTTCTTCGATGGAAAAGCCAGTCTTGGATTCTCTATAATCGGAACAACTAAAGTTTATGCTCAGGACGATAATAATGTTGTATTGCCAGGTTATGCATATATGAATGTTTTTGCAGCCTATGCAATTACTAAAGGCTTAAATCTTAGAATAAATTCAAATAATATAACCAATACATTAGGATTTACCGAAATGGAAGGTGACACTTTTATCGATAACAGTACGAATTACATGCGCGCAAGGCCAATCACTGGCAGGGCAACAAACCTAACATTAACATACTCATTCTAATAGGTAGGATTATAGGCTTTTTTTAATTAGTATCCGGCATGATTTATTTGCCGGATACCTTAAAAACAGAATCATGAAGAACGCGATACAACTAATTACATACGCCGATAGAATAGGGTGCCGTAATTTTCAGGAACTAAAGCAGCTATTGGACAACGAATTGAAAGGACTTTTTGGCGGTATTCATATCTTACCTTTCTTTTACCCTTATGATGGGGAGGATGCTGGTTTCGATCCTATTGACCACTCAATTGTAGATGCTCGTTTAGGGGATTGGACCGACATAAAGGAATTAAGCAAATCGGTAGATATTATGGCCGATTTGATTGTAAACCATGTATCGGCAAAATCGGCGCAATTTATTGATTATGTGAAAAATGGAGACACTTCAGAATATGCTCCATTGTTCCTTACCTTCGATAAGGTTTTTCCTGATGGCGCTACCGAAAAGGATCTGGCAAGTATTTACAGACCACGCCCAAGCTTATCGTTTACTCCAATGAATATAGGCTCTGAGGACAAAAAAATGGTGTGGACAACTTTTACCAGCAATCAGATTGATATTGACGTTACAAGCACTGCGGGTGTGGCATATCTCGATAACATTCTGGATACTTTCGAAAAGGCTGGAATTACCATGATTCGTCTTGATGCTGCTGGTTATGCCATTAAAAAGAAAGGGACTTCTTGCTTCATGATTGATGAAACATTCGACTTTATTTCTCAGTTGGCCGATAAAGCAAAGCAAAAAGGCATTGAAGTACTTGTAGAGATTCATTCTTATTATAAAACACAAATTGAAATCGCAAAGAAAGTAGGTTATGTTTATGACTTTGCATTACCAGTTTTAGTGCTCGACACCTTGTTTAATAAAAATGCAGCAAACCTCAAGAAATGGTTAGAAGTTAGTCCGCGCAACGCTTTTACAGTGCTCGATACACACGATGGTATTGGCGTAATTGATGTTGCTTCGGAAAATGGTAATCCAGGATTGATTCCGGATGATGCGCTGGATAAGATAGTGGATAAAATGCATAAAAATAGTGAAGGACGAAGCAGAAAAGCCACAGGTGAATCTGCCTCTAATCTCGACTTGTACCAGGTAAATTGCACCTATTTCGAAGCCTTAGGTAAAAATGAAATAAGTTACCTTATGGCCAGAGCCATCCAATTCTTTGTGCCAGGTATTCCTCAGGTATACTATGTTGGTTTATTCGGCGATGATAATGATATGGAGCTTTTAGCAAAAACAAATGTAGGTCGCGATATTAATCGTCACTACTATTCGAGGGATGAAATTAAGGAAAAGCTGGAAACACCTATGGTTAAAAAGCTAAAAGAAATGATAGTATTAAGAAACAATCATTCAGCTTTTCAGGGTAAATTTGAGCTGTTGGATTCGTCTGATTCTATCTTGAATATTAAATGGTCGCATAGTGGGGAATGGACTCAACTTATTATTAACCTCGACACTAAAGATTTTATCATTGAGTTTTCGGAACTTAGCGGAAAAAGTTCAATCTCGTTTAAAGAAATCTAAAAAATAATCTATTAAATAAACAATATGCCAAAGGATAATCATAAAACAATAAAGTGGCTAACATATATTATGTTCATGATGTTTGCCATGACTACCGATGCTGTGGGGGAGATCATTCCGGAAGTTATGAAGCATTTTAAATTAAGTATGACTGCTGCTGGCTTATTGCATTATTGCCCTATGACAGCGATTGCTTTAGCAGGAATTTTTCTTGGTTTTTTAGCCGATAAAATAGGTAGGAAAAACACTATTATTTTCGGATTGGTGCTATTCGCATTAAATTCATATTTATTCCTGGCGGGTAATTCCTTTGGATTCTTTTTAATGCTATTAACCGTTTCAGGTCTGGCTATAGGCATTTTCAAAACAGGTGCCTTGGCACTAATTGGTGATATTGCTAAATCAACAAAGGAACATACAAGCACTATGAATGCGGTAGAAGGTTTCTTTGGAGTAGGAGCGATTATTGGGCCTTTTTTAGTGAGTTATTTTATTACAAGAGGTACCGACTGGAAATGGTTATATGTAGTAGCGGCAACCTTAAGTGTGGTTTTATTACTAATAGCACTTCTAATCAAATACCCTTCTACAATGAAGAAGAGTGAAGAGCCTGTAAACATTGGAAGAACCTTAAAAATGGTGAAAAACCCTTATGCTCTTGGCTTTTCAATAGCTGCATTCTTATATGTTTCGGTAGAGGCCGCAATATATGTGTGGATGCCTACCTTGTTGAAAGTCTATGATGGTAATTTAATATTTATTTCTACATATGCATTGTCAATTTTCTTTATTCTCAGAGCTGCAGGCAGATTTATTGGGATTTGGATGATGGCCCGTTTTAACTGGGCTCTGGTGCTTGTAATTTCGAGTCTTTTAATTCTTATTTGTTATCTGGGCAGTTTTATTGGAGGCGATGCAGCAGTTATTTTACTTCCTCTAACAGGTTTATTTATGTCAGTAATTTACCCAACAATAAATTCTAAAGGAATTAGCTGTTTCCCAAAATCAAGTCATGGATCGGCTGCTGGCATTATACTCTTTTTTACAGCAGCCGGAGCAGCTTTAGGTCCTTTGTTAATGGGAGCAGTTAGTGATATGTTTGGGTCAGATGCAAAATATGGCTTTATGGTAGCGTCGGTATTTGCGGCCTTACTCTTTATTGGTACACTGATAAATTATATTCTAAAACCTACCGATAAAAGGTTAAAAACCCTTGATCAAAGCGAATATAATTAACAAACTAGTTCTATGAAAGACTTAAAAATAGTGGGCATTGGAGAAGTATTATGGGATTTACTGCCCGAAGGAAAAGAATTAGGAGGAGCTCCCGCAAATTTTACTTTTCATGCAAAAAAATGGGGAGCTGATTCAACCATAATAAGTGCAGTTGGCAATGATGCTCTTGGTACAGAAATTAGTTCTGTTCTTAAAGATCGAAAACAATCTTTTGAATTTAATATTTCTAGCAATCCTACTGGAACAGTTAGCATTAATTTAAAGGATGGCATTCCTGATTATACCATTTATGAAAATGTGGCTTGGGATGAAATATTATTAAGCGATAAAGCCAGAACGATACTTAAGCAGACTGATGCCATATGCTATGGCTCATTGGCTCAACGTTCTGATGTTTCAAAGCAATCTATTAATGAGGCATTGGATTTAGTGCCTGAAAATGCTTTAAAGGTATTTGACATTAATCTAAGACAACATTTTTATTCAGAAAGTTTAATTTTGGAATCCTTACAAAGAGCCAATGTATTAAAATTAAATTCGGAAGAATTAATCATTTTATCGGATTATTTCAATTTAGAAAGTAATCAGGAAAAAGCTTGTTATCAGTTAATTGAACAATTCAGCTTACAGCTAATCGCCTTAACAAATGGTTCTGAAAACAGTTTACTTATTACAAAAGATAATCTATCGGATATCTCAACCCCCAGGATTAAGGTAGTCGATACCGTTGGAGCAGGTGATTCATTTACCGCTACTTTGGTTGTTGGCTTACTTCAACATGAACCAGTGAAAGAAATTCATCAGAGGGCAGTAGACTATTCAGCTAAGGTTTGTATGCATAAAGGAGCAACACCTAAAATTAAGATTTAGATATTCTTTCCATATTACAATTGAAATTATTATTTCTTAACGATTGGATTAGAATAAAATTTGCAGCTACTAGAAACATTAAATAAACCATGTGAAATTAGTAGCACAACCCGTTACGAACATAAATAAATTAAATAACAAGGCAAGTGCTTAACTTTAAACTTTGAGGTTAGAAGCTTTGAATTGCCCTGTTGCTAACAATAAATATACGTAAGTCAAGTGGTGGCGGGTTATTATTCTTATATACATTTACTAAAAACAATAGCGGTTTAACAAGGAAGCGGATTTGAAGGCCGAGCCAATTCATATTAGCAACACCTTACGCCTTATTGTAACCTGGTAATAGTATAAAATGAGAGATAGAAATTGATAAGGAACAACCTCTAAAACAATTTGGAGATAAATTTCAAGACTATCTCAGCGGATTATATGGAATAATGAACTGGCAAAAGAAGCTGTACAAGAAGCGTGGTATGAGATTTTTAAAAGCCTTGACAGTTTCAGTGCTATCTCAAATAGATCTACCTGGATTTATACGATTGCCAGAAGAACAATTTTCAGAAACGCCCAGAATGAAAGAGTTTTAAAATCAACAGAAATAAATGCACATTTCAATCTGTGCATGATAAAAAAATTGGGATTGGAAAATTGGGCAAGAAATAAATCAAAACTATCTTGGGACAAAGATTACAATGATAAACTTGATTCATGAATATAATGAATAATGATTAAATAAAAAGAAAATATATATCTTTAGTCCGTATAAATATTGGCAAAGTGCTAAATATCAAGGCTTATGACACACTTTTGAGCCAGAAGCGAATAATCTGCCACTACTTATATAATCTTTTGTAAAACATAATAACGAATAATAGTTGATCAAATATTATCTAGCCTAAAAAATCAAACATGAAAAAAAACTTTATTCTTACAAGCGTAACTATTCTCTTAATATTACTTCCCATTTCGATGTTTTCGCAGAGTTTAGAAGATAATAAAATTGAATTTTCGATAAATGGAGGGGTATTATTACCCGGAAGGGTAAAAGGCTCTTTTCATTCAGACTTTAATCCCGACTCCACAATTACCATAAAAAATAAAATATCGCCTTTGCTTAAAATTGTTGCAGATTACAATTTAAGTCCCAAATTTTCACTCGGTTTGAATATTAATTATGCAAAATTCAACATTAACGATGTTTTATATAAAGACAACTCTATTAAAAGCGGCAATGAAGTTAATATAGGAACATGGGATGGTAGGGAACATATAATCCCATTTGATGATATTAAAATGTTAGAGATAAATGGGTCTATTAAAAGGCGTTTTATTATAAGTGATAATATGGTATTAAAGCCATCTTTATACATTGGATTTAGAAAAACATTTTCAAGTAGTCCAGATGCAGAGGAGAAAGGAGTTGTTCTTAATTATTGTGTTGAGTATCAATATTATATTCAAAATATATTTCTATCTGCCGATATTGGTTTTGTTTCGCAACCCTATGGAGGAGTTGAGCATGTTGGATATGTTCGCACAATTGGCGTACCCTATATTGGAATAGGTGTTGGAATTTCACTCTAAAATTATAACGATGAATAAAATATTATCCATAGTACTATTATTTATATCTAATATAATATATAGTCAAAGTATTCAAATAATTAGCGATGATGATTTTACTTTTAAATCAAATAATCAATCATTTGTACTTTTTAAAATAAGAGTTAACGACTATACAGACTATTATCCTTCAGAGCAAGTGCTAGATAATCATCGTTTCCCTTTATTAAATATTTGTAAATATGACAATGTAATATCAAAAAAATGGGACGGGTATATCAATGAGGATTTTTATATTCATAAAAGAATGAAAGGAGGCTCTTGGGAGAAAAAAGATAAACTATCAGTTTATGAATGGACTTATCTTTTGGAAGTTAAACCAGATAAAGAAGGGTATTTTTTCGAATATTTTATATTAAGAGACTCATCTAATAAACCTTTGAGTATTCCTGTTTTTAGAAAAATTGCTCCTGAAAACAATAAATTTTATAACTATGGAACAATTGATGTAACAATTAACCAACCAGATAGAGAGCCATTTGTTAAGCTATTAGATGATTCTAGTGAAAAAGATAACTTAATTAACAAGGTTAAGGTTTCTTATCCTAAGATATATGAAGCTTATAAAGACAAGATTTCTGATGATAAAATAAAGTTTTTCTTTACTATTACAACAGTTGGAGAAATAAATTTAAAAACTACCCTGCACTATTGGTCTGTTAATGATGTCCCAGTTGAGGTTGCAACTGATAAAAGTGTTGAAGTTGTTTTAGGCACAGGTATAATAATTAATTCAAAATCAGGAGAAAGACCAAGAACTAGTATGAACTTTAATCAACTTCATTTACCGAATAATTTTAATATTACTTATAATAGCAGCTGGGAAAAAGGAGAAACCAATAGGGCTTATGGTCTGATTATTAGTAATAGTGATGAGAACAAATACTTTTTTTACACAACAACAGATGGCAAGTCTGGTATATCAGGAACTTGTAACGGATCTAATGAAGTTTGTGAAATTAGTAATGAAAATGCTTCTACAGGAAAACCTAATAAAAAGAATAATTACAGAGTAGAAATAAGAAACAAAAAAGCTACCTACTACATAAACAACATTAAGGTAGGTTCTATTGATTTAAATTATGACTTATCATCAAATTGTAACATAGGCTTTATGGCAAATGATAAACAGAAAGTTAGATTTGATGATTTACTAATTGTTGAACAATAATTGCTGGCTATAATAACAAAGAACAATAGCCTGGATAGTTGTAAAATTCTGGGCTTGTAGACCTAAGACTCTAAATTGATTTTTATCGATCCTCAATCTAATATAATGCCCATTTTAAATGGCATACCACTAAATACTGTTGAGTTCCAGAAAGCAATCGGCCCCAATTGTACAATTAGGAAAAACAAGTTTAATAATGTAAGTATTTTGTTTTTAAAATGTCTCTAATTATTGTTCCCGTGATTAAACTAAATCACCTAATAATAATGCTTAATATATCATCAAAATTTTTTGATGATAATGTAATCTTCACAAACCCTTTAGCTACATAATATGTCAGCTTAGTAATAACGAACCGCGTTAATTGTTGCACGGTTCGTTATTAATTAATTCAATGTTACCAGATATTCCCAATCTATTGTACCACCATTTTTTTGTAATAAACAGAATTGTCGAGACTTACTTGTATTATAAAAATTCCACTGTTAAGCCCTGATGAGATATTATTAATTCCTTCGTACAAATTAGTGTTTTCATACACTTTTTTCCCTTGCAGGTTATATATACACATACTGGAATTTTCTGAATTTACCTTCGGAAGTGAAACAGTAAAATTCCCGTTAGTGGAAGGATTAGGGAATATTTCAAATTTAGGTTGTCCTATTTCAGTAATATTATTTTGTTCGGATGCAGCTTTAAGACTACTGACATAATTAAATTTGAACAACTGGCATGAAGTACCGTAATAATCCCACAGTTGAAGGTTCTGATTACCATCCATAACGCAATTGGGAACATCCCAGCTTTTTGCTGAATTAATTTTAGAAACAATTTTGTAGTA
>JBNKCO010000003.1:0-124559 GCA_050287785.1 Bacteroidales bacterium
GCACACCATTGCCCATGAGTTGGGACACGGACCATTCCGTTTATATCATACCTTCTCCGACAAAAACCAATATACCCAAGCACAAGGCTCTACTAAAAACCTAATGGATTATGCAGAAGGTTCCGACCTTTACAAATACCAGTGGGACCTTATTCACGATCCTGAGAGCATGATTGCCTTATTTCAGGATGAAGAGGAAGGGGAGGCTCAACTTTGGGCAGATCCAGTTTGTATGCAAAAAAAGCTTGAATATTTTAGGTGGGCTTATGTAAATGAGGAATATGCAGAGTTTGTTGCAGATGGGTACCCTCATATGGGGCACTATGCAGAAGATATTGTACTTTTAAATGGTATTCATTATGATAAGGTACATGTTTCCTATATTTCCACAGTAAAATTTTATCCTTTTAAAAAAGAATATACTTCTTTTAAAAATGGAATAACAATTAAGTATATTAAAGATGATGGTTATGGTGCTCTAAGCTTTTCTGCAAAATCTTTATGGTATGAAGCTTTAAAAGGTTTTGAAGATTATTTATTTCCTACCAAGGAACAATACACAAAGCAGATTAATGTGCTTCTTAATAGAATTTCAGATAATTCTGCAAATGGCAAAGAATTATTAAAACTGCTTGCAATTTTACCTTCTGGTGATTATTACAAAATTCCAACTATTGACAGGATGAATTGTCTGTTGACAATTGCAAGTGGTTCTATAACAGAAAGATCTATCTCTTGTATAAATGATGAGGAAATTGTTATAAGCCTTATTAAGTCTACACCGGAGTCTCAGCTTTCATATTTATTTTCAAAGCTTCAAGAGAATAATTTAATGCAAGAACTATGTAGTAAAATACAAAATGCCTTTGGTGAAGAGAATTACACTAAATTTATAGGAGCTTTAGTTTCTAAATTTATGATTTACAGAAAAGATGATATGTACAATGTAATGAATAATTGGTCAGAATATTCAAAGCAACATAAAAATGGGAAAGGCATACCGCATTTTACTTGGAATAAATCTAGTCATAGAGATTTTAAACTTAGTTATAAAAAGAAATACGAAAACAATAAATTAATCTTTGAATCTAAACCAGGTGGCTTTGCTAATATAGATGGAGGATATCATACTAATACAAGACCTCCAATTGATCCTTTTGAAATAGTAACAGTGTATTTTGCTACACCTCCAACACATATCTCAGAGAATATACCTGCTGATATATGGTTGGTAATGCCTGCATTTATGTTTGAATGGTATTTAAATGAATATAAAAACATACAAATTGCGAAGTATTTTGATGGGGCAGCTACAATAGCAGGATTTATAATTCCTATTACTTCGATATCTAAGGGGTATAAAGTATTGGCTATTATTCATTCAACAATTGGAGCTATCAATGTTGCTCTTTTAAATGATAGGTTTGAAGATATAGTTCAAACTTACCTTCCTCCTGAATCGCTTGAATATTGGCAGTCATTTAGTTATTTGGTAAGTATAGCAGGCAGTCCTTTTCAAGACATGATACTTCAACAACATTTCTCAAATGCCACACAATTTTTCGCATTTTGGAATGCTTTCAAGAATACTGAAGAGTATGGATATTTGTTAAATGAAAAAGCATCTAAAGAAGCTATTATTTTATTTGAAGGTTTGTATAATAACATAGAAACAATAATTAATAATGAATACAAAAACTGATTTTCATAAATACACGATTGGTTATGGCTTTATTGCACCATTTTGCCTAGTAGTAATGAGTATTTATTTTATTTATAAAACACCAATTAATGCGACTAAATTGGAAATATTTTCAGATACAATTAGACATAGTAAATATTTCGATTGTGTTTTTCTTCAAAATGACGATACTAAATATATTTTGGCAAAAAACTCCAATAAAGAATTTTTGTTACAAAAAATAAAAAAATCTACCACAGCTAAGATTTGGGTAAAAAAGGATAGCAAGCGAAAGTATATAAAACAACTTGAGTTAGATGACACCCTTGTTTTAAGTTATAATTATTTCCAAGAAATAATTTCTTTAATTATTCTAGGTATTCTAGGTTTAATATTAATCCCTTTTGTTGTTAAGGCTAGAGGAAAGCAAATAAGAAAAGATAGGTATGATGAATAATATTACAGCCCCTGCTCTTTCGGATAACATATCCGAAAGAGCAAGGGATTTGTTACGGACAGACCAATTAATTGGTGGGTTAAAAGACGGTACAATCAATACAGCAGATGCAATCAATTTTTTAAATGGGAAATAAATGAACTCGGAGAAAGAAATAGTACTTACCTTACTGAAAGATGTAAAGAGACAATTAGAAGAGGCGGAATCTGCCGAAGTTGCTATGGATTATATTCATCCAAAATGGGGTAACTTAACATTCATGTTGAAAACGATTGAAATCAAAGACAAACGTTTTGAACCTGAAACAATCGCTTTAGATTTTTCTGTTAATAAATGCAGCTCTTATTTGAAAGCCGGAAAAAAGAAAATAATAATAAGCGAAATAAAAAAACTTATTAATAATCCCAAGTCTATTTTAGATGATATGCCAAATTATTATCGAATGCTATTTGATTACCCTTGATAAAAATTACTTCCCCGCTCTTTCGGATATGTTATCCGAAAGCAAGAGCAAAAGGTTTGAAATCCGAAATATTGTCTTACATATATTGGAATTAAGAATAAAATAACGAACGGATATAAATATTTTTTAACCTTAACAGTGATAATATTGGTCTAATGAAAATTAAAAAGATTATATGGATGAGATTATAAATCTAAGGACTACCAGCTTTCGGATTACAAATCCGAAAGAACAGGGTAGCTATGAGGTAATTGAATTTATTGAAAGTAAAATTAAATAGTGATTTAAGATGGACAGTAATTATCAGGTAGTATCAGGGAATGCCATACTTAACATTTATACATTCTTTTTACTAATAGCAAATATCTTACTTGTATGTCTTTTAAAAACGGGAATAGTAAACATATTGATAATCTTGCCATTTTTCAATTTGTTCAATTTTATCGTGTTGTATGGAAGGTTTTACTCATTTTGCTATGACGACAATGAAATTGTAGTTAAACACATGTGGTCAAAGTCGATAAAAAAATACCTATATGATGAGATATCTCATGTTGAATTCAGAAAGATACCAAGGATTGGAAAAGTCTTTGTTGTTATAAGTAAGTCAGGTAGAAAAAGAGGCTTTGGTGCTAGTGTTATTAACCGAGAAGCATTAGAGAAAATGGTGTCCGAAATAAATTCTATACTTAAAGAAAAAGACCCCGCTCTTTCGGATATGTTATCCGAAAGCAAGAGCAACAGGATTTGAAATCCGAAAGAGCAGGGTTTTGACATTAAGTCAAAAATGGGGAAGGTGGACGGAACGGAATACTTTAAACCATACAAACAAGTAACGATAAAATGGCAGGCAAAGACACAGATAGGGCTACCTACGCCAGGATTTTAAAAGAGCTTAAGGCTTATAGACAACAGAGACGGAGCCAAGCCCCACTAGATGAAAGGAATTTTTTTTATTCCAAACTTGACAGGGAAACAGTAAAATCTTATTACCGGTTAAGGAGGACGATAAAAGGAAGCAATATTGCATCACCGGGGATTAAGCAGCTCGTAAAAAAAATGCCTGCCCATGTCTGGCTGTTAAGGAAAGGAGTGTTTGAGGGCTTAATGATTAGTGGACTGCTTATAGTACTATTCTTTTATATAAAGTATGTACCAATATTCAAAGGCTACTTACCTGTCTATATTTGTTTTTCCGGACTGTCCTGGTTTTTTCTCCGCCGGGCTATTGAGAACCTAGATGCAGATCTTGACTATTCAATTGGGGATTTGACTAAAGCTATCGAAAAGGAGTTGAAGGGGATGAAGAAGTAGTACCCCTAACCCCGCTCTTTCGGATATGTTATCTGAAAGCAAGAGCAAAAGGTTTGAAATCCGAAATATTGTCTTACATATATGGGAATAAAAAACATAAAATAGTAAGAGTAGCATATAAATTTAAAAACTAGTAAATTACAGCAGTAAGAATACAATAAAGCAAGAACATATGAAAAGCTTAAAGTCAATTACATTTTTTGGAGTATTATTATTTACAATATCTGGAGCCAATGCTCAATCGGCACGGAAAATAAATACCCAGATTGCAGAATATATGGAATCGGTAAGAAATAAAACTGAACACCCCGGGGTGTCTGATTTATTCCAAAACCAGAAAAACCACGAGGCAATATATAATTCTTTAACTGTTTTTATTGGCGATTCAACCTACGAAGTACGACAGGCCGCCTATCGACTAACCTACGAGGTAGCATTTAAAAGCCAAACACTTGCTTTGCGACAACTAGCTGTTGAAAGAATTACAAAGGGCACACAAGACAATAATCGAAGTATTGCCGGTTGGTCAGCCCGCCACCTATCTGTGTTTAACCGCGAAGATTTTACCCTAAATGCTAAGGCTAACATTAGCACTTCAATAAACACTGGCGCACCCAGACTTTCAGAATTAATTAAAGTTGCAGGTTACTTAAACATTACTGAGGCCGAAAATACAATTCGAACCATTGCGCAAACATCCCGAAAAACTTCCGACAAACTAGCTTCCTACCTTGCTTTAGCAAGAATGGGCAACCAGGACTATGCAAATAGAATTACCAACTTAGTTCGTAAGCAAGAGCTTAACGACGATGTTGTTTACGAACTCATTCCTGGACTTGTTTATACACGACAGAAAACATGTATCGATTTTGTAATTGAAGTCCTTTACAACGACGAAAAAAAATGTATATCTTCCGACCCGGATAATCCTGTAAAAATCCAATGCGGATACCGTGTTATGGAATATCTTGCACCAGTAATAAAGGATTTTCCTTATGGAGTAAAAACAAGTGGCGATATTGATGCAGAAGATTATCCGGAAGCTCTTGAAAGACTTCGGGAATGGTTCTTATCAGAAGGAAAGAACTACGAAATTATTGATGACAAGTTTTAATACCGATTATTTGTAAACCTATTTCAGATGCCTAAAAATCAAACATTAAAAAATCTAGCTCTAGTTCTGCTACTTACTTTTTCGGTAAAAAGTTTTAGCCAAACTTCACCAGTTACCGTTTCAACTATTATCGGGTATCCACCATCTATTTATCTTCCCGATTATTATGTTGCAGGTTCAAATAAGCTAACAGCCAACCTAATTCTAAATGATTTCAATGAAATATCACGGGATGTTTACCTGAAAATAACCATTGAAAGTCCGGATGTGCGTATTTCCACAAAGCCCGATTACTATCCGAAAGTTCCATTAACCTTATACCCTGGAGAAATGCAGCCTATTTCCGGCGACGGATTGGAAGAGTATCTAAACTACAACAATATAGTTCTCGAAGGAATAAGCTATACCGAAATGATTTCGCGAGGTGGTCGACTTCCCGAAGGATTCTATAATTTCTGTATTGAAGCATATGATTATGAAACACGACGATTACTGAGTAACTCATCCTGTGTAGTCTCTCATCTTGCACAGCATGAACCACCAAAATTTATCTCTCCTGAAAAAGGGAAAGTAGTTGGTCCGGGTGCTGCTCAAAATATTGTGTTTAGTTGGTTAAATGAAGCTCCGGTCGATCAGACAAACCTAAGCTATAAATTCATGCTTTATGAGTTAATTGATCCTACAGCAGATCCCATGCAGGCAATTACAAACAAAAAGGTAACAGTCGTTCACGAAGAAGAAACAACAACTCCAATATTCAATTATAATTCAAGTCACCCATTGCTGGAAACAGGAAAAACTTATGTTTATACTGTTCAGGCAATAAGCTACGATGGTAAAGCAATGTTTAAGAATAATGGTGTTAGCGAACCATCTTATTTTTTCTATGGGTATCCTGGCAACGGAAAAATTGAATTATTATCACCAGAGAATCAGGGGGCACTTAAACTTACAAAAGAAAAAACCTTTTCGTGGACAGCTCCGGACAACCTCCTTGCCGGGCAGACTTACACCTACGAAATTAGAATTGCTAAGGCAGACAGCACTAGGCCACATGAAGAAGTTCTTGCGGAAGACAGTATACTTTATTCGTTAACAACCGGAATAAGAACTGGTTCGCCAAACTTCTATCAAAATGTAAAAGCGCATTTTCCTACGGGTGAAAACTTTGTTTGGCAGGTTACCGCTTTTACAGGTGAACAGGAAATAGCAAAAAGTGAAATTTCGATTTTTGGTGGACCTCCGTGTATTTTAGATTTTATTGGTGCTAATGAATACATTACCGTAACATTTACCGAAGGATGCGACATTAATAATTTAACAGGAACTGGAACGGTCGAAATTAATGAAAATGGAGACACACATGAAGTCTGGTTCAATAATGTTCGTGTTGAAAAAGATGGTGTTCAATATTATTTACGAGGAGGTGAAGTATTGGGAGATTTTGGAGATTTAGCTCCAATAAAGCTTAATCCGAATGTCTCAAGAAACGGCGATGCATTTTTCTATCCTGATTCCTTCAAAATAACACGTTATGATTTTATGATGAAGGGACATATTGAATGGAGTTTCCCGCATGCTGTTGATCAAGATGAAGCTCCTATTATGTACTCTGATACTACTTGGCTTAATTTTGCAAATTACCACCTAATAGGCCCTCTTAAGTTGCAAGACTCAACCAGTTTTGACTTGCTCGACCCAATGAATTTCACTATTGACTTCGCAGAAGGTTCGAAGTTTTATATACGTGGTGATGATGAGTACTTCCTGGAGTTTATTGGTAATATCACCTTCCCTGAATCAGTTCATGATCCGGAAGAAAACACTGTAGTTTTGCCTTTCGGAATCCATAATCAGTTGTTCAATATTTATTCTAACGAACAAACTACTTATCAAACAATACATGTAGCAAACAGAACAACCTTAAACTTAATACCGCAACAGTTTGTATTCGATTTCGATAACGATGCATCTCCTGGATTTTTCAGCGAAAATCCAATGTGGCGAGGATTTTACATACAATCGGGAACCTATACTTTTGAAGGCGATTACAAATTCTCCAAACAGTTTGCCAGTAGTGAGTCACTAAAAACTTCATATGATTTTGAAGCAGTTGCATCTGATTTCGCCTATGTTCTTGCCGATGGCTTATATATTAAATCGAGCATAGACTTTGACGACGATAATAAGCTCTTCTTTAACACATTCCCTGCAGCACTTAATTTATTTAGAATTGATGTTGCTGCAAGTAGAACTAATGAAGGACAAATCACAGGTGACATTGTTATTCCACTTTTAAGTGATACAGAAGACTTCCCATTTACTTGTAACCTTTCGCAGTATGGTTTTCAGCCAGGATTTCTCGACGAGGAAATAGAAAACAAGACCTTTGCATTTAACAAAGAGGGTGGTGAGCAACAATTAGCTTTAACCTTTAACCGGGGTTACTTTGCCGATAACGAACGTTTAGAAACTACTGTTACAATAGAATGGCCTTTCCTTGGACTTTCTTTTGAGAAAATACCAGCTTTTAGAATTTGGGGTAATTACGATATAGGTTTTGGTCTGCCAAATGGTGCATTCGCTTTGGCACAACAAATGCAAACCAAGGTAAAAGGCTTTGAAATAACTATTGACGGTATTGGGGCTGGCCGACAAGGAAATCTTTATACAATAGGAACAACTGCAAAAATTGTAATGGCTAAAGATGTCGCCGGAGAGGCCGGACCACCGATTATTAACCTGTATTCAATATTCGAAAGCTCTAAAATTGATGAAAACTACATATTAGGTAATTCTCCTGACTACTCAAATGTTAACTCTGTAACTCAAGGTGAAGGTTACCAGGTTGATGAAAATATTGGAGCTGCTACAGAAGGCATGGCTACAGTGGGTGATATTGAAGCTATTATGGCTGACTATGAACAAAAAGCTGCAGAAACAGAAGCCAAAATCGAAGCTCTTAAGCCAAAACCTACTGTTGGGAAGCAACCTCCATCGGATAATTTATATGCAGATTTTGCTGATTTAATTCCTGGTTTGCCAAGTGAGGCAATAGAAGATCCAGTTGGAAATATGACCATGCAGGAACTTATTCAGCTGATAGAATTTATTGCTCCATTTCTGGAGCCTGAGCAACAGGAAAAGGTTTTAGATTTTAAAGAATTATTGGTTTCTTTTTCACCCGATGAGATCAAAGCTTTAATTGAAAAACTTGGCGATATCCGCGGATTACTAAACAATGCCATAAAATCGATGATTGATGGTAAACTTGCAGAAGTAACAAACCCAATCAAAGAGAAAGTTGATGGTTTAAATTTGAAAATAGAAACCACCATAATGAATGGTAGCGATTCTTTAGTGGCTTTTATGGGCAAAGGAATAGATGTTGTTATCAATGGTTTTGTCGAGGGTGCTATAGAACTTATTGATAAAGGACCATTTGAGGATCCTAGTAAGATGATAAATGGGATAAATAAACTTTCAATATCATCAAGATTAGCGTTAAAAACCGAACTTAAGCGTACCGTAAGTTCATCAGTTCATAAAAACATAGTAGTACCAGCCACTGGAATTGTTGATACAGTATTATACACAGGAACGGTGCTGTATTTGTCAGAATCCTTATCCTCAAATGCAGCAAATTTTATTACTGACCCCAACTTTGGTTTTAGTGATATAAATATCGACGTAGATGGAATGGTATCTAATACATCAGACCTTTTGCGTTCGAAGTTAAATTTTGAATATTTTAAAGGCAGAATTACATCCACTGTAGAGGAAGCAATATGTGGATTTAATTGGGACTCTGTTAGTAATGTTTTCTTCCGTGATTTAACCGGTGCTGTCCTTGAAGATCTTATTGTTGGAAAAGTTACCAATGTTGTTACCGATAAACTTGGCGAAACTGCCGGAGGTATAGCTGGTGGGCTTGCCGCAAATGTTGAACTTGATTTCAGTAATATTGGAGATAAGTTAAAAAGCGGAGACCTTAGAGGTATTGTTAAGTTCGATCCCAGTTATATTAAAATTGTTACTCCAACGGTAGATCTCGAAGGGTATGTAAATATGATAGAAGACGATCCCATTTGGGGCGATAGCTGGCAGGCAAGTCTTAATGCTACAATAAAAGTTCCAAGTGAATGGCAAGCCTTTGCTAAATATATAAATGGAAGCAAGCCTAAACAAGATACAGAAGGTATGACTCCGGAAGAGAAACTGGAAGTTGAAACCTTTAAGTATTGGTTTGTAGAAATAGGGGCACGCAAGCTATCAGTTCAATTGGGGCCTCTTCCTGTAATACTTACAGGAGCTGATGGTAGAATTTATCATCATATGATGCGTCAACCCGATTTAGTAACATATTATCCTCATGACTCAATCCGTTATGGTGCCGGATTGCGTTTTTACATGGTAGATGCAAGTTCTGGAGGTTCAGTAGCAGACTTTAATATTGGGCTGGAACTGGAACTTGTAAAAGGAGGCTTTATTCTTGAAATGAATGGCGGAGCTTTAATTGCAAATGAAATTGGAACAGATAAGAATGGAGAGAGAGTAATTGTAAGTTCTAAAATTATCTCGGAAGGTTTCTTAAGATATAATTCAGTTGATAAACATTTCCTTGGAAATCTGACAGCAGAAGCCAAAGCTTCGCCATTATTATGTGCTAGTGGAGGAATGATAATTGATATTTCGAAGGATTGGTGGCAGTTTGCTATTGGCACAAGAGAAAAACCAATCACAATTGCATTGCTTTGTCGCGATACAATCTTCCGCGGATGGTTTGATATTAATAAGAATGGTCTCGATTTGGGATTAATGGCAAATATTCATCTTGATATACGTTCACCATGGATAAATCTTGGTATTGCTAAATACCAGGGATGGGCAGCTTTTGGATTCGATTTTGAATCCGAACTTGTAATCTCCTGGAATCCTGATTTTGCTATACAGAGAGCCCGTGTATATATAGATATTTATGCCGGTATTGGAGTTGATTACAAATTGCCGCCTTTGTATAAAAAGATTAATACATTTACCATAGCTGCTGTTAATCTTGGTGGGGAACTCCTATTTGAAACCGCCCCCACAACACATCTTTATGGGGAGGTACATGGAAGCATAACTATACTAAATATTAAAGCTGGAGTTAGCTTAGAAGCTGATATAAATTTTTAGAGAAAAGTGATTAAAATGGAAAAAATTATTAAAAGTCTTTTTATTTCTGTATTGCTATTGGTTTTAACTTTTTCCGGAATAGCTCAAAATACAACTATTGTTGTTAGTAATTCAGCAGAAAAGCCTGGCCAAATTATAAATGTAAAATGGATTGGTGAAAGTATAATTTACGATGAAGGAGTAAATCTTTATCGTAGAGAGGAAGGAACTCCGATTTGGCTCAAGGTAAACGAAACTCCCATTCTAAAAGGACAGTATAT
Organism: Bacteroidales bacterium; assembly: GCA_050287785.1. Classification (GTDB taxonomy): domain Bacteria; phylum Bacteroidota; class Bacteroidia; order Bacteroidales; family UBA10428; genus UBA10428. The sequence continues at coordinate 10,468 of JBNKCO010000003.1, forward strand.
GCCTTCGTCAGAGATAATAAACAGCGATTCGTCTCTTCAGACATATATTAACATGATTGAGAATACAAGCTCCTCAGAAATTCAAGGGCTGGCAAAAGCACTAATACTAATAAAAATTGTGTATAGTAATGAGTATTCAAAGTTTCTTGGCATCCATTTCGACGATACATCAGCAACTCCAGGTAAGACCTACCGATACATGGTTAAAAGAATTAAAGGTGATAAAGAAGTATTCGAATCTGTTTCTGAAACTATAACACTTGGTTCTTTTGTATCCGAAAAATCTCCACAGGAAGTGCGTGTTGAGGCAGGAGATAAAAAAGTGAATTTCTGGTGGAAAGTAGAAGATAAAAGATTTCACTCGGTAAATATCTACAGGTTTACACAAGAAAACTCTGAGAAGACATTAGTTACACAAAAGCCAATTATCCTTACTACTCGTAAAGGCCCCGATGGAAAAAATGGATATCCCGACGTATTTTTTGTAGATAAAACTGTGAAGAATGGAGTTAGCTATTTCTATCAGCTAGCAGGAATAGACTTCTTCGGAAGAGAGACAGAACTATCTGCTGAAGTAATGGTTACTCCTGTTAACCGAACTCCGCCGCCCGCTCCAAAGTTTCTCGATTCGAAAGTAAAACTACTAGAGGTAAACCTGGTGTGGGAACCCGATCTCAGCAAAAAAGTTGTTGGTTTACACATTTATCGAACATCTAGTATTTATAAGCCTTTTGAAAGGGTTACAAAAGAGATGCTAAATCCGGTAGTAATGAAATACACAGACAAACTTCAAGAACCTGGAAATTATTACTACTATGTGGCATCGGTAGATAAAGAGGGTAATGAGGGAAAGTCAAATATGACAATGGCTCAATCATTAGATATCTACCCTCCACCGATTCCACAAAACTTATCAGTTATTGCTGATTCAGGACAAATAACACTCAAATGGGATGGTGTAAAAGCTAAAGACTTAATTGGGTATAGACTTTACCGCACAGTAGATGCCGACAATGAAGATTTTTATGCGCTTATGAATGCATATCCGGTGGAGGATACAGTTTTTGTTGACAGTCTGCCATTTAATGCGCGTAACAGATTCTTTTATCGAATTGTTTCAGTCGATTCAGCTTTGAATATGAGCGATTATAGTAATCCGGCCTCTGCAAAAATGCCTGATGTGGTACCACCAGATGCTCCATTCATTAAAGAAATAAAAATTATCGATGGAGAAGCCCTAGACATAAACTGGTTGCCAAATCTTGATGCAGATTTATTGGGCTTCCAAGTATTCCGTGAAGAAATTATTGACTCATCTGTTATTGCAACTCGCTTAAATAATCAAATTATTGAAGCAAACAAGCTAAACTACGTTGATTTAACAGCTATAAAAAATACCGAATATAAATATTTTATCAGAGCAATTGATAGTGTTGGTAATATGTCTGTTGAATCTAACAGATACCAGGCAATTATTGAATCCAGAGTTATTGAAGAACCAGTTGCACTAAAAAATATAAATTCAAAATATATTAGAGCAAATCATCAGGCATGGATACGCTGGCAGGTACCACTTAACCAAACAATAAAAGGTGTTGTAATTTTCCGAAAAAATGCAGAAACAGGAAGCTTTGTCCCAATATCCGGCTTGGTAAAAGGAAACGATTTTAAAGATGATTTACCAAAAGAAGGTAAGCAATTTATTTATAAATTAACGGCTTACACAAACTCAGGTGTTAAATGGGCATCAAGAGAGTTTGAGGTATTAATTGAAGACGAATAATCAATTAATTCCGTAGGATTGAAAATGAAGAATGCTATTTATAGCACTATCTAAAAGTGCATTAACAGCATTATCAAAAATATATGATAGATTGGAGCGTTGAAAAATGCTACGTTTTTCACACAATTCGTTATGCAAAATACCCAGACTTACAGACATACATAAAAGAGATTAATAATGTGTTGTCTCTTAGTCTTAATTATAGATTTATTGGGATTTGAAGTAATTGATAATTATTGCATAAATCGGGCTTCGCACAGAGCACTAACAAAACACAAAAAGCATTACCTTCAGTGAGCTCGCAACTGAGCTTGAGAGCTCACCTTAGTTAAGTTTTTTTTCGAGTATTTTTGGAAAATGAGAATAGAAAAAATCACCAATAACAAGAAGCAATACCTTGATTTATTGCTATTAGCAGACGAGCAGGAGGATATGATTGATAAATATTTGGAAAGTGGTGATATGTTTGCACTATACGATGATGACTTGAAGACTGTTTGTGTTGTTGTTGCGATAGATAAAGAAACCTGCGAATTGAAAAACATAGCAACATATAAAAAATATCAAGGTAAAGGATATGCTAAGGCTCTAATAAGATTTGTCTCAGAATATTACAAAGGCAACTTTAAAACAATGCTTGTCGGAACAGGTGAAACTCCGGCAATTTTGTCATTTTATGAAAGTTGCGGATTTGAAAAATCTCATTTCATCAAGAATTTTTTTACTGATAATTATGACCATCCAATGTTTGAAGACGGAATACAACTTATTGACATGGTTTATCTGAAGAAAAAATTATAACAATTGTTGGAGAAGTAATTGGTGATAAATTAGTTTTCTGGGCTGAACCCAGGGTATCTCAAGTAAATAGTTATTTCTCGTTATACAACCCTACCAGCTTTAGCAAATCTTACTGAGGGTTTTATTAATATACGTTTCGTTGTTAAATAAATTTTTGTTTATGGGGTTTTGACTCTATTTTTATCCTTCAGTTTTAATCGAAAACAGAAAGAATTTGGATATTTTATCTCATACTTTAACTGGAGTTGCAGTTTCTACCACCTTGCTTCCTTTCAGTAAATCTACACTTAAAGGAAATGGCGCAATTATTTTCATGGGTGGTATTGGTGCTTTGCTACCTGATTTTGATGTAATAAGTCTTTGGTCAAAATTTGATGGTACAATAGGAAAATTATTCAATCTTTCAACCTCAGGCAAAGACATATATTCTTCAAAACTTTGGTACTCGCATCATGGTTTTCTACATTCTATTTTTGCCGGATTGCTACTAACATTCATAATAGCATTGTTGATTTCTTTGAAAAAAAGAAAAATAAACTATCGAATTTTATTTAATTCGAGACAAAAGATAGTAATGCTTAGTGCATTTTTTATTGGCTTTATTTTTCACTTATTAGAAGATATGCCAACACCAGCAAGTGTATGGGGAGGAGTAAGATTTTTCTGGCCATCGTTGACCTATGTTGGAGGTACAGGGCAGATTTGGTGGTGGAATAATTACGATATTTTTCTGATAATATTTTCTGTAATAATTATTAATTCAGTAGTAATTATATTCTTAAAAAGAAGGAAGAAAGCTTTTGTTTATTTACCTGCTCTAATGTTTTCTATGGGCTTATTCTTGTCCATAAATCAGATTAAATCCAGATCGTTTGATTTTGGTTACACAGGATATTCGTCCAATTATTCAGAATTTGAATTGAGGTCGAAAGAAATTCAAAGAGAGATATTAGGAGTAAGATTATTCAAACTAATGAACGGATTCGATAATAAGATTCCTATAAATTTCTAAGAAAATATTTAGCCTATATAAAAGCAAAAGGACAAAAAGCCTATTCAAAATGCATGAATATCTTTGTGTCCTTTGTGGTTTTTTTAAAACGGTAAATCATCTTCTCCCGGAGGTGGTGGATTTAAATCCGGAGCAGATAAATCTGCATCAGCCTGATTTGGTAGTGGCGGTAAATCAGAAGTTCCAGAGCCACTTTTATCAATTTTCCAAGCCTTAACATCGGTATACCATTTGCCATTATATTCACGACTTTCAATATCGAAGTGAACCGTAACTACATCCCCATCTTTCATAGGAAACTGGTCGATACGGTCTCCCCACATATTAAAGCATACTTTTTTTGGATATTGGTCCTGTGTTTCTATTACATATTCGCGCTTGCGCCATGTTCCATTTTTTCCTTCGCCTGATTGCTCTTTTAGCACATCTATAACTCTTCCTTGAATTTCCATTTTTTTACAGAATTTTGCACAAAGAAACAAAAATTAGTTATTCTAACTAAAACATTGTTGCTCGAAGTTTTTAATATTTTTCAACGAAGAGTTAATTTTTTCTATCATATGAAAGTTGTTTAGTTTATGCGAAAATATTATGACTCCAATCTTTATCCAATTCAATAAACATTATTAGTTTTATGCAAATTATTATTTAGGTACTATGCATGTAAAAAAACTCCTTTTAGCCTTCCTTAGCCTAAGTGTTACTACAACAATTTTTACCCAAACAGAGGTCGAATGGCAAACCTGGTGGGAAAAATCAGATTATTTGGAAACCCCACGATATAAAGAAACAATTGAATTTAGTCAACAATTGGCAGATGCCTCGGAAATGATAAACTATGGTACATTTGGGGTGAGTCCGCAAGGGCGCGATTTGGCTTACTTGATTCTGGATAAAGATGGCTTAAGCTCACCTGATGAAATTCGCGCAAAAGAGAGAATTATAGTAATGGTTGAGGCTGCAATACATCCTGGCGAATCAGAAGGAAAAGACGCAATGCTTGCACTTTTTCGAGACATAATTATTCACAATACTCACAATGAGTTTCTCGATGATGTTTCAGTATTGTTTATTCCAATTTTTAATGTAGACGGACATGAACGTTTTACGCCCTATAGTAGAATAAATCAGAATGGTCCAACAGAAGGAGGCTGGAGAACAACAGCCCATAATCTGAATCTGAATCGTGATTTTGTAAAGGCAGATGCACCTGAGATGCAAGCCTGGTTAAGATTATTTAGTAAATGGGAACCGGAGTTTTTTATTGATTGTCATACCACCGATGGAGCAGATTATCAGTATACGCTTACCTATGCAGTTGAAGGCTATTCAAATAAAATGATTTCTAATTGGATTGAAAAGGAATATATTCCTGAGATTAGTGAAGCTATGGATAAGGTGGAACAACCCATATTCCCCTATGTGATGTTCAGAAGATGGCACGATCCACGGAGTGGATTATATGGAGGTTTAGCTTCGCCTAGGTATTCTAACGGATATAGTGCTGTAAGAAACAGACCTGGATTGCTAATAGAAACTCACATGCTAAAGGATTATAAAACACGGGTAATTGCTACTTATGAAATGGTATATTATACACTTAGGCTTTTACAACCTAAGAAAGCTGAGTTGGTAGAATTGATAGATAAAGCAGAAACTTATGCTGCATCTGAGAAATTCAGAGAATCGCCATGCGTTCTGAAGTATTCATTATCGGAAACCGACAGTACAATGGTTACTTTCAAGGGAATTGATTATACTGTTGAAAAAAGTGATTTGAGTGGAGGAAACTGGTTTAGGTACAATGGCAAAGAAATGGACTTTGAGCTTCCATTTTATAATACTATTGAGCCTGAAATTGAGGTTGAATTGCCCGAAGCATACATAATTCCGGTTCAGTGGCAGAACATAATTGACAGACTGGAATTGCATGGAATAAAGTATTATACATTATCTGATTCTGAAAACATTGAGTTCGAAACCTATAAATTTAAAAATGTCGAATGGCGGCAATCACCCTACGAAGGAAGGTTCTCAATTCAGAAGTTAGATATTGAACCTATAAATAGGAATATTCGATTTGAGAAAGGTTCTGTAGTAGTGCCAATGAATCAGGCAAACTCGTATTTAATTGCATTTATGTTTGAGCCAGCCAGTGAAGAGTCATTCCTTCGATGGGGATTTTTCAATACTATATTTGAGCAGAAAGAATACGTTGAATCTTATGTAATGGAAGAAATGGCAAGGGAAATGATAAAGGAAACCTCGTCACTAAAAGATGATTTTGAAAAGTGGAAATCGGAAAACTCTGATGTTCAGAATGACTCCTATGCGCAATTGATGTGGTTCTACAGGCAAACTCCTTATTTTGATACCGAGCTTAATGTATATCCAATAGGAAGAATAGCATCGAAAGAACAACTTGATAAAATATTAAAGTAACTAAGCTGATGAGACGGAAAATAATAAATCCATATATTAGAGAACATTCTTCTGATGGTATAAAGTGTTTTGGTTGTTCACCCCAAAATCCAATAGGCTTGCAACTAACTTTCTATGATACAGGAGAAGAACTTGAGACTTTGTGGAATCCGAGCTGGCAGTATGAAGGATTTTTGAATGTTCTCCATGGAGGAATTCAGGCAACCTTGCTCGATGAAATAGCTAGTTGGTTGGTTTTTACTAAATGCGAAACAACAGGGGTTACTAAAACCATGAATGTTATATATCATAATCCTGTTTATGTTAAAAACAACGAGATAAGAATTACTGCGAGTCTGATTAAACAAGAAGAGCGTAGCGCGTTAATAAAAACATGTTTATATAATTCCGAAGGTAAGCTTTGCACCGAGGCCGATGTGGAATATTTTATCTTTCCGCTTGCTGTTGCAAAACGCAAATATTTTTACCCTGGTGTTGAGGCTTTTTATGAGTAGGATAAAATAAAACGTAATAGTATAATCAATATATGGGATTCTAACAAGTATTTAGAAACTCTCAATTGTCTAGTTTTCAAGCCAATCTCTAAATTTTTGCATTCTATCCCGGCTTACGATAAGTTCATCGCTGGAGTTTGTTGCTAGTTTAAGGAGTAAGCGACTATTCGAGTAACTTATTATATCTTTTATAGCAGAGAACGCTACAATATACCCCCTGTTTATTCTGAAGAACTTTTGGGGATCTAGCAACTCTTCTAACTGGTCCAGGGAATGACTGATAGCAAAATCTCGACCATTCTGGTTTTGGAGGAAAGTAGATTTCTCCATACTATAAAAGCATTGAACTTCTTCAATAGAAATTACTTTAATGTGCTCGCCTACTTTAATTACAAACTTTTTTTTATAATTATTTGTAAGCCCTTTTAAAACGCTATCAAAAATGTGATTTGGATAGGTCTTTGGCGAACGAGATTGTTTAAATTTATTTAATGTGTCGCATAGTTCTTTCTCATCGATAGGTTTAAGTAGATAATCGATACTATTTACTTTAAAGGCCTTTAAAGCATATTCATCGTATGCTGTTGTAAATATTATTGGTGTTTTAACTTCAGTTTGCTCAAATATTTCAAAGCTCAATCCATCAGAAAGCTGAATGTCCATAAATACTATATCAATAGAATCAGCTTTTCCCGATTCGAACCATTCAACAGATTTTTTAACCGACTGAACAATGTCTACAATATTGAAAGAGCTATCACACTTTTCAATTACTTCTGTGAGCCGTTTGGCAGCTATTTTTTCATCTTCAATAATAAGGCAGTTCATTATTCAGGACTTTCTAATAAAGGTATTTTTACAATAAATTCATTGTCAGATTCGTCAATTACAACCTCAAGGTCAGATAAATAAGCATATCGCTTTTTAAGGTTATCTAAACCAATTCCATTACTGTTATTTCGCACAGTAGATTTTTTTTGAATATTGTTTTTTACAACAAGGTATTCATTCTCTTCAAAGATCTCAATGTTTAGAGGTCGGTCGTCTTCAATAACATTATGCTGAATGCAGTTCTCTACCAGAATTTGAAGTCCGAGTGGGAGTACTTGTTTATTGAAAGATTGTATTGTGGTTTTGTAACTCAAACCATCGCCATAACGGAGCTTAGCCAAAAAAATGTAATTCTCTGCAAATTCGAGTTCATCCTGCATATTTGTTAATTCTTTATCCTTTTGTTCTAACACGTACCTGTAAATTTCTGAAAGCTTTTTAATAAATACCACAGCCTTTTTTTGGTCATGCTCAACAACTCCGGTCAATGTATTCAAACTGTTAAATAAAAAGTGCGGATTAACCTGACTTTTTAAAGCTTCGTATTTAGCAACAAGAGTCTTTTTTTTAAGTTCTTCACCCTTCTCAATATATTTTTTCCAATAATGTACGAGGTATCTTGAATAGTAGATTGAAATTACAATCATATCAACTGAAAAGGCAAAAAATGCGTTGTTAAATACATTGTTTACCAGATGTGATCCCTCAAAGTTATATTTATATTTCAAAATAATATATGGAACAGTTAAACTAGCAAGCATTCCATAAAATATAAAGAGAAGCAAGGAAATCATATTCGCCCGGTGTGGATTTTTTTTCCAGTTTAGTTTCTGTCCGGAAAGTGTACCAATAGCCCAATTCCCAACCCAAAAGGCAAGGCCATAAGAAACGCCCCAGCTTATACTATTAAAATAGTTTTTCCATGATGAAAAAATTTCAAGACCATTAAAAATTAAACCAATTATTGTTGGAAATAATACTAGTGTTACAATAACTCCAGCTGTTACGAGTGGTTTATTTTTTTTTCGATTCTCCATTGTTTATTATATAATAGGTTATCAAAGAAAGTGAAAAATCTGCATTATTCAGATTCTTCACTTTATTGTTGTATTACAATTAGTTTTCAGAGCAAGCTTTTAATTGTTTTTGGCAATCTTCCATTCCCCAATTAGGTGCGATTGTGCTTTCAGGCTCAAACGATTCATATAGACTTGCAGCTTTTGCTAAAAGTGGATAGGCAGCTTTTTTACCTCCACCCCACTGCTCCGGTGTATGCAAAACTGAAACTCCTTGAAGGTAAAATGGTCGTGGATTGCCAGGGTTATAAGCTGTTGCAGTATTGAAGCATGCCGCTGCTTTACCAGAATAAATCTGTCCGTTTTTCATTGGGTCAATTCCAATAGTTGCCTGGTAAACCATTCCTTGTAAGGTATGCAATTCCGATTCTTTTGGGGCAATCTCTAAAGCTTTGTCTAGCTGTTTTTGAGCAGCATCAATATATTTAGTTTTTTTCTCGGGTTCCTGTATTTTAAAGGCCATTATTGTTTGAACATAGGCAGCGTAGTATCTTGGCAACCATTTTTCAGACTCAGCTTCAGCAATACGTTCAAATTGGTTTGCTGAGTTTTGCATTTCTTCTATGCTGGCTGATTGGTAGAACAAATCCAGCCCCGATTTAATTGCAGTTTCGTATTCACTTTGACTAAATAAGTTCAAAGCCATTAATCCGGTTACAAGTAGTAAACAAAGTTTTTTCATGATATTAAATTTTATTAATTAAATGATATAAATACTCCTAAAATTATAGTTCGCTGAATCATTGATTTAACTGGTACTGCGGAGAAATTCGAAGAGGCGTCTTCTTGAATAAACTTGTATGAGTATATTTTGTCAAGTCCAAGAATATTATTTACTGAAAGATGAACCACAGTGAATTTATCGAAGATACTTGTTATGTAACTGATACTTCCGCTTAAATCGTGAATAGGAGAGGTTTGCTCATTCATAAAAACCTCATTAGCAGGGTTGTTATAGCTTCTGCCACTTGCAAAACTATAGGTTAAACTAAGCTGACTGTTAAGTGAAGGAATCCATTGCTTATAAACTGCCGAGAAATTATGTTTTGACACAAAGTCTGGTGTAGCCTCTGCTAAATAATCTTTGTATTTGCGTTTAGTATCAATAAACGAATAAGAAATCCAGTAATCGATGAATTTAAAAGTTTTTTTGTCGCGCCAGAAAACATCAATTCCGCGGGCGAATCCTGCTCCATCATTGGTAATGTTTTGAAACTCTTCTAACTCCCCAGGAGTGTATGTTATTAGATTGTTGTAATTCTTATAGTAGATTTCTGTTCTAAAAAGTCTACTGTTTTTCTGATACTGATAATTAAGAATATAATGTTCGGCGTTCTCAAACAGTAGTTTGCTTGTATACTTAAGATAAACGGTTTGGGCCTGTTGATAGAAGTTTCCATAGGCTAATGACAACTGCGACATTTTATTTATTTTATATGCCATTGATAGTCGAGGAGCGATATTTTGCTGGTTTGATAGTGTAGAATGCTCACTTCTGACTCCTGCTCGAATTGCTGTCTTTTTACCAAGCATGGCATCCATTTCAAAGTAACCGGAAAAAAGGTTGTCGGCAGTACTTAAAGGAAAAGTCTCATCAGAAGAGATTTCCTTGTATGTGAATTTTAATTCTTGTCGCATAACTTCTGTTCCATATCGAATATTTAGCTTTTTAGTCAGGAAATTCTGAAAACCTAATCGAGCATGCAGACTGCTTAGTCTATCATTGATAACAGCATTTTTAACAGAAGTATTATCTAGGTTGGAATTATAGGCAATACCTGTTTTAAAAAGCCAGTTTTTCTTAATTTCTGTATTGTAAACTGTTTTTAAGAATAGATTCTTATTAGTAAGTTTAATAGGTGTTGAACCATTACCATTCATGGAATAATTCAGTTTACTATTTGAATAGTTATATCCGGCATAGGTTTTCAGCAAACCTGTTTTACCAATTTTTATTCGATATTTTATATTTCCATTTGCACTTTCAGGAGTTTTCACCCAGTCTAGTTTATGCTTAGCCATAAGGAAATAGGGAGTCAGGTTATTATAATTGGCTTCGGCACTTATTGCAGAATTCAGTCCGCGATGTGTATGAGATAGCCCCAGACCTACATTCATGATTGAAAGACTGGTTATGGTTTTATCAAACAAACCAGGTGTTTGTAATTCTAAAACAGAAGAAAGAGCCTGACCATATTCTGCTGAGTAGCCTCCGGTACTAAAAACCACACCATTAAACATAAAAGGAGTAAAGCGACCTCTGGAAGGAAGATCCGGATAGTTAGATGAATAAGGTGAAGAAACCAGCATTCCATCCATGTAGGTTTTGGTTTCGTGTGCCTCGCCTCCACGTACAATAATTTTTCCTGTTTCCCCTTGTTTAGTGGCACCTGGAAAAGTGCTAAGGGCACCATAAATATCACCTTCAGCACTTGCAGTAGTTGCAATATCAATTGCATCTAATAAAACAGCACGTTTTTTATCGCTGGCTTCAAATGTTCCGGCAGTAATAATTACTTCGTCTAGTAAATCAGTATCTGGAATCATTTTTATTTTTAATGCAGTAGTTTTGCTTGAGGATAAATTTGTTTCATAAACCTGATAGCCAATGAAACTGACAACAAGATTGGTGGAGTCTTTTTTTGTGTATTTCAAAATAAAATAACCATTCGTATCAGATGTCGCCCCAAAGTAGCTTCCCTTTATATAGATATTAGCGCCAACTAATGGATTGTTGTTCTCATCATATACAGTTCCTTCAATGGAACTTGTTTGAGAGAAAGATATGTTAGTAATGAACAGGAGGGCTATTAAACTGATTTGCTTCATTATTATTAGAATTAATTTCTGAAGCAAATCTGTAGCTTTTCAATGATCTACAGAAAAATAAGTCGACGAACCGTAGGATTAATCTGATGAGTCGTAATATTGTAAGGAAACTAAAAAAACTGATAGGTGAAATTGGTGAGTTTTTCGTTATCCCAATCCGGAAAAAATTCTTTTAATGTTCTATAAAGGGGTTCAAACATATGGTTCAATCCACATAGTAGGGTAGATAGTTCCATTGGTTTTTCATTTTTTGTCACAAAGGCTTTAGAGATAATACCTTTCTCAACAGAAAGATCAATATTCCAACTTGAGCTGTCAAATAAGAAATCCTTTACTAGTCTGTATTTTGGAGAGTAACTATAAATCCATTCTTCCTGCGAATATTTCTCAAGAATCAGTTTATTGATCATGGATAAATCTTGAGGGGTAAAACTATATTCAGTTGACTCAGATTTTGTAAAATAATCAGCCAGGCTATTAGTGAATTCTTCAATTGAAATCTTCTTGTGCAGATGTTCTATAATATTTGTAACAGTAGATCTATTTGATTGAACTGCTTTATCAAAGTAGGTGTTTGGATTTACCTTTATTGCCTCAGATAATTGTGTTAAATCAGAATTAAAGAGCAGAGTGCCATGATGCAAAACTCGTTTTCTGTATACATGCTCGGCATTACCAGATATTTTAAGCTCGCCAATTCGAATGTCATTTTTCTCACCAATATGAGAGCTAATTCCTAAGGTGCTCAGGAATGAAATAACAGGCGATATAAATTTCTTAAAATCAATAAGCTTTCCTTCAGTGCCATTTGCAATAAAAGTAAAGTTCAAGTTCTGCATGTCATGCACAACCGTTCCTCCGCCACTAAGTCGACGGGCAACGTTTATATTGTTTTCTTTTACATACCGGTAATTTATCTCAGCATGGGTGTTTTGATGTTTGCCAATTACAATAGAAGGTTCCGACCTCCATAACATAAATATTTCTTCTGTAAAGTTTTTCAGTAGATACTCTTCTGCAGCAAGGTTAAAAAACGGATTAAAAGAATTACTTAAGATGAACAACATAATAAAAGTCTGGTTTTATTTGCTGGAATTTCATTTTCCAGATATATTAGCCTGTTTAATATGCAGGTTTTTTATATTTTAATAGTTAAATAGAATTAAACACACGAATATATGGAAAAGTTGGTTGAACGCTTTTTAAAATATGTGAAAGTTGAAACTACTTCTGATGAAGCAGCAAAAACATGCCCTAGTACAGCATCACAAATGGAGTTTCAGCAAATGCTGAAAGAAGAATTAATAGGAATTGGATTAGAGGATATTGATTTAGACGAAAATGGTTATCTGATGGCAACACTTCCGTCAAACATTGATAAGAAAGTTCCAACTGTTGGATTTATTGCCCATGTTGATACAAGTCCTGATTTTACAGCTAACGGTGTTAATCCTCAAAAAGTTACTTATAAGGGGAAGCCCCTAGTCCTGAATAAAAAAAAGAATGTTGTATTAAATGCGCGCGAATTTCCAAGTCTTGTAAATTATCTGAACCAAGAATTAATTACTACAGATGGAACAACATTATTGGGTGCCGACGATAAAGCAGGAGTAGCTGAAATTATTACGGCTTTAGAAGATCTAAAGAATAACTCCGAGATTAAGCATGGTAAGATTAGGGTTTGCTTCACTCCCGATGAAGAAGTTGGTCGTGGTGCTGATAAATTCGATGTAAAGAAATTTAACGCAGATTTTGCCTACACACTTGACGGTGGACCTGTTGGTGAGCTGGAATATGAAAACTTCAATGCTGCAAGTGCAAAAATTATTATTCAGGGAAGAAATGTGCATCCTGGAACTGCAAAGAATAGAATGAAAAACTCCATGCAAATTGCCATGGAACTTAATAATATGCTTCCAATAAATGAAAAGCCAGAATATACAGATGGATATGAAGGTTTTTTCCATCTTATTGAGATAACAGGGACTGTGGACTATTCAAAAATGAGCTTTATTATTCGCGATCATGATAAAGAGGAGTTTACTCGCAAGAAAAATCTAATGATCAAGGTTGTAGACCATTTAAATATGAAATATGGCACAGGAACCCTAAGACTTACACTAGTTGATCAATATTATAACATGCGGGAAAAAATAGAACCGGTTTTTCATATTGTAGAACTAGCTCAGAAAGCTATGGTTGAGGTTGGAGTAAAACCAGATATCAAACCAATCAGAGGGGGAACAGATGGTTCCAGACTTTCCTATATGGGTCTTCCGTGTCCGAATATTTTTGTGGGAGGACACAACTTCCATAGCCGGTTTGAGTTTATTCCAATAAAATCGATGGAGAAGGCAGTTAAGGTTATTATGAAAATAGCAGAGCTTAATGCTGTGTAAAAAGGTAAAAACTACAAACTCTTATTATTTGCTTCTGGTTAGAAGAAATAATAAGAGTTAGATAGAGTTTAAAATTCAGGTAATTTTGGACCGACAATAACATAATAATAACTTTTACACAACAGGGTTACGCAAAAGGCAATTGCAAATAACGAGTTTTAACGATTTGTCGGTCCAATGGTAATGAGAAAGAACTATAAAAAATACTTCTGGTTTCGGCTATGTCTTAAAGTTTCTTTTGTTCAAATGCACACTACAAATGTAACATAGGGGGCTATTTTGGACAATACCCGAAGGTAGGTATTTCTAGTACCAAATAACTTGTATGAATTGAACTAAGGTGCAGTAATTCAGGCTATTTTATTGTCGATGGCAAACTTTATCAGGCCAACAATAGTTCGAACTTTTGTTTTTTTGAGGATGTTTTTTCTATGGGTTTCAACCGTTAAAGGACTAATGAATAAGGCCTCGGCGATCTCAGGTGTTGAGTATTCCTGACAAATTAATTGAATGATTTCGATTTCTCGTTTTGTAATGTCTTTAAGTTTTTCCTGACTTTTTTGTTTTGCCACATAGCTGTCCGTAATTATTTCCATTACTTCATTACTATAATATGTGCCACCACTTCCAATGCGTTCTAAAGCTTTTATTAGTTCTTGCTTATTTGAGTTTTTTAGAATATAGCCTTCAGCCTCTGTCATAACAATTTCGTGAATTATCTCCCGATCGTTATACATAGAAAGAATCAGAATTTTAATTTCAGGTTTTTCTTCCTTTATGGCTTTTGTTAATTCAGTTCCTGACATTTCAGGCATGTTAATATCAGACAGTACTATATCAACCGGCTTGCTTCTGATTATTTCAAGAGCCTGAAGACCGTTTAAAGCTTCTCCAACAACTTCAATAGAGTTGTGTTTAGAGAGTAATGTTTTTAGTCCATCAAGAAACATTTGATGGTCATCAACAATTAACACTTTTAATGGCGAAGTTTTTTCTGTCATAAAGTAATCATTTGCCAAATGTCAAGGATAAAAGTAGCATTTTTAGAGTAAAAAAGTGAAGGTAAAAGGTATTAGATCAGTTTTTTTATAAAGATTATGTATGCCACAGAAAATAGTATTAATTTGTATGAGCCAAAACAGAAACAATGCTTCCCCATTCTTTTTCGGCGCTCACATTTACTTTTCCGTTTATTAGAGATAATCGGGTATTTATATTTTTCCAGCCAATCCCTGGGCTGCTATTAATAGTATCAAAATCAAAACCATCACCATTGTCTTTAACTGTTAGTTTTAACAGATTATTAGATAGCTCGAAATGTACTTGAATTTTTGTAGCGTTACTATGTCTAATTGAGTTGTTAATTAATTCTTGAAGAATTCTAAAAAAGGCAATTTCAAGCTTTTCTTCAAATCGTTTACCATTTAACTCAGTATTTAAACTAACATTAATGTTTGTTGATTTATTAAGGGTTCTAATTAAGTCTCTGGAAGCAGATATTAGGCCTAAATTAATTAATGAACCTGGCATGAGATTGTGTGAAATAGATCTTACTTCTGTACAAGCATCATCAATTATTTTCTGAGATCGATCAAGCAATTCCTGAAACTCCAGACTTTTTGCACAAATAGATTCATTTAGTTCGGATATGTTAAGTTTAACTAAAGAAAGCATCTGGCCAACACTATCATGCAAGTCACTTGCAATTCTTTTCCGCTCTCTTTCTTGTGCTTCAAGCGCTGTGTCGAAATAGGCTTTTTGCTGTACAGAAAGTATTCTTTCAATTGCACCTTTTTGTTTGACATTTTTTACAATAATAATAAATGCAAAAGAGATGAGGGCCAATACAAAAACACATAGAAAAACAGTCATTTGGACTTTTCTTGCTTGCTGGTCTCTTTCGAGACGTAATATTTTATTCTCTTGCTCTTGTTTTTTTATGAATGCTTCAGATTCTTGCTCAATTGTGTTTGCTTGTATCTGTTCACTGTTTAATTGTTCATATAATTTGAAATTAGTAAAAGCTGCTTTATAGTTTTTTAATTCGGAATTAACTTCAGCAAGTATAAAATGGCATTGTTTTATTTCTTCTGATAAATTTTCTTGTTCTGCAATTTCAAGGCATTCTTTTAACGAAGAAATAGAGGACTGAAATTTTCTTTGAATTTGAAAAACTATCACTTTACTAATTAGCGCTTTACATTTTAGCTCTTTAGAATCTAACCTACTGCTGTAAACTAATGAACTGTCGAAATACTGAATGGCTTTATTATAATTACATTCAGCTTTTAATAAATTGCCAAAGCGAAGGAACGAATTTGCAAGTCCAGGATCTGTTGGTTGAGATAGAATAATTTTATGACAAGTTTCAATGTAATACCGGGCACTATCAAGATTGTCTATTTCTAGAAACAAATCACCTTTGTTTACTAGTGTTTGCTTTAAGTTGGAAGTATCACCAAATTGTTCAAGTATGCGTTGGGCTTCGGAATATCTTTTTAATGCAGATTGAGTATTTCCAGCTAAGTAATATAACACTCCAAGGTTATTACAGGTTGAAGCAATACTGATTTTATCGTCGAGCTGATGATAAAGAATATAAGCTTGTTCAAAGGAGTTAATAGCATCTGCGTATCTACCATGGGCCTCAGAATTGATACCTAGGCCTCTTAATGTTCCAGCAATTCCATCTTTGTTATTGTTCTTTTTAAAGTAATCAAGAGACTGTTCGTAGTGTCTTTTAGCTTCATAGTAATCTGATTGATTCAGATAGATATTTCCAATAATGTTAAGACTGCGGGCTATACCGTCGGAGTTATTATATTTAGTACTTAATTTTAGGGCTTCATTTGCAAACTCACGAGCTTTATCATTATTACTTGCGGTAAGATTATCGGATAGATCAAGTAATTTGTTTATGTAGGAGGAATCTTTTTTAGTGATTCTTTCTATTGCATTTGATTCGCCAGTACAATAAGCACCAGCTGTTAAGGTAATCAAAACCAAAAGCAAAATAAACCTAAAGGCTGGTCTCATATCAGACGTAAAAAGTTTGAAACTCATTTCGAAAGTAAATAAACATAACACACACTAACGGGAACATTTTTTCCTTAGGGCGTATTCAAGTCTTTATATAATGAAAACCCTTCAACATTTTCCAGGATGAAGGATTAAGCAAAGTTACTTATTAATAGAGCAATCAGAATAGCTTTTTACTATGAAAAAAAATACCTGTCATCAGGTATTGATTTTATATTTTTCAAGGAGTTTTTGCTAAAATAAACTTGCCGAAATGAAATGTGTTAACAAGTTGTTGTTCTTGAGACAAAAGAATAACCAAATTAATTTTCTTGTTTGGCTGGAATTGTAAAGAAGAATCTGCTACCCTTGCCTTCTTGGCTTTCTACTTCAATTTTGCCTCCAAGATGTTTTACCATTTCTTCGCATATTAATAGTCCCAGGCCAGAGCCAGATTCGCTACTTGTACCAATACGAACAACTTTTTCACCAGTCTTAAAAAGTTTATTTATAATAGATGGACTCATTCCAATACCAGTATCTTCAACTGACATTTCAACTTTATTATTAGGCTTTTTCTTATAAGAGATTCTGATTTCTCCTCCTTTGGGTGTAAATTTTATTGCGTTATAAACGAGGTTTCTAAGAACGGTTTGAATAATATTTGCATCTGAAAAAATGCTAATATCTGCATCTGAGGTATTGATTAACTTGATTCCCTTAGCATTCGAAAATTCGCTTAATAATTTAATTAGGGTTTCAACCTCTATTTTTAGGTTAAGATTTTCAGAGAGCACATTAATGTTTCCCTGGGTTGCTCTACCCCAATCCAATAAATTATCAAGTAATTTCAGTGATTCTCCAGAAGATTTTGATAAATTTTCGATTTGTTCTTTTAGTTCTTCATTTGAAAAATTTTCAAACTTAGAGTAAATTAAGTCTGAATAGGCGTGATAACTGCCGACAAGCCCTCTTAAGTCATGTGCAAGGATAGAGGTGAATTTACTCCTTTGTGTGTTAATTTGTCGCAATTCTTTTTCAGATGCGATTAATTCTTCCTGAATTCTTTTTCGCTCTGTAATGTCTTCTTTTATAGCAATGAAATCAGTAATCTTATTCTGGTCATTAAATATGGGTGAGATAATTGCTCTTTCCCAATATTCAGAGCCGTCTTTTCTTACATTTAAAAATTCACCCTGCCATGTTTCTCCGGCGAGAATGGTTTGCCATAATTCTTTATACTCGGAGGAAGTAGTATTCTTGGATTTTAATATACGAGGATTTTTACCTAAAATCTCTTTTACCGAGTAACCAGTACTTTTTTCGAATTGAGGATTGGCATAGGTTATTTCCCCCTGTTTATTGGTAATTACAATTGTGGCCATGCTTTGCTCAACTGCCTTCGATAGTTTTCTAATTTCTTCTTGAGCTTCTTTTATATCAGTTATATCATCGAGACTAATTAGAACTCGTTTCGTATTCTCTGTGCCAATATATGTTGTTGAAATAAGGAAATGCCTGTTTTCATGTTTGTCATTTGTTACTATCGTTATTGAGCCTTCTACTTGGTTCTGATTAACTTGTGTGGAGAACGTAGTATTTAAGGTTTGTCTTATTACACATCCATTACAGTTTTTAGTTTTGCCACAACCACTATTTTTACTGTAAGAATTTATACATTTTAGAACTTCACTTCCGAGGCTATTTAGGACCTCAGCTGATTTCTTCTTCGAGAAACTCGTAGCAGCACGGTTAATATTAAGTACTTCACCGTTTTCATCAACAAGTATGAGAATAACCGGGGCATTGTCAAAAATTGTATTTAGTTCCTTCGTTCGTTCCTGTAAGGATTGTTCAGCAATTTTTCTTAATGATATGTCGCGACCAACCCCTTCTATGGCAATTGGATTCCCATTTTCATTATATATTAATGATGCATTTAAAGCAAGAGTCTTTACTTCTCCACTTTTGCTTTTTAAGCATATTTCAAAATCTCTAAGAGAACCTTTGGCAAGTAGCGAATTTCTTAAGATATTTCTATCTTCTGGTTGTTTGTATAAATCTGAAAAGGGTGTGCCAATAAGTTCTTCAGCCTTATATCCAGAAATATCTTTTACCGATGGGCTTATAATTTGAATATATCCTTCCAGATCAACTCTAATATAGATATCTGTCATAGAGTTGAAAATATTTCTGTATTTTAACTCGCTTTTTGCAAGAGCTTCTTCAGTGTCTTTTTGGCGACTTATATCAGATATTACCCCATCGAGCCATTCAACTTCTCCAGAACTATCATATTGAGCTCTTCCTCTTTCATTTACCCAATGAATAACACCATTGGCATGAATTATTCGGTAGGTAAGCAAGTATTTTTTTTTAGCCTTTACAGCATCATTAATGATCTTAGTAACTTTTCCCGTATCTTCAGGGTGAATAATACTTGCGAAGGAAAGAACCTTATTATTAATAAAATCTTCTGGAGGATGTCCGCTTAAAGTTTTAATTTCCTCACTGATAAACTCTATTGTCCAGAAACTATCCATTGCGCGTCTGTAACTAACGCTTGGTATGTTAGATAAAAGTGTTTTTAATTGTGATTCACTTTTCTTTAAAGCTTGCTCAAATCTCTTTTGTTCGCTTATATCACGAGATAAACAACTCACACCAACAATATCTTCATTAAAGTATATTGGGTTGAATGAGGTTTCGGTAAATTGCAATAATTTATGAAAATGAATTTCATCTGTGATAGAGAATTTTTCTCCATGTAATGCTCTGGTGTATCTGGAATCCCATGTATCATACAAGAATTCTGGAATACCCTCCAATGCAGAAACTCCTTTTTTTAATTCCACATTAAATGCTTGCTGAAAGTCCTTCTTGTAATTTGAATTAATAGAAACAATCTTCATTTCTTTATCAATTGACCAAATTCTTGCTTCGGTGTTTTCAATTAATGCATTAAGATTTGCTTCACTTTTTGTAGTTGCTTCCTGCAATTGGTGAAAAGCTGTAATATCATTTCCTATTATAAGAGAGGCTTTCTTGCCCAGATAATCAATAACTGATATACTTATATCAACCCACTTCTCTTCCCCTTGCTTTGTTATTAAGTGGAAATTGTATTTACTGGGAGCTTTTTTACCCTTAATTCTATTAGTAGCTATTTTAATTATTTTTTGTCTGCTTTTAGGGTGGATAAGGTCAAAAGGCTTTAAAGTTTTTGATTCCTCCTCTGAATATCCTGTTATGTCCTCCCATGCTTTATTAACAAGTATAATTTCCTGGTTTGTTTGAATACTTATAGCAGAGTGCGAGTTATTAAAGATTTTATTTAGTTTTTCTTCCCTTAACTTTTGCTCAGTTATATCTTTTGTAACGCAGGCAACACCAATGCATTTTCCGTCTAGTATTATAGGATTGAAAAACGTTTCTGAATAAACTGGAAATTCATTAATGTCAAGTACATCCAGAACCGAATAGTTTTCTCCATTTAAAGCTCTGTAGTACCTTTCTCTCCATACATTTGACATAGGTTCAGGTAATGAGGTTGTTACGCTATACCCTTCAGAAAGGTCAACTCCAAAAGCAGCCTTATACGAATTTTTGAAAACAGAATTGAGGGTTTTTATTTTTAAATTGCTATCAACAGACCAAACACTATCAATTGTATTCTCAATTTGCGAATTGAGAATTGCTTTGGTAGCATCTAATTCTATTTTTAGCTTTTCAACTAGATTTGTTTCTTTTTCACTGTTTAAATCCATTTTCCCTACATTATCTGAAATTCCTTACCTCCCATATCGCTATGTGTTTGTGTTTATATAGAATTCCCTTTACTTCAACTTCTTATAAATTTATTAATAATATTTATATTTTTCTATTTTCCAGCGTTAATTAACTGTACTATAAGGATTCTTTCGTGTTTTTAATAACATGATATTTAACCTAAAGCATATATTTGTAGTCTATAAAATAGGTTTTATATGACTCTTCTAAGATTTCTTGATATATTCTTCCTTGTATTTCACTTAATTCTGGTAGTGTTTAATTTATTTGGGTGGATATACAAACCGACCAGAAGACTAAATTTAATAACTTTGTCGCTTACCTTTTTGGCATGGTTTGGACTGGGCATTTTTTATGGTATTGGGTATTGCCCACTCACTGACTGGCATTGGCAAGTGCTAATGAAGCTTGGGGTTTCCGATTTGCCAAATTCTTATATTACTTATTTGCTTGAAAGAGTATTTCATTTGAGTGTAGAGGAAAGATTAATTGATATTTTTACTGTAGTATTGTTTTTTACCGCATTGGTAGTATCTATAATAGCTAATCTAAAAATGAAAAAGAAGGCCGATTAATCGATTGGTTCAAAATATTAAATTATATATTTCTAATTATCCTTTAAGTCAATAGTTATGATGTTAAGATTATCCTTTTTACTAAGTTTTATTTTGATCTTGTCTTGTACAAATCAGTCGAATGAAAGTGTTCACACAAAATCAACAAATATAGACCTAACACTTGAGCAGGCGAATAAATTAGCCATGTTACCAATAAAATGCATTCAAAATGAGTACCCGAATAAACTTGGACAAACACTTTCGGACTCTGTTGACCTGGGAAACCCAAAAGCATTGCATCCTGCATTTTATGGATGTTTCGATTGGCATTCGGCAGTTCATGGTCATTGGATGTTAGTTAAATTATTAAAAGAGTTCCCAGAGCTAAATGCTAAAGATGAAATTATTAATTTGCTGAACACAAATTTGTCAAAGCAAAATATTGAAAAGGAAGTTGACTATTTTCAAAGATCAACAGAAAAATCGTATGAACGTACATATGGCTGGGCTTGGTTGTTGAAACTGGCAGAGGAACTCCATACCATGGACACAGAGTATGCCAGAGCTCTTGAAAGTAATCTTAAACCATTGACAGATCTGATAGTTGACAGATTCATGGATTTTCTCCCACGTTTACACTACCCAATACGTGTTGGGGAACACACAAATACTGCTTTTGGTCTTTCTTTTGCCTGGGATTATGCAAAAACCCTTGGGCAGTCTGAATTTAAGGGATTGATAGAGAAACGAGCTCGAGAGTTTTACATGAATGATATTAATTGTCCACTCACTTGGGAGCCCAGTGGTTACGATTTCCTTTCTCCTTGTCTGGAGGAAGCTGATTTAATGCGAAGAGTATTGAATAAGGTGGAGTATTCCGAGTGGCTCGTAGATTTTTTGCCTCAAATTACCTCTACAGATTTTAAGCTTGAACCAGGGATAGTTTCAGACCGGGAAGATGGTAAACTAGTACACCTGGATGGTGTTAATTTTAGTAGGGCTTGGTGTTTATATGGCATATCTACAACTTCTAAAAACCTCACTCATCTGAGGAGTGTTGCTGATAAACACATTGCATTTTCGCTCGGAAGTATAACTGATGGAGCATATGAGGGTGAACACTGGTTAGCTTCATTTGCTATTTATGCTTTGTCTGAAAAATAAATTCAACTTATCCATTCGCTACTTTATAGGAATATCTAAATATTAGTAGAGAAACATTTTTATGTATTTTTGTATTCAATAAAACCCTTAGAAAAAAACCATGTTTCGAAAAGTATATGTTAATTCAATGCTTATTGCATTTCTATTTCTGATTTCTATAAACAGTTTTGCTCAGAATGAATATTTTCAACAAGAAGTAAATTTTAATATCAAAGTTAGGCTTGACGAGAATTTACATGAGCTAAAAGCTTTTGAATCTATCGAATACATTAATAATTCCCCTAATTCGCTTGAGTATATATATATTCATTTATGGCCTAATGCATATAAGAATAATTCAACTGCCTTCGCAAAGCAACTAGTGGAGGATGGTGGTTTGGAGTTTTATTTTGCCTCAGAGAAACACCGTGGATATATTGATTCGTTGGATTTTAAAATAAATGGGAAGCAGCTGAAATGGGAGTATCATCCCGAACATATTGATATTTGTAAAGTTATTCTAGAAGAACCACTTAAATCTGGCGAAGCTGTAACAATAACTACTCCATTTAAAGTGAAGATTCCTAGCGATTTTTCCAGATTAGGACATGTTGCGCAATCGTACCAAATTTCACAATGGTATCCGAAACCAGCAGTATACGACAGAGATGGTTGGCACGAAATGCCCTACCTGGATCAGGGTGAGTTCTACTCAGAATATGGCTCCTTTGATGTTGAAATTACTTTACCGAGAAACTACGTGGTTGGAGCTACAGGAAACCTTCAAAATCAGGAAGAGATTAATTGGCTAAACAAAAAAGCAAAAGAAACTGCAAAAATTACTAAGTATGATCCTGCAGACATGAGTTTTCCGGAATCTTCAAAAGAATTAAAAACCATAAGATATACAGAATCGAATATCCACGATTTTGCATGGTTCACCGATAAACGTTATCATGTATTAAAAGACTCGGTTTATCTTGAGAAATCAGAGCATTGGGTTACAACATGGTCTATGTTCATGAATAATGACGGAGCCGTATGGAAAGATTCACCAGAATACATTAAAGATGCTATATCTTATTATTCCAAATGGTATGGCGATTATCCATATAAGAATTGTACAGCAGTTAGAGGAGCATTATCTGCTGGTGGGGGAATGGAATATCCAACGATAACAGTTATTGGTTCGTTTCCCATGCCACTGTTACTTGAGGAAGTTATAATGCACGAAGTCGGCCATAACTGGTTTTACGGAATTCTGGGCTTTAATGAACGCGATTATCCCTACCTCGATGAAGGAATTAATTCTTTTAGTGAATTTAGGTACCTGAATACAAAATACAACAGAGAAAGGTATTTATACGAGATGATGGGACAAAAAAAACTGGCTGAGATAGTGAATGTAGCTGAAGTACCCCTTGAAAAATACTATTTGCTGCTTATGCTAATGACTACTCGGTTAAATACGGATCAGCCAATAAATACGCATAGCGAAGACTTTGTTTCTATTAATTATGGAGTAATTGGTTATCATAAATCAGCACTATCATATTATTATTTAATGCATTATTTAGGCGAAGAGAAATTTAATGAAATAATGCAGGGGTTTTATACTGATTGGAAATTTAAACATCCTGGTCCAAAAGACTTACAAGCAGCTTTTGAAGATAACACTAAGAAAGAGTTGGCCTGGTTCTTCGATGAGTTAATTTCAACTACAAAAAAAATTGATTACAGAGTTCTGGCATCGAAGAAAGGTAAAGTTAAAATTCGTAATATAGGAGAAATCAACTCCCCTGTATCAATTACTGGCTATTCAGGAACAACCAAGAAATATCAATTCATTGAAAATGGTTTTAGCAAAACTCAATGGATTGATTTGCCTAAAGAAGAAATTGACAAAATAGTAATAAACGACATTGAAATTCCTGAGCTGAATAAAAAAGACAATACTATTAAAACATCAGGTCTTGCAAAACGAGCACTTCCTTTAGATATAAAGTTAATTCAATTATTAGAAAAGGAAGATAAAAAACAACTTGGAGTAGTGCCTACCATGGGTTGGAACTATTACAACAAGTATATGCTTGGGGTGATTTTTTATAATCCCTTGTTACCTGTTCAGAAAGTAGAATATCAATTAGCACCATTGTTTGCTTTTGGAAACAATAGTTTATCTGGAACTGGACAAATTACGCTGCATACTTTCCCGGCACCCAAAATATTTGAACGAGTTGATTTTACTATATCCGGTATGCGTTTCGGATATGGAACAGAACAAAATCAGAACTTCAATAAG
Source organism: Bacteroidales bacterium (assembly GCA_050287785.1). Lineage (GTDB taxonomy): Bacteria > Bacteroidota > Bacteroidia > Bacteroidales > UBA10428 > UBA10428. The sequence continues at coordinate 34,944 of JBNKCO010000003.1, forward strand.
TATTCATTAAGTGCTGAGATGTTTTTCATGAAGAAGAAGGCACGTAGTCCTTTTTCTCAAAGTCTTATGCTGAATTTTACCGGAGCATCTGATATTTATGATATATTTTATAACCTTGGAGGAGTTACCTCAGATGTAAATTTTACAAATTATTTAAATGCAAGGTACCGATTGAAGAACAAAAATGTTTTACAGCCCTATCAGTTTTCCATATCTCTTGAAGGAAGCGATTATTCTGTAAAAACATTCGGTGAGTTTGACTTTGCTATTAAGAATAGTAGAAAATTGGAATTCTTCAGATTAAGGGCATTTGCCGGGGTATTTCTTGATTCACCAGATGACGGTTTATTTGATTTTAAGCTTTCTGGTAATTCAGGAATGTCAGATTATCAATACGATCATTTGTATTTAGGAAGATTTGAATCACCCTTTGTACAAGAAAAACAGCAGTTACTTTCTCAACAGTTTGAACGGAAGGAAGGTGGATTCGCGAGCCTTAACTCTTTGACATCAAAAAAGTGGATGACTTCTGTAAGTGGAGACTTTCGACCAACCAGGTTTCCGATTTATCTATATCTGAATTTAGCTCTTTATGGAGATCCGGAAGGATTTAGATTTTTAGCAGAATCGCGTAAGCCAGATATGTTTGCTTATGAAACAGGTTTGTATTTTGAGATTACAAAAGCTTTCCAGGTATATTTCCCAATAACTTATTCAAAGGATATTAAAGATAATGTGGATTTTTACACAGATAATTATTGGCAACAAATAAGGTTTAAGATTTCATTCAAAAGTTTGAATCCACTTAAATTAAGAGATTCGATGTTTTAATGACAAAGTTGGACAAGTGTCGGTACTCTAAACTATAGTCTTGTTTTTATATAGATGCTTGGCCATTAAACATTTGAATGATTTGTTCCTTAAGTGCTCTCCAGGATATTCTTCCCGAAGAGCAACAGTAGGATTGAATTTTCATAATATTTTCGTTTTATTCATACTATTTAAAAACTGTTTATTCTTTTACAATTTTGAATTTATAACTTTTGTTATGGGTAGTTATATTTACAATATCTCCTTTTTCAATTAATATTATTAATACCCTTGTAGCTCTCTGGTTTTCTTTCGTCAAGTTATTTATTTATATTAAAATGAATAATGCGGATTTAATAAAGACTTGAGGCATCCAAAAAATAGAATAGTAATGAATTTAGGAGGAGTCTTTAAGCGAGCCAAATGGTGGGGAATTTGATATGAGTATCGGGCTTACTGTGAATTTTTAGTTTTACCAAGTATAGCTAGTTCAATTGAGATTTTACGTTGCAACTCATAAATTGCATTATCTAATATGAAAAATGAATTAGCGAAAAACGTTGCAGGACTAAATGATTTGAGAATAGTGCTGATAGTTTTTAAAATTTACCCATCAACCTTAATATCCTTAATATTTAACTGAAGAGTTGTTTGTCCGCGGAAATGATTCTCGGTAAGGGAGTAAGCAATATCAAATGCTCTGCCGTTTACAATTTTATCGTGCTTTTTCCCTTGTCCGAACGCTATTGCATTAATATTTTTAAAAGGGTCGTTTTCCTGAAGAAGTGAAAGTTTCAAGTGCTCGCCATCACCTCCCACACATCTGCCTGTTCCATTGTCAACTACATTTTCTGCGAAAAATACAGGATTCATATTTCCAGGGCCAAAAGGTGCGAATTGTTTAAGTATTCTGTAGAATTTATCGTTTACGTCATTGAAGTTCAGTTCGGTATCAATTTCTACTTGTGGGATAAGTTGGTCCTGTGTTATTCTATCTGAAACAACCTGTTCAAATCTTTCTTTAAATTTTTGTACATTCTCAGGTTTCATTGAAAGACCTGCAGCATACATATGTCCCCCGAAGCTTTCCAGCAAATCACTACATTCATTAATTGCTTCATACAAATCAAAACCATTTACGCTTCGTGCCGAACCTGTTGCAAATCCATTCGATTCTGTTAAAACTACTGTCGGACGATAATATACCTCAATTAATCTGGAAGCAACAATACCCACTACACCTTTATGCCATTTTGGATTATATAGAACAGTTGATTTCTGATGTTGATGACTAGTCTGGCTAATCTCGTTAATAGCTTCTTCAGTAATTTCTTTGTCGATATTACGCCTTGTTTGGTTATGGACATTCAACCGGTCGCATAATAAGCGGGCTTCTTTTATCGAGCCGGATATTAATAGGTCAACCGCTTGTTTGCCCGAATCCATTCTGCCAGCAGCATTAATTCTGGGGCCGATTTTAAAAACCACATCTTCAATAGAAATAGGCTTGTCCTCTATTCCTGATTTTTCTTTTATTGTTTTTAAACCTATAATTGGGTCTTCCTGAAGTTTCTTTAGTCCAAAGTGGGCGAGTATTCTATTTTCGCCGGTTATAGGAACAATATCTGAAGCTATACTAACAGCTACTAAATCGATATAAGTGTAAAGTTTATCGAAAGAAATGTTTTTGCGAATAGAATAGGCATGCATAAATTTAAATCCAACACCACAGCCTGAAAGTTCTTTGTACGGATAGGGGCAATCTGAACGTTTGGGGTCGAGTACAGCCACAGCTTTGGGAAGTTTATCGCCAGGTGTATGATGGTCGCATACTATAAAGTCTATACCTTTAGAGTTTGCGTAATTGATTTTATCAATAGCCTTAATTCCACAATCGAGCGCAATTATTAGCTTAACACCCATTTGAGAAGCGTAGTCTATTCCTTTTATAGAAATGCCATAGCCTTCAGAATACCTATCTGGAATATAATAATCGACATTTTCGTAAATATTACGAATATATGAGTAGACAAGCGATACAGAGGTAGTGCCATCAACATCGTAATCGCCGTATATTAAAATAGGTTCATTATTATTTATTGCGTTTTCAAGCCTATCAACTGCATCTTCCATATCTTTCATCAAATATGGGTCATGCATATCCTCAATTTTTGGTCTAAAAAAAGCTTTCGCTTCATCAAAGGTGGTGATGTTGCGTTGAATAAGCATGTTTGAGAGAACGTGATTAATATTTAACTCTTTGGCCAATTTTTCAACATGCTCACGGGGTCCGCTTTCTTTAATTTTCCAATGTTTCTCCATTAAAATGCTGTTGCGACGTTAAGCCACAGTATATGAGGCGGATATGACTATCTGCTTTGAGTTTACAAATCTTTTACAAGCACAAAAGTATATAAAATAAACTCAACACAAATAGTTTTATGCGAGTACATACAAAGAAAGTTAATTTAGGATACTTGTTTACAGATCCAAAATAAATATTTCTTTTAACCTATCCTTCAATTTTGACTTAACTTCTTCAGGATCTAATTTTTTGTTTAGTTCCTTTTCCATAGAAGTTACTCCCTTGTCAATAAAGCCGCAAGGATTAATATGTGAAAAATAGTTTAGGTCAGTATTTACGTTTAGAGCGAAACCATGCATTGTTACTGCTTTACTTACACGCACACCAATAGCACAAATTTTTCGGACCTTTGGCGTGCCAACATCTAGCCAAACACCTGTGGCATCCTTCAATTGGGTAGATGCTATATTGTAATTGGCAAGGGTGTCGATAATGGCCTGTTCCATTTTGCCTATGTATTCTCTTACACCCATATTTAGAGCAACTAAATCGAATATTGGATATCCAACAATTTGTCCGGGACCATGATAAGTTATATCTCCTCCACGATTACTTTTATAGTAGGTAGCATTAATCTTCTTTAAAAATTCATCATTTATTAAAAGATTGTTTTGCTGTCCACTTTTTCCCAAAGTATAAACATGAGGGTGTTCAACGAGTATTAGTTTGCCTGGAACTTGCTTTGAGTTTTTTTTTCCTTCTACAATCTCGGCATGATATTTTTCTTGGATTTCCCAAGCATTTTTGTACTCTTCAGTACCGAGATCTATATATTTTGCTGAATATGCCATCTTACAAAACTGAGTGTGTTGAAAATATATTTTTAGGCATTAACATGGCGTTCGGCATGGTATGAAGAGCGCACTTGTGGTCCACTTTCAACATAACTGAAACCCATTTTCAAACCTTCTTCTTCAAATCGTTTAAAAACATCAGGATGAATGTATTCCTTAACCGGGAAATGTTCTTTTGATGGACGAAGGTATTGACCTAATGTAAAAACCTTCACACCAACATTTCTTGCATCCTGCATAGTTTTTAAAGTTTCTTCCTCTGTTTCACCAAGGCCGAGCATTATTCCAGATTTAGCAATTAGACCAGATTCTGCAACATATTTCAGGAGTTCAAGGCTATTTTCGTACCTAGCCATTGAGCGGACATCCGGAGATAAACGTTCAACTGTTTCGAGGTTATGAGAAATAACTTCCGGTTTTTCGCTGATTACAGTATCTAAGGCAGAATTACCCCTTCTGAAATCAGGAATTAAAACTTCCATTGTTGTTTTCGGATTTAGCTCTTTTACTTTACGAATGCATTCTGCCCAAAATCCGGCTCCTCCATCATGAAGTTCGTCTCTTGCTACAGAAGTAATAACGGCGTGTTTTAAACTTAACGACTTAATTGTTTCTGCCAGTCTAAGAGGTTCGCCATAATCAATTGGTTCGGGTTTTAAAGTATGCACCTGGCAGAATTTGCAATTACGTGTACATTTTTCACCCAAAATCATGAAAGTGGCAGTGCCAGCACTCCAACATTCACCTTTGTTTGGGCAATTTCCACTAACACAGATTGTATGTAGTTTTTGTTGTCCGACAAGGTTTTTAACTCTTGAATATTCTTTACCTTTCGGAAGTGGAACTTTCATCCATCTGGGTAACCTAGGAATTATATCTTCTTTCTTGTGCATAAGATCTTTACTTTGGTGCAAAAATAGATTTTCCTTACAAACCAAAAAATGATAAAAATGTTCTTCTCTAAAAATAGAATCCGAACAAGAGCTAGTTTGTTCGGATTCCAGGAACCACTTTAATAGAATATATATTGAGCCCAAATTAACTGTCAGAGCTATTGTCTGACAAGATAAATGGGATTATTTGCCATAAATTGGAATATGACTTAGTTGAGTAATATTCTTTAAATCAGAATAATCATATTGGTATAAACCATCAATGCCAATCATAATAAGTACATTGCCAAGTGGTATTACATCAAAAGCATTAACATCTGGATAGACTGCAATTTGATTGTCGCCAATAGTTAGTTTGTCTGTTGCATCATAAACTTTTAGTCCGGCATCTCCATCGCATACAAAGAGTATATCGTTATCAATTCCTAAGCCATAAGGTTCGCTCATCGAATAAGCTTTTACAAATTTGGGTTCTTCTATTACAGATATATCAATAACATCGAGCTGACTTTCGATTGCACCGCAAAGATTCCCTCCGCGCAAGGTAACATAAGCATAATTGCCTTCTACAACCACTGGGTCACATGAACTTGCATGTCTGAATTCCGAAATAAACTCTGGGTTAGCCGGACTTATTATACTAAAAACATACATGCCAGTCTGACTTCCGATAAATAGTTTGTTTTCATAAGGGAATATTGTTTCGATGTTCCAGCCAATAGGAATCGCTTTTTGGTAAATGGGATTTGAAGTATTTGAAATATCGAAGAGTTTCAATGATGAATTGTCAACTGTATACAGGTAGTTACCATTTAAGGTGAATCTGGCCATACTTCCACCAACTCCAACATTACCTCCATTGTTTTTTGGAGCACCTATTGCATCATTATAGACCATATCAACTTCCCATGTAGGAAATCTATTGTAATCGTAATTATTGGCAGTTACTCTTTCTGTAACTTCTCGTAATTCATAACCGATTATAACACCTTGTGATTGGTCGATATTATCAATAATACCGTCTTCATATTCAGGAATAATATAAGGGAATACATTGGTATCCCGATCCACTTCTTTAATATCGTTGATATCGCTGATATCAATTGTTAGTAAGTCGATATAACTGTCTGCGAAAAGCATATTGCCTTTAATTGCCATATCAACATTTCCTGGAATTTCAATAAACTTTGCAACCTGTGGATTAGATGGGTCTGTGTTATCAACAACATGTATTCCCTTTTGGTACTCGTTTACAAAAATATAGCTATCTTTAAAATATATTTTACCAGATTGAATTATTTCTTTTCCATCAGAGACCTTAAATGAAGTTCTTAAGTTATCATAGGTCATGTAGATTGGAGTATTTACAGTGTAGGTTTCTTCCACCTTATCTTGGCACGACATTATTAGTAATAAGCCGGGTAGCGTAAATAATAGTTTTTTTAAGTTACTCATAATATTTCAGTTACTAGGTTAGTTTGATATGAGATAAACCAATATTGGGCACTAATTTATGTGTAAAATTAATCTCAAACCAAAGATGCTTTGGCAGTAGAAAAAGTTGCGTTGAGCAGCAAGATTTATTCTTACGCAACCATTTAGTTTATAAACACATCCATTTACAATTAATATAAAAAATGTTTACATGAAACGAGTTTACATTATAGTATTGTTGTTTTTTCCATTACACCTTTTTAGCCAGCAAGTTAGAGATGTAGTTTATCTTAAGAACCAAAGTATTATCAGAGGTAAAATTATTGAGCAAACAGGCGAGATTATAAAAATTAAAACCATAGGTAATAATATTTTTGCGTATTCTCCAAATGAGGTATTTAAAATTGAGTCGGAAAAATATGAAGAGGGTGGACTAAAGAAGAAAGGCTATTACAACTATACTACCTTTGGAGCTTTAGTAGGGAATACTGAAAATGAAAGGAAAACAGCTTTTTCCTTTCTAATGGAACATAATTACCAGTTAAATCAAAACCTTGCAATTGGAGGTGTTGTGGGTATTGAGCTATTAAATGAAACAACTTTGCCGGTTGGATTAAATGTTAAGGGTATTTTTGAACTCTCAAAGGGAACTCAACTATTTCTTGGAGCAACTGGAGGGTATTCCTTATCACTTGAGAAACCCTTAATTGAAAATTATACTGTTAAAGAAGCTTCTGGAGGTATTTTGGCAAATTCTGAAGTTGGAATTATTTTTTCATCAGATAGAAGAGCTGGATTTGTGGTAGCAATTGGCTATAGATACAATACCTTAAATTATGTTAGAGAAGATTGGGTAATGCAAGAGGTTGAGCGAAAGATGATTTTCAATAGGTTATCCTTACGAATAGGAGTTGTTCTTTATTAAAAAAAGAGTGGCAATTGAAATGCGTGCTAACCATTAAGTTTATTTCTCTAAAGGAATAATTTTCTAATTAATAATATATTTTGTTTAGGAGTTGTTTTGTAGGAATGGGAATAATATAACATTTCAAAAAAATGCAAAAAACTACCCGGTAAGAATTTTCAAACCGGGTAGCAGTTCTCATCAAATAGAACTCCCATTATTCACCACTACCTTTGATGAATAATCTTCTTCTGGTGTGATATCTTTTTCTTACTTTAATTTCTTTTTGTTCTCCGTTTCTGGATAAGATAGCAGCATCATCACATGTCCCATTGCCATAATCAATTGTTGAAGTTTCTCCATTTCTAACAATTTCAACAACACCCTGAACAATGGCGCGTCGATAATTAAAATCCTCACAACGGATTATCATTAATTTCTCTATAATTGTGTGAGAATATTCATAACCATCAAGATTTACTCCGCTACATCCACCAGTTATGTACCAAATATCATCCCTTGGATTTTCAGCTCTAACCCATTCTCTTGTTCTTTCTGCTTCTCTGGTATACTGTAATGTATCGTTGAAAATTATTTTGCCACCAACAAGTGTCATGTCAAATACAAGGTTACTATCCGCATTTAATCCATTATTTGTTACAGTTCTTGTACCTTCTATTTTAATATCATTAATATAAAAGTCAACAAACTCAACTGTTCTTTCAGCTCCCTTAATGAACCACCTATTGGTTATGGTAATAATTATTTTACCTTTTCGGGTAAATAGTTCACCGTTTATGTCAATGGTGCATCCGTCGCCATAGTCAATTGTAATTACCTTTGGGAAGGTTGTTGAATCTGGATGATCAACAGTAACTGTTTTGCAAACATAAGGTTCGTCATCTACAGATTTCAATACTAAAGTTTCATAACCTGTTTTCTCAAGACTATTTAATTCCTGATCAATTTCAGAATCAAGATTATTGTACATGTCATCAACAAAAGCATCATCTTCAGCCGATTCTATTTCCAAGTTAGTTATTAATGACGAGTCATCGGTTTTTACATTGTCACACGATGTGAAAACAAACATTCCAACCGCTACGGCTAGTGTTACTGAGGCTAAATTTTTTCTTCTCATAATCGTAAGTATTAATTTTGTATTAAATTGTTTTCGATGTTTATCATCTTTCTTTCGGGTTCTTTGATATCGAAACTTTAGAAAGGTTTAATTCGAGAAAGAAAAAAATTAAGAAAAAAACACAAAGAGGGGGTTAATGGTTATATAATCAGGGTGTTGAGGTCGAATTAAATAATTCAAAAATTAATGTATTAATTGAAGCCATCAAAAATTTTTTATTTTTTTTAAGTTGAAAGCCATTTAGGGTATTGCTCAAATATGGGCTATTATATAACCCTTATCACAGCTTAAATTTATTCGACATTAACTAAAGTGTGAAAGATATATTTATTGCACAGTGAACCACATTGTGCTAAGCGTAGCCAATAAGATTAAGAATTATGTTGGTCAATTCAATAATTACTTGGGAACAAACAACTAATAGTGAATTACAACTTTTGCAGGATTATACCGTGACTACCCTTGATTGATACATAATTGCTTCTTTTAATATTATTCGATTCAGCAATTCTAATGCTTTCCTCGAATTGTTCTATAGTTACATGTCCTCTGGGTTCTGCAAATAATATTTTGCTTCCAGTTTTTAAGGAATTGGAAATCTCTGAAAACAAAACAGACTTATTTGGGATTTCATGCACAACAGCAAATAAGAATGCAAAATCAATCTGTTCGTTTAAATCCTCAATATTTAAAGAACTTTGAGAAGACAGTCTTGTCTCCAGATTCTCGAATACCTGTGCTCTAATAGCTCGATGTTCAAGTTTTTCCAGCATTTCAGATTGTATGTCTACGCAATATACTTTTCCTTTTTTACCAACCATTTTAGCAATAGGTAAACTAAAGAAGCCCAAGGCCGGTCCAATTTCCAGGACTTTCATTTCAGGGTGAACATATTTTTTCAATATTTTCTGAGGATTTTGAAATAGCTTCCTGATAGGACTTATCATTAATTTCCCCACCCATACGGGGCATACGTGTTGTTCTTGTTCCATGGTCTGATTTTTATATCAAATCTCAGAATAAAAAAACACTTGTAATACAGAAGTTTTGCAAGGGAAATAATTTAATAGGTGAGTGATGGGAAAACATAGGTAAATACAATTTCCTATCTCTGGCAAATTTGTAATAAAGGAAACAAAAGTAGTTTATTTGAACATTTTTCTAAATGAATATACTATATTTGTAATATATAAGTTACTTATATATGTCAAGTAATAATTGTTTCAATCAATTTGAAATATGAAAAAGAAAATTTCAAAGGAATTATTAAAAGGATCGCTCAAGCCGATAATTCTTAAATTATTAAAGGAGAATGGGCGGATGTATGGATACGAAATAACCCAAAAGGTAGATGATTTGAGTAAAGGCAAGATAAATCTGACTTTTGGTGCATTATATCCAATATTACATAAATTGGAAAACGAGGGAATTGTTTTTACTGAAAAGGAAAACGTAAACAATCGAACCCGTGTATACTATAATCTTACCGACAAAGGTAAAGCCAGAACAGTAGAAATTATCGATGAACTTGAAGAGTTTATTGTGACGCTAAAAATATTTTTAACGCCTAATCCAACAGCTGGAATATGCACTACCTAAATAATTCGAATATTGAGCAGTTGTCAGATCATCTGAAATCAGAGGAGATAAACTATTCTCACTTGTTTGATGATTTACTCGATCATTTGTGTTGTGAAGTAGAAAGTAAAATGGAGGGTGGACTCGATTTCACTTCCGCATTTAATTCAATAAAACATACTATAGGAAACAATGGACTAAAGGATATTCAGGATGCAACAATCTTTTATGTCAAATTAAATCTTTTAGTTATGAAAAAAACAATTAAAATTTTGGGGATAACAGCCTCAATACTTATGATCGTAGGTTTATTGTTTAAAACCATGCATTGGCCTGGTGCTAATTTGTTAATTGCAGTTGGTACCCTAATATTGTTAGCCGGGTTTACACCCTTTGCTTTATTTAGCTTAAAGCGAGATGATAATTTAAAACTGTTTTCCGGAAAATTCATATTGTATTTCCTGGGATTTATATGTTTGTTTGAAACAGGACTTGCTTTATTATTTAAGTTTAATAATTGGGCTGGAGGATCGGCCTTGGTATTACTTTCATGGGTTCTGATAATGGTAGTTCTATTTCCGTTAATTTTTGTATACATTTTAAAATTCTCGCAAAAGAAGCTAATACCGTTAACATTATTGCTCTTTTCATTTTTATTATTCGGAATGACCACGACTTATTCTTTTAACAGGAAAGTCTTTAAGGGGAATATTTATCGCTATACTGTAACAGACTTAAACGAAGAAATATCATACTATTCTTATAAAGCAAAGAAACTTGAGCAGAACATTCAAGAACTAGATAACAAGTCATCTAGTTTAAGCAATAAACTTAATTCAAATATTCATGAACTTGATAAATTGATGGAAGAGCTTCTTGGAGAAGCTGAAAGCATTTCTGAGATTAATTCAAAATATATCAAAACCAGGAACGACATTGAAAAATATTATAATCAATTGAAAGAGTTAAGTGGTGGGGTGCAAAGTTATGCAGCTGATGCTGTAGCTATAGTTAATGATCCCATGTTTACTGAATTAGTCGAGCAAAAATTAATGGCTTTTAAAACAGATTCAGGCAGCATGCACTATTTAGGGTGGTTCAACCTTAATTTTATTCAAGCTGGGTGCGTTGATAGTTACAACAACTTAAACAGAATTAAAAAGGATTTGTTGCAGGTACACTGTGAAGTTCTCCAACATTTAAAAGACCAAAAGAAATCCTGAATATCGGTTCAAAAGTTTTCGGAACCAAAAGAGGCGACTGTTGCGGTCGCCTCTTTATTTTCAAACTATAACCTACATAGATTATTCCTACATAGATTATTCCTGCATGAATTAGAGATCTGGCAAGAGAAGTTTATTTTAGCCTACAAATAGATTCAATTCAAAAGCTTTATAGTTTTAAGATAGGAGAAAGGTTATAGCAATTGTTTTTTTAGATAAGCTACTCATCAAAGAATGTACTTAAGGGTAAAGTGTTTCTGATCTGAACTAATATTGTTTTGTCTTGTTAATCACTTGTTTAAGATTGTGGTAGTAAAAGGTTTTAAGAATCTGTTCGGAAAAGAATACTTTATTTCAGTAAAATAAAAAGCATACATTTAGAGTTTTTCTCAGTGGATACACTTCTTGAATATTTAACTCATGCAATTTAGAGACTTACATTCATGGGATGAGTGTAAAAGTTTTTTCTAATTTTGCAGCATATAGATTAATTTATGATACAGGGTAAAGGAGAAAAGGTAGCGATTATTGCAGAGGAGGCGAAAATTACCTATAATGAGCTAGAAAAGAACATTCTTGCATACTCAGAAATATTTAAGGATTTAACGAATAAGCGTGTAGCTATATTATCAGAGAATCGTTTAGAGTGGGTATATGCATTCTATGCTTCATGGAACAATAATAATGTTCCAGTGCCCATAGATTTTATGTCTGGAATAGATGATATTGCTTTTATACTTGATGATTCAAAGCCTGAAGTTATATTCTGTTCTGAAGATAGGAGAAAAACATTACTTGAAGCTCTTAAGCTTGTTAAATACGAACCAAGAATATTTGTATTTGAAGATATAGAAGAGCCAAAAGAAGTGTCTGGCAAATTAGATTTTAAAGTTGATATAGATAAAACGGCGGTTATAATATATACCAGTGGTACAACCGGTAGTCCGAAAGGAGTTATGCTAAGTTTTGATAACCTGATAGTCAATATCGAAGGAGTTACAACTCAGGTTGAGATCTATAAAGAAAAAGATGTTACCATGATGCTTTTACCAATGCATCATATTTTCCCTTTATTAGGCTCAATGATAATTCCTTTATACATAGGGGGTACAATAGCAATGTCTCCTTCTTTAAGTGCTGACGATATTATCCGAACATTGCAGGCAAATAAGGTTTCAATAATTATTGGTGTTCCACGTTTATACAGCCTTATTCGTAAAGGTATTGTTGATAAAATAAACCGAAGCGGAGTAGGAAAGAAATTATTCAAATTAGCTAAAGTTCTTCAGTCACATAGGTTTTCAAAATTTGTTTTTAAAGCTGTACATAAGAAGTTTGGGGGTGCAGTTCAATTTATGATTAGTGGTGGAGCTGCTCTTGATCCTGAAGTTGCTGTTGATTATCAAGCACTTGGTTTTGATATTCTTGAAGGCTATGGAATGACTGAAGCTGCTCCTATGATAACTTTTACACGTCCACGTGAATTTAAAGTTGGTTCTGCAGGTAGAGTTTTGCCGGGTTGTACCGTAGAAATAAGAGATGGAGAGATAGTTGCATCTGGTAGAAATATTATGCAAGGCTATTTTAATCGTGAAGATGAAACCAGAGAAGTACTAAAAGATGGATGGTTACATTCAGGCGATTTGGGCTATCTTGATAAAAAAGGATGCTTATTTATTACTGGACGTAAAAAGGAAATAATTGTTCTTTCAAACGGGAAGAATGTAAATCCGTCTGAGATAGAAGATAAGCTTGAAAAAGCTGCACCATTTGTAAAAGAGGTTGGTGTATTTATGAAAAACGATAAGTTAAATGTTGTCATTGTTCCAGACCTTCAATTAATGAAAGCCAATGGAATTACAGATATTGAAACATACTTGCGGAAAGAAGTAATCAACAAATATAACGATAGAGCATCGATTTCAAAAAAGCTTTTAAAACTTACAATAACAAATGAAGAATTGCCAAGAACAAGGCTTAGTAAGCTTCAGCGATTTAAATTAGTGGAGTTTGCCGATAATGTAAAGGATAATCCTAAGGTTGAAGAAGTAAAAGTCGAAGGATTTAAGGAAATGACAACCATTATTGGTTTTCTTGAAGAGCAAACAAATTCGGATGTTCTTCCATTGGACAGGCTTGCAGATGATCTTGGTCTCGACTCACTCTCAAGAATTTCATTAATTGTTTATGTTGAAAACACCTTTGGAGTAGAAATACCTGAAGAGGAACTTTCGAAGTATGAAACAGTTTTGCAGCTAAGTGAGTATGTACGAAGCAAAATGACAAGAATGACTCCTGAGGCAATTAACTGGACAAAAATACTTAAAGAAAAAGTTCATATTAATTTGCCAAAAGCTGGATTTTCATTCAGTGTATTCAATTTTTCATACAAAACCCTGTTTCGGTCATTTTTTAGATTAAGAGAAGAAGGAAGAAAAAACATACCTGTTGGTCCATGTATTATAGCCCCTAATCATCAGAGCTTTTTAGATGGGTTTTTAGTAGCATCCCTATTAAAAAGGAAGACAATGAAAGTAACATACATTTACGCAAAGGAAAAACATTGGCGTAGGTGGTGGCAAAGATTTCTGGCCCGCAAGAATAATATTATTCTTATGGATATAAATAAAGACTTAAAATTATCCATACAAAAGATGGCAGCGGTATTGGAGAAAGGGAAAAACTTGATTATTTTCCCTGAAGGAACCCGTTCTGAAGATGGTAGCCTGGGGGAATTCAAGAAAACTTTTGCAATTCTTTCGAAAGAATTGAATGTTCCCGTAGTTCCGGTTTCTATTCAAGGAGCTAACAAAGCCATGCCTGTTGGCTCAAAGTTTCCAAAACTATTCAAGAAGGTATCAATTAAATTTTACGAACCGGTTTATCCAAAGAATATTGCTACCAATGCAATAGCAGAAAAGGTGCAGAGTATTCTTACTGAGCAATTGGGTGCTAGTGCATAGCAAATGAAATTATTCTAATAAGTTTATCGATTAAGACAATACAGAACATCATTCAAGAACACAAAAAAACCCTTCTCAATTTGGGAAGGGTTCTATATAGCTTTTGATATTTGTTATTGTTATCCTAAATAATTTTTTAACAGCTTGCTTTTGGCTCTTTGGCGCAAATGCTTGATTGCTTTTTCTTTAATTTGTCTGGTTCTTTCTCGGGAAATTCCAATTGAATCTCCAATTTCTTCAAGAGACATTGGTTTCTTGCCAATTCCATAAAAGGAGCGAATTACTTTACGTTCTTTTTCAGGAAGTGTATTTAAAGTTCTTTCAATTTCTTGTTTAAGCGACTCTTCCATTAAAGACTGATCTGTACTTGGATTTTCAGGATTAGATAAAACATCTAATAAATTATTATCCTCACCTTCCTGGAATGGTGCATCAACTGACATATGTCTGCCAGAGAGTTCCATAGTGCTATAGACTTTTTCTTTAGGAAGATCCAATGCATCGGCCAATTCATCAGCAGAGGGCTCGCGTTCGTGTTCTTGCTCTAATTGACTAAACGTACGATTCATTTTATTCAGAGCACCAATTTTATTAAGTGGCAAACGAACTATTCTGGATTGCTCAGCAAGAGCTTGTAAAATACATTGTCTGATCCACCAAACGGCATAGGATATGAATTTGAAACCTTTAGTTTCGTCAAATTTTTGAGCGGCCTTAATAAGTCCTAGATTACCTTCGTTAATTAGATCGGGCAAGCTTAGGCCCTGATGTTGATATTGTTTTGCAACCGAAACAACAAACCTTAAATTTGCCTTAGTAAGCTTTTCTAAAGCCACCTGATCTCCCTTCTTTATTCTGCGGGCCAGATCAACTTCCTCCTCAGGTGTAATAAGCTCTTCTTTTCCTATATCATGAAGATATTTTTCAAGTGAATCGCTATTACGGTTTGTAATCGATTTTGTAATTTTTAATTGCCTCATAATACGAATAGAAATTTATCAAACTACCATATACAAACAACACGCAATATACATAATTGTTTCCTAGGTGGTCAATCATTATACGCGAATAATTAGGTAAAAGTACATATGACTGGCAAAATTAACATTTTTTAATACGCAATTCAAGTATTTATGATAGTTCTTTGGGCTAATGCAGTGCAGATCTTCAATTAATATGTTCTTGCTAATTGTACAAAAAGTAGTTTCTTTATATGTTTTTTCATTATGAGTAAGGAAAAGAATACTTTTATTTATGTATTTCTGGTAGTCTCTATGATTTTCTGGGGACTAAGTTTTATTTGGTATAAGCAGGCATTGGAGCATTTTAGACCAATAACGGTAGCGTTTTTAAGGCTGCTTATTTCAGTACCACTACTCATATTTGCATCTCTTCAATTAAAGCGACTTAAGAAAATTAAGAAAGAGGATGTCTTTGTTTTTTTTGTTTTGGGATTCTTTGAACCATTTTTATATTCAATAGGAGAAAGCTATGGAATGTTGTATGTTTCTTCTACGGTAGCATCTATCTTTATTGCAACTATTCCGATTTTCACTTTTATTGTAGCCAACATTTTTCTAAATGAAAAACTTACTATCAAGAATTACATTGGAATGATGATCTCCTTTCTTGGAGTAGTTTGTGTAGTTTTTTCTGAATACGATGGAATTTACGCAACAGGGAAGGGAATAGCTTTGTTGATTATTCCTGTATCAGCAGCAGTTATCTATGGATTTGTTATAAAAAAGGTTTCTGCAAAATATAGCCCTCTTTCGATAGTTACATACCAGAATTTAATAGCATGCATTTTTTTTATTCCTGTATTTTTTATTGTTGATTTTAAGTCATTCGATATTTCTCAATTAACTTTCAGGATGTTTGTTCCAGTAGCATTATTAGCTGTGTTTGCATCTACAATTGCATATATAGGATTAGTGCAGGGAATTAGAGCCTTGGGTGTTGCAAAGGCTACTGTATTTGCCAATTTCATTCCGGTTTTTACAGCAATTTTTGCTTTCTTTATTCTAAAGGAAGATCTGAATCTCTTGAAAGTAGTAGGGATAATTATTGCAGTAGCTGGCTTGATATTAACTCAAAAATCAAAGAAAGATTCAGCAACAGACCAAGAAAATATTGTCGTTAATGAGCTATACTAAACGAATGATTGAGGAGATGGAGCGAAAGGTTTCAGCTGTGGCTCCGGAGAATAAGGCATTTTTAGAGAGGTTAGTTAAAAACAAGCCCAGGAATCTTGATTCTGTTATTCATGAATTGCATTACGAAGAATTTGAAAAAATTGACTGCCTAGAATGTGCTCGCTGCTGTAAGTCGCTGGGGCCAATGATTTTTGAGAGCGATATTGAGAGAATGGCTCCGGCTGTAAAGATGAAAACATCAGCCTTTAAAGATAAGTACATTAAAATCGACGAAGATGGAGATAATATATTTAAAGAAAGCCCTTGTCCATTTCTCTGTCACGATAATTTATGTATGATATACGAAAATCGGCCGAAGGCCTGTCGTGAATATCCACATACTGATAGAAAAAGATTTTATCAGGTAGCAAAAAAAACATACTATAATCTTTCAACTTGTCCGGCAGTATTTGCTATTGTTGAGAAACTTAAGAAAAAACTCTAAGAATTCGGTGAAATAACATTCAAGGCTAAAGGCATCATCTCAATTTTAACAGGCCCTTTAAAAATACATGGTTCACCATCGATATGAAATTTGAAATTTTTCTTTTTTGGAAGAACTATTTTTTTTGCTCTGATTATTTCTATGTATTTACTTTTATCCATAGTACCATTGAATAATCTATAACCTATTATAACTGATTTGTACCAGGGAAAAGGTTTGAGAATACAAATATCAAAATAGCCATCATCTAATTTTGCTGCCGGAGCAATGAAAGCGTTGTTGCCAAATTGCTTTGCATTGGCAATAGTTAATAAGAAGACTTTGCGCTTTATCTTTTCATTATCTATAATTATTTTAAGTTTTTTTGGTTTAAACTTAAAGTATTCTCGAATAGTTATTTTTATATAGGTTAGAAAACCTCGCTTAGTATTTTTAGCAAACTTATGCCCTATTTTGGCATCAAAACCAGTTCCACATGTACAAAAGAAGTTTTTGCCATTAACTAAGCCTACATCAATCTTTGATGTTATTTCTTCGTTAATGCATTTTACAGCCTTAATGGAAGATATAGGAATCTTTAATTCGCGGGCCAGTCCATTCCCTGATCCACGCGGAATAACACCAAGTTTTACGGGTTTATAAAGACATGCTGAAGCAACCTCGTTTATAGTTCCATCTCCACCAACTGCTACTACTGTATCTATTCCATCTTTTATTGCCTTCTCAACTAAATCTGTTCCATGTCCTGGATTTTCAGTAAAGAAGAAAGAGGGATCCCATCTTTTAAGGTCAAGGTTTTCACCTATTATTTCTGTGATGCTTCCAGATTTTTTTCTTCCTGCAATTGGATTTATTATGAAAGCAATTCGCTTCGGTATTGTCATTCTTCTCAATAGTCTTTACAATACAAAAGTAAAATACAATTTTAAAGTAATAACTATTTTTAAAGAATAACGTAAAAATGCACTGCATGGAGAATAATCAAAAAAAATAAACGTTTTATTCATTTAAACTTTTAGTTACATCTTTTCGTTATATTTTCGCAGGTGACTATTTGCTATAATTTTATGTTGCAAAAAACTGGATATACAATACTGGCATTTCTTTTTACAATTAATGTTACCATTTCTGCCCAAAGTGGTGGAAATAGTGCCTACGATTTTCTGAATCTGACAAATTCAGCTCGCATTGCGGCATTAGGTGGGCAACAGATAAGTTTGTTCGACGATGACTTGAATGTGGTATTTCATAATCCATCGTTGTTAAACGAACAAATGAATAATCAGGTAGTGCTTAATTACGTGAATTATTTTGCAGGAGTTAACTATGGGTATGCTTCATATGCATGGAATACAGGTAAACCCTACACGCTTGCAGCTGGAATTCATTATGTAAATTATGGCGAATTTATTGAGGCAAATGAGTCGGGTATTCAGCAAGGCACTTTTAATGCGGCCGATTATGCCTTTAATTTGTTTTACTCCAGAAGTTTATTTGATAGTTTGCTAAGAGTTGGACTGAATATAAAGCCTTTATATTCTGATCTTGAAACATACAACTCACTTGGTTTAGCAATTGATGGAGGTCTAACTTATTATAATCCGGATAAATTATTTAGTGCAGCCCTTGTTATTAAAAATGCAGGCATGCAAATAAAGAAATACTATCACGCTCAAAATAGGGAGCCTCTTCCGTTTGAAATACAGATTGGAATAACTAAGGGGCTATCACATGCACCTTTCAGGTTTTCTATAATCGGACAGCAATTACAAAACTGGGATTTAAAGTACAAGACTGAAAAGGAATTAGAAGAAGAGAATAATCAAATATTGCTTGGAGAAGCTCCTGGTAGTAATCCTATGGGCGATTTCGCTGATAATTTAATGCGTCATATTATATTTGGATTAGAGTTTCTTCCTTCAAAGAACTTTAATGTTCAATTAGGTTATAACTATAAGCGCCGACAGGAAATGAAGATAAATGAAAAAGCTGCAACTGTTGGATTTTCATGGGGATTTGGAATACGAGTTAAGAAGTTTCAAATAAACTATGGACGTTCATCGTATCATTTAGCACGAGGAACAAACCATTTTTCCATTACAACAAATCTTTCCGATTTTAAACCAAGCTTGTAGAACAATTCTGCTGATTCTTACAATAAAAAAATAAAAACCTTTTCTAGGCAATTTACCTTGATTAAAAGAATAGAATTGTATCTGGACTTAAATTGAAGAAAATCAATTAATTTTGGAAGCTTACTTGCAACCTATGGAATTAAAACAAAAAATTATTATTGCTATTGATGGATTTTCTTCCTGTGGGAAAAGCTCCTTTGCAAAACTAATAGCAAAAGATCTGAATTACATTTTCATTGATACAGGTGCAATGTATCGGGCGGTTTCACTCTATGCTATTCAGCATAAAATGGTGTCGAAAAACTCTGTTGATTCCAGGCAATTACTTTCTGTTTTAAAGAGTATAAAAATTTCATTTCAGCGCAAGGGCGATAAAGTATTTACATACTTGAATAATATAAATGTTGAAGATGAAATACGAGGTATTGAAGTTTCGAGCCTTGTAAGCGAAGTAAGTAAAATTAAGGAGGTTAGAGAATACCTCGTTAGCTTGCAACAAGAAATGGGTATGCAAAAGGGAATTGTAATGGATGGACGAGATATTGGAACCGTTGTATTTCCTAATGCTGAAGTTAAAATTTATATGACTGCAAGTTCTGATGTAAGGGCTAAAAGACGATTTGATGAGCTGACAGAAAAGGGCTTAAAAGTTTCTCTAGAGGAAATAAAAAATAATATTGAAGATCGTGATTATAATGATCTCAATCGAAAGGAAAGTCCTTTAAAACAAGCTAAGGATGCTTCAATTCTTGACAATAGCAATATGACTTTTGCCGAACAGATGCAATGGTTTAAAAAGTTGCTTATTTCCAAAAATTATTTAGAAGGTTAAGAGAATGGAAATATTTATTGATGAAAAGTCTGGTTTCTGTTTTGGTGTTAGAAAAGCTATTGCTTTTGCCGAGGAAGAATTGAAAAGAGTTGGTTCCCTTTATTGCTTAGGTGATATTGTTCATAACGAAATGGAGGTTGAACGTCTTGAGAAGCTTGGCTTAGAAGTTATTCAACGCGAAAAATTTTATACGCTGACCGATTGCAAGGTGCTAATACGTGCGCATGGCGAACCACCGGAAATTTACAAGCATGCCAGGCAGAATAACATTGAATTAATTGATGGTACCTGTCCGGTAGTATTAAAACTGCAAGACAAAATAAAGTCTAGTCATGCTAATTTGAAAGAAAAGGGAACCGTAATTATTTTTGGAAAACCGGAACATCCAGAAGTCATTGGTTTAATTGGTCAGGTTAATGGCGAAGCCCATGTTATTCAGGAAGAGAAAGACCTTAAAGATGTAGATTTCACAAGACCTATAGTTCTATATTCTCAAACAACCATGAGTAAGGAACGATATTGGGAGCTAAAAACAGAAGTGGAAAATCGGCTGACTTCTCCAGACTTATTGGATGCAAATGATTCAATATGTGGTCAGGTTTCTAACAGGGCTCCCGGGTTAGAGAGTTTTAGTAGCTCGATGGATGCAATTGTGTTTGTAGGTGGTAAAAAAAGTTCAAACAGTAAAGTTTTATATAAGCATTGCCAGACTGTAAATAAAAATAGTTTCTTTGTTTCTAATGTTGAGGAGGCAAAATCCCTTTCTTTAAATCAATTCAAAAAGATTGGAATTTGTGGAGCAACATCTACTCCGCGTTGGTTGATGGATGAGGTAGCTGAACAAATAAAAACTACCTTCGCCTAAATGTCATTGTTTCAAACCACATACATCGATGTATTACTGCCGGTTGCAGTTCCAAACCTATATACTTATCATTTAGGGCCGGAAACAAATCCATTATCGTTAAAGCCAGGCATGAGAGTTTGTGTCCAGTTCGGAAAAAGAAAACTACATACCGCACTGGTTGTTAATATCCATAGTAATCCGCCAGCCGAATATGAGACTAAAGAAATTATTGCTATTCTTGATGATTACCCGGTAATAAAATCATGGCAGTTTAAATTCTGGAAATGGGTTGCAGAATACTACATGTGTACAAATGGTGAGGTATATGCAGCTGCTATGCCATCTGGGTTAAGACCTGAGGGACAAACCAGGCTGTATCTTGAAGAGTTGCCATCAAATGGTATAGAGTTGACTCCTGCTGAGAAGATAATTTATTCAGTTCTTTCGAATAATCCAGGCATTTCTATTGAGCAACTTCAGGAACAGACTGAAAGAAAACAAATAATGCCTGTTCTTCGCGATTTGCAACTTAAAGGTGTGTTGGCATTTGAAGAGTCACTGAAGGAAGAAGTTAAGGCAAAAGAAGTTGATTTAATCTGTTTGCATAAAAACTTACAAATGGAAGCTGTTATAAACGAGTTACTAAACGGAATAGAGCGCAAAGCTCCGAAACAACTCGCTACATTAATGGCATATTTACAGTTATGCGGGTATTTAACAAATAAAGAATTTAATCCGGTTCGAAAACAGGATGTTATTAAGGAATCAGGAGTTTCAGCATCAGTTATTAAAACCCTTATCGACAAAGAGATATTCACTCTTGAGAAGGAGGAAATTTCAAGGCTCTCGACTTATTCATATGAGACTTCTAAACCATTAAGATTAAGTGATAATCAACAAATAGCTTTCAGGGAAATAAAAGAAAATTTTGAAGAAAAGGATACTGTGCTTATGCATGGTGTTACTTCAAGTGGTAAAACAGAAATCTATATACACCTTATTGAAGATCAGCTTCAACAAGGGAAACAGGTTCTGTATTTATTGCCGGAGATTGCTCTTACAACTCAAATTATAACTCGCCTTCAGAATGTTTTTGGAGATGCAGTTGGTGTTTATCATTCGAAATTTAATAATGCAGAAAGAGTTGAAATATGGAACAATTTGCTGGGTAGACGTCCGGCAGACAGTGCTGAGTATAAAATTATTCTCGGAGTTCGTTCATCCTTATTTTTACCATTCGAGGATTTAGGTCTAATAATTGTTGATGAGGAGCATGAGAGCACTTATAAGCAATTCGATCCGGCACCACGATATCATGCTCGCGATGCTGCTGTTGTGTTAGCATCAATTCATAAGGCTAAAGTTTTATTAGGTACAGCAACGCCTTCGCTTGAGAGCTATTTCAATGTGAAAATTGGAAAGTACGCAATGGTTGAGCTTTTTCAGAGACACTTAAATATAAAACTTCCTGAAGTTCAGGTTATCAATATCAGGGAAGCGCGACGGAAAAAGCAGATGAATTCTCATTTTAGTCCACAACTGGTTGAGGAAATACAAAAAGCAATTAAGCAGGAAGAGCAAGTTATACTTTTTCAGAATCGCAGAGGATTTTCACCCTACTTAGAGTGTTACGACTGCGGATGGATACCCAATTGTCAGCATTGCGATGTTAGTTTGACCTATCATAAAGGAATTAATAAGCTAATTTGTCATTATTGCGGGTATAGTATGGTTCCTGTTGTTCAATGTAAAGCCTGTGGTAGCACAAATGTACAAACTCGTGGATTTGGAACGGAAAAAATTGAAGATGAAATTAAGCTTCTTTTTCCTGAAATTAAAGTAGGTAGAATGGACCAAGATAGCACACGAAAGAAAAAGGCTTACGAAGAAATAATTGAAAGCTTTGCATCTGGACAAATTGATATTTTAATTGGAACCCAGATGGTTTCTAAAGGATTGGATTTCGATAATGTAAGTATTGTGGGTATTCTAAATGCCGACAACATGCTTAACTACCCTGATTTCAGAGCTTATGAGAGAAGTTTTCAGTTAATGTCGCAAGTAAGTGGTAGGGCCGGGCGTAAAAAGAAGCAAGGGAAAGTTATTATACAAACCTCTGATCCCAAAAATGAAATTATACAACAGGTTGTAGATAATAATTATGCTGAATTCTTCAACCATCAGTTTAAGGAGCGTAATAAGTACAAATACCCACCATTTTATCGTCTGATTAATCTTACTGTAAGGCATAAAGAGAAAGAGATTTTAAACAAAGCTGCCTGGCTTTTAACTAAGGAACTGCAAAGATATTTCGGCAATCGGATACTTGGACCCGAATCACCTGTTATTAGTCGAATTCAGAATTGGCATATAAAACAAATAACTATTAAGCTTGAGAAAAACCAGGAAATAGCCAATCACAAACAAAAGATTAACGAGATTATAATAGCACTTAAAACAATGGAGGGCTTTGCCTCTTTGCAAGTTATTCCTGATGTTGATTTTTATTAATGCGTTTAGCGAGGAGCTAAAGGAATTAAAGCAACAAAATAATCATGAATAAAGATAAGGTTAAAAAATTGGCTTAATTCTTTTTCTGAAGTATCTTTGTGAATATAGATAATCCTTTTCCTTCCAGGGTTTTTCATTAGAAATCTAAGCTGATTATCTATGTAAAATTCAGAAACTAAGAATCTATCATTCCGTTTTACCAGAAAATTTATTCCATATAAGTTACCTTCAATATTTGTAACACTTTTTAATTCAACATTTCCTACAATAGTATCTTTTTCTAATATTTCCATTTCGAGCCCAGATGTCCCATACAACAGTTTATTTTCCAGATCTGGATCTTTTTTCAGTTGAACTATTAGACTATCGGAATTAAAATGGTTGATTATATAATACTTATCGAGTAGATTATCAAAATAGGGACCTATTTTATTACCTTTTGTAACATTTTTAGGAAATTCATCAGTAAACTCAAAAACTTTCTTCTGATTCTCAATGTCACTTCCATAATAGTAGGTTCTTAATTTGATTGTAAGGTCGAATTTGTAGGCGTAATCCAAAAATTCTTTAAAAGATGGTTTGGAAATGAACCTTTTGGGTTCAAGTTGGGATTTTCCCTCAAAAGCTAATTTGAGTCCATCTAGATAGAAGAAATAAAAATCATTTTCCCCTATCTCAGCATTTCCTGTAATATTATCATCGAGGGTAATACTAAAAGGAATGTTGCTTTGAAACTTATAAACCGACCGTCCTTTTGAATTAAAAGCTTTTACCTTGGTTATGAATGAGTAAGTTATTATTCCATCGAGGTCAGCAACCAGTTTCAAGGTTGATTCAATACTAACATACAAGTCGGCTAAAGAACTCTTTGTTTTACTTATCGCTTTGGCGTATGTGGGTTGATTAAAATGCGATGCAGCATAACTAATACTATCATATCGCAAGAACTCTATTTCCATGTCCCCAAACCTCTTAATAAGATGTTTCTCAATATCCTTATAAACATCTTGGATGAATTCTTTTTGGTGAAAATAAAAAGGAAATGTTGTTGAATTTATATTCTGGGCTTTTTTTAAAGTATAATTTATGTCGGTTACCAGAGCCTTCTTGTAATGTTGCGCCGAACCGAAAATGGCTAATAGCGATATGAGAAGTGAGAAAGTAATTTTCATCAACCTTGTTTTAGAACTGAGCTTGCTTAGTTTTGACTCACAAAAATAATATAACAACTGAAAAGCACTCATTTATTTTAAATAGGATTAGTCTTCATCTTCGGCTTTGCTTTTTTTTTGTGTTAAAGTTATAGCCCCATTCACCGCTTTTAATAAATCCCTCAGCAAGCATGGATCTTATCTGAACATATAAATTCCCTTTGACTCCTGAAATTTTAGCAATTTCTCTTCCGTTTTGAGAAGGCGCAAAAATACCTTCAGTATATTTTATTCTTTTCGAATTAAGAAAAAGAACCGTATCCAAGCTAAACTTCTCTTTAATCAATTTTGAAATATCTGAATGTACATCTTCAATAAATTCTTTATGGTGAAAGTAAAATGGGAAAGATTTTGTACTAACTATAGATAAATTAGTTAAAAAGCAATCTACATTTGTTACAACACCCACCTTATTGTTTTGTGCTAAAATGTAGGAACAGAGAGTTAAAAAAATTATAAATAAGTAGTACTTCTTCATAGAGAGAAGATTATGTTCGGTTTGCGCCTCAAATATTCTGCCAAAGTTATAGAATGAATGAATTTATTTATTTTATATTTTACTTAGCTAAACTGAAGGAACTCACCTTACTAAAAGACTAAATATATGAAAACAATTTAATGTAGCAAGTTAGTTGTAGCGACTGTCTGGCAAGGGGTTCAATCTGTGATTTGCATATAAAACTTTTGCAAAGTTTTGACGTAGAAAGAAATTCAACCATTTAAAAATTATAATATAGCATGGAAGTAAGTCAAAGATTAGTTTTTTGTAAGAGATGCGCTAAGAAGGGATTTTCAGCACAATCAGGAGTTGTTTGTTCATTGACAAACGAAAAACCCACATTTGAGACAACTTGTGCAGATTTTATTCTTGATGAAAAGGAAGAGAAGAGAGTAACTGCAAGAGATAACCAAATTGAACAAGATAAAAAAGCAGGTAACTATCAGATTTGGGTTGCTATTGGTATTGTATTAATAATTATCAAAATAGTTCTTAGGTTCATGCGTTAGAATGGCTTAATTATTCTTTAAAATTAACTTGGTTTATCAATATCGATTAGTTAAAGAAAAACTTCTCGACCCCTCTTGATTGTTATCGGGAGGAGTCGAGAGTTATGTATCTTAAAACAAAAAACATCTTAACTAAACGGCACAGCAGGCTCACCATGGGATAGTTATAAAAGGCAATTGCTATAAACTATTTTCAAGAATAGCTTGTACATCCTTTTTATCGAGCTTTTTTACTGCACCTAACTCTCCAAATTGAGTAGCCTGAGCAGCCATGTGTTCTATTTTAGTGCTATCTATACCAATTTCTGTTAAAGTTGAAGGCACACCTAAAGATTTAAAGAATTCACTTGTGGCATTAATTCCCTGAAGGGCCTGTTCATATTTATCGGTTTCTTTTATGTTCCATACTTTGTCGGCAAACATTGCAAAACGATCAACCGTTTCATCATTTAGAACATACTTCATCCAGTTAGGTAAAACAATTGCCAAACCTAAACCATGTGCAATATCATAAACAGCACTAAGTTCATGTTCAATCCCATGTGTTGACCAATCGCCACCAGACTTTCCATATCCGATTAATCCGTTTAATGCTAAACTTCCAGCCCACATAAGGTTTGCTCTTGCTTCATAGTTTTTAGGTTCATCTATTGCTGTATGACCATAATGTATGCATGTATTTAAAATTGCTTCAGAGATACGGTCAATTAGTAAAGCTGAATCAGTAGGATCAAAATATAGTTCACATACATGAGTGAAGATATCAATAACCCCGTATGCCGTTTGATCAGTAGGTACAGAATAGGTTAAACTTGGATCTAAAATTGAGAAAACAGGTCTTGTTAGGTCTGTTCCAAAAGCTAGCTTTTCACCTGTTTCTTCATTTGAAATCACTGCGTTTCCATTCATTTCAGAACCAGTAGCCGATAAAGTCAATACTGTTGCTAATGGAAGAGCGCTTTTTATTTTGGCTTTGTGAGTACAAAACAGCCAAGGGTCTACGTCCATGGAAGCTCCAGCAGCCATTGCTTTAGAAGCATCTATTACAGAGCCACCACCAATTGCCAGAATAAAATTAAGTTTATGTTCCTTAATTAATTTTATTCCTTCATTAACACTTTTAATGCTCGGGTTGGGTTTTATTCCATTTATCTCTTTGTAAAAAACTCCATGTTCTTTAAGATCGTTGGTAATGATTTCAAATAGTCCACTAGATTTTATTCGTTCTGAGCCATATGCTATTAATATTCGAGAAGAGAATTTACCTATTTCTGTTCCTATTTTATTCACAGTTCCCTCTCCAAAAAAAACTTTTGTAGATATGTTATAAGTAAAATTATTCATGTTTTTGCTTTTAATATTATTGATACTTGAATGTGCAAAATTAGTTAAAGAATGCCAGTAAGCATGAAAAATAAATCTTTTAACAATTGATTGTACACTATTGTTCTACTATTAGAAATCTTTAAATGAAATTCAACTAATTACCTTTTGTCTCATTACTCAAATCTAAATAATCAAGCTTATAAACAACCAAGTTTACTACGAGCTCACCGAGAGTAATTTAGTTAATGAGCTCCCGCTGATCGGTTGAGAGCTTAACGAAGTTAGCTAATGATATATAGGCATTCAGCATTAAAAATTAATTTTTACTTGAGCCTTATATTCGTTTTTTTTGTTTGTAGTGTCATCAAATGGATTTGTGTTTGCATATCGAAGCCACAAAGTGATGTTCTTTCCAAGTTTCTGTCTAAGCATTATGTAAAACTTTTGTCCATTCCCATTATAGGCAGGTATCGAGTAGGCATATAACACATCGTTTTCGTAGGCATATATCTTTGAGTCAGAATCGTCGATGTTAAACTGAGCATATCTGAAATATAAGGAACTACCAATTGGCATGTGGTAGGAAATATCTTGATATAAAAGATACCCATTCGCCCTGGATTTTCCTGAAAAGTCACTTTCAGATACTTCTATCCGGCTAGCCATTCGCAACTTCTCAGATATTTTGTACTTGGCATAAATGCGCAGACTTTGTTTCTGTAAGGGAAGAATTTCTGTTGTCTTCTGGTTTTCCGATTTGAAGTTTTTCTCTTTTTCTTTGAATTTATAGCGTAGAATTAATTCAAAACTACGAGTTGGCATATAATCCATTTCAACAAGATAATCAACTCCTTTTGAAGGTCCATTGGAATTAAAGCTAAACCAAGGAATTGAAAAAACATCTGAATATGCAGATAGAGTTGTTTTCCAGTCGGTATACCATTTTATTCCCGCGAACAAACCTTTTTCATTATTAGGATCTCCGGATTCAACCATTGGATTTGCATATGGTGAATAATACTCTGGCTGATAATGCCTATAAAACAAATTCCCTGTAAACCGACTGTTAGGCATTAAATTTACTCCGACAATTCCGGCCAGCCCATTATTTGCATATGCTACTTCTCCATAAAACTGAGTTTTTTGAAATAGAATCTTAAAATCGGTACTATACCCATCATAGCTATTCCCGGTAAACGAGTAGTATTTGTATGTTTTACTATCAGGTTCAACCGGCATTGAATATTCAGAGTGTAGCCAATTGAATCCTGCGCTATATTTTAGGCTTTTGAAAATAATAGAAGCTCCGTATGCAATTTCTTCAATATTGTTTTTTCTGGCAATTTCGGTTGCACTTCTATGATAACCAGATATGTTTATACTTCTTAAAAAATCTTCATTAATCAAAGTGTCTATATCTATTGTTCCATCAATTTGTTTAGAAGAGCCCCATATTGTTAACCAGAGTTTATCTTTTCCGATTGTAGCGGCAGCTCCTCTTAAAAAATTATATTCGTCTTTAGAGGTATTTGCACTAATTCCCTGACCTCTTTTTTGGATTGATGTAATTTCAGAAGATTTACCAGAGGAATAGCCATTCCAAATAAGTAAGCCTTGTCCCAATCGCACACGATAATCGCCAAGTGTAAGACTTTTTAGAAAGGTTTTTGTAGTAATATGCGCATATCCTGAATAAAAATCATACCCATATTTGTTAACACCCTTTGCAAATTGTTCACCAGCATCTTTTTCAGCAACAAGGCCAATTTTTAGAAAATTAGAGAAAGAACCTGAATATTTTGTGTATTGCTGTATAGGTGACCCTATATAATTTTTGTTAGCATTGTCTCTGTACGAGGTTCGGAGAAAGATTTCGTGATTACTTCTTTTTACAAGATCTTTTAAACTTCTTTTCTTAGCATATTCTACAGGTCCACAAACGATAAAAGGAGTAATTAAATCAACCGTTCTGTCATTGAATCCATAAACATACCGAAGTTCATGAATAGAAACTATTTGTCTCATTTTCCTCCGATATTCAATTATGGAAGTAATCTGGAAGTCGTTTAAAATAGTAAGTTTCTCTAGCTCATCAGCTGTTGCACTATTTATATTTAGGGGATTTTGATAAAGAAACTCAAGGTCGCTTATTATAGATTCTAAATCAGCATCTTCGCTAGTGCTTGCTGTTTGCTCAATAATGTTTTCAATATAATTATTGATTTGTTGCTCATCCTGTGCATAAGCCCAGATTGCAGGGAATATTATTACTGTTATGAATAATAACTTCCTCATTTTGATTTGCGTTCAAAGGAATAATTAAAACTAACGAAGGAAGAGAGTCCTAAAACCGGATGCTGGGTAAAGGCAATATCTCCACTGAACTTGTTCTTTTTGTAACCTAGTCCAAAAGAATACCGGAATTGGTCATCGGTTGAAACTCCAAAACGAACTGCTAAAACAGGAATAAGTAAAACTTCACTTCCCGCACTAATTGTAGTGTTATTGTTTTTATCAAGGTTAACTTGTGAGGTAACCAAAAAAACATCAGCTTTCCAAGCTGCACCCAGGGTAAAGAAAGAAGGCAGGTTTTCTGCTTCATAGTCTTTATATTTTGACCCGGTTACATTGTATAAATGACAACCAATATTAAGGTTCTCTATAGGATTTACTAATAAACCAATTTCTCCCGCTAATGCACCCGAGGGCTCATAGTCTTCTGGCAAGTTTGCCCTGAAATAATCCAGTGAAATTCCAGCATTAACAATTTCCCCAAGTTTATGAGCATAACCAAAAGCATATTTTTGTTCATTATAACTTTTGGTGCCAAAGTAAGATGCGGTTATTCCAAAGCCGCCATAACTAATCGGAAGAACGCCAGCTAGTGAGCTAATACTTAACTCTTGCAACAAGAATTGATTTGTGTAATGTACCCCCAGGTTTGGGTCGCTTACACTAGCTAAGCCTGCCGGATTGTGAAACATAGACCAGTTTCCTCCAAGAGCTACTCCTGTATTTGCCAAGGCAGCTTCACGAGCTCCTGCACGAAACGCATTCGCCTGGCCGTTAGATTTATACGTAGTTGAAGATAGAAAAAGTATAACAGCGAAGCATAATAAGCGAATTGTGAGGCTTTTATGTTTAATATGGAGGAGAGATAATTGCATTTGTATGGGAGATTTAAGAATAGATTAATTCGTTTTGTAATCGTAATTAACCTCTTTTAATTCTTCGTTTGCTTCGACAATTTTATTTTTTAAGCTGTCTTTGAAATCTGCTAAGCGGTTTGCTATTTCTACATCAGCATTGGCTATTATTTGTGCAGCAAGTATTCCTGCGTTTTGAGCACCATTTATACCAACAGTTGCAACTGGAATTCCAGGAGGCATTTGTACAATTGCTAATAAAGCATCCATTCCGTCCAAACTAGCATTAATTGGAACACCAATTACCGGAATTTTTACCATAGAGGCAATTACTCCAGGTAAATGCGCGGCCATACCTGCGGCGGCAATAATTACTCTAATGCCCCTTTCTTCAGCATTTTTTGCAAATGCTTCAACCTGAGATGGTGTGCGATGAGCTGAAAGTGCATTTATCTCGAAGGGAATTTTCATATCATTTAAAAAATCGGCAGCTTTTTTCATAATTGGGAGATCCGATGTGCTTCCCATTATGATGCTAACTTGTGGAGTCATATCTTTTTTTAATTATCAGTTTTAATTTATTATTCGGTAGAATTCTTATTTTCGCAAGATAATAATTTTGCCATTCGAAAAAGGGATTATCTAAAGCTTTGGTAAATTTACATAACAGAATTACAAATAGAAAAGAAAATTTAATTGATGAAAACTGTACAAATCCTTGACAAGAAGTTCACTGTTAGTATTCCTGCAAATGAAATCCAGAATAAAATAGCGCAAATGGCTGAGCAAATAAATAAAGAGCTTAAGGACCAAGATGTTGTTTTTGTGGTTATTCTTAACGGAGCCTTTATGTTCGCCAGTGATTTATATAAGTTAGTTAACATTAACAGTAGAATTTCATTCTTAAAGCTTGCTTCATACCAGGGTACTTCATCATCTGGTCAGGTAAAGCAGTTAATAGGATTAAATGAGTCTCTTAAAGGAAAAACAGTTGTAGTTATTGAAGATATTGTAGATACAGGACATACCCTGGATAGTATTCTTAAGCAGTTAGGCGGTTTTGAACCTACAGATATAAAGATAGCATCGCTTCTTTTTAAACCTGACTCGTTTCAGTATGATTATAAGATAGATTATCTTGGGTTTAGTATTCCAAATGATTTTATTGTTGGATATGGGTTGGATTATGATGGATTTGGAAGAAATCTGGATAGCATTTATACCATTATTAACACATAACAAACAAAAAATTTATGCTGAACATCGTTTTATTTGGACCTCCAGGTGCTGGAAAAGGAACTCAAGCTGAAAAGCTTTTAGAGAAATATAAACTAGTGCACCTTTCGACAGGAGACATTCTTCGTAATGCAATTGCAAACAAAACTCCTTTAGGACTTGAAGCAAAGAAAAAAATGGACAAGGGAGAACTTGTTCCTGATGAAGTTGTAATCGGAATGATTGAAAGAAGGATTGATAATAACAAAGATGTAAATGGCTTCATTTTTGACGGGTTCCCAAGAACAACAGCACAGGCAGCTGCCCTGAAGCAAATGCTGGTTAAAAAGAATATTCCTATTACAAAAATGTTAGCACTCCAAGTCGAAGATGATGAACTGATTAAACGATTGTTGTTAAGAGGTAAAGACTCTGGTAGAGCTGATGATCAAGACCAATCAATAATTGAAAACCGAATTGCTGTTTACAATAAAACCACCGCTCCTGTAATTGATTTTTATGAGGAACAAGGAAAATATAGAGCAATAGATGGAGTTGGAACAATTGATGAGATTTTTGACCGCCTCTGTGCCGAAATAGATAAAAAGTAGTTTTAAGTATAGAGTTTAAGGTTTAAGTTTGTTCTCAATTATTTTCATGCCTTAAACTATTAGCTCGAAACTTTTAACTCAAAAATAAATAAATGGCTGATTCGAATTTTGTTGATTTTATAAAGATATATTGTCGATCGGGGAAAGGTGGCCCTGGATCTACACATATGCGTCGGGAGAAATATATTCCTAAGGGAGGTCCTGATGGTGGCGATGGAGGACGAGGAGGTCATGTTATTGCAAGAGGTAATCGAAATCTTTGGACACTTATCCATTTACGGTATAAGAAACACATTATGGCTGGACATGGAGCATCTGGTTCGGGAGCATTAAAGTCTGGAGCTGATGGATCTGACGTTTATGTTGAAGTGCCCTTGGGAACAATTGTGAAAGATGAAGAAACCGGTGAAATTATTTGTGAAATAACAGAGCACGATGAAGAAAAGATTCTTGTTAAGGGAGGCCGTGGAGGTTTAGGGAACAATAATTTTAAAACTTCTACAAATCAAACTCCGCGGTATTCACAACCTGGAGAAGACGCAGTTGAGGCCAGGTTTAATTTTGAATTAAAAGTGCTTGCCGATGTCGGGTTGGTTGGATTTCCAAATGCAGGTAAATCGACATTGCTTTCTGTAATCTCAGCGGCTAAACCTAAAATTGCCGACTATGCTTTTACTACGCTTACTCCAAATTTGGGAATAGTTTCCTATAGAGACAATAAGTCTTTTGTTATGGCCGATATTCCTGGAATAATAGAAGGAGCTTCGGAAGGGAAGGGTTTAGGCATAAGGTTTCTGAGACATATAGAACGTAACTCTACATTATTATTTATGATTCCTGCCGATTCTGAAGATATAGCAGAAGAGTATAAAATTCTTTTAAAAGAACTCGAGACCTATAATCCTGAATTATTAGATAAGAAACGTCTTTTGGCTATTACAAAATCAGATATGCTTGATGATGATTTAATAAAAGAGATTAAGTCTGATTTACCATCAATACCATATATTTTTATATCTTCAATTACTAATGCTAATATTCAGGAATTGAAAGATATGATTTGGGAGCAGTTGCAGTAAAATATTTTACTGTTTTTGGTGATCTATTGTGAAATCTAACTAAGTACCTTTGTTTTTTCTACTTGTTTACACCATCTAAGAACTGTTTCGTAACGTATTCCGGTAATTTCAGATATTCTTTTTGGAGGGTGTTTCTCTCTAAGTTTAACAACTGTACTTTTTATATCATTTGAATAGCGTGGCGATGCTACTTTATTTTTACAGTATCGTTTTCTGATTCGTATTATACTCATCTCAGAAACTCCATATTCTTTACTGATTGTGTTGGCTGTCTCTCCATTATCAAGTCGCTGGGCAATTCTAATAGCTTCTTCATAAGATATTTTTGAACCTCCACGATAGGTCTGGTCTCGAAAGGATACACCCGCACCTGGAATATTTTGTTTTACCCTTAAATCGTAAACAGTCTTATTATTGCCCCAGGTAAGATTAGAATGGTGATTGTTTAAAGTATTACAATCTTTATGAATCACAAGTTTGTGAGCTACTGGTCGTTTGTTATTTACCCATGCTTCGGCAACTATCCTGTGAATATAATATTGTTTGTTTTTAATTGAGCAGCATTTATATCCGTTTGAATGTTTGCTGGATTTAATATGGTATTGATTAACAAGCTTGTCATTAAAAAAGACTTCACTTCCATCTTCGTTTATCCTAATAGTTCCTTTTGTCCCCTTAAGTTTAATTTTTTTAAATTCCATGATCTGAGTGCGTTTTTCAATAAATAATATCTGCACGTATTCTCTTTCGAGGTAGTAAGAATTATTGGTAGCTAATAAGGGTAACTCCATAGGTTGAAAAAGGTTCAAAACTTAAATGTTAAAGTTTATATAAATATTCATAACATACAGCTAATTAATTATTAAGCAATGCTTCGTGTTGTTTTAGGCTTCTTATAATAAATGGGCAATCAATATTATAATGGAAGTCTCAATTAGGGTGTAACATTTTAATCACCCCAGATTCTAAGGTTAAATTTTCGACCGCTTCCAGAGGATTGATACTTTCTTTTTAGGTGTTGACAGACTTGCTTTAAGCTCATTCAGGCAATTTAGTAGTTATGTCAATCACGAATAAGAATACAAGCTTGAAAGGTTTAAAAGTGTTAACTTAGCTTAATGAAAACAGCACTTGTATTTGGAGCAACTGGTTTGGTTGGAGGTTATTTGGTTGAAGAATTAACTTTTAATTCAACTTACACGAAAGTCAAAATTTTTGGAAGAAGAACATTGGGGATTAATAATCCAAAAGTTGAAGAGCATATTATTAATTTTGAAAAGCTGGAGGAAGCGAGCGAATTAATAAAAGGGGATGAGATTTTTATTTGTCTTGGTACAACTATTAAAAAAGCTGGCACTTACAAGGAAATGGAGAAAATTGATTGGCACTATCCTGTTTCAATCGCTAAAATTGCCCAGTTAAATGGGGTTGGAGCTATTGCTGTTGTATCATCAATTGGAGCTAAGAAAGATTCAGGGAATAAATATCTGCAGATTAAGGGTAAAATGGAAGAGGAGATTCTAGGTTTGAACTTCAGCAATATTGTTGTAGCACGTCCTTCAATTTTATTAGGTTCAAGAAATGAATATCGTTTTGGAGAAAGTGTGGGGAAAGTTGTTATAAAAGCATTTGGTTTTCTTATGCTCGGAAAACTTAAAAGGTACAAAGGAATTCATGGAAGAAAAGTTGCTAGAGCATTGATTAATATATTGAGTAAGAATCTTAAAGATAAAATCTTCCAATCAGATTATTTAGAGGAGCTAGGCTCATAACATTCCAATGTAGTCTTCAATGTAAATAGCCTTTTTTGAAAAATTCTTTAACATACCGATAGAAATATCTTTATTTTAGCAATTAAGTATACTAATTATGCCCTGGACCAATTACCATAGTCACACTCATTTTTGCGATGGGAGTGATGATCCCGAATTATATATTGAATATGCTATTAAACAGAAGATGATTGCTTTTGGTTATTCTTCGCATGCTCCTATATTGTTTGACTCAGAATGGACCATTCCTGATAATAAACTAGATGATTATCTTGAGCAGGTTAAAAGCATCAAGAAAAAGTATGCCGATAGAATTGAGACCTACCTTGGGCTTGAAATAGATTTTATTCCTGGTTGTTCAGGAAGGCATAGCCACATCCTTGAAAATTTGGAATTAGACTATTTTATTGGATCAATTCATTTTGTTGAATCATTTAATGATGGGACATTTTGGAATATTGACCATAATAAGAAACTATTTGAGAAAGGATTGAATGAAATATTTAAAGGTAGTTTCAGGGCTGCATCGGATAGGTTTTACGAATTAACCCGACAAATGATTGAACAGGATGCACCTGATGTAGTTGGCCACCTTGATAAGATTAAAATGTACAATAGCAATCGGCAGTATTTTTCAGAGGATGAAAGTTGGTACAAAAATCAAGTGGAGGAAACATTAAAAGCTATCAAGCGCTCTGGAACAATTGTAGAAGTAAATACAAGGGGTTACTATAAATACAATCAGCTTGATTTATATCCCAGTCAGTGGATAATTGAAAAACTTGCGAAGAAAGATATTCCGATAATGTTAAATTCTGATTCGCATGAACCTCATGAAGTAAACGAGGGATTTAGTTATGCTGCTGAAAAGTTAAAAAAAGCGGGAGTGAAAAGGTTGTGGGCGTTAATAGGGGCAGAGTGGCAAGCTTATGAATACAATTCAGATGGACTAATATTATAAGATTACTTTCTTTGTAATCATTCCGGCTTCATCGTAGCTAATCCATTCACCAATTTGTACGTTATTATGATAACTCCCTTTTTGTTTTATAACTCCTGTGGAATACCACGAAATAAAACGGCCAATTAATGTGTCGTTTTTATATTCAACTTCAAATGTTTTATTTCCTGCAGCGTCGTAACCTGTCCACTTGCCATTAAAGTTGCCTTCGCGGTAGTGCCCAATACGTTTGATTACACCATTTTTATAATAACTAATATGACTACCATCAAGAATACCGTTCTTGAAGTTGATTTCTTCTTTTAGTATCTCAGTTTTATAAAAATAAACAAGACATCTTCCGGTAAAGGGTTTTATCTCATCTTTCAGGTAAAATATATCATCTGGTAATTGGTCCTCAGTTAAGATAACATCGTGCTTTGAACATGAGATGGTTAGAATTGGTATAAGTAGTATGAGGTATTTAAGTGTATTCATTTTTGTAATTGTTCCAAGAAAGTATCAGTTATATCTTTTTTAACGGAAGCTTTTCTATGGAGTTAATTTAACTTGGTAGAAGTGCCATTTAATATGGTGAAAGTGGAATTACAAAAGATAAAAGGAAAGTTAAAATTAAGATTTTTGTCAATAGCTAAATATAATAGAATGCCAGAAAGTAGCTAATGGTAGTGGTAAGAGGTATGTTGTGGGAATGAAAATAATTTGGAAATAATTCATTCTTTAGCAATGCGATGTGTTCTTTCAAGGCATAATTTAGGCTATAAACAGAAAGATTGAAGTCTGAGGGGAAGGTATTTATTTTCAGACTCTCAGACTTCAATCTACTGATATTTTTTATACTTAATCCAGATTTAACTCCATTTGTTCTCCATCGTAATTACCGTCTGAATCAGGACCGGATCCATCGTTTGGAATATCCTGGTTACTTTGAGTTTCATTGTCTGATGTAGCTTCGTTGTCTACTTTCTTTACTCTAACCGGTTCGAGTTCAGTTACATTCTTTATTGTATAATTCGATAGTCTTTTACCTTTGGCTTTATATCCCTTAACAGCAATAAACTCTTCTCCATCTATTTCTTCTGATAGCCGATCTTTATGTTTACCGCCAAATTCAATTTTAAAAAGAGGGTAATCAGTATCAGTTAAAGCAATAAGTTCACATTCCGAATCTTCTGGTAGGTAGGGCAGAATCCTATCTGCATTTTCTGCCTGGAAGCGCTTTATGTAATAATAGCCTTGGTCTTTATCAAAGTATATTGCTGTATATATCTTTTGTTCATCGTATTGTTCAATTCGAATCATTCCTTCATCGAAGTGAGTTGTTATATCTGGTTTGTATGTGCTATGAAGCCCAGACTTATAAAAAGCAATGATCCGGTCTTTTGATTTAAACTCACCAAGGAATTTTCCGCGTTCATCTGTATTTAATCTCTCAACATCTTCGTCTAACCAGATTTTTAGTCCGCCTAGAGTTGATTCTCCGGCTTCTTTAAGCTCAATACGATGAATGGCATAGCGGGTAAGAATATTGCCTTGCGAACCTTTTCCTTTAATCGCTAATTCACTAAAGTCCCAGTCAATATGAAGATTTCTTAGTCGTGAGCGAGGTTTGAGAGTGACTTTGAGCTTTTCAGCTTCTCCATTTGGATTAACGGTTAAATGAAGCACTTTTGAACCAGATGTTCCTTTTGTTAAGTCATAATCTTTATCGCGAGTAAGTCCGGTAATAGCACAACGTTTAGCCATAATGGCACCATTTAAACCATCACGATAAACCAGGTTGTAAATTGTTCGGCTATCGTTTTTCTTCCAGACATCAACATGAATGATATCCTTGCCTACAAATGCCTTGTCAGTAGCTTTTGTTATCATGTATTTGCCATCTCTCTTAATTGATATTATATCGTCAATATCAGAGCAATCGCAGACAAATTCTTCTTTTTTCATTCCTGTTCCTATGAAACCTTCTTCTCGGTTAACATAAAGTTTCTGGTTAGCAACAGCTACCTGAACAGCTTCAATATTATCGAAATTGCGAATTTCAGTCTTCCTTTCACGTCCTTTCGCATATTTCTTTTTTATTTGTTTGAAGTAATTTATAGTATAAGGTACAATATTGGCCAAATGGTTTTTCACTTCATCCATTTCAGCTTCAAGACCTTTTATTTGTTCATCTGCCTTAAGCGTATTGAATTTCAAGATTCTACCCATTCTAATTTCGAAAAGAGTAGCAAGATCATCCATTGTAATTTCGCGTCGAAAGAGTTTCTTGTAAGGTTCAAAACATTGGTCAAGGAATTTCAAAGCAGCTTCCTTGCTTTCTGCATTTTCGTAGCCTTTTTCCTTATACATTCTCTTTTCGATGAAAATGCGTTCTAAGGAAGATTTGTGCCATTCTTCTTCCAACTCATTTAACCTGATTTCTAACTCCAGCTTTAGTAAGCCAAGCGTATGATCGGCAGAATGCTTCAGCATATCTTTAATGCCTACAAAGCGTGGTTTATCATCTTCGATAACACATGAGTTAGGCGAAATTGATATTTCACAATCAGTAAATGCATACAGAGCATCAATGGTTAGGTCGGGAGAAATTCCAGGCGATAGATGAATAATAATCTCAACATTTTCAGCTGTATTATCATCAATTTTTTTAATTTTTATTTTCCCCTTATCATTAGCTTTAATAATGGAGTCGATTACAGACAAAGTAGTTCGCCCAAATGGGAGCTCGGTAATTGATAAGGTTTTGCTGTCAACTTTATTAATTTTTGATCGTACTCGAACATTCCCGCCTCTGAGGCCATCGTTGTATTTAGAAACATCGATCATTCCTCCTGTCGGAAAGTCTGGGAAGAGTTCAAAATTTTTATTTTCGAAATGAGCAATACAAGCATCGATCAATTCAACAAAATTATGAGGAAGAAGTTTAGAGGCAAGACCTACTGCAATACCTTCAACGCCTTGTGCTAGTAATAATGGGAACTTAACAGGAAGAGCAATGGGCTCCTTGTTTCTGCCATCATATGAGAGTTTCCAGTCAGTAGTTTTCGGATTGAAAACAACTTCGAGAGCAAATTTTGTTAGTCGAGCCTCAATGTAACGAGGAGCTGCTGAGCCATCTCCTGTTAATATATTTCCCCAGTTACCCTGAGTATCAATTAATAAATCTTTTTGTCCAAGTTGCACCAGAGCATCGCCAATAGATGCATCACCATGAGGGTGAAATTGCATTGTATGACCAATAATGTTGGCGACTTTATTATATCGGCCATCATCGAGTCGGCGCATTGAATGGAGAATTCTGCGTTGTACAGGTTTTAGTCCATCGTTAAGATGAGGAACAGCACGCTCAAGAATTACATAGGAAGCATAATCAAGAAACCAGTCGCGATACATTCCTGAAAGCTTCGTAACATGAGTTGATTTCTGATGTTTAGCTAATTCCGATTCCTGTAGAAATTCTTCATCACCATTCTGTTCATCCCGATTATTGTTGGGAGATATATTTTTATCCTCTTGGCTCATATTATTAATGCAAATTAAACTTCAACTAAATCTTCTTCGATACGAAGATTATCAATAATAAATTCTTGTCGGTCAGGTGTGTTTTTACCCATATAAAAGGGTAGTAGCTGTGTTATTAGGTCGTCTTTTCCAAGTGTAACGGGTTCAAGGCGCATATCGGCCCCAATGAAGTGTTTAAATTCATCGGGTGAAATTTCTCCGAGCCCTTTAAATCGTGTTATTTCTGGATTTACACCAAGTTTTTTTATTGCGTTTTGTTTTTCGTCGTCGCTATAACAATAGATTGTTTTTTTCTTGTTTCGCACTCTGAAAAGTGGAGTTTGAAGAATGTATACATGTCCGCGGCGAACAAGTTCCGGGAAAAACTGAAGGAAGAAAGTTAAAAGTAGCAAGCGAATATGCATTCCATCAACATCGGCATCAGTAGCAACTACAACATTGTGGTATCTGAGATTTTCAATATCATCTTCAATGTTTAAAGCAGCCTGTAAAAGATTAAACTCTTCATTCTCGTAAACAATTTTCTTTGTAAGGCCAAAACTATTGAGAGGTTTACCTTTAAGACTAAAAACAGCCTGAGTTCTCACATCACGCGATTTTGTTATCGACCCACTTGCAGAATCACCCTCAGTAATAAAAATAGTTGTTTCCAATCGTCGTTCATCCTTAGAAATTAGGTGAATCTTGCAATCGCGCAATTTGCGGTTATGTAAATTGGCTTTTTTTGCTCGTTCGCGAGCAAGTTTCTTGATACCGGAGATAGCCTTTCGTTCTTTTTCATTATCCTGTATTTTCTTAAGCAGAATATCTGCAGTTTGAGGATGTTTGTGAAGGAAATCGTCGAGATGCTTTTTAAGCGTATCGGTAATATATTTTGACACAGATGGACCATTTGGTCCCATATCTCTGGAGCCAAGTTTGGTTTTGGTTTGCGATTCAAATACAGGTTCTTCAACCCTAATACTTATAGCAGCAATAATTGAAGCGCGAATGTCTGCCGGATCAAAGTTTTTATTATAGAATTCACGGATAGTTTTTACATAGGCTTCACGAAATGCCTGTAGGTGTGTTCCTCCCTGAGTTGTGTTTTGACCGTTTACAAAAGAGTATATGTCTTCACCGTAAGATCTGCCATGGGTCATTGCAACTTCCATGTCGCCATTTTTAAGATGAATTATGGGATACAAACTTTCCGCATCCATTTTTTCTTCTAACAGATCTGACAGACCATTTGTGGATTGATATTTAACACCGTTTAGTTTAATAGTTAAACCTGCGTTTAAATATGTGTAGTTTTTAACAAGAGCTTCAACATATTCTTCGATGTAACGATAATTTCCAAACAATTCACTATCGGGTGTGAAGCTAATAAATGTACCATTTCTTTGGTTTGATTCCTTTTCCGGCTCGTCCTTAACAATATTTCCTCCCGAGAAAGTAACCGATTTCATTTTGCCTTCGCGGTATGCAGAAACCTCAAATATAGTTGACAACGCATTTACAGCTTTAATACCAACACCATTTAGTCCAACTGATTTTTTAAATACTTTGGAGTCGTATTTTGCACCAGTATTCATCTTTGAGGTAACATCTTTCACTTTCCCAAGTGGAATTCCACGACCATGATCTCTAATGGAAACAGAATTTTCAGTGATATTAATTTCAATGGTTTTTCCAAAGCCCATCATAAACTCATCAATGGAGTTATCAATCACTTCCTTAATTAAAATATATATTCCGTCGTCGCGTGAAGAACCATCGCCCAACTTCCCGATGTACATTCCTGGACGCTTTCTAATGTGCTCTTTCCAGTCTAATGTACGTATTGCATCTTCTGAATAATTCGCTGCTGACATAATAATGAGATTTGAAGCAAAGATAACACTTAAGATGAGGGAGAGTAAATTTGTTTATTAACCTGTAATTAACAGTTTGGGTTGTTAATATGTGAAAAAAAAACGAGAGCCAAGCTGGCTCTCGTTAAGATGATGTCAATCAATCAATAACTTAAAATTAGCTATTGGGTAAAATTATATAAAAAAATATACTTTAATAAATCAAGCATACTGAAATTAATCAGGTTATTGAAAATAATTAACTAATCCATTTTAAGACTTCTTCCTGAGAAGGATTCTGGAGTCCTAATTTATTTTTTTTATTATATCCACAAACTTCTTGGTGAAGCTTTCCTGGTTTTTCGAAAGTCTTTATTGATGCTTTTGTTTTATATCCCAATGTTTTTAATACTTCTGCCCACTCTTTTGCTATACCACTTTCTACAAACTTTTCGATAGAATCTTCTTCTTCTCTTTTTTCAGGTCGCATTTGTGGAAAGAATAATACATCTTGTATACTTGGCTGATTTGTCATTAACATAGTTAAACGGTCAATTCCAATTCCCATACCTGAAGTTGGAGGCATTCCATATTCAAGGGAACGAACAAAGTCCATGTCAATGAACATAGCTTCATCATCACCTTTTTCTGATAATTTTAGCTGCTCTTGAAATCGTTCAAGTTGATCTATTGGGTCGTTTAATTCCGAGTAGGCATTGCAAAGTTCTTTTCCATTAACAATGAGCTCGAATCGCTCGGTTAATTCTGGATTTTCACGGTGTTTTTTGCATAATGGTGACATTTCAACCGGATAATCGATAATGAAAGTAGGCTGAATAAGATGTTCCTCAACTTTTTCGCCAAATATCTCATCGATTAGTTTTCCTTTACCCATCGAGTCGTCTACATCTATGCCGTGGTCTTTACAGGTTTTTCTCAATTGGTCTTCATTCATTTCAGAAATATCAATACCGAAGTATTCTTTGATTGAATCAACCATTGTTAATCGACGGAAAGGACGCTTAAAGTCCAGTTCTTTTTCTCCAACTGGAATTTTAGTAGTGCCGTGTAAATCTAGAGCTACTTTCTCAATCATTTCCTCAGTGAAATCCATCATCCAATTGTAGTCTTTGTAGGCTACGTAGATTTCCATAACAGTAAATTCCGGGTTGTGAGTTCTGTCCATTCCCTCATTACGGAAGTCTTTCGAGAATTCATATACTCCGTCGAAGCCGCCAACTATAAGGCGTTTTAGATATAGCTCGTTTGCAATTCGCAAATATAGGGGTATGTCAAGAGAATTATGATGCGTTATAAACGGGCGAGCAGATGCTCCACCAGGAATAGGCTGAAGAATTGGTGTTTCAACTTCTAAATATCCTCTAGAGTCGAATAGCTCGCGTAAAGAACGATATATTTGTGTGCGTTTCTTGAAATTTTCCCGAACAACCGGATTTACAACAAGGTCAACATAGCGTTGTCTGTATCTGAATTCAGGATCGGTAACAGCATCGTATATCTCGCCATCTTTTTCTTTTACAATAGGTAAAGGGCGAATAGATTTTGAGAGAACGGTTATTTCTTTAACATGAATTGAAATTTCACCCACTTGAGTTTTAAAAACGAATCCTTTTACTCCAATGAAATCGCCAATATCAAGTAATTTTTTAAAGACTGTATTGTACAGGCTTGTGTCGCTTTCATCTGGGCAAATTTCATCACGAGCAATATAAATTTGGATACGACCAGACTCATCTTGTAACTCTGCAAATGAAGCTTTCCCCATTATTCTGCGACTCATTAATCTTCCTGCGATTACAACTTCCTGAAAGTTTTTTTCATTTTCATTAAAATTCTCTTTGATGTCAGAAGATTTTGTATTTACAGGGAACATTGCTGCTGGATATGGTTCGACACCCATTTTTCTTAACTCAGCAAGGGAATTTCTTCTAAGCTGCTCTTGTTCACTAAGTTGCATACGACTCATTTGTAGTGTTTAAAAATTTGAGCAAAGATATACATTTTATGCATTTTGCGAGTTTTGGGTTTAAAGTTTAAAGTTAATATCTTACACAAAACATAAATTTTAACTATAAACTTTAAATTAATAACTATTATGAGACCTGTAAAATCCTTAGTGCCATTAGCAAAATGGTTTTTACGTATTGCAGTAGCAGCAATTATTTATTCGGAATATTTAAACAGAGCAACTAGTTTTTCATTTAGTGGATTAGGCTATTTTATGGCTCTGATTTTTGTGATTCTGGGCGTGTTGTTAATAGTTGGCGGTTTGATGAAAACAGCTAAACTAACGGTTGTTTCAGGATTGCTAATTTGGGTTGCCTGTATAATTCAGT
Source organism: Bacteroidales bacterium (assembly GCA_050287785.1). Taxonomy (GTDB): domain Bacteria; phylum Bacteroidota; class Bacteroidia; order Bacteroidales; family UBA10428; genus UBA10428. The sequence goes on from JBNKCO010000003.1 coordinate 78,060, forward strand.
TGTTGGGTGTCGATTCTTTTACCCTTATTAATGCAATGTCAATTTTACCATTAGCATCGATAGGGTTTTATTTTATGGCGCGAGGTAATATAGGGTAATAATTAGTAGGAAATAAAAGAGGCAAGCGTTTTCGCATGCCTCTTTTTATAATAAATAGATTGTTTGTTAAAGTATATCATCGCCTGAAGCTTCTTCTTCAAGAGGCTCAGTTCCGTAAACTATGCCTTCAATATAATAACCGGGAAATTCACCATAGCCACCTGTTGCTTGTTTCTTAGTAACTAAAACAACTTGCCCCTTTTCGTTAGCTGCTCTTTTCTGCAAGCGCATGATAGCACTTTTTTTCGCAGCTTTGGGACTGCGGGCACTAGGTAGAGATTGTGCTTTTATTTCTGCTCTTTTATATAGATCTGCTACATCTCGTTTATCCTCAGTTAGCCAAACAGCTTCCCAGGAATATTCATCAATCATGGTAAGTACAAGGGCATTATACTCTTCTTTTCGACCATTTTTGTAAATGATTTTATGAATCTCTTTTCGTGGAAGGGTAAAAGGCTCATCATTTCCTGGCACATAGAATTTGACATATGTTGAAGTAACCTTAACAACATCAACAGGCATAACCTTCCCTTCTACCTTAATAATTGTATCTAATGCAGCAGTTTCAGCAGCCTTTGTCTTTCCTGAAAGTGCGAGTGACAATAAAATTCCTGTTAATAAAATATAAGTTCTCATAGTAAATCTATTGTTTTGCTGGTTTAGTTCAAATCGTGTGCCAAATTAAAAAAGAAAAATTATTCTTTAATCATCTATACGGAAACTTTTTAAACTGGTTTTAAACAATTGCATGTTTTTTCAGAAAAAATTCATCCCGGTTCTGCATCCCTTTTTTTATGCCTATTTTAGAAATGTTTATACTTTTATCATCTAGTTTTTTGATAGCAACTAAAGGGAAGGATTTAATATGGAAACAAAGCCATCGAAGAAGATTCTTAGAAGAATGGGGCTAAATGACGACCAGGAGGGAGTTTTTCGAAGGTATCTAAATGAAGAAGGGGGGTGGGATAGTCATTTAAGGAACTCAAAGAGTTTTATTAAACAATGTGTTGTTGAGGAAAAACCAAAGAATATAGGAGTTTTAGGAAGTGGTTGGCTGCTGGATGTTCCAGTTGATTTTTTGGTCGAAAGCTGCGAAAATATTTATTTGTATGATATCAGACATCCTAGACAAATAGTTAATAAGTATAAAAAAATTGAAAAGGTTCATTTTGTTGAGGTTGATATTACCGGAGGAGCAATTGAATTTGTTTATCAGGCAATTCGAAATAATACAATAAAGAAGGAACTTCTAAATATCCCAGCAATAGGGTTTCAGGCTGAGGAGAATCTTGATTATATTGTATCATTGAATATTTTAAATCAACTAGATATATTAATTGTTGAAAATCTTCGTAAAGTATCCGGACTTCCCCAAAAGCTTATTGACGATTTTAGGGGAATTATTCAAAAGAGACATTTAAATTCATTGCCTACCGATAGATCTTGTCTGCTCACCGATTTTGAAGAACAAATCTACGACCGAACAGGTAAGTTTGTGGAAAGCCACAATTTGCTTTACGCGAGTCTTCCTGAAGGTAAAAGTGAACAAGAATGGATTTGGAATTTCGATACATTAATGACTTATTATCCGAATCGTAAAACAAATTTTAGAGTAATCGCAAAAAAGTTATAGCATTTATGAAACCAGAAGATTATTACAACAACATAAAAATCAATGCCGAAACACAACTTCAAATTTTAAGAAAACAAATAGGACTGAATTCAATATTCAGACTACTTAGTTTTTTGTTGATTTTTGTAGTCTTATTTGGGTTTCTGAAAGTACAAGTGCTTATCTCTATTGGTGGTTCGATATCCATGATTGTGATATTTTTTATGCTGGTAAAACGCCATTTAGAGTTAGGTAAAAGGAGGAGCTATTTTCGTCGGATATTAGAAATTTCTTTGAATGAATTAGATGCTTTGTCCAATGATTATAGAGCATTCAAGAAAGGCGAGAGGTTTATTAATCATAGCCATTCTTATAGTTTTGACCTTGATATTTTTGGGAAAGGTTCATTATTTGAAATGTTAAATAGATCTACTACTGAGGCAGGTGAACAAAAATTAGCAACCCGGTTGATGACTGAGCCAAACTCATCTCAAGAAATTTATTCATTTCAGGAAGGTGTTCAAGAGCTTTCAAAAAATCCTGATTTTATGATAAATTTCCGTGCAATAGGGTTAATGTCCGGTATTGTAAGTGAAGATATTGAGTCAATTAAAAGATGGCAATCCAGTTCATCCTTTATAAATGGAAGAAGGGGATTACGGATTTTTTCCTTTTTTCTACCTGTTTTGTTATTAATTAGCTTAGGTGCTACAATTATAAGCTCGGCATTCTCATCTTTATTAGTTACTATATTTATTTTCAACATTTTCTTTGTTGGATTTAGCATAAAAAAGATAAATAAGGAACATGGTCAGGTTACACTTCTTTTAAAGATGTTGCAGAAGTACCAAAAGTTGCTGATTGAAATTGAAAAAAAGGAGTTCGATGCTGAATTACTAAAAGAATCGCAAAATAGATTACATCATAATGACAAAAAAGCAAGTCAGCTTTTAGGTAGTCTAACAAAACTTGTAGGAAGTTTTGATAACAGACTCAATTTTGTGGCAGCAATTTTTCTCGAAGGTTTTTTATTGTGGGATTATCATTGTTTATTTAGAATTGAAAAGTGGCGATTAGAATGTGGAAGTCTTTTAACAAACTGGATTAATGAAATTGCATTTTTTGATTCTCTTATTTCAGGAGGAACCTTTGCATTTAATAACCCGGAATACATTTATCCTGTTTTATCTGAATCGATAATTCTTAATGGAAAAGGAATAGGCCATCCACTTATTCCTTCGTCTGTACGAGTTTGCAATGATTTTTCAATTCATAACAAAGGAGATTTCTCCATCATTACCGGAGCTAATATGGCTGGGAAAAGCACCTTTCTTAGAACGATTGGAGTTAATCTAATTCTATCAAAATCGGGCTTACCTGTATGCGCAAATTCCTTTGAGTTTTCAAACCAGAAGCTTTTCACAAGTATGAGAACAAGTGATTCCTTAAGTGAGAATGAGTCTTATTTTTATGCTGAGTTAAAACGTTTAAAAAGTGTAATGGATAAATTAGAATCAGGGGAGAACTTGTTTATTATTTTAGATGAGATTTTAAAAGGTACTAATTCTGTTGATAAGCAAAACGGCTCTCGACATGCCTTGGAAAAAATATTGAAGCTTAGTGGTACAGGTATAATTGCTACTCATGATTTAGCGCTTACAGAAATTTCTGAAACCTATCCTGATAAAATTAAAAACCAATGTTTCGAAATCGAAATTGATAATGCTAAAATCTATTTCGATTATAAATTATATGAGGGTGTTACAAAAAAGATGAATGCAATGCTTTTAATGGAACAAATGGGAATAGTCTAAGAGAACAATTTTCATTGTTTTATAACCTGAATTAATAACCGTTTAAGCCTTGGAAAGCTACAAACCTAAAGCTACCTTGTATCATGCTGATTTCGAATCCGACTCTTTGGTTCGACACCAGATTGCCTTCCCCATTATGAACAATAGCTTGAAATTTAACAGCACCAGGTTGGGCAATAATCTGAACTAATGAAAAGAAAAATAATGCGAAAGAAATAACAAAATGTTTCATGGCTGATGGATTTAAATCTATATGTCCTATAAAAATATTGTATTTCAAATTAATTGGGTTTAGTTAAGGCTTTTTACATTCATCAATTTGATATTTATAACTCAGGTTTTTAATTCTTCTTCTTATGGAATCATATCACCTGTGAAACATAGTTATATGAGATATTTTATTTTCAAATCATTATGTAATAAATAGAACAAGTTATAATTTTAGAACCTGAACACATCTAAATTTTCTAAAATGAAATACCAGCATATTTCAAATACTTTTTTCTCAGAGAACAGAAAAAATTTTGCAAGCAGAATGAATAGGAATACAATAGCTATTCTTACTTCAAATGATATAAAGCATACGAATGCAGATGATATCATGGGGTTTGCGCAAAACAACGATTTGTTTTACTTATCGGGCATTGATCAGGAAGAAACAGTTCTTTTATTATACCCAGATGCCTATAAAGAAGAGTTTCGTGAAATACTCTTTGTGAGAGAAACGAACGAAACAATTAAAATTTGGGAAGGTGATAAGCTTGATAAGGAACAGGCAACAGCAATTTCAGGTATTTCTCGGGTAGAGTGGGTAACCGATTTTGAAAAGATTTTGCAACTTGTAGCATTTGAAGCCGACGGATTTTATTTAGGGCATAATGAGCATATAAAACGTGTAACTAACGATCAACAGACACGGCAAGATAGGATGATAGAATGGTGTAGGCAGAAATACCCCTTGCATAATTATCATCGTGCAGCCAAAATCACACGAGAATTACGTCAGATAAAGTCGCCGGAAGAATCTGAACTCATTCAAAAAGCTGCAAATATAAGTGTGGATTCATTTGAGCGTTTATTAAGAGTTGCCAAACCAGGTATAATGGAATATGAACTCGAAGCGGAATTAATTTATAATCTCACCAAAAAAGGTGGCACCCGACATGCATTTAAACCAATTGTTGCCTCAGGAGCCAATGCATGTGCATTGCATTATGTTACGAATGATGATGTTTGTAAAGATGGCGAAATGGTTCTTATGGATTTTGGTGTTTGTTATGCAAACTACAACAGCGATACAACACGTTGTTTCCCGATAAATGGAAAATTTTCTGAGCGACAAAAAGAAGTATATACTGCTGTATTACATTGTTTAAAAGAGGGAAGTAAATTGCTAAAGCCTGGAGTTGTGCCTGCTGATTATGAAAAACAAATGGCAAAATTAGTTGAAGAGCAATTGATAAAGTTAAGACTATTAGATTCTGAAGGTATTGCTAAACAGGATCCCAAAAATCCTCTTTATAAGAAATATTTTATGCATGGCACTGCTCATCATATTGGTCTTGATGTGCACGATGTAGGTCTTTATTCCAGAAGAATTGAGCCGGGAATGGTTCTAACTTGTGAGCCAGGGATATATATACCAGAAGAGGGGATTGGTTGTCGGTTGGAAAACGATTATCTGATTACAGAAAGTGGTAACCTTAATTTGACTAGGGCAATGCCAATTGAAATTGAAGAAATAGAAGCTATAATGAATAGTTAGATTGTTACACTGTGTTTCTTTATTAGAGTTTTTCTGCTATTTGTTTGCGATAAGATTTTCATATAAACAAGCTTTATTGGTGGATCATAATAATTGTTATTACAGATAAGGAAATTGGTGCAACAGTTTCATAATTGCATTATTTCAAATACATTGATTCGATAGATTCTTCAGCCTAATACTCACTTTTCATTTGGTGTAAATTAAGTTCGCGCGATTATTTCATTGAAATAGAATGTTTTATGTTTATTGTCAGTGGCAAAATATTTTTGCATGGGAAAGAAAATTCACTCTTATGTAAAATAAACTTGACAATTAGTATAAAATAGTTAACTTTGCGTATGAAATATTATACAATTAGTTAAAAATGTTGTACTAAACAGAAAGAAGCCATGACTTATCAGGAAAAACAAAACATTGTAAACATTTGTAGCGGATTGCTAATTACAGCTATCTATGGTTTGCTAATTTATCAGAGGCATCAACAAGGAAAAGTAAACCTAACAGAAGACTTTCGTGCGTGGGGGGTAATATTCCTCATATTTATTGGCGTGTCAATTGTGGCTCGTATCATTATCTATATTATTTTCCATATCATTAATGCTATTGCAACTAAAGAAGAGGAGCTTCCCATAACAGATGAAAGAGATAAGCTTATTAAACTGAAATCTACAAGAAACTCGCATAGAGCATATACTCTTAGTTTAATGTTTGTATTCGTATTTCTGGCAATCGGAATGCCAATTTATGGCGTTTTCATTTTTTTTATTGTAAGTGGACTTATTTCAGAAATAATTGACAATAGCTCACAAATATATTACCACCGAAAGGGTATCTGATATGGGCAAATGTAGTATTCAAAATAATATTCGCAGACTCAGATTCAATGCTGATGAAATGACTCAGCAGCAACTAGCCGATGAGGCAGGTGTATCTCGCCAGACAATTATCGCAATTGAGAAGGGGAATTATTCTCCATCGTTAGAATTAGCATTTCGTATAGCGCACATATTTAAAACTGCCTTAGAAGATGTATTTACTTATGAGCCGGAAGAAGGTAAAAAAAAAACTAAGAAGTAACTAGAATGAAAGCAATTGTATGTCCAAAATATGGACCGCCTGAAGTCCTTCAGCTTAAAGAGCTCGAAAAACCAACTCCAAAAAACCATGAAGTGTGCATCAAGAATTATGCAACGGCAGTAACCGCCAGCGACATATTTGTTCGAGGTTCAAAATTACCACTGTTTATATGGCTTTCAATGCGACTTATGTTAGGTCTTACAAAACCTAGAAAACCTATAATTGGATTAATAGTAGCTGGAGAAATTGATTCGGTAGGTAAACAAGTAAAGCAATTTAAAAAAGGAGATCAGGTATATGGTTTTACGGGATTTGCTTTTGGCGCATATGCAGAATATACATGTATGTCAGAAAAAGAATCCACCTTCGGTTGCCTGGCTATAAAACCTGCAAACATTAGCTACGAAGAAGCTGCAGCAGTAGCATATGGTGCAATACTTGCAAGTCACTATGTAAAACTTGGAAATATACAGAAAGGACAAAGAGTTCTAATCTACGGTGCATCTGGAGCAATAGGTACAATGGCAGTGCAGCTTGCCAAACATATAGGTGCAGAAGTAACAGGTGTATGTAGTACATCAAATGTAGAATTGGTAAAATCGTTAGGAGCCGGGAAAGTAATTGATTACACAAAGCAAAATACACTGAGCAAAGCAGATAGCTATGATTTTATCCTTGATGCTGTAGGAAAAAGCAAAAGTTCGAAACTGAAACAGTTATGCAAAAAAGCACTTGCTCCTGACGGGCAATACATTTCAGTTGATAATGGTACACCAAAACTTACAGCCGAGTATCTTGTTGAAACAAAAGAGTTAATAGAAGCAGGACTTATTGTTCCAGTAATTGATAGAAGTTATTCGTTGGAACAAATTGTTGAAGCTCACAGATATGTTGAAAAGGGTCATAAAAAGGGGAATGTTGTAATTTCAATTTGATGCTTAGAATAAACGCTGTTTCCCGGAACATGGTGGCTCAAAGATTATTTTACCACTATAAAGTAACAAATCATGATAACAATGCGTCATAAACTAGAAAAGAAAGAATCTAAAATGAAGAAAATAATTAAATTCGGAGAAGATGTTGAAGGATACAACATCCCAGTTTTAAATGAACGAGAAATACGAGCCGCTGCTGGAATACTATTTCTGGCAACATTCACCTCATTGATGGTTATTATTTTTACTGGAAATTTCGTGCCAATTAAGTATGTAATAACTCTGTTTCTCACAGATTTCATAATAAGGGTTTTTATAAGTCCGAAATATTCTCCAACATTAATAATTGGACGTTTGATAGTTAGCAGGCAGAACCCGGAATATGTCGGGGCTGTTCAAAAAAAGTTTGCATGGATAATAGGAGTTTTTCTGGCTGCAACCATGTTTGTTCTTATGGTTGTAGTGAATTCATATAGTCCAATTACTGGTATTATTTGTCTTATTTGCTTAATATTTTTATTCTTTGAATCAGCTTTTGGAATTTGTTTAGGATGTAAATTTTATCCACTATTCTTTAAAGAAAAGGTGCAATACTGTCCTGGTGAAGTTTGCGATGTTAAAGCGAAACAAGATATTCAAAAAACATCTATAGCTCAGTTATTGGTTATTTTGGCATTTGTTGCATACATTTTTCTTGCAGGCTATTTTTTTAACGATAATTTTAGTAAAAAGCCCTATGATTTATTTGGTATAGACAACACGGAACAAACACAATAATACAAAGCAATTTTATGATATTTTTTAGATTTTTAGTATGAGTAAGAATGCTCAAGGCTAAGCTTTGGCGACCTAGCCAGGCTTCAAATGAGGAATTAGTGAGTTTTTACAGATTTTTCTATAGGTATTTCTTGCAAATACAGATTTTTTTGTCAACAATGAAATTGAAAGAAAGAATGTTGAAAGAGCCTATATCGCTATTATATTAAGGATTGCAATGATACACAACCTTATTACGCTATACCTCTAAAAAAAATATTTGCATAATTATTAAATTTATTTCTCAGAAAACAATTAAAAAAGAAGTTATAATACTAGCTTTGTATATTATATAAATTTAAATTTTTAATCATGAGTAACGGTACAGTAAAGTTTTTTAATAATTCTAAAGGTTATGGTTTCATCACTCCCGATGATGGAAGCAAAGATGTATTTGTGCATCAAAATGGTTTAACTGATAACATAACTGAAGGTGATAAAGTAAGTTATGATGTTGAAGAAGGTCAAAAAGGATTAAATGCAGTTAACGTCAAAGTAATATAATATTATTTGTTGACTTACTAGTATTAAAGAAGCCTGTCAATATTGACTGGCTTTTTTTTGGAAAAAACTTTTCTTGCCTGATTAATACTTTACTTTGTATATTAGTTTTGTTCGCTCATAACGTTTAAATATTTCATGTCGTTTGTGAGCTTAAGGTCCATGGGTATAGTAGCACAACAGATGTATCCAGATAATTAAAAGTCTGGCCCCAAACTGAACTATCATAAAAAACCAATTTATTGTTAAGCTAAAAAATCGCCAGGTATATCTGCCAATCTTTTAATATCACTTATTTTTTCTTTAACATCGAAGCCCATCGGGCAATTCACATTGCAGGTCAAACAACCTGAACAAGCGTTAGAAGCTATTTTAGCATACTCAATTGTTTGTTTTGCATGCGTAAGATTTCTGTATCCATAGGCATACATATAGCTGCGCATGGCGGTTGGAATATCTAAGGACTCAACACATGATGAAACACATTGTCCACACTGTTGACAATATACTCCTTGAGTATGCCCGCGGCTTGCAAGTTTAAGGTCAGACTTTTCTTCATCGGATAAAATAAGGTCGTTCATCAATCCAATGTTTTGTTGAAGTTGATCAAAGCTTGTTACTCCAGGTACCGTGGTGTGGACATTTTCATCGTTCAGAACCCATTTAAGCGCAGCTTTTGTATTTATTGCTTGCGTTTTCTCTTTGTCCCAAAATGCTCCGGCCATAGTTTTCATAGCAATTATTCCCATGCCTGCACTTGAAGCTTCAGCAATGGCTTCTTTTATTTTCTGATTATTCTGATGTTTAAAGTTGTAAGCAGTCATTACAACATCATAGAGTTGAGTTTCAACAGCTGCGCGAATAGCTTCGCTTTCCCAACTATGAGTTGCTATGCCCACATATTTAGCTTTTCCACTTGCTTTTATTTCTTCCATTGCAGAAAGAAGAGGTTTAAAGAAAATTGATTCGCGTTTTGCGGCAAAGGGTAAAAGAAAGATATCTATATAATCAAGGTCAAGTCGTTCCAGACATCCATCAAATTTTCGCAAGAAAGATTCTTTAGTAGAGGCTTCTGTATACAAGCCTTCTTTATAATTTACGCCTTGGGGATTAGCACTAGTCATTATTAAAAATGAATCACGTTTTCTTCCTTTAATAACCTCGCTAATAACTTTTTCGTTTTGGCCGTTGCCGTAATATTCCGATGTAGCTAGCAACTTGATTCCTGAATCCAAGGCAGCACCCAATAGTTTTTTATTGTTGGTATCACCGGCACCCATGCTTACAATTGGAACATCGATTCCTGTTTTTCCAAGTTTACGATACACCATTTTATTTTCACTAAAAGTCGAGGGTTTTTCTTTTGTGATATTTCCCATAGCACTTGGCACTATTGCGGCACCAGCAGCGCCCACGATTCCTTTTTTTATAAAGCTTCGTCGGTTTTGGTTTATTTTTTGTTCCATTATACGAGGTTTTGTTAAATATTTTGGAAAGGAAAACAAGTTACAAATTCCTGTGAAATAATTTTATAGCACTGTTACATTAAACTATTTTTAACAGATGCTTATTTGTCATTCTTAACAAGAAAAGATTTTCAGAAGGAATATTTTCAGGTATTAATTTCACTTTATTATTGGAGAAGTGAAAGAAAACCTTTCTTAATTCTACTTGCTTTTCTTTTTATAGTACATTACAACTAAGGAAAGGGCAACCATTGTCATACCTGCCAGAATAATACCTTCAGGATGCTCATTGGGTAGAATGATCCAACTTAATATTACTCCAAGTACAGGAATTATAAATTTCCAAACATTAATTTCAGAGACTTTAATGCCCGGAGTTTTCAGAACAATAAACCAAAGAGAGAACCCAATAGAACCTATTAGACTTAACCAAAGTAGAGCCAGATAAAATTCAAAAGGTTTTGATTCAAGTTGACCTGTTTCGAAAATCATCGATAGGATAAGTATTCCTAACCCACCTGTCATGAGTTGAATTGAGTTTAGAAAAACAGGGTTGATTTCAATTTTATTGTTTGAAATGAGAATATTTCCAAAGCTGCCCGAAAAATTTGCAAGTATCAGAATGCTAAATCCCAGCATAGAAAATTCAGCAGACATAAGTCCGCCAAACCGCCCCAAGGCAATAATTGCAATTCCAGAGAACCCGGTTAAAATTGCTAAAACCTTGCGTTTTGTTAGAGCTTCATTATTTATAAATCGGGCAAAAATAGCAATAAACAAAGGCCCCGCTCCAATAATAAGCGCAGTAACCGAAGCCGAAACCATACTAATACCTATATGGAAGAGGCTGTATAGAGTAAAGGTTGAAAAGAAACTAATTTTAAGAACAGACCACTTGTTTTTCCAGATTGTTTTGAAGTTTGCTCGATAGTTCTTACAAAACGGAAGAATTAGTAACCCAGCAATAAAAAATCGTAATCCGGCAAGGTGTAATGGAGTAGTATATCGAAGGCCTATTTTTATACCAACGAATGCTGTTGACCATACGATGCAGGCTAGAATGGCTAATAATATACTTCGATTTTTGATTTGCATAGGTATCTTTCGAATTGCAAAGAAAACCAAATAAAATAAAATTTCTCTGAAAAGCAACTATGGTTTTCCCTCGTTGTCATTAATAGCAAAACCAGAAACCAAAATTTAATTCTAGAAACCATGAAGATGAAGCTATTTTTAGCTTGTGGGATACTATTGTCCCTATTTTTAAGCTCAGCAAATACACAAACACTAAAACAAACCATTCGGGGAACAATTCAGGATGCAGATTCTAAAATGCCTCTAATTGGAGTTACCCTTTTAATTGATGGTAGCGATCCAATTATTGGCACAGTAACAGATCCCGATGGTAACTTCATATTTTCTGAATTACCTATAGGTAGATACAATGTGATAGTTAACTATCTCGGATACGAAACTCAGGTTATTCCAAATGTATTAATTGGATCAGGAAAGCAGGCTGTTTTAAATGTTGCTCTTACAGAATCTGTCACCTCACTTGATGCTGTAGTAGTTAAAGCAAATCAAAACAAGGGAGAGGCCCTGAATGATATGGCAGCCGTGAGTGCCAGGTCTTTTACTGTAGAAGAAACCCAGCGGTTTGCCGGTAGTTTCAATGACCCTTCAAGAATGGTAACTTCATATGCAGGAGTAGTGGGTGACTCTGATGGCGATAATAGTATAATTATCCGGGGAAATTCTCCATGCGGGTTACTTTGGAGAGTTGAGGGAGTTGATGTCCCAAATCCGAATCATTTTTCAGAAGAAGGCTCAACGGGTGGGCCAATAAGCATTCTAAACAGCACAACATTAGCTAATTCCGATTTTTTAACCGGAGCCTTTCCTGCAGACTATGGCGATGCTTATTCCGGCGTTTTTGATATAAAACTCCGAAAAGGGAACAATGAGAAACGTGAATACACTGTTCAAGCTGGAGTAATAGGTGTGGAACTAGCAGCAGAAGGTCCCTTTTCTTCAAAGAGTAATGGGTCGTATTTAGTAAATTATCGCTATTCATCAATTGATATCTTGAATAAAATTGGAGTAGATGTTGCCGGTGATGCAGTTCCAAAATTCCAGGACATAACATTTAATGTTGATTTGCCAACAAATAAGTTTGGTCACTTTCAGGTATTTGGAATCGGAGGTAATAGTAAAATCAAATACGATGAACCAACTTGGTCCAATGTTTTTAGCCAATACATGTCAGTTGTTGGGGTGAATCATATATTGCCAGTCTCAAAAAAGATTTATCTAAAAACCTCTTTTGCTGTATCAGGTTCGTTTAGCGATTGGGACTACAAAGAAAGAAACGATGAAACAAGTGAAATGGAGCTTCATGGTAGCGACAGGTTGGACTATGTAAATTTTCGAGGGGCAATGGATATCTCATATAAACTTTCAGCAAAAAACTCATTCAAAGCTGGAGCTTCTATTTATTCAAAACAGTACGATTTATTAGCGGACCTGTATAATTACGATGATGACGAACTCAATAATGTATTGGATGAATCTGGAGGTTCTGAGCTGGCGCAAGCATATTTAGCATGGAAGTTCCGACCTATCCAAACACTAACATTTAATGCAGGACTTCACTATACATATTTAAACCTGAATGGCAACCTTGCTCTTGAACCTCGATTAGGACTTCGTTGGCAGTTTGCCCCGCAACATGCTTTTTCTGCCGGCTTTGGAAAACACAGTAAAATGGAGAATATTTCTTTTTATATGGCAAAAGTAAAACAGGAAGATGGAACTTTTAATCAACCAAATAGGAACCTGGATTTTATTCGTGCAAATCATTATGTGTTTGGCTATGAATACAGAATTTCAACAAACATGAATTTGAAAGTAGAAGCTTATTATCAGGATTTGTATGACGTGCCTGTTGAAGATGATTCATCAAGTGTTAATTCAGCATTAAACATGAGCGATGGTTATATTTTCGAACCTTTCAGTAACAGTGGATACGGTAAGAATTATGGAGCAGAAATTACACTCGAAAAGTTTTTTAGTAGAAATTATTACTTTCTATTTACATCGTCTCTGTACAATTCTAAGTTCAAACCATTAGATGGGATTGAAAGAAATTCCAGGTTTAATGGCAGGTTTGTTTTTAATCTTGTTGGTGGAAAAGAAATACCTATGGGTAAGAATAAGAACAATGCGCTTGCATTTAATGTAAGAGCTACATATGCAGGGGGTCAATATTATTCACCGATAGATCCAGTGCAATCAGCAGATAAGGAATATACTGTTAGACCAATTGAGACTGCCTTCTCGAAAACACGACCTGACTATTTTCGTGCCGATCTAAAAGTCAGTTTCAGAAGAAATAAAACAAAATCAACACGTATTTGGGAGTTAGACCTTCAGAATGTTTCCAACACCTTAAATATTACTGGCGATTTCTGGGATAACGATGACATGGAAATTGTTGAGTATACCCAATTAGGTTTATTACCTATTTTGAGTTATAGGATTGAGTTTTAGAAAAAGAAATTTCAAAAGTATTGTTCTATAGACAGAACTTCGTTGGTAGTGTTCTGGTTTTTCCGGTCCGAGTATAATATCGGATCGGAATTTTTCGTTTTATTGAGATATCGAATATACCTTTTTGATGCCTTAACTAATTTGGCTATTTTTGGCTCAATCATGAAAAAGATAATGTTTTAATGAATACCAATAGCAAAGTAGGAAGGCCATTTATTCTTGGAACAAGTTTATTAGTTTTTATACTTTTCCAACATGTTATTCCAACAGTCCTTTTGTTTCTATCTATTCCTTTAAATCCTTTATATTTTCCTCTCGGATTTGTTTTTGGCCTTTTGTGGTTAGTTTGGTTCACAATTAGCAATACAGCTTCAGAAGAAAAGTTGAAATCATTAATAATTAATACCTCTATTTATATAGGAGCTATTCTGTTTTCAATTCTTTTTGTTTCAATGTTTTACGATTCTTCTTTTGATGGGCAATTTTATCAGCAAGTAGGGGCTATTTATCTTAAAGAAGGATGGAACCCGGTAAAAACCCAGTTGGAAAACGAACCAATAATAAATCATTATGCTCAGGGTGCATGGGTTGTATGGGGATCGGCATATTCGTTTCTGGGTAAAATTGAACTTTCAAAATATGTGAGTTTTACACTTATTTTTTCATCATTCTTTTTAGTTCTTGCAGCACTTAAATCCATAGGATCAAACAAATCTTTAATCAATTACCCCATTGCTGTTATTTTGGCCTTTAATCCTGTAAGTATCTATCAATCGGTCTCCTTTTATCTTGATGGGCTTGTTTCCAGCACGATAATAATTTTGCTTTCTTTTTTTGTCCTTCATTATAGAAGCAGAAGAAAAAGAGAATTAAATCTACTCATAATTATTACCCTTTCTTTTTTGGCAAACTTAAAGTTTACCGGAGTAGGTTTTGCTATTGTTTTCATGGGAGGCTTCGTATTTCTGTACTTATTAATCAAAGACTACAAACAATTTGTAAGGTTGATAATAGCAAGTATTATAAGTATAATATTGGGTGTTGGAATTTCAGGGTTTCATCCTTACGTGAAAAATACAAGAGATTTTGGCCATCCGTTTTATCCACTAAATGAACAGGATTTAATGGAAAACCATGGAGCAGTAAACTTCAAAGAGCATAATAGGGTTGTAAATTTGTTTGTTTCTGTTTTTTCTCGCTCGGAGGGGTGGATTTCACCTACCCAACCAACAAAATGGAAGATACCTTTTGACACAACCGATCAGGGTGCATTTATGGGCAATGATGCAAGAGTTGGTGGATTTGGCAGTTTGTTTAGTGCAATTATGTTGGTGTCAATTATACTCGTTACACTCATTCTTTTTCGGTCGAAAAAAGATATTTGGGTAGTCCTTTACCTGTTATTCATATTATTTTTTTCCGTGATAATTGTTTCTGCAGCCTGGTGGGCAAGGTATGTCCCTCAATTCTTTATTATTCCAGTTGTTATTACAATTTGGGCGCTTATCGGTAAGGGTAATTCCAGACAGATAAAAATATTAGGGGCTTTTAGCGTTTTTTTATTCTTTATAAATGCAATAATGATCGCAAATGCAAATTTTTCAAATATAAGTAAGGTAACCAGGGAAATAAGTCAACAGATTGAGCAAATTGGCAATCGACCCATAAAAGTAGATTTTACATGTTTTGGTTCAATGGAGAAAAGGTTTTCTGAAGCAGGAATTCATTATAGTAATACAGGTCTTAAATCAGCAGAATCATTGATGATTGCCGGTGGGCAGAATATGGCGAAATTTGTATTTCATGATTCTTTATTTACTCAAGTCACACAAGTTCATGACTCAATTATTAATTCTGAGATGCTTGAGAATCAACTTAAATCAATTGGAAAAATAATATTTGGGGAATCAATTCGAGTGACTGGATACTTACCAGCAGATAAAGAGGTTTCCTTTGAGTTGATAGAAAATGAGCACCATATTAAAACATTAAAAAATAAATTATCTTCAGAAGAAAGTAGTTTAACTAAGTTTAATGAAATTTTTATAGCGGACAGGGATTATTCAGCAGTTTCTATTAAAATAAACTACCCTGAAAACGACACAATTATTATAAAAGATTTGACTATAACAATAAACAAATTTAAGGATTCAAATTCCGATGATTTTAAAATTACTTCGAGCAAATAATTGGATAAAAAATTTACTGGTTTTCGCTCCGGTTATTTTTTCATTCAACCTTTACAATAAAGAACTATTGTTTAGGGAATTATTAGCGTTTATAGGTTTTTGTTTAACCGCATCTGCTATATATATTATGAACGATATAGTTGATAAAAAGAAAGATGCTATACATCCAAGAAAAAAGAACCGACCTCTTGCCTCAGGTAAAGTAAAACCAGGTGTGGCCTATTTAGTTATTTTTATTCTGGTAGCGGTTTCATTTGTTATTTCCCAATTTCTATCTATAGACTACATGTTAGTTCTTGTTTTATATGTTATACTAAACTTAGCATATACCACTTTTTTAAAGAAAGTTAATCTTATCGAAATTCTTATTGTCACCCTGTTTTTTGTACTGAGAATATTGGCCGGATGTGCAGCTATTCAGGTTGAGCCTAGTCAATGGATAATAATGGTTACATTCTTTGTTGCAATATTTCTTACAGCAATAAAGCGGAAATCTGAACTAATTATTCTGGATAAAGAAGCAGGAAATCACAGGGAAGTACTTAAGCATTACTCATCAGAATTTCTTGACTTCGTTGTATACATTTCAGCAACAATTACAATTTTTGGCTATGTTTTATATTCTATGGATTCAAGAACCATTGAAACGTTTAGTAATTCGGGCCTTATTTACTCTTCTTTTTTTGTGGTACTAGGATTATTCAGATTTATTCAATTAAGTAAAACCTCAAGCTATAATGGAGAAAGCGATCCTACATTTCTTATACTGAAAGACAGGTTTCTTCAATTAACTTTACTTATGTGGGGTGCCAGTGTATTTGCAATTTTATATGTTTTTTAATGAAAGATATTGCACTATTCGGTTTCGATGGTACTTTGTATAAAAGAGATTCTTTTTTTGATATTTGCAAATTCATTTTTAGCAAAAGGCCTTTTAGAATTATTTTTGTTATTTTTCAATTAGTAGGATTGCTGTTTTTTGAACCAAGATTAATTAAAGCCAGGCAGGTAAAAGAAATATTTCTTTTGTATTTATTTCTGCTGCCATCGGAGAAATTAAATAAGCTATCTGGCGATTTCTGGTCTGCTTTGAATCCTGTTAATTTTAATAAGGAAGTTGAGATTAAATTTCGAGAGGTTGTGAAAAATGGAATTGAGCCAGTTTGCATTAGTGCAACTCCCGATATATTTTTAAATGAAGTTTCTGAACAATCTTGAATGCAACTTATTTCCACCAAAACAGAATATAAGAATGAGAATTATTGAATTAAGGTAAAAACTGATGGGGAGCAGAAAAAATAACCGATTAATGGCTGAGTACCTTATGAGTAGTAATAATATTGCATTTGCCTGCAGCGATAACTATGAGGATAAAGAATGACTTAATTTGGCAGGAAAGAGCCTTTTTATTAATAAAACTAAATTGAACTAATCTACCTGAAGTATGGGTAAAATAAAGCCAGTACAGCTAGTAAATTTCTTAAAATCACAACCCACAAATGCAAGGTTTATTGATAAGCTGAAGATTGCATATCGACCCTACATTTGTCCTTTCCATGAATTACTACAGGAAATTAATCAGGATAGTAGAGTGTTTGATATCGGTTGTGGTTCTGGGCAGTTTGCCTTGTTAGTAGCTGAATTTGTAGGCCCTAAAAGTATTGCGGGTATTGAAATTTCTGAGGAATTGGTTGGTAATGCCCATGAATTATTAAAAGCCTATTCAAAGAATATTGAAATAAGTTTTGAGCAATATGATGGGAAGCAAATTCCAAAATCAATACAAAAAAGCGATGTTATTTTTCTAATAGACGTTTTGCATCATATTAATAAGAAAGATCAATTTAGTTTTCTGCAGAACATATTTGAAGCCATTGTTCCAGGAACCAGGGTTGTTATAAAGGATATAAATAAAGCTCATTTGTTTTCGCCTTTTAATAAACTTCACGATATAGTTTTAGCTAGTGAAATAGGCAATGAATTAAGTACTAAGAAGCTTGAAAAATATATTAAGGAAATAGGTTTCTCAATTATTAATTCATATAAGAAAACAATGTTTTTATACCCACATTACACTTTTGTTCTGAAAAAAGAAATAAGATGATGTTAAGCAGTTTAAAAAAAATAGAAACAAACAGATTGCTGTATTCAGTAATTATTCCGGTTATTCTGTTTCTATTAGCCTTTATTTGGAAGCTTGCCTACATTAATTCCAGAGATATCTGTCTTGATGAACCATTTACAATATTTAATGCACAGAAAAGCATTGGTGCAATTTTAAGTATACCAAAACAAGGTCCAAATGTACCTTTGTTTATGTTTATCTTACATTTTTGGATAAAACTTTTTGGGATTGGACCAACTGCGATTCGAATTTTACCACTGATATTCAATTCTCTTACATCTGTTTTTCTTTATCAAACCGGGCGAAAGTTTTTTAGTGTGTGGGCTGGAATATGTGCCTCTGGATTGTTTGTCTTTTCGAGCTATCATTTTTATTTTGGGTTAGAGGCACGTTCATACGCACTAATGTCGATGCTTACTGCATCTGCATTGTATTACTTTCTTTCTTTAGTAAAAGATTCATCAAACAGGAAATACCTAATAAGTCTTATTATATTTAATAGTTTGCTGGTTTATAGCCATTATTTTGGGTGGTTCATTGTCTTTGTCCAGTTCGGAGTTAGTTTTATGTATTTAAAGAATTGGCAGTTTGTTAAGAATATGATTATAGTATTCGTTGTAACAGGCTTGCTATTTAGTCCTTATGCAGTAATATTTATCAAACAATTTTTTGTTTCCAGTCAAGGTACTTGGGTTGCAGCTCCAGCTAAAAGTGAATACCTGAATCAGATAAAATTCTTTTTAAACGACCCCATTATACTAAAGGTGGTATTTTGGATAGCCATTGCTGGAATAGCTTTTAAATTATACACAAAGAAATGGAACAAGAAATTTAAGGAGCTTTTAATTATCGGATTATGGTGGTTTATACCTTTTACAATTATGTTTATAGTTTCGAGCAAGGTGCCAATGTTTCTCAACCGATATATCCTGTTTACTTCTATAGGGTTATACCTGGCAATAGGTGGTTTGATGTGGTATTTATTTCAGGAGAATAAATATTTTTCAGCAGTTGTAGTAGCATTGATTTTAGTGTTCATGGCTAGTAAGATAGAAATCAATTCAAAAGAGTTTTACTACCGTGAAGTCAAAAATGCTGTAGAAAGAGTTAAGCAAAACGAAAATGATAATAGCATTATATTCATCCACCCACATTGGGCTAATCTAGGATTTACATATTATTATGCACCTGAGATTTTCTCAGATGTTGATAATTACGAGTCCAGATTGGAAGAAGCCTCAATTTATCCTGTTTGGAACCAACGTTTTGCAAAAGACATATTAGAAAAGAATTCTGTTACTAAGATAGTTTACTATCAGGATGGCTCATTATTTAATGATAGTAAAAATTCAATATTTAATTACCTCGATAGCACTTTTGTAAGAGAGGACAGTATTTTCTACCCTCAATGTTTTTATGTGAGTAGTTTTACTAAGAATTAATTACAATTTAAATATCTCAACTCCTTTAAAGGCTCCAATTTTATTTTGAATGAAAGGTTGCATGTATTCTTTCTTAATCATTATACTGTCTTGTATTAATAAATATTTTGCTCCCAAATTTATTCGCTGTGCTATTTTAAGACTATCATTTAATGGATCAAAATTGGTCCATCCTTTCCTGTTCATTGAATAAAGGCTAATGTTAAAACTATAATCAGGTACAGATATTACTTTGTCAGTTTTCTTAATTCCAATGGAATCAAGGTAGGGCTCAATTTCAGAATAAACTTTAAAGTGGTTCGTATATTGATAGTTCATCCAATGATCCGGATGGTATCTTTCTTTTATTCTTGTTTCGGCGAATTGTACGTTTCTCACAAAGAAAACTATTAATAGTATTCTGAAGATCAGTGAGGAATATATTTTAGAGTAATTGTCTCTAAGAAGAATGAAAAAGGTTAATAAAACAACTGGTATTAAAATAAGCATATTAATCACATAGTAATCGTGACCTTGCAAGGGTTGAAAAAAGAGATTAATGAATAGGAAGAGTCCTATAGAAAGGCTGATTAAAAGAAATAGAAGATATTTAGGGATTTTTCTGAAAAAAGCTAGAGATAATGCAAAGATAAGAACAATGGCAATGGCTGTTTCTTTTTTTATGTAATCCCATTTAATGTGTTCATTAATTGATACAAAATGAGAAATAATTTGTTCCCTGGTAAGGTCCCAGATCGGCAAAATACCTACAAGGAAGATGCCACTATTAAAATTAAAATTATAAGTACGGACATAGTTTATCCATAATATTTGAATAATAATTACTACAGCAAAAGGTATTACTTGTATTAAGGGTTGTCTAAAAAGTTTTGTTTGACCTTTTAGTTTTACAGAGAATAGTTCAAGCGCAAAAAGGCTAAAAATTGCAAAAAAACTAATTAACGAGGTAATTTTTAGTAAGCCGGAGAATAAATAAAAACCACAAGAAATGAATAGATATTTGTTTTTTGAAGTACTGTAAAATCTGAAAAAGAAGTATAAACCAATAAGTGCCAATGAAAGTCCAGACACATTCATAAGGAAATTGTTCGCATAATAGACAACAATAGGTGAAGTGAACAATATTAAAGCTCCAAATAATGCTATAAACGAATCTTTCAATACATTTTCAAATATTTTGAAAAGGGCAAATATTCCGCTAAAAAAGAGTAGCAAATTAAAAAGTCTGAATATGAATTCATGATGGCCGGTTATTTTCCATATTTGTCCGACAAAATAATAAATCAAAGGGAATTCACTTATTGTTTTACCTGTGCCGTCCCTTCCTAAATAATTCATCGAGGGTTCAAGAAAAGCATTATCATCTTGATAATAATTCATTGTAATTGAAAGGCAATCTGATTGCCTCCATTGATGAATACTCTGAGGCAAAGCAAACAGTATTGTGTTATAATTGTAGACAAGACTGATTATAACAACAAGTAAAAGAAGAATCCATTTTGAATATTGAGGAGAAAAATAATTAGATTTAATTTTATCACTCAAGTATTTAATTTGTTTCATTGAACTGCGAATTGAGATTTCAAAGTCAAGCGAAAATAAACAAATATTCAGATTGTAGAAATAGATTAACCGGAATAGACAATAATTACACCTCTGACTTTTAGGTGGGGTAATCTATGCTAAATACCCTAAATAAGTATACAAATCTTCAATTAATGGGAAAGTATTCTGAAAGGGAATAAATAGCTCATCTGGTTTAAACCATTTCACCTCTTCAATATCTTCTTCGGTTTGTGGAATAGGAGTGTCATTGCCATTATATTCCATTTCAAACCAGTAAGTCTTTTTAAGTACAATATCACCTTTGTGTGGATATGTATGATAGGTTGACATTAGTGGCCTTGCAATCTTCAGATTATTTAAGCCTGTTTCTTCTGAAACCTCTCGTATGGCAGCTTGGGCAAAAGTCTCCCCTTTATCTACTTTGCCTTTTGCAAGATCCCATTTCTTTCTTCTGAAAATAAAGAGAAACTCACCTTGTTTGTTTCTGACAACACCACCTGCCGCATCTATTTGACGAAAGCAAGTGCGAAAAACATTGCGTAGTTCTTCAATGTCGAAATGAAAAAGTGTTAAGCTTTTTATTTGGGAAAGTTTTGAATAGATTTCAAGTATTTCTTTAAGTCCCTCTTTTTCATGATATTTAAAGAAAAGACCATGTTTTTGCAGAAAATTTCGTGAGAAATCATCAGTCAAAAATACTGCTCTATCGTTAAAAAAAACTTTATACATTTGCCCTTATTAAACCCTCATAAATTGAGGAAATAAAAACTACCACTTAAATAAATATTATTCTCGTGAAAGAATACCAAAAGAATATCGCTGAATTGCTGTTACAAATTAATGCAATAAAATTAAACCCTGCAAACCCATTTAACTGGGCTTCCGGTTGGAAATCTCCAATTTATTGCGATAATCGCAAAACACTTTCTTACCCTAAAGTTAGAAATAAAATCAGGGATGAGTTCGTAAATCTAATAAAAGAAAAATATTCAAATGCTGAAGGCATTGCAGGAGTGGCTACTGGAGCAATAGCTATTGGAATGTTAGTAGCTGATGCTATGAATTTACCCTTTATTTATATTCGTCCAGCCGCGAAAGCACATGGTTTGGGCAATCAGATTGAGGGAGCATATACATCGGGCCATAAATATGTTGTTGTTGAAGACCTTGTATCTACAGGTGGAAGCAGTCTTAAAGCAGTTGACGCAATGAGAGAGGCTGGGTGTGATGTGCTTGGCATGGTTGCTATATTTACTTATGGATTCAATGTTTCAGAACAAAACTTCAAAGAAAAAGGATGCACACTTGATACTCTTAGCAATTATGAGATATTAATTGAACAGGCACTTGAAAGCGGAGACATTAAAAAAGAGCAAGTAGAAATTCTAAAAGAATGGAGACAAAATCCTGATACCTGGATGCAGGAATAATCTAGAAAAATATAATTACATGAAATTAGAAAGTAAAGTAGGTAAGGTAGAATCATCAGATCAAAAAATATATAGCTTTTTAACCAATTTCAACAATTTTCAGCAACTAATACCTGCTGATAAAATTAAGGATTGGCAATCAGATGAAGATAGCTGTAGTTTCTCGATAGATCCAGTCGGGAAAACAGGGTTTAAAATTGTGGAGAAAGAACCTCATAAGCTTGTAAAGCTCACTAATATGGAAGAAACGGCTTATAACTTTTTCTTTTGGGTTCAGCTAAAGCAACTAGAAGAAAATCAGACTGCTATAAAACTAACAATGGATGTTGAGTTAAATCAAATGATGGCCATGATGGCAAAGAAACCTATTCAAAATTTTCTTGATACGCTAGTAGACCAACTTAAGAAAATAAATTTTGGTTAGTACTTGTAGTATCTGTAGTCACCAAAAATTCGAGCACTATTTTTTCTAAATAATTGGACAATCAGGCCCAGGGCTATTAGAGAGTAGAAGATAATCCCTATAATATTAAATGCTCCATGAAGCATGTTCATCGTTATTATAAAAACCAGGATAAATACGCATAGAGCCATTACTCCGGTAAAAATTGTTTTAAAAATTAAGAAACCGGTAGTGTTGTAGCTCAACTCTGAGATGAAGATCTTGTACTTTAGTTTCTTGTAGTGTTCAATCTTTTTGGTGATTTTTGTTTTTTGGAATTGATTCCATTCACGAACAAACTTTTCGTTATTGCCTCTTTTCTTTTTTAGCTGGTATTTTAAAACCTCATAAGCAATCACAGTGGCTTCAAATACTTCTGGCTTTACCTTTCCAAGGGCAGGGTGTTGGTGTTTTACTATCTTTTTGTAGTTGTTGAATAGTTGGATTTGAGAGTACCCTGGTTTTACCTGTAATATTTGTTGAAAATATTGAAGGTCGCTTAATAAGATATCTTGCATAATTAATTACTTATTTCTAACATATAGATTTGCTAAAAATAAAAATTTATTTTAAGCCCACAAACTAACATAATCCTTTGCTACTAATGGCCACTTACTATTTCCTTTTGTCTTTTCTTTGGCTTCAGTACATTTTCAAATAATATATTTCACCTCGCCAAATAAAAAACGCTTCAACTGTCCGCTTTCTGCTTCAATAATTAGTCTGCCATCTGGCATAACACCACGTATTTGACCAGTAAATTTGTGTCCTTTGTATTCAAATATTTTCCATTCTTTGAGGCGATAAAGCTGTTCTGTATATTTATGAAACAGTTCCTCCCCCTCTCCATTTTCTGATTTACTAAAAAGCGCATCAAATTCTTCAATAAAACTACTCAGGATGTTTTTGATATCTATTTCTTTTCGAATGATTTGCGCTATAGATATAGGATTTGGGATACTCTCAGGAAATAAAAGTTGGTTAATATTTAGTCCAACGCCAATAATTGTATCGCTAATTAAGTCTTTCATTAAAGAATTTTCAATTAGAATTCCTGCGATTTTTTTATCTCCAACATAAATATCATTTGGCCACTTAATTTGCGAACTAACACCAAATACTTTCAATGTATTAATTATTGATAGAGATGCCATGATTGTAAGCATAAAGTGATTTTCTGCATTAAGTTTAGTTTTCCTGAAAACAGACACCAAAAAATTCTTTTCGGCTTCACTATGCCAGGCATTTTGTCCTTGCCCACGACCAGACGACTGAAAATCTGTCATGATTGCCGTTTTGTCATTAAGTTCGCCATTTTGCTTTTTTTGCTGAATAAAGCTATTGGTAGAAAGACATTCATCCACTTTTATTATTTGCCAGTCATTCATCAAGGGTGTTTTTAGTTATTTGGTATTGTTCTTGCTAAACAATAAGCTAAGTTAACCTGTTTTAAAGTAAACAGGGATTATTAAAGAGTGAATTTTAACAGGAATTGTTCTGGAGTACTTTTGCATTATAAAAAAGAAATAGTATGATGCAGGTAATTTTAGAATCTTTTTTATTTGTCAGATAGGCAGTTGAGAAAATTTCATGTAAGTTTGTGTTTCATTTTTAAATTATAATATTTCATTGTCAAATAGCAATATACTAGTCAATAATATTCTGGACGGAATACTTGATACAAAAGGAGAGGAGATAATAGTACTAAATCTTGATAAGGTTGAAAATGCATTTTGTAGTATTTTTATTATTTGCCACGCCAATTCTAATACACAGGTTAGTGCCATAGCTGATTCCATCGAAAAGAAAGTCAAAGACGAATTAAAAACCAAGGTACATCACCGTGAAGGTATGGAGAATTCGGTATGGGTTTTACTTGATTACTCTGATGTACTTGTGCATATATTTCAGAAGGAATACAGAGAACATTATAAATTAGAAGAATTGTGGGGCGATGCTCAACAAACCAGAATAGAAGAGAGTTTTAATTTTTAGAACTATGGAAGAAAAGAAGAACGTAGAAAAAAATGAGGTTCCAGGGGGAAGTAAGCCTCCTATTGGAAATAGAGATCCCAAGAAAAATAAGAATAGTTCTTACCTTATTATGGCTGGTATTGGATTAACATTTATGTTTATGTTATTCTTGGGTCGAGGTAATGAAGCAAAAGAAATTGGTTGGTCATTTTTGAAAAATGATTTAATACTTCAAGGTGATGTTGAGAAACTTGTAATCGTAAACCAGTCTTTTGTTGAAATATATATAAAGAAAGATAAGCTTGGGGATACGAAATTCGATGAGGTTCGTGGTCGTGGCGGATTAAGCCAATTAACTAGAACCGGTCCGCAATACATGCATCGTCCTGCTACAATAGATCGTTTTGTTGAGTTGTTAGATGAGGCACAAAGTGGCCTTGATGAGAATAAAAGAATTGAACCAACCAATGCAACTCGTAAGGATATTTTTGGAGAGATGGTAGGATTCCTTATTCCAATTGCAATCTTGGTTATAATCTGGTTGGTTATTTTCCGTAGAATGAGCAATGTTGGTGGTGGCGGTGGTGGACCCGGCGGAATCTTTAATGTAGGCAAATCAAAAGCTAAAATATTTGATAAAGAAGCGAGCATAAAAATCGATTTTAAAGATGTTGCTGGTCTTGCAGAGGCTAAAATGGAAGTTCAGGAAATTGTTGAATTCCTTAAAAAGCCTAAGAAATACACCGAATTAGGAGGAAAGATTCCTAAGGGTGCATTGCTTGTAGGGCCTCCAGGAACAGGCAAAACATTATTAGCAAAAGCTGTAGCTGGGGAAGCAAACGTACCATTCTTTTCTATGTCAGGGTCAGACTTTGTTGAAATGTTTGTTGGTGTTGGAGCTTCAAGAGTTCGTGATTTGTTTAAAACAGCAAAGGAAAAGGCTCCTTGTATTGTTTTTATCGATGAAATTGATGCCATTGGACGTGCTCGTGGTAAGAATGCGAATTTTGGCGGTAACGATGAGCGTGAGAACACACTTAACCAATTGCTCACCGAAATGGACGGATTTGCTACTAACACAGGAGTAATTATTCTGGCAGCTACTAACCGTGCAGACATTCTTGATCGTGCTTTAATGCGTGCTGGTCGTTTCGACAGACAAATACATGTTGAACTTCCTGACATTGTAGAACGAAAAGAAATATTTGGTGTTCACTTAAAACCAATTAAAATAGACGATGAGCTTGATGTTGATTTTCTTGCTAAGCAAACACCTGGTTTTTCAGGTGCCGATATAGCTAATGTATGTAACGAAGCTGCATTAATAGCAGCTCGTAAAGAGAAGAAAAATGTTGAAAAACAAGATTTCTTAGATGCTGTAGATAGAATTATCGGCGGACTTGAACGCAAGAATAAAATAATTTCTAAGCTTGAAAAACGAACAATAGCATTTCACGAAGCAGGGCATGCAACAATAAGCTGGATGCTTGAACATGCCAGTCCATTGGTGAAAGTAACTATTATACCTAGGGGTAAAGCGCTAGGAGCAGCATGGTATCTGCCAGAGGAAAGGCAAATTACAACCAAGGAACAACTTTTGGATGAGATGTGTTCAACTCTTGGAGGGAGAGCTTCAGAAGAAATAAACTTTGATAAATATTCAACAGGTGCTCTAAATGACCTGGAGCGTGTTACTAAGCAAGCCTATGCAATGGTTCAGTATTTTGGGCTAAGCGATAAAATTGGACATCGAAGTTTCTACGATTCTAGTGGTCAGAATGAATACTCTTTTACAAAACCATATAGTGAAAAGACTTCCGAACTAATTGATGAAGAAGCTAATAAGCTAATTTCAGAACAATATAAGCGAGCTGTTCAAATATTGAAGGATAACAAGGAAGGTCTAACAAAATTAGGAGAGTTACTCCTTGAGAAAGAAGTTATCTTCACTGAAGATCTGGAAGGAGTGTTTGGTAAGAGAAAGTGGCACATAGATACAGTTTCTGAAGTAGCTGAGAAGGCTGAAAAAGCTAAGAAAGTAAAGAAACCCAAAAAAGAAGAGAAGAATAAAAATCCATACGACAAAGAAGATAAAGAAGACAAAGAGGCTTAATAAAGAATATTCAAAATTAACTTTGTATGGAGGGCGATTGGGTTCCAATATATTCAACAGATAAATTATATCAAGCAGAGATAATCAAACAGGTTTTAGCAGATAATCAAATTGCAGCTTTTGTTCTTAATCAAAGAGACTCTGTATACCAGTTTGGAAATATTGAGATTTGCGTGAAGCGGGGAGACATAATTCGAGCAAAACACATTTTAAAATCGATTGAATTTTGAAAAATCTAATCATTCGATCACTATCAGGAGCTGTTTATGTAGGACTAATTATTGGTTCACTATTTATACATAATGCAGCTTTTGCATTTGTATTATTATTCTTTAATATAGTTGCTCTTTATGAGTTTTATAAATTTAGGGAGCAGAGTAAGGGTAATATTATTAGATTGCTAATTCTGGCAGTTCTGGTATTTGTTCTACACCATTTAGTAGTATCTAATATTATTGATGCTAGGTGGTTGTGGCTAATCGGACTTGTACCTATTGGTATAGCTGGTCAAACATTATTTGCAAATCAAGAAATGCCAGAGTATAAAATATCATATGGATTATTTGGGTTATTATACATAACTCTGCCATTAATGTTGTTAAATCAGTTGAATATTCAACAGTCTCATGGTTTATCATGGATAGTTCTGATTGTTTTAATATTAGTTTGGGTAAACGATTCTTTCGCTTATCTATCAGGAATTATATTTGGAAAACATAAACTATTTGAAAGAATATCACCAAAGAAAACCTGGGAAGGATTTGCCGGAGGAGTTATAGCAACTCTTATTGTGGCTTGGTTCTTTTATCCAAAAGTTGGTGTTGATAGCCGTGCTCTATGGCTTATTCTTGCAGCTCTTGTTGCAGTTTCTTCTGTTATTGGCGACTTCGTAGAATCTATGTTTAAAAGGAGCGCTGGGGTAAAAGATTCTGGTAAGCTTATACCAGGTCATGGAGGAGTTTTAGATAGAATAGATTCAATTCTGTTTGTATTTCCTGTTGTATTCATTTATCTTCAATTAATAAAATAAATCATTGTTATGAAGCTTCATAGGGAAGGAAATAAAATAATAATTATTGCAATTGTTTTGTTGGCAATTGTTGTAGTAACTGACCTGTTGTTTGTCCCTTGGCTATATCTACAGCTTGCTGTATTAGTGCCATTTGCAGTATTGTTTTTCTTGGTAATTTGGTTCTTTAGAATCCCAAGCCGGCCGCTTCCTTCGAATGATAATATTGTTTATGCTCCAGCTGATGGGAAGATTGTAGTAATTGAAAAAACTACCGAGCCTGAGTATTTTAAAGATGAAAGAATTCAGGTTTCTATATTTATGTCTCCATTAAACGTTCACCAGAATGTATATCCTATTTCCGGTGAAGTTACTTATACGAAATATCATAAAGGAAAATATCTGGTTGCATGGCATCCTAAATCATCAACTGACAATGAACGTTCTACTGTTGTAGTTAAATCAGATACCGGAAAAGAAATACTTTTTAGACAAATTGCCGGAGCTGTAGCCCGCAGAATTTGCACTTATACGAAACCCGGCGACAAAGCTGTAAAAGGCGAAGAATTTGGTTTCATTAAGTTTGGTTCCCGAGTAGATATCTTCCTACCTCTTGATGCAAAAATTCTTTGCAAAATGGGCGATATTTCTGAGAATAAAATTACAAAGATTGCTGAGATATAAATATTCGGCAATTATCAATTTCTTTCACTAGTTCAGCAATTTGTTTTCTGCTTGAACAAATTTAAAACTTTAGTTCGGCCTTAAAACAAGGCTTTTCATGTTTTTCAGAAATAAGTTGGAATTTTGTAGTGTTGTTTACCAAATTACCTTTAACCATCGTAATGTGTTCGTCAAAAGTTACTTCTTTTACGAAGTTTAGAGTTATTTCCGAGGGTCTGTTTTTGCTTATCTGCATAGGCCTGTAAGTGTCAAACATCAGGTCAATATACCGTGTGGTTGTAAGATGTTTATTTATGTCAATATCGCTGTATCGCACCATATAATCATATGTTGAATCCATTTCTCCATCAAACTTAATTGAGGCTATTTTTTCTTCAATTGCATGTAGGTTGGCGTTCTTTCTTATTGCCTCATCATCGAGTTTATGAAGTTTGGGACGCCTACGTTCTATATCAATAAGTATCCAGTTAGAGGTTCCTGTAGCTAACAAATTGTTGTCAGAGTCGAATACTTTAAAATCTCTGAGATAGAAAAGTCTGTCGACGCCTTTGGGCCAAGTTTCGCACCTGATTGTTTGTCGCCATTTTGGGTAATCAATTATTTTTAATTGTAACGATGAAAGAATCCATGCTAAATTATGTTCGTTCATTTCATCAACGCCCCAACCTAAGTGTTCTGCATGCTGCCAAGCTGATTGAATTAAAAAGTTTACGAATGCACTAACATGCACTTTGCCTTCAAAATCAACATCGGCTGAAGTAACTAAGAATTCTTTATTAAAGATGTATTGTCTTGTTTGATCGCTCATTTTCTAAACTATAGTTTCGGAATAAGTTCTTTTTAATATATACTTTAAAAGATAATAAATAATATACGCAATTAATGTTCCAAGTATTGCCCCTCCAAGAATATCTCCCGGATAATGAACACCTAGATAAATTCTGCTGTAGCTAACAAGTATTGCCCAAGAAATAATACTAATACTAAACCATTTCTTTTTGAAAAGGAGGGTAAAGAAACCGGCAATTGCAAATGAGTTAGCAGCGTGGCTTGAAACAAACCCAAACATTCCACCACGGTAATCATTAACAATATGAACCAAATCGCGAATTTCAGGATTATGTGTAGGTCTAAGTCTTTCAACTCCTTTCTTAAATATTTCGGTAGAAATTTGATCAGCTAGAGTAATTAGCAACGCAATGCCAACAATAATCCAAATACTTTTCCATCTGTATTTGTATATAACATAAGCCAGCAAAGCAATGTATAACGGAGCCCACTCTATTTTTCCGGATAAGAACCACATTATTTTATCCCAAAATGGCGAATGAAAACTATTTAACCATAGAAATAAAGAGGTGTCAAGTTCGTTTAGCTTTTCAATCATGTCTTGTTATACTATGAGAGAAGCAAAACTAAAATAAATGATGTACTCAACCAATTTTACTTTTAAGTGTTTTTATTAATTATTTTACTTTCGTAGAAAATTACAGAATAGAATTATGCGTACTATTTTACTAGTTGCCTTTTGGAGCATTTTTTCATTTCAATCTTTTTGTCAGAAATTCAATCCGGAAATAGATAAAGATGAAATTAAAGAACATATTAACTTTTTGGCATCAGAAGAATTAGCAGGCCGAAAACCAGGAACCGATGGCGATAAGACTGCTGCAGAGTATATTCGAAATAAGTTTTCGGAAGCAGGATTAAAGCTTTTAGGAGACAATGGTTATCAGTATTTTGAAATTACTTCAGCTATAAAACTAGGAGATAATAATTCCTTAAAAGTTGGAGATGCAAAATTTGAACTCAGCAAAGATTTCATTCCCTTGAGCTTTTCTGGCAATAAACAACTTGCAGCAGAGGTGGTATTTGTAGGTTATGGATTTACAATTGATGAAGACACATTGAAATGGAACGACTACACTAATGTTGATGTTAATGGTAAATGGGTTCTTGCTTTACGTGCCGACCCTGATTTGGACAACCCACATAGTCCTTTTTCTCAATATAGCACAGATAGATATAAAGTAATGAATGCTATTGATCATGGAGCTGAAGGTGTAATCTTAGTAAATACAACGGAATTCGATAAAGATGATGCCTTAGTGAAACTCAAGCCAATACAAGGAATAGCTGCGTCAAGAATCCCTGTTGTTCAGGTTAAAAGAAAAGTTGCGGATGAGATATTGAAACCAAATGAAAAAGTAATCTTAGATCTTGAAAAATTATATACGAATAACAAAAATTCAGCTTCTTTTAAAATTAATACTGAAGTTGATGCCGAAACTGAGGTAATACCAATTAAGGAAAATACAATGAATGTGATTGGATTGCTTGAGGGGAAGTCAAAAAGCAATGATTATGTTATTGTTGGTGGACATTACGATCACCTGGGTATGGGCGGTTCAACCAGTAGAGCGCCTGGTACTGTAGCAGTTCACTACGGAGCCGACGATAATGCATCAGGAATAAGTCTTCTTATTGAATTGGCACAGAAGGCATCAAAAAACAGACCTGAACGGAGTATATTGTTTATTGCCTTTGGAGCAGAAGAAATGGGACTTTTGGGTTCGGGTTATTATGTTTCTAATCCCATACTTAAAAAGGAGAATGCAAAAGCTATGTTTAATTTGGATATGGTAGGAAGGTTAAACGAAGAAAAATCTCTTATGATTAACGGAACTGGTACGGCTAAAGAGACCGATTCATTATTGTCAATTGGACTTGATTCTACTGCCTTTAATTTAATAAAAAGCTCCGGAGGAACTGGTCCAAGCGATCACTCCTCATTTTATACAGAAGGTATTCCTGTCTTATTCTTTACAACTGGAGTACATGATGAATACCATACACCACGCGATAAAGCTGAACTAATAAATTATGAAGGAACGGAATTAGTAGGTAAAGAAATATACAATTTACTTTCACTTTACAGCAAAGAAGAACAATTATTGACTTTTCAACATTCAGGTTCGAAGCAGGGTAATAATATGCGACGAAGAATGAAAGTAACACTTGGTATTATTCCGGACTATGCTTCAGATATTGAAGGATTAGGCGTTGGTGGAGTCAGGGCTGATGGCCCGGCGGATATTGGCGGCATGAAGAAAGGAGATATTATTGTTGGCATTGATGGTAAAGCAATAACTAATATTTACGACTATATGTATCGATTGGCAACTTTTTCAAAGGGGCAGCGAATTACTGTTGAGGTATTAAGGAATGAAGAAAAGAAACTACTTTTAATTGAATTATAAAAGAATAATGAAAGCATTAAAAATTACAGGAATATGGTTGTTGGGACTAACTATTACGCTTGTGGCTGCTATTTATCAACGTTCAACAGGCCCTACATATCCTTTTAGCACTACAGTAAATATTAATAATACAGACTATGATCTTGAATTAATCAGATCTGGTTCTACATCTGCGGATGCAATGGTTTTTCTGCCAATAGACGACGAAGAGGTTGTAGCCACCATTAGTTATAAAAGATATCCGATTAGAGAAGAGTTTACAACTGATACTTTTGAGCTTAGAGGAAATCAACTGGTAGCCTATCTGCCGAAACAACCTATGGCAGGTAAACTAGAGTACTTTGTTGAAATAAAAGCTAATGACGAACATATAACAATTCCAAACCAAATAATTAGGTTTAAGGGCGATGTACCAACATTTATTTTAGCACCGCATATTTTCTTTATGTTCTTTACAATGTTTTTAAGCAATGTGGCCGGACTGTTCGCTGGGTTTGGATTCAGGCAATTTAAACCAGTAGCCAATATTACACTTATTACACTCTTTTTAGGTGGGATAATATTGGGACCAATTGTTCAAAAATATGCTTTTAATGAATTTTGGGCAGGTGTTCCCTTCGGATGGGATTTAACCGACAACAAGACTTTAATCGCATTTGTGTTTTGGATAGTCGCTTTTTTTGTAAATAGAAAGAATCCATCGAGAATATGGACGATTGTGGCAACACTTGTTACCCTTGTTGTTTTTGCTATACCTCATAGTATGTTTGGTTCAGAGCTTGATCCTGAAACAGGCGAAATTATTCAGGGAACGTTTTTTTTATTCATTGCAGGAAAAGGATTTAAGAAATTAAAGAAGTAGTGATTCTATAACACTACTTTAGATTATACCAACTGAATTTGTTATTTCATGACATTTTTTTGTCAATTAATAGTGAACCTGAATTTGGCGTTTGTCTTAATATTAGAATTTTTTAAACCAAAATTGGTTCATCGATATTGAAAAAAGAAGAATTTCATAAAGTTTTCACTAGTAATTACCAGGAGTTATGTCGATTTGCTTTTGTAATCCTTAATTGTGCAGATTTAGCAGATGAAATAGTCCAAAAATCTTTTGTGTCTTTTTGGGAAAATCGAAATAGGACAAAAATTGAAAAGGATATAAAATCATACATACTATAAACATATTTCCATGTATTATCTTCCTGATAGGTGTATAGATTGCCAAGTTCATCTATTCTCAAATGGCTACTGGCAAAAGCATCTTTATCGCTAGTAATATTTATAGGACCTATGTTTGCTAGAGGTTACTATATTGTATAGTGTCTTTACGACAGTTTTATCCAGAATCATTCTAAATTACACACTCAAGTAAAAAACATGTAATGTAGTGTTTGCAAATAACGACATTGCGGTATCAACGTAAAAGGATTCTTGTTGTTCTTTTTTATTTGAATAAAAATGATAATCTTTGCGTCGTAATACAATAATGGTTATAGAAAATATTTTTATTAATTCCATCTCACTATGTCATTAAAGAAACATGTGTTGCTATTCAATCGTTTGGATAGTTTAATTTATAGAGAGTCAACTTGTGCATCTCTAGAGCTGGATGAAAAATTAGGAATTTCAGAGCATCAAGTGTACATATATTTGAAGAACCTAAGGGATTTAAGATATATCAGTAGCTTTTGTCATCGGAAAAATAATTTTGAGTATGAGAAACTTGAGGTTCCTCAGTGTGTAATGTAAAAAAATATTGAATAGCCTTATTATTAGGTGTTTAGTTTTAATAATAAAAAATAGAAATTGCTTTCAGGACATCAAATTGGATAATTCGAAAATATATAATAATTTTCATAATCAATAATCAAACCGGTTAGGAGATTTTAACACACATGAAAAAAATTATTTCAAAAAAAATTAAAGGTTTCACCTTACCCGAGTTATTAGTTGTTTTAGTAATAATTGGTATTCTTGTACTTCTGGCATTACCTCGTTTTATGCCTTTAATATCAAAAGCAAAAAGTACTGAAGCGCAAATGCATCTGGGTTTTGTTCATGGGTTGCAGAAAACGTACTTTTACATGTATTCTCGGTATTCCGATGATTTAGAAGAAATAGGCTTCGAGCAGGAAACGCTTGTTGAAGATGGGGGCACAGCCAACTATCGCATAGAAATCGTTGAAGCATCGAATACAGGTTTCATTGTTAGAGCAACGGCAGTTACCGATTTCGATGGAGATGGCATTTTCAACGTTTGGGAAATAGATCAGGATAAAAAGTTGAAAGAAGTTACACGAGATTAATGGAGTATTTATTTTTGTTACTCATACCAGTATTCTTGCACATTCTCTACACCGATGTTAAATGGAGAAGAGTGCACCTAATTGCCATAATTGTAGCTTTTGCAATTAGCATATTTAGAGTGCTTTATTCTGTTCCGGCAACTATGGCAGTAACCACCATTATACTAAACTTACTATTGCTTGGCATACTGGTTTCAGTCTTATTAATTTACTCAAAAATCAGGAAACTTAAACTTCTTGATGCAATGGCTATTGGAGATTTTCTTTTTCTTGGAATTGTTGCAATTAACCTATCTCCTGTATCTTTTGTTTTGTTTATTATTATTAGCTCGATAATTGGTTTCATATATTATCTGTTTGCCCGGTTACTGAAAAGCCAACAGAAAACCATTCCATTTGCTGGCATTATGGCAGCAACTCTCTCTCCGGTAATTATTTTAGATGTATTTACTGATTTATTAGTTTATGGCGATTCCTTTTTAATTCAGAATAGTTTTTAGGTGAAACAAGTCTCACATATCAAAATTGACATAGATTCAGTAAAGCATATTTCTTCTGCTCAGGCCTGGCATTATCAGATTGTACCAAAAGCCGTCAGCGAAGATAAAACTGAATACTACATCTCTGAAGAGCAGGATATTTCTATTGTTACAGAAGAGTTGGAGATTATCTCAGGGAAGACTATTGAATTAATACCTGTCGAAAAACCTGTTGTCACCAAAGCTTTGTTAAAGTATTACCCAAACCGTAATAATAAGAATGAAAGTCTTACCGGTTCACAAGATTTTCTGGACAAGATAATTGAAGATGCCCGAATAAATGAAAGTTCTGATATTCATTTTGAAATTTATGAGGAAAATTGTCGCGTAAGAATTCGTATTGACGGGAAGCTTGTTGAGAAATATAGTATTCCGCTAAAGGAATATAAAACCATAATTAACAAGATTAAAATCCAGGCAAATCTTGATATAGCAGAGAAGCGTTTACCACAAGACGGCAGAATTCTGTATAACAAAAACGGGAGTGATTTTGATATCAGAGTTTCGGTATTGCCAACATTACATGGCGAAAAGGCAGTACTACGTTTATTGCAAAAAGAAGCCACAAACCTAAAACTTGAGAATTTAGGTATGAATTCTGAACAGGTGCAGAAATACAGAGAAGGTATTTCAAAATCTCATGGAATAATCTTAATAAGTGGCCCAACAGGTTCTGGAAAGACAACCACCTTATACGGAACCTTAAAAGAAATTAATTCTGTTGATACAAACATACTTACAATTGAAGATCCAATTGAATATACACTGGAAGGAATTAACCAGGTACAATTAAAGGAAGCCATAGGTTTAACTTTTGCAAGCGCTTTAAGGACATTCCTTCGTCAGGATCCCGATATTATAATGCTTGGAGAGATTCGTGACCCTGAAACTGCACAAATGGCATCAAGAGCAGCGCTTACTGGTCACTTGGTATTTTCTACCATTCACACCAATTCAGCCATAGGAATTATAACCCGATTAATCGATATGGGAATTCCGCCTTATTTAATAGCAAGCACCCTTGCCTTAGCGGTGGCTCAGCGTTTGGTTCGTCTGCTTTGTCCAGCATGTAAGCAGGCTGTTATACATGAACCCAGGGAGTTACCTATGCAATATAAAGATATGAAAATTGATAGTGTAACATATGAATCGGTTGGTTGCGAGGAATGTAACCATACAGGTTATCGAGGGAGAAAAGCTATTTATGAAATAATTAGTGTTGATGACGATCTGGCAGAAAGGATTCGAAAACAAGAAATAGATCTGAATTACCTAACCGAAAATCAGAAAATAAAAACACTTTCAGATTCCGCAATTACATTATTTAAAAATGGAGAAACTTCCTTAAGTGAAATTTTCCCTATCCTAATCTCAAATGTAAACTAATGAAAATATACAAATCCATATTATTCACATTTGCCCTAGTGGTTAGCATTAACGCAAGCACTCAGGTTGTGGATGTAGATTCTTTGCTCGAGGCAAACTTGAAAGAAATTCCGGCACTAACTGAAAAGGTTAGCATATCAGTAAGTAATACTTCTATTCAGGAATTTATGCGAGGTGTAGCTAACAATTCAGGATTAAACATAGATGTAGATCCGGATATGAATTTCAAGATTATTAACAACTTTACAAATGTTCGGGTGAAAGACATGCTTGTATTCCTGGCTAATCAATATGATTTGAACATTACTGTTATTGGAAACATTGTTGCGATTTCGCAATTCGAGAAAAAAATTGCCCCAAGAATTACTGTTTTCTACGATAGTGCAACAGATAAGATTACACTTGATGTTGTCAATGAGGATATGTATGCCGTAGCCAAAGCCATTACCAGTGAAACCGGTAAGAATGTTGTGCCTCATGGCTTGGCAAGAGGCGAAAAAATACATTGCTTCATGAAAGATTTATCTTTTGATGATGCAATTGAAGAGCTGGCTGCTTCTAATGGTTTAGAAATGAAGAAAGATGATGATGGCATTTATGTTATTAAAAAAGCAATTGAAGAGCCAAAACAGTTGATGAATAACACAACCTCAACAAATACCAGGCCCACAAGAAATGCAACAAGTAGAAATACAAGCTCAAGAGCAGATGATGGCGCCTATGTGTTAGAAGTTAAAAAACTCCGAACAGATAGTATTCAGCTTATCCTTGAGGATGCGCCCATAGATGAAATCTTATTGAAACTTAAAAGCGAAATTCCTTTCAACTATTTTGTGTCATCCGAAACAGAAGAGAAAATTACAGGAACTATTATTGGGAAAAATATTGATAATATTTTGACTTATCTTTTGAATGGAACAAAGATTACACATAAAAAAACCGGAAATGTTTATGTTATTGGAGAGAAAAAACAAATTGATTTTAACGAGCACAAAGTAATAGCCTTACAATATCGTAGTATTGATAAAATTTTAGAATTTCTCCCAAGTGATTTAAAAGAAAGTCTGGAAATAATAGAGTTCCCTGAACTGAATAGCTTATTTGCAACAGGTCCTGCTTACCAGGTTGAGGAATTTGAGAAATTTATTAAGCAAGTTGATAAGACTGTTCCGGTAGTATTAATTGAAGTTATAATACTTTATGTTAATAAGTCTGTCAATGTATCTACAGGTATTCAGGCCGGAGTGGGAGATAGCCCTGTGGCAACTCAAGGAACAGTATTCCCAGGAGTAGATATGACTATTGGAGCAGATAAAATTAACAAGATATTAAACGGAGCCGGGTGGATAAACTTGGGTAATGTTTCTCCGAATTTCTATGTGGATCTTCAAGCTATGGAGGCACAAGGATTTTTAGATGTTCAATCTACTCCGAAACTTTCTACACTAAATGGTCATGAAGCTTCTTTAGCAATAGGGAATACTGAATATTACCTGGAAGAAAAGACACAATTGTATGGAACACAAAATCCACAACAAACTACTTCACAGGAATACAAAGCAATTAATGCTGAACTGACTGTGAAAATAATACCTTTTGTCTCGGGCGATGAACAAATAACTCTGGATATTGATGTATCACAATCCGACTTCACTGAAAGAATATCAGAAACAGCACCTCCAGGTTCTGTAAACAGGAAGTTTACTTCATTAATCCGGGTTAAAAACCAGGAAATGGTATTACTAGGTGGTCTCGATGAAGACCGTGAAAGCGATTCAGGCTCGGGAACTCCATTCCTTTCAAGAGTGCCGATTATAAAATGGTTTTTCAGCTCAAGAAAGTATGAAAAGGGAGATAGCAAACTTAGTGTATTAATTCGTCCAACAGTAATTAATTGAAAATCCTAGATTTTGACATATTAGGCTTATCGCAAGTTGCTGGTGTTTCCATAACATATACCAGTCAAACAGAATATTCTATTTCTTTTTGTTTGCTTCAAAAAAAGAGGGGAGAGATTAGTATTGTTAATTCTGCTGAATCTCTTGATAGACTCGAAGAAATTAAAACGCTTTTACCAAAAGGTATTCCAGTTGTTCTCAATGTTACTGGTAAAATTATTCTTAATAAAGAGTTTTCTGTTGATACCGACGAAAAAGACAGAGTACTTCCGGTTAATCAGCCAGATGATTTTTATATTTATGAGGTTGAAGCTGATACAACAATCGGGATTAGTATTAGCCGCAAATCTGTTATTGAAGATTTTTTAGTGGAATTTGCAAGTCTGGGTATTTCAGTTATTAATTTAAGTATTGGTCCCTATTCTGCTTCTAACTTATGGAGTTATGAGTTAGTAGAAGACACCAATATTCCTGTAGGAGTAGGTAATCTGTGTCGAAATGAAATTGATAATCGGGTTGAATATCGCTCAAGTGTTGCTAATAGAGAAATCTCTATCTCCGAACAGGCTATAAGTGGGAACTTGGTGCTGTCATATACTAATGCACTGATTTCGCTTCTTAAGGGAAATCCAGGAGAGTTTAGTTCAGATAGGCCTGAGAAATTAGTTGATGGATATCAATTTAAACAAATCATCTCTAAAACAAAATACCTGGTACTTGGAGTGGTTTTTTTAGTATTAATCATCAACTTCTTAACCTTTGACTCGTTGCGAAAAAAGGAAGCGCAAATAACTGGTCAATTACAATTGAATTCTGGTATTCTTGCTAAGCGCGATTCTTTGGAAACCATTTTGAGAGTAAAAGAATCTTTCATAGAATATATCGGAAATAATAAAACCTACTATAGTTGTTTCCTTGATGAAATTGCAGCTACTGTTCCATCGAAGATAACTCTTAGCAAATTAGATATTAATCCCCTTGATGGAAAAATTCAGAAGAAGGAAGCTATAAAAGTGCAACGCAAAATTGTGATTGCAGGAGTAGCTGGTTCGAGTCTTATTCTTAATCAGTGGATTAATAAATTAGAAAATCTGGAGTGGACAAAAGAAGTTATTGTCATGAATTATAGCCGAAATGAAGAATCTGGTAAAGGTGAATTCTTAGTTGAACTGGAGATAAAGAAATGATAAATAACCTGACATATAAACAGCAAGTGTTACTCTACATTGGAATTGTGGTTATATCATTTATTCTGGTATTTAAAATTGCTTTAAAACCAACCTTTGAACTTAAAAAGGTTTGTAAAGAAAAAGAAGCTGTATTAGAAACTGTTTCCACAGCACCGGTACAAATTAAGGCTATTAGTAAGAAGCTAAACCAAATAGACAATCAGTTTAAAATACTGTCGTTTAAGGAAAATACTTCGAGGGATCGAATTCTTGAAGAAATAGCTAAATATTGTAGCCGAAATAGATTAACTGTATATAATTATCCGGAAATTCACCAATTCACCAACAATACTTTTACAATAGAATCGAATAGAATAATTGTTAGAGGTGGATTTAAAAACTTATTAAGGCTTATTAATTATTTAGAGACTAAGGCTGATTTTGGCAAAATTATTTCCCTCAGCTTTTACTCAGAAATTAATCGCAAAACCAAAAGGGAAGAACTTTTTCTGGAATTGATATTTCAAAATATTAGCAATAATGAATAAAAAATTACTCATACCATTATTCGTGTTATTATCAGCCTGTGCGATAATAACAGAACCTGACATTTCCAATTCAGATGTTTTTTTGGTAGCACCAGTGGATAACCTGACAACCGAGGTTTCTTTTCAGACATTTTGGTGGGATCGTGTTCCTGATGCTGAAAGATATAATGTTATAATTGTGAGTCCAAGATGGGATTCAATAGTCTCACTTATCGCTGACACAAATGTTACAGACAATAAATTTATGTTATCGCTACCTGCTGGTGAATATGACTGGGCAGTGAGTGCTTTTAATTATTCGAGTGCTACTCAATATTACATTAGACATATTACAATTAATCCTACTCAAGATTTAACAAATCAAAAAGTTAAATTAGTAAGTCCTCAGAATGACGATTACTCAAATTTGCAGGAAATTAAACTTACTTGGGAAAAAATTTCCTACGCGAATAAATATCACATAAGTGTCAAACATAATGATTGGAACGGCGAATTAGCTGTTCCTTCTGAAACTACTTCCGAAAACAGTTTTAGTTTTACACTTGATGAGGGAGTATATGCTTGGGGTGTGAAGGCAGAAAACGATGAATCTATAACTAATAGTGCTTCTATCAGAACGATTACTATTGATAGAACAGCTCCAGGTATACCTGAATATACCAAACCTCAATACAATGGAGATACAATTTCCTCAGTGGATCCTAAGATAGTTTGGAGTCATCCTGTTAGTTCTTTAGCCCCAATTACTGATAGTATTTTGATATCCAAAGATTCTGCTGCTTTCAGTCAAAACCTCAAAGAGCTTAAGGTTTTATCAACAAACCAATATAAACTTCAGGAATATAGTTCTGGATTTTATTATGTACAAGTAAGATCCTTCGATGCAGCAGGGAATATTGGGCAATCAACTTCAATAACCAAGTTTTATTTTGATGCGAAATAAAAAAACAACATATCTGCTTATTGGCCTTGTTGTAATAGTATGGGGTGCAATTGTGTATCAGATATTTGATCATGTTAAAGGTGTCGATCCAATAGATTCCGGTCTCTTGGCTTTTCAAAACGACAGCACTTTTTCGTTAGTTGATTCATCTTATACCTTGAAGCTTAATTACAAAGATCCTTTTTTGAAGGGAGGTTATGTGGCTTCAACTACTGCAGGACCAAAAGCAGTTGAAAATAATTCCCGTTCTGGTATTAGAAGAAGAATTAGGCAAGCAACTCCTCCACCAACGAAGCCTGCTATTGTATGGCCTGAGATAGTTTTTAGCGGAATAATATTAAATGATAAAACAAACGAAGAATTAGGCCTTATACAAATTGGAGAATCTTCTTATCTTTTCAGGGAGGGAGAAACAAGAA
This sequence comes from Bacteroidales bacterium, assembly GCA_050287785.1. Lineage (GTDB taxonomy): Bacteria > Bacteroidota > Bacteroidia > Bacteroidales > UBA10428 > UBA10428. The sequence continues at coordinate 119,142 of JBNKCO010000003.1, forward strand.
AAGATTTACATTTATTAAATCTATATCCTGATTCAGTACAGGTTAAATTCCAGGAAGAGATAAAAACCATTAAAAAATAAACCAGCTATGAAGCGAAATCTATTTAGTATAATCTCCTTATTTATATTAATTGCAACTATAAATGCCCAGAAGATTGATCTGCTTCCAATATCCAAAGAAGTAATAGTCGAATACGAAGACTCGCTTGTGAGAGCAAATGTTTTACTTGAAAAGGAAAACATTGAAGTAGACTTTTCAATTATCTATTTCTGGCATAATAAGGGTGTGCTCAGCCATAATATGGGAGGCTATACAGGAGAACTTCTGCACGGAGAATATTTGGTTTTTAATAATCAAATGAACTTAATTACAAAGGGAAAATTCGACAAAGGAATAAAAGAAGGCGTTTGGAAGAGGTGGAACGCAAATGGCATGCTGAAGCAGATAATGAATTATAAGAAGGGAAAACTGGATGGCGAATTATTAAGTTATAATGAAACCGGTAAAATCATTGATATTAAGGAATATAAAAACGGGGAATTGGTTGTAAAAGAAGAAAAGCAACGCAAATCATTATTTAATAAGGATGAAAAGGTCGTTAATGATTCTATATTAGTAAATCAGGTACCCTCTGAGCGAGTTGAAAATTAAGGCGGATGGGCAAGAGGATTAGGTATATTTTTGTGAATGAAAGAGAATGATATCTCATATGACATTTGGGGAACCTCTTAGTTTCTTTAAATAATTCGATAACACGAATAGTAAACAACTTATAAAAATCTGTGATTAAATCTGCGCTCAAATCAGCGTTTATCTGCGAGAAAGAATAAATGAACAGACTTTTCAACATAAAGCACCTCCCCGCTAAAGCCCTTTATCTGGTTGTATTTATAAGCTTTGTTGTTTCTGTAATCTTATTGCTTTTTATTAGTAATAGCTATTTCAGTCAAATTGAAGTATTAAAGTACCAACATCTAAAAAAACTTGTCGATAGCAATAATGGGGCTATTAATCTTTCTTTGGTAAATCAGTCCAATGAAAAGAATGCTGAATTTCAAGAATTACAATCTTCCATTTATGAGAATGTTAAAACCTCAATTAAACAAGAACAATGGGGTGGATTTTCAATCGTTTCCGCCAAGTCTGAATGGAAGGAATTAAACTATACTAAGAGTGTTTTGACAGGGAACTATTTATTTCAGGAAGAGCAACAAGGCCTATATTTAGCAGATAAGGGCAAGTACCTTTCTATTGCCGGAGAAACAAGACTTTCTGGAAACACCTATTTACCAGCTCTCGGAATTCGTAGTGTATATATTGATGGAGTGCCATATAGTGGTAGCTCATTAATATATGGAGCAGAGAAAACAAGTAAAAAAGAGCTTCCGAAAGTTTCTGCTGAGTTACTTAGTTGGATATCCAACGCTTATAATGGGAATTACAATGGACAAGACAGCCTGGGAAATCTTTCAAGTCTTTTTAGCGAAGAAAAAATCCAGCAGAGCTTTAAGAAAGACATATTAGTATTTGAAAGTAATAAGGAAATAAGGTTGGCAAATATTAGCTTATCCGGAAAAATAATTATAAAGTCAGATTCAGCTATTTACATATCCAAAACTCTTGAAGCATCTAATATAATAGCAATAGCTCCAATTATTATTGTTGAACCAGAATTTCAAGGCTCTTTACAAATTCTTGCAAGCGACTCATTACTAATAGATAAAAATGCAGATTTGCAATACCCGTCTTTTGCAGCTATTTACAATCCTGAAAGAACAAAGGTTTTTGGCTATCTGGAAAAAGGCTCCCGGATAGAGGGAGGTCTATTATGCATAGCAGGTATGGGAGATGGGGTAGATGCAGAACTAAATCTAAAGGAAGGAACAACTGTTCATGGAGTTGTTTATTGCAGTGGCAGCATTAGTCATCAGGGAGAGGTTTACGGGGCGATGTACTTAAACCGCTTTGTACTAAAAACACTACGTGGTTATTACGAAAATCACTTGCTCAATGCTGTTGTAGAGCCGCAAAAGCAAATGGAAGAAATGATAACCCCTCAGATATTTTTAAATGCTTACGAGAAAGGAATAATTGACTTTTTAAACTAATGCAGAAGACTAGTAAACATATTAAGCTTTGGATTAAAGGTTCTATAGTAGAGCCAGTTATTGCTCTTGTAATTTTAGTAATGGCAATTGCAATGGCATTTACAATTTTAACCAAGCTAAACATAGTCCCATCGCTTCAGGCTAAAAATAAAGCAAACGAGTTAATTAATAATGAATTATTGATTATTCTAACAGAAAAAAAACTATTGGATAGTGAAGAAGAATTTGGGGGTTTCACACTAATTAAAACAATAAAACAAGAGCAAAGTAACAGCTTAATAACCGTTGAATTAGAAGTAGTTGATGCCAGGCAAAAACAAATAGCATTTAGCAAGGTTGTTTTTACAGAAAGACAGCTAATGGGTTTTAAAGGAAGCAATAATTAATACACCTGAATTGACGAATAAAAGCAAACATATAGAGACACAGGCAATTAATAGGAAGATTTGGATTAAAGGTTTTACGCTTTTAGAATTGCTTTTTGTAATTCTTTTATCTGCAATTGTAGTATCACTAACATTCCTATACTTCAATGCTTTTAACCGATATATTTCTCAGATAACCCGTTTGTCTGAATATGAATTGCAAGTTCTAAGAATGGAAAGCCTCTTGACTTATGATATTGACCGCGCTGCAAGTATTCAAATTAACGAAGGCAACACAACTTTCATGAGTGTTTTGGGAACAAATGTAGATTATGAATTTGCAGTAAACTATATTGTCCGTATTCAGGAAGAAAACAGCGATACGCTCAAATGCGAAGAGCTATTGTTTTCCCCGGAGTATAATCGAGGTTCTAACAAAACAATTAAAAGTTTCGAATTACAAATAACTGATCATAACAACCGAAAAAGAACCTATTCTTTTAACAAAAACCAAACATCAAAAATGAAATATGAAGAATATTGGAGGAACGAATGAAAAAGAAATTTCTCTCTGATTTACGATGATAAATTCGCGAAGTTTCACAAAAGAAAAAATTAAGCATTCGTCATTGATAGTTGGAACGACGAAGTAATCTTTAAACCTTTAAAGAAATAACAAGCCAAGCATGTCAGTAAACATCAACAACATAAAAAAGGGACAAAAGAAGAAATCTTCCACCAAGGAAAGTCCAATTATGGAGTTTCTAAAAAAAGACATTTCTTTCGGTCGTAAAGGACTTTCTGACAAAAAAAAGGAACGATTTTACTCCGAGCTTTCTGTACTAATTAACTCAGGGATTGATTTGGCATCTTCACTAGAGATAATTGTAAAGCAAGAAAAAAGCAAAAAGGCAAAAGCCACTTATGAGCAACTTCTCGATATGTTAATTAAAGGAGAGAGCTTTTCAGTAGCCATGCAAAGAACATCTGCTTTTTCTGGATATGAATATTATAGCATTATGATTGGAGAAGAGAGCGGTACATTAAATACCATTATTCATGAATTGGCCGAGCATTATAAAACTCGACTCCAACAAAAAAGACAGATAACCGGAGCCCTGACCTATCCTATATTAGTTTTATCAGTTGCTGTTGGCGCAGTTGCATTTATGTTAAATGTTATTGTTCCCATGTTTGTAGGAGTTTTCCAGCGCTTTGGAGGAGAGTTGCCAGCAATCACCCAAAAGGTTATGGATGTCTCAAAGTTTTTCTCAGAAAATGCTTTTAAGGTTTTAGTTTTAATTGTTGCATTGGTGTTAACTGTACAATACATTAAACGCTACGAGTTTTATCGGAAATTCAGTACAGCGCTATTACTAAAAACTCCAATATTTGGGGGGCTTGCAAAAAAAATATATTTATCGCGTTTTTGCAATACTCTACAATTACTTGTTGCCTCACGCGCCCCAATTGTTGAAGCTTTATCACTAATAGAAAAGATGATTCGTTTTTATCCCTTAAACAAAGCTTTGGAAGGAATACAAAATGATTTGACCCATGGCAAAAGCTTTAACGAAAGTATGCAGCAATACCCTATATTCGATACTCAGTTAGTCTCATTAATTAAAGTTGGAGAAGAGACCGGGAAACTGGAAAATATCCTAAAGCGTTTATACGAACAGTATACTGAAGAAATAAAATATAAAACCGGACAAATGGGAAGTTTACTGGAACCTCTTTTAATTATTGGTGTTGGCGGCATGGTGTTACTTATTCTAATAGCTATGTACCTGCCCTTGTTCCAATTAAGTACTTCAATAATTTGAGGGGATTAACTAAAAAAAAATTGTGATCTCAATTTTTTTTATACCTTTGTAGCACCTATATTTTTTAAGACAAGATATTAGAAATCTTTAATTAGAATATTGTTATAGTTTGTTTATGTTAATTTTTTTTGCACATAAAACCTTTACATCTCATGTTATTAAAAGAGTATTTTTTATTTCACCATCTGGTAGATGGATTAATTAATGACGCTTCAACTGCAAGCCAACAAAAGTTAGCTGAAAAGCTTTATTTCTCTAAACGTAAATTATTATTCGTTTATTAGTTTTGAAAATACTGGTTTTCATTATAGCTATATCTATCACTATTATTAATAGGTATGACTATAATTAACCATAATAATATAAACTCGTTATTTTATTTATTAGAAATTCAATAAACTCCAATTTGATGAAAAAGAACACTCTCCATATTATTATATCATTGTTTGTTATACTGTTAGCAGTAACTCCAGCAGTGCATTCACAAGATAATTTAAACGACTACATAGGCTATTGGCCATTTGATGGCAATGCGCAGGACCAGAGTTCGAATGCCCACCATGGAATAGTAACAAATGGAGCTGCCCTTATTACCGACAGTTTGGGTAATGCAAACAGTGCCTACTCTTTTGATGGAGAAGATGACTATATTAGTTATGGAGATGAAGCATGGAATGAGTTTAAACAAGATGAAGACTTTTCGATTTCTCTTTGGTTTAAAGACTCAGACTTACAATCTGCAGGCTATGAAGCTTTAATTGCTAATGGAGGAAATGGAGAAAATGGATTTATGCTGGGATTGTCAGGAGACCAACCCTACTTCACCATAAAAGGAGGTACAGTTGAAGTCCCTATATTTGCACCTTTTGGGGTTAATGATCCTAATTGGCATCTGCTATGTGTAACCGTTGATAGAGATAATTTAGCTACCATATATCTGGATACTCTGGAGCAAACTTCTTGGGATGTTTCAGGTACGAATTTTGATTTGACCAGCTCATCTGAGTTAAACATTGGAAAATGGGCCGATGGGGATTATTTCTTCAATGGTTCTATTGATGAAGTACGCATTTACAACAGGGCCTTGAGCTGGTCAGATATTACTCAACTGTTCACATT
>JBNKCO010000004.1:0-10194 GCA_050287785.1 Bacteroidales bacterium
TAAAATACGCTGCGGTAGAACAACGACGGAAACACTCATCAATGGCAAGAAAATCTAGCAGGAAAAAATTATTAAACTAAGTTTGACCTGACAGTCACTTCTAAAATCCGGTAACTGTCAGATCGGGTCTGAACTACTACAGATCGAGAAATTTTGAGTTGGTTCAGTTTGGTCGCCTAAGCCGGATTCTTGTGAGGACGGCCGCGCTTGGCATGACGTATCTTGATCTTCTTCTCAACAATTCTCTTGTAACTGTCGGACTCCAGTGGGTGCCAGTCTCCAAGGCATTCAGGATATGGTGTAGGAAGTAGACTGAAGATTTACTGCCTCACTATTCTCGAGTCAGCCTGCCCATCCTCCAAGCCGTGAAACAAGATACCAAAACGCCTGCCCCTTTCGATAACACTGAAAATTGTGGGTGTGGTTGTAGGCTTCACACCCACTCCCGCAGGAGACGCAAGCATTGCAATCTGCTGGGTGAGCAGCGCACCAGTCGCTGCACCATTCACATGCATCCGTTCCCTCTGGGTATCGCATGCCGCTGGGGTCGGTGAGTTCAAGATCTTCAAAATCGAACAATACACGATTATTTTGAACAGCAAAATCACGAATCATCTTATTGTGCTCAGCTGTTTCCGGGCCAAGGCTAACCTCAACCTTTGCAGGGCCGGTGAAGTACACAAAAGTGACATCAGGAAAATCCGCCTCAAGCTCCTGCATGTCGGCCAAGTAACCTTGTACATAAGCGGATGTCCCTCCGCGAGAAGGTTGTCCCAAGTTGCTGCTAAATGCCCACATCACAACATTGAAGTCTTGGGTTGCTAACTGCTCACGCGTTACTGCGGCCCAGTCGATAGGCTCGCGCTGAGGGTCACAGGATCCGTAATATTCTGTTAAAAAATTACTATTATACTCATAGGCCGATCCAAGTTCACCGATAAGCTTGTCCATACCATTTATAACTTGGTCGCCATGGGATAGATGTCCGTAGAAGATCCGTAAATTGGTGCGTGCATTATCAAGAGCGCTTTCCGGAATCGAAGCGAAAGCATTTGCTGCCTCATATCCAAAGATCATTTCCCCTGTTCCTGTTCCTGTTCCTGTTCCTGTTCCTGTTCCTGTTCCTGTTCCTGTTCCTGTTCCTGTACCCGTATCAGGCACAGTATTGTCAACGGGAGTCGACCTAATATGACTAGGTTCTCCGCATCCGGAAAGCGCAAATAAGCCAATCAATAGCCAAGGCAGTAAGAGTGTTGTTTCTTTCAATTGAGGTTTCCTTGTCAAATAAAGTAAATAGTAAATGCCCTGATCGCTCCGGCTAACAAAGAGAAAGCATTAGCGGGATAAAGCTCTATATTCCTATATCAAGATCAAATTTTTCTCTCGGTATTAGATCGTCACTCCTAATTTCAACCTTAATCCCCAATATTGCCTAACTGTTGTTCGACTACTCAAAATATCATCGTATTTTCAAGCGTACACAAAACCGGGAGGTGAAGATCTCAGTACTTCCCAATATACTACAGCAGAATAACTTGGTTATGTGTGAAATTGTCCGCTAATGGCAAAGGTTGTGTGAAAACAGCTCTATTCACAATAATTTCCAATTGATCGACTTCCAGGCTTAAGAGTGTCAATTCTAAACAGTTTTACTTTAATAGGTTCCTTTAGATTGTTATCAAATCCACGGAAGGAGTACATGGCAGCTGATACGATCAATTCTAGGTGTTTTATTAAGGTAAGAGGAAAGTAAAGTTCCAGACTTTCAGCTTACAAGCTGTGAAATATCATCCAATAATCTCTCATTTACTTTGATATCCGCAGGATCCCAGATAATCCCACGAATTTTGCACGCCTTCATGCGTCATTTTCGAGTAAATATCAGAAAAACATAAGACAACCTACTGCCACCTTTTTGTTTTAGCCAATAAATTCATACAAGTTTACTGATGTTAGCCGAATATGTTCGTTTGCGGAGAGATTCTGGTTTCTGGCGAAGCATCGGGAGGATGTGGTAGCTTGTCCTTATTCATAAGATAGGAGAAAATTTTGTCAATGACCTGTTGATCTTCGATACAGGAGATGGCCTTGCTGAACCTCCGCGAGAAGAGCAGATTTCTGCATCAATGCTAAACACTCTTTTTAACCACTGAGCCCAAATCATGGCCAATCATCGTTCATCAAGAGTTTTGTCTTCTTATAAATCACCTCTATGTTCTCCTTTCCCTCATTTTGCTTATTTGAGTGTTGCCTGCAGCTTACTGTTGGGTGCAAAAACACCGTGAAACCGTGTGCTGACCTTCGGTTCCGGCACCAGTAAGGCCAGCTTCGATATAAAATGTGAGGCTCATACAATGTTGATGCATTTCATTTCGATTCCTGTAGGAATCGGTATCGTGGTCATTTTATATTGGTGTTGAACCTGGATAGTAATGAGAGTATCTATAAAGTTAAGAAACCAAGCGTTACTAATTCTGTCTTATGACCAATTGGATACCTTACCTATTTATTCGACATAGAATGTGGCTTAGTAGCGAAACTTACCAATCTGTAACAGGAGCCGCCCTATCGTGTCTCACCACCTGAGGCTATGGTTTACCTAATTTGAATTAGAGGGTTTCCAACGTTATGACAGGGCTAATGCAATTATTTCGATGGTTTGGACTTTAGCAAGTGGCATACTAAACCATCATATGATTTTTTACGGAAAAATTTTAATCAATATCTAAAACACGCACTCGGTCACAATCTTTTAGAAAAATAGATAATACACTCTATACGACTGTTATAAAAGCACCGTATAATTCATCTGCTCTTGATTTCTTTAATAAGATATACAAAATGAAATTTATTGCCAATTAGAGTTACAGAGTATCAAATAATTTTACATTATATACAAGGAAGTATAATGTTTTAATATAACAATTGCTTTAGAACCTAAGACCATAATTACTGGTAATCAACTTTCGTTTTAAGGTTACAATTTATTGATAACATCTATTTCTAAAGGATGATATGTTTTTATAGATAACCAGTTTTTTACGTTTGTTATGAAATTGAAATAATAAATTTTGAAGGGAAATTTCGAAGAAAAATCATGCATTAAGAAATGTATAGGACCAAATACCTAAGAACGTTTTAAACAGATAAAAACAACCCTATAACGCTCTGGATATCAATGTTCTGATGTGTCTCAAAGATACTCTGATTCCTCGGTTATTAGTTAAAGAAAGTTGTGAAGAGTAATCAGTGATTTGAGTACAAACAAGTTGATATGCTAATTAACAAAGCATAACAGGAAAGACTTAGAAGTGTAAAAAAATATGTTATACATGATAATTTTATCAATGTAATTCTAAATAGAAGAATTTATTAACTAATTAGTGAAAATAAAATAATATGTTTAAAGAAAAACTCAGACTGTATGTATTAGAGAACTTTTTATTCAGCGATGATCAGAATGAATTAGGTGATGATGACTCTTTTATTCAAAAGGAAATTATCGATTCAACCGGAATTCTGGAGGTTATCGAATTCATTGAAGAAGAATGTTCAATTAGCATTAAAGATGAAGATATGACTCCAGAGAATCTCGATTCAATTAATAGGATTATAAATTTCATTGAACGCAAACAAAGTTAACTTATGGAACTACTGTTCAGCAGTTTTCAAAAAATAGTAACAAAGCAACCACTCCAAATTGCTATTAAGGATGGTGATAGAGATATCACATATGAAGATTTATCTAAGCATGTAACTATAGTTGCAGGCTGGCTAATTGGACAGGGCGCGAAGAAAGGGGATCGAATAGGTATACATTTACCTAATTCGATAGACTATATTGTCGCCTACTATGCTTGTTGGAAAGCAGAGCTGGTTCCTGTCGCCTTGAATACTTTTGCAAGCCCTCATGAAATAGTCAATTGGGTCTCTAATAGTGAAAGCATATTACTATTTAGCCGTAAATTAAAACAGAATATTGAAAAAGTACCTGTATTTTCTTTAAGTACTGAGGCAGGTTTTGTTGAGATAAATGGTCAAAATATTTCATCAGGAAATGTTGACGTTTTTCCAGACTCGATACTAGAAGATGATGTCGCTACCATAATTTATACCTCTGGTACCACGGGTAACCCTAAAGGAATTACTCTTTCGCATAAAAATCTTAGTACCAATATTCATGCAATAATTAACTCACTTAGTATAACTGATAATGATGTATTTCTATGTGTGTTGCCTTTTTTCTATTCATTTGGCAACTCAATTTTACATACGCACCTAGTGTCAGGTGCCACCCTGATTATCCTTAATCAGGTAATGTACCCCAATGAAATACTTAAGCATATTGAGAAAGAGAAGTGTACTGGATTTGCAGGCGTCCCAACTATTTATATCTCTTTACTAAAGAAAACCAGCTTTAACGATTTTGATTTAAGTTCTCTCCGTTACATGACCCAGGCTGGAGGCCCACTGTCTAAAACTTTTATTGATCAAATAGCTCAGAAGTTACCAGATGTTAAGTTTATTATTATGTATGGTCAGACGGAAGCCTCTGCACGAATCTCTTATTTGCCATACCAGCACCTTCATGAAAAGCTTGGATCTGTAGGTATAGGTGTTGATGGAGTCACTATTACTATTGAAGATGCCAATGGTAAAATTTGTGCTCCAGGTGATCATGGAGAGATTTGTATTCAGGGTGAAAATGTTATGCAGGGTTACTGGCATAACCCTGAAGCTACAGCACAGGTGTTAATCAATAGAAAGTTGCATACAGGTGATATGGGGTATAAGGATTCTGATGGCTTTTTATATATTGTAGGGCGCCAAACTGAAATCCTTAAAATCTCTGAACATAGAGTAAGCCCTTATGAAATTGAAGAAGTCTTACTTGGACATGCCTCCGTTGAAGAATGTGCTGTTATCGGTTGTAATCATTCTCAATCGGGGCAGTATGTGAAAGCATTCGTTGTTAAGAACAGTTCTGAAATCACCGAAAATCAGATTAAAAAATTTAGTAAGCAGTTTTTAGCAAGTTATAAAATTCCCAAAAAAGTTGTGTTTGTTAATTCGTTGCCTAAAACTTCCTCAGGTAAGATTAAACGCACTCTTCTGTCGTGTTAAGGAGAAATGATGTCAATATTAAACGATCAAATTATAAATATAGATTACGAGAAAGAAGTTACTAGAATTACTAAAGCGATGAAGGATTATCTGCGTACGGTTGCTCATCGTCGTGGATTTGTTGTCGCAATTTCGGGTGGCATTGATAGCTCGGTTTCTGCAGCTCTCGCTGTCAAAGCTGTTGGGGTCAAACGTGTTTTATTATTACGTTTACCTGAGTCAGATTCCTCTTCCGATACGGGAGATAGATCAAGCGAACTTTCAAAATATCTAGGTTGTGAAACTATAGATCAAAACATTACGGATGTTTTATCAGCCCTAGGGTGCTATGAGTGGCGCGATAATGCAATCAAAGAAATTTATCCTGATTATGGCGAAGGCTGGAAAAATAAAATAGTTATTGATGGAGGGCTTGATGGGCAGTATAACCACTTTAAGTTAGTAGTGGAAAATCCAGATGGTGAAATTACTTCTAAGCGAATGGAATACCACCAGTATTTACAGGTTGTTGCTGCAACAAACTATAAGCAAAGAATGAGAAAAAGTATCGAATATTTCCACGCAGATCGGATGAATTATGCTGACATAGGTACCCCTAATTTACTCGAGCATGATCAGGGCTTCTTTGTGAAAAATGGAGATGGATCGGCTGACTTTAAGCCTATCGCACATTTATATAAGTCTCAGGTATATGGAATGGCCAGGCATTTAGGTCTGCCTCCAGATATCTGTAATGCAGAACCTACAACTGATACCTATTCTTTGGCTCAGGGTCAGGATGAGTTTTATTTCGCACTATCTTATGCTGACATGGATGTAGCTCTATGGTGTCACAAAAATGGTAAACAGGTTTCTGAATTAGCAAGTGAGCTAAACATCAGTGTAGATAAGGCCGAGTACGTTTATAAAGATATAGAGAATAAACGTAAAATGACCAAATATTTAACTATGTCTTCAAATACGGTTGACGGCTAAAATTTACTTTGCAATTGTTAGATAATCTTATGTGATTATTTTTGAATTAACTTATTATTAGGTGAAAATGACATCGTTAGAAAGTAAGGTATTACTATGAATAAAATATTAATGCTCATTATATTTTTTGGTTTTTCAAACTCTCTAACAGCTAGTGGTGAAAACATAATGACCATAGGTGATGTGTCTAAAGAAAAATGGAACCTTTTATTAAGTAAGAAAATATTCTTTGGTCATCAATCTGTTGGTAATAATATTATTCATGGTATCGAGTTACTCAAGACTGATTATCCATGGCTAGAATTTAATATTAAAGAGAGTCAAGATTTAAAGACTCTTGACGCCCCTGTCTTCGCCCATAAAATAGTTGGGGAAAACGGTCAACCAAATTTAAAACTTAAAGACTTCCAGTCAGAGCTCCAAAACAGTATTTTAGGTGGTACTGAAATTGCTGCTTTAAAGTTTTGTTATGTTGACTTCAAAAAAAGCACCAATGTTTTAAAGGTTTTCACTCGCTACAAAGAAACTATTGAAGAAATAAAAGAGAAAAACCCGGATATTTTGGTGGTCCATTTTACTGTTCCACTCAGAACTATTCAGTCTGGCTGGAAAGCCTGGATAAAAGAAATTATCGGAAAACCATTAAATGGCGTTGAGGATAATATCACCCGAAACCAATACAACAAGCTGCTAATTAAAGAATATGCTAAAGAGGGCATAGTTTTTGATATCGCAAAATTTGAGTCCACTTTACCTGATGGAAGTAGAAGACAATTCAAGGAAAATGGTGAAACTTATTTTTCATTAGCTGAAGTTTATTCTACCGACGGTGGGCATTTGAATGAATTAGGCAGTCGGTATATTGCAGAAAAATTTTTATTATTCCTGTTAGATCAAGTTATTAAATCAAACGCCTATGCGGCAAGTTAGACGTATCGCGCACCCCGTCAAATTTCGTGACAAAGGATAGTCTTCGAATACCCTGAATTGTAAACTCCCAACTAACCCCATCTTATTCTCTAGCCTGACTCTATTTTCCAGGGCAACAAACAATTTTCTTCCTTTGTTTGGAGATTTCTTAGTGAAGTTCAGTTTAAGTAGTTGAGGGTGTAATTTCATTTACCCTGACCCAATCGAGTATGGCACAAGCCATCGTTGAATTGACCTTATAGAACAGTCAGTAAACTATTCCTCTTAAAGACAAGAAGCTTTATCGCGTGCTCCACTCGATTTTTTTTCGACCGCCTACTGTTCATGACCAACATAAAATTGTGAATGTGCTTTGTTTTATTTCTCAGGCATTGGTGATATCTTTATTATATTTCGATGACACTTAAAATGTAAGTGCACCCAGCCAGTATTCTACTGGACAAGCAGGTAATACCCTCTTTGGCTCTGGGAAATGACTTGTTTAGCTCTACTGGTTTTGATCTCAGATTTTATTTCAAACAGAGGTGAGGTTAGTCTCTGGATATTATTGATCGCTTATTCGGCAGTTTCAGCAATATTTTTGTAGCCATACTGCGTTCATGAGCCGACGTAGGGTACTACATTTATATCTAATTGATTTTTAAATGATAGCTTTTGATGAGTGTTTAAGACATAGAGCGTGAGATCTATAATGATAAATACGATCTATATGAATATGTATTAGATAAGTAACTGCCTAGAAGGCTATGTGTTACATTTGATTTTTCCACGAGTAATCAGCAAAATTTTTAATGAAAAGATGATGCAACATTTGTGTAGACAGAATAGCCATGAAAGCCATATTATCTTTATATCCATTTGCGCGACCTAATTTTATTTTTTTCAATAAAATCCCTACTTTTTTAGAGTCAAAATAGTCATTATTTTTTATTTCAGACTCTGATAGTAAATCGCTTATATACGATGGTGGATTTGCATGCATAAAAGAGGATATATCAGGTGCTCTATATGGTTGTTTATGGCGATTCACAATTTCATCAGGTAAATATTTTTTCATTGCCATTTTTAATAAGTATTTTTCGTTTAATACTTTCATTTTCAACTTAGGGTGCAATTTATTAGCAAACTCTATAACATTATGGTCAAGAAACGGGAACCTTCCTTCGATTGAATTAGCCATTAACATCCTATCACCTTGAGATGATAATAAATATTTCGCCATTAATGATCGAGATTCAACATATTGTGACTGATTGAATGGGTGCCACTTACTTATGTTTTCATGCAATGAAGATTGAATTTTTTCGATAGCATTATCACTGAGTGAATTGTTAAAAGATTTTGAATAGAATGATTTTATCTTGGCGGTTGTTTCCCATCTGGGCAAATGGGCAAAATATGCTAATCCTGGATTGTCGAGCCCAACCCCAAAAAAAGCTTCTAAATAGCTTCGAGAAGTTAATTTTGTTATATCTAAATAAGGGTACAATTTTTTAAGCAGAAGAGGTCTAAAAGTAGAATTTTTATTTCTAGCCCAAAACTGTCTAATTTTTCCTTCTTTAAAAATATCGTAGCCGCCAAATACTTCGTCGGCTCCTTCACCTGTTAGCACAACCTTATAATTGTTATCTTTGACCAGCTTAGAAAGCAACATCATTGGCGCTGGTGCAGTACGTAAAATTGTCGACTCTGTGTGCCAAATAACTTTTTCAAAAATACTAGAAATATCACCGTGTCTACAATTAATACTACTATGATCTGCTTGCAAATGTGCTATTAATTTCTGTTGGTAGGAAGATTCATCAAATCGCTTTTCTTCAAAACCAATAGAAAAAGTTCTTAAAGGAGCATCACTGTGATGGTGAATAATAGATACAAGAGCTGAAGAATCAAGACCTCCAGATAGATAAGCCGCAACAGGCACATCAGCCCTTAACCTGATCTGTGTTGCTGTTACAAGTTTATCGTGCAGCTGTTCAGCTAACTCTTCGGCCGATCCTTGGAGATATTCGTTTGCAGAGTGAGCGGGGTATTCCCATTCCCAATATCTCTCATGTTCAATATGACCTTTATGGACAATAGTCATTTCGCCAGGTTTCACCTCGAACACATCTTTAAATAGAGTATTCGGTACAACTGGTGACCAAAATGTAAGCAGTTGATCTAATGATGATGGACTTAGTGATGGTGAATGTTTAAGAACAGAGAGAATGGCTTTAATTTCTGAGCCAAACAATAGTCGACCATTTTCTTGTGTATAAAAAAGAGGAGAAATCCCTACTCTATCCCTCGTCAGGATAAGAGTATTAGTTTTTTTGTCCCACAAGGCTATTGCAAACTGTCCATTTAGTTGATTAACAAATTTTTTTCCGTATTTAAGATATAAATTTACTATTACTTCAGTATCAGAGGTAGTGTAAAAGCTATATCCATCATTTATTAATTCTTTACGTAACTCAATGTAATTATAAATTTCACCGTTAAAAACTATCCAGACTCGTTTGCTAACATCATGAATAGGTTGGTGACCACTTTGTAAATCTATAATGCTTAATCTTGAGTGGGCAAGACCAATATAATTGTCCATATAATAACCATGATCATCCGGCCCTCTATGATCAAGAGTTCTTATCATCTTATTTAGCTCATTTTTTGATGGAGCTTCCCTATCTATTAAATTTAATATTCCAGTTATACCGCACATATTTTTTCTAAAAAGTTTTGAGAAGAAAGTGTAAATAAACTAAAAAGCTCATCGGCTAAAACTAACACATAATATACTCTCCCATTAATCTTTAAAACGTGACTTATTTATGGGTTTGTAATTCATAGCAACTATAGTCTAAAAATTTCAGGACAAAAAAGTAAAATAAGCATTAATGTCAGTTGACATGAGGCAATACACGTTTACTTATAGTTCTGAAACAGTATATATGATACTAGTCGTAAAAATATACAAATTAGGGTATTCCTCTTTTAGATCTATAGTCCAATCTGATCGCGTTTTTACTAGAAGTGAAATGATCTAATAGATTTGTAAAACCCATTTGAGGATAATTACCAATACTGGAGTTGAGGAATGTATGAAAGAAGACAATATACAAAAGAACTTAAATTGAATGCGGCCAGCTTGGTGGTTGATCAAGGCTATTAATGAGACGAAGG
>JBNKCO010000005.1:0-79042 GCA_050287785.1 Bacteroidales bacterium
AATTACGATGATTCAAAACTCATTTTGTTTCTCAAAACTCACACTCAAACTGTTGCTGTTATAGCGTTTGATTTCGAAAAATTGGATGTTTATATTAAGGCTAAACATTTTAATAAATCAATTACTCTGTTTTAAAAAGTAATAGCGTTGATAAAGTAACCCTCGATCAATTGCGAAGAGCCGCTTTTAGTATAATGCTTAATGTTGCAGAAGGTTCTGACAGGTAGACAAAGAAGGATATTTTGAGTTTGAGTAATGAGCAAGAGTGAATTACGATGACGTGGCCTAAACCAATGTTTTGACGAAGCTTTAAAGATGGACTGTATTATCGGATGGAACACACTAACGGCTATCAATATTCATGAGCCTAAAGTTTTGTTTTGGGAAATCAAAAAAGCCCGAATCAAGTATTATCACAAGATTGCCAAGAAAGGTCGAAATCATCTACTTTTACAAGGATGGTTGAAACGGATTGGCTAGACTGAATTTGAAGATTAGTTTTTACCCCCCCTCTCGGATTAAGATTATAATTCCAATTACCTTTAAGAAAGTTTTGGTGTGTAAATAGCTGTAAATATTTTAATATCAGCGCAATGGGCGTAAGAATAAAACCGCGTTTTAACCGCAATGGCAAAAAACTGGAAAAGGATAAAAAAGCAGCCATAGATGCTGGTTGTGAAAGTTTTATATCTAAACCCATTAGTCGGGATACTTTGATGAGCATAATTAATAAATCCAAATAGGGTAATTTAACTTCGCTTGTAAGGCCTTATAATTAAACGTAGCGCTTTATCATAAGTTAAATAATTCCAAATTCAGTCAGAAAAAATTACCAAGCGGTTTCTAAAGCCAATTAATGCTATGAGATGTACAAACATCCATATAACCCACCATATTATACCCATTCACACGTCGGTGCCAAAACAAAACTTACGAAAGACTAATTTGTTTTATATAAGGAGTTGTTCATTAATTTTAGATAGTAACAATTCTTGTTTAAGTGGTTTGCTTATAAAATCGGAACAGCCACAAGCAAAGGCTTTTTCTTTATCAGCTTCGGATGAATATGCTGTTTGGGCTATTATATATAAATTAGGTTTAAACTCTTTTATCCGTATCGTTGCTTCGTAGCCATCCATCTCAGGCATTTTAATATCCATCAACACCAAATCAATATGTGGATTAGATTTACAAATTTCAACGGCTTCGATGCCGTTTATAGCCCTGATAATGTTTATTCCCCAATCTGAGAACAATTCTTCCAATAGCATAAAACTAATGTCTTCATCTTCGGCAATTAAAAGTGTTTTAGGCTTTTTAAATTCAAAATCTAATCCTTTAATGGTGGGGATATCAAGTAATTTTTCTGAATTTACTTTTTTGTAAGGAATGGTGAAATTAAAAACAGAACCTTTATCCAATTCGGAAGTTAACCATATTTTACCGCCAAGCATTTTAGCATAAGCTTTTGAAATAGACAAACCCAGACCTGATCCGCCATAATTTCGTGCCACACTAGTTTCAACCTGCCGGAAACGATTAAAAATAAGATCTTGCATATCCAATGGAATACCTATGCCAGAATCTTCAACGTAAAATTCCAATTGGCTGCCTTTAACTGTATATCCAAAATTGACATAACCCTGTTGGGTGAATTTAAGGGCATTATCAATAAGATTGGTGAGTATTTGAGTTAGTTTGGTTGCATCGGTAATAATAATTGCTTCTTCATCGGCCAGGGTGGATCGAAAACCAAGCGTAACATTCTTATCTGGAGTTTTGGAAGAGAATTGATCTTTTATAAGCCTACATTGTAAGTTGATATTGATTTGATTATCCTGAATTTCTTCTTGCTCGGACTCAATAGAGGAAATTCTCATAATATCGTCAATTATAGAAAGCAACTGGTCGCTACTTTGTAAAATGATATCGATGAATTCTTTTCGTTTTTCTAGTATTAAATCTGGGTCGTCTAAGAAACCGGAAAAGCCTACAATTGCATTTAGGGGGGTTCTGATTTCGTGTGAAACATTGTGCAGGAAGGCAGTTTTTAAACGGTCACTTTCTTCTGCTTTTGTTTTTGCAGTTAATAGTTGTTTTTCTTTTACTTTGCGCTCGGTAATATCACGAATATTACATTGTATAACCTTTTTGTCATCGACCAGATAAACATTACTAATAAATTCAACATTTATCTTCTTTCCGTCTTTTGTTTCCAACGGCATGTCTTCGAAGCGAATATATTTTTTGGTTTGTAATTCAATAAATGCATCTTTTGAAACAGAAATATTTTTAAAAACACCAATTTCCCATAATTCTTTCCCTACTATTTCCATATAGCTGTAGCCAAGCATTTTTGTTATGAAAGGATTTACATCAACTATCTGTCCGGTCAAGGCATCAAGAATCAATATGCCATCTTTGGCCGATTCAAAAAGTCTGCGGTAAGATTTTTCAGAAGTTTGCAGCTTTAATTCCGATTTCTTGGCCGAGGTAATATCTTTAGTCATTACTGCAACACCAATTATTTTGTTGTCATTGTCGTGAATTGGGTTGTGCGTTACTTCAAAATACAAACGAGATAACAAATCTTCGCCTGAATGTGCTTCTTCAATTAAGCTTTCGCCGTTTAAAGCTTTTGTTAGGTTTATTTTTGCCTTTTTCCGGTCTTTTTCAACTGTCATGTATTCTAACATGTTCTTATAAAGCTCAATGTTGGCATTATATAATAATTTCATAACAGTGGCATGCGCTTTATTAAAGCTGGTATATTTATAATCTTCATCAACAGAGAATATCGGACTATTAATAGATTCTAAAATACCGTTAAGAACCGAAAGTTGCTGTTTTATATTCTGCCGGGACTTTTGATGGTTCTTGACATACTTTTTATTGATTAAATTTTCCATACTTTCTAGTTATTTCGTTAACTATTTTTCTTGCCTTTTATGAACTGTTGGATCGTAATCAAATACAATTAATACTTTTTGCATGCTCATTTGTATTAAGTTTAAGAAATCGTTCTATGTTTCTTGTCAAATACATATTTACACCACATTTCATTTCGCCGTTGAGCCATCAGGGCTTGCCAAAATAAAGTTATTTAACAGTTTGGTTAAAGTTTTATGATATGTTTTTAAATTAAGTAGTGTTACTCCCTGATTCGAATGCATGGGAATTGTTTCCTGTGATTCTTCCAAAAGTTGAAAAAGTTCAGAAAACTTATCTTCAATGGTACTGGTGACTGCTGTTATTTTTGCATTCAAAAATAATTTTCTTTCGTTATGCTGTTGTGTCGTTTCGTTAGATTTATCGGTATTATTTACTTTAATCTGATTTGTAGGATTGCCAGAAGAATGATTGGCAGTTTTATTGATGTTTGGGTCAAAAACCATATTTTTTTTATTGTTTATGTATAGTACTAGACTTTGTCATAAAACCCTTTAAAGCAATGCCTAATTCTTCAAAGTCATGATTTAGCTTCTGCTTAAATGAGTCCCATTTTTCTGGTCCTTCTACATTATATTCCTCAATCTTCTTCTTTATTTTATTCTTCCCTAATTCTAATGCAACTATTGTTTCTTCATACTTTGATTTAATGTTTTCAACATTAAAAACTGAAGATGATTCAGAATCAGCACCCAAACTATCCTGAGTTTCTTTCAGTTCTTTTTTCTTAGCATCTATTTTAATAATGACCTCTTCCAATGCCTTGTCTAATTTCTGCTTGGCATTTTTTACATCCTTTTTAGAAAGCTTTAGTCTGCCTTTTGCCTCATTAAGTTCCTTTTCCAATACTTCACAATTAGACAAATCTGAACTACTGGCAAAACCTGTTACGGTTAAGTGTTTTAATATTTTTTTATTCATGATTATACTTTTAATTTGGATATAGTTATTTGAGAATATTTATTGAGGTCAACCAACTTTTTCAAAATGTTCTTTTACAAATGCATGCATCTGATTTTCCGTTAAATTGTCAGTTGTTTCAACGTCAATCTTTATGTTATTAAAATGGCTATCTTCTTTTAATAAATTGTGCAATTCCGTTTTGGCATTGGTTGGGCCAAATAATAGCACTTCTGTATAGCCCTTTAAAACCTCACTTAGCCTTTTAAAAAAATCTGAAAGTTGGTCTTGCTCAGTATTATGTTTCAGGCTTTCATCCATGCCAAAGTTTTGTTTTTCTCCCTGTATAGAGATCGATTCCATTGCGTAAGAAGTATAAGAGCTATTTTTTTCTTCTATTATTTGAGCCCTGGTATGATCCAGCCAAACACCTAGTCTTTTTTTAGGGATTTTCATCTTAAATAATTTAAGTCTTTTTTTTATTTGATAGTTTTTTATCGAATACTACTCTGATTAGAACAACTAGTCCAGCAGCTGCAAGCCATAAGTGAACCATTGAAGAAGGTTTAAACATAATTATCCAGATAAGAACCAATAAACCAGCTATTACATAAAGTAGATTTTTCATGATTTTTGAATTTAAGAATGAAAGTCAAATGCTTTTTTTTGTTTCCAACTGTCAAATCTTTTATTGATTTGCCTAATTCACCCATTCCATTGTTAATTTTTAGAAAACAACAGTTGGCTAACTGTTTTAAGAGAAACCAACTATTGTTTTGAAATTTCTGTATGAGTTATTATTGTACTCCGGCCAATAAGGAATTATCATTTTTTATGACAATATCAATACGGCGGTTTTTGCTTCGACCTTCCATTGTTTCATTGTTTGCAATTGGATTGTTTTCACCAAATCCTACAGAAGTAATATTTCCAGCGTTAAGCGATGTCATGTTTGCTTTCAAATAGGTTGTAACAGCATCGGAACGCTCCTGTGATAATTTCAAGTTTGAATCGTCACTTCCAAAGGAATCGGTATATCCCTGTACAATAACATTGCTTTCAGGAAAAGTATTTATGGCATTTTGGACCTTTGTTAAAAGGCTAAAATATTCAGGCTTAATATTGGATTTACCAACGTCAAATCCAAAGCCCAGCATCCTGATAATAACATCGTTACCAGAACGAAACACCAATGCATCTTTACTTTCGAATAATTGATTTACCAAAATATATCTTTCATTAATGTTGTTTTGATAATTTACCTGATCGGTAAGAACAGACTTTTCGTTTTCTATTTCCTGCATTTTTTTATTCATTTCTGCCGTGCGCTTACCTATCTCCATTTTGAATTCATTGTTAAGTGCATCTCTTTCTTTAACCAAAACTTTGATGTTTGCGTTTCTTTGCGCTATCATATAGTTATGTTCTATGTTTTTTGCGCCAAGCACATAGTTTCTTTCCTGCAAGTCTTTAACATAAGTAACAATTTCATCTTTGGGCTTATCAAAACCCTGGTCAAACTCTGCCACAAATCCACTTGTTGCTGCAATGGTAATAATCGGTTTTTCCATGCCTAAAATTACATCTTCCAACTCCTGTTTATTATTTTCCATCGTATTTATGGTTTTATACAAATAGATAGCATGTTTGGCTTCATATTTTGCTTGTTTAGCCAAAGTGCGAGGATAATCCATATCATAACGATTTGTTTCGAGTTGCTTTTCGGCTTCGGCTAGCAGACTTTTTGCTTTTTTAAGTGTTTTTGGAGCCTTATCGGCTACATCCATTTCATCGGCTTTTTTTAGTATGTTCCGTGTTTCATCCAGTAAATCTGTTTTTATGGCCGATAACTCAGCTTTCCGGTAAATAGTGATAGCTTTTACAGATTCTTCGTACGAATCGTTCCTGTCGCCTTTTTCTAGTTGTTCAGCCGCTTCTCTAAACTGTTTCTCTGCATCGAGCCACAATTCTTTAGCGTATAAATTAGCCCCAGCCGATAATGCGTCTTCACGGGCATTTAGTGAATTTGCAAAAATTGTTTTAGCTGAAATGCTAAAATCTACCGATCTGTTGAAATAATTAACAGATTCAGTCAGAAGGGCTTCTACTTTTTCAATCCCCTTTTGTTTATCAAATTTTTCTTCTGCGCTTCGATAATATTCTAATGCTTTATCATATTCCATAGGAGATAGAATATCGGCTTGCATTACTTTCGCATTTTCCATAGCATAATTAGCTTGTTTAAATACGGAGTTTTTTGTTTGCTGTGCATAATTGTTGGTGCTGGCAAGTAAAATAAACAGGCAGCTCAACACAACAATTTTGTTTGATTTAATAATTGAGTTTTTCATTTTTCATTTTTTTTAGTAATATTTTTTTAGGACTTAGAAAATTTTTTTTCCTTGAATTACTCTAAGCAATACTGCAATTATTGCAACAACAAGGAGTATATGTATTATGCCTCCGGCATTGTATCCAATAAAGCCTACCGCCCAAGCGATTAAAAGAATTACAGCAACAACATACAATAGATTTCCCATGATTTTAATTTTAAAGTGAATATTCTTTTAGGATTAATCGGAGTATATGTAAACTCCGATTTATTTTATTCCTGTTTAAAACTGGAGGTAGTGTTAAAATTGGAATCCAAATGTTACCTGATACCAAACATTTTTATATCTGGGAGTGGTTGTTGTGCCATCACCATTGTTGTCTTGAATGTCCCACCCAGCTCTTAGACCTAATATAAGTGGGTCAAGATTAAAATCGACACCTCCCAAAAAACACAAAACATTTTTCCTGATATTATCATTTTCAAATTCCTGTTCCTGTGTACTATTTAAAATATCACTATCAAATACATCTTTTTGTTTCATTAGATAAGAAAATTGAGGGCCGGCTAACAGAGTTATAAAATCGGTTGGTTTTAGTTGAACTAACAAAGGAATATCAAGGTAATTTGTTGTGCGTGTATACCCGTAATCGAGGCCAAGTAAGCTTCCTGTTGATTTATATCCTTTCTGAGAAAACAATACTTCGGGTTGAAAACCCAAATATTTTCCGATAGGGATAGATAAAAAACCCCCTGCTACAAAACCAAATTTTGGGTCAGCATAAAATTCATCACCCTTTTCGTCATATACATTTGAATAATTGGCACCTATCTTTATCCCCAATTGCATTGACTCGCGAGAATCGCTACTATTATCTTGTCCATAAGCGTATATGCCTATTAAATAGATAATTACTATTATAAAATGAGTTTTTTTCATGATTAATTGATTAAATCATATTATTATTTTGTTAATAAGACATCCAAAGATTACTGCTTGTTATTTATGGTCAATCCTTTAAAAGCTTTACCCAATTCATCCATGTCGTGATTAAATTCGCTTTTAAAAGAAATCCAATTGTCTTTTCCATCATCTTTAAAGTCGGTTAGTTTCTTTTTTAGTTCGTTGTTTTTATTCTCCAGCGCTACAAGCGTTTTTTCATAATCTTGTTTAACACCTTTTTTTTCTTTGGTAATTTTAGCCTTCAAGTCGGCTATGTTTTTTTCCTGAGCAACAATTAATTTTTCAGCTTCTATTTTGAATTGCTCATAGTTACTAATCGTATCTAATCGTACTTCGTACAAGTCCATTTTAGAATCTGCCAATTCCTTTTTGGCCTCCTGTACATCATCTTCTGCGTTTTTAACTTTTTTATCTGATGATTGACAACTTATAAGTATTGTTGCAGTCAGCAAAAAGATGCTTGTTATGTATAAAATCGAGTTTTTCATTATTTTTTTGTTTAGTTTATGATAAAATTTATGTTTTGTAATAAAGCCAAGTATTGCGTATTTTAAATACTGCTGTATATTATTTACAGGTGTAACCTCCGTCAATAACCAATTCACTTCCGGTAACAAACTTTGATTCTTCTGATACCAGATATAGTATTCCATAGGCAATGTCGATAGCTTCACCAACGTGTCCGATAGGATGTAGACTATCAAGATGTTTTCTAAAACCACTATCATTTTTGCCCATTTCTTCTACCAGTGGAGTCCAAATGAATCCTGGATGAACAGAATTCACCCTAATATTATCTTTTGCATAGATTAATGCATCATTTTTAGACATCAATCTTACTGCACCTTTGGACGCATGATAGGTTGGAATATCTCCGGCGCCAACTAAGCCATATATTGAGGAAAGATTTATTATACTTCCACCACCTGTTTTTTTCAAATGAGGAATTGCATGTTTTGTACAGAAAAAGACTCCTTTCACGTTCACATTCATAACTGCATCCCATTCTTTCTCGGTTAACTCGTGTGTTGGTTTGTCAACGCCAGCAACTCCCGCATTATTTACGGTTGTATCGAGTCTTCCAAATTCTTTGGCGACATCATTATATACTTTTTCAACTTCTTTTTCGTCTGAAACATCAAGATGCCAGAATTTCGCAACGCCTCCAGTCTTCGTTATTTCTTTAATCAGTTCTAGTCCTTTATCATCAAGAATATCCGTAACGGCTACTTTTGCGCCTTCTTTTGCTAATAAGAGGCACGTTTCACGTCCGATTCCTAATGCGCCTCCTGTTACTATTACAACTTTGCCTTCTGTTCTTTTCATGATTTTGTATTTTTCATTAATTCTACTAAGCTGTTTGACCAAAGAGTTTTATTAATCGCCATTAATAATTTTGTGCAATTCTTCTTTGGTTTTGCCTAATTTCACTTGAAGTTTTCCAAGCATTTCTTCTTGTTTACCTTCTGCAAACATTAGGTCATCATCAGTAAGGGAGGCAAATGCCTGTTTAAGTTTACCTTTCTGTTCTTTCCAGTTTCCTTTTAGTTCAGTTTTGTTCATGGTTTTGGATATTAGTTGTTGCAGCTGGCAATACAGTGGTGAATAAAATTTCACCTTACAAAGGTCAGGTTATAAATCAAAGAAAGTATTACACAGTTCTGTTTATTAGTTACATCATTCGCACCTTATTGAAGAAACACAATTTTATTTGACTGTAATTTAGGTAACTTGGTATATGACGGTAAAGGATGCTGTAATCACCAAAGAGGGTGATTAGAAGAGTAAGTTAAATTGTAGTAAACAAAATACTGAAAAGAACTGCCTGGTTGCCACTAATGATTACTCAGTCGTCCGAAAATCGTATCAAGTGAGGTTTTTAATTATCTGTCAGTCATTTATTACATAATTCAAAAATCATTTATATAATGCTTCATATTTTGATAATAAACTCTTGTCAAAGACTATGGGTATTTGTTGGTTCATAACCGCATCATATTCATATAATTGTTTGTTATCTGGATCAAATGAAAAGCGGGCAATATTTAACTGCCTGTCTGTATACATTTCATAAACTACGAAATCGTAAGTTCTTGAATAGTTCCAACGTTTATCGTGGTTGGGAATTGGGCTTCTTTCCAAATTAACCTCAAAATACTGACCCCCATTCTTTACAACGGCTTTATTAAGTCCTTTGGTTAGTTGCTTATAACGCGGAGAACTTGTTAAAATTTCTGTCACTATGCTATCATATGACTTTAATTCAATGTATCCTGTTTTGCGAGTTTTATTGTCAGTAGATTTTTCAGTTGCCGGTTTCTCAATTTTAAAGTCATTGTTTTCTGCCTTTTTGCTTTGCTTATTATTGCAAGCAAAAACAGTCAGAAGAATAACTACAACTACAGTTGTTCTGATTGTGTTTATGATAATACCTGTAAAATTTGCAAACATTTTTTCTTTTTAAAATCAGAGACTGTTTAAATTTATACATGTTTAATTTATCGCATGGGGCAACTGTTTTTCAGCAAGTTCGCGTGCCTGTTCAACCCAATTATCCTGATTGATCCTGTCGGGAGAGATTTCCAATATATCCGATATAATTACTATATCTTCAGTTGTAAGGTTACTAATTTGTTGAAAAGTATATATTTCAAGCATATTGAGGCTTTCTTCTAACCATAAACTAATGCCTTTGATAAGGGTTAAGTTGTTTGCATGGTGTTTATGAGCAGCACCCAATCTGTCATAATAAACTCTGTTTTTCTGAACGCTGATGTGCTTAAAGTGCTCCGACTTGCTGATTTCAATGCGGACAAGCTCCCTGGCCTGGTGTACCCATTCATCTCTTTCAATTCTGCCCGGGAAAAATTCAATAGCCTCAGTAACTATATCAACATCTTCATCATTAAAATTGCTAATTTGCTTAAAGGTATAAATATCAAGTGCATTTAATTTTTCATTTATCCAACCACCTATTCCACTTATTTCAGTTAAATCATTCGCCTCTTCTTTTTTTGCAATACCAATTCTGTCGAAATGAATAAATGATTTTTTTGCACTTATCCTTTGCAGGAGTTCATTTTGTTTTTCTTTATCATGCACAAGTTCGCTAGCCTGGACAACCCATTCATCTCTTTTAATACGGCCTGAAAAATACTCAATGGCTTCATCAATTGTATCAATATCCTTTGCAGAAAATTTACTAATCTGTCTGAAAGTATAAATATCTAAGGCATGCAGTCTTTCTTCAATAAAAGGCCCAATACCGCTAATCATTTTCAAATCATCTTTTTCTTCCTCCTTAGCTGTTCCAAAACTAGTATAATCTAATAAGTGCATACCATGTGTAAGGTTATTCAAAGCTTCATCTTTTTCATAAAGTTTTTGTTCTGTTCTTTTGTTTTTGAGCTTTAAATCATCTGTTTCATGAACCGCTTCTGTATGCAGAGCTTTATGCGCTTTGACCTTCATTTTAAGATGTTTTATTTCACTCTCTTTTTCACTTAAAGATTTTTGTAGCCTGTCATTATCTGTTTTTAAAACAAGATTGAGCTCTTTATTATCATTTAAATCGGACTCAATTTCTTCATTTTTTTTTCTGTAAATTGATTTATTGTAAAACCATGCAGTAATAAATCCAATGACTGCTGCAACCATTAACAATGCAAGTATTTCGAGGGTTGCTGAAGTTTTTGACTGTGTTAAAAGTATGAGTAGTATATTCATGATTTTATTTTTTAATGGTTATTACTGTTCTGCGGTTATTTGCTCTTCCATTTTTTGTAGTATTGATATCTACAGGTTCGCTTTCTCCTTTTGATTCAATAATCATTTTATCTGGGGGCAATCCTTTATTTTGAAAATACTGCTGCAAACGTTGGGCTCTTCTATTTCCAAGTGATTGGTTATAGTTTTTGGTGCCAATTGCATCTGTGTGGCCAGTTATTTTCAAGCTTGCTTGGGTGTTCTGATTCAGATAGGCATTTGATACATCAAAATATCTTTCTGTTTTGTCATTTGAGATAAATTCTGATTTATCAAAAGCAAAATAGATAATAAGATCTTTCGGCACTTCTATTTGTTCCTTTACTTTTGGTTTTTGCAGGGTGTCTATAGCAATTGTATTTACAGCTTCCGTTTCACTTATTAGCATAGAAGCAGGCTCATAACATAATCCCTTAATCTTACATACATATAGGTAAGTTGAGAATGCAGACCATACAAAAAATGTAAGAATTCCAATTGTCAGGATTTTCATTTTTTTAAATTTTTATATTGTTGTTAATAGTATTGAATTATGTCCGTTATAATCGTTTAAAGTCGTTCAGATTAAAACCATCCTTGTTTTCATTTGTAATTTTTCGGGAATTATAATAATACAGATTTCCATATATATCAAAAATCATTTCAAAGCATTTTCCTGCACCGTTTTCTTGTGCCGGACCAACATGAAAATTAAACAAGGCATTAGCAGGATCCGATGCAATTTCTTTTTCAATTTCATCACTATTCAGCAATTTTACATAATAAGGATATGCTGTTTTTATTTTCTCTGGCGAATCAGCATTGAATGCCATTGTATTTTTGTTTAATAGCAATACCTTGTCTTTAAAGCTTAATGAACCATTATAAAAGCTTAAACCTCTCAGCGATATCATGAACCGTTTTTTTTCGAGATTCAAGGCGTGTTTCTGCATGAATTTTACCATTGCAGGAATTACATAACCATAATCCATTGTTTTGTCATCGCTGTATGAAATAGGAAAACTGCATATTTCAGGCATGTTAGTCAGGTCGGTTGATTCATCGCCCAATACAAGATTTAAGTAATTATAACTTACACCACTCGGGTCATTGTCAAAAACACCTTTCATTAGTACTAAAAATGAATACTTCGAATTAAAGTGGCGCTTATTAAATTCCTCTTGACTAATAAATACAAAGTCGGTAGATTTCCAATATTTCTCAATGGCGTTTTTAATAAATACATTGTATGCAATAGTACCATCCTCAAGTACCACACAAAGAGTAGAGTTTTTAAACATGCCAATTTGCTGTTTTGAGACCAGGGGCGGATTTGACATTGCCCCAATACTTATAAAGCCCAAAGCAATAATCAAAATTGAATATTTCAATTGAATTTGCTTACAGAAATTTATAATTGTATTAGAAAAATTAACGTTTTTCATATTTATTTATTTTAATTAAATAGAGCATAAAGTTCTTTTAAATCGGGAGACAAAATAATTTCAGTCCTGCGGTTAGCAGCGCGACCATCAGCGGTATTATTATTTTTAACAGGATGGTATTGTCCTTTTCCCGAAGCTGTAATGCGAGACGAATCAAAGCCATAATCTTTTGTTATTTTACGTACAATAGATGTTGCTCTTGCTGTGCTTAAATCCCAATTGTCTTTAAATAATTTTGTACTTATAGGAACATTATCTGTATGTCCTTCAACAAGCACTACAATATTTTTTGTATTGTTAAGTACGTTTGAAAGTGTTTTAAGCGCTTCATTTCCTTTCGGATCAACAACATCGCTACCTGATGAAAACAACAGTTTTTCTGAAAGCGAAACATAAACATTCCCATCTTTTATGTATACTCTTAATTCATCACTTTTATAATTCATTAAGGCATCGCTTATTGAAGTTTTAAGTTTTGCCATTACATCTTTTTGAGTCTGAAATAGTTTCTCCAGATCTTTTAATCGTTTTGCCTGATCGGTAATGGTTGTGTTTGAAGATGAGGCAAGCTCTTTTAAATCTTTCATTACAGCTGAATTTTCATCTTTTAACGATACTTTTTCATTAGTTAGTTTTTTTACCTCTGCATTACATCTATTCAGTTGACTGACTGTATTTGCATTATCATTTTGTAGCTTATCAACTTTGGCTTGAGAAGCTTCAAATTTCTTTGTTGCTACACAAGAAGTAAACAGCATACCCGAAACAATTGACAAGAAAACAAACAACCCTATCATATTTCTCATTTTGATATTTATTGGTAATTTGTTCATGACTCGTTATTTTTATTGTTGCAGCTGGCAATACAGTGGTGAATAAAATTTCACTTTACAAAGGTTAGGCTATAAATCAAAGAAAGCATTACACAGTTCTGTTTATTAGTTACATCATTCACATCTTTGTGATGTGATGTAAATGTAGTTGACTGTAACCCAAATTGAGCGATTCCCGCTCACGATAAAGACTTTGTAAGCCTTTCACTGCACTTAGTTTGTGAAAGGCAACAAACTCTATATCGGGATTGACTCTAAGTAAAGCGCTTGTTCGCTATGCTCCAACCGCTCAACTTAGGTGTAAATTAACTGACTTAGCGTGTGGTAATTAAAAGTGTTACAATCTGCCGAGGTGGATTTAGGGGGTAATTTTAGACAGCAACTAAAATAGTCTTAGAGTTTTATCTCCGGTTTAAAAATATAAGGTAAACTAATAACCTGAGTTCGACTTAAAATATTAGCCACAGAAATTGATATTCACGTTAGGTTTGTGCTGAAAATTCTGAAGAAATAGCGAGCTATTTAAAAGGGTTTTCAGTGCAAAAATGACGTGAATATCACTTTTTCAAAGAATTTGACTGTTTTTGGCATAAATTTCACCAAATCCACTCGTAATATCTCGATATTTCTTCGTGAATTTGTTAAAATTTCTACTCAAAAACAGCTCAAACTGTGGCCATATTTTAAATCGAACTCAGGTTAATAAGAAGCTAGAACTCTTCATACCCACTTTTAATAATGGTCGAAATCATTTTAAATCGTTCGTTTGCTTTAACATTGTGGGAAGTATGAGCTGGAATAATTATTCCCTCACCAGTTTTCAGTAAATTGGATTTCGAATCAATCACTACTTCTGCATTTCCTTCAATAATTTGAATAAATGTGTCAAATGGGGAGGTTTTTTCAGATAACGCCTCACCTGTATCAATAGCTACAATTGTAACATTACCAGTAGTTTTGCGAATGATTGTTTTTGTAACCACTGAATTAGGAACATATTCTATAATCTCGATTAAGATATGCGTTTTTGATTTTTCTATATCTGTGGTTTTCATACGCTTTATATTTTATTTAAAACAAAGGTATTTTAACAGATAGAACAAAGTGTTATACAATCGTTTGTTTAAGTTACATCATTCACACATTTTCAAGTGTATCACGCCTTTTGTTTTTGAGTGCTTTAAAGTGGGATGGCGTAAAGCCAGTAATTTTTTTAAATTGATTGGATAAATGAGCCACACTACTATAATGCATTTTGTAGGCAATTTCAGTAAGATTAAGCTCATCATAGACTATGAGTTCCTTTACTTTTTCAATTTTATGGTTTAGATAGAATTGTTCAATAGTAACTCCTTTAACCTCAGAATAAAGGTTAGCAAGGTAAGTGTAATCGTGATTAAGTTTTTCACTTAGATAATCGGAAAGGTTAACCTTTATTTGCTCATCTGTATAATGTACCAAGTCAATAATAGCACTTTTGATTTGTTCAACCAGAATGCTCTTCTTATTATCCATCAATTGTAGTCCCGATTTTCTTAATGCTGCATCCAATTGTCCCAATATTTCTTCAGATACCTGACCCTTTACATTCGCTTCTCCAATTTTCACAAAAGTATATTCCAAACCCAACTTTTCAAGTTCACTCTTAACTACCATTTGGCAGCGTATACAAACCATATTTTTAATGAATATTTTCAATAAAAATATACTAGATGTTACAATCAGCAATAGATACAATCAGCAATAAAATATTGATATTATTCCATGCTACAAAGGTTAGGCTATAAATCCAAGAATGTATTACACAATTTTATTTATTAGTTACATCATTCACATCTTTTGAAATAATCTATTGTAAATAAAGGACTTGATGAGTATATAAGTGGAGTTTCTAAAATTCAATAAGAGCTTGAACTAAAAGCGTTAGTGTTTTTTATTAGAGCAATAAGGGTTGTAAAACCTAATGCCAAAACCAATATTTCTAATGTCATATCTTAAAATACAATTGAGATGCAGAGAGTATATTACCTGGCATTACCCAACCAACGAGCAGAAAAAGACTTTTTTTTGGGAGTGTTAATTCTCTCACTCTGTTCATCAACTGATCTAATATCTTCAATGGAATAAAATGCTTTTGGATTAAATAGTTTAATTAAAGTAATTATGCTATTAATTCTGGTTCGCTGAACTATTAGAAAAATAATATGTACTTTACCTTGATTACTATCAGCTTCAACAGAGGTTGTAGTTAATCCATTACTATGTAGTTTATTAATCAGTTGTGAAGCATCTACCTGAGTAACTATTCGTATCATTTGAATGCCCATGGCAAATTTTTCTTCCAAAATAAGGCCAATATAATTTCCTGCTGCAAAACCTGCCGCATAGGCGAAATAGCAAGCAACATTATCAATATTCTTCATTATTCTGGTTATAGCAATTAACCAAATTAAGATTTGAAAAAACCCTAAAACAGGTGCTAAAATTTTATTGCCTTTTGTTATATAAACAATTCGCAATGTATCAATGGTTACATCCACTATTCTTGCTGCAAAAATCATAAAGGGCAACAAAACATAGGTAAACCAAAAAGTATCAATAAAAGAAATATCCATAATTCATTCGTTTTTTATTAAAACCATTTCTTTTTTCCAGATTGTTAATTCTATTGTTGAATCATTCATGTTTTTTGAGTTACTGAAGGATATTTCTCATGATGTATGAGCTGTAATCCTTAAGAATAGGCTTATAATTACCTGCGAATAATAATGATGAAATGATATGATCTGCGGTGGCACGATTACAAGCTGTTGTAATATTGTATACCATTGCAATTCGTAAAAGTGCCTTTACATCAACATCATGAGGCTGCTGTTGCATCGGATCCCATAAGAATATTAAAATGTCAATATTGCTTTCAGCTATCATCGCACCAAGTTGCTGGTCTCCACCTAAAGGGCCAGATTTCAGTTTTTTTATATCTATGTGCCCATCACTTTTTTCGTTGACTTTCTTCATAAGTAATTTTTCTACCAGGTCGCCAGTAGTTCCAGTACAAATTAAATGGTGAACGGAAAGTTTATCCCAATTCCATTCTACCCATTCCAACAAGTCTTTTTTTCTGTTATCGTGAGCAACCAGAGCTATATGTTTCCTATTATCCATTTTTGTATTTTATTTATTTTTTATACTCACTAATGAGAATTATTCTACATGCGAGCTGTGATAATTTCCAGTCCTTTGTTATTGCCTTATTATTCTCTATATAAATGACTTTGAAATGTTTTGATACCGGAACATTGGTCAAACGGCACAAAGTGACCGCTTTATTTATTGCTGCCTCAAAATCGGTTTGTTCTATAATTCCAATTCTTGGTAAAACATTACTTGCGTAGAATTTTAATTCCAGTTCGGAAATGCAATTAGCAAACCACTCCATCTCTGAGCTTAACATCTGACTTTTGTAATATTCAATAAGCATAATATTTAGTTTTAATCAGATTTTACTTTTTGATTGTCAATCTTTTTCAGATTTTTGAATAAAGCCACTTCTTCCGGGTTTAAATCGACAGGAACTTTAATATTAATTCTCATCAGTAAGTCGCCAAATTGATTGGGTTTTCCATAAACCGGCATTCCATTACCTTTAAGTCTTAGCAGGCGATTATTCTGTATTCCTTTCGGAATATTCATTTCAACTTTTTTTGTAAGGGTAGCAACAGATAATTTCCCTCCAAGAACAGCTGTGTAGAAATCAATATCTGATTGAATAATTAGATCATCAGCCTTTCTTTCGAAAACGTTGTGAGACAAAACAATGATGTTTACATAAATATCTCCGCGTTCTCCACCATTAAAAGCTTGTCCGCCTTTATTTTTTATACGAAGTTGTTGTCCGTAATAAGCGCCTGGTTTCGTTGTTACACGAAGTTTCTCATTGTTAATTTGAATAATTCTTGATGTTCCATGATAAGCCTCTGCTAGTGTTATTTCCATATCGGCCTGTACATCGTAACCGGCTGATTTTCTTTGAGAATTCTGTTTGCCGAATATGTCTCCATAGGAGCCAAACAAATCAGAGAAGTTACCCTTCCCAAAAAATTGGGAAGGGTCGCCTTCAAAATTATATGTTTGTCCTTTGTTGTTTTGTCTTTTACTGAATTGAGATGGGTCAAAACCCTGGCCGGCACCTTCGAATTGTTTCCAGTTTTCTCCCCATTGGTCGTATTTCTTTCGCTTCTCAGGATTACCTAGAACTTTATGAGCCTCACTTACTTCCTTAAATTTTTCTTCAGCGAGTTTATCACCCTGATTTTTATCGGGATGGTATTTAACTGCTAGCTTTCTATAAGCTTTCTTAATATCTGGCTGAGTAGCATTTTTTTGCACTCCTAATATGACATAATAATCTCTCATTCATTATATGTTTTTTACTATGAGACCAATTATAAAACGCTAAACGAATTCCCGGTACTGCACTACTACCTATTTTTTTAACAAAAAATTGTTGTCAGGAACATGTAGTTTAACAATCTTTCTGGCAAAATTTATCCACGGTGGACTTATGAACAAAGTAAGAGCTATGGTGCTAATAATTAATTGGTAGCTATAAATCGTGATAATACCAGAATAATAACCTGTTGATCCTAGAATAAAACTAAACTCTCCTATTTGTGACAATAAAGCACCAGCGTACAAACTTAATTTCCAGTCTTTACAGAAAAGACGCATTATTAGTATGTTTATGGCGTTATTTACAACAAAAACAATGAGTACAAGTGAACCAATTATAATTGCATTCGCTTTTAAAAATTGTAAATCAATTAACATTCCCACCGAAACAAAGAACAAAGCCACAAACATTATCTTAAAAGCATGCAGGCTATTGTGTACCCATTTTGTTGATTTTGTGGATGATAAAATAATACCGGCAATAAATGCCCCCAATGCAGAAGACAACCCAAACAGTGCCGTTACAATAGAGAACCCGAAACATAGTGTAAACGCAACAAAAACCTGGACCTCATGATCTTTGCTGATATAGCTCATGAATGGCAGTCTAATTTCTTTCTTTATTAAAATGTAAATAATGATTCCTATAATTAACAAACCGCCAATAATTTGTTTTATGATTTCGGTTATTTCAGGCTTGCTTCCTCCCAGGTAACCCATAATGATAAGCATAGGCACAATTAAAATATCCTGCGCTATAAGCACCCCCAGGACATTTTGCCCCCCTTTGGTAAACAACTCATTCCTTTCTTGTAGCAATTTCACAATAACCGCTGTACTGCTCAGGCTGATAACAAATCCTAACAGAATTACCTGGTTAATTTCCCAATTAAAAAATTTACCCAACAACCAAACTACTACTACACTAAATACTATTTGAATTAATGTTCCGATTATTGATACCTTCCAGTTTGTAATTAAACTAGGTAAGTGAATTTCCATTCCTACAAAAAACAATAATAAAACAAGCCCCAGTGAACCGAGATTGGTAATCAAAATTTCATCTGTTACTAGTTTAAAACCATATGGCCCTACCAACACACCTACAATAAGGTAAGTGACTATGGAGGGTTGCTTAAATACCTGCAATACAAAACCCACAACAATGATTACCATTAAGAGGATAACAAATTTTGACAGAACAGGGTCAATGCTAATTGTTGCTATCATGTTTAGTTTTGTACTTTAATCTGAAAAAATACGTTGGTAGAATACCTACTTTGCATGCGTTGTAAAACCTTTCAATGCCTTTCCATGTTCTTCTAAATCATGGTTTAGTTTATGTTTAAACGAATCCCATTTTTTTGATCCGTCAGACTTATATTCCTCAATTCTTTTTTGTCATTTTTTTAAATTTTGTGGATACATTTTTTACCTATAGCAAGGTACGATATATGACAAATTAAGCTATTACATAACCTTGATAATAAATTACATCATTCACACATATTACAGTGTGTATTTCATATTTTTATTTTTTATTTTTCAATTTTCATACGGAACTTACCATGCTTAAATAATCATTATCGTGTGTGTTTTAATAATTATTTAAGCATGGACGTTTCATCTTATTTTTCCAGGCCAATGTGATGAAAATGTTCTTTTCTGTAGCTTATTAATGCTTTCGCTTACAGCATCCACCAACCTTACGTCTTCGATTGAATAAAATGCTTTGGAATTGTGATTTTTAATTAATACAATAATGCTGCTTATTTTATTACGTGGTACAATGGCAACAATAAATAAGTAAACCAGAAAGAATCTATAAAAGTTAAGTTCATCATTGAATTGTTTCTATCAAAACCATTTCTTTTTTCTAAAGAAAACAAGAAGGCCTGTGCAGATTAAGAGAGCCATCAACCAAAATATGGGGTATGAATATTTAAATTCAAGTTCCGGGAAATATTTAAAATTCATACCATATATACCCGCAAAAAATGTTAATGGAATAAAAATGGAAGCAAACATTGTTAACACCTTCATTACTCCATTCATTCTGCTATTGATTGTTGCGTTATAAATACTTAATTGATCCGAGGCCATATCGCTATATAATTCAATGGTATCAATGGAATGGGTTACCAATTCGTTTAAGTCTTTTAAATAGTGAACATTCTTTTTTTTGAAAAAGGAGTTTTCTGATTTTAACAGATGCATCATTAAATCATTGACTGGGCGTATTGATTTTCTTAGGAAATTTAGTTCGGTTTTTAAATTGTAAATTTCTTCAGCAATTTTAGCATCTGTTTTTAGAAATATTCTGTCCTCCAGGTTTTCCACTTTACTGCCAATAGTTTCTATTAGCAGGGTATAATTATCCACAATAGTATCCATTATGGCATAAGCCAAATAATCGTTATCGTTTAACCGGGCTTTGCTTTTTTTATTTCGGATTCTCTGCCTTACGGGTTCAAAAATATCCCCTTGACGTTCTTGTAAAGTAATAACAAAATGTTTACATAAAATTATTGTTATTTGTTCAGCTATAATTTCATTTGCCTTGGTATCAAACTGCAACATTTTTAAAATAAAAGCATCATATTTTTCTCCGTCTTCATATTTAGGGCGTTGGTCGGTATTTAAAATGTCCTCCAATAAAAGTGGATGAATATCAAACAATTCTCCAATTTCTTGCATCATTTCAGTATCATGTATCCCATAAATATTAATCCATGTAACGCCTTCCTTTTTAATTTTTGAAGTGATTTCATTAATTGATAGAAGTTCTCTTTCAATCAGGTTATTTGGATTATATTCCATGACCTGAATTACTGGCTTCTCCATATTTTTCTTCCCAATGAAAATAAGCGATCCTGGTGCCTGACCTTTAGCAGCGGAATGGTCTTTAATAAATCTAGCCATATTTTGAAAGAATCAAAAAATTAGTGCTTTAAACCAAAAGTATTTTGGGGTATAAATAAATTATCGAATTGGACTTTTTACAACTTATACTGTTAATAGCTTAAGTGTTCAACACTTAATTAGTGTCCGTCTATAAAGTCCAATTTCTTCGTTACGCTCGCTTAAAAAACAGTCATTTACACAAGTAAACTCCTGATTTTTAAGCTTCGCAAGCCTCGAAATTGAACTTTATAGCATGGACACCTGAGTGTATTGACAGACACTAATTAGCTTCAAAAAAATCAAATTCATCTTCCAATATTCTTGTTAGCATTTTATTTGAAAGTCTTAACAAATATGTTTTATCAGATGTTTCCCATCTAATTGCACTTACTTTCTTCTTTTTATTATTGGTAAACTCAATAATAGCACTACTAAACCCGTTGGGGTAAACAAGCTTAACTTGTTTTTTTAATTCATCATTCAAGGTATCGTAATCCT
Organism: Bacteroidales bacterium; assembly: GCA_050287785.1. Classification (GTDB taxonomy): domain Bacteria; phylum Bacteroidota; class Bacteroidia; order Bacteroidales; family UBA10428; genus UBA10428. The sequence goes on from JBNKCO010000005.1 coordinate 21,022, forward strand.
TTATTACACTTAATTTTGAAGTTTCCATATTTTTTAATTTTAAAAGATACGTAATAAAGTTACAGACCTAAATGCAATACATTGTTACAAAATCCTGGTAATAAGCTACATCATTCACACTTTATCCGAATATCCGGAGAAGAATGAGATATAATAAGTTTGATAAAGAAAATTTCTTCTTATTCTTTCATAGGTAAGTTATGTATTTCACCAAAAAACGGTGTCCTTTTTTCTTCAACACATTTAACAGCGTAAAGATACATGGCAGCACTCCATGTTTGCCAATCCTGCCCCTTCGGTTGCCCGTCCTGTGCTTTTATCCATTCGTTAAACCCAAATTTTAAGTCTTCATCAATGGAACATTTCATTAGATTAGTAAGACTAAAAAGTTTTTTTTCAGCAAGTTTATATCTTTTTGCAGCTACCAGGGCTGCAATATATATTCCGCAAATAAATGGCCATATACCTCCATTGTGATATTCACCAGGATTGTTATATTGTGAATATCGTTCATGCCAGTCGGGATCGGTTGGCTTTATAAATGGAAAGAAATTAGGAGGGAGGTCTGCTGCAAGTTCTTCTTTTTTTTGCATGGTGCTGCATTCTTCCTCAATCCATGAAATCATTTCATCAGCTCTTGTTTGTGAGGCCAATCCGGAAAGGATGGCAAGGCTGTTTCCTAGCAGGTCAAACCGTTCGCTGCTGAAAATTTTATATGACCAGAAGGCATAATAAGGCTTGTATTTTACTACAAGCCCTTCGTGAACATGATTATGCATTTCTCCTCCGGTAATTGTAAATCGCCCCATTGCATGTTGCAATTTATTTGCCCGTTCATTCAATCCAAGCATGCGCAAATAGGAATAAGTTAATGTGTTTACATATAAGCCATAACCCGTCACCCATTGTTCATCGCGCCAGTCGCTTGTTGGCTGCTGGGCTACAAGATATCGATCAGAGGGGCTTTGATATTCCATCCATGTCAAAGCTTTTTTGACTGCCTCATTCAGAAAGTCAGTATTATTTGTTGCTTTTCGGAAAATTCCTACTCCCAACAAAAATAATGGAGTTGTGTCGCTGGCTCCACGATCTTCTGGGTCATGTACAAGTGAGGGAATATGACCTTTTTCTGTCTGGTTTTTTGCCAGTGTTTCTAACACTTTCTGGATACTCTCCAGTAATTTTTGATTTTCAGATACAGCAATACCAAATATTGAAAATAGTAAATCGCGGGTATAAGGTTCCGGGTATCCCCACCCTGCTGTCCGTGGTAGTCCGTGATAAGGCCCCTGGGCATTATGGAGCAATACATCTAATGCTACTTCTTTTGCTTTTTCAACTTCTTGCCATTCTTTATGTTGCATGATTCGTAAATTTAAAGGGTATTAGTTTTCATTTATAGGCAGGATTTTAATAAAGGTATAAGAAATAGGTTGCATTCCACTTGAATAGACACTAAAGCCTAAATGGTCAACCTTACAATATGCATCTTCATGAAGTGATTTATCTCTCAAAATCCAATCTGCTGAATAAAATCCTTTTGTTGCGGTGGTATTAAAAACAGCTTTAATTTCACCACTTTTCCAATCAGTAGAATTATTTGCCCCAGACAGATAAACAACTAAAAACCCTTCACCATCCTGGTTTTTTATTATGCCAACGGTGTATTTTCCTCCTGTAATATCCTCAAACGAAAGACGAACTCTTTCATAAATCCCCTCAATTGGGGCAAGTTTTCCTTTATTCATTTTGTAATGGTTGATTAGTTTTTCCTTGGTCCATAATGTTGGATTTGAAGGTAGTTGAAGTTGATTTGAAGATTTATATATTCCTTTTGTTTTAACAATTCCCTGCCAGTCTTCAAGCAATTTTTTTTCTATATCTGAAAATTTCCCATACGTGTATTTTTTATCTGATGTAAATGAAAAAATATCACCATTGCATGAAACAAAGGAGATAGTCATGTTTGATATTGAGTTTTTGTTTATATCTCCTCCAAACATTACCAAGGTATATTCACAATATGATTTTACTGCAATATCGAGCTCGGTTTTTTCACTTGAAGTAAGTGCCACATATTCAAAATTCATTTGTTGCAGATATTTTTGGGCAACATAATAAAAACCAGCTATGCCAATTTGGTTATCAATTTGCTTTTGGTTTAAAGCATTTATACCTATTTCGGCATATTTAACCCCTGAAATAAAATCTTCAAATGATAATGTGGGATTTGAAGAGTAATTAGGTTTTTGTATTTGGCCATATCCACAATAAACTAAAGTGGCTAAAAGCACTAATGTTAGTTTTGTTTTTTTCATGATTATAATTTTTTTCTCATTTTACATTAATTATTATGATTTATATTTTGATTGATTTTCAATATGTTTGTTGCATAAAACACAAGCATTTCCATAGGTTTTATAATATTGTTCAATACATTAATGTATGCCTAATTTATCATTCATTATCTGTACAAAACGCTTTGCCACAACACGGTAGTCAAAATTTTCTACAACTCGTTCACGGCCAGCCTTACCCATTTTTTCTCTTAAGCCGGCATCATTCATTAAAACCAATAAGTATTTGGCTATGTCTTGCACATCGGCACGGTAGTCTACAGTCCTAGGCACATTAAATACCATTTTATGTTGATCTTCAAAACCTGATTCGTCACCAAGCATGACTTCATTTACGGTAATTTTACGTGCTACTTTGGCTAATAGTGCAGTTTCTTTATGAATAAGTGTATCCAACATTCCCATGGCCTTCATACTAATAACAGGTTTTTCACAGGCTCCGGCCTCAACTTGTGGCATTCCAAAACCTTCGAGCCGCGACGGGGCAGCGTATATATCACAAGCACCAATAAGGTAAGGTATAAAGGTTCGCGAGATAGTGTTGGTAGCGTAGGTAACATTGTTTTGTATTCCCAATTGGGTTGCTAATTCCAGATCGGCTAAATTTTGATTTTTGGTTCGTGGTTGAGGCCATACTTTGCACACATATTTCCAATCGGGTGCTTTGGCATCAATTAATGCGAGTGCTTGCATAACTTCCTGGGCGCCCTTTGAAGCTGCATCTCCGCCAACAGTAAGAATCATCAATTGGTCAGGTGAAATCCCAAGTGCTTGACGAACTGCCAGTATTTTGGGATCATCTTTACTAAATGGAATAAAGGAATCGGTGTTGCAACCAACGGGCAAAACTTCTATTTTATCGGCATTAATTCCATCTCGCACATACATCTCTTTTACCCAGTTCGAGGTTACTAGTATAAGGGGAAGGGCATTTAAAACCTCTTGATAATTTGCTATATAACCATCTGCAACCAACCATGGAACCGCCTGCACTCCATATCTCTGAGGGTGAAGCACCAATTGAGGTGTATGCCCCCAATAACCAACGCCAACCACCACATCGGGTTCAAACCATCGGTAATACCATTCCTTTTCCTGCGCCGACTCAAAATGTGCCGGATGGGCATCAACGCCCATTTCAAGTAAACCCTTGTATAGTAAATCACCCTGGGTCGCTAAACCTCCGGGTGATGGCGGGTAATCGTAGAGTACAAGTACTTTCATGATTTTCGGTATTAATTTGTAATATTTTGAGTTATAGATTGTGGTCCCTGTCAGCAGTTTTTTAGTTGCAGTTTTGCTTACCACTAAGTTCTACCGCCAATGCCAACTGCTACTTTTTATACTACTACTTCTTCAAACTTTCAAGCCATTTCAAAGCGTCTTTAGGCTTCATAAACTGCCAAAATGCTTCAGCTTGAGGTGTGGTATTTGCTTCCCAGCTATCCTTATTAAACCCGTATAATTCAGTAATAATTTTATATTTTTTATCCCATATTCGTTTGGTTAGAGTATTGCAAATAGTTGCTTTTTTATCCGGTCTTGGTAAATATTTCTTGTTTCCATCCTCGAAGGCAAAAGCCCAATATTGATTTGCAGCTATTTGATTTCTACTCCAAAGTTTCACGACAGCTTCACCTATTTCTTCATGCCGTTTATGCCTTGTGTATTCTCCGACTGGAGAATGAGTAATTATCATATCAAAATGCCTTACAGGCAATAAATCAAGAATGGCAGTCTCCACTTCAATTGCTTTAAGTGGTTTCTGTTTAGCTCCGTCATCAAGGTTACCCATAATGCCTTTTGCTTTTAAGACTTTCAAAGCTTTAGCAAATTTCGGTGCACGGTCGGGATCGTTACCCCGACACAATACAACGATAAACCACTCACATGCCGGATAGCTTAATATTGTTCCGCCTGCCCAAAGCGTTTCATCGTCGGGGTGGGCTACTATTACGGCAATAGTTTTTTTCTTTGTTAACATATTGTTGCATCTGCAAGTACCACTTTAATTGAATTTCTTCATCTGTTAATATCATTACTGTTCTTAATTAGACATTAAACTACCACCACGGAATTTTCACCCTGATATTCGTTTATTACCTGTTTGTCGGCTTCTGATTCGGTTAGCCATGAATGGCCATCTACCAAATATTTGAACTGATATTCTGCACCATTTTCAAATCAATAGAAACTGAAAAACCACCACCTTTGATTTTCTTCATTGGAATACTTTCAATGTCCCAGCCATTAAAATCGCCTGTGAGATTTGCTTTCTTGGCAAACCCGGCAATATCTTCAGCCAGCTTAAATGTAACTTTACATTTCGGCTTTTTTTTATCAAACTTTTTTTGAATGCTCGTAATATTTTGTTTTAGGTTAAAAAAATATTTCTATTTCTATAAATCTTGTGCTCAATTGTTACTTTTCCATTTCCAATTTAGAATCTCAGGCATGTCAAGGCCGTGTTTATCTATGTATAATTTGTGTTCATGCAGTTTGTCCTGTACCAATTTTTTCAATGATGAACCTTTGGAACCTAACTGCGGTAATCGATAGATCACATCCTGCACCAGATGAAACCTGTCTATTTCGTTGAGTACGGTCATGTCGAAGTAGGTGGTAATGGTACCTTCTTCTTTATAACCCCTAACGTGTATGTTGCCATGGTTAGTTCTTCGGTATGTCATTCGATGTATTAGCCAGGGGTAGCCGTGGAATGCGAATATAATCGGCTTATCTTTAGTAAACAAAGCATCGAAGTCCCGATCGCTCAATCCGTGAGGGTGTTCCTTTTCAGGTTGTAATTTCATTAAATCAACAACATTGATTACCCTTATTTTCAATTCAGGTATGTGTACATGAAGAATTGAAACGGCCGCCAGAGTTTCGAGCGTTGGAACATCACCACAGCAGGCTATCACCACATCAGGCTCTTTGCCTTCATCATTACTGGCCCATTTCCATACCCCAATTCCTTTCGTACAATGTTCAATAGCCGCATCCATGTTTAACCATTGCGGTGCTTTGTATTTTCCTGCTATAACCACGTTAACATAATCCCTGCTTCTTAGGCAATGATCCCATACCGACAATAAACAGTTGGCATCAGGCGGAAGATAAACACGAACAATAGAGGCTTTCTTATTTACCACATGATCGATAAATCCGGGATCCTGGTGCGTAAAACCATTATGCGCCTGTTGCCAAACATGTGATGCCAACAGGTAATTGAGTGATGCTATTTTCTTTCTCCAAGGTAAACCAGCTGTTACCTTCAACCATTTAGCATGTTGGTTAAACATGGAATCAATAATATGTATAAAAGCTTCGTAGCAATTAAATAATCCATGTCTTCCGGTAAGTAAATATCCTTCAAGCCAGCCTTCGCATTGATGTTCGCTCAGCATCTCCATAACCCTGCCATCTGTTGCAAGAAACTCATCATTTTCTTCTGTTTCGGCTTCCCACTGCCGGTTGGTAGCTTCAAAAACAGCACTTAAACGATTCGATAATGTTTCGTCAGGTCCGAAAATCCTGAAATTTCGATGAACGCTGTTGAGTTTTATTACTTCGCGAAGGAACTTTCCCAATTCGTGAGTATCGGCGGCCATAACTGATCCAGGCGATGGTACATTTACGGCAAAGTTTCGAAACCCGGGCATGATAAGATCGTGTAATAATAAACCACCATTGGCATGAGGGTTTGCTCCCATTCTTTTGTCCCCTATTGGGGACAGTTCTGCCAATTCAGGTATAAGACGACCGCTCTTGTCGAAAAGTTCTTCAGGTTTGTAACTTTTCATCCAGTTTTCAAGAAGTTCAAGATGATGAGGATGCTCTGCGTTAGCTAAAAGTGGTATTTGGTGAGATCTGAAAGAGCCTTCGTTTTTAATGCCATCTACCTCTTTCGGTCCCGTCCATCCTTTAGGTGATTTCAATACAATCATAGGCCACCTTGGTCGGGTGTTATTGTTTTTTATTCGTGCATTATCCTGAATTTGTTTTATACTTTCTATCACTTCATCCAAGGTTTCAGCCATAAGCTGGTGCATCTCCGAAGGGTCATCTCCATCCACAAAAAAAGGTATCCAGCCACAGCCCCAAAAAAAATGTTCGAGTTCATCATGAGAGATACGAGCCAGTATTGTTGGATTGGCTATTTTGTAGCCGTTAAGGTGTAAAATTGGCAATACCACACCATCAGTGACAGGATTGAGAAATTTATTGGAGTGCCAAGCAGTTGCCAATGGCCCTGTTTCTGCCTCTCCATCGCCAATAACACATGCGACAATCAATTCAGGATTGTCGAACGCAGCACCAAAAGCATGACTGAGCGAATATCCTAATTCACCGCCTTCATGTATTGAACCCGGACACTCAGGTGATACATGACTGGGAATACCTCCGGGAAAAGAAAATTGGGTAAACAATTTTTTCATTCCAGCTTCATTTTGCGTGATTGCAGGATATATTTCACTGTAAGTCCCTTCAAGATAAGTGTTACTTACCAAAGCCGGGCCACCATGGCCAGGACCGGAAATATATATCATATCCAGATCATACTTTTTAATGACCCTGTTTAAATGTGCATAAATAAAGTTTTGCCCCGGGGTAGTACCCCAATGGCCTAACAGCATCGACTTTATATGTGAGAACTGCAAAGGTTCATATAGCAATGGATTATCGTGAAGATATAGCTGACCAACAGACAAGTAGTTTGCAGCCCGCCAATATGCATTAATAATATTTACTTCATTATCGGTCAAATATTGGGATACTTCTGGCTTCATATGGCTAATTTTATAACTACTTAATTGATGGTTTATAACTTTTCCTGGATAATACTTTCGAGTTTCACTATATCTTCCGTGAATTTATTTATTCCCTCAGTCAATTTTTCGCTTGCCATAACATCATGGTTCATCATCTCCTGAAATTTTTTCTCATCCATTTCTATCTTTTTTATGGTCACCTGTTTAGTATTTTCAGAAATCAATTTCCTTTCAAGAAATCCTTCTCTTTGTTTTAATTCGCCTAGTAATTCAGGAGAAATGGTCATCAGGTCGCACCCTGAAAGTTCTATAACCTCCCCTATATTTCTGAAACTGGCAGCCATAATCTGGGCTTTATACCTGTTTTTTTTAAAGTAATTGTAAATGCTTTTTACCAATAATACGCCGGGCTCATCAGCCGGAGGGATTTGTTTATTTTTATTGTTTTTCAAATGCCAGTCAAGTATCCGTCCAACAAAAGGTGAAATAAGTTGAACACCGGCCTCGGCACATGCAATGGCTTGTGGCATTGAGAAAAGCAATGTTAAATTGCAATGGATGCCTTCTTTGGTTAATCGTTCTGCCGCTTTAATTCCTTCCCAGGTGGCTGCAATTTTAATCAGTATCCTTTCGCGGTCAATGCCAGCTTGTTCATATAATTCAATCAATTCTTTTGCCTTTGATATTGTTTTTTCGATGTCATAAGAGAACCGTGCGTCAACTTCGGTTGAAACCCTGCCCGGTACAATTTTTAGTATTTCCAGACCAAAAACAATATAAAGTTTGTCCAGGGCAATGCTGAGCTGAATATTTTTATGGGGCGATTTACTTTTGGCATAGACAATTGCTTCTTCCAGCAAAGGAAGGTATTTTGTATCCTGACAAGCTTTATAAATGAGGGAAGGATTTGTAGTTGCGTCAGTGGGGTTATATTTGTGCATCGACTCAAAGTCTCCGGTGTCTGCAACAACAATAGTCTGCGTTTTAAGTTGCTCTAATAAATTTGTATTTTTTGTTTTAGCGAGCCCTAAAACATCCATTTCTTCTATAAAGTTGGGAACCGGACTTATTTGACCAATATTTGATGATTTCATGATTTTTTATTTTAAGTCCCTAATTAATAGATACTTTATTTTCTTTTTTTATGGTTTTTAAAGGAACTATTCCGGCCATGTCACCAATAATATTCACCAGTTCGGAACCCGTTGGTATTACAATTTTTGCATTGTTACCTAAAGATGCTTCCAATGCTTCCAGTTTTCGCAACATTTGGGCATTCCCTATAAAATATTTATCTGCCGCTTCATTAACCAGTTTTATAGCCTCTGCTTCACCTTCTGCATGTAAAATTTTGGCTCGTTTATAACCTTCGGCTTCTTTTATCTTAGCCCGTTTCACGCCATCGGCAACTGTTTCAGCTGCTGTGGCCGAATCTATAGCTGCTATTTTTTCATTTTCAGCTTTTACCACTTTGTTCATGGTTTCCTGTACATCTGATGGGGGATCGATTTGCTTTAATTCTGTTCTGATAATTTCAATGCCCCAACTTTTGGTTTCTTTATGCAGGGTTTCATGCAATTCGTTATTTATTTTTCCACGTTCGCTATTTGCCGATTTTAGGGTAAGTGTACCAATAATATTACGAAGCGTGGTTCGGGCAAGGTTAACAATCTGCCACTGGTAGTTATTAACATCATAGGTTGAACCTTTTATGCTTTCCTCATCTGATTTGACGCGGAAGTACACCTGTGCATCTACACTGGCGTTCAGGTTATCGTTTGTAATTATTTCTTGTGGTTCAGCATCAACCATTTGTTCGGTTATGTTTACCATAAATATTCTATCTACTACCGGGATAATCCAATGGAAACCAGGGTCGGCAAGTTTTTTATATTTCCCAAGCCGTTCAATAAGCCCACGGTGTGTAGGTCTTACAATCTTAATTCCTAAAAGGAATATTAGTATTACTGGTATAATTAAATAATAATAGTTCATAATATTTCTTTTTTAATTATTTATTAAGATATTTTTTGATTATTTCTGATGCCCAATCTTTTCCACCTATACCAAAGGCAAGGACAAAAGCAAGGCATATAGCACCAAATAAAATAATAAATGCACTTGTTACTATTTCTCTTGCTATATTCAATTGTTCGAGTATAACAAAAACCGTTAATACCAGTATTGCATAGTATGTTATTTTACTAATTATTCCAGATGTTTCATCTTTCATGTTTTTTAAAGATGTGAGTATAACCTGGCTTACAAATTTTGCGAGGTATAAACCAATAATAAATACCAGTATGGCTACAATAATATTGGGAATAAACAACAAAATCTGGTTAAAAAGAGTTGATGCAGAAGTTAAATTTATACTGTTTAATGTGGCAAGGATAACTACCAGCATGATAATCCAATATACCAATGTCCCGATAACATCAACGGCTGAAACCTTTATGCCTCCCTCTTTAAGAAACTTGTCAATACCTGCTTTTTCTGTTAAATAGGATAGCTTTACCACTTTTAAACCTTTTACCACAAAGCGTTTAATAAGCTTAGCAATTATCCATCCTAAAATAAGCAGTAGCAATGCACCTAATAATCTGGGCAGGGACACAGCAACTTGATTTAAAAATTGTTGCGCACTTTCTAAAAAAATATTTAGTTGATCTTTCATATTTTTATTTTTTTGAGTTGTAAATCATTGTTTGAATTAGGACATATTATGTTGTTTATGTGTTGTAATTAATTATTATAATCTCTCAACAATATTGCTCATTTCTTCCTTGCTTTTTCGCAGTTTATATGCAACCATGGTAAGCATACTTTCTTCATTATTGTTAGATATAGACAAATCGCTATCCGTTAGTGAAGGATATTTATTTTTAAGTTTTGTTGTAAGTTCCTTTAGATTTTCTTTATTGATCGCTATTTTCATCTTGATTAATTTTTATAAAAGGTATATCTGCAAATTATTCAGAGTGTTTAACCTTTTTCCCCTCCTTCAGGAAAGATTGTTTTTCAGCTATAGGATGTGTATTTACTCTGTGGTAATGTTTTTCTTTTTCAATGCTCATGTTACTTCCTGAGGGATGAATGGTTGTTTCCTTTTCGGGTCTAAAAAGTATTTTTTTCGCTCTAATACCGAAAATATTCGAATTGGATATTATATGATATAATTTTCCAAAACCTTGTAGAAACCTGTTGCTATAGGATTTTGTATTCATTTTCACAATTTTTATGTCGATGTTGGTGCTTCACTTTTTGGGATAATCTAAATTTTGTTTCTATCTCATTTTCTTACTTGGCAGGTCGCTTTAATTGAAAGAAAACAAATTATGAATTACCAGTAAAATCAGTACACTTTATAAAAACACAGATACCTTTATGAAGGCATCTGTGTTTGCTCATCCAATTTCAATATGCTTTGGGCCTTTTTCCTTAGCTTCTTCCTTTTTAGGTATACTAATATTTAGAATACCTTCTTTGTAAGATGCCTTAATGCCTTCTTCTTGTACACTATTGGGCAGTGTGAAAGAACGGTTGAAGGATGTGTATCTGAATTCCCTTCGTGTAAATTTTTTACTATCGCTTTCCTTTTTCTCCATTTTTTCAGATGAAATAGTCAGCACATTGTGATTTAAGTCAAGTTTAAAGTCTTTTTTCTCCATACCCGGAGCTGCAACCTCAATGTTAAATTGATTTTCGTCTTCATTCACATTTACAGCAGGTACAGAAACACCTACATTAGATTCTTCATCTGGCCATATTGGACTAGTAAAGAAATTATCTGCCCAGCCAGGGTAGAATGTTGAGTTTTTTAATTTTGGATACATTTTTTTATTTTTTAAATAAGGGAAAAATCTCCATTATAAAGGTATGACCACATATATCCAAAACCATTACATTACTATATGAATAAGTTACATCATTCACACATTAACAATTAAAATTCTCAAACACACCCAATTCCTTTATGAGTAGTATCGGTTTCTATATTACCGGGAATACTTATTACGGAAAGCACGGAGAATCCCTTTATCTTGAAGGTGTTGAACAGGGAGTTAATGACAATGCAAAAAAGCGTTCAATTGTAATACATAGCGCCGAATACGCATCCAGGAATTATGTGAATAAATATGGAAGGCTTGGACGCAGCCACGGATGCCCTGCATTGCCTCCGGCAAAAAGCAGTATGATTATTGATACCATTAAAAACAAATCATGTTTATTTATATACTTTCCGGACATGAAATACCTGGTTAATTCAAAATACTTAAACTAACCATATAGGGGCAATTTATAAATCGTAAACGGGTTTAGAATACAAGGCTTCAATCAGTTTTTTATCCCTGTTATAAATGTCTTTTCTGAAATTTATCCTGCCACTATCATCAACCCAGGCAGTAAGATATAAAAGATATACCTCCGGTTTACTCTTTAGAATAACAGTTTGGGTAATGCCGGAAGCAATGATATTATCAATTGATTTTCTATTGTATTTTGGTTGGTCACTTAATAAGTAGGTGGCTAATTCAAGAGGTTTCTGTACCCTTATGCAACCAGAACTAAACGCCCTTTCCGTCCGGTCAAACAATTCTTTACTTGGTGTATCGTGTAGATAAACATTATAAGGATTGGGAAACATAAATTTCACAACACCAAGGGCATTTGTTATGCCTGCATCCTGCCGGTAAGTATACGAAAACACCTTTGGGCTCTTCCAGTCAATCGAATCAATAAACATTAAATCTCCCTCGCTGTCATACACTTTAATATTCTTTTTAGTAAGTGTTTGATTATCCTTTTGCATTTCAGGTATAAGGTCTTCTTTTAAGATAGTTGGAGGAACTGTCCACGTTGGATTAAACACCATGTATTGCATTGTAGAAGAAAATACCGGGGTCATCCTGAACGGTTTGCCTACCACAACTTTATGTTCCTGCACTATTTGGTAATCTTTTATTACATGGAGTTCAAAGCTTACAATATTTACCATCAGGTAGTAGTTGGGTAACTCTTGCGGTAACCACCGTAATCTTTCCAGGTTGGCTTCTATTGTTTTTATTTTCTCACTTATTGAGATATTCAAAGCTTCAATGGTTTGATTGCCTATATTACCTATAGATTCCAAACCGTTCTGCTCCTGAAAAGCTATGATTTTACCTTTTAATTCATTAGTATGCAAGCTGGAGTTAATTGTATCAGATAAACTATCTCCGGAATTAATTGCCAGAGATTTTTTTATAAGAGGAATCCGTTCATCAGTCATACCTGGTTTTATAATTTGACCTGTTGGTATTTTCTCTGATTTATACAAAGCTTCAATTTGTCTGTAGTGTTCCAGTTCCGTTTTTAACAGGTTGTAGTTTTTATTTTTTGGCACAACTAATTCAATTATCTGTCCAATTCCTATACTATCGAGCAAGTAAAAATATTTAAACGGGTCTTGGTCTGTCCGTACTACATGCCATTGTGCATCCACAGTTGAGGGATTCACCTTACCCGAAAGCAAGTGTGAAATATACAAGAGAAAAGCATCTGACAAAACAATATCAAGGTTCGCTTTATCATCTTCAGAATTACCGGATTTTAACTCATAAATGTCCTGTAAATGATAATCATTCGGATTTAATCCTTCTTTATAACTTTCCTTTATGGCTGCTATTAAACCTTCAACTTTTTTTTCATCCTCCCAATAAGGTTGAAAGGTATTGTTCAAATACACCTCACGTAATGCCGGAATGCAATAAATCTCGTATTCTTTATTCAAAGTTTTAAAAACCGGCAGATTCTCAATTTTTCTGCGGATTATCTCATCCTGTACAATTGTGTTTGAAAGTAATTTTATCGGTATACCGATAATTACTAGTAACCAAACTAGTATAAACTTCTTCATTGGAGTGTATAAATAATTATGGGTAAAGGTAAGAAGAAGTGAGATATATAAATATCCAAAAAATAATATATCCACCCTACCCAAACAAAATGGCTGGGGTTGGTCTGGAATTGGGTGTCATTATGTAATCCTGAATGGATGGTTTACATCGACACATTTCAATGCGAAGTTTGACGGGCATATTGAAACTGGCCGCCCTTTAAACGATGACCCTTTTATCTCAAAGAATGAGATGGGGGCGCATGTGAAAGGTTTTAACACCAATTCCCTGGGGATTTGTTTAATTGGCAAATCGGGAGAGTTTATCGACAACCAATTGAATACCTCTCTTGAACTTATCTATCAATTAGAAAACCCATTTCGGGATATCAAGTTATACCAGCATGGGAAATTGGACAAAGCAAAGCCTTTTTGTGCCGGATTGGATATGACCCGGTTTAAAGAGAATTACCAGCTTTTTAAAGAATTGAAAAAGTTGAAGGGGATTAATGAGCAGTTGAAGTATGTCTGACCGGATTACCCTTTCTATTATCTCTCCAATATTAAACATCTCATATACAATTGCTTTTTTAACAAATGTTCACTATATTTGCGTGTTCACGAATACGTGTACAATATTATTAGATGAACGAAAAAGAAATTTATACGGCCATTGAAGCTTTGCAAAAGGCTGCACCTGTAAAGGCAAACTGGATTGAACGCAATAAGCCAGCCGATTACGGAGATGGTAAGTTATTGATTAAAACCAACAAAAAGAATTACACTTTTACTGTTGAACTGAAAAAAGAACTCCGCACCATTAATATTCCCAAACTTGCTGCATTCAAAGAACATCAAGGCAATTTACTGGTGATTGCCAGGGTAATTTATCCTAATATCGGGAAACAATTACAGGAATTACATATCAATTATATGGACACCCTGGGCAATATTTTCATACAGCAGGGAGAACTTCTTTTATTAATCAACGGCGACAAAGCTCAGGCTAAAGTAGCAAACAATACGGGTAGGGCATTCAATAAGGCCGGACTCAGGTTCATTTTTAATTTATTGACCCATGAAGATTTTTTGCAAAAGACCTACCGTGAAATGGCAGTGGAATGTGAGACAGCCTTGGGAAACATCAATTACATTGTTAAAGATTTACAGGAACAGGGATATCTGGTAAAGAAAAATAAAAAGGACTGGTTGTTAAATAACCGGGAGGCACTTATTGTCAAATGGGCTGAAAACTACATTAAAAAATTACAACCGGATTTTCTGATGGGAGCTTTCCGGTTTCAGGATCCTGAAGGAATGAAAAACTGGAAGAACCTGAAACTTGATAATACCAAAACACACTGGGGTGGTGAACCCGCTGCCGATATTCTGACCAACTACCTGCAACCGGCTACATTAACGATATATACAGAAGAAAACAGGATTGACCTGGTAAAAAAATACCGACTTGTACCGGATACCAATGGGAACATAAAACTGTTCACAAAATTCTGGAAAACCACAGAAAAAAACGAAACAGTAAATCTGTTAATTATTTATGCCGATTTAATAGGCATTAACGACCCACGAACTATTGAAGTGGCAAACATAATTTACAATGAATACCTTGAACAGTAATTTTTAATTTATCCTTGTTATAGGAAGTCATATTATCTAAATTTAGGTAATTCCGATTTTAAAGTTCAATTCCCAAAAATGAACCAATTTAGGAGTATAACAAAATATTTGACCACCATAATATGACCTTTGATAATTACATAAAGCTGTTTTTCAACACATGGGTTTTATATATGTTTGGAAGAAAATAATCTGAGATATCGAAGAACTCGATAGGTTTATTTGCTCTGCATCATGAGCTCCTTTCAGTCGGTTGGGAAGATTGGAGAGTACAGCATCAGATAGGTGAATACATTGCTGTGGTCTTAATTAGTCGAACGTACTAAAGAGGTTAAGTATTTGATAACTAAGGTTAGAAAGTTAATAAACTTAATAAAATGCGTGTGCATTTCTACCGGGTATTTAAGAAATTGCACAAAACCCTGGTAGAAATGGTTCAAAAAATCGACAAAACACCCCAATTGGATATATTCAAAGTCCCCCTCCAACATTTTATCCGAGAAACACATAAGCTTGTGTTACTAACAAAGAGAATTGACTGGGATACATTAGAAGGCAAATTAAGTCAGTTTTATTGTATGGATAATGGACGACCAGGAGTTCCCATTAGGACAGTTGCAGGAATGTTGCTATTAAAGAGGATGTTTAACGAAAGTGACGAGAGTGTTATAGACCGTTGGGTTGAGAACCCATACTGGCAATATTTCTGTGGAGAAGTGTATTTTCGTCATGAACCACCATTTGACCGTACAGAATTAATCAAATTCCGTAAGCGGATTGGGGACAAAGGAGCCGAGATATTGTTAAAGACATCAATAAGCCTTTTCCCAAAGAAAGAGGTACAAGAAAAAGAAGTATTAATCGATACCACCGTACAAGAAAAAAACATAACCTATCCTACCGATGTTAAGTTGCAGAAAAGAATCATCGAAAAATGCAGGAAAATAGCAAAAACTGAGGGGATTCAACTGCGCCAGACCTATAGGAAAGAGCTCAAACAATTAATGATAGACCAACGCTTCCATAGCCATCCAAAAAGGAAAAAGAAAGCAAAAGCAGCCGCACGTAGAATAAAAGTAATAGCAAATAAGATTTACAGGGACCTCAACAGGAACCTGGATGACGACCGGAAAAAATACTACTCAAGGCTTTTTAGGATTTTTGATAAAATATTGACACAACAAAAAGAAGACAAAAATAAAATTTACAGCATTCACCAACCACATGTCAAATGCATTGCCAAAGGGAAGGAAGCAAAGAAGTATGAATTTGGCAACAAAAGTTCTATTGTAAAAACAAAGGTTTCTGGGATCGTAATTGGGGCAATGGCCTTTTCTGAAAACATTTATGATGGCGATACTTTATCACCTCAATTGAAACAGGTAGAAATGTTAACGGGTAAGATGCCCAAATATGGCATTGTAGACAGGGGCTATCGAGGAAGAAAAATAGTTGAAGGTGTAAAAATACTTTCACCAGGCAAGCTTGTTGCTTCTGCAAGTAAGTACTTAATACAAAAAACGAGAAAACAGTTTAGGGCAAGAGCAGGAATAGAACCAATCATAGGACATATTAAAAGAGATCATCGAATGTGGCGCAATTTCTTATTGGATGAAGATGGTGATAAGATCAACACTATCCTTGCTGCTACGGGATTTAATCTAAGAAAAATGCTCCAGCGATTAGAAGCTGGAGCTATAGAAAGTATTGTCTCTGTTTTAAAACGTATTGCTCTGTTTAATTTAAACATGAAATTAACTGCCTGAGAAAATTAGGGGTTTTTCACGTTCAACTAATTATCTCAACTGTGGAGGCCAGAATATCCCTTGCAACTTCCTTTTTGGGTTTTCATGGAAAACATTTTATTTCCTGCCAGGGCATACCTCATTTTCCATTTGTTTTAAACTGCCCTTTGAAAACGAATTTGAGTGCCGGAAACTTTTAATGAAACTATTTTACAATTGCTTGGGTACGATACAGAGAATGTATTATGTCTGTTTAATAGTTTTATGGCATCACGATTTTCGTACAAGCCAGTGCACTCAATTACGCCATCGGGAGAATATCGTGTTACTTTGAGCAAAGTACCCTCTAACTCAAAAACAAACCATGAACCGGCACCTTCGCCACTTAACCACTGGGCATTTTCGGGAATGGAGGCATGCCTTTCCGGGGCAGGGAGTGTCGAAACAAGAACTTGTCGGTTTAACTTTTTAAGTGGACAAAATGGTTCGCCTTGTGAAAGTTTTGGGATCATCTGTTTATTTTCCAAAGCATTAATATTGCTCATAGGCGTTGGGGTGAGAGGTATCTTAAAATTTAAACCGAACCAATGTCTGAAATTTGGTTTTCCCGCCTTGATTACCGTATTTACAAATCGTGAGCAATTACTGCCATTTGGCACAAAGGGGCCATAAGGTATTGGACTTTCATCCTGCATTTGTCTTGCTTTGGCAAAAGATTTTTTAATATCTACAGTACAGTAAGCAGCAAATAATTCTCCTTCGCCGTGGCAGGATGTATTTTGCTGTAGCTCTGTTAAAATTTCCCGAAAATTTTCAATTCTTTTACTATCCGGAGATAAAACAGGAACTGTTTTGACTTCAAGATCATAGTCTGTATCGGCACTTCGAACCCTGCCATGCTTGTAAGGGGCATGATATCGGCCAAAATCAAAATAATGCACTTTGGTAGTTTTTGGGTCAACCAAAACCAATGCAGCATGTCCTACTTTGTAGTAATTGTTTTTGTTAAGGCCCAAAAATAATGTAATTGGGTCATACCAGCCCCCGGGCTGTTTACAGTAGGTCTGTGGCCATGCGAGAGCTATAGCTATTCCTGTATGTTCATTTCCTACGCTCATTATATAATCACTGCTTTTAACGAATGTTTAATAAGATCGGTATATTGCATTTTTAACTTCGTATCATCAGGTGTAACCTGGGTAATACTAACGGTTTTTAAACCTCCTTCTCGTTGCATAACCACATTTACAGCATCGTTGTGGGTATGCTTCCCTGAATGAAAATTCAGGATTTTTTCGGAGGTTACAAATGCTTTGTTTTCTTTGTAAAACTTCACAAACCATTCCTTTCTCATTTTTCGATGTTCCTCATTATAGAGGGTAACCGATGACCAAATGTACGGACTGCTCGAATTGAGCTGCCTGAAATGCTTGTTTTGCCCATCCCATACAAACTCTGTAAAATCCTGCACAAAACTGTTTGTATACTCAATAGATACTATGGTGAATGGTTCAACACTTAACAGGTTTTTGCCTGAAAAATATTCGTGGCTGTTTTTTTCTGATGTGGTAAATTCGACCAATATGATTCCCCGGCTTGTGGTATGGAACTCCTGTTTAGTATGTGGGGTAAATGCACCGTTTAACAAACAGGCTACCTTACCTTTTTCGTTAATAGCTATCCACGAACCACCTGCTTTCTCATCCCTCGGATAGGTTACTATCAGACCACTATGCTGATAACCGACCGGTTGTTGTGTTGGCCTAAAATCCTTTTCATCCCTGTTAGAGGTTAAAACAAAGGGATTTTCCTTACTTCCCGGTATGTATGTTACTGTGCACATTGGTCATTACGGTATCTGATGGTTGAATAAGCTACCCCAAAATGTTCATTGGTCAATTGTACCAGTTCCAGGGCAATCAATCCTGCTTTGATTAATGCCTGATGGTGTATACTATGTTCTATGCAATAGGCAAGCTCCCGCCCTATCGAACTGTCTATCATGTTTTTAGATTCTTCGCCAATACTATAATCTGCTTCCAGCTTTACAGGATATTTTTCTTCCAAGGTATTGATACCAGTTAGCAGACGGTCAATTGTATGATTTGCAAAGACGGTATCTTCTTCAATCCGTACGTCACGTTTTCGCTTATCATAGCTGATTATACCTGAAAATGAGCCCGATACCAGCAATAAGTAAAATTCGAGTATGTGTCTTACGTGCTGGCCAATAGAAGCTCCTGAAAGAATATCAGGTTTTGCATTATATTGGTCATTGCTGATGTTTTCGAGTAATTTCTTTAACTGAAAAAGGTTTTCTTTAGCTGTTGTTTTCATTTTTATTTGTCTTTATGTTTCCCGCAGATGCACAAAGTGCCCAAGGTCTGTTAGTTGATACCAGCAAAGGATTTTAAATCCTCTATGGTCACATGGTCGTCTAAATGTTTTCCATAATGAGCCCTGACAATTTTAAAATTTTCATCAATAAAAAAATCAGCCGGAATGAGGTTCATGCTTGCATCTTTGTCTTCTGGCAGGTTCAATTCTTTAGTATCCCTTTTTGCCTGGCCAACACTGGAGATAAACATGGTTTTCATCATTTTTAGGGTTGATTGTTCTACACCATATTGTTTGTAAACTTTTTTATCTGGGTCGCCAACAATAGGCCATGGACTTATTCCCTGGTGAAATACCGAGGATCTAAGTTTCTCATTGGAACTTTCAAACATTAAAACAAGTTGAACGCCGGTTTTTTTAAGTTTGAAATTATTGCCCATTATCTGGTGTACCCTGCGGTTACAGAAAGGGCAGTTTACATTACGATAAAAACTCAAGATAACTTTCTTCCCCTTAAATTCTGAAAGCTTAACTTCTTTGCCATAAATGTCTGTGGCCGTGAAGTCTGGTGCTATTTGTCCTTCTTGTAATTTCATTTTTATATATTTTAATTTTGTTTTTTTATTCAACTTTGTAAGAATTGTCTGAAAAAATGTAATTCCTGACAACTAAGTGTAAAAAAAACACCCTTTTTCACAATAAGATTTTTACAAACCTTATGGAAGATTTTCAATAATTTCCTTAACTGTTGACCTTTTTTTATAATCCGGGTTGAACTGGCGCCATACAATTTCACCATTTTTATCAATAATGTAGGTTGCCGGTATAGGCAGTCGTTGCGAATCATCGGAATGGGTTTCTTTTAAGTTGGCACCAAGGGCAGTATTATATATAATCAGTTTTGCTTTTGTTGGCGTAAAGGTTACATCATAAGCATCTGAAATTTTATAACCTTCGTCATATAATAGTCTAAAACCCGCCCCGGTTTTTTCAGCCATTTTATCGAGATATTCTGGCTTTTCAGGCGAAACAGCTACTATCTTTACTCCCCTTTCTGTAATCAAGGGGAGGCTGTCTTGTATTTGCGCCAGATGTTTGTCGCAATATGGGCACCAAAAACCACGGTAAAAGATGATTACCACAGGTCCATCCTTTAAGGCTTTATACAAATCGAAACTTGTGCTGTCGGCATCTATAGCAATAAAATTGGGAGCTTTAACGCCTACTGGTAAGCCATTGGCTTCGTCTACACTTCTTGTATCTTGTGAAAAAGATGGTTGCAACAAGGTTAGGCAGAATAGAATGAATAACAATTTCTTCATGATTAATTTCTTTATTTAATAAACTGAATAGAACCGGAAAGGATAAGAATGGTTCCAATTATCCGGTTGATATTATTAGCGATAAAATCGGATTTAGTCATGATTAGGTTGCTGAATTGGGCATATAACCACAACACACCCATTTTACCAATCCATATTGATACAACCAATACAAGGATTAAACCAGGTGTAATTTCGGGCAGGTAACTTGTTTTTAACCAGGTGATGGCTACAATCCAATAAAGTAGTACCTGTATACTCAGCAGGTTCAGTACAACACCCTTTAAATATCCCGGCCTGTTATCTGTATGGTTTTGCTTACCATCGGATTTCTTAAATAGAAAAAACATACCAATAAAAAAGGGGATCAAACTTGCTATATATTTTACTGTCGAACTGTTTTCTATTGTTTTAGCGATATAGGTTCCGGTAAACAAAGCCAGTATTCCATACAGTACTTCAATCCAGGAGGCTCCATGGGCAACCTTTAAGGCTGTTTGCCTGTTGCTCCGATAAGCTGTATTTAGCACACTCAAATTAACCAATCCGAAAGGTAGCGCTCCTATTATGGCAGTCAATATTGTTATTCCTGTTATCGCAATTATATTCATAGCTTTATGGAGTTATGATTTGGGCAATCAAATTGGATGAACTAATATCATACCCGGTTAGTTTAACAAAAGAGATAGAAGGCACCAAAAAACTACCACCATCAATCTGCACAAAAATCCGGGCAACTTCTATCTCCTTATTTTCAATTGTTGTAAATACTTTAAATTCTCCATTTGCCTTTTTTCTCAATTCAAACATCTGTTCAGCATAAGAAACAAATTGAAATTTCATATTTTCGGTTTGTTTGTTGTATGCCTGAACAATTCGAATTCCATAGGCATATTTGTTTTGAATCCAGGTAAGGGGTTCTGTTTCATTGTTACTGGTTTTTCTAAGCCAATATGCTTTTATTGGTACTTCTTTAACAGGGATGCCGGATTTATTTAAGTTTACTGCGTACCAGATTTCATCGGCATCGCGACTTCGGTTAATTTTAAAAAGAAAATGCTCAGGCTCCCTGATTTCCATTCTATTCAGAGTAAAGGATGAAAAAGCCAATACAGCTGCAAGCAATTGAATGATATGTTTTAATTTTTTCATAATTACTCTTTTTCTCCGCTAAAGCACAAGCGTTTAATCTCTTATTACTTGTTTGCCAACATCTAATAATTGTTTTGGTGTGTGATAGCCCACTGTTTTTGCCACCAGCTTACCATTGCTATCAACAAAGAGCAGAGTTGGATAACCTGTGATATTGAACTTTTTGGCCAGTTCTACTCCAATGCCCTTTTCGGCATCTACTGCATAGTTGATAAAATTTGCATTAAAAAACTGACCTACATCCGCATTAGGGAACGTTTTTAATTTGAGCACTTTACATGGCCCACACCACGAAGCATACAGGTCAAGAAAAACCAGTTTATTTTCCTTTTTAGCCTGTTCAAGAACCTGTTGCCAGGTTCCCAGATGAAATTCAATTCCTTTCTCCGGGTTATTGCCGGTAGAATGCAGGGGTGCCCAGAAGAACGCCATTATTAGAATCACTGCAAATACTATATGCTTTTTCTGTTTCATTATGAATATCTTATGGTTATTAATTAATACTCTGCATTTACAGTAACTTCTACTGTTTTTGCAATGTTACTGGCCGGTTTACCTTTCACGAATTCAATTCCATAATCTGCCAGGATAACATTAAATTGACTGTAAATATTTACTTTTCCGCCTTTAATAGTTACTGTCCCTTTCTCTTTAACCGGGTTTGTTTTCTCCTTAATGGTTAATTCACCTTCAACAACCGCATTGTAAGTGCCATCTTTGGTAAAATCGATTTCGTTAAGGTTGGTGATTTTGCCTTTTAGCTTTGCTTTCGGGTATGTTTGGGTATCCAGAAACTTATCGCTGTTGAAGTGTTTCTGCATCAGGGCTTTTTCAAACTCAAAACCCTGCATGGGTACTGAGAAGACCACTTGGCCGGTGGTTTTGTTTATGGTACTCACTGAAGCCGTATTGTTGGCTTCAATATCTTCGGCAGGTGTAGTGGAGAAAAACCTGATATGACTTTTTGAGTTTACTAACTTCTCTGAATCCTGACCATATCCAGCAACCGAAATTAAAAGGGCTGCCACTACTGATAATAAAACTGACTTTTTCATTTTTTTCTGTTTTTAATTTATTGATGACTTATTTTTTCACTACATCACTTTTTTCAATAATGACGTTTTCATATAGTTCCAGGTCTTCATCGTAAGAAGCGCCTGAACGGATTACGCCTTTAACTGTAATGGTTTGATCCATTGATAAACCTTCCGTTTTTTGGTTAGTTTCAGCGGTAAATGTGGCGCTTACACCTGCTACTTCGCCAGCTTCCTTTAGCAGCACTACTTTGTTGCCATTAAAATCTTCAGAGATTTTGGCAATAGTACCAGTAACTTCCAGTATTTTTGAGTCGCCATCGGCTGCCAGATATTTTTTGTTGGCCGCATCCCTGTCGGATAGGTATTCAGCCACTATTTCGCTGCTTTTTAGGCTGTAATCAACGCTTGCCGATTGGACATCGCGGTGGGGCATATTAAACATATACAAACCAATTCCACCACCGATTATTACACCTGTAATTCCTACAATTGCGAATATTTTTAAAATCTTTTTCTTTTTCATCTGTTTAAAATTCATGTTCGTTTCATCTGATAATATTTGCGAAAACAGTCGTATAAATATTGGCGCCTGACAGATGTGTTTTATTTTAACATTATTTTAACCCGGAATATGCATTAAGCAAGCATATTTGCCTCTTACCATTATAAGCCGACGAGAAGTCCTGGACTGGGGGGGGTAACCCTGACAAAGAAAATCATTAAACAGGTATTATTTGTACCCTTGTAACTCTCTGATTTTCTTTGGTCAGATTATTCATTTATATGCAAATGAATAATGTGGGTTGAAGCTATATTTAGCTGTTTTTTCCTATAATCGATAGAAGGTATCAGAATGTTTTAATTAGTATACAAGAAACAACGGATTAAACCAATATCTTCGGGAAATTGTCTGTGTTACATTTTTAAATAAGAATACCCATTATAAGAACATCATCCAGTTGTTCATGGTGGTTTTTCCAATGATCAAAATGTTGGGCTATTTCTTCTTTTTGTTTTTGAATTGTATTGCTGGATGTATTTATTAATAATTCCTTAAACCGCCGGGGTGAAAATTTTTTGTTGTTTTCACCTCCATTTTGGTCTTTATAACCATCCGTAAACATAATCAACCGGTCCCCTTTCTTTGGTGTAAAATATTTTTCCGTAAAGGGTGTACCATCATTCACATGTTCACCAACCGGCATACGGTCTGCTTCCAGTATTAATAATTCACCATTTCTTACAATATACAGAGGGTTATAAGCGCCGGCATATTTCAGGGTATTTTCTTTTTCGTTCAATTCAATAAGGGAAATATCCATACCGTCAGCAATATAGGTGTTGTTTCCCGAAGCCTGCAACGATAAGATTAATCGCTTACGCAACGAATCTAAAATTGCAGCCGGGGAGGTAACTTTTTCACGCAATACTATTTCGTTGAGCAGCGAAATACCCATCATACTCATAAAAGCGCCTGGTACACCATGCCCTGTACAATCGGCCACGGCAACAATTTTACAATCATTAACCTGGTTAAGCCAATAAAAATCTCCACTTACGGTATTTCGCGGACGATAAAATATAAAATGTTCAGGGAATAATTTTGACACCACATCCTTACCCGGTAACATAGCTTGTTGGATACGGCGGGCATACTGTATGCTTTCCTGAATTTCCTGTGCCTGGCGTTTAATTTTTTGCTCGGCCAAAACAATCTCGGTAATATTATTCCCGTATACATGCACCGATTCCAGTGCAGACACACCTTTGAGTACAAAATTATAATGGCTTTCACCAATTTGAAGCATTTTTTCTTTGACCTCCTGATTTTGGATTATTTTCTCGAAATCAATTTCTGCCAGTTCAGGAACCAATTCAGATAACCTATTTCCTGTAAGTTCGTTTGTTTGAAACAATTGTTCGGAGGCAGGGTTTGAACCAATGATGATGCTATCAGCATCAATCCTGAAAAGTGGTTGCGGGTTATGACGGGCAAAAAGGGCAAGGCTTTTGAGTAATTCGTTGTTGGAATTAAACTGAAAAAAAATCCTGCGGAGGCCCCACCGTGTTTTCTTTTTACACTGGGGGCATTCTTCTATTTCCTGTCCAATGTGCACATGAAAATCAGTTTTTCGGCAACTTTTGCATTGTAATAAAGCATCAATATGCGAAACTGTGCCAGGTTTTAGGTTACTGTTACTCAGTACAGATGAATATGTTGACACAAAAAACGGAACCAGAAAGGTGAGTAAAACACGGGAAACATGTATTTCACTCCCGGAAAAATCGAAAAAAAATTGTGGGGTATTTATCAGGTTAAGGATTATTCCTACCAACAAAGCAACACGGACAGCACGGGTAAATGTTTTTCTCTCAAAAGCCAATTGCAGGTAATACTTAAACATCCTATTCCTCCATTATTTTGATAGCTATTTTAATCCTTCCAGCTTCTTATTTATTTCATGTTTAAGTGAATTCAGGTCTTCCAGTGAGAAATCAGGATGCATGCTTTTTTCAAGTCCTTTTTCAATAAGCAGGCTATGTTTTTCGTAATTTGCACAGGCACTACACATCATTTTATGTGCTTTTAACTGCATTTTTTCTTTTTTTTTCAGTTTAAAATTTATCTTTTTTTCTATCAGTTCAGTAGCTTTCAGACATGAAAGAAAAAGTATATTCATTATTCTCTTCATCATAGTTCTAATTTTCAAACCAATTTGTATCCACACAATCCCTCAATTGCAACTTAGCCCTATGAACGATTTGCCAAAAATTAGTAGGGGCAATTTCCAGTTCCTGACATATTTCTTCTCCTTTTTTATTCAACAGGTATTTTGATTTTACAGCAATAGCCCATTTCTCGGGCAAAGCATTCAGACATTTTTTCAAAACTGCCTGAAATTCTGAATCATCGAGCAAATGCCCTTCATCTTCGTCCCAATCACGTGGCTGTTTCTCCTTTTTCCAGTCTCCACCGCTATTGAAAAAATTAGAAAAACCGTCATTTTCGGTTGCTATGGGTTGTTTTACTTTTTTTCTGTATACATCAATAATTTTATGATTAAGGATAGAAAACAACCAGGTTTTATGGGTGCTTTCACCTTTAAAAGTTTCTATTTTTTCGGCTGCTGCCAAAAATGTATCCTGCACCAAATCTTTGGCCAGCTCAGTATCTGAAACTTTATGCAATGCCCAGGAAAATAAGTCCTGGGTGTATTGTTCTACCAGGTCAGTTAAACTATCTGTATTACTTGTGTCCATTTTGGAATAGTTTTCTTTATTTTCTACAAAATAACACTTTTATTTAAAACTAAGTTGATTTGCAATCAGACATATAATAAGTGTTGATTCAAATATTATAATATTGAGATAGAGAGAGATTCATTATATATTTAATTCCTAAACAATTATAAACTATCCTGTAACCTTGTCTGTAAAGTAAAAAATGTCCTGAAAACTTTCAGGAGGTTAATTATGGAGCAACGTCCCTGTAAATTACACATAATCAATAATATATATAGCAATCGTTCCACAATTGACCTATAAAATGATCATTGATACCATCCCAATCTCAGATGGCTTTTTAATTCTGATAAGATTCTTTCATTATCTGGTTAAAGTAGTGGCTTAATGCTGCTAATTTTTGCGGTAGTAATAGTTATTGAAGCTGTTCAACGTTTCTATAATCCAGTAACAATTATATATAAGGAAGCTATTTTAGTAGCAATTATTGGCTTGGTTGTAAACATAGCAAGTGCTTTCTTTTTGCATCACGACCATGAACACACTGACCGGCTGGGTATCTTCACGTTATTGCAGATGCACTTACAAGTTTATCTGCTATATTAGGATTAATTGCAGCGATGATTTGGTATATTCCATTTGTTGACACTATTGCAGCACTTCTAAGTTCATTTGTAAGTATTAAATGGTCGATTGGTTTACTAAAAGATACAGGAAGAACATTACTTGATATGGAGCATTTTCATAAAGGTCATGAACATGGGTATCATCATTAATTGTAACTTTACAAAATGACAACTACCACCCTTCACATAAAAAATATGGTCTGTAACCGCTGCATTAAAGTGGTTAAGGATGAGTTTGTGAAATTGGATTTAAAAATTGAAGAAATAGAGCTAGGTAAAGTTAGCATTTCAAAACAACTTTCAGATGGTGAAATTGAAGAAGTCAGAAAAGTTTTAGAAGAAAATGGTTTTGAGTTGATTGATGATAAAAAAAGCCAACTCATTGATAATATTAAAACCTTAATTATTGAAAAAATACATCATGCCAATGATGTATTAGAATCAATCAACAGTTCCGAATATATAGCCAGAGAAATTGGTTATGATTATTCATATTTGAGTAATCTCTTTTCATCAGTAGAAGGTGTTACTATTGAAAAGTATATTATCAATCAAAAGATTGAAAAAGCTAAAGAATTATTGGTTTATAATGAACTTACGCTAAATGAAATCTCCTATCAATTAGGATACAGTAGCGTTCAACACCTATCAACCCAGTTTAAAAAAATCACAGGTTTGACACCGTCTCACTTCAAAAAGCTTAAAGAAAACAAGCGCAAACCCTTGGATAGCGTATAATCCAAAAAAAGTATAATTCTTTTCCAAAATCGTGTAATATATCTTCATTGCTTACTTCCTTTCTTTGTATTATAAAATATAAAGTCATGGTTGTAAAGGAATCTATCATATCATTCTTAAAAGATTTTGTAGCTATTCTTAGTGAAATGTCTCCTTATTTATTACTGGGCTTTTTCTTTGCAGGATTATTATATGCTTTTATTCCTAAACAACGAATTGAAAAATATTTTAGTGGTAAACCACTAAAGTCAACCGTTCTGGCTTCCATTTTTGGTATTCCTTTGCCATTATGCTCTTGTGGTGTTATTCCAACCGGAACTGCCTTTTATAAGAATGGAGCATCAAAAGGTGGTACTATTTCCTTTCTAATTTCAACCCCACAAACAGGAGTTGATTCAATTTTAGCAACGTTCTCATTAATGGGACTACCATTTACCATAATCCGACCATTAGCGGCTTTAATCACTGGTATTACAGGAGGATTAATTACAAGTTCAATTACTAAAAAAGAAACTGATAATAGGACATTCGAGCAAGAAGATGAAGAACATAAATCATTCAGTCAAAAAATTACTGATGTATTCCGATATGGCTTCGTGGATTTTATACAAGATATTTCTAAGTGGTTAGTGATAGGTTTGGTATTGGCTGCAATAATTTCCACACTAATTCCAGATGAGTTTTTTGAATTATTCAATATGCCTCCTATTGTACAAATGTTGATGACACTTGTTGTATCAATCCCTTTATACATTTGCGCTACAGGCTCTATTCCCTTGGCCGCTGTACTTATTTTAAAAGGTATTAGTCCAGGTGCTGCATTTGTATTATTAATGGCAGGGCCAGCTACTAATGCTGCAACTATTACCATGATTGGCAAAGTGTTGGGTAAAAAAAGTTTGTTTGCATACTTAGGTACTATAACCCTAGGTGCTTTATCTTTTGGATTACTAATTGATTATGTTCTTCCTTTAGAGTGGTTTACTCAAATCACTAATCAACATTTGGGACATAATCATGGAGAACACCTTAATTGGTGGCAAATAAGTTCTGGAATACTATTAATACTACTGATAATTAATGGATACATTCAAAATTATCTTAATACCAATACTCAAATTAATATTGATACAATGAAAACTCATACAATTAAAGTAGATGGAATGACCTGCAACCATTGTAAGGCAAATGTGGAATCAAACCTTGAAAAACTAGCGTTTGTAGATACTGCGGAAGTCAATTTAGCTGCAAAAACAGTTACAATTGAAGGTGATAATGTTGAAATTGAGAAAGCTAAAGAAACCATAGCTTCATTAGGCTATCAGTGTGTCTAATTGTTGTGAAATACCATAATAGTTATGAGTAATGATTACTGTGTATCCCTAATATTAACTAACAGAGTTAGCTGTTATTAAGAAACATTCTTAATAATATACCAACATATAGGGATATCATACCTCACTCTATCATTATAGTTTTGCAATATGAGTTTGAAATAATTTAAAAACAATATAATGATGAAGAAAAATTTACTTTTTGTTGTATTTGCCTTGGCAAATGTTTTAGCTTTTTCTCAAAGCACAGACAGCACTTCAAATCAATACTCAAATATAGCAGATAATCTTTTGTTGAGAGACAGTAAACTAGTGGTAGGAGGATATGGTGAGGTTCATTATAATCAACCAATGGATGGCTCTACTTACAATAATGGAACTCTAGATGTTCACCGGGTAGTAATGTTATTCGGATATAATTTCAATGAAAAAACGCAATTTGTAACAGAGCTTGAATTTGAGCATGTTAAAGAAGTATATGTTGAACAAGCCTTTTTACAATATAAGCTAAACAACTACTTGAATTTTAGAGGTGGTTTAATGCTTGTTCCTATGGGTATTATTAACGAATATCATGAACCAACTGCCTTTGATGGAGTTGAACGACCATTAATTGATAAATACATTGCTCCAACAACATGGCGTGAAATTGGTTTTGGTGTGACAGGTAATGTTTTACCAGCATCAATTATGTATCAAGCTTATGTGATGAATGGCTTCAATGGTTACGATGGCTCAGCAAAATTAAATGGGCAAAATGGTTTGCGAAGTGGTCGCCAAAAAGGAGCAGAATCATATATTAGCTCACCTAACTTCTCGGGTAAGGTTGAATATTACGGTGTTCGTGGATTAAATATTGGACTATCTGGATATTTTGGAAAAACACAAAGTACACTTTATGATAATGTAGATAAAAATAATGATGCAACTATTGCTATGGCCGATTCTTCAGTAGTTGGTGTTTCAATGTTTGGTTTGGATACAAGGTATAATTTAAAAGGACTTCAATTACGAGGACAATTCTACTATTCAAGTTTAGCAAACTCAGCACAATACAATACATTTACAGCAGATAGCGATAGTACGCTTAATGATTTAGGAAGCTCCATGATTGGATATTATGCTGAAGTTGGTTACAATGTTCTACGTTCATTAAAAACCAAAAAACAACTCGTACCATTTGTCCGCTATGAATTTTTAAATACTCACAATAGCGTTGAAAGCAATATCAGCAAAAATATTGGCTATAAAAAAAGTGTTATTACCACAGGTTTAACATTGCAATTAACAAAAGGAGCCGTAGCCAAAGCTGATGTGCAATTTATAAAATCTGGAAGTGACGATAAATATGCAAAAACCCTAAACCTTGGTGTAGGTGTAATGTTTTAATTGATATTTATATGAAAATTAAAACAGGAATATTTATAATACTCAGTCTTTTGAGCCTTGCTTTTACTTCTGGTTTAACCGAAGTTGAATACAAACATAAAACCTTGCTAAAAGCCTTACAAAAAGTAGGAATTGAAGACATGTCTGCAATAGAAGAGGTTATTTTGCCAGATTCAGTAAATATCGCAAATCTCATTCATGGTAAGTACTTCCTGATTAATGAGAATGCTGTGAGCCAATACAGATATATTTATGTTGGTCGTGTGAACAGCTGCCGTGCAGGTGGCTGTTCCATTACTAACGAAAATCCACGCGTCAGCAACTCTGAATATTTTGACTACTATATTCTATTTGACTCTAATAAAACGGTGCAAGCAGTAAAAGTATTTAATTACCAAGCTTCTCATGGTCAGGAAATAACAGCTAAGGGTTGGTTAAAACAGTTTATTGGTCACAATGGTTCTGAGCCATTACAAGTAAATAAAAACATAGATGCAATATCAGGAGCAACAATTTCTGTGTATGCCATAACATTTGATGTAGAGATGAAAACGGAAATTCTACAAAAATACTTGTAATATTATCGAAGCACTTTTAGTACAATACAAAAAAGATATAAATCTAATCCATGATTTTGTAAAACATTCCTGGATAAAAGACGTTTCTTTGTATATATAGATTATATGTAATGTTTAGAAGAATATCACATATCGTTTTAGCTTTATTTTTGTTGGTTTCAACTACAGAGATAACTTTCTCTATGCATTTCTGTGGTGGGAAATATGTTTCTACATCCATTAATAAAGAAGCTAAATCGTGTTGTCACAGTTCAGGTGGATGTTGTGAAAACAAAACTTTCCACTTCGAGGTCAAAGATGATTTTATAAGTCCTATTGTTGTTGAAAATCATACAATTGTTGAGCTTAATATTCTGTTCCCAATTTTATTTACACTTAGTTTCGAGTTGCAACCAACAGAAGAAAAAGCATCAGTTGCTTTTTATTGTTCTTCGCCACCACCTACAATACAAACACGCCTTTCTTTATTGCAAACATATCTTTGTTAACATTCTAATTGATTGATTTATAGTTTGATTTAAGAAGTGAACTATAGTGTTGCGAAATATTATTTGTCGTAACTTTTAATTAGTTGAATGTTTATCAAATCCTTTTAGATATGTTGAACAAGACCATAAAATTTTTTTTAGAAAATAAATTGGTGACATTCCTGCTACTTGCAATATTTATTGCTTGGGGTATTGTTTCGTCACCGTTTATTTGGAAGATTGGCATTCTTCCTTCTGATCCTGTGCCAGTTGATGCCATACCCGATATTGGTGAAAATCAGCAAATAGTTTACACAGAATGGGCTGGGCAATCGCCACAGGATATCGAAGACCAAGTTTCTTATCCTTTAACGACAGCCTTACTAGGAATACCAGGTGTACAAACTATCCGAAGCAATTCCATTTTCGGAGTATCAAGTATCTACATCATTTTTGAAGAAGATATTGAGTTCTATTGGAGTAGAACCCGAATACTAGAAAAATTAAATTCATTACAAGCAGGTACGCTTCCCAATGGAGTAACACCTTCTTTGGGGCCAGATGCAACAGCACTTGGTCAAATCTTTTGGTATACCCTGGAGGGACGGGACAAAAAAAACAATCCAAATGGGGGATGGGATCCTCATGAGTTACGAACAATCCAAGACTTTTATGTCAAATATGGATTAACCGCTGCCAAAGGCGTTTCTGAGGTTGCTTCCATTGGAGGTTTTATTAAGGAATACCAGATTGATATAGACCCTAATGCTATGAAAGCACAGGGGGTATCTGTAGATCAAATAATGCAAGCGGTAAAAAAGAGTAATCTCGATATTGGAGCAAGAACCATTGAGTTTAATCGAGTTGAATACCTGATTCGAGCTATCGGCTATATTAAAAGCTTAGAGGATATTGAAAAAAGTGTTATAAGTGTTAAGAACAACGTTCCTATACGAATAAAAGATATTGCGAAGGTTGGCTTTGGTCCAGCTACACGAAGAGGTGGATTAGACAAAGGAGGTGCTGAAGCTGTGGGTGGTGTTGTTGTTGCTCGATATGGAGCAAACCCATTGGAAGTAATCAATAACGTAAAAGCAAAAATTAATGAAATTTCTCCGGGTTTACCGTCTAAGATATTAGATGATGGTACGGTCTCTAAAGTAACCATTGTTCCTTTTTACGACCGAACAGGATTAATAAAAGAAACACTTGGTACACTACAAGAAGCTCTAACACTGGAGGTATTAATCAGTATTATAGTCATTATTATACTTGTCTTAAATCTTCGTGCCTCTTTTCTTATTTCCAGCTTATTACCAATTGGTGTTTTAATGACCTTCATCGCCATGCGCAGGTTTGGAGTCGATGCTAATATTGTTGCCTTATCAGGTATTGCAATAGCTATTGGGGTAATGGTAGACGTAGGAGTTGTTTTTACGGAAAACATTATTAGACATGTTGAAGCTCTTGAAAATAAAGGCAAAAAGCTACTCAATATCATTTATGAGTCTACAGTTGAAGTTGC
The DNA here is from genome assembly GCA_050287785.1 of Bacteroidales bacterium. Classification (GTDB taxonomy): domain Bacteria; phylum Bacteroidota; class Bacteroidia; order Bacteroidales; family UBA10428; genus UBA10428. The sequence continues at coordinate 53,163 of JBNKCO010000005.1, forward strand.
ACCTGCTGTAATCACAGCACTAACAACAACAATTGTGAGTTTCTTACCTGTTTTTGCTATGCAAGCAGCAGAAGGAAAACTATTTAGACCTTTAGCATTTACCAAAACTTTCGCGATGATATCTGCTTTGATTATTGGTTTGGCGTTTATTCCCACTTTAGCCCATTTGATATTTTCAATAAAAGTTGACCGAAAAAGAACTAAAAAAGTCCTCAATGCATTTTTAATACTGTTGGGACTTAGTTTTATTTTCTTTGGTAAAATTATTATAGCCATTGCGATTGTTGGTATTGGAGTAAATAGTTTACTTAATAAAAATAATACTGAAATAGGCTTCCACTCCCCTAGGCTTAAGCAGAACCAAAGAATACGTCGTTGGATTTCAGCTGATTACATAAATATTGGCATAATCGCGTTTATTGTTATTTGGTTTTTAACTAAAGAATGGATGCCATTGGGAGCGCAAAATAGCGACAGCTTAAATCTAATATTCACTGGATTACTAATTGCTCTGGTATTAGCATTTGTGATGTTTGTTGTTAAATCGTATTCACGTATATTAAATTGGGCATTGGCACATAAAGTCAAATTTTTAAGCATCCCAATAACTATTGTTCTTTTTGGTATACTAACATGGCAAGGTATCAATAAAGTATTCTCATTTATGCCTGACAGCATAAAGCAAAGCAATACATGGATATCCTTAAACGAAACTTTCCCCGGAATAGGCAAAGAGTTTATGCCTTCATTAGATGAAGGTTCATTCTTGTTGATGCCCACAACCATGCCTCATTCAGGTATAGAGGAAAATCTGGAAGTCATTCGAATGTTAGATAAAAAAGTAAATGCTATTCCCGAAGTTGATAATGTAGTAGGCAAATGGGGCCGTGTAAGTTCAGCTCTTGATCCTGCACCTACCTCTATGTATGAAAATGTAATTAATTACAAGTCCGAATATATACTCGATGAAAATGGCCGTCGTCTTCGTTTTAAAACCAATAAAAATGGTGCATTTGAGCTTAAAAATGCTTCTTTCTACAATCCTGTTGATGGTTTTAAAGTGATAGCAAAAGACCAATTAATTCCTGATAAGTCAGGCGAATATTTTAGACAATGGCGTGAACACATTAAATCACCAAATGATATTTGGACTGAGATTGTTAACCAGTCAACTATACCCGGATTGACCTCTGCTCCTAAATTGCAACCCATTCAAACACGTTTGGTGATGCTTCAAACTGGAATGCGTGCTCCGATGGGAATAAAAGTATTTGGGCCAGATTTAGAAACAATCGAAAAGGTTGGCTACGAAATAGAAAACCATTTAAAACATGTTGAAGGTGTTGAGCCTAATTCTGTATTTGCAGACAGAGTGGTTGGTAAGCCTTACTTGGAATTAGAAATTGACAGAAGTGCAATTTCACGTTATGGTTTAACCATTACCGATTTGCAAACGACTTTGAGTAGTGCCATTGGTGGAATGAATCTTACATCTACAGTTGAAGGACGTGAGCGCTTTCCTGTTCGGGTTAGATATGCTCGTGAATATAGGGATAATCCTGAAGATTTGAAACGCATTCTAATACCAACACCGTCTGGAGTACAAGTTCCTCTTGGCGAATTAGTAGAAATAGCCTATACACGTGGCCCACAACTTATAAAAAGTGAAAACACCTTTTTGGTGGGGTATGTAATCTTTGATAAAAAAGAAGGATTTGCCGAAGTAGATGTAGTTGAGAATGCTCAAGAATATCTTAATGAAAAGGCAGAACAAGGTGCATTTAATATTCCTGCCGGAGTGAATTATAAATTTACAGGAAATTATGAAAATCAAATCCGTGCCACGAAAAGATTGTTGGTTGTAATTCCTATTTCCCTTATTGTAATTTTCTTAATTCTATATTTTCAATTCCGTTCTGTTACCGCAGCAAGCCTAATATTTTCAGGAATATTTGTAGCCTTCTCGGGTGGATTTATCATGTTATGGTTATACGGTCAATCATGGTTTATGAACTTTAGCATAGGTGGTATTCATTTACAGGATATGTTCCAAATTCACACTATTAATCTTAGTGTAGCGGTATGGGTTGGCTTTATTGCCCTCTTTGGAATTGCTACAGATGATGGAGTATTAATAAGTACTTATTTAAAGCAGTTATTCAATAAAAAGACGCCTGAAACAATTGAAGAAGTGAGAGCTACTGTTCTAAACGCTGGTCTTAAAAGGGTTCGTCCGGCAATGATGACAACAGCAACAACTATTATTGCTCTACTTCCTATATTAACTTCGACAGGTAAGGGTTCAGATATAATGGTTCCCATGGCAATTCCATCTGTTGGGGGAATGCTCATAGCAACACTTACCATTTTTGTAGTACCGGTACTGTATAGTATGTGGCAAGAGAGCAATGTAAAAAAGATGTCTAAAAATATAAAAGCATAAAACGATGAAAAAGATAATATACATCCTGTCATTCCTTATGCTTGCTTTATCAGTAGATGTTTCTGCGCAGAATGAGCTTAACCAATATTTGGAAACAGCAGCAGAGAATAATCCTGGTCTTAAAGTTAAGTTTAACGAATACATGGCAGCTTTAGAAAAAGTCCCTCAAGTAGGAGCTTTGCCCGACCCTATAGTAGCCTTTGGTTACTTTATTCAACCTGTTGAAACAAGAGTTGGCCCACAACAAGCGAAAATTTCAGCCTCACAAATGTTCCCTTGGTTTGGAACATTATCGGCTCGTGAAAATTCTGTTGAATCACTAGCTCAAGCTAAATATCAGGTCTTTGAGGAAGCGAAATCAAAATTATTTTACGATGTTAAATCTACATATTACAACCTGTTTTTTATCAATCAGGCAATACAAATCACTTTGGAAAACATCGAAATCTTGACATCATTCAAGAACCTTGCAAACATAAAGGTTGAGTCTGGTTCTGCTTCATCCATCGATGCCTATAGGGTTCAGATGGAGATTAACGACCTTGAAAATCAATTAGCACTTTTGAAAGATAATGCACTTGTGTTATCCGTCAAGTTCAATAGCTATTTAAACATTGCTAAGAATACCAGTATTATTGTCGTTGATAAACTTACTGACCAAATTCTCTTGAATAAAAGTGAGGAGTTAGATAGTGTATTGGTAAACAACAATACTTTAGCTGCTTTCGATTATCAGATTGAAGGCCTACAACATCGACAAAAGCTTGCTTCAAAAGAAAGTTTACCTCAATTTAATATTGGTATTGATTACACTTTTATTGGAGAAGGCACTTCAACTGCACCAAATGCAGGTCAAGATGCACTCATGTTTCCAAAGCTGGGAATAGTTGTTCCATTGTATCGCAAGAAATACAAAGCAAAAGTACAAGAGGTGATCTATTTACAAGAAGCTAAAACAAACGAGAAATCGAATAAGGAGAACACCTTAACCGTCCTATTTGAGAGCGTTTGGAAAGATTATCAAGATGCAATACGACGTAAAACATTATATCAAGAACAAGAAGGTTTAGCTGAAAAGTCATTATCCATTCTTGAATCTGAATACGCTACGAGCAATGCAAATTTTGAAGAGATATTAAGAATGGATCGTAAACTCCTGAAATATGCATTGGAAAGACAAAAAGCTTCATCAGATAAAGAGGCAGCCGTTTCATTTATTCAATACCTACAGGGTAATTAATTAAAAAAATAAAGCGATGATAAAATCATATATAAATAAACGAGATTTAAAGTTGATAGCTATTACAATAGCAACAGGTTTACTTCTGGGTTGGATATTTTTTCATTCTTCAAGGAATGAAAGTACACATATCCCTGAGCAAAAAACAGTAGCTGAAGAAACAGTTTATACCTGCTCGATGCACCCCCAGATTAAACAAAACAAACCGGGTTTATGCCCAATTTGTGCAATGGACTTAGTGCCAATGACAACTATGGCATCCGAAGAAGAACATGTTGACCCAAATGAAATACGAATGACAGAATCTGCCTTGGCATTGGCATCTGTTCAGACAACCATAGTTAATCAAGGAATACCTAAAAATGATGTTCAACTACTTGGAAAAGTTCAGGCTGATGAACGTAAGGTGTCTGAATTAACGGCTCGTTTTGGAGGTAGAATAGAAAAGTTAATGATTAATTATACCGGGCAAAAAGTTCGTAAGGGAGAAAAGCTCGGAACAATTTATTCTCCAGAGCTGATAACGGCACAAAAAGAATTACTAGAGGCATTGAAATATAAAACATCCAATCCATCTTTTTACACGGCTACACGTGCTAAACTAAGACTTTGGGATTTAACCAATGAGCAAATTGATGCTATTGAAATCCGTGGAGAAACAAAAACCTACTTCGATATTCAATCTCCAATTACAGGAACAATAACAAAAAGACATGTTTCAATTGGCGACTATGTAAAAGAAGGTACAGCGCTGTTTGAAGTAATAAATCTTTCAAAGGTTTGGGTACTGTTCGATGCATATGAAAGTGATTTACCATGGATAAAAAAAGGCGATAATATTGAGTTCACTATCCAATCAGTGCCAGGAAAACAATACAGTGGAAAGGTAACATTTATCGACCCATTTATCGATGCACAAACCAGAGTTGCTAAGGTGAGAGTTGAGCTTAACAATACAGATGGTCAGCTAAAACCCGAGATGTTTGCAAATGGCATTTTAAAATCGAACATCGCAGCAAATACCAATGAATTACTAATACCCAAATCTGCAATATTATGGACAGGTAAAAGAGCTGTGGTGTATGTGAAAGTGCCCGAGCGAGAAACAACATCGTTCATTTATCGAGAAATTGTACTTGGCCCGGAAGCAGGGAATTTTTATGTAGTCAGTGAAGGGCTTTATGAAGGAGAAGAAATTGCAATGAATGGGGTATTTAAGATTGATGCAGCATCTCAATTAGCAGGCAAACCGAGTATGATGAATCCCGAAGGTGGAGCAAGTTCGACTCCACACGACATGAGTAAAATGGATAAGGTTTCCGAGAAGCAAATAGCCCATTCAAAAATGGATATATCACAAAAAACAGAGCCATCTAATATTGTATTGAAAGCAAACCTTGAACACGAAATGTTCAAAGTTTCAGGTAATTGTGGTATGTGCGAAGAAACAATCGAAACAGCGGTTAAAGCTCTTGCAGGAGTAAATGAGGCAGATTGGAGTCAGGAAACTAAAATGCTACATGTATCCTTTAATTCAGATAAGGTAAAACTTGCTGAAATACATAAAACAATCGCCAAGGCTGGCTATGATACTGAAATTGAGAAGGCAGACGATGAAGTGTATAACAATCTTCCGGAGTGCTGCCAATATACAAGAGAGTAGATTTTAATTAAACACTTTAAAATAAGAGATATGAAAACAAAAGCGATTTATTTAACAATGGTAGTAGCTCTTATGAGCTTAACAACAGCATTTGGACAAGTAAAAACAGAAAAGTTCAAAGTGTATGGTAACTGTGGTATGTGCAAAAGCCGCATCGAGAAAGCTGCAAAGTCTGTTGATGGAGTAACAATAGCAGACTGGAGCAAAGAAACAAAATTGATTGAGGTTTCATTTGACAGCACCAAAACCGATGTGCATAAAGTTCACATGGCCATAGCAAAAGCGGGTCATGATACAGAAATGCTTAAGGCAAAAGAGGAAACTTATAAAGCATTACCTGGGTGTTGCCAGTACGAAAGAGCAGCAGCTAAGAATGCTGACCATAGCGTTCATAATCATTAATAATGGTAACATAAACTGGAATAAATACAAAAACAGTATCCTCAAATCTCATTTATTTACATCCTCCAAGCCTATAAGCTGGGAAGCTTTTACAGTAAAAAGAAATGGGAGCATTTATGAGATGTAGTTCTCCGTTTTGAAGATGGTGTTGTTAATGTTGAGAAGAATAGGTTTACTTGCTTCGCTGCGTGAGTTCACTGCGTCCGGTTGGGAAGGTTGGGGAGTATAATATATCATAAAAAGAAAAGATTTCCCAATAAAATAAAAGAAAAATTCCAGTTATTCGATACATACAATAAATTCATTATCCCGAACTTTATATCCCAATCTCCTTTAATAATACATTCTTGGTCTTTACGCCCATAATCCGTTTTATTTCTTTACCTCCCTGAAATAGAATCAGGGTTGGAATATTCCGGATATTGTATTGTTGAGCAATTTTCTGATTTTGGTCGACGTTTACCTTTGCAATGGTAATCTTATCAGGGTTCTCCTCGGCAATTTCATTTAACGTAGGTGCAATCATTTTACAGGGAGCACACCATGGTGCCCAGAAATCAACTAAAACCAATCCGTTTTTTATTACCGGTCTAAAATTCTTGTTATTCAGAATTTTAATTTTATTGCTCGGAGGAACATCTTTGACATTTTTAATTTTATTATAACCATACACAATATATGCAACTAATAAGCCCCCAAGACCAATAGCTATATACCACCCCATATCTTATCAGTATTAATTGTTTTTATCTTTTAGAATTTCAAGTGTTTGATGTTTAAGTTTTCTGTCCTTAACAATTAGCGGTGTTACCGGGGCCTTCGATTTTGAGTTGAAAATTATATCGTGCCCCAGACAAAGCCCCATCATTATATTTAACTCGGTATTATTATCTTCAAGATATTTTGCCTGCCCAGCAGGATTACAAGATACTCCACGATAACCGGGGACCAAATCGGTAAATGGTACCCTGCCTAATTTACAATTCACTTTAGCTACTGAGAAACCTTCACCAATTAGCATTTCTTCCAATTTATCAGCTTCTTTGTTGAAGGTTGTGCAGTTTGCTATCCCGATGGTTTTCATGCCTGTATGCTTTGCATATTCAATTATTTCCTGTACTCGGTCAATTTTAGGATTAAGGGCATCCTCGGCATCTTTTAATATCTGTTTGTCTTGTTGGTTATATAAGTTGATATGTTCCATTTCTATATTTTTACGATTCAATTATTATCCGGAATTTCAATCAAAGGAAAATTATTACTTACGCATCCCGAAAAACCGCCTGCAAGATTAAATACTTGCTTAAAACCGTTCATATAGAGATAATAAATTGCATAAGCCGACTGAATGCTGCCATTACAAACAGCAATGATCTCAGCATTTGTATCTAGTTCGGATATTTTTTCCGGTAAATTTTTAAGTTCAATATTTATACTATTTGTAATACGGCTTTTATTAAAAGCTGCAGCACTTCTAAAGTCAATAATAAGAAGTAAGGCGCCTGCTTGATCAGAAAGTTTTTTTTCCAAATCATCGCGCGAGATCATCCTGAATTTATCGTCGAGTGTATATAAAAACTTTTCTGCAAGGCTATTCATTAAGATGCATTATTTTGAAAGTTTAAAATAAATTCCCCATGCTATTTTCAACCAATGCCCAACAATTGGTAATGGAATTGCAATGTCTTTATTACCTTTCCTATAAACAAGAGCTGCACCGTTTCCGATATCCATTATACATAAAATATTTACATGCGATATATAGTCTTTTCGTTTGATACTCCCATTAATTTCCTGGTCGATATTATAGGCTGCAATCTTTCCCTTTACAACTGCCAAGTGTCCTTGTTTGGCCCGCCAGTCGGGACCTTCAATGGCCGAAACATCGCCTATAGCATAAATGTTTTTACTGCCGGATACTTTGCATTTACCATCAATTTTGATAAAACCGGCATCGTTAACCGGCAAGGTTGAGTCGGTTATATATTTAGGGCCATGCGATGCGGGTATGAAAACGGTAAGGTCGCTTTTTAGCTTTGAGTCATCTCCAAATACAACTCCATCTTTCTCAAAAAGTTTTATTTTTTTACCAACTCTTTTTTCAATGCCATAGCTCGCCAACATTTTAAGCAGCATTTTATATCCCCTCTCACCCATTCTTTTTCCGGGTTCAGCCATCGGGGCAAAAAATGTAAAAGTTACAGGTTTACCGGTTTTTCTCTTCTTTAATTCATGGATCATATTGAACATCAATTCAAAGGCAGGTCCACCGCGCACTGCACTCTGATCTTTTGGGTTTCCGCCAAAGCCAATGGCTATATTGCCACCGGTATTTACAATTTCATTGAACCGCTCGCGAATTTTAACCGATTGTTCCGGGTGTCCACATATTGACAAGGTATTTTCTATTCCCGGATGTGGCACTTTCCAGGCACCAGTTGCAATAATTAAGTAGTCGTATGCAATATTTTTAGATTTAAATTGAGCCACGTTCTTTTCTTCATCTAAACCTGTAAACTCATCAATAACCAGTTTAAATCCGTGTTTCTTTGATAGCTTGTTTAAATTGATTGATGCTTTTTCAAAGTCGAGGTTATCTGTAGGAATCCAGATTGAGATTGGATAAATAAAAAAATAATCTCTATCTGAGACCAATGTTACCTGATGTTTTTTCTTTCTGAGCTTTATGGCTGCTTCGACACCGGCAAAACCACCCCCAACAACAACAATATGCTTATTTGTACTCATTATTTAAGTTTTTATAGATGAATAGCCGATAATCACAATAAATCGTCGGCTATTATTGCTTATTTAAATTTCGTCTGTTTCAACAATTTTTGCCAATATCTCAGAATATTGAATAAGCAGGTATTTCTTTCCTTCAAGTTCTGTTTCATTTCCGCTATAGGCTTTATACAATACTATATCGCCCACTGAAATTTCGGCATTTTCAATTTTGCTCATGGCAACTACTTTCGCAATATTCTGTTTTTCTTTTGCTGAATCTGGAATAATAATTCCTGATGCTGTTTTCTGTTCCCGTTTGTCGTCTGTAATATCGAGCAATACATTTTGATTAACTGGCTGTACTTCTTTCATATTTACTAATAATTTAATAAAACAATTAATTTTCATTTAAAAATATAAGTGCAATTATCCCTGAATACCTAGCAACTCATTTATCCTTGCTTTGTTAAATCCAACAATAATTTCACCATTGATATCAGTTTGTGGAACACCCATTTGCCCACTACGCTTAACTAATTCATCCGCAGCTTTTTGGTCGGCTGAAACATCAATATCAGTAAACCTTATCCTGTGTTGTTTTAAATAGCTTTTTAAGGTGTTGCACCATGAGCAGGTTGGGGTTGAATAAACAGTTACCCGTTTTTGAGGTGTTTTATCGTTTTTTGTTTCAGCATAGTAAACCGCATCCTCAAAAATAGCTTTGTAATACTGTTCACTATTACACCCTTTTATTACGTTTTTTAAGCTCGCTCCCTCAAACTCCAAAAGTGAAGGCGCAGAGGTGATGTTGTAAACCGGATGAATATCACGGACCTGGCTTACATCAGCATAAAATACATTTATCCCATTTACTTTTAATTGAGCATCAGTAACCGATTTTATTGCACATTTACCTTTATCGTTATCTGAATTTGATAATAATAAATAGCTTCTTTCTAAATTTTGTATTTGTAATTGAAAATCTGATAGTGAATTTACCTGTATCATACTCTTTTCTTAATTTTCAGTTCTTAAATATTCCGAAACACTTAATGCTGCAATTGTACCATCGGCAACAGCAGTAGTAACCTGCCTGTACTTTTTGACTATACAATCACCGGCAGCAAATACTCCTTTAATATTGGTTCTCATGTCTGCATCAACTATAATTTCGCTTCGTCCATTTAAATCAATGACCTCTCTCAACGACTCAGTATTCGGTAAATAACCTATAAAAATAAATACACCATCAATACTCATTTCAGACATTTTACCTGTTGGCAAGTGTTCGATGCTTACTTTTTCAAGTGTGTCATCACCAAAAAATCCCCTTAGTTCCGATTCAAGAATAATATCAATTTTCGGGTTTTTCTTTACTTCTTCAACAGCATGTTCAAAAGCCTGGAAGTGGTCAAACTGATGAATAATAGTAACCTTTGAAGCATATTTAGTCAACGTTACGGCTTCTTCCAAAGCAGAGTTTCCGCCACCAACTACAATAATTTCCTTTCCGGTAAAAAATTCGCCATCGCAGGTTGCACAATAGGAAATACCAGTGCCTTTGAATTTATCTTCACCCGGAATGTTCAAAGGACGGGGTTTTCCACCGGGGGCAAGAACAACCGATTTAGCACTGAATGTTCTTCCGTCTTCAAGTTCAACAGTTTTTACAGACCTTTCTAGTTGCAAGTCTTTAATGTTAACATTCGATTTTATTTTGCAGCCAAAATCTTTGGCTTGTTTTTTCATAGTATTGGCAACTACATAACCATTCGTCATTTCAACACCCGGATAGTTTGCAATTTCATTTGTAAGAACCATCTGGCCACCTATTGCTCCTTCATTTAAAATTAAGGTATTAAGCTTAGCCCTTGAAGAATAGATGCCGGCAGTTAATCCTGCTGCACCGGCACCTAATATCATTACATCAAAAATTTCATCCATAAATTTTAATTAAGCCAAATATTCATCAAGTATTGCTGTAATTTGAGCCCTGTTTTGAATACTGGTTGTTGCTTTTACCATTTTCCCACTTTTATAGTATACTGTAAAAGGCAGGCCCATAAAACCAGAACACATGGGTGCATTTCGGATAGGTCCTGATTCCGGGCTGTCAAATGCCATGGAATAGAACCTAACATTTGTATACTCTTCTTCCAGTTCTTCCATGGCATCATAAACAGGAATACACATGGGTCCCATGCGACCGGCACAAACCATTACATTTTCATTTTCGTTTATAATTTTCTCTAATTCTGATGCTGTTTCTATTTCATGAACAGCAGTTTGTAACATTTTCATACTTTTTTACTTTTTATTTTTATTGAATACTATTGGTTTATAACTTAAACTTCCGTTAGGACATGCCTCAACACATTTAAGGCATTTTGAACAACTGAAATTCTCTGAGGGGTTATGAAACTTTTCTTTAAACAGGCTAAAATAGTGGGATTCAATGTTTGATAAATAACAAGACTTATCACAAATCCCGCAGTTATTACAGGTTTCCCTGTCTACCTGAATTTTATAAATTGAAATTCTATTAAGCAAACCAGATATCCAGGCTATAGGACATCCTACTTTATGGTACTGATACATGTTCCTGAGTGCACTGTCAGGGCTAAGTTTCATGATTAACTCCATGAAAATACCAATTGGACACATCCAACGACAGAATATTTTACCCCATATTATACCGATAAATGAGCCGAAAGCAACTACCCACCACAGCGATAGTTGGTAATAATGTATTGATGCGTAAATTATTGCTCCTAATATCAATTGGATAAGAAACCTGCTGCGAGACAACAATTTAATAAAAGTATTATGCTTCATGTATTATTCTTTAACATATTCATTTATTGGCAATTCACTCAGATATGTTGCCAGTTCTTTTTTTTGTTTTGAAATCGAAATGCGGCCAGAACGGACGAATTGCAATATTTTATATGGTTTTAAAGTCTCGTATAACTTTTCAGTATCTTCAATGTGCCCGATTTTCTCAATGATTACAAAATCATTTTGAATATCGACCATGCGGGCATTATGTTCCCTGAGAACTTGCTCGAGGTTTCTGTCGATGGCAAAGTTTATTGGTATTGTATTGGTGGTTTCCATATTATCCTATAATTTCTGAAATTATATTTTCGTCGGATTTTAAATTGTTCTTCATATATTCTTCAATTAATAATTGAGGTGACTGAATAGCAATTCCTACAAAAAGATTGATTTTATATTTACTGAATAAACGAATAATGCTTTTATCCACTTTGTAGGTAATAATGTCGGTAATTCTGTGATTAGCTGCCCATTCTGGCAATACAGACAAGTCTCCTTTAGGTGGGACTTCAATTTCATCGCTAACCACATGATTATCCCTGAGCTCGAAAATCTCGTAATGGTTGCATTTACCGAAATATTCGCTAAGCATTCCATTCACTACGGGTATTGCAATTCGTTTCATACAATAATAAATTATTGAGACAAAGGTATTTTGTGTAAGAGTGTTTTTAAAGAAAAGCAGGTAAGATGATTACTAAGGATTTATTGAAATATGATAAGAAAAAAGTTATCATATTTCAATTTCATACCATGTGTTTAATTCTTAAAACGCTATTTATTAGTTAAATTTGACGTTTTAATTTTTACAAAAACAGCGTTTATGAGTATCAACGCCTTAAACAGTATTAGTTGCAAAGGATGTAACAGAGGTGCAAAATGTTTTCAATATTTATACCCTGATGAAATTGATTTTATAAATCAAAAAAAAACTCAGGTTTTCTATAAGCAAGGTGAAACAATATTCAAACAGGGTGCATTTGCCCCATATATATTGTACATGATAGAAGGACTTGCCAAGATATTTGTACAGACCATGAACAAACAGATGAATTTAAGTATTGTAAAACAAGGTGAGTTTATGGCTTTTTCTTCGATATTCGGTGAAACTGTTTTTCGATATTCAATATCTGCGCTTAGTGATTCTGTAATTTGCATGATAGACAAGGAAGCTATGAGAAATTTATTACAAAAAAATGTTGATTTTGCCATGCGTATTACTTCCCGAAACTGTCGAAACGAAGGACATTACCTGGATATTATCCAAAATGTTTCTTTTAAGCAAATGCGTGGAAAATTGGCTTCAGCGCTTTTATACCTTTCTCAGGAAGATTTTTTAACAGAAGATATATTTTCTTTATTAAACCGACAGGATATTGCTGATTTTGCATCAATTTCGCTGGAAAGTGCAGTAAAATTTATTAAAGAATTTGAAGCTGATGGGATACTTTCTACTAATGGGAAAAAGATAATTGTAGATAATAAAGAAAAACTTGCTGAAATTGCAGCAAAAGGTTAAAACATATACACCTTACCTGTTTTAGCCTGTTTACTCCCAATTTTATAAAAAGCTGCCAAAGCAGGAAGTTCGGTGCAATGCGATGGATATACTTCTTCAATATTGTTGTTTTGGAAATATTGAATTGTCATTTGAGTTTGTTGATTATCGTATTTTAGGTAAAAGCCGCCTATTAAAGCCTGAACATTGTTAATTCCGGTAACTTTTTTGGCATATTCAATCGTGTTACAAATACCTGCATGTGCACACCCCGAAACAATTACAAGTTTATTGCTATTTATCCTATGCATCTGCAATAACATATTGAGTTGCAAAATTGTACAGGGAGGATGATTATGCCGGTAAAACTCAGATTTGTTAATTCCGCTTGGTATTGGGAAAACCTGAGTTCTTTCGGCATAGTAGCATCTGAAGCTGACCGTAGTAAAGGGAACATACGGTTGCAAAGCCTGTTCTCTCGAAAACTATTTACTTTTCCTTTTCAAATGGCCATGCCATTATTCCACCTTCAAGTACCTTAACATTGGTATAACCATATGCTTTTAACAATACAGCAGCTTCATAACCCCTCAATGAAATTTTACAAAATGCAATAATCTCTTTGTTTTTATCTTCCGGTAGTTCATTTAACCTTTTGCGGAGCAAACCAATTGGAATTAATGTTTCACCAATTCCTAAGCGTGTTTGTTCGTACTCATCAGCTCCACGGGCATCAAGAAGAAATAGGTCTTCCTTATTGTCCAGTTTTTCTTTTAGTTCAATGGATGAGATACCTTCGAAAATTCCGTGCATTTTGTTTTGCAGGATATGAGCTGATGCGATACTATGGTCGATAGCCAGTGAAAATGGTGGCGCATAAGGCAGATCGGCATTTACCATGTTGTCAACGGTTAAGCCACCTTTTATGGCAGTTGCCCATATAGCAAGTTGTTTACTTACGTCACCAGGCCCCAGGCATTGCGCTCCCAATATCTTACCTGAGCTTTTTTCAGCAAGTAATTTGGTAATTAAAAGTTTGCCATCCATAAAGCCGGGCTTGTCAGGACTTGCATTTACTACTTTTACAAAATCAACCCCGGCTTCTTTAGCTTTGGCTTCTGATAATCCGGTTATTCCTATTCCGTAATCGAAAAGTTTACAAATGCCAGTTTGTTGTGTTCCGGGAAACTTGGCAACATTGCCTTTTATGACATTTTCTCCGGCAACACGCCCTTCAAGATTAGCCAAATCGCCATAAGGGGCAAGCACTTGTTTACCTGTGATGGTGTTTTTTATTTCGCAACAATCGCCTGCGGCATAAATATCTGCAACAGATGTTTGCATGTGTTCATCAACCACAATACCTCCTAATTCTCCAATTTTTATATTGGCTTCTTTAGCAAGTTTTACATTGGGTTTTACACCAATAGCAACAACAGCCAGTTCGCATGGTATTTCAGTTCCGTTTTGAAGTTTTACTCCTGTGAGTTTTCCATTTTCGCCCAGAAACTCAGCTACACCATTTTTAGTAATAACATTGGCCTTCGTTTTTAAATAATTTTCGACCAGTTTTGCCATTTTCCAATCAAGAAAAGTAAGGAGCTGTGGCAACAATTCAATCATAGTAAGCTCAATACCAGCAAGGTGCAATGCTTCGAGAGTTTCAATACCAATTAAACCACCACCAATTACAACCGCCTTTTTTATCTTGCCTTCATCACGAATTTTACGCAAGTAATCGGCATCCTGCATCGATTGTAATGTTGTAATTCCTTCAAGGTCGGTACCGGGGATTGGAGGCATGTTTGCCGTTGCCCCTGTGGTAATTATTAACTTATCGTATTCTTGTGAGCCTTTTTCATTACTCAAAAGGTCAACAAATTCAACGGTTTTATTTGTGGTGTCAATTTTAGTAATCTCGGTATTTACTTTTGCCGTTATACCTTTGGCATTCCAATAGAATTTTGGGTCTCGTACTACACCAGTTGGTGTACAAAGAAGTTTGTTACGGTCATCGAAAAAACCACCTACAAAATAAGGGTAACCACATGAGGCCATTGACAAATCCGGTCCTTTTTGGAACATGATTATTTCTGCTGTTTCATCCATTCGTCTTGCTTTTGCTGCCGTTTTGGGGCCGGCAGCCGACCCACCGATAATGATTATTTTTTTTGTCATATTCTTATCCTTTATTAAAAATTAAAAATTGTTCCTGTCTTCACCCGTGAAATATTGAATTCCTTTCGGAAAGCTACAAGTGCATCTAATTCTGTACAATGTGAAGGAAATATGTTTTCAATATTTTGATTCTTTAAAAAGCGGATCGTTTCTTTAGTTTGTTTGTTGTTTGTTTTTAGATGGAAACCTCCAATAACAGCTTTTACTTTTAATATGTCACTAACTTTTTGTGCATGTAATATGGTATTACAAATGCCTGAATGGGCGCATCCGCTTATAACAATTAATTCGTCATCCTGCACAATGCAAATTGCAGAATCGTCGAGTACAAAATCGGGTTTATTGTTTTTATCAATAAAAGGTGTAGTTTTCGATTCAAACTCGGTCTGACGTGGGATTTCTCCAAGAAAGTACATGTTGTCCGCTATTTTATAGGGTTCCTGGGTTGTAACCAAATCATACCTGTCTTCTAATTCAGTTTTGGTTAATTTCAAACCAATATAACTGTCGTCATTTCCACGAAACCTTTCCATAAATGCCATAGGGTGCGTTATCAATAATTTCCCTTCAAGGTGCGATAAACCATCTCCGTGATCCCAATGACCGTGACTTAGTACAATAGTATTGACCTCTTTTAGAATATCTATTTCAAGTTTTGCTGCATTCTTTAAGAATACATCGGTATGTCCTGAGTCAAAAAGAACTTTCTGTTCCTTAGTTTCAATAAGGTACGATAGCCCATGCTCGGCAAGGAAACCTGCCCCGGCACAATTATCGGTTAATACTGTTAGTTGCATATCTTAATTTATCAAAATGTTCTTTTAATGCTTTCTCGACAAAATCCGGCGCACCCATCGGAAACCTGTTTTTACTATCGACAAAAACAACTGTCGATTTAGCCATGGAAAGCAGTGTGTTTTTCTCATTTCGTATTTCAAACTCAAAATTGAACCGTACTTCAGGCATTTCCCTGATAGTTGTTTTAATCGTCAATAGTTCGTCGTAATGAGCAGGCTTTTTATAGTTAATTTCAAATGAAATAACAGGGAGCATAATATTATTGGCTTCAAGTAAACTATCATGAATGCCAATTTTTCGCAACAGTTCAGTACGAGCCTGATGACAATAGCTAACATAATTGGCGTGGTAAACGTATCCCATTTGGTCAACCTCACCGTACCGGGGGCGTAGCTGTATTTCGTCTGTTATCATTTTTCGTGTTTCCCTTTATCTTCTATAAATTCTTTTAAATCAGTTAATGTAAACGCATATCTTTTTTTCAACCTTCCAAGCCTTTCATCATTATAACCAACTGGTACATTAATGCTTTTGGCTAGTTCCTTCGCAGGAACATTGTACTTCTCTGCCACCTCGTTAATGGTCATGTATCCATATATTTCTATGTCGGAATGATTTGTGTGTCTATGACTTTTCTGATAATCTTCGATTGAAGTAACTTCTTGTTTTTGCTCAATAGCAGGTTTTACTGTAATCTGGTTTTTATATTGTCTTTCTTTTGAATGATAGTCTTTACTCTGGGCATAATGAGATACCCCTTCTTCAACTTCCGGAGTTAAGAATAAAGGGACTATCCCAAATACAACTGTAAATGCAATCAATATGATTGATAAAGCAATACGCCATAAACGTTTACCTACCATACATTTAAAAATGTACACTATTTGCTTCCAATGAAAGACAATGTGCAGCAATAGTAAGAAGAGCAGAACAAAACCTAGTATTAAATGAATTGTCCCCCATTGGTGACGGTCGATACCCCAATAGTACAGTTCTACATCGCGACCATAAATGTCGTTTCGTTTGAATCCCGGAACAAGCACATATTTAATCAAGAAACCAATACCAGCAATAGGTATCATTACTATAAACATAAGTATGTCTATAGATAAATTTAATTTTGGCTTATTGATTTTCATACTTTATGCTTTATACTTTTATTGCATCAACAGGGCATTCAGCAACGCAAGCCTGACAATTGCTGCAATTGTCATTGTTAATTTGAGCTACACCATCAACAAGCTCAATAGCTTCCATTGGACACTCATCAATACAAATACCGCAACCAGTACATTCCGCTTTATTAACTACCGGATATTCCATGATTATATTTTTATGTTAACACTTTATTTACTTGTTCTATTTTATTCACCAACTTTTCAAAAGCCTGTACAATTAATTTGTTATTGGATGCAAAAACCGTTTTCCCTGTATCACCTAATTCGCATACATCACTTACAAGTGGTATTTCGGCCAGCAACGGACAACTAAGTTCTTTGGCTAGTTCCATTCCGCCTCCCTGTCCAAATAACATGTATTTCTCATCGGGATGTTTTTCGGGAGTAAACCATGACATGTTTTCCACAACACCTAATATTTGAATATCAATGCCATTGGCTTTAAACATATTGGCAGCTTTACGCCCATCTGCAATAGCTACCTGCTGCGGGGTAATTACTATTATGGCTTTTGCTTGTGGCAACTTTTGTGAAAGGGTAATACAAATATCGCCAGTTCCGGGGGGCATATCAATTACAAGGTAGTCCAGTTCGCCCCAAACAGTGTTTTCAAGTAGCTGTGTTAAGGCATTTGATGCCATGGGACCACGCCAAATAATGGCATCCTCCTTTTTCATTAAAAAACCAAGAGACATGATTTTTACCCCATAATTTATTACCGGACTTATCACATCTTTTTCGCCTTCTTTTTCAACCACAGGATGCTGATCGCTTACTCCTAGCGTTAAAGGTACAGATGGGCCGTATAAATCGGCATCTAACAGCCCGGCAGAAAACCCTTCTCTTGCTAATGCAACTGCAAGGTTAGTAGCTACAGTTGATTTTCCGACTCCACCTTTTCCTGATGCAACCAGTATAATGTGTTTTACATTCTCTAAATTGTTTTTCATCTATAGATTATTTAATTTTTAATGGTCATCCCGATGTCTATCGGGAGGAACTTACCATTCGCAAACAATCATTTTCGTATAAGAGGTAATGATTATTTGCTCATGGACGTTTCATTGTAATTCTTTATTTTTTATTTCAAACATGTTTCCGTTGTTATCTCTGATAAAATATGTACTACCGTATTCTTTTTCCCTTAAAAAAGTCCAATATTTTCTCTCCTTTGCTTTTTGATAAATTTTTAAAGCATCGTTATGGGCAATACAAAAATGTTGAAGGCTTTCCTGGTCAACTGCGTCATGAATAAATAATTCAAGTGTGATATTTTCAATCTTTAAAAAATAAACCGTTACTTCTTTATTAATCTGGAAAATATCAGAAGCATCTTTTTCTTTTAGTATTGTTCGGTTTTCAATTGTTCCTCCCAAAATTTCTATGTAGAAGTCTTGCAAATCCTTTTCTCTTATTTCCAAAGCAATATGCTGTAACATGCTATCGGTTTTTTAAATATTGAATGGAATAATCGGTTGGTATTTTGCCTTGTTTTACCTGCTTTAGTTTATTACTAATCAGTTTTTTGTTTAAAGCAGGCAAATGGTCAATAAAAAGCACTCCATTTGTATGGTCGTATTCGTGCTGAATCACCCTTGCCGTATAGCCCGAAAATTCTTGTTGGTGCAATACAAAGTCTTTATCGAGGTATTCAACTACTACATCCCAGGGCCTTTTTATATCCTGATTTATACCGGGGATACTAAGACAGCCTTCGCTTAGGTTATCCGTTTCCTCGGAGTAGGCTAATATTTTGGCATTAATAAACACTTCTTCAATGCCATTGTCGCCACAAAATATTTTTTTACGGGATTTCGTGTCCAGTTCATCATACATTAAGGTGCTTTTTACTACAAATACTTTAAGCTGACTGTCAATTTGAGGAGCTGCCAATCCAACTCCGCCAGATATTTCAAGTGTATTCCATAAATCATCAATAAGTCTATCGATTAAAACATCTCTATCGTAAACATCCTGACATTTTTGCCTCAAAACCGGATTACCATAGGCTATAATCGGTAAGGCATTGTTTATCAATCCATCAACTTTTCCCATACCTTTTTTATAATTTCTGAAATTTCTGAGTGAGGTTCATATTCAACGATGGTCTGACCCAGAGTCATCGCTTCAACCATTTTTTCACTAAAAGGAATTTGAGCTAATAGAGGAATATTCTTTTCAGTTAGGAAAGTTTCAATTTCTGCTACAACCTCTGTGTTAATATCAAATTTATTGATGATAGCATACGTTTCGATATTAAACGAGTTAATCAGTTCTACAAGGCGGACAGCATCGTGCAATCCCGATTTTGTTGGTTCAATTACAAGTAAAACACGGTTAGTACCTGACAAGGATGCAATTGTTGCGCAACCAATTCCGGGAGGGCCATCGTTGATTACAAAATTGAGATTGGAAGCTAAGCCTATTTCTTTTGCTTTTTTACGAACCTGAGTAACCAATTTGCCTGAGTTTTCTTCACCCGGTCCCATTTCTGCATGAACTAGGGTTCCAAACCGGGAAGTTGAAATATACCAATGATTGTTCGTGTTTTCAATTGAAGTTATTGCATTACTTGGACATATACGCTCACAAAGTCGGCAACCTTCACATTGAAATGGATTAATAAACATTACACCATTATCTTTTTGGTGAATAGCATCGAAACGACAATATTGCGAACAAAGATTGCAGCTTGTACATTTTTGGCTGTCAATATTTACTTTCCAGCCGCTTGAAAAATTAAAAGTTTCCTGTATTGTTGGATTGAAAAGCAAATGAAGGTCGGCAGCATCAACATCATTATCGCAGTATACCGCACTCTCGGCTACTGAAGCCATGGCTGCTGTAATGCTTGTTTTTCCCGTTCCGCCTTTACCACTTAAAATAGTTATCTCCTTCATTTTTCATGAGTTTTTGTGATAAATTCTCAACTATCTTTTCATAGCTTACTTTTATATTATCAGGAATATTTTCAACAATATTCCCTTTGGCATATATACCTGCATAATCTCTGCTAAAAGGGATTTCCCCTAATAGTTCAATGCCTTCGTTTTTCAAATATTCGTATACTTCATTACTGCCTAAACCAGCCTTGTTCACAATAACCCCAAATGGTAATTTTACTTCTTTCATAAGGTTTACCATTAATTTTAAATCGTGTAATCCAAAGAGAGTAGGTTCAGTAACAAGTATCACATAATTTGTGTTACTAATGGTTTCTACAACTGGACAGCTTGTACCTGGCGGTGAATCATAAATAATAATTTCACTACTCTGCGACACCCTTTTTTTAAGATCTTTAATAAGCATGGTTTGCATGGCAGAACCAATTTTAAGCCTGCCTTCTTTTAAACCATTTACATTCTTTGTTTGGTATGAGTTTACCCAACCGATTGTTTCAGGATTTTCTGTAATTACATTATGCTTACAGGCAACTACACATGCACCACATGAATGACAAAGACTTTTATTTACTTCTGCAAAATTTACAGGTGGTATTACTACGATGGCATTAAACTCGCAATATTCGACACATTCACGACAAAAAGTACATTTATCTTTATTTATATAGGGCACTAATTGAAAAATTTCTTCCTGCTTTTCTACTTTCGCACCTTCAAAAAATATCAGGTCATTGGGTTCTTCCACATCACAGTCGACCAGTTCTATTTTGTTGCCAAATGCTTTATATAGCATAGCATATAAGTTTACAGCAACTGTAGTCTTTCCTGTACCTCCTTTTCCACTTGCTATGGCAATTTTGTATGACATGTTAGTATTAATTTAACTGAGTTACTATTAAGTCGTTTTTAGCACAGCCCAGCATTTCTGCCATTGGTTCGCATTTCGCCATAAGCAAGAAGAATGTGTTTGGGTGTTTCTCGTTCATTAACCCCTCAAAATTGCCCTGACCTTTTGAAATGATTAAGTCTGCATTACTATAAGCCTCTAAAAATTCATCGGAACAAAATTCCAATAACGTTGATGGAGCATCGTAACCATTATGTATTACCTCACACATTTTATCAATGCCTACTTGTTGGGCATCAGCAAGTGTAATGTCATTAATTACAGGCGCACCTCTTGTTACAAAAGTTACATTGGGGTGTTTTATAGTCTCAAGTAATAAACGGTCGAAAAATACTTCCCCGGCATTGTCTCCCAGGTATAATATTCTTTTTGCCTTATGAACAGCTTCTTTGAATTCCCCTGATTTGTCAATAGCAAAAGGAGTGTTTAATAAGCTTTTTATTTGTCCCTTAATATCACCATTAACACTATGCGCCCCATAATCTATAATATTTCCTGCTACTGCAAGTTTTATTGCTGTATAAAAAGGATTGTTACTGTTGTCGATATAGTTTCGCCAATATTCAAAATCAGTTAACAATAAATTATTAGCACTTAGTTTCTCATTGGCATATAAATCTGAAGCATTCAGTTTTTGTTTGGCTATGCGGTGAATATCAGTCGCCAATTTAGGATTAATCAAATTGCGGTTATCCCCTAATAGTTCATGAACTGAAAAGATAAAATCCTCTGCAACACACTTTGAAGGGTTAAACTTTGCCAACAGATTTTGTACAGTTTTTATATGGCAGAAGTAGCACTCTGATCTCATTCCTTAAACTATTTTAGTGACCACCACATTCGTGGTTAGCACCATGATTACAATAATTAGCAGTAAAGCTTAGTGTACCTTTTAAGTGTCCTTCTACCAGTTCAGCAGCGCTTAACTGGGGTGCACCCACAAAAGCATTTACCCCATTCTGATTAAAAAGCTGAATAGCTTTTTGCCCCATGCCTCCGGCAATAATGTCTGTTACACCTTTCTCACCAAGCCATCGGGGTAACAAACCTGGTTCGTGTGGCGGAGGCACAACTTTTTCTTCTGATACAATCTCGTTTCCATCAGTATTTATTAATGCAAAAAACTTACAATGCCCAAAATGGGCATCTAATATTCCTGTTCCGCTAACAGGCACTGCGATTTTTTTCGTCATGTTTTTAAATTTTTCTTATGATATAAATGATAATTATTCCTGTTAAAATCAGGCTTACTTGTACTAAAGAAGCTTTGCCGTTTGTTTTTTTGTGCATTTGAGGTACAAGGTCAGCCAACGATATATAAATAAAGCTTGCTGCGGAAAACGCCAGCACATAAGGGATAAGTTTGTTAGCCGATTCAAGCGTGATATAAGCCAAAAGACCACCCAAATATGAAGTTGCCCCAGATAAAAGATTGTATTTTAGAGCTTTTATTTTGGAATACCCGTTATTGATTAACACTCCAAAATCTGCTAACTCTTGTGGAATTTCGTGAGCAAAAACAGTAAGCGTTACTATTATCCCAAATTTATAGGATGTGAAAAATGCAGCAACAATAATTATCCCGTCAATAAAATTGTGAAGTGCATCGCCTATCAGAATCAAAGGAGCAGTAGCATTATTGTGCCGTTCACAGTTTTTGTTCTCACATGTACGCCATAATATCAACTTTTCCAGCAGGAAGAAAACAATGATTCCGGTTAATGTTAAGCCTAAAATAGTATCTGTATTCTCTGCTGATTTAATGGCTTTAGGCAACATTCCCAAGAAGGCCGCTCCTAATAATGTTCCTCCGGCTAATGTAAGCAAATGAGAAGATACCTTTTCTAATTTGCGATTATCTAAGAGAAGCAGTACACTAGCAAGAGATATACTTCCTACACTTCCAATGGTCAATGAAATAATTAAATAAAGTATAAACATTTCTGCACTTTATGTTTGAACTAAATAATCGCATACCTACCAGGTACACGATTATTTACAATTGCATTTTAAACTATTTGAAATTATGAATTACCCCTTCCCATTCTTCTGCCTAAGCCCTTACCAGCACCTCTGCCTAATCCAAGTCCTTTTCCCATTCCACGTCCAAATCTTCTCCCTAAACCTCTGGGGGTTTCTTTAACATCAAGATGTTCGTTTGTATCCTGATTGTTGGGGTTGCATTTTCCCATTTTACGGCCTGTCTGAGAACCTTGTCCTTCTGGGCCTGTCCTGTCAAATCCTGGCATAATTTTAATTTTTAAGTTTATTAATAATATTTTCAACTGTTAAATTATCATCCTTCAAGATGACCATTTGAATTTCGAACTTATCCAACAGATCTTTAGCTTTTGGGCCAAAGTCCCCTGAGATTATTTTCTTTACATTTAGTTCAACAGCCTTTTCAGCTGCTTTCGTACCAGCACCATTGGCGGCATTGAGATTCATGTTTTCAATGAATTCTATCTCTCCGGATTGTTCATCATAAAGACAAAACCAGGCAGCCCTGCCAAAACGTTTATCAAAAGCAGCTGTAATTTTGTTTTCAGATGAGGTTATTATTGTTCTCATATATCATTTTTTAAAGGATTAATATCTGTAGATGAACATATTGCACAACTATGTTTATGTTGAGTTTTAGGTATGGTAAATCGTGCATGGCATTTTTGACACGTATACCAGTTTTTATCTAGTAGAGCATTGCCATACACCGTTCTGATTTCTTTTACCTCGACCATTGCCTTTGCAATTTTTCTTCGTGCGCTCTCGTAGATTCTGGCAAAAGTTGGACGGGAAATGCCCATCACTTTTGCTGCTGTTTCATGGTTCATGAAATCATAATCCGACAATTTAATAGCTTCATATTCTTCATAAAGCAGTTCAACAAACTCGTTTTCAGAACGATTTACCCCATAAGGCTTATACCCTTTAAATCTTGGTGGCTCAACCACCTTCCTAAGTCTTCTACGTCTTGGCATACAAATAAATACGATTTGTAATGAGAATATTCTCACTACAAATATAATGAGATATTTCTCATTATAAAAATATTTTGACTTAATATTTTGGAATTAGTGAGCATTATTAAGTTAATGCCTGGAAAATTTGAACAATTGATTTACCAAAGAAGAACCTGTACTCAAAACCTATTCGAAATATTTTCATAAATTATGTTTAGATCAATTTTGGGTAATGCAATCAAAACCTTGCAATTACCAGAAAATTCTAATCTCATTTATTTACATCCTCCAAAACAACAAGCAGGGAGCATTTATGAGATGTAGTTCTCCGTTTTGAAGATGGTGTTGTTAAGGTTGAAAAGAATAGGTTTACTTGCTTTACTGCATGATTTCACTGCGTTCGGTAGGGAAGATTGGGGAGTATTCGGTTTCCTAAACAACATCAGGAAAGAATTTAAAATACGATTAAAGACGTATATCTGGATTATTACTTTACTGTATCTTTGTCATATTATGCCAATAAAAATAGCCCTGATATTGTCCGTATTGTTACAATTTGGTGCTGCTATCATAGCGATATCATTAGTAAAAAGAACAATTAACAACATTGCCTGGTGGCTAATCTCATTAGGTTTTCTCCTTATGGCTATTCGCAGGGTTATAGAAATCTTTCAGGTTTATAATACGCATATCAAGTTTACTACAGATTTATTTAGTAGTTGGACAGGGGTCTTAATCTCAATTGTCATGCTTATCAGCCTAATTTTTATCAAACGTATTTTTAATATTCAAAAGCAGATAGATGACTTGCGAAAGCAAAACGAAAGCAGAGTACTTTCGGCCATTTTAAAGACAGAAGAAAAAGAACGTCAGCATTTTAGCAAAGAACTCCATGATGGCCTTGGTCCATTGTTATCGGGTGTGAAAATGGCCATCTCTACTGTTGGGGATAACGAATCGTATAATGGTCAGATAATATCAAATGCAGACAAATTAATAGACGAATCCATTTCTACTTTAAAAGAAATCTCAAATAAACTAAGTCCGCATGTGTTGAAAAACTTCGGACTTCATAAAGCAGTTAAATCCTTCATCAATAAATTGAAAATTACCGACAGTCCACACATACATTTTAATTCCAATATTGAAAACGAAAGGTTTTCATTTAATATTGAAGTTGTGTTATACAGGGTAGTCTGTGAATTAATATCCAATACCCTTACACATGCCAATGCTAAAAACTTATATATAGATTTATTAAAAGACGAATCTCACCTGTCTTTGAAATATATTGATGACGGAGAAGGTTTTGATGAAGAAATCATAAAACAGGAGTTTACCGGATTGGGATACTCCAATATTCGGTCAAGAATTAAGTCGTTGAATGGTACTTTTGATATTTTTACCAAAGCTGGTGAAGGTGTTGAAGTTACTTCAAAAATTAAACTGAAATAATGTGAATGAGATTACTATTCTGTTAGTTGACGACCATAAGTTATTCAGGGAAGGTATGAAGCTTATCCTGAGTAGCCTTTCACATATAAAAAACATCTATGAAGCCGAAAACGGGAAAGCATGTGTTGCCTATTTTGAAAGTGGACAAAAGGCAGATATTATTTTCATGGACATTGAAATGCCGGAAATGAATGGCATAGATGCCACAACCGAGATACTGACAAAACATCCTGAACTGAACATCATTGGCCTTTCAATGTATGCCGATGAAGATTATTATACGCGGATGATTGAAGCCGGGGCAAAAGGGTTTATTTTAAAAAATTCAGGAATTAAAGAAGTTCAGGAATCCATAGAGGAAGTAACTTCCGGTAACAATTATTTCTCAAAGGAGATACTATCAGGTTTTATTAAAAGCATAAGCAGAAAGAAGAAGGAACCGGCAAACGATGGGAAGCTCTCTGAACGCGAGGAAGAAGTCCTTTACCACATTTGCAAAGGCAACTCTAATCAGGAAATCGCCGATACCCTTCATATAAGTAAAAGAACGGTTGACAAACACCGTGAGAACCTTTTACTAAAAACAGGTTCAAAGAATACCCCTGGTCTTGTTATTTATGCTATAAAAAACCATATTATCGAAATTTAAGGTACGTTTAAAGACGTAAAGAATAAGTACAAAAACGTAAA
>JBNKCO010000006.1:0-4707 GCA_050287785.1 Bacteroidales bacterium
GCTAATTTCGACTACGATTTGCCAACTTGAAAGAGGATGAGTTTATATTTGTGGGAGAAATTAGAAGAGCCGTATGACGGGAGACTGTCACGTACGGTTCTGAGAGAGGCTTGGGGTGAAATTCCCCTTGCCTACTCGATCGCCACCGTTGTGCTTCATTATAAAAAACACCCTGCAACCATGACGAGATTAGAATTTATAGAGTTTCTTAAAGAGTTTAGAGAAGATTTGAAAAACAATAAATCAAAATGGGAGAATAAGACTCTCGAAGATTTTTTGGAAGCAATGGAATCTTATGCTGAGGATGTTCAAGGATTTTACGACAACATGAAAATGGATATTGATGCAAATGTACCGACATGGGAAAATTTTATGACTATTATGAAAGGAGCATCAATTTATGAATGACGAACAAAAACAACTCTGGAGAAATAGATGGCTAAGTTGTATTAATGAGTTGACTTCTTTAGACCTTCAAAGAAAATCGTGGCTTGACAAATCAAATACAAATCCTCATTGGACTTTTGTAGAATTTATGTGTTGCTATTTTGACGATTTAGGCTTTGAGAATAATTATGATAACGAAATAGCTGATGGATGGATTTCGGAGAGGGAATTTGAATCAATTAAAGTTTGGCATGAACTACTTGGTAAATATGATTCACCAACAAAAGATGACTATGATGTAGAAGCAATTCTTGCGGATGAAGAGTGGCAAATGATTGTTGAAAAAGGTAGAAATGCGAAAATTGAATTATCACGATTATTGAGCAAAGAAGAAGCTGATATTTTGAACGAGGAAATTGATTATACAAAATACTTGTAAAATAATAACGAAAGCACAACAATGTGTATAGTGCATAAGGGTTTCAGAGGTTTTCGAGCGGTATCACCCGCATCAATTTTGGATTGTAAACAGATAGGTTTAAAGCCCGCAATCCCTTACGACACCATACACTCACCGTTGTGTGGCATTAAAATAAAGACCCTGCAAAATGAGAACATGGATAGAAAAACTAAATGATAATCCAATTGATTGGTTGCAAAAAAGTAACCCATGGACAAAATATAAAACCTACTCTGACTTGTTGGGATTTAATGAAACTGACAAGAATGTAATTGAAGCTAAAAAAGAGTTGATTGATGACCCCAAAATCATAGACCTTGCAAATGAGACAAAAGATTGGCTAACAATTTCAGCAACTCGAAATAGTGACCCGAAAATTACCTATTTTAAGTTAAAGGCTCTAGCAGAATTCGGACTTAAATATTCGGATTTAGAACTTCAGGAAACTGTTGACAAAGCATCTCAACACATGATAGAAAATATGTTTGGAGTGCGAGGGTCAACACCAGACAGACCGAAAAAAGGAGAAAAATACGAAAAACCTGATTTGACAGCAGATGTATGGCACATATCACCATGTAATTCCCCTCTGATTACAACGGCTTTGTTGGAATTAGGAGTAAAAAATGAATTGGTTAATAATTCCATCGAGGAATTAAAACACAAATGGAACAATAAAGAAGGCTGGTTTTGTCATTTTTTCTTCGTTGACAGTCAATTTAAAAAATTACAGATTGGTTGTCCGATTGCAGGACTCCAAGCACTTGAGATATTTTCGAAAATTCCTGAACTTAAAGAATCGGAACATGCAAGATTTGCATTTGGACCGATAAAGTTTCATAAAGATTATGGTAAGACTCTGTATTATTTTGGTCGCTCAAAGAAATTTTGGACTTTCAAATATCCATTTGTTTGGTACAATGCTTTATACTTAGCAGACATACTGACAAGATTTGATTTTCTTAAAGATGAACCTGTAGTTAAAGAACTTATTGATTGGATTCTTGCATCTCAGGACAGCGAAGGAAAATTTAAACCTACATCGGTTTTTATGAATTACAAAGGTTGGGATTTTTCAAATAAGAAAGAAGCATCTCCATGGATTACTTTTTTATGTTGTCGGATTTTGAAACAATATTATGAATAGATGAATAACGCCACACAACAATGTATAAAAAACATAAGTGGCTCAGTGGTTTACGGGAGTTTGGAGCATTTTATCAGCTCCGCCAAATCTGCGATTTGACGGGTTTGTTGCATATTTTAAATTTGTGTCAAAACGCAAATTTGGCTCAGTGCAACTTGATAGGCAAGAGCTTCGAAATCACTTACGTTTCTTATACTAACCGTTACCACACATTTAGATGACTGAGATAGAAGCAATATTAACAGCAGCAAAAAGATATTGTATTGATAATTTTAATTATTGGTCAAAGCAATATTCAGATAAACGGACTGGTTCGGATTATCCCTATTCATATTCAGATAATGATTATGACCTGTTTCCAAGGTATAATGTATCGACTGCGATTCTGCAAGAACTACAATTTTACACAGACAAGGATTTTGCCAATATTGGAGAATGTAGACAGATGATTAAAATGGTTGGACAAGAAAGTCAAAGCCTATTTACAGAGGGAGAAAAGAATAAAATTGAAGCCAACGCAATTCAAGAAGAAAGAGACAAATTCAATCAATTCATTGATAATTTAAAAACGGATTTCTTGTTGACTGTTAAACCTATGGCGCACAGACGCAGATTAAAGAAAAACGAACAAACAGAAATCGACAAAGAACTTAAAGAGAAATGGGGGGTTGACTGTTATTGGTATCCACTGATTGATTTAAAGATTGATAAAAAAGCTATTTTCATTAAAAAAGACCACCTTAATAAAAATGATTATTCAAAAATTTCTGGATTTATAAACAATCTGATTACAGGACTGATTTACGAGATTTCGGAAGACCAAATTGATTACGAGATTGAGAAAATGGAACTTGATTCGGATTGCTATGAGACAATTTACTGTGACAAAAATTTCACATGGATTATTTATGGTTCTCACGAAGGGACTCTTTCATTTGGTGGAAAAAAAGTAATAGATTTCGTACTTGAATTATTGAAAGATAGAAAAGAACTGATTGATAAATGGTGAAGAAAAAACGTGTGGTAACAATGTATAAAAAACATAAGTGGGTCAGTGGTTTACGGAACATTTGCACATTTAATCAGCTCCGCCAAATCTGCGATTTGACGATTTGTTTTAAAACACTAAATTTGTGTCTAATCGCAAATTTGGCTCAGTATAAACTGACAGGTAAGTGCTTCGAAATCACTTACGTTTCTTATACTTAACGTTACCAGCAAGCATAGAAGACAATAGTGCAACGAATAAAGATGATATTTGACGCAAAATAAGCAACGAATAATTTTGATTTGCGACGAATAAAGGTTATTTTCGTTGCAAATAATGCATTGAATGAAAGCTTTTATACATCAAAAGGACAATTGGCCAGAATTTACCTGGAATAGTAATGATTTCTTGGATTTGTTGAGTGAGGCACGGAATTTACAAGGTAGACTTTTTGGGAAAATGGAAAGATTAGGTTTCGATTTGAGAAATGAGGCTCTGCTTGACACCTTGACTCTTGATGTATTAAAATCATCGGAAATTGAAGGAGAATTTCTTAATCCTGACCAAGTACGTTCATCAATTGCTCGCAGATTAGGAATGGAAATAGCAGGAGCAGTTGAGTCCGACAGGAATGTAGAAGGTGTAGTCGAAATGATGCTTGATGCAACTCAAAAATGTTTTGACCCATTGACCGCGGACAGACTTTTTGATTGGCATGCTGCTTTATTTCCAACAGGTAGAAGCGGAATGTATAAAATAACTGTTGCTGATTGGAGAAAAGATACTACAGGACCTATGCAGGTTTTATCTGGAGCAATGGGAAAAGAAAAAATACATTTCGAGGCTCCTAATTCAAATTTGGTGGAAAAAGAAATTACCCGATTTTTAGATTGGTTCAATAATAGTAAAATTGACTTGGTAATTAAAGCTGCAATTGCACATTTATGGTTTGTAACTATCCACCCTTTTGAAGATGGAAACGGAAGGATAACAAGGGCATTGACAGATATGCTTCTTGCACAGTCTGACAAAAGTACCCAACGCTTCTATAGCATGTCTGCACAGATTCGAATAGAAAGGAAGCAATATTATGAGATATTAGAAAAAACACAAAAGGGTAATTTAGACGTAACCGACTGGATAGTATGGTTTCTAAACTGTTTGATTAATGCTTTGAAAGCTACAGATTCAATACTAACAAGAGTATTATTCAAAGCGGATTTCTGGCAAACACATTTTGATACAGCAATAAATGACCGTCAAAGAAAATTATTGAATAAATTGATGGATGGCTTTGACGGAAAATTGACATCTTCAAAATGGGCAAAAATTGCAAAATGTTCTAAGGATTCAGCGGTTAGAGATATTAATGACTTGATTGATAAAGGAATATTGCAAAAAGAAGTAGCAGGAGGAAGAAGTACAAATTATGAACTGATAGGAATGCCAGCTGGTAACACGCAATAAAAAACATAGGGCGGAAAGTGCTAAATTTGAACGACATAACATTTAATAAACGGCTTGGTAACTTGATAGGTAGGAGCTTCAAAGTACCCTACGTTTCTTATTGCCACCGTTAGTAGACATTAGGGAGCTGAGTGAGAATTCAATTATAACTTAAAAGACTATGATTAGACATCAATTTTTCATCATTTTAATTCTAATATTAACGGCAGATCTTACTTGGTGCCAAAGAGATGATTACTCAACATCTAGATTATATGA
>JBNKCO010000007.1:0-461259 GCA_050287785.1 Bacteroidales bacterium
ATCGGGCGGACAGTCGCCGTAGTCATTCCAGCCATTGGCAATCAGTTGAAGGGTCGGATATTTGCCCTTGATTGCCCGATAGAATAATTTCCAGCGCTCGACGTAGCCGGGGAATCCGCCGTTTTCATTGCCGATCTCCAGATAACGCAGATCAAACGGATCCGGATGACCGGCAGCAGCCCGTATCGAACCCCACACGGAATCCACCGGCCCATTGGCGTATTCAATTGCATCAAGGGCATCTTGTACCCACTGCCCCATTTGGTCGAGCGGAACCACTTCGTTGTGCGACATTCCTACGTTTATACAGTAAAGAGGCTCGGCACCCAAATCTTCGGCAAGCTGAAGATATTCATGGTAACCAAGTCCGTTAGTGGCATTATAGCCCCAAAAATTCCAAAGCGGGGTTCGGGTATCGATGTTCCCGATAGTATTTTTCCATTGGTTCATGTGTTCCATATCATTGCCTTCTACCCAGCAACCTCCCGGGAAACGAAAAAACTTAGGTTGTATCGCATCAATCGCCTCCGCAAGGTCAGAGCGCATGCCGTGGTTTTTCCATGTTTTATCGGGCAGAAGTGATACCATATCGAGAAATAATTTCCCATGTCCATCAGCCGATATTTCCAAACTTGCTTTTGGATCGCCTTTGGTTATATTCAATTTTACAGTATAATATGCCCAACCTTCTGTTATTCCTTCTATATTGCCCGAAGAAATTTCATTGCCTTTTGAATCAAGAATTCTGATTTTTAAGGGAGAAGAAAAACCGTCGATAGCACGTGCAGCTAATTTTAGCGTGTAACTTTCGCCCTGAACCATATTCATTCCCCAGTAACCTGAATTTTTTAGTTTGAATGAACCATCGGCATTAATCAACAACGCTTTACGGTTAAATGGGTTTAATGGTGTAACTGGTGGTTGGCTGTAAAGATTCGCATTGCTAATCGAAGCTGAACTTTTTTCATCAGCGCTAATGAATTCCCAGTCCTTTGGAGTATCGGTGTCCTCGAAAGAACGATTTTTTACCATTTCGGGATACAATCCTCCATCGGCAGAAAGATTGATATCCTCAAAGAAAATACCGAACAGGGTGGGCGAAATTTCATGCCCGGGCTTATTTACATCAACTGTAATCTTTGTTTGTGCCTGAACAGTAAAGGACAGCAAGAATAGAGCAACAAATACATTTATATAATACATTCCTTTTATATTCATCTTATTGATTAATTGATTTTTAATTATTAAACACTGTAATCTTTAATTACTTTAATTCATTGTAATCCAGTATAAAACCATAACGATAGGCTTTATTCCCAGGATTTGTATATTTATCCAATGTTCGCGCCCCCCAGCTATCGTTGCCTCCAACACCATGAATGTTCAAATCGATATTCAGATTGATAAAATCCTTTTGCTTTATTTCATACGGATGTCCGGCTTTTTCCAGATCGTCTTCGGTATATGACCACGCACGGAAACAGAGCGGTTGTAAACCTGTTACTTTCACACTACCTGCTTTTTGA
This sequence comes from Bacteroidales bacterium, assembly GCA_050287785.1. Lineage (GTDB taxonomy): Bacteria > Bacteroidota > Bacteroidia > Bacteroidales > UBA10428 > UBA10428. The sequence continues at coordinate 1,527 of JBNKCO010000007.1, forward strand.
CCAGAAAATTTAAACCACCGTACATCGCAACGGTTGGCATTATCCTGGGGAGCTACATAATTGGTTATAAAATTCTCTAGTTTCAATTCATATAAACCAACCAGGTAGCCGGTTTTGCGGTCGGGATAGTTCTCGAAAGGACCCCGCCCATACCAATCAACCGTGTTCAGTTTTGAAGGTAGCCTCATACGCATACCAAACTTGGGTATCAGTGGAATATCGTCAGATGTTGGAATATACGATGCTTCAACCTGCAATTTACCAATCCCATTCACGGTATAGGTTAATTTATAGGAAGCGCCAATAACAGGAAGGTTCATATCGAAAGTTATAATTGTCAATCCTGGTAATTTTTGAATTTGAATATTTTCTACCTGCCTGGTAGCTGCTGCATTTTTCCACTTTCCGAGCCGTTGTTCATAGCCATTACGTTTTTGGTTATCGTTCGTTGGTTTCCAGAAATAAGGCTCAAGGCTTCCCATGAGCAACTCTTTATCGTTCGCCTTCCAACTGGTTAATGCCCCATTCTTTTTATCAAAAGAAAATTTCATGCTGCCTGTCTGGACTAAAATGTCCGAACCGGATTCATTAACAACAGGTGTATTTCCCTGCGCCTCGATTTTTTGAGTTTTTTCGGTTTTGAGTAAAAACTGCTCGCGTGCTACGGTAAAACCGGTTGCAGCCCACAAAGTAGGTTTTCTTAAGCGAGCATAAACATTAAGAAAAACTTCACCGCTCCAATTGTCATACGCTTTAGGCATATCAATTGAAACCTCATACAATTGCCTGGGGGAAACCGGCGGACATTTTAATAATCCGGTTTTAGCAACTTTTCCATTCACCAAAAACTCGTACACCAAATCGAACTTATCGGTAGAAGTAAAATCATACCGGTTGATTACTTTCAGTTTTAGCGGAGCAGTTTTCTCCAGTGTAAAATCAATGTACTGATATGTTTTCTGAACCTGGTAATAATGTGGGTGCGGAACCCTATCGGGACCAATTAGCCCGTTAATACAGAAAGCCCCATCATTGGGCATGTCACCAAAGTCACCACCATACGCCCAAAATTCATCATCTTTAAGGCTTAAATCGGCTGGTTGCTGGCCATAGCCAACTGGAGAACCGTCTATTTTTTTTGCAATACCCTGATCTACCCAATCCCAGATAGCGGCACCAACTATACTTGAATCAGCGTAAATAATATCCCAGTATTCCTTTAAATTACCTACCGAATTCCCCATAGCATGAGCATATTCACGCATGAAAACAGGTTTATCTTTAATATCATCTGCCAATTTCTTGAAATTCTCAGGTGCTAAGTAACCTTCATCATAAATGGAAGAAACATCACGCTGCGTATCTGAAAACACCAGCCTTGACGGGTCAAGCTTTTTAACTGTATCCGCCATGGCAATAAGGTTACGACCACGGCCTCCTTCGTTTCCGAGCGACCATAGGATGACACAGGCATAATTTTTATCGCGTTCAACCATCGAAACAGCCCTTTCGACATGGGATTTTTCCCAGACCGGATTATCACCTAAAGTGCTATTGCCAATTCCATAACCATGCGTTTCCTGGTTTGCCTCGTCCATTACATAAATTCCATATTTATCACATAATTCATAAAATACAGGATCGTTTGGATAATGACTGGTACGCACCATGTTGATATTCGCCCTTTTCATTAGCTCAATATCTTTAATAACGGTTTGTTGGTCAACGTACCTGCCTGTCCGGGGGTGGTGCTCGTGCCGATTTACACCTTTTAGTTTTACGGCTTTCCCGTTTATATAAAATACTTCTCCTCGAACTTCAATTTTTTTGACCCCAAATTGCCAGTGGATGGTTTCGAGTACTTCATTTTTGCTGTTTCTCAGTTTCAGTTTTAACCCGTATAAATAAGGCGTTTCAGCTGACCACAAGCGTGGGTTTTCTATAATTGCACTTAAATCAACTACGTTTTCTGATTGCGTATTTAAAATACCAACTTTTTTAGTTAACTGGATGTCAATTAAATCGTCTTTTGTTGAGAATCCTATAATCTCGGCTTCAATATTCAAATCCTTCCAGCTTTCTTCAGAACGATTGTCAATATTCATCCTGATATTTACCGTGGCGTTACTGAAATCACTTGTGGGCAGGGTCTGAACTGAATAATCGCGAATAAACGATTTTGAATGTGCAACCAGGTCGACATCCCTGAAAATACCGCTCAACCGCCACATATCCTGGTCTTCGAGGTAACTCCCGTCGCACCAGCGGTAAACTTCCACAGCCAGCTTGTTTTCACCACTATGAATATATTTTGTAATATCAAATTCGGCAGGGGTCATAGAACCTTCGCTGTAACCTACTTTTTCCCCGTTTACCCAAACATACATGGCAGACCGCACGCCTCCGAAGTTTAAAAATACCAGTTTGTCCTTCCAGTTTTCGGGTATTGAAAAAGAGGTGCAATAGCTGCCCACCGGGTTTCGTTCCTTATAGGCCGTAAAGTATTGTGGCGGTTCGCTGGTAACTTTTGGTTCATCTTTTTGAAAAGGATAGTTTATATTTGTATAAATAGGGGTACCAAAACCCTGCAATTCCCAATTACCAGGCACAACAATATTATCCCAGCTTTCTACAGGGTAATTTTCTTTATAAAAATCTGCCGGCCGTAATTGCGGATCGGGAGACCAGTGAAACTTCCAGATACCATTAAGCGACCTGACCGCTGGGTTATTTGCCTTTTCGGATGACAAAAAGCCAAAGGCATGCGGCTTTTCTTTATTGATGCCATTAACCCCGGGGTTTTCCCATTCGTTAAGCGTTTGTGCTTTAAGATTGGTCTCGGGCTGTTTTATCCACGACTCGGACAAAACAACATCTTTTGCTAAAAATGCAATCGGTTGTTCACCATTGTCAAGAAACAATTGTCCAAAAACCGTTTGACAAACAAACAGCATCACCACTGACAATCTTAAAATATTTTTCATTTTTAATCTTAAATTACTTTATCAAAAATGCCCGCTTCATTGACACCAGTTCCACTATCTCCATGTACCAGTACAATATTGAATTTACGATCTCTAATCATTCTATGGAAAAATCCAGATGTCATTAATAAATGCCTTTTTATTGTTAATTAAATATGATTATTCTTTCTAGCTGGTATTGTGTTTCGTTGCTTATTTTAACAACATACACCCCGTTTGCCAAATGAACAGGCATGCTTGAAATAGTTTCACCCTCTGTTGCCCTGCTGATAACCAAATTCCCTGTTGCATCGAAAATCTCAATTTGATTATGCATAAAACCGGAAGAATTTATCGTCATCTCTTCAGATACAGGATTGGGAAAAATTCGGATATTAGTTCCTTTTATTTCCGGTACTCCGGTTTGTATTTTATAAACATCAAAATAGTTAAAGTTGAAGCCTGCCTTGACTGCAACAAATTTCAAATAATGTTTCCCTTGGGGTATGCTAATATCTTTCGTTACTGTTTGGTAAACCTGCCAACCACCTGTAATTGGTGAACTTACTGTACCTATTTTTATTTCATCAATGTAAAATTCAATTGTGCCTTCTGTATATAGTGCCGCAAGCCTGAAATCAATTTGATAATCAGATTCAGATGTGTTGTTTTCAATGGCAAATTCTACCCAACTTCCATCACCAATATAACCTAAGTTTTGTCCACCACCAACATCACTGGTTGTTTCAGCCCGCATGCCGTAAACAAAGGTGTAGTTTTCAGCCTCAATTTTACCAGGAATAGATATCCAGGTTGGTTCGCTTACCTGGTTTGTAATGACGAAATTGCTAAATGCTTCCAGGGGACCATTATCAACAGCAGTTATTTCTCCGGGAGTGTAACTTACTTTTACAGAATCATCGTAATGAATACTTTTCCGCAGTGTAAGCTCTAAGGTATTATTTATAACAGAAACAGACTTTATTGAAATATTATTCCCATTAACATCTATGGTTAAATTATCGGCTTGACCTGACACATTTGCCATTGGCTTTGAGAAATCCAATAAAATTGTAATACCGTCGGTTTTTACTTTTCCGGAATTAACATGCACCGGTAACCCATTTGAATTGTTGGTTACCTGCAAATCGGAAAATGATTTCAGTATACCGTTATCTTTTGAAATAATATTGCTACCTGTATAAGTTAAAGAAAGTTTATAGTCTCTATATACCTGATTGCTAAGAGCAAATAATAAAACGGTAGAATCATTATTCTGGAGTGAACTTTGAAGAATAGGAACATTTGTTTGACCGTTGTATTCGGCGTTTAAGGCCAAGGCAGAAATATCAGAAGGATTCTGCATCTTCATATTGAATCTTGCCACAAGTGTATCGCCACTTTTATTGGTTGTTAGCTCAATTATCCTTGGAGAAGCCCCTTTAAGCAGGTTATCAACCAAAGTATCGCTGAAGCTTATCAGTTGCTTTTCCGAAGTAGAAAATACATTCCCATTACTATAGGATAATGTAATATCATTGTCTTTTAGTAAGCTATCGCCCAGATATATTATTAACTGACTTGTATTGAGAATAACAACACTATCGATTGTTACGGACGAACTATCAACATCCACAGTAAAGCCATAGAAGTAACTCGAATCTACAATCTCTTCACTCAAATTTACCTCAATTTGTTTAGGATTACTTTCGGTTACAGAAGCATATGTGAATTCTGGATACCCCATTTTAAGTGAAAATTTCTTACAAAAATTCCAGATTTCCTGGCTGGTAAACACACTATTGGGATCATCTTTATACCAGTGGCCTACACCTTCTAAGCTTATAAATTCAATTTCAACCCCTTCTTTACCGGGTCCCCAATGTTTCTTTGATGTTTTGGATCCTATATCGCTTTCAGGGTATGGCTGAATAACCTCAGGTGTTGTGGAGCAACCATTCCTTTCAATCCAAGCATCCAAACATTCTTGTACCCTGTTGTATGGAACAAAAGAATCGTCCATACCATGTACATGAATTATTGGAATTGGCCTTGAGCTATTGGTATCTGGCCCATCCATTAGAAACCCTGTCACTGGACCATATGCTGCAATTTTATCAGCTATTTGGGTTGCAGCATAATAAGTCATCATACCTCCCATGGAAAAGCCAGTAAGGTAAACCCGGTCACGATCGATCCCATAGCGGGCATTCATTTCATCAATAATGGCCAGAATAAAATTGATATCTTTGTCGCCCCACAACTGCCATTGAGTGCCATCTGATTGGGGATAAACAAGGACAAAGTTGTTGGCTTCAGCAACAGACTGGAATTGCGTTTGGTTTCTCTGATCGTACATGGTTTGGTTCATCCCATGCATGGAAATTACCAGTGGTCTGTTGGATTCAATTCCCGGAGGTGCATAAACAATCATCTCACGCGTTGACGAGTTCACCTGAATGGTTTCCTGTGCTTTTAAATTAATCGAAAACAGAAAAATTACTGATAATACAAGTAAGAACTGAAGATCAATAAATTTTCCTTTTGTTTTGTCTGTCATTACTTTAAGTTGAAATAAATTGGCTTGTAATAATTGCTTACTCATTTTATCTTTGTATTAAATCTATAAATAGTATTAATTTTAAATGATGATTATTCATATATGACCTTAAATACCACGGCCATATTATTGGGTACAATTTCTGGATTCTTAATTACCAAGTCTTCTGCATTTTGCTCCCAAATAAGTTTTTCATTGCTTCCGAGCATTTCAATTTTACTTATTTTACCAGTATTATTGTTTTTTCCAAGAGCTTTTAATCTAATATCATCATGCGGAAAGCCAAGTATAGTAGCATAAACCGTATTACCTTTTTGATTATAGCGAATATCTTTTGCCGAAAGCTTTACTTTTCCTTCATTAAAACCAGCACCACTTAATGTATTCACTTCATCAACAGAAGGACCTTCACCATAAATTTTCCATGGCCGTGTATCGAAAATACTTTCTTTATTCACATCCATCCAGGCAGCTATACCTTCCAGTATGGCCACTTCCTTATCATCAATGGTACCATCGCCACGAACAGGAATGTTGAGCAATAGATTCCCATTCTTACTCACAATATCAACCAACATGTGGATAACAGTTGCCGCCGATTTGTAGCTACCATTTTCATATCTGCCTCTATTGTAATGCCAATCGCCAATGCAAGTGCAAGTTTGCCAGGGTAGTTCCTGCCCTTTATCAGGAGCACCACGTTCTACATCCCATACCATGCACTTTTTTTGCTCATTGGTTAATACTTTGCCAAATAAAACTGCCTTTAATTGGCCATTATGTGTTGCCATATTTTGGTTATAGTAGTGAGCGGCAATTTTTAAACCAGCATCACTTATTGGGTAAAGTGGCAAGCCTGTATCGTCGAAATATACCAAATCAGGATTGTATTTATTTAATAAATCCATGGTGCGGTTATAAAAGTTGTCACAATAATCCTGTGATGGGGTAGTGACAATACCTTTCTGCCATGTCCAGCTCCATCCCTTGCTAAGCTCATGATCTTGCGCATAAAGTTCCTGCGGATCAAGCCCTTCCCACCAGGTGCCTTTGCCATCCGCTTTTGTAATTTTGCCATCGTAAGGTACTCCCTTTAGCGGCCCGGTAGTGTCGGCGCCTTGTGAGGTTTCATACCAGGTCCATGCATGAGTGGAATGCACACTCAATCCAAAAGGCAGATCATACTTTTTAGCAGCTTCTGCCCATCCGGTAATTATATCTTTATGAGGTCCTACCCGCACTGAATTCCATTCCTGGTATTTGCTGTCCCATAAATCCAAATTATCGTGGTGGTTTGCCATGGCAAAGAAATACTGGGCTCCTACACGCTTGTAAAGTTTAACTAGTTTTTCGGGATCCCAATTCTCTGCTTTCCATTCGTTGATCACATCTTTAAAACCAAACTGCGATGGATGTCCATATTTTTTAATATGAAAATTATACTGCCAGCCTCCTTCTTGATACATACCACGTCCATACCAGTCGCCCATTTCAGGCTGACATTGCGGTCCCCAATGAGCCCATATGCCAAATTTGGCATTCTGAAACCATTCTGGAACTTCGTATTGACTTAGCGATTCCCAGGTTGGTTCAAATTTCCCTTGAGCTATGGGTTCATTATTTGTTTGAACGCTTATTAGTTTATTCTCTTGTGCATGTAGCCATAATGACAACAGAAGACCAATTACACTTATTAATTCTTTTTTCATCGCATTATTTATAATAATTCAATTTCATTCTGAGTATTATTTACAATCACATAAAAATGGCTTTTTTTTTTAATTAAAGAGGCCATTAATTAAATTCTTTCGACCTTAATAACGGCCTCTCACACCTAATTAACTAACTAATTACCTAATTTTTACGCAATTTACGAGTTTATTATTCTTAGAAATTATTTCTCAATAGCGGAGTGCATACCTTCCGGATTCGCTTCATAATCAAACCAGTCAAAATCGGCAGGATTGGTGTTGGCCTTTCCATTGCCCGATGCATACATTCCGATAAAGGCACCAATGAAACCATGCATTTTTTCGGTAGAAATATCTTTGGTGGCAGCCGTTCCAAGCAGCATCGCCTTTTGGCCTTTAGGTTGTGCCCAGAACTTGTATTCCAATTCTGTTGCACTGATTTTCAGAACCACATCGCCTTTTGATATTTCCTTAAATTCTTCGCTTTCTATTTTATCTTGAAGATACTTTCTGAAAAGCACCCCCCGTTCCCCTTCACGTTCGGTAATGACCAGACTGAAATGATTGGCATCGTTGCCACGTACCGCCAAACCTGCTTCTTCATTTTCAGCTACGGGGTTAAAACTTAATTTAGTAGAAGCTACCATGTTGAAGTTGGGTTGCCTGCGTCCAACAAAGGCAGGTGAATCTTGTTCTTTCAAGCTCACTTTTGAGCCATTTAGTCTTAAATAGCCTGATTTTTCGTCCAACGACCAGTCTGCTTCGTACGGATTGCGAAGAAAATTCCACTGCAAGCCAAGCTTTGGGCTACTGAAATCATCGCGAATCGGTTCTTTTTCCCATTTGTGTTCCGAAAGATTCGGAGCAGGGAATTCTTCAAGCATAACGCCGTTATCACCTCCAATGGGCCATCCATCTTCGGTCCATCGAACTGGAGCCAAAAAGGTTTCGCGGCCTAAATGTTGAAACCGCCCACCCTTGGGTCTGATTCCCAAACAAACCAGCCACCAGGAGTCGTCTTGCAGTTGCACCAAATCGGCATGACCAATAGCCTGAAACGGACTATTCGGGTGCTTCATATTCGAAATAACCGGATTGTAAGGGCTAGGTTCGTAAGGCCCGTAGGGAGATTTGCTTCGCTGAATAACTTCACGATGTTCGTATCCCGTGCCACCTTCGGCTGACATCATGTAATAATATTCACCAATTTTATACATGTGAGGTCCCTCGGGTGATGAACCTCCCTGGCCTGTTGCTACTACTTGTAATGGTTTAATAAATTTTTTCTGAACAGGATCGAAAGTCCCAACCATGAAACTTCCATCTTTGCCGGGACTTACCCAGTACATACTATCATTAGCAAAGGTTATGGAAGGATCCACATACCAGTTGCCAATCCAAACAGGTTCGGACCAGGGGCCTGCAGGATTCGTAGCAGTTACGTAAAACACACCTTGTGTACCTTTACCACCGTAATTGGTACACGAAATATAGAATGTTCCATCATTGTAGCTTATGGCAGGAGCATAATTACCTCCTGATGAACCAGCACCTTCCATTGGACAATTGCCTGGCCGATCTAAAGCATATCCTATCATCTTCCAGTTGACCAAATCTTTGCTGTGATAAATGGGTAAGCCTGGATAAAACTCGAAGGTGGAGGTTACCACATAAAAATCATCTCCCACCCTACAAATGCTTGGATCGGGGTTCATACCTGTAATGATCGGGTTTTTATAGGTTCTTTGTCCGATGGCATTTGTAAAGGAAACTGCCAATAGAAACGTCATTGCTAATGACAAAAATGGATATTTAAGTTTCATCACTTGTTTTTTAAGCTTCATTACTACTTTGATAGGTTAGGATTAAACCCTATTTTCTCCTGATTTACCCCAACCCTAAAGGGAATCAGGAGAAAAATCTGGCTGCTCCCTTTAGGGCGCGGGGATAAAACAGACAGATTTTTCTTAAGTGTCAAAGTAGCTTTAAAATTTATTTGTTAAGTATCATCTTTTGCGTTTTTATGCTATTGCCAACCTTCAATTGATAGAAGTACAATCCTTCAGGCAATGAATTTCCGTTGAATTCTACCTGATGTACCCCCGAAGGCAATACACTGTTGATTAGGGTGGAGATTTTCCTTCCTGTTTGGTCGTATACATCCAATACAACTAACTCGGTTGAAGAGGTTTGGAATTGTATGGTAGTCAAGTCAGAAAATGGGTTCGGGTAATTTATCAAACCCTGTTTATTTTCCTGCATGTCGGCAACTGAAGTTGGATTAAGAAGCTTGTTATCTGCTTCAACCATTAGAAATTGAACCGACATGGCAGGCACATCCAGTTTTATGGTATTTTCAATTGAATATGCATTTGCCGGAATTGTCTCAAGGGTTTCGCGAGGGCCCCATTGTGTCCCTGTAGGCTCAACACCGTTTACTGATACATGCAAAGAAAAGTCTCCGTTATCTGTGCCACCAGTTAAAGAATAATTATAATATTGATTTCCTACGCCGATGTTATCCGTATCAATTCTTACAATCTCATCTGTTTTACCTTTATTTACAATAACCACCCCTGTTTCGCCAGAAGCAAATTTAGAAGCATAGGCTAAAATGTTTTTATTATTTGAAGTGGCAGCAATTACATGGTCTCCGGTAAATTTCTGTGTATAATAAGCATAATAGAAGTCCGGACGTGGCTGCCATCGTAAACTGTTGTTATTACCCAAATAAAACATTCCATCCTCACCGTTGGCAAGTAGCCACCTTGCTCCCAATCCAAAATTATTCTTTATTAATTCATTAAACAGAATGGTAGCCTGCATTCCATTGACAACTGATTTTACCGAAGCCGAACCTGCCTTATTCCCTTCCATATTATACTCGGTTAAGGCTACAGGCTTAGGAGAAGCATTGTATTTGACGATATCCTGCTGAATATAACTGATATTCTCCTCTGGTTCAGTAGTTGCAACCGATAATAAATTATCTGCAATTGCATCTTTTCCAAAATAATTGTGCATTACGTAGAAATCAGCCGCATCACCAACTTCAGTTAATACCCCTTCATTCCAGGTCTTATCCACCGAATTCCAGCTATGCGTACCATCATAATGCAATACCTGCGCACCAATATATATTGTTGCGCCCACTTCAGTTGCAGCGGCTCTCATCGAATCGGCAAAAACCCTGAAATGCTGACCATAAAGTTGACCGGTAATAATTTCTGGCTGACCATCCTTATTGGCACTGGTATCAATCTTCCAACCGGCTTCCCATGGACCAGCATTCTCGTTTCCAATTTCCCAAAATTTTGTACGTCCGTTATCATAGCGCACCCATTCAGCTGCATGATGGGCAGCCTGCGCAACCGGGTTATCACTCAATCCGTAACGTGCATAACCATAATTGACTGTTATGAGTCCTTGTGAACCGGTTTGCTGGCGTAATTTGTAGTAGTCATTCGTTGTAGTAGGCCAGTCATTTTTTCCTGAAATAGCGAAAAATTTTGCCCTTTCCCCCGATGAATCGTAAGCAGAGTCAGGTACATCGGAAGGAGCCCCATCCCAGAAAAAAATATTGGACCAGCTCCCCCCCGGGAAACGGATTAAGGAAGGATTTAATAACTGGGTATTTTTTACAAATGCGGCTTCGCCTGTTACATGTCCACACCAAACAGCTATGGCATTTCCAAACACGTATTTTGAAATTTGACCAAGTGTGTCGGCAGCTAAAGTGACCGTTACAGTTGTTGATTTCGTAGTTTTGTTTGCAGTTTCTGAAATTGGAATCGTTGCATTTTTGGGTTCAAAATCATCTAAAAAGCAATTCGTATTTTGTGCGAATAGTGATGTTGCACAAAAAAGTGCAATACCCACGGATACTTTTATTTTAAGTTTAAAGATTTTCATATACGTTTTATATTTAATGTCTATTTTTGTGTTATTCCTTTCCAATCATCCGTCCTGAACGGTACAGCAGGTAATCCTTCTGAGTTTATCAGGTTACATTCAGGGTTATCTGCCCAGGCATACCTCACAGCCTTGGGATTATCAACTTCATCGCAATAAACAACAAGTTCATTGCCTTCAATTACTGCCTTTGCCCAGTGAAACTGTTTATCATCTCCGGCAATGGCAAAGCCTTTTACTTTTCCATTGTTTGTTGACAGACCTGAACCTATGTTCGAAAAGCGGATTCGAATGCGATTTCCATCCTTTTGATATGATTTATACATCGGTCCCGAACTAATAATATCATGCTGTTTGTAAACTGTTTTATTGGCAATTAATGCCAGGCGGCGCCCCACTTCTTGTTTGTTTAGGGGGTGAACAGTACCTGCATCGCCTATATCAATAGCGCAAGCCATACCCGTATTGGGTAGCGATAATGCCATTGTTTGTGCTTCCCGTAATTCTGCCCATTCGCTTTCTGACGGAAGTGGTTTTCGTTCCATGAAATTAGCCAACTGAACATAAAAAAACGGCAGATCACCCTGCTTCCAGTGCTTACGCCAGTCTGTAATTAGCATGGGAAATAATTTTCGATAATTGTAAGCTTCTTCAGCATTAGATTCCCCTTGGTACCAGAGAAATCCTTTGATGCCATAGGGTATAAGCGGGTTTATCATAGAATTGAAGAGCACTGTGGGATACCCCTGGTTACCTGACAATTCCGGAATACGCGGCTCAAGGTCTTTTTCATATAACCATTTCCCGGCCAGCGTAATCTCTGCTGAACCGTCGGTAATATAAATATCGTTTCCCGGATTTAAACCTCCACCACCCCACAACATGGCAATTCTGACAGCAATTGTATTTTCACCTGATTGTACCAAAGCTGCCGGTATAGTGTAAGAATGGGTAGCATTGGAATACCATTGGTTTTTACATATCTCGCTACCATTGAAATATAGTGAGTAAGTCATTTCAGGATGTCCCAGATTTATGGTAAGGTCTTTCCCTGAATAAGATTCGGGCAACGATATCTTTTTCCGCATCCAAACCATCCCTACATAATGTCCTATCCCGAAATCCTTTAACACATTAGGCATTGCAACTTCCGTCCATCCGGTATCATCATAATCAGGAGCGGTGAATATTTTGTCCGCATTATTTTGCGGATTATATACAATTTCCCAAAAACGAACCTGTTTCAGGCTGTCTCTTATAATTTCTTTCCGGCCATATTCAAGGGTATCAACGCTAAGCGCTCTTTCACGGGTAAGGGGCGATGTAAGCAACATTTCCCTACTTGTCCAGGGTTCAATCATAGTGCCCCCCCATGTGCTTTGAATAATGCCTATCGGAACATTTTTATCGACATGTATTTTACGTGCAAAAAAGTAAGCTACTGCCGATAACTCCTTCACGTTATTAGAATCGCATATATTCCAACCATCCGTTGATATATCAGTCTGTAGTTTTACTTCCTTACTGTGATCAACAATTAAAAAACGTATTTGCGGAAAATTGGCCTTAGCAATTTCTGCACTGGCATCTTTGGACTGTTGTACCTGCCATTCCATATTTGATTGACCGGAAGCCAACCAAACATCGCCTATTAAAATTCCGTTTAACTCAATGGCATTATGTGGTTTACCGGTTTCATATACTTTAAGGGTGTAAGGTCCACCAGCGCTAAATTTTGGAAATCGAACCATCCATTTTCCATCGTTACCGGTCTGTGCACTTGTTTTTGCATCTCCAAGAATAGCGGTCACACTGGTTCCTGGAGTGGCATTTCCCCAAACAGGAATTTTTATCTCGCGTTGAAAAACCATGCTATCACCAAATACCTTAGGTAACGACACCTGAGACTGGCAAACTTGTTGAAAGAAAAAAGCCAGTATAAAAATCAAACCAAAAATTCGTAAATTAATCTTCATAGTAAATTGAGTTTCAAAATAAATTTTACAAACATCCCACAAATCTTCCTCCGGGTATTAATTCAATAGTTATGATATCTTTGGGAGACAAAGCTTGTTCCTTTCATTCTATACTGGTATTGATGTGTTTATCATCGTATAGTAAGGTTGCATTGGTTTCTTCCATTGGTATCTTAACTTCTCTTTCCCTACCACGATTATATGCGGTTGAATAGTTGCCGAGAACAGGATAACTTTCATTGATTTTAGTAAGAGTAGGTATGGAAGTAATTCTAGCATTCTTGCCTAAATCAATGCTATCGACTTCAATACCTGGAGAAGATGGTTCTACTACCGTAAACCCATCTGATTTAACTGAGTAGGAGAGTTGGCCTTCAGGAGTAACAAGAACTGAAACAGAAATTTGCCTGTAGAGGCTTACTATATCATATCCATTTACAGCAAATGCAGCATCCATTCCAATGCTTAAAAGTATTATTGTTAAAACTACCTTCGTTAAGGTTCCCATTTCAAAGTATTTATGCCGTTATTTATCGACTTAACAATTAATTGGTAGCGGTATGATTTATTTCCAAGGTCTAAGTTAATTTACAACCTGCCCGGATATTTAGTCTAATGCAACCACAAATCCTCCATTCCCTTTAAGTGTAAGACTATAGTTCTTCTCTTTTAAAACATTTAACTCGGTTTTCGAGAACAGATCTTTGTTTGTACCTTCGGTAAAAATTGTAGCCTTTTTTTTGTTAAATGCAACCAAATCAAGATTTACTTTCTTTTCATTTTTTTCTCCATTAATACCGGCGATGTACCAGCGATCACCACTTCTTCTGGCAATAACAGCATATTTACCGGGATAGCCTTCCAGGAATTTCACATCGTCCCAATTGTCAGGAAGCATTTTTAAGAAATTCTTTACATCATCGGAAACTTTTGTCATTCCTTCTGGTGACTGGGCGTAATGTTGTATTCCGGATAAGAATAATACCGAAAGAGCCAGCTCAAAAGAGGGAGTAGTTTTTCTGATAACATTGGAGTTTGTTAGCCCCGTAAGGTTCATAGGTGTAAAATCCATAGGGTCGAATGCATTTCTTGTAAACGGCAGCATCGCACAATGGTTGGCTTGCTTATCGGCCGCATCCTGAAGAAATGTTACCATCTCCATACCATAAATTGCTTCGGCTGTTACCAAGTGAGGATAGGTTCTTTGCCAACCTCGCGGTAATGTACAACCATGGAAATTCACAAGCAGTTGATACTTTGCTGCATCGTTCAAGATATCAATATAGTATTGAATCATGCTTTGGCCATCGCCACCAAAAAAGTCAATCTTCACACCTTTGATGCCCATTTCTTGCAGGCGACTGAATTCTTTCTCACGACTTTCTTTTGTTAGCATTATGTCTTTGGGATGATAGGAAGTAATTGTGTTCCAATCGCCGGCTGAGTTATACCACATGAACAGTCCCACATTTTTTTGTTTGGCATAGGTGGCCAGTTCGGCAATTTTATCATACCCGATTTGGGTATCCCAATTGGCATCAACCAGGCAATATTGCCAATTCATTTCAGCGGCAAAGTCGATGTATTTTTTCTGCTCATAGTAAACAACCATATCTTCTTTACTGTTTATCCAGCTCCACGAGGCTTTGCCCAGTTTAATAAAAGACTGGTCCATACTGATAGCTTTCGGCGCCAAATCGGTACCCAGTGTCGATTCAACAATTGTTTTCAAACTTCCAATTGTAACTATGCGCCAAGGTGTAAGCCATGGTTTGTTGTTTTCGGGCAAATAGCCACCGCCTGTAAACACTTCTCTCGGGTCGGCAAAACCAATTGAATAAACAGACGAAGTAGAGTCATTAACCAATCTTGTACCACAATAAGTACCATCAAGCGCTGCTTCAGTGATCAAAACCCAGGTATCATTCGTTTTAAACAAAGCAGGATACACCCAACCTGACTTTAATGGCGATGCTGTTCCAACAGGAATGTCTTGCAAATAATACTCTTCATAAGATGGATGGCAATGGTTCCAGCCTGTTTTTGCTTCACTCATAGGTTGTAGCCAGGCTCTTGTTTCTTTGTCAAATGCGAATGAAGTAGATTCTTGAAGAATTGTTTCGTTATTTTCTACCCAAGGGAAAGAATATCGGAATGCCAACCCATCATTTGAGAGCCTGAAAATAACATCCATTTTTTTCTCTTCTTCATTGGAAAAAGAAACTACTAATTCATTGGCTTGGTAAAGAATGCTGCTTTTTTTTGCATTCCAGGTTTGGTAACTATCATTTATGAGTTCCGGTTTTGATACCAGCTCAATTTTCAGGTTTTGCGCAAAATCATGTCCCTCCATCATAACTCCCAAAGCTGAAGGTTTTATTACGTCAACACCAGATTTTTGTATACTGTATTGAATTTCTCCGGAGGCTGATAAAAACACATTGAGGGCAATGGACTCATCGGGACTAGACAATTGAGCTACCTGATTATCTCCCATTTGATTAGATAAATGATTCCCGCATCCGCTTATACCAATAAGCAGCCAAACTAAATAAATTGCACTTTTAAAATTCATTCTTAATACTGTTTATTCTATTATTTATATATAGTCTATCTGAATTAGTGAGCAGGTGCCTCATGATTTAAGGATATTGCATTTAAGCAGCACTTAATCAGTGAAATATTAGGTGCCTGTCTCATTTTATTCTTTCATTTTTTTACTTAACAAATAGTTTCTTAGTAATATTGAACTTACCTGTACTTACCCTGATGAGATAAATCCCTGAACTCAGGTGCTGATCAAACTCAAGTTTTTTAAGACCATCCGTATTTCTCTGATGCAGCATTTTACCCTGACTATCATACATGCTGACGATTGTAGTACCTTCAATTTCCGGTAGAGCGACCGTGAACTTTCCGTTAGCGGCCGGATTGGGGTAAATTTCAAAATCGCCTTGTCCCTGGGCTTTTGTGAAACGTACACTAGTATTGGTATCTACCGTAGACTCCCAGTAAATCAAACCTCTTCCTCCACCAGATGCCTGGTATACTCTCCCTGCAACGTTCATATCTCCTATCAAGAACGGCGCACCTCCAAACTCATATGCATCATCATTTATCCTAAGCCATGTAGCGCCCTGATCCGTTGATCGGAAAAGACCTGTGACGCCCGACACCGTTCCCCAAATGAAAACGGTAGGATAACTCGCTCCCGAAATGGTCTTTCCTATCCCGATCGATTTACAGTATGTTACATTAGAAAGATTAGTATAAGTCGCTCCATGGTCAGTAGAATATTTCAATCCTTTACGCCCGCGAGGAACCCATATATGGCCTTCCAAGCCAGGCACCGTGCGCGGCAAGGCTGATTCCCAGGGATGATTTGCGGTTGACGAACCCGGCGTGCCTGTTACTGAAAAACTGACTCCCTTATTGGAACTCCCGAACATTTGTCCGGTGCCTGGATGATATATATATAAATAATCTGAATTTACCTGGTCGGCCACGGGAGCAGCGTCTTTAACCGATACGCCGGAACAGCTCGACCAACTTCCCCCGTTGTTGGTCGTATAGTAGGTTGTTTTAGACCCCCAGGGGCAATGCAGTATGGTGCCCCCGTCTGCGCTAACGGCCACTCTTCCTGCCGTACCCATGTTGGTGGCGGATGCCGTCCATTTAGATCCCATATCGTTCGAATAGTAAACAACGTCTCCTTCATTGGCAATTCTTACTACTTTATTCGGGTTGGCCCCGGCATAAGCGATGCTATTGTTATTGTAACCGCCTAAAGGAGAGAGTTTTGTTGTTGGTAAAGCAGTCAGTGGCTCATGCACAAAACCTGTTACGTCTCCGAAAGAGGAAATGAATGACCCTCCCGGAATGCTTATTCCGTCAAGCAATGCTGTTTCTTCAATTCCTATCACATCATATTTCCATGTAGGATTTGTGGCTGTAATATCGGAACAGGTATATATCCCACCTCCGCCTATTACCCGTACCTTTGAAAGATTGTCCTGGTCAAACTCGATACAATCCATCCAGTTAACCGCTCCTCCGTCAGACCATCCCATACCGTTAGCATCATAGGTGGCTTTGTAGCCGTTTTTAAGGGTCCAGGTTGATCCCCCATCGGTGGTGAGGAAAACAAAGTCTCCCCAACCTGTACCAAACTGGTTATTCTGATACACACCACAGGTAGAAACAACTACTCTATCAACATTAGTAGGATCTATACTTACTCCTCCGTATGCATGTTTTTTATTACTAGTTGGCGTGACATCTTCCCATACACCAGTAGCCGTGTTTAGCTTATATACATTTCCATATCCATTAGTTGCAGGACCTTCAGTATCGGAGTAAGTAACATACATAGTTGTTCCTTGCAAGGCGACACGATGTGGCATATATGTGGTGGTTGCTGAAATATCGGTAAAGGTTGCACCGCCATCAATACTCTTATAGATATTACCACTTCCGGTGCGCGAAACGCCAATATAAATAGTTTGAGTTACTCCGTTCACTACGCTACTCGAAGGATCATAAAGTACGAAACAGATGCCGTTTCCATTGGTAGTTGTAGTTACCCCAGTCCAAACCTGATCCCAGGTAACACCGGCATCTGTGCTCTTCCATAGTCCTTTGGCTCTGGTTCCGGCGAATAATACGTTACTGTTATTGGGATCTACAGTAAGGCGTTCTCCATTTCCACGGCCACTGCCATTTCCATGTGCTTTAAATTGAGAGGAAACATCGACATATGTGAACGTTTGTCCTTTGTCCGTGGATTTCAATATCGCCGTCCTTCCGCTATTGATATAGGAGGTCCCACAGAGCATATAAATATTATTGGCATTCTGCGGATCCAGCGCCAGAGATTCCACTCCATAAAACCCATTTTCTGACTCATCAAACCAGTCGAGCAACTGGAGCCACTTATTGTTCGCGGCATCCCATCGGTAAGCCCCGCCCACATCGGTACGGCAATACCTTTCGCCAGAGGTTGGATGTGTAACAATACCTGTTACAAACCCGCCTCCGCCTATAGGGGCGTTCTTCCAAACATAGCCTGCCGCATTTTGCCCATTAACATTATTGCCTTGAAATACAAAAAAACCAAGAAGAAAACAGATTGATGTAAGTATCTTCTTGACATTTATTTTGTTCACCAATACTGTTTTAACAGATTGATAAAGAAGGTAGTTTCTAAACATAAAAATTATTTAAAGGTTTAAAATTTTAAAGTGTATTCCGTATGAATTTGTTCCAGTAATCAATTATTACATCCGGAATTTATATGATTTACATTTTTATTAAATTCAAAAAGAAGACATCATTTTCACAGATATCCAGTTCTTTTAGAAACAGATCTCCCTTCTTCACTTTTACTATTTCAGAAGAGATAGGAGTACCATTATTGAGTTCTTTAATCTGTTCGACCTGCTGCTTAGAAAGTTGCGATGGCCTGCCCATATCAACATAGCTCGTATATGCATCGTTATTCCTGTATCCTACTTTATATATTTTCAACATATAATTCCCTTCAGGTATCCCATCAATATTTACTTTCAGTTTACCTTTTGGTTTTGCTGGCAAATCACGGATAAAATACTGCTGATTATTAATAGAATCAGGCATAGTATAAGTATAATCCCAAGCCAATACCTGAATATTACCTTCCGAATCCTTGCACACCCATGAAGCAACATCGCTATTGGCTAATTCGGTATTACCCAAACGGTTCAAAAACTGATAAGCATAAAAGATCGGTTTATTAATGCCTTGTATTGTTAACATTCCAAAACCACCATGAAAAGGCTCAAAACGTGGCCCCGGTTCCTCAAAAATATCGGTGAATACCCAGTACGACATTGAATTGGCAGCATCACCCACTTGTTTTAGCTTTTGAAGTACGTAAGCGGCCTCGTGATAACTATCATGTATGGGATCGGAAGGCGTATATGACGAACTCCATTCAGTATAGTGTAGTTCAAGATTTGACATTGAAGAATTGGAAATTTCCTTGCGCGATTGAAGTACATCACTGCTTACTGCAAATTCCTCTTTGGCAAGCACAGTTCCTGAATTACCGTATTCATCCAAGAACCCTTGCTTAACGCCATAAGAGTGAGTACTGATAAAATCCAATGGCACATTATTTTTTTCACAAAATTCAATAAATTCAGGTTCCCAGGCAGCACCGGCTGTAGCAGGCCCTCCCACTCTATAATCAGCATTGACACTTTTAACAGCCTCAGCACTATATTTGTATAATTTGAAGTAGTCTTCTTGTGTCCCGGTCCAGAATCCAGGTGACAGGTTGGGCTCATTCCAAACCTCGAAATACCAATCCTTTACCTCATCAACACCATATCGGTCTGTAAAATGCTGGGTAAGGTGGCGGATTAACGCTTTCCATTTTTCGTAATCTTTTGGAGGAGTTGTATTACCCCTCCACCAAAAAACAGAACTGTTTCCGCTTGCTAACGCATTGGGCATAAAACCCAATTCCACAAACGGCTTCAATCCTATCGAATGCAAAAAATCAAACAGAACATCTATATACATATAGTTGTACCTGGGATTTCCATTTTTGTCTTCGGAGTATACCGCCATATCATCGGTAAGCAACCCATGCATCCGGATATATTTGAAACCACATTCCTTTTTCACGTATGCAAGTTGCTGTTGCCAGTCGGCCCTGAGACCTTCATTAGCCCGGCCAGCGCCCACACACTCGTTGAACATCGTATTTAAGGTTCCTTTTGCAGTATTGAAATCGATATTGATGGCTCTTACAGTTTGCTTAGGTTTTGACTCCTGTGCAACTAGAGAACCAACAGAAAGACAAGCTAAAATTATTAGAAAAAAAAACCTCATTGTATCAAAGCCTGAGGCTTTTACTGAATCGATTGAAGCCCGGGTAGTGGTAGCCGGTGTCCACCATGTAACTTCCAGAGTGCTCCCAATGTTCCAGTCATTGTTTGTTTTATCGTCAAACTGCTGTGCTGCATGCAATTGAACTTGAGTAAGCATAGACATTA
The DNA here is from genome assembly GCA_050287785.1 of Bacteroidales bacterium. Classification (GTDB taxonomy): domain Bacteria; phylum Bacteroidota; class Bacteroidia; order Bacteroidales; family UBA10428; genus UBA10428. The sequence continues at coordinate 21,669 of JBNKCO010000007.1, forward strand.
TATTTTGTACCATTTCACTAGTTTTCAATTGATATTAATTCTGCAACAAAGTTATTTCATGCTTTAAACCTCCTAGTATCTTTATGTTTTCAAAAAGGATTGTTATGTTTTTATTTAAGATGTTGGTTATAGTGGTTGTAAAAAAATTAAGCAATAGTATTCAGGAATGGGGAAGTTGGCGGATGTTATATAAGATGAGAATTAATCAAGAAATCTTTGCTTTTTGCTTATGTTGGGGCATAAAAATGATTATTTAATAAGCTATATAGGTACCAATAATGGATTTATTTAAAGTCGAATATTTCAAACTTGTTTACAACAACTGTTTTTGATGCATCAAACGAAGATGATTACTTAAATAAGTTACCTGAAAGCATGGACAACTACACCGAGGAGATTAATTATCTTGAAGTAGGATTTAAGTTTAAACTCAATGATAGTATCTTTGAAAATATTGACGCTGTTAATGAAATTGTACAGAGAATATGATTTGGTCATAATCGATAACCTAACAAATATTCTTAATAATTCTCAAGATTTTGAGTCAGGTAAAGATTTTATGGAAGAGGTTAAGCGTTTAAAAGATCTCTATGGGACTACAGTTTTAAGACTAGCGCATGTGACAAAAGGTATTAAAACTCTAAATTCAGATTCTATGGCCGGTGCCAAAGTCTTATCAAATTATGCTGATGATATGATTGGTTTAGCAAAGGTAAGAAACAGGCCTACTGAAGATAGAAATTATGTGTATGGCAAGTTAAATGTTGTTCAGGTAGAGAGGTTTATGATAGTGAAAATGCTGCAGTATATGAGATTAATCGGAATCCGGATTATGGTCTACAGTTTCTATATCATAGTAATAAAACAGAAAAAGAATTATTAATTCCTGTACAGCAGAATAAAACTCCTACTACTAGAACAAAAAAAAAGCCAGGATTATTTTAAAGTTTTTACAAAAGGCTGGTATACAGATTTATGTTGGTGAATTTACTGAGCTGTTTGGTAAAGGAAGAAACTGGTTAAGTCAGACAGTATGTAATAACTGGGAAATAGGTCAAGAAATACTGCTTGAATAAGTTTTAATCGTGCAATATGAATTATTGTGTTGATTAATAGATAGAAGTATCAAAAAATATAAAAGAAAAATGCACGATGTATATTATCCTTTTGGGTATCGTGCATGTAATTAAATAATATTTATGGTAAAGTTAACAAATCCAGTATGTTAGAGGAGGAAAACCGATGCACGGGGGCACGGTATTCAATCTGTTTTTGTGTTTTTTTCTTTCCACTCAATTTTGTTAATTCTGTTTTTTAGTTTTTTGATTCTATTGATCAAGTCCTCGAAAGGGAGTGCCTCACCATAAATCATATCTTCGTTCATAGCTGAGTAATCTTTTTTCCAATCACTTAATACCTTATCTGGAGGTATTGGATTAATTGAGTTAGGTTTGTGCAAATCATAATTTACACCTGACATGTTAGCAAATACTCTGCGATGGTTAACTATGTCGTTATATAATGCGCTATCATTTAATGCATTATTTGCAAATCCCGTGTCCATTAATTTTTCTAGATCATATAGATGTCTGCTTAAGCGGTCCACTCTCATTTTTTCCTCTGGTCTCTGAAATTCTTCATGTAATAAAAACACCTTTTCTAGAAATGTTCGTTCCGGATTTACAGTAGGAACTTCTATTGGTTTATCCGCAAAATCCTTATCAGGATAAGTTTCAGTGACTAAAGTTGATATTGTTTTAGTTGTAAAAGGTTCTCGAAGGGAACGACTTCCTATTTCCAAAATTACTCTAGGTTTTGTATATGCTGGTTCCTCGGTTACTCTTGGATAATGAATTTCAATTTGTATAGGTTCAGGATTTGGTATAGATGAATCGATAATTTGAAGTTTAACATCAGTAAAACCAGCATCTTTAGACTTTTGCTCTAATGCCGGGAAAAATTCTTCTGTTATATACTGTCTAGATTTTTTTCTTAATCTTTTTCTGACTTTTACACCTAATTCTCCTGAAAAGCCAAGAAAATTACGATCTAATGCCATATCTATGTCTTCCGAAAATCTTTCTATAAGATTCCAGCCTTTACTGAGCGAGGTACCCCCTTTAAATACAAGGTGTTTTGAAACATCCATCTCCATAATTAATGCTAAGGTTTGTACTACTCACCAGTCTTTTTCAACTGCAGAGGCAGGAATACCTTTTTCATTTCCTATTTGTTGGAATATCTCTAATTTTTCTTCTTGTTTAAGTTTATAGAAGTCGATTGCAGCCATCTTATAACGCTTGTTTTAGTATTTGTCTTATCCATTCAGGAGCTAGTCTAATATCATTTTGTAGCCTTAATTTTTCCTCCTGTTTAAGCAATTCTAAAATCTTACTTTTCTCTTCTTCTGTAACTTTATCCTTTCCAATTGCTTTTAAGGCTTGTATAGCTAAGCTACTTATCTTTCCGATGCTTGCCAGGTTTTTAGGTGCAGTTTTCTTAAAAAGAATAGTCCTCTTACCAACTTTTATCTTCCTTGCTGCACCATCGGTTAAGTAAACCACATTCATTGGTACTTGGGTTGATAGCCCAATTGCATTTAATGCATAGGAACCGGTCGGTATTATCCTTGCTTTATCTCTTTTTGCTATTGCCTTTGCTATTTCTTCCGTTGTAGGATGTAATATGCCAATAAGTTTACTATGTTTGGGCCTGGTATATATTCCCCTGGCGACTCTTATTATTTCACCTTTCTCTACAAGCCTTTCTAAAGTTTTATTTATAGCTTTAGTGTTTCCAAAGGAGATAAAACTATCAGTAAAAAAAAGCGAGCCCCTTCCGGCTTTTTTCATTTTATTAATAATCTTATTTTCAACAGTTAAAGACATAAAAACATGGTTTTATTGTCGCAAATATAGCAAATAATTGCGACAAATTGTGTTAATTTACAACATATTGTAAATTATGTCAACATGTATTATGCTAAAAAACTAAAAAGTATGTTATTTGTATGTAGAAGAAATAAAAAACGGATTCAGTGAAAATCGCTGAATCCGTTGATATTAAAGGAGTGGTCCCACATGGGCTCGAACCATGGACCCCCTGATTATGAGTCAGGTGCTCTAACCAGCTGAGCTATGGGACCTGAACTAATGAACAATGTAAATACTTAATTTTACATCATCCAAAAAGCGGGTGCAATATTAAGCATTTGTATACAAATTTCCAATAGCAAAAGATATTTTCTTAAACTTCTAATAAAAAATCTAAACTAGTTCCAAGAATATCAATTACCCTATCTGAATTAAGCTCAATGATATTAAGCTTTTCGCTACGTGTGGCTGGAGGAATATCTGTTCTCCAGGTATCGAAATATGTACACAGCGAAAGTGCACCATATTTAATATTTAGCTCATGAGATAATATTGCTTCCTGTGTAGTTGTAGTATTAATTACATCGGCACCTAAGTTTCTGTACAAGTTAGATTCGGCTCTGGTCGATTGCCTTGGCCCATCAACGGCCATTACAATTCCTTTTGTATGTGTTGTACAGCCCCTTGTTATTGAAGCCTGAATAAAACTATCGCGTACCTTATCAGCAAATGGTTTATTAAAGGCTGAATGATTTAGCTTTTCAATTTCCAGCTTATCACTAAATGATAACTCGCTGTGGGTAGTTAAATCAATAAACTGATCAAATATTACAAATTCACCCGGACAAATTTCCTCACGCAAACTTCCACAAACCGATGTTGATAATATAAATTCACACCCCAACTCATATAAGGCGTATATGTTTGCCTTGAAATTAACATTATACGAAGGAGTTGAGTCATTTATTCCATGACGATGCAAAATAAACAATTCTTTATCGCCAAGTCTGCCGGAAACCACGTTCGATGTTGTTCCATATGGTGTGTTATAAACTTGTTCCTTTGTCTCAGTAAGTTTGGGATTAAACTTTTTCCCATATCCAAGTATAAGACCAATTTTCGTCATATGGTTTGTGCTTTTGTAAACTATGGTATCTTTACTAAACAAAATTAAAAATATAAAAGTAGTGAAAATCTCTCATCCTAAAAACATAGATAAATCAGAGGTTAAAAATATTATTTTTGACTGGGGTGGTGTTATTACAAATCTGGATTTCGAAATACCAAATAAAATGTTTGCCGAATTAGGTATTATCAATTTCAACAAACAATTTTCTAAATACAATCAGAGTCACTTACTGAAAGATTTGGAAGTAGGAAAAATATTACCAAAAAAAGCTCTTAGTATTCTTAAAATGGAAATGCTCTCGGGAATTACTAATGAACAAATTATTGAAGCATGGATGAGCGTTTTAAGAGATACTCCAATAGAGAGGGTGAATGTTTTGTTAAATCTTAAAGAAAAATACCGAACCTTTTTATTAAGTAATACCAATAAAATTCACGCCGATAATTTCAATGAAAATTTGAAAGAAAAGCATGGCTACAATCACTTCGATTTATTTGAAAAAGTATATTATTCACACGAACTGAAAGTAAGAAAGCCCGGTAAAGAAATATTTAAACATGCAATTAAGGATAGTAAGCTTGTTCCCTCTGAAACTCTTTTTATTGACGATACCGAACCAAACATAGATACAGCAGATGCTTTAGGTTTTATTTCCTTTCACCTCAAACCTCATCATGATATTGCCGATTTATTTAAAGAATGGTGATATAATTCCAATAAATAATTGCCTGCAATTTCAATGTTCCTCCCATAAACAAGTATTCCGTCTTCATGACCTCCCATAATTATGCATCCTTGTTCTTTCGATTGGGTTTGTCTAAGAATTTCCATTATTCCCAAAGCCATTTCTGGTGTGCCATATAATATAGTTTCGCTGGTTGTAGGTAAAACAGATTTAAAAAATTTCCACATTACTTGTGAATGGATATGAATAACTGCCTTAACATTACTTAATGATTCATAAATTGCTGCATGACTAAGCGATTCTGAGGAAGCTTTAATTTCGCCAGTACAGTTTATACTGTTATGAGAAAAATTGTACGCATTCACTTTTGAATATTCACTTTTCGATAATTCTTGCCTACCTCCTGTAGCACTTCCAGAAATAATAAAAGAATTTTCTGAATCCTTCATGCTAATGTTACCATATCCAATTCCATTGTTATACAATCCAATTAACGAAAGCTTGAATAGTGTAGTTCGCCAGCTATTTATAGATTCAAATATTGTATCCGAAATCTCTACTGGTTTATCTTTCCATGTGCAATGGAATTTTATATAACCCTCATCCATCATTTATATCAAGTCAGAAAACATTTCTCCAATAGCTCTTTCTGTGGCATCGCAAATCCCTCTTTCTGTAATTAAACCTGTAACAAGCCTGGCAGGAGTTACATCGAACCCATAATTAGCAACTTTGTTAAAATTATGTACTATTTGAACTTCCTCTAAAGAATTTTCAAGCATACCATCAATATGAGTTATCTCTTTTGAGTCTCTTAATTCAATAGGAATTTCCTGAACACCGTCTGACAGGCCAAAATCGAAACTACTTGAAGGCAGTGCTACGTAAAAAGGTACCTTGTTATCTTTTGCAGCCAGGGCTTTTAAATAAGTACCAATTTTATTGGCTACATCTCCTGTTTTGGTTGTTCTGTCGCTTCCAACAATGCATAAGTCAACCATTCCATGCTGCATTAAATGTCCACCAGTGTTATCTGCTATAATAGTGTTTGGAACCCCTTGTTGTTCAAGTTCCCATGCAGTTAGTTTGCTTCCCTGGTTACGTGGTCTGGTTTCATCAACCCAAACATGAACCGGAATACCTCTCTCATGAGCCAGATATATAGGTGCTGTTGCTGTTCCATAGTCGATACAAGCTAGCCAACCAGCATTACAATGCGTTAGAATGTTTATTGTTTCACCTTTTTTTTGTTTGCTTATTTCTTCAATAATTCTAAATCCGTGTTCGCCAATTCTCTTGCAATATTCTCTTTCTTTTTCAAGACGTTGTTTAGAAACTTCAAAAGCAATATCCTGAAGCTCTTTAACGCTTTTTACATTGCGTGTTTTATCAAGAACTTCATCGATGGCAAAAGCTAGATTTATTGCCGTTGGGCGTGAAGATTTTAGATATTCTGAGGCTTTTTCTAACTCCTTGTCTGAATTTTTAATTTCTTTAAGTTGTAAAGTTGCAAGGTATATACCAAAGGCAGCAGTAGCACCAATTAATGGAGCACCTCTAACAATCATTTCCTTAATCGCATAATAAACATCATCGGGTGTTTTCAAATCAACAACTTCAAATCGAAAAGGTAAGTTTCGCTGATCGATTACCTGAATTACTTTTTTGTCGTTTGCCTTAATCCAAATAGTCTCAAAATTTTTTCCTTCTACAAGCATATATTGTTTATTGTTTAGAAAGTAAAATGCAAATATCATTTTATTAAAAACATATCTACAATAAATATTGAAAGATTTTGGTAATTAGTGTCTACAAGAAAACTTCTCTGAGCGTTATTGCGAGTAACGAAACAACTGAAGCTTGCGAACTCATCGAAAATAATCAGTTTGCATTGGTAGTCAATAGCCTGAGATTACCGCGCTTCGCTCGCAATGACGGAAATTATTGAGTTTTCTTCTAGACTAATTATAGTTTTCAACTGAGAAATATAAGACATCAATTTACATTGAATTTTCAGTTATCTTTGAACAGCAGCACCGTATATTTGTTTTTTGATCAGGTATTTACTAAACATCTTTTGTTATGCTCATTAAAACTTCATCGAAACTAGCCGATGCCATTCACAATAATTACCTGCTACTTTCTATATTAAACAGATTTGGAATACATCTCGGTTTTGGTGATAAAACTGTTGAACAGGTATGTGAAGAACATGGAGTTAATCAACAATTTTTCCTGGAAATAGTAAACTCATTTCTTGATTCTGAATATTTCCCACAAAGTGAGCTACAATCTTTCCCTATAAAACTAATAATTGAGTATATCAAAAACTCGCACTCCTATTATGTAAATGTGAAACTTCCACAAATAGAATCGAAGATTGCAAAACTTATTGAAGGTTCATGTGAAGAAAATAAAAAATCTTACCAGCTTATTGCAAACTTTTTCTCTCAATATAAACAGGAGTTGACAGAACATACAACAAATGAAGAAAATAATGTTCATCCATATATTTTAAAAATTGATAAAGCCTTTCAGGAAAATGCAATTACCGATGAAATAATAAAGCTTGTAAAAGATGATTCTATAAGCCATTATGCTGATGATCATGATAATGTTGAGGATAAACTATTTGACCTGAAAAACCTTATTATAAAATACATTCCCCCAGTAGAAGATTACGCTTTATCCAATTCCATTCTATACGAACTTTTCCGATTAGAACGAGATTTAAATGATCATGCCAGAATTGAAGAAAAAGTGCTTGTTCCAAAAGTTCAACAACTTGAAAAACAAATTCAGGGAGAAGAAGGATGAAAGAATCTGATATTGTTGGCGTAATACAAAGTGGTTTCTTACGAATTGCCCTTCGGCAAATTGCCAAAACATATAGCCCAAATTGCTCTTTAAACTTCCAGACAAACTTAAAAGCTTGTGAGAGTGGAACAGTGTGCCCAAAATGCATTGTTATTGAATCAGCTCTTATACCAGACCCAATGGAACTGACTCTTGCACAAATAAAATCCAAAAACCCTGATGGACGAATATTTATTATTGAAAATAAACCCTGTACAAATATAATAAGACCATATATTTACGACATTGTTAAACAATCGGATACTGAAGAATTATTAAACAAACGATTGAAATATTTTCTGTCAATAAGCGATATTGAGGTTAATAATTCGAATGATGTAATAAGTGAGCGTGAAAAGGAAATAGTCAAACTTGTAGCATTAGGAAAGACTAATAAAGAAATAAGCGATTGTTTATTCATTAGTCCACATACTGTAATTACCCACCGCAAAAACATTACTTCAAAATTAGGAATTAAAACCATTGCCGGTTTAACAGTTTATGCTGTATTAAATGGGATAATAAACCCTGATGACGTTTAAATACAAGTGCTTTCGCACTGAAAATAATCTTTGTTTCAACAAAAGGCTCACCCAAAATGCAACTTATTGCTTGAAAAAGTGTTTACTATAAAAGAATTAATATTTTTGCATTGTAAAAACAAGTTCTCATGTTCATATTTGGTGTAGGAGGTTCAGTATTGCCATATATTATTTCAATTATTGCCATCTGGTCAGGCATCTGGCTTGGTCATGCACATTTGCTAAGCAATTCTAATCAAACAACTGCCAACAACGAAATTCAATTAGAAAGTAATACATATTTAACAACGGTTCAATCTAATACCTATCAATGGTCTGATCAACTGAGTTCTGATTCCAAAATTATTGAAGAAAACAAAAATTTAGATATTGTACTAGTTGTTTCTGAGATATGGACGTTTTTTGACAGTCCTCCCAAAGCATTTCAAAATATTTATACCGTTCATAAACTTAGAGGCCCACCAAGCTTTTTATAATTACTCCTACTTTAATACTTACTTGTAATGATTCAATAATCATTGGAACTAAAAATTATTGATCTGCATCAACTCAATTATTAATCGATAATATTATAAAAATGAACAAAATACTTTATTTGGCTATTTCAGCCATAGTTTTATTTTCATCATGTAACGATGAAGATCCAAAACCAGTTGACACAAATAATAACGACAGTACTTTAATTTCATTAGGAGCCAACCAAATATATGACGTGTTTTATAGTTTCACCAAGGGTGAAATATTAAAACTTGAAAGAAGTAAATGGGATATAGCTCTTTCTGCTCAACCGCAGTCGGCAACAATAAGAATAAACGATGGTGCTGGAATTAAACTTTACTGTGTTGCTGGCATTAATGATTGGGCAAATGTAACAGAAGCCATGGCTATTGATGATAATCAGCTTTTCAATAGTGCATCGAATTGGGAAATAGGTGCATTTAATGCAAATGCCAGTTTTCATCCGAATTACGGTTGGGGAACATACAATGGTACCACTCATGATGTAGTAGGAGATTCTGTTTTTCTAATAAAATTCAATGATGATTCTTTTAAAAAGTTTATGATTGAAAAAAGAATTGCTTCCACTCATGAGTACCAATTAAAATGGGCTGATATAGATGGAAGCAATGAGGTTTCGAAAACGATTGACCCAGACCAATATGCTGACCAATTGTTTATATATTACTCTTTAAGCAGTGGCCTTATAACAGATAAAATCCCTTCTGCAAATTGGGATCTATTGTTTACATCATATTCGGATTTAGTGCCTATGGGACCTGGTTTATTCTCTAATTATACCGTAACGGGAGTATTAATAAATCCGGCCGTTAAAGTTGCAAAAGTTTCCGGATTTCCTGTTGAAGATGCAAAATATACCGACTCAGAAAGTGGATTTAAAAACGAAGCCAACAGCATTGGATACAGTTGGAAATCTTTCAACAGGGAAACAAACTTATACGAACTTGAGTCAGATTTAAGTTATTTCGTTTTAAATGCTGATTCTGTTCTTTACCAGATATACTTTACTGATTACACCGGAACATCAGGAGGCGATATTAGCTTTAAATCAAAAAAGGTTGAATAGAAATAATGAACATATAACATTTCAAAAATGCTTATTACAGATCCACAACGGAAAGTTGATCTGTAATAAGCTACTATTTATAATTTGCGCAATATTAAGCTTTCAAATTGCTAGTGCCCAATCAGATTTGCATCTAAGAATTATTGATTCCGAAACCAACACTCCTGTTCCTTTTGCATCAGTGAAAATTGAAAATACTTTTTCAAATAGCTCTGAGTCTACTGTATCCGATTCAAATGGATTTATCACTGTTAGTACTAAGGGAGAGTATGTTTTCTCTATTCAATCAATTGGTTATCAAACATTTCAAGGACAAGTAAATATTGATTCAACCAAAACCATTCGTCTTAAACCTCTTAATTATGAGCTTGAGAAAATTGTTGTAACCGGTCAGTTTAAGCCCCAGCCAATAGACAAGTCGATTTATGAAATAAAATTAATCGACCGAAAAGAGATCGAATTAATGGCAGCTCAAAATCTGGGTGATGCCCTTAAAAACCAACCTGGAATTCAACTTCAGAATAATGGAACATTTGGGGGATTTATAAGCATACGTGGATTATCTGGTGAACATGTGAAAATTCTTGTTGATGGCATGCCAATAACAGGAAGAGTAGGCGGTGTAATAGATCTTGGCCAAATTAACATGCAGAATGTAGAGCAAATTGAAATTGTAGAAGGACCAATGTCTGTTGTATACGGCAACAATGCTTTGGCTGGTGTTGTAAACGTAATTACTAAAACTCCAAAGAAAAACACATTAGGTGCAAACATTGGCACATACTACGAAACAGTAGGCACGTATAATTTCGATGGGCAATTTTCTGTTAGCAAAGAAAAACATAGAGCCTCATTAAACATAGCCAGAAACTTTTTTGGAGGCTGGAATCCAACTCCAACAATCAGGTATCAACTATTTAGTCCTAAACTACAATATGTAGGTGGATTGAACTACATGTACGATTACAAAAGATTATCATTAAGCTTTAAAAGTGATATTATTCACGAGGAAATAAGAAATCTTGATTCGATTCCGAAAGAAATCATTACTGGAATTTTTAACGACTCATATTATTTTACAGTAAGAGCAAACAACAGGATTAATCTCAATTATGCCATTAATGATGACCATGGTTTTTCTTTACAAGCTGCCCACTCCTATTTTAACCGAAAGCTTTTGAACTACTCGAACGATTTAGTTGACCTAAACAAAACCCTAAATTCCGGAGATACTACTGAATTTCATTTATTTACCCAACGAGCATCTTTCTTTAATTTCCTTCAAAACAAGTTTCATTATCAGGCTGGGTACGACCTAAACTATGAAACAGCTTTTGGAAAAAGAACAAATGGTAAGCAAAACATTGGTGATTATGCTACCTATATGAACATTATTTACAGACCTTTAACAAATCTGGAATTGCAGCCTGGTATAAGATATATTTATCATACTAAATACAGAGCTCCACTTGTATATAGTTTAAACATTAAATACTCTTTAACTGATATTAATTTAAAAGCATCGTATGGAAAAGGATTTAGAGCACCAACTCTGAAAGAATTATACCTTGTTTTTCAGGATGTGAACCACAATATTTCAGGAAATGAAAACCTTGAATCGGAGGTTTCTGATAACCTTAATCTTACTGCACATTATAAAAAGAATATTTCATCACAAGGGATAGATTTTAAAGCAAGCATATACTATAATGCAATTGATAATGCAATAAAGCTGGCAACAGATACTACTAACCCAACATGGGGAAAATATTTCAATGTTAAAGGGCAGAAATTTACTACTTATGGTTTTGATGGAGTACTAATTTATAACTCATCAATTGGACTAAAACCTTCTTTTGGGTTTTCAAATGTAAATACTACTGTTTTAAATAAACCTAATACATATACTTCATTAAATAATTTTAAAATCGGCCTGGACTATTCTATTTTAAAAAAGGGACTACGCATAGGAACCTATTTTAATATTTATGGAGAAAATATCAGATATGCAGGAAATTTTGATTCGGAAGGAAATATATTGAGTGTTGAAGAAGAGAAAGTCCCCGGATACCAGATGTTTGATATTAGCCTTGAAAAAAAACTATTCAAAAATCAAATTACTGCCAATGTTGGTGTAAAGAATCTCATGAATGTAACTATACTGGAAACTTCCGGTAGTAATGGCGGTGTTCATACTGGCAGCAGTAGTGGTTTTGCTCCAATTAGCTACGGAAGAACTTTCTTTATTAAACTGGTTTATAGTTTCAATAAGTATTGATTATGCTAAGAATATCTAAATATACAATATATTTCTCTTTAATTGTATTGCTCCTTTCAGCTTGCTTTAAAGAAGACGAAGCAGTAAAGATTTCTTCAATATCTGGGAAAGTTGATACTTTGAAGAAGAACATTGAACATTACTTCAGTTATTTCAATTTCGAAGCAGAAGGTTTTGTTGAATACATGGATGCAAATGCCTGGGAACTGGCCTTTGCATCAAATTCAGAGGGTTTTCAAATTTCTATTAATTCAGGTGCTGGCTGGTTTATTGGAAAAACTCCTGAAACAAAATTTAATAAAATTACTGGATTTGATCTGGATTGGAAATGGGATAATCAAGCTTTTTACCCCGATTCAACAGCTGTAGGTAAGTGGTTTAAAATTGATGGACCTGATACTAACTATACAGATCAAATTTATGTTTTAGCTGATAACCTATCTGGTACATTTACTGCAAAATTTGAGTTAAAGTTTCTCAAAGTAAACCCCGATGAATATATTTTTGCATATAGCTCTTTAGAATCAAATAACATAGATACTATATCGATTAAAAAAAGCCCGGATAAGTCAATTGTATACTATTCTCTAATTAATAATCAGTTTGTTAATGAACCCAATAAAAACGATTATGATATAGTATTTGGTCCTTACTACGAAGGCTTGGATCATAATCAAACCATTGTTCCTTACTTGGTAAGAGGAGTGCTTTTAAACCCTGAGTTAACTATGGTTTGTGTTGATTCTGTTAGTAAATTTGATGATATTCAAATACAACATATGCATAACTATGAATTCTCTCAAACAAGAAATTTTATCGGTTATGAATGGAAAGAGCCAATTATTGATTTCGAAAGTAACAAAGCTGTTTACAAGGTTAGAAGCGACTATGTTTTTTTGGTGAAAACCTCAACAGGAGCATATTTCAAGTTTAAATTTCTTAATTATGCGCTTAAAGGCGAAAACGGATATCCCAGCTTTCAGTATGAGAAATTGGAATATTAAGATAAACTAAAAATGAAGTTTTTCTTTGAGAGCCTTCAGTCCACTTTTACTGATTTTAATAACTGCACCATCCTTTAATTTTGCAACATAGCTATCCTTACCATAAGGTTCAAGCTGGTTAACCTGATCGAGCTTAATTATATAAGAACGATGTACTCTTAAAAACTCATCCGTATCAAGATTTGTTTCAAAATACTTCATAGTAGCTTGCTTCAGATGTTTACCTTCAGCAGAATATATCATTACATAATCATCTTGAGCTTCAATATATTTTATTTTGCTAACAGGAATTACTGTAATTCTACTATTTGATTTTACAACTACTCTTTCAAGGGTTCCGGTTATTGGTTGTTGAACAAGTTTCGAAATCTTTGGTACAACACCAGTCTCCTTCTTATTCTTTAATTTTTCAACCGCTTTATTTACAGCCTCGAAAAAACGTTCTTTTGAAAATGGTTTTAAAAGATAATCGATGGCATTTTGTTCAAATGCCTGAATTGCATATTGATTATATGCAGTGGTAAAAATAATTTCAGGTTTATCAGCCTCATCAATCAATTCCAGCATTTCAAAACCGTTTAGTTTTGGCATTTGGATATCCAGGAATATCAGGTCTGGTTTGAAGTCATTAATAGCTTTAGCTCCTTCAAAGCCATTTTCACATTCCTGAACAATCTCTACAGAATCAAGACTTTTCACATAGTTTTTAACTAGTTCACGTCCCAATTCTTCATCTTCGATTATTACTGCTTTAAGCTTTTCCATTGATGTATATTTTTATCCTTTTTGAGGAAAACGAAGTGCTATTTCAAAAATATGATCATATTTTGCAACTTTTACTAAATCTTCCCTGGAATACTGAATTTTTAATCTGCTTGATACATTCCTAATACCTATACCCTCTCCCTTTTTCACCATGTAATTCGGATCATATTCATTACTTACTTTTACCTCAAGAAGGTTATCATAAATTCTACTCTCTATAACAATGTTAGATTCATCGGTACTTTCGTATATCCCATACTTTATTGCATTCTCAATAATAGGCTGAAGAATAAGCCCTGGAAGTAAACAATATTTAGACTGATCGTCAATTTTTCTATCTACCTGTAATCTTTTTCCAAACCTAATTTTCTCAATTTTCAGGTATCGTTCAATATTTTTTAACTCATTCTCAAAAGTAGTAAGGGTTTCTTTTTTATTTGATAGAGCATAGCGTAAAAACTCCGAAAGATTTATTACCATATCCTGCGCACGTTCAGGACTAATCATGGTTAATGAACTAATTGAATTTAAACTATTAAATAAGAAGTGTGGATTAATTTGCGATTTTAGAGAGCTTAATTCCGATTCTTTAACAAGAGCATTTAACTCTGATTCACGTGTAAGCTTTTCTTTAAAATTCTGGTAATAAATTATCATATAATAATTTGAAACCAGCAATACATAAAACAATAATCCAATGCCCACCCTTGCTGGAATAAATACAGTAAATACCTCCAAATTCTCTGTATTACCCTGATAGATGACTGATAAAATCATGTAACCTAACCAAAGCCACAGACCAACAGCCAACGCTCCAGATGCCAGATGGTTAATAAGAAAATTAACAATCTTGTTTTTTTCAATATCTGTATAATATACCGGATACCAGATACCTATTCCAATAACTGCATAGAGTGCATTAAAAATAAGTCCTTCAGATAATGCCGGAACAAAGGCCATATTATAGAAAGACATGCTAATAAACAACTGTACACAGGCAAGCACTAACCAACCAGCAAAATATCCCAGTGTATATTTTCTATTTTTTAGTACAGGGTTTAACATAAATAATTCTTACTATTAATAGCTTTTTATTTCTCCGCCACCAAATATTACAAAACCTTTTATAATTAGCTCAGGTGCGTTAGCTGTAGCACTATCAGGAGTGTGAACTCTGTGTTTATCTGAGAATCCGCCAAATATAGAGATTGCATTAATTTTAACATTCCAATCTTCAGGAACTATTAGTTTCAAACCTCCAAATACGGCAAGAACATCGATGTAATTTTTACCAGGAGCTAATTTCGAACGAGTAAGATTAAAATTAGAGCCACCGAATACAGCAAGGATTTTTCCTCCTTTAAAACTATCAGATACAATTGTTCTATCGCCTCCACCAAAAACAGCTATTTCGTCAATTGTATCCATACCATGTGTGGTTTTATCTCCACACCAATCGCATCTAGGATTATGCTTTCTTTTAAAAATTATCATAATTCCAGCAAAAATGAATATTGCTGCAATAAATAATTGCCAGAAACTAATTCCGTAAGGCAATTCTATATAATTTCGTGCATATAATCCTCCTCCAATAAGTACCAATAAAATTCCGGGACCACGTCCTTCATGAGATAAAAACGAAATTGTTCCGAAACCTATAAGAATCATTTCCCAACGGAAAATATACTCATTGATAAAGTCATCATATATACCAAAACTCCTGAGCAACAAAGCAGTGCCAACAAACATAATTACCAGGCCAATACCGATCCGTTTAGGTGCATTCTGATGTGTCATATTAATTTAAAATTGGTTTTCGATTCAAAAATAACAGTTTAGACTTATCAAAAATAATCTTATTCGGTAAAAACAATCAATTAATCGGTGAACTACAACAAATTATAAAAACAGCTATTTTCATTTTACTATCAGAAACAATTATTAATTAATTTCGTAATTTAACCAGTAAGACTATTACGTTTTAATATTTGATGATATGAAGAAAAAGTTTAAAGTATCAATTATACCAGTGGTTATTCTTGCTACTATATTATTTTCACAATGTGGAAAAGATCGAGGATTAAATTTATTTTCTCTAAATCAGGATATGGAATTTGGAAGAATTATGGATAGTACAATAAAATCAGATCCCGTTAAATATCCTATTTTAAGTAAGACCCTTTACCCTGATGCATACGACTATATGAATGACATGATGAACGACATTCTTGCATCGGATAAATTTAAGTACGCCGATAAATTTGAGTGGGAAATAACAATTATAGATAAGGATGTAATGAATGCTTTTGCTGTTCCTGGTGGAAAATTGTATTTCTATACCGGTCTTATGAAATATCTCGATGACGGAGCAAGTCTTGCAGGAGTTTTAGGTCATGAGATGGCGCATGTAGATTTAAGGCACTCCACCAAAACCATGACAGATGTTTATGGTTTTAGCTTATTAGTATCTCTGCTTCTTGGCGATAATTCTTCACAACTTGCACAAATTGCAGGACAATTAGCTACAGGTGCTGCTTCTCTAAAGTTTTCCAGGGACCATGAGTATGACGCCGACAGGTACTCCATGTATTATCTATCCAACACAAAATTTAACCCAAAAGGAATAGGAAGCTTCTTTTTAAAACTACGTGCGGACGGACAAACAGCTTCAACATTCGAGTTTTTAAGTACTCACCCTGACGATGAAAAACGTGTTGATAATATTAATGCAGTTTGGGATACAGACCCTTACATGTTAGATAAAACTTCAGGAAGAACTTATGATAATTGGGAGTCAGAATACAAAACCGAGTTAATTGACAAACTCCCTAATTAAATGTGGCTACTGCGCTAAACGAAGCGCAGTATAGATAAAAAGATTTAAGTATTCTTATAGCCATTAACTATTATGCATAAAAAATTGTTGCTGTAAACTTTTCCTACTTGATATATAAAGGAAGATTAATTATTGCTTAAGTATTTTTAGCTCTTTTTCTTGGCCATTGGCTTTTATTTTAACTATATATAACCCTGGTGAATAACTGGTCATATCAACATTCAGACTTGAATGATTATAAACCTGGTTTTTTACTAAATTTCCAGAACAGTTAATAATCTGAACATCTACTTTTGTAGCTTCAGGAGAATTAATAAACAAATACTCTTGTACTGGATTTGGCCAAACTTCTATCTGAATATTAGTCAGTTCTGCTTCTAATCCAGATGACTTTATTTCAATCTCTACTGAATCATACAATTCAGAAATATTTTCTGTTCCAAGCTGAAATGCAGTTAAAACGGTCTTACCTATGCCTTGTACCTGAAGTAAATTCCCTACTACATCGGCCACCTCAGGATTACTTGATTTGTAGTTTAATTCTAACCCTACAGTTGATTCAGCTGGAAGTTCAATTTCATCACCAACACTAATCTCAGACAAATTCTGTTCCCAAACAATATCTTGTTCCTGCATAGATATTACCAAAGCAGCCATTTCTGTTCCAATAAAGTTTTCATCCGCTACCTTAGCCATCACAAAAAAATCTCCGACATAAACAGGAGCATCTTTTTGCCCATTATAAAAGACATCCACTAATACATTTTCAGGAGAAGTAGAAACTATAACCGGTTTTGGATTTCCATCATAAGCTTGGGTCAAATTGGAGATATTGATTGTAACAGGAGCCCTTTCAATTATATAGTTTGTTGTTGCCGTTCCTCTATAATTAGGATGATTAACTATTGCAGCAACTTCATAGGTTCCGGCATTAACTGGATTCTTAAGAGATCCATTATAATATACATCAACATCGATGTTTGGTAGTTCTGTTGTAACTGAAACGGATTTTTCTTCCCCTGAATAAACATCGTTTTCGGCCATAATTGAAACCTCAATTTCAGCTTTTTCTATAATTAAATTCTTGACAACTTCAGCTGAATAATTTGGATCTGTAATTGTTGCTCTAATTACATATTCACCGGCATTTAAAGGTGTTACCAACGAATTATTATATACTACGCTAAATGGTAATGAATCAGGAGTAGTTGAAATAATAGCTGAATGCATTTGTCCATCATAGACTAAGTTGTCTGGAGATAAAATCTCTATTTCTGCTTGGATTGGATTAATTTTGAAATTAACAACATCTCCACCTTTATAATTGGCTTCATTGATTATTGCCATTACTGTATAATTGCCTGCATTTATAGGGCTTTCAGTTTTGCCATTGTATGTAATATCAACATTTAATCCAGCTGGTTCAGTTTCATAACTAACGGTTTTTTCTTCACCATCATAAACTGTTGATGTGTTTAATATATTAAGAGTGGCAATTGCTTTATATATGTTGAAAAAGGATGAAACCGATCCTTCATACGTATCATCAATTATATCCACTGTAATTGCATATTTACCTGCGTTTACAGGCTCCTCATAATAGTTATTGTAAGTCACAAACACATTTAATCCAGCAGGTACTGTTTCAACTGAAATACCTTGTTGCTGACCATTGTATATTGTTTCACTATTGGTAATAATTATTTGTGCTGGAAGCTTTCCTGAATTGGAAAATGCATTTGTACACATAAAAACAAAACTAAAAACAATTGCTAACAGCTTAATAGTAGTGCTTTTCATAATATAATTATTTGGTTCATGATCTAGTATACGTAAAAAGGTGAGCAATATCACCAAGTTTTACATAAATAGGTCACCAGTGTAGACGTATATACTTATTTTACAGGTGAGTGGCAACTCAACATTTTGCGATTATAGGTCAAGTCCAGATACCAAAAACAAGATATAACACGAAGTTTCTATAACAAACCAAAAAAAAGGATTGCCATTTTTAAAGTGACAACCCTTGATATTCCCTTACAATTTTATTTTATCGCTTTGTGATTTTTATTTTGTTTTGAACCCCTTTGTATTCAATTACAAGAATGTAGAGTCCGATTGATAAATTTTCAAAATCGACTTTTGGATTATTCCCAACAACTTGATCATGCAAAACAATTGCTCCTGATTGATTGATAACCTGAATATTTGCGGGTTCGTTTAGTTCAATACCCAGAGTAAGCGAGCTTATTACTGGATTAGGCCAACACTTAACTTGAATATTTTCTGATATTGGAGAATCAACAGAATTTGTTAGAGCAGTTACTCCCTTAGTAACACTAGTAGATAAATAATTATTATCTCCCTCTTGTGAAGCTGTAATATCAGTTTCTCCGGATTTCAGAATGATTAGATTTGTACCTTCAATTTTAGCAACAGACTCATCACTTATTGAATAAGCTACTGCTAAATCAGAACTGGTTGTTGCATCTAGTTCAATTACATCTCCAACAGCCAAATTATTAAACTCTTGATCCCAGAATATTGTTTGAGCAGCAGCATTAATTTTCAAAACATCTGAGGCTTCACCAATGTAATTATCATCATTTACAAGCACAGATACAGTGTATTCACCAACATTTACAGGTTTATTCTCTAAATTGTTGTATAAAATTCCTACTTCTAATCCTTCTGGATTTGTTGCTACTGAAGGCTCAATTTCATCACCAGTATATTCCCAAGCTAAATCAGAAAGTACAATTTCTGCCTTAGCCTTTACAATTGTGAATGAAGATGTTGCGGAACCAATGTAATTACTATCTGTAATAATTACTTCAACATTATAGTCGCCTGCATTAACTGGCGCGTTTGCCTGTTCATTGTAAGTTATTGTATACTTAATTTCTGAGGGTGTAGTTTTGAGGTTTGCCGGTTTTTCGTTTCCATCATAAGTTACATTATCACAGGTTAACATAATATTGGCTTCAGCCTTCTGAATAATCAGATCCGCTTCAGCTTCGCCCTGGTAGTTTTCATCTGTGATTAAAACGTTGATAAAATAATCGCCCGCATTGACAGGTATATCACTTAATCCATTGTATGTAATCAAATATGGTAATCCCTCAGGTTCTGTTACAATATTTGCTGATTTTTCACTTCCATCAAAAACAACATTGTTTTCTGAAATTAAAATACTAGCAAAAGCTTTTCTAATTTCCATTTCTGCTGTTTCGCTACCTTTATAGTTTAGTTCATCTATTGTTACAAACACGTCATAAATTCCTGCATCTACAGGATTTGTTTCAAGACCATTATATGTAACTATTGTGTTTAAATCATTTGGAGTGGTTACAATATTAACTGTTTGCTCAGTACCATCATAGGTTTTATCAAGTCCTGTTACTGAAACATTTGCTACTGCTTTATCTATTAACATAGTGTCCGTAACAGAACCTGTGTAATTAGATTCATCAATGGTAACAACAACTTCGTATGAACCTGCATTAACAGGCATTTCTGTTAATCCGTTATAAGTAATAATTGTTGTTAAAGCATCAGGCATTGTTTCAACACCTACTCCTTTTTGAGTTTCATCAAACGTGTGGGAAAGATTGTTGAGGGTAATTTCGGCAGGAGCTTTATTTATAACTAAGTTTTGAGTTGTTGTACCTATGTAATTTATATCATTGATAGTTGCAACAACTTCATAAGTACCTGATTCAACAGGAATATCAGTTCCTCCATCATAAGTTAAATCAACAGTTAATCCAATAGGATCGGTTTCAACAGAAACATTTTTTTCAGTTCCGTCATACTCTGTATTTAGATCTGAAAGACTAATTACTGCTAGTCCCTCTGTAATTTCAAAATTAGTAGTTGCTGTTCCCTCGTAGTTCATATCCTCAATGGTTGCTACGACAGTGTATACACCTCTATCAACAGGTAGATCGGTTGAATCATTATATGTTACTGTAATGAATAATTCAGGAGGTGTTGTTTCAATTATAACTCCTTGTCCTGAACCATTATACCCAACTTCTGTTTGTGAAAAGCTTATACCTGCACTAGCTTTTTGTATCGTTAACCAGGCTGTTGCCTCACCTTCGTAATAATCATCAATAATTGAAGCCTCAACCAGATAGGTTCCGGTATATACTGGAAGATCATTTGAACCATTATATTTAATATCGAGAGTAAGACCTACAGGAGAGGTAGCAGCTAGTATTGATTGAGACAAACCATCATAAACAATATTGGTATTAACCATATTTATGGTTGCTTGAGATTTATTTATTGTTAGTGTACCTGTCGCAACGCCTGCATATCCAGGTTCGGTAATTACTGCTTCAACAGTATATACTCCCGGTTCTACAGGTTCTATTGAACTTCCATTATAAGTTAAATCATAAGATATATTAGGAGGATAGGTTTTAACAGTAACAGATTGCGAACTACCATCCCAAACTGTTGTAGCATCTTCAAAACGAATTATTGCTTCTGTACTAACAGTAACTTCATCCAGGTAATATTTGGCATCTCCCCAGCCATAAAAGTCAACTGCTTCAAACTCGTTAGACCCATTAGTATTATTTGGTTGGTAATGCCAAGGCCATTTATGAATCTGTTCATTATTAATCCAAAAAATTGCGGTATCATTATCAATGTCCATTTCCATTGAAAAATACAACCATGTATCATGATCGTAAGTAAAGTTATAATCTTGGCTTCCTACATTTAACCTTCCTGTACCATTGGCATTAAATATAACCTGACAAGCCCATTCATTTGCAGTTGCAGAAGTATCCCAATTGTGCATCATATTAAAATATGCGGTATGGCCAGATACAACATTCATATGTCCGGAAAAAAACCAACGACCAGAAGTATAACTTCCGGGATAAAATACAATATCGTCATCTGCCTCAATTAAAAGAGAATTATCAGAGCTTAACGAAAGCTCTGAAGAAACTCTTGCATCTTCTGCTGTGTCATTACTCCAAAGAAGCCAATTAGTATCACCGACAATAGTAGCCTGTTCAGCAAATTTCTCGCCAGCAATATAATCATCAAAACTTTCGTAAAAAGAAGTTTGAGAAAAACCATTAACTCCAATTAACACGATAATTAGCATTGTAAACAATCTAGGTAATCGATTTTTCATTTTTAAGTTGAATTAGTATTCTATTCATCATACGTGAATCGGTGATATAAATCACCGATTATTACATAAATAACTCACCTTTTTACACATATGCATAAATTTTACATGCTAATGGATTTAATAAAAACCTGTTTTTCGAAAAAAATCATCGATTAATACTGTAGCATTCTTAACCATTTGATAGCAACAAGGGGAAAGGTTTGAATTAATTATCGATGAAGTAAATTGTATAAAAATGTTACCTTCGAAACGAAATTTCAATTGATTATTTAAATGATATCGGTATTAATAGCCTACTATAAGAATATTCCAGCTCTGAGGTTAATATTAGAGGGACTAAAAACTCAAACTTATAAGAGTTTTGAAGTTATTGTTGCTGAAGATGATAATAATGAGGAAACAAAAGAGTTTCTTTCAGAAATTAAAAAATCGTTACCATTTAAAATAAAACACACCCATCAAGAAGAAGATAATGGTTTTAGAAAGAATATAATGCTAAATCGAGCTATTGCCATTTCTGAAGGCAAAATTATTGTTTTTCTTGATGGCGATTGTATTCCTCACAAAAAATGGGTACAAGTTTATGCGAAAAACTTGAAAGAAGGTTTCGCTCTTTTTGGTCGTCGTGTTATGATATCACCCCGATTAACAAAAAATATTTATAAAGAAGCAAATCTTAGCAAATTAACTCTACTTAATCTAATAAAATCTAAATCGAGCCGACTAAAATATACTATCTTTTTCCCCTTTTACAAACCCATTAAAAAACATGGCATCTGGGGATGCAATTGGGGAATACACAAAAAACATTTAGTGGAAATAAATGGCTTCGATGAATACTATACAAAGGCTGGTGTTGGAGAAGATGTTGATATTGAATGGCGATTACTCCAAAATGGCATAAAGCTTAAATCTGTTCGTCAATCAGCTATTGTTTACCACCTTCATCATGATTCGCACTATACCGATAACGATGTACACTCCAACCTGAAATATCTGAAATCTAAGGATTTGACGAAAGATATTTATTGTACCAATGGCCTAGACAAGTACTTAAAGTAAAATATTGAAGTGGACATTACTGGATTCGAACCAGTGACCCCTGCCCTGTCAAGGCAGTGCTCTAAACCAACTGAGCTAAATGTCCTATAAGACAAATATAATAATTTACCTTAATCTACATAAATTTAGTCTAATCCAAGCTCCTTCATTTTCTTTTCGGTTTTCTCCGAAATCTCATCAAAGCGTTTTTGATACTTTTCTTCTTGAGCACAAGAAATTAAATTTGTCCAATCTGTTGTCCATTGGGCTGCTTCCCCCATTATTTTCATATACTTCTGAAGTAAATCAGCATCGGTAGGATTTTTTAAATATTGCTCAAGAAACACAATGTATGCATCAACCCATTTTTCATAACCATCTAAAAATTCATCGCAATCCTTAAATTTTTTTACATCAGCTCCTTGTTCAAAGGAATCTTCAAGCGATTCTTCAAGTTCATTCAGTATTTCTTCGGGTTCCTTTTCACTTGATTTATTTCCACCGCAAGAAGTCATTATCACTGCAGCGAATACGAATAAGAATATTCTTATCTTCATTGATATTTATTATTATGGTTTACGCGAATTTAATTTAGATTGAGATAAAATCCCAAGAATTGGTGAAATAAAAAAAAATAAACACTTTTGCATGAGACGATGCGCAAACGAAATATGACAGAAAACCAAAGAGTAAGGACTATTAAAAATGCAGCCTGGATAAGTATTCTTGGCAACTCACTTTTGGCAATTTTAAAATTGGGCGCAGGCGTTTTTGCCGGGAGCCTTTCAGTTCTTGGCGATGGAATTGATTCAACCGGAGATGTCCTAATGTCGATAATGACACTTTTTATTGCCACTATAATAGCCAGACCTCCAAACCTTAAATTCCCTTATGGATATGCAAAGGCTGAGACTAATGCAACTAATGCTCTGGCATTTATAATTTTCTTTGCCGGGGCTCAATTAGCAATATCATCTGTCAGAAAACTAGTTTCCGGAGAGGTTGAAGAGCTACCTGGTAAACTTGCTCTTATTGTTGTAAGTATATCTATTATTGGTAAGCTACTCTTAGCCTGGCATCAATATAGATTGGGCAAAAAGGTGAAAAGTAAAATGCTAATTGCTAACGCCAAAAACATGCAAGCAGATGTATTTATTTCTGTTGCTGTATTGGCTGGCCTTATTTCAACTTATATATTTCAGCTTCCGATATTAGACCCAATTGCAGCATTTATTGTAAGTATCTGGATTATTTGGATTTCCATTCGAATTTTTCTGGAAACCAATGTTGAGTTAATGGATGGCAATGTAGGAAAAGATGTTTACGAAGAAGTTTTTCACATTGTGGAATCGGTTTCGGGAGTTGAAAACCCACACAGAATGCGTATAAGAAAAATTGGCCACAAGAACATGATAAATATTGACATTGAAGTAAATGGTGATATTAGCGTTTCTGATGCTCATCAAATTGCGCATAATGTTGAAAACAAAATCAAAAATGAAATTGATGATGTTTTTGATGTAGCTATTCATGTTGAACCATACGGTGATCATATTGACGAGAAGGAAATTGGGATATCCAAAAAATCGCTTGAGAATAATTAAACTTACTATAAAATTATCCTGTCACCCAACTTCTTTGAAATATTTCGTTTTAACTCATTTAAAATTTGCATTTTTTGAATTAGCAAAGTGATAGATTCCATATCATTAGATTCTTGAGCATGCTTGATTTCATCCTGTGTTTCCTTTAACATTACCATTAACTTTTGGTTCTTAAACGACAACACCAATTCAGGAACAATATCTTTTAGTTTCATTTCTTCTGTTTCCAACTTAACCTCTGCTTTCGACCAAACTTTACTCATTTTATCATCATAACCGTCAGTCATCATGTCTACAGTTGCTGAGCTAATCTCTGAATCTTCATGCATTACAAAGAAATTGGTTTCAATTTTCATTTTACGTTCAACCCAATCGGCCACAATAGCATATATTTTGTTATAAACCGGATGCTGAAATTCTAATTCGTCTGCCTTTACTTCATCAACAATATATTTACAAACTAAGGGGGTATCTTCAAAACCAGGGTACAACTCTTGATTCCCGAAATTCAGTAATGTTCGAATAAGCTCGTGTTCATGTTTAAAATCTTTACTAATATTGAGCGAGACTTCGGGTTTTACTGGCTGTTTTTTTGCTTGACTTTCTTGAGTAGGTCTATAACGCTTTTCCTGCTCACCAAGTTTGTTCCTCCGAATTTTATAGGTTTCATCATAAAGAATTCCTTCATCGATATCCATCAATCTACTACATTCTCGCAGATAAACACTTCGATTAATACTATCTGGAATAACGGACACAGACCTTACAATATCAGTAATAAGCGTTGCTCTTTTTACCGGATCGTTTTCAGCATCTTTTAACAATAGCTTTGTTTTAAAACGAATAAAATCTGTCTCGTTATTTTCAATAAAACTAAGAAATTCAGAACTACTATGTGCTTGTGCATAAGAATCAGGATCTTCTCCTTCTGGCAATAAGAGCACCTTAACATTCATTCCTTCTTCAAGAATTAAATCAATTCCTCGAAGCGATGCTTTTATTCCAGCCTCATCGCCATCGTAAAGCACAGTAATGTTTTTCGTGAATCGTTTAATTAACCTGATTTGTTCAACTGTTAGGGCAGTTCCCGAGGAGGATACAACATTCTCGATACCATTTTGATGCATGCTAATAACATCGGTATAACCCTCTACCATAAAGCATTTATCTTGTTTGTTTATTTGCTGCTTAGCAAAGTACAAACCATAAAGAATATGACTCTTATGATATATTTCTGACTCTGGTGAATTCAGGTATTTTGCTGCCTTTTCATCCTTCTTTAGAATTCGGCCTCCAAAACCTAGTATTTGTCCAGACAGGCTTTGAATAGGGAATAGAACCCGGCCTGCAAATCGGTCAAATTGATAATTATTTTTATCTATTGTAAGTCCGGTTTTTACCAGAAATTCTTTTTTATAACCTTTCTCCTGGGCAACTTTAGTAAAGGCATCGCGCGCTTCGAGTGAATAACCAAGTTGAAATTTCTCTATTGTTTGTTCACGGAAGCCTCTTTCTTTGAAATAACTCATTCCAATAGCTTTGCCTTCGTCTCGTTTCCAAAGCCATTCAGAAAACTGCTTTTGAGCAAAATTGGAAACTTCCAGCATGCTCTCCCGCTCATTCTTTTCCTTAATATCTTCTGCTGAAAGTTCCTTTTCCTGGATTTCAATGTTATACTTTTTCGCCAGATATTTTAAGGCCTCGGGGTAAGATATACGCTCAACCTCCATAACGAATTTCACAACATTACCTCCTAAACCAGAACTAAAGCATTTGAAAATACCTTTGCCGGGACTAACGAAAAACGAAGGTGTTTTTTCATTAGCAAAAGGACTAAGACCTTTATAGTTTGAGCCTGCTTTTTTTAATTTCACAAAATCACTAATCACCTCAACTATATCGGCTGATGCGAATATCCTGTCTACTGTCTCCCTGTCAATCATTTACTTTCTTTAGTGAAATTTGAGCCTCTAAAAGTACAAAAAGAATGGTATTATAAATTGGCATCCATAGCTTAATTTTTGCTTTATAACATAAAAAAAGAGGCCATCCATATTGGTAGCCTCTTTAAGAAATGCTCTTCTCTTAAGGATTAATAAACCCTGATAGAGAATGATTCAATAGGATCATTAACGTATATACTTTGATTATCAAAATCGCTTTCGTCAGAGTAATAGACAATCTCATAATATCCCAATGGGACTATTGTAAAAACAACATCGCCTTTAGAATTAGTAATAGATGATTTCTTTGCCACAGTTTTTAATTGAGAAATGCTTGAGTTGTAGTCCCTATAATCATAATAATCAACTAATAGTACATTTAATCCTTGTACGGGATCAGATGAATAATCATTAAAATTTGCTGTAACTGTTGCATAAGAATAGACTACCTTAGCTTCGTAGTTTTGATTTTTGCTAAGGATCATTAATTTCGAAGTATAATTATAAGCCTCCCATTTTTCTATGTTATCATGAAAATATACAATAACAAAGTTTTGGTTAGCTGGAATATTTTCTATTTCAACTTCACCATTTTCTGCAGTTATTCCCTGCACTATTGTATGAATCAATAACTCATTAATATCATAAGAATATAAACTATAGTCTTCGGAACTAATAATAAATGCTGTAACGCCCGAGAGTGGTTCATAAATATATTTCTCATCATCGTTTACATTTCTTTCTAAAGCTTTGAAAGTTACAGAGCCCACATAATCCTCAGGTATAAGTTCGATGTTTTTTGAAGAACCTGAAATAACCTGTATTTGTTGATTGATAGAATAGGTCACATTATTGACATCAATATCTTCAACCACTAGTTTATAATATCCTTCTAAACATTCTCCAAAATTAACATTCCCGTTTGCATCTGTTTTTTTCGAATCCATTTGAGTGTTGAAATCATACAAGTATACAACTTCATCCGAAATAGGTGTACCATCCTTTTGTTTTAAAGTAGCTGAAAGATTCCCTGATTGCTTCAAAATTACTTCTAAAGACTCATCTTTACTACAAGAAAAAAACAGCACAATAAAACTCATTGAAAATAATAGAATTTTCTTCATAACATTCTTTAATTTAAGTTTAATAAAATAGATTTCTTATAACCAATATATATCGGTTCAAATAAGTGAATTTGGACATTTATTCTGAGAGCTTCGCAGTTCAAAACACTCTGGTTGAATGTAATCACTGTATAATTAACTATCATCCGTCCACTATATAATAATTGTTATCAGAAATAATAGTTGAATGAAATTTTTGTAAAAGTGGGGCTAGTGTTAAATTTAAAATTGTCTTCTATTTCAACCGTTTGATAACCGACTTCAGGATTATAAATTTCTCTTTCCCTTAACTCTTTATACTTCAAATGAATATATCTTAATCCGAACTCTCCACCTAAACTAAAGTTTTCATCAAAGAAATATTCCATCCCAAATCCAAACTCACCTCCCCAAATACTAATATTTTTAATTTCTTCTTTAAAATCTTCATCCACCTCACCATCATATTCCAATCTGCCACTTAATAAAGGTTTTGATAGATTCAAAGTAATGTAAACTTGTAATTTATTTTGCTGCTTAACAAAATATTTTAACCCTAAATTGGGAATATACAAACTCCCCGAGAATTTATTTATATCTGAATATGATATAACTTGGCTTAAGTCGCTATCATATCTTTGTCCACTTTCTTCATACTTAAAACTTGCGTTTAAATATTGGAACCCGATATAAGGTACAAATTTGTTGTCTACTTTATATCCAAAATAAGCACTATTCAATCCAATACCTGGTGATACTCCAAAAGAAAATTGCCCGTAACTAAATGTAAACCCTGCTAATAACATAATCAATGTTATAAATAGTCCTTTCCTCATAATAAAAATTTTAACTGGTTATTAATTGTCTATATAAATTTATTGCTAATTATAATTTGCTCCTCAATAATCACTAGCGATACAAAATAGTGTTTATTGTGGCCTCCATTTTAAATATGTGTATCTCTAACATTCTTGTCTTTCCCCTCCTTGGAAGTTAAAAATGACTTATCATTATTATGTGCATTCTAATCAAATTCATCTTGACTAGATGCAAGGCTCAAGCCATCCTTTCTATTTCCCTGAAAAGAAGAAATTCATCAAATTCTTGTTCTTTACAACTAAAACGCTAACCAAAATGAGTATAAAATAATCTTGATTGCTATATAACATGTAAAAAAAACACTTGCCTGTTTTTAGAATTTCGATGCGCGAAAATAGCAATTATAAATTAATATACATACTACACATGAAATAATTAATCTCACTACTTAATGATGCAAATAAGTTTGTTATTTTTGTTTTAAACCAAACTCTAATGAAAAAGCTAATTATTCTTACCGGAGCCGGGGTAAGTGCCGAGAGTGGATTAAAGACTTTCAGAGAAATGGGAGGCTTGTGGGAAAGCTATGATGTAATGGAAGTTGCCAGTCCGCAAGGATGGGCCTCTGACATGGAACTGGTATTAAGGTTTTACAACGAACGCCGGGCACAATTAGCCGAAGCAAAACCAAATGCAGGTCACACAGGTTTGGTTGAACTCGAAAAGCATTTTGATGTACATATTATAACACAAAACGTTGATAATCTACATGAGCAAGCCGGAAGTTCAAATGTACTTCATCTTCATGGCGAATTAACTAAAGTAAGAAGCACCGGTGATCCTGAATTAATATATGATATTGGCTCGAAAGCCATAAATAAAGGAGACAATTGCGAGAAAGGTTTTCAACTTCGACCTCACATTGTATGGTTTGGTGAAGCTGTGCCCGCTATGGAAGAAGCTGCCGAGATAGCCAGTAAGGCAGATATTTTTGTTGTAGTAGGATCTTCATTAGTAGTATATCCTGCTGCTGGTTTAGTTGGGTATGCACCGAAAAATGCTCCTGTTTTTGTTGTTGACCCAAATGAAGTAAATACACCCTACCAACGCAAAGTTGAGTTTATTCAAGAAAAAGCTAGTATTGGGGTATCCATTTTAAAAGAAAAACTCTTGAAACTAAAATAATTCCATCATGAAAATCCGTTCTCTTTTATTAATAATTGCAGTAGTGTTTTCTACAGCTTTAAGTGCTCAACGATTTCAAGGAGGAATTCTAGCTGGTCTAAATGCATCACAAATTGATGGCGACTCCTGGGGTGGTTATTATAAAACTGGTTTATTGCTTGGAGCATTTGTTAATACTGAATTCAGAAATAATTTTGGCGGTCAATTGGAGATAAAATTTTCAGGAAAGGGATCAGCTAATTACCCAAAATCGCCAATCATTCAAAAGATTAAACTAAACTATATTGATCTACCCATATTGGTTACCTATAAAACCATTGATGCATTAAAATTGGAGGGAGGTATTTCAATTAATTATTTATTCAAAGCTGAATACTACGATGGTGATTGGATGGATAACTGGATTCTTGAACCAAATAAACTAGAAACTGCCATTGTTTTTGGTGTGAATTATACTTTTTTCCAAAACTTTGATATTAATGCTCGATACAGTTACTCCTTGTTTCCTGTAAGATCTTATTCTTCCTCTTCTAATTTTAGTGAGGGAGCTTGGTTCAATAATGTCTTAAGCTTTGCCCTATATTTTCATCTTGGGAGATTTGAGTAAAATGAAAGTTTTAAAAGTGTCATTCCTTTGAAGAAAAGAATCTAGAACTTATAGATGAATTAAGCACCAGATTCCATCCTGCTCAGGAATGACAAAAAACAACATGTCGATATTTTAAAACTTATCTACCGATTGGTCTTTGGGGTATTTTACTGAATAAATGAATTTAACCTTTTTAGTTTCGCCTGCTTTAATATTCATTTTCCACAAAAGTGAACCATAGGCTTCGTCAATTTTTGCACCACCACCATCTTCAATTTTTACTTCTATTTCTTTATTCTTAGATAATGGTATTTGGTCCATCAAATCCATTTCAATTGAATAACTATTATTATTTCTTACCGATATTTCAATTGCCTTAGTAACCTTAGTATTACCTCCTACAACTTGTCGGGCAGTGTAATCCTTTAGCTCGTTTCTTTTAATAATTATTTTCTCGTCGCGACCCATTGAAAGTAACATTGAATCAACAGTAGTTACAGGATTTAAATATGACTGTCCGATATACATTCCATCGAAAAATAAGTTAGACTGACCAGGAAGTAGGTTGTAGTTACCATAATCGGCAACTTTAGCAATTAAGAAAGCTGATTTATCCAATTTTGGTATTGCATGATATGTAAACTTAGAGTTAAGCTCATATTCCTTAATGGCAACTATATGTTGTTTCCCGTCGCTAGGAATTTCTTGTGGAATTTCAATAAAGTATTCTGCAGCAATATTATTTGATTTTACAGTAGTTTCATAACCTATGAAACCTACTTCATCTAACATTTCTTCTTCCTTATCTTCAGATGCCATTGTTCTTTGCAAAGCATTTTGCATAGAGGGTTTCGCCTTTTTGAACTGTTGAAGTTCGTTATATACAATCGGCTGACTAAAATCAATATACCACGGATACATTGTTGGCCTGTTATTGTTAGCTGTTGGATTGCCAGTTGAAATAGATAAATCCATGTTTTCCCAGTTGTATCCAGTGGTTTGGTAAACATTTGCTTTGTAAATAAGGTTAACAGGTTCGTCGGCACCAGATGCGCGAACATCATATATTGGAGTCCATCCGGCCTGATAGGTCAGGTATGTTACTGTAGCTTTTACTTTGATGGCTGTTTTTGCACTTACCTTTAAAACTACTTCACCAACACTTTTTTGCTCCAGATATTGTAAATTATTCAATTTCTCGAGAATTGATGTTTTTAAAATTTTAAGCTCATTTACTTCTCTATCAATAGTGTGAATTTTCTTCCTTATCTCTAAAAGTCGACTTCTGTAAAATTTCGATAAACTTATTATTTCGTCAACTGTTGCTTTTTCCTCATTACTGCCAAGTTTCTGATTCGCCGCAATAAGGCTGGCTTCGCCATTATATACTTGCTTTTGTTCAGCATTCCATTGTATTTCCTGATCTATCCACTTAAGCGAATCGTTTAGAGTTTTTGTTCTTATTGGTAATTCTTTATTTTCTAGCACTCTGGTACGGGTGGTTGCAGAAAGAAGAATTGCATTATCTCCTAATCTCACTTGTACACTATTTGCATCTATACTTTTTGTAATATCTGAAATTACCACCTCGTTATTTCCAGGTTTAAGATTAATATATGCTACGCTCGTAATTCTTGCCCCGCGCTGGTATATTGTTACATCAGTAATTTTCGATTTCGAAATATTTTCGGCACTTACCATAATAGGTACTATTAATGCCAATAGAAGAAACTTTTTCATTATTCTGGTTTTTTATGTTTGTATTTAGGATGCATATTCATTTCAAATTCCATAAAAGAAGACAAATTTTAATTAATTGTGAGATAAGATAAAGAAAGTATTCTTTAAATATCAGTGTTTTCACCCAAAAAAACCTATTGAGTCAAAGAAGTACATAAGGAAAATTGCAGCCAACATTCCGGCAAAATCAGCGATTAATCCGCAAGAAATTGTATAACGGGTTCTGCTAATACCAACTGCTCCATAATAAACTGCTACAGTATAAAAGGTTGTTTCAGTACTTCCCTGAAAAATAGAAACCAGCCTGCCAGCAAATGAATCGGGACCAAAATTCTGCATTGCCTCAACCATCAAACCACGAGCTCCACTGCCACTCAAAGGTTTCATAAATGCTGTCGGAAGTCCATCGACAAAACGGGTATCAAACCCGAGCCATGCAAAGAAATTTCCAATTCCTCCTGTTAGCCAATCTAATGCCCCAGACGCCCTGAAAAAACCTATTGCAAATAACATAGCAACAAGGTAGGGAATAATTTTAACTGCTACTCCAAAACCATCTTTTGCTCCTTCAATAAACACCTCATACAAATTTACCTTGGCCCGAAAAGCCAGAAAAATGAAAAACATTATAATTAAAATTATAGTAAAGCTCCCTGCAAACCTTGCAATTATTTCTACATGTTCTCTTTCTAAATTTGCCAAAAAGTAGAAAAGTCCACCAATTAAAACTGACAAGCCTCCAATATATGCTAACACTATTCGATTGAAAAGATTAATTTTCTGAACTACTGATACTGCAATTAATCCAGCAAGAGTAGAAACAAATGTTACTAAAAGAATGGGTAAAAAAACATCAGCCGGATTCGCTGCTTTTTCAGCAGCCCTTAATCCCATAATGCTTACAGGAATTAATGTAAGCCCAGACGTATTCAGTACCAAAAACATTATTTGAGCATTTGAAGCCGACTCTTTATTTTTATTTAGTTCCTGTAACTGATTCATTGCTTTCAAACCTAATGGAGTGG
Organism: Bacteroidales bacterium; assembly: GCA_050287785.1. GTDB lineage: Bacteria > Bacteroidota > Bacteroidia > Bacteroidales > UBA10428 > UBA10428. Next base: position 54,432 of record JBNKCO010000007.1, read on the forward strand.
CAGCATTATCGAGCCCAAGCATGTTGGCAGTAAAATTCATTAACATACTTCCCATTGCAGGATGGTTTCTTGGTACTTCAGGGAATATTCTTGTAAAGAATGGTGCAGTAAATTTCGACAGAACATTAACTGCTCCACCTTTCTCTCCTATTTTCATTATTCCCAACCAAAGCGTCATTATACCAATAAGATAAATTGATATTGAAACACTTGTTTCTGCTATATCGAAGGTAGACTGCAACATAGTACTAAACACATCCCTATCGGCTACATCAAAAGCAACACCAGAAAGCCAGTCGTAATTCGTATGCAAATAAAAACCTATAACACGTAATAATGCTACAACAAAAGCAACGATAAAAAATCCGATCCAAATATAATTGAGTACCATTTTCTGAAAACTTTTATATAAAGTTAAGAGAATTATAGCGGAGCAAAGAAATAGTTTTCAAAAGAAATACTTACAAGTACTTGAAATGGCTTAAGTTAAAAGTCACTATATCTAAAATCTATGTGTTTTTACTTGATTTTTTGTTTAATCTTCCTGATCTTCGTCCAAAATTTAAATGCAAAATGGAGACAACACTTACAATAGAAGATGTAAAAGATGCAATTAGGAATGTTCCTGATTATCCAAAAGAGGGAATTCAGTTTAAAGATTTAACAACAGCTCTAAAGCAACCAGACATTTTCCACTTCTTAATCGATGAAATTGCTGACATGTATATGGGACGAGGAATTACAAAAGTTGTTGGAATTGAATCTCGTGGATTTATTTTTGGAGGAGCTCTAGCAGCCAAGTTAGGTGCTGGATTTGTTCCTATTAGAAAGCCCAACAAACTCCCTGCTGAACGCTATTCTGTGAAATACACGCTTGAATATGGTGAAGATTCAATAGAAATTCATAAAGATGCCATTGAGCAAGGCGAAACAATATTACTACACGATGATTTGCTGGCCACAGGAGGAACATCTAAAGCAGCCTTAGATTTACTTTCACATTTTAATCCTGAAGAAGTTTACTTGAACTTTATTGTTGAGTTAGATTTTCTTGAAGGTAGAAAATTAATTGGAAAGGAATGGGATGTTAGCTCTATGGTGCATTATTAGATTAATAGATCCATTGTAAAAATAAGGCCTAAGTTGAAGGAACAAATTTCTTTCAACTTCGGTCTTTTTACTTTTTAACTAAAAGCATTTCACTTTTATCCAGTTTCTTTAAGTAGAATAAGCTTTTCTTTGTTCAGAATAGATACTATTTTCCCTTTAGTTTCAATTATATTCTCTGTATTTAAATCCCTTAAAATTCTACTAATACTTTCTTTCGACATACTTGTATACTCAGCTAATTCTTGTCTCGACAGTACTAACTCAAAATTATCTGAATTAAAAATTGTATCAGAAAAGTACAAAAGTGCCTCAGCAACTCTACCGTGCATTTGCTTTTGTGTAATAGTAACCAATCGGTCTATTGCCTGAATATATCTGTTCGAAAAAGATGAAAGAAAAGTATCAGCAAATTTTTCGTTAACACGAATTATCTTTTTAAATGTATCAACATTTAGCAGACAGATTGAAGAATCGATTAAGGCTGTAACCGAAAAAGTATACCTGTTGTCAGAAAACATTCCAGGTCCACCAAGTATTTCAGAAGGCTTAATTAGCCCAATCATCATTCTCTTTTTTGGTGAAATTTCAATATTTAATTTGGCTAATCCTGAATTAAATGAAACAACATGAGTGAATTCTGTTCCTTGCTTAATAATTGTTTCACCCTTCCGATAGTGTATAGTACTCTTATTATCAGAAAATAACTTTAGCTCCTCATCTGTTAAATGCTTAAAGCATTCTGCTTTCCGATCACAAATTTTGCAATCACTTATTAGTTCAGCCATGTTATATATACCTCTACCTATCTATACTTATAACAATTATATTGGCAAAAGGTTACATAAATCACTTATTAAATTGATCTATCTCAAATACAAAGGCAACTGATAACACGAAAAATCTATTAAATCTCAATTCCAAAAAGAATACATCTCATCAGTAAAATCCAGTGTTCATCTACATTTTTGTGTAAACTTGTTAGGTTACAATCTTTAAATAAAACTTTAATTCCATATTAGCATGAAAGCAACTTTTAAAACATTTAGCACGCTATTTTTAGCAATTATTATTGGGTTCATATTAACTCAATGTAAAGACGATGAAAATACAGCAACTAAGTATTTCAAATTAACCGGTAAAGTTAGTCTGCCAGATAATACTGTAGCTGATGGAGCAATTGTGATGATAAGCTCACTACCAAATGCTGGTAATGTAGTAGCAAAAACTATTACTGATGAAAGTGGTAATTACTCATTCATAGGTTTAGCAAACGGTACCTATTATTTAAACGCTCGTTACGAACCCTCAAATAATAATAACCTAAAGAATGCAGGAACTGTAATTCTTACAGGAGTAGAAATTGAAGTGGCTGTTGATGCCGACAAAACCGCCGATATAGTAATTACTGGCGCTGTTTCAGGCGGTACTGCAAACTTTTCGTTAACTGACTGGGTATGGGACAATACCCACTCAACCATTGGTTTTGAATTTCCTTTCGATGCTGTTAACGCTGTTTTTACAGGACAATTTGCTCGTGCCGGATTTGATATATTAGAATTTGATGAAGCAAATCCTTCTGCTACAAAAATTAAAGCCTGGGTTGATATAACAAGTGTTGAAACTGGAGCTCCTTCAGGTGTTTGTGGTCATGGCAGAGATGGAATTACCGGTTGTATTCAGGGAACATTTGGGCTAGAATTAACTGTAGCTGATACAGTTGATGTATATTGTGAAGATGGCACCCTAAATACAAGTTTTCCAAACACAACTTTAGCTGATTATGATCTTTGGGGCGACGGAAGTGCAACAACTTACCAAAAACAAAGTGCTATTATTGGTTCTTCAGGTGTTGCTACTTTTGAGGCTACTGAAGTTTCAGCTTATGGAACTGGATATAAAGCAACAGGAGACTTTACTTTTGCAGGCACAACAAAGTCAGTTGATATGTATTTTTCATACCTTGAAGGCTACACAAAAGACGACCAAACAAAAGCCTATGTTAGTTTCTTTGGTTGGTTCAAATTTGCTGCTGAAGCCGATTTTGGTATTACAAGCAGTCACATTGGTGATGCTGATGTAACTGTTAATCTTTCTATTCAATTTAATAAAAATTTATAATTCATAACAAACTACAAAAGGATCATATTTCTATGATCTTTTTGTTTGTTTTCTAACTCATCCAAACCTTAAACATATAAACTTTTAAATGTGTCAAAGGAATTTTAACATTTACTTAAGGGTATTTGCAATGAAAAACAATTCAAAAATACTATTACTCCTGTTATCTCTAACCCTTATTATTGCTTGTGAATCTGAAAAGAGATTTCCACTAAAAGGTTATTTTCCAATTACTCCTGGAGTTAGTGAAAATCTGGAGGCTGCATATTTTTGGATTCCTCAAGACAGATTGAATTCATCCTATTGGAAAGATGCAAAATATGTCACCTTAACATTGAAAGATATTTCAACAAAAAATATTTATGCAGATGGATATTTGAATGTAACCGGAACATATAATGGAACTAAAGATTTCAATAATGGGATTAATCCGGAAGCAACAATAAAAGCAGGTTACGACGATAAGTATCTCTATTTATTAGTCGAATGGAAAGATACCACAGCAAATCCCTCATACATGACATGGCTATGGGAGGGGCCAGAAGATGATTTAAAATCAGATTCCAGCACAGGATGGACATCCCAAAGGAATAACGATAACTTCTTAGTAATTTTTGAAAACACAGATTCTGAATCATATGATGTTTGGAAATGGAGTCTTGCCTATACTGCCCCATTTGATATGGCTTACAATTTAAAAATGAACAATGCCGGAGATATTTCAGATCCTGTAGAAAATACAATATTCAGAAATTCAAATGATAACTCCAGTCGAACAGGACCAAAGTACGAATGGAATGGGGAAAGACAAGAAATTGTTTTAGCCGATGAAAGTATAAAGATTATTGATCCGGCATACTATATTTATGATGAAAATAAGATGGAATTCAAGGGTGATATTACAGCCGGAGAAAATGTCTTCAATATTATAGCCGATTGTAAATTTTGTCATGGACTAAACGGCAATGGAATATCAGGTGGTTACTCAGATGGCGGCCCACTAAATCATCCGTTTACAAATACTTTCTCCAGAGAAGGATTAGAAGAATTTATTGCCTCCAGAGGTCATGAAGGTAGTGGTACCCAATATTGGGGTCAAATTAAAAATAGCCCAGGCAACATAGAAAATTTATTGGGATTTTTGCGAGGTATTGCCGGAACTCCGGGACAAATACTTCTAAAACCGAAAAACATTGAAGTATCGGCAATAAGTAATATTTCTATAGGCGGAATTGAGAAAAAGAATGCTACTTATAAGGTTCTTCTAAAAAGAAAACTTGAACCGAAAAATACATCTGATATAGCATTTGACCCTAAAAAAACCTATAATCTATCCTTACGCTTTTCTGATAACGATGAAATAAACTTTATTGGAACAAATGAGATTAAGCTCATTTTTAATCGCAATGAACTATGAGAAATAACAATTCAAATTTCTTATTTAGAATAATTGGGGCTTTTTGTCTCATAATCTTTGTGGCATGTGAATCGGAAAAAAGGCCAGAACAAGTTGCTGAACTACCCCAAATTATAAGTTTTACAGAACATGTTAATCCCATTTTTGAGGGAAAAGGCGTTGGAATTGAAATTTCAGGAAAGGGAAAAGATTGCACAAGTTGCCATAGTGGTGGTTCTATTCCTCCTGACTTAACAGCAGAAAATGCTTATCTAAATCTGACAGGTAGCGGTTATCTTGACCTTGATATACCAGAAAGTAGCAAGCTTTATGTAAAAATAGCTCCCGGAGGAAGTATGTATCGATATACAAATGATATTGATGTTGAATTTATTCTTGAATGGATAAAACAAGGAGCATTAGATAACTAACATAATACCTATGATAATGAAAATTAACAAATACTTAGCAGTGCTTTTTTTAATGATAGGTACAATATCTATTTCAGCTCAGGATGATCTTCTTGATATGCTTGATGAAGAAGTAGGAGAAGAAACCTTGGAGGTAGCTTATACTTTTAAATCAACACGAGTTATTAATTCTCATTCCATTGAACGAATGAAAAAGCAACAACTCGATTTCAGAATTAACCACCGCTTCGGTGAAATCAATTCTGGTTATGAAAATTTTTGGGGCCTGGATAATGCATTAATAAGCCTTGATTTTGGCTATGGAGTAAACGATTGGTTAATGGTTGGATTAAGAAGAAGTACATATAATTCCACAATAGATGGTTCGCTTAAGTTTACTATTATTCGTCAAACAACCGGTGCAAAAAATTTTCCTGTGGCTATTTCATATTATACAAATATAGCGGCAAATGGCACAGTAAATAGCGATGCACTCATAGATTCTATTTTCTCGAATCGCTTATCGTATACTCATCAATTACTAATTGCCAGAAAATTCAGTGAAAAAATTTCTCTTCAGTTAATGCCAACATATGTACACCGCAACCTGGTTAACTTCGACGAGGTAAATGATATAATTTCCGTAGGAATTGGAGGAAGATACAAATTTGCCCGAAGAATTGCATTAATGGCAGAATATTTTTGGACCAGCCATAGTGCTAATAGTCAAAGTGATGATACTAAAACAAATTTTTATAACCCCCTTTCCATAGGATTTGATATTGAAACCGGAGGTCATGTTTTTCAATTGTTTTTAAGTAATACCAGAATAATGGAAGAATCGGGTTTCGTTTCTCAAACAACTGAATCATGGCTTGATGGAGGTGTGTATTTTGGATTCAATATTTCGAGAGTTTTTGCCCTAGGAAATGTTAAACATTAAAAGTAAAAAATATATGAAACGAATAACGATATTTATAGTAACGGTATTAAGCTTTAGCACATACATTCAAGCACAAAAGTATATTACTAAGGAGGGAGTTATTGAAATTTTCTCTGAAACTTCACTTTTTACAATTGAAGCAAAAAACCAAAAAGTTGCCAGTATTTTGAATACCGAAACCGGAGATATTGTTGCATCAACATTGGTTCGCTCCTTCAAATTTAAGGAAGCCCTTGTCGAAGAGCACTTTAATGAAAACTATATGGAATCGCATAAGTTTCCAAAATCAGTTTTTAAAGGAAAAATTACAAATTTCAGTAATTTGGATATCACGAAAGACGCAACTTACAAAATAGACATCTCTGGTGATTTAACAATGCATGGCGAAACCTTGCCAATTACCTCAACTGGTAATCTCACTATTAAGGGAGGAAAAATAAGTGCAAAAACAGAATTTTTTATTTCATTAGAAAAATATAAAATCCAAATAGAAGAAAATTATAAAGATCGCATTAAAGATGAAATTCAATTAATTGTACATTTTAATTATTTACCCCTAAATAAGTAGCAGTACGATGAAAAAAAAATTATTTAGAATCGCTTTGATATTGTTCGGAATAGGCTGCTTATCGGCTATAGGAACTTATATGTATGTTTTTCATAAACCGCATCGTAATATTGAAAAGGAACAGGCCGCATTTATAATTGATGCTCAGATACTTTTCGAAGAATTCGTGAAAGATGAGGATGCAAGTTATGAGAAATATGGAAATCAAGTACTTGAAATAACAGGTGAAGTTGTTGATATTTCAATTAATGATAATAGTAGCTCTTTAATTTTACTGGACGAAATGGAAGGAATTAATTGCTCTTTTGACAGCCTTTATACGCAAAAGTTTAAGGAAACTTTGGAGAGTTTAACTCTTGGTAAGAAAATTAAAATAAAAGGACAATGCGATGGTTATGACATGATAATGGGTGTAGTAATAACGCGTTGTATACTTGCCAAATAACTCAAATATTGTATATTCCAACAAAAAAATCTATTATTAAAAAACCTGAAACATTTGTACACATTAAAGTTGTTTAAAGCTACTGAGCATTGTCATTACTCCTTTTAGTCGTGAGACAGTTCTTAACTTGGTTAAGAACTGCGAAGCCCTCACTGAAAGTAGTCTCATAATCACTGCAATTCTATAAAATTAAAAAGGGCACCCTAGGCGCCCTTTTAATTATTTATGTTCTCTTTTTACTCTTTTTCTTCTATTCCTATCAGGAGAATTAAACCTATCTCCTCCGCCTCGATATCCACCTCTATCTCCACTTCTTCTATCGTTATTCTCTGGCTTCTTACCTTTAGATTTTGTAACTGTTACAGGAAATTCACCCACACTTGTGTTTTTGAACGATTCCAGAATTTCATTTTCAAATTTACTATCGGCATCAAAAAAGGAAAAATTCCTTAGAATATCTATTTTACCTATTTCAACTTTAAGTCCAGGAGTAACTTCGTTAATCATTCCAATCAAATGCGAAGCATTGATTTTATCTTTCGTACCTACATTAATGTGGAAACGCGAAAATTTAATATTCGAACCACCTCTTCCCTGACGAGATTCTCCTCTTTCACTTCTCACGCCTCTTTCTCTTTTATCTCTTTGCTTAACATTTAAATCAGGAGCATTTTTATAATACGCTAAAAACCTGTTAAACTCAACCGATACAAAATGCTTGATTAGCTCTTCTCTGTCCAGATGCGCAAGTTTCTCAATAATATCAGGTAAAAATGGACCTATCTGAGTGTCTTCAACTTCAATTTTCTCAACTCTATCTACCAAGTTAAAAAGTTGTCGCTCACAAATATCTTTACCGCCAGGAACATCTTTCTTTTCAAATTTCTTCTGCGTAATCTTTTCCAGATCGCGAATTTTAAAGGTTTCTCTACTATGAACAATCGAAATAGAGATACCTGTCTTACCGGCTCTTCCAGTACGACCACTTCTGTGTACATAGACTTCTAAATCATCAGGAAGGTTATAATTAATTACATGTGTAAGATCGTTCACATCTAAACCTCTGGCTGCAACATCGGTGGCAACTAAAATCTGAAGGTGCTTTTGTCTAAAACGTCCCATAACAAAATCACGCTGTGCCTGACTTAAATCTCCGTGTAATGCATCGGCATTATAACCATCCTGCATTAATTTATCAGCAATATCTTTAGTCTCTGCACGTGTTCTACAAAATACTATTCCATACACATTCGGGTTCATGTCTGCTAAACGCTTAAGAGCTTCGTACCTGTCTTTTGCCTGAACCAAATAAAACTCATGACTAACATTATCGGCACCAGCATTTCTTTTCCCCACAGATAATTTATCAGGATTTTTCATGTAGTTTTTAGAGATACGTTCGATCTCTTTTGGCATTGTTGCTGAAAAAAGTAGAGTTTGTCTATTTTCAGGAGTGCCTTCCAAAATGGCATCTAAATCTTCCTTGAAACCCATGTTAAGCATTTCATCGGCCTCATCAAGAATCATCCATTTTATACTCTGTACACGAAGTGCTTTTCTTTTTATTAAATCCAATGTTCTACCAGGAGTACCAACAACGATATGTGCACCACTCTTTAAATCTTTTATCTGGTTATAAATAGGAGCCCCACCATAAACTGGTACAACCCTAAAACCTTTAATATACTTGGTAAAATTCTGAAGGTCCTTTGTAATTTGAAGACCAAGTTCACGGGTTGGACAAAGAATTAATGTCTGAACATCTCTTTGTTGAATATCCGTAAGTTGAATTACTGGCAGTCCAAAAGCTGCTGTTTTACCTGTTCCAGTTTGCGCAAGTGCAACAAGATCGTTTTTTGATTCTAAAATTTGTGGAAGTGTTTTTTCCTGAATGGGTGTAGGATTTTCAAAACCCATTTCTGTTATGGCCCGAAGTATTTCAGGTCCAAGATCTGTTTCGTTAAAAGTCATTTTTTTCCTCTCTAAAAGATCCTGAAAAAAAACCGCGCCGGACTTCTAACTGGACCTCTCTTTTAAAAATTAATTTTCTATCAATATTTGCTTTGTGTAGGCAGCAAGATAGATTTTAGTGTTAAATTGGCCGCAAAGGTAGTATTATTTTATTGATAATTAAGAAAATAGTAGTTTTTCTGCGAATTGTAACTTATTCAATCTTCTTCTTTAGGTTAATATAAAAAAGGAATTAGTCGTTTTGTTCGTTGGGTGTATTGCTTATAGCCTGAAATTTTCTTGAGTAGAATTTTTTCTTCGTAGTTAATTTTCAGAATCTGATTAATTGTAAAAATCACCATTAAAATAATTCTGTTTATAATCGGAAAACTTATCACAAGAGGTATAAGCACAAGAAATAATGCCAAATACATAGGATGTCGAATAAATTTATATGGTCCGTTCTCAATTAGAATAAAAGCAGGTTCAGGATCTGGAAAAACAGAAAATACTGATTTCCTCATTACCCAAACAGACCAAAGCCCTAGAATAAATCCAATTATTTCTATTCCCAACCAAAACGATTGGGCAAAGCTCGGTTCTGAATAGATCAAGTATACAATTGTACTAAACTGAATTACAACATGCAGATATGAGCGAAATCTTTTATTCACAAAAAAAAATTAAGTATAAATTCTATTGTCATAGAATTAACAAGGAAAGCACCTCAATGTTGTTTTTCTATATGAAAAGAATTAAACTGGTGGCCATAATCATCATTCCGGCTATTAGGCCATATATTGCCAAATGAGATTCTCCGTATTCGCGAGCTGCAGGTAAAAGCTCATCTAAAGAAATAAACACCATAATTCCGGCAACAGCAGCAAACAAAACTCCAAAAACAGCAGGATTCATAAAAGGCATTAATACCAAATACCCTACAATAGCACCAACAGGTTCAGCTAATCCAGATAAAAAGGATAATTTAAATGCTTTCTTTTTATCACCTGTTGCATAATATATAGGAACTGAAACTGCAATTCCTTCAGGAACATTATGAATTGCTATAGCTACAGCAATTGCAATACCGTATGCTGGATCGTGTAATGCTGCTGTAAAAGTGGCTAGTCCCTCAGGAAAATTATGAATACCAATTGCAAGAGCAGAAAACAAGCCTATGCGCATTAGTTTCTTTTTATCGAAGGTTTGCTTATTAACATCCTCTATTTTTTTCAATTCATGTGGATTCTCATAATTCGGCACAAGCTTATCAATTATAGCAATTAAAATTATGCCTCCGAAAAATGCAGCTACAGTAATCCAATACCCCAATGGGTCTTCATAAAGAGAAGCTATTTCAACTCTGGCTTTTTGAAATATTTCTACCAAAGAAACATAAATCATTACACCTGCTGAAAATCCTAGGGAAACTGAAAGAAACTTTGTATTCGTTGTTTTTGCGAAAAAAGCAATAGCACTACCTACACCTGTTGAAAGACCAGCAAACAGTGTTAGTCCAAAAGGTAGAATTAAGTCCTGGATTGTCATTTTGATAAAGTACTACTAAGCAACATTAAAATTGTATTGCCTTAACTAATAATGCATATTTCCTATCTTAATAAGCTTTGTTTCATCTAAAATTTTTATCCTCCTTCCATGGAGTTCTATTAACCTGTCTTGTTTAAACTCAGAAAGCAATCGTATTACCGATTCTGTTGCTGTACCAACAATATTCGCAAGTTCTTCCCGGGTGAGAGAAATCTGTAAAAAGTTTTCATTATCAAGACTAAAGGTCCATTTAAGATGAATTAAAACTTCTGCAAGTCTTTCACGAACAGTTTTTTGTGCAATATCTGTGATATAATCGTTTGCTTCTCCAAGTTCCTGACAAGCAAGTTCAAGTAAATCCATGGCAAAGTCACCGTTTGATCTAACAAAGGATTTTACTAAATCTCCAGGTATATAACAGATACTTGAATCTTCTATTATCTTAGTTGTTGTACATGCCAATTCACCAGAAATAGTGGAACGGAAACCAATAATATCACCCGGTTTTGCAAACATTAATATTTGGTCTTTACCATCAAATCCTGTTTTAAATATTTTGACGATACCTCTAACAACACAATAAAATCCATTTATCCTGCTTCCTTCTTCATAAAGAATTTCACCTCTTTTATAATGATCTGGTCCATCATCTAAAGGAATTAATTCTAGTTCTTCCTTTGATAAATGTTTAAATACTGTTTTGTTAACTAGAAATTCTCTAAGATCTAGTGGTTCACGATTCGTTTTGATCATACTCGGTTAAATTTTTATCAATAAACCATGAGTTTATTAAAGATAAGAAATAATTCATATCTTATGAGTCAAACCAATTTGACACATATTTGTTAATTAATTAAACTTGATTCAAAAATGCAAAAAAACTTTGATCTGCTCGAAAATTTTGTTGAAAATATCAAAAACCAAGTGTATTTTTATTCAAAACACGTAATTTTTTAAGTTTTTTCTAATCTTACCCCTGTTTTTAATCTTTTTAAATCAAGCAAATAAAGTACAAAAACTGATAAAATAGTCATAAAATATAATTTAAATGAAAGAATCAATAAATGTAAACTGGTCGGGAGGAATGAGTTTCTCCTCTGAAATTGATGGTCACAAAATAAGTGTAGATGCAAAACCCGAATTCGGCGGACAAGATAAGGGTCCAAGACCAAAACCTTTAATGATGCTGGCTCTTGCAGGTTGTACCGGGATGGATGTTATTTCAATTCTTGAAAAAATGCGTGTTAAAGTTGATGATTTTAATGTAAAAATCGACGGTGAATTAACAGAAGAACATCCAAAGCATTTTTCGAAAATGCATATTATATATGAGTTTAAAGGTAATGATCTCGTTATGGATAAGCTTGAAAAAGCTGTTAATCTATCGCAAGAACGTTATTGCGGTGTGAGTTTTAACTATCGGAATGCCTTTGAGGTTACCCATGAAATAGTTATTGTTGATTAACATAGATATACAACAGTCATTACGAATAGAATGACGTTTAAGAATATTATCTCAAAATCTATCTATCATTAAAAACTATCTCAAAGCCTTTCTGGATCTGTTCTATCCAAACTTATGCGTAGCATGCAGCAATACTCTATCAGGAAACGAAGAGTATTTATGCTCTTACTGTATTGCAGACATGCCACTAACAAACTTTTGGCAACAAAAAGATAATCCGGTTGAACAACTCTTTTGGGGCAAGATTAAAATCGAGCATGCAGCTTCACTTTTCTATTTTGAAAAAGATAGTAGGTATCAGAATATTCTGCACCAACTTAAATACAAAGGAAAAAAGAATATTGGTATTCAATTAGGAAGAATTTTTGGATATCATTTATGTAATAGCAATTTCAAAACTATCGATGCAATTATCCCTGTTCCACTTCACAAGAAGCGTTTAAGAAAACGTGGATACAATCAAAGTGACATGATTGGAATTGGTTTATCTAAATCTATGAATAAACCTTTGCTAAATAACTGTGTGTCAAGAGTTATTCATACTTCAAGTCAAACTAAGAAAAACCGCTATAGCAGATGGCTAAATGTTGAAGGCATTTTTAAAATCAATGACCCAATAAAATTAGAAGGCAAACATATTCTGGTTGTCGATGATGTTGTAACAACAGGATCAACAATTGAATCATTGGTAATGGAATTATTAAAAATAAAGAAAGTAAAAGTATCTATTGTTACACTAGCTGTGGCATAACTAGGGTCCGTATTTTAAAAGGCCAACTTCTTTGCTGTTGCTGTAAATGGACAGATTCTAAATATTTGTTATCACGAAACACAAAAACATCATGGCATATATTTTGTAAATGTAAGTTAAGAAACCAAAATGCTATTTGAAATTCTGGTAAATCCAAATATGAAATAGCACAATTTTTAACCAAAATAAACGCCATGAAAAAGATAGTTATAGTACTTAGTTTAATCAGCCTTATTTTTACCAGCTGCGAGATTGAAACTTCACAAGTTGTAATTGAGGATATAGATCTGGATCTTACTTCCTTTACTGAAAAAGAATATCACTATGTTAATAACGATTTAGTTTTATTCGAAACTACATATAACATTTATACTGTAAATGTATATGTAACAAATAATGGTCTTATGACTGCTTACGATGTAGAAGTTGATGTTTACATTTCAGCTACTAACGGAGAAAGCTTTACTGAAACACATTTTATTGAAAGTATTAAACCTAATGAAACTATATATATTGATCAAGACGAAGTTTTTGAAAATGCAAGAATTGATGAATATTCTGCAGATGTTTATTGGTCAGAATAAATACTTGAAGAATTTATAAAACCTTTTTGGCATGCTAACAAAAGCTTTTGAACATTAATTATGTGCATGCTATTTTGTATAAAGCCAGAAAAGTCCATTGATATTAGTTTATGATGACGGTCATTCTATGCTAATATTTGAAAGTTATGCGAATCAAAAGTTGAAATACTTTCCCACGAAGCGATTAAATATTGATACTACTGTTCAATCTACTTCGTGGGTAGGTATTTAGCTATGTTTATTTATAATTTCACACACGGTTATCAAAATAAAATCCTTATCAGATTTTTTCGATTTTAAAAAATTAACAACACGACTCTTGATTCTTATATGTTGTTAAGAAACAATTTGATTTTACTTCTTAATACAATCTCTAGTTTGCTCCAAACTATTCATACGAAGTCAATTACATCTGAACACAAACCTGCAATATATCGTTTAGGGAACCTTTATCCAGACTTTCATTAAACAACTATGTTTTATACATGCACAATTTTAATAAATTTGACCTTTTTCAAGTAAATAGCATTTTTAACTAATACTAAACTCGCATGAATAATAAAGCTATTCAACTATCAGATGAATCATCCAGTAAAACAAATAAGGTTGTAACCTTTGGAATATGTGCTGCTTGTGATCCTCGTGTGGATAAAGAATCAAGAGAAAGAACTCAGAATATTATTGGTATGATTGCTGATGAATTAACATCAAGAGTTAAAATGCCTACCGGTGAATCTGCTAAAGTTGTTTATTCAATGGTGTTAATTGATGGTGAGCAACAGGCTGATTTTGTTGCTCGTCAATTTAAAGATGCGGGTGTAGATGCCATCATTTGTACTCCTGATACATGGGCTTTTCCTCAATTGAGCCTTATGAGTTTAATGGCCCATTTTCCAAAAGATACCCCTCTGAATATAACATGTGGCAATAGTGCGCCAAAGCCTGGTGTAGTATTTGCTCACGCTGTAAATGGTGCATTTGCTCAGGCAGGTCGGTTATCGCATCTAAATGTAGGTTCATGGGAAGATACAGGCATGAAACCAAAAATTAAAGAAGAAACCTTAACTGCCCTAAGCGATTGGTGTTATGCTGCCTTAACTTATGTTGGATTAAAGGGCCGTCGTATTGTATGTTTTGGTCATGATTCAATGGGTATGGAGACAGCATTAGCCCATGTAAATGCTACTCGTTCTGCTTTTGGCCTCGAAATTACTCGTCTTGACATGAAATTATTAGCAGATATGCTTAATAAGGAATCATATGACAAGGAGGAATTAAAACGTTTACGAGAATGGGTTTTTGAGCACATGGGCGAAAGGGTTGATTTATCACAACCAGACGGTTCACAAAAGCTTGATCAGTCTCTTGCAATGTACCTTATTATGCGTGATTTAATGGAATCGCACAATGCTGTTGCTGGGGCATTCATGAATCAACTTGAATGGGGAAGTGATAGGCGCGGAATTCCACTTCCTATTTGCGATTTAGCTGAATCCTTATTTAATTCAACTTTCGATCATAATGGTCCGAAAGCAGCTATACCTTTTGGCACCGAAGCAGATATGCAAGGTGTACTAACTATGCTGTTTATGAATTGGATGACTGCTGGCAATCCTCCCCTGTTTATGGATTTCAGGAAAGTTTGGGAACCTGATGAATTAGTAAAGAAAGCCGACGAGCTAGGTCTACAAATTTCAGGCAATGAAATATGGGCAAGAAAAGGAATTGTTGATGGAGATAATTCAGGATCTGCCAGCTTGAATTGGGCAGCAAAACCGGGTGCTTCCGTTAAAGAGGTACTTGATAATGTAAGTATGCCCGGGGCGGAATTATATTATTTCCCAGGGGGTGGAAACAGTGTTTCTTTCATTTCTCCGGGAGGTATTAATGGTATAGCAGCCAGATTAACCTATAGTGAACTAAATGGTATGTTTAGTTTAATTTGGGATGAAGCAACTACTGTAGACTTACCAAATAAATTATCTGATTTTGTAGCTAATAGTTCTAATGTTACCTGGCCTCACACCTGGATTGTTCCAAAATATGCAACCATGGGAGAATATAAACAATATGCACCAGCTAATCATTTCCATATGATATGGGGCCTAAAACCTTCGACTCTGCAATATTGGATGGATTTAACTAATGTACTTTCTGTTGCTCCGTGGCAGGCGCGTCCTGATTTTATAGAAGGTGAAGACAGACCTATTCCTTTAATACATTTAATTAATGGTGGAGAAAGCAGTACAAAAAGAATTCGTGTAAAAGGATTTTAATAGTAATAAATAGTTAGATTAATATCGTTGAACTTGCAACCGATCAGCGAAAGCTCATAAACATAATGATATTAATTAAATTATTTATAAACTCGGTTGTTTATAAGCTCGTTTAGATATATGAGATAAAAGCGTATTTAACTAATTATTTACGACATACAAATTTATAATCAACTATTGAATAGAAAACTCTCTAATTAATGGTAAAAAAAGACATTGCAATTGTATTCGATTGTGGAGCAACAAATGTTAGGGTTGTTGCCATGGATACTGATGGTAATATAGTTGCATCGAAATCCACACCCAATAGCACAAATGATGATCCTAATTATACTGGTGGACTGATCTGGGATTTGAATAAAATATGGGGTAAACTATGTGCTGCGTCTCATGAGGTTACTGCACAATTTAATTTGAAACGCATAGCAGGTGTTACAATAACCACTTTTGGTGTTGACGGAACCTTTGTTGATGAACATGGAAAAATTCTGTATCCCGTAATTTCATGGCAGTGCAAAAGAACAGAAGATATATTGGACTCAATTGGAAAATATATGCCTATTGAAGAGATTTACTCCAAAAGTGGAGTTTACCCGTATGCTTTTAATACCATAAATAAATTAGTCTGGTTTAAAGAAAATCATCCGGCTATTCTTAAAAAAGCTCACCGCTTCTTGTTTTTTCCATCCTTGCTCATTAACAAGCTTACAGAGGAAATGAAAAACGATATAACAATGGCTGGAACTTCGATGACAATGGATATTGAAAAAGGAAATCCTTCAGTAGACATTTTTAATAAGATAAGTATTGATTCCTCAATTTTTGGTGAACTTGCTCAACCTGGTGAACAAGCTGGGCACATTACAGCGAAAGCTCATGAAAAATGCGGTATACCAATAGGTACACCTGTTTTTTTTGCCGGACACGACACTCAGTTCGCAATATTTGGTTCTGGAGCAGGAATTAACCAAACTGTTTTAAGTTCTGGTACCTGGGAGATTTTAATGGCTCGTAGTAATAACTATAAAGCATCGGAAAAAGAACTAAAAAAAGCCATCACAACAGAGATTGACACACAGAGTGGAGTTTATAATATTGGACAAAACTGGCTTGGCTCTGGAGTTTTAGAGTGGTTTGCAAGAAACTTCTATCCAGAATTACAAGATAACTTATTGTATGAAACAATGATTAGTGAGGCTGAAAAGGTAGAAGCCGGTAGTCATGGTTTATCAATTGACCCATCGTTTTATAATGATTCTGGTAATTCAAATGGTGGAATCATTAAAGGACTAACAATTAATACTTCACGCTCTCAAATCTATAGGGCTCTGATAGAAAGCTTAGCTTTTAGACTAAGAGAGGGACTTGAATCACTACAGAATGCAGGTGACTATAAAGCTGATAAAATTATTTGTGTTGGTGGAGGATCAAAAAACAGATTATGGAATCAAATAAGAGCTGATGTTTGCAATGTTCCTATAGAGCTAATTGACCAGAAAGAAACAACTGTTCTTGGTGCAGCATTATTTGTCTTTGCTGGGGCTGGATTGTTTGTTACAGAAGACGAAGCCCGGGCTAACATTTCGTATAAGCCGCAGATTATTTATCCATCTGCCAAAGTTCAACAATATGAGAAACTCTATAAGGAATATTTAAACTTCAAACTTACCTAGCTTTATTTTTTCTGCTATTTGAATCAATTTAATACATAAAAAAAGGGAGATAAATATCTCCCCCTTTCTATCTAATTGCTTGTAAACCTTAATTATTTTGCAGAAAATTTCAAAACGCTCTTATGAAAATACTTTTCGCCGGGTTTTAAAACTGTAGATGGAAAATTCTCTTGATTAGGACTATCAGGAAAATGTTGAGGTTCAAGCGCAATAGCTGACCTAAATCCATAAGTTTTCCCGGTCTTTCCTTTCACTGTACCATCCATAAAATTACCAGTATACACTTGCATTCCTGGTTCGGTAGTATACATCTCCATAACTCTACCTGTAGTAGACTCACTAAGTTTTAATGCAAATGCTAACTCACCTGGTTCTTCATTAAGAACCCAGTTATGATCATAACCTTTACCAAAAACTAATTGCTCGTGAGTATCTTCGATATCCTTACCAATTAACTTACTTTCTCTGAAATCAAAAGGTGTGTTTTCTACTGGCAACAGTACTCCTGTTGGAATCAATGTTTCGTCAACCGGGGTTATGGCATCAGAATTTATCTGTAAAGAATGATCAAGAATTGTTGAATGTCCATCACCCTTTAGATTATAGTGAGTATGGTTAGTTAAATTAACTACTGTTGCTTTTGAAGTTGTTGCTTCATAAACCAAAGAAAATTCATTGTCTTCTGTTAGCGAATAGGTAACAGTCATTGACAACTCTCCAGGATAACCTTCTTCCATATCAGGAGACACATATTTTAGTATTAGGGTATTGCCTTTTTGTTCAGCATCCCATACCTTTTTATTGAAACCTTTAATACCCCCATGTAATGTATTTGGCTCATTATTAATAGCCAATTTATAGGTTTCACCATCAAGTTCAAAAGTACCTTTACAAATTCTGTTTCCAAACCTGCCAATAATACCACTTATGTACATATTATCATTCACGTATTCGTCAATGGTATTATAACCACCCACAATATCGGCAAGGTTTCCATCCTTGTCAGGTGTAATAATAGATACAATTTGACCACCAAAATTAGTTATTTGTACCTGGATACCTTTTGAATTCTTTAGGGTATACAATTCAACTTGCTTACCATCAATTTCTTTTTTAAAGTCTTCAGGATTTACACCTAATTGACTTTTTGTTGAATCATTATTACTTTCTGAAGAAGATTTTGGCTTACAAGAAACAAAACTTAATATAAGAGCCAACGCTATCAAAGAAAAATTTTTCATAATAATATATTAATTAGTTAATGAATCATTTACAAAATTACCAAGCTTTGTATAAGATTCGTATAAGTTCTGATATTGCTTGACAATATTGGGCTGAGGGAAATAGGTTTTTTCAAACCCTTTACCCATTGCCTTTTGAGCATCTTCTACATTTTTATAAACACCTCCAACAACTGCTGCAAACATAGCAGCACCAAAAGCACAGGTTTGTTCTGTAGTAGCAACTTTTATGGGCATATTTAAAACATCGGCAAGAGTTTGCATAACAAATGGTGATTTCTTTGCTACACCACCTAAACCAATAATTTCTTTTATTTCAATTCCTTCTTGTGTAAATCTGTCAACAATGGCTTTAGAACCAAAAGCAGTTGCCTCAACTAAAGCTCTGAAAACTCTAGGCGCAGAAGAGCCCAAAGTGATTCCTGTAATAGCACCCTTAACTTCCTGATTTGCATCCGGAGTTCTTCTTCCATTCATCCAATCAAGAGCAAGTATTGATGATTCTTCAATTGGAATATTCATGGCTTGTTCGCTTAAGCGCGGTATAATTTTATCCAGAGTTTCTTCAATAAGTTTGTCCTTTGTTTCTTGATCAATTAATGTTGTTTCTCCCATTAATTCAACAATAGGCCAGGCTATTAATCTTTTAAACCATGCATAAACATCACCAAATGCAGACTGTCCGGCCTCTAAACCAACATACCCTGGAATTACAGATCCGTCAACTTGTCCACAAATTCCAGCTATAAGTTTGTCACCAACATCTTCATATTTGGCTGTCATAATATCACAAGTTGAAGTTCCAATTGCTCGTGCCAACACATTAGGAGTAGCCTCTCCACCAACTGCTCCCATATGGCAATCAAAAGCTCCTACACCAATACTAACTTCTGTTGTTAATCCTAGTCTTTCAGCCCATTCAGCAGTAAGATTTCCAACACTTACATCACTTGTATAAGTATCATCATATAGATTCTCTCTATATCCTTTTAATAAAGGATCTAATTTCACAAGAAACTCTTCCGGAGGAAGTCCTTTCCAGTCGGTATGCCACATTGATTTATGTCCTGCAGCACATCTGCTACGATAAACTTCTTTTGGACTAAGTCTTCCTGTTAGTATAGCTGGTAACCAATCGCAATGTTCTATCCATGAGACTGATGCTTGACGAACTTTCTCATCTTTTCTTAATACATGAAGAATTTTCGCCCAAACCCATTCAGAAGAGTATACACCACCTTCGTATTTTGTATAATCAACTTCCCAAGTTCTTGCTAAGTCATTTATCTCGTTAGCTTCTTTTACGGCTGTGTGATCTTTCCATAACACAAACATCGCATTTGGATTGTTTTCAAATCCTTCTGTTAAGGCTAATGGTATTCCATTTCCATCAGTCATTACAGGCGTACTACCTGTTGTATCAATAGAAATTCCAACGATACTTTTTGCAACAGATGAATCGCATTTAGATAAGGCTTCTTTTACTGTAAATTCTAAAACATCGATATAATCCAAAGGATGTTGACGATATTGATTTATCGAAGGATCGCAAAATTCCCCTTTCATCCATCTTGGATAATTCATTACCGATGAAGCCAGTTCATCGCCATTTTCAGCGTTAACAATTACTGCACGAGCAGAATCGCTTCCATAATCTAGTCCAATTACATATTTAGCCATAATTTATTATTTTTAAGGTTCTATTACTGCTTTCAGAACACCATTCTTGTATTCTCTTACAAATTCAAAACCTTTTGAGGTATCATTAAATTTAAATCTGTGAGTTATAAAATTCTGAAAATATTCAGGATCTGACTCAATCATATCAATAGCTTTTTGAAAACATTCATTTTGCCTACGAACATTTTGAAAGCATATTTCTTTTCTTCGCATCTGATCTATTCTAAACGAAATACGATCAACCTCCGGAATACCTACCATCATTAAAGTTCCACCTGGTTTTAGAATTTCAATAGCTTGATCAACTGCTTCTTGTTTGCCGCAACACTCAAAAACAACATCCAGAGAATTTGGCTCTAATTGTATTATTTCTTCAGCAATATTTTGTTTATCAGGATTTCCCGTCCAGAGAGCTCCCATTTTTTTTGCCAAATCAAGCCTTTCATCAATTTTATCTGTAATGTAAACAGATTCTGCTCCTGACTTAACACAAGAAGCTAATACAGATTGACCTATTGGACCTGCTCCTAAAATGCCAACCTTCTTATTGGTTACATTCTTCTTATATAAATCTACAGCATAAATTCCAATTGACAAAGGCTCTGCAAATACAGCCAGTTCATACGACATGTTTTCTGATACTTTGAAACAACAATGTTCAGGTAAGACAAAGAATTCACTTAGACAACCTTCAATCTGTCCAGGGCAACCTAAGAATCTCTGATTTACACAAGTGTGTTTCCGGCCTTGCAAACATTGATCGCACACTCCACACCACATAGTTGGTTCAATGGCAATCTTATCTCCAGGTTTAATACTTTTTACACCATTTCCTACTGAAACAACTTCGCCGGCAGCTTCATGTCCAACCACCCAAGGGTACTGTACAACTTGACTCCCTATATTTCCTTCGTTATAATAATGTATATCAGAGCCACAAATTCCTACAGATTTTATCCGAATTAATACATCATCGGACTTATCAATAGAAGGAACCATTTTGTCAATAATCTCTATTGTTCTAATTCCTGTTAATGCAGCAGCTCTCATTATTGTGGTTCAATTTTGCCCATAATAAGCATTATCTCCATGCTTCCGCTCATAATGCTTTGCAACCAGTTCTGGGTTCATTGTTAATTCAGGATTAATAGAATAAGATAATTGAGCCATTCTGGCCACCTGTTCTAAAACAACACTATTATGAACAGCATCGTCAGGAGATTTACCCCATGTAAAAGGACCATGGTTTTTAACTAAAACTCCTGGAATGTGCATAGGATTAATGCCTTCGAAAGCTTTGATAATAACACTTCCTGTCTGCATTTCATAGTCAGTCACAACTTCTTCCTTTTTCATATCGGCTGTACATGGAATATCTGACGAAAAATAATCGGCATGAGTTGTTCCAATGATAGGAATAGGTTTTCCTGCCTGTGACCAGGCTGTTGCAAAAGTCGAATGAGTATGAACAATGCCCCCAACTTCAGGAAAAGCTTTGTAGAGTTCTAAATGGGTAGGAGTATCAGAAGAGGGCTTAAGTTTGCCCTCCACAATATTTCCATCTAAATCCAATACAACCATATCGTCAGGTTTCATGTTATCATAAGAAACTCCACTAGGTTTTATAACAACTAATCCTTTCTCTCTGTCTATTCCACTAGCATTTCCCCAAGTAAAAATTACTAGTCCATGCTTTACCAGGTCAAGGTTTGCTGTAAAGACTTCTTGTTTTAGATTTTCAAGCATAGCTACTAATGTTTCTTTTACCAGAAATAAGCATATAGTGCAACAATAATAACAACAATACCCATTGCTCCGAAAAGAAAGGTTCTGTCTGTTTTAAATAATTCTGGTTCAAAATCGTAAGCTTTTGAATCTTTTACTTTTGAAGTACCATTTGTAAACATTATCACTGACACAAAAGCCATTAAGAAGGTCATCATAAATATAGAATGGAAACCTAAATTTCTAAGGCTCATTCCAAATAAATCAGTTCCCCATAATAAACCTGAAACTAATGTAATCACAGCTAATCCAGCAAATATTTTACCAGCATTAATAAGGTTGGTTCTATTTTTAACTGTCTGTTCTCCACCATCAACGTGGTGTTTATCTGTTAATGTAACAATTACAGCTGTTGATATCAGTATCATACAAACATATCCCATTCTAATAATAAACGGAATATCATCAAATAAGAAGTAAAATAGAATTCCTAATGGTAGAGTTAAAATTGTAGTCCATAGTGCCGCACGATTTGTTGCACGTTTCCAAAGAAGTCCCATACCAAATACAACCACAACACCAGGATAAATAAAACCTGTAAATTCTTGAATGTATTGGAAGGCTTGATCAAGACCACCTAATAAAGGTTTAGCAGCAACTATCGCAATTATTAAAGCAACAAATGCAGTTATACGACCAACTTTTACCAATTGTTCTTCAGATGCATTTTTATTAATATGATCTTTGTAAATATCAAGTGTGAAAATAGTTGAAGTAGAGTTTAACATAGAAGCCAATGAAGAAACCACAGCTGCAACAAGGGCAGCAAAGGCTAATCCACGAATACCAGTTGGTGCAAAGTTGCGCAATAACCAAGGATATGCCTGATCAGCTTTATCAATGTTTCCTGACAATCCTTCTATCGTTGATGAAAGATCCGGGTGATTAAACATTACATAGGCTGTTATACCAGGAATTATTACAATTATGGGTATAAGAATTTTTAAATATCCAGCAAAGATTAATCCTCTTTTTGCTTCTTTTAGATTTTTAGCAGCTAATCCTTTTTGAATTATGTACTGGTTAAAACCCCAATAACCAATATTGGTTAACCACATAGCTCCAAAAATTACAGCCAAACCAGGTAAGAACTGAAAAGGATCCTTCATTTCTCCACCATCGGGTATCAATGTAACACCTTTTTCAACAATCATGTTAAAGTGAAGATCCGTAGGCACTTCTCTAACCTTCGAAAGCACCAACATAAATCCATCAATAGCAGAACCTGAATCGCCTGCTACAGCATCAAGTGCAAAGAAAGCTGTGATTAATCCACCTCCTACTAAAAAAATTACTTGAATTACATCTGTCCATGCTACAGCCTTTAAACCGCCATATATAGAATAAATACCAGCAAATAATAATAATCCAGGTACACCATATTGCATTGGTACACCAAGAATTTGATCCATTGCCATAGCTCCAAGCCAAGCTACCGAAGTTAGGTTTACAAAAACATAAACCAATAACCAGAAAAATGAAAAGAAAAAACTAACACCCGAACCATAACGTTCCTTAGCGAACTGAGGCATGGTGTAAATTTTCTTGTTAATCATTAGGGGTAGTAAATACTTGGCTACCAAAATAAGGGTAATAGCAGCAATCCATTCGTAAGCAGCAATACCGAGTCCAACGGCAAAACCAGAACCCGACATTCCAATAAAATGTTCAGCCGAAATATTCGCTGCAATTAAAGAAGCTCCAATTGCCCACCACGACAAGGTTCCTCCAGCTAAAAAGTAGTCTTTTGAGTCTTCCTGGTGGCCTTTTTTTGAACGTGACAACCATAAGCCCAGACTAACTATCAAAATTGCATATACAATAAAAATTATATAATCAATTGTTGTAAATCCTGCATTCATGCTTTTCTTCTATTTAGTTTATTTCAAATATTGATGTTAAGGCCAGCTAGGCCAGCCTTAACTTCTCTGATTTTTTTATAATTTATGATTAAAATACACATCATTAAAACGAAGTTCTTTCTTAAACTCCCTGATTCTTGTATCATTATCAATAATAACGAGTTCTAGATTTAGCATCTCTGTAAAGTCTTCAAGATGTTCTGTATCTAATGCCATACTAAAACTTGTATGGTGTGCTCCTCCGGCTAATATCCATGCTGTTGCACCTACCTCAAGATTTGGTTCTGGAACCCATAATGCACATGCAACTGGTAATTTTGGAAGTGCTTTAGGTTTAATAACTTCAACAGGATTAATAATCATCCTCATTCTTCCACCCATGTCTACAAGCGATGCATTTATTCCTCTACCTTCAGGAACATTAAAAACAAATCGTGCCGGAGCATCTTTACCACCTATTCCTAACGGATGAACTTCAATTTTAGGTTTTCCATCTGCAATAGTTGGACATATTTCCAGCATATGAGCACTTAAAATTGAGGGTTGCTTTGGATCCAGGTGATAAGTATAGTCTTCCATGAATGAACAACCACCTGTTAGTCCTTCTGACATAACCTTCATGATACGAACTAGTGCAGCTTGTTTCCAATCTCCTTCGGCTCCAAAACCATAACCTTGTTCCATTAATCTTTGTGAAGCTAATCCAGGTAATTGCTCAAGTCCGTGTAAGTCTTCAAAATTTGTTGTAAATACTTTGTAATTGTACTTATCCAGGAATTTCTTCATTCCCAATTCTATACGGGCCTGATAACGAATATTACTAATATCATTTCCTACTATTGTATAGGCCTTTTTATATTCTTCAAAAAGAGCATCTATTTCTTCTTCAGATATTGTATCCATGCTGGCAACTAAATCACCTACTCCATGATAGCTAATTTGCCAGCCTAATTTTTTTTGAGCTTCAACTTTGTCTCCTTCAGTAACAGCAACCTCGCGCATATTATCACCAAAGCGACAGATTTTAAGTCCTTTTGATTCATTCAAACCAATAGCAGCCCGAGTCCAAACTCCAACTTTTTCCTGTACTGCACTGTCTTGCCAATGACCAACAACTACTTTTCTATTCAGTCTTAATCTTGAACAAATAAAACCAAACTCACGTCCTCCATGAGCTGATTGATTAAGGTTCATGAAATCCATATCAATCTCATTCCAAGGAATATCTCTATTGAATTGAGTATGAAGGTGCATAAATGGCTTATTAAGAATGCTTAATCCTGATATCCACATTTTAGAAGGAGAAAATGTATGCATCCAAGTAATTAAGCCAATACAGTTCTTAGATAGATTTGCCGCCTCGCAAATGTTATATATCTCATCTGATGTTGTAACAACAGGTTTGAATACAACTTTTACCGGAATTTTATCAGATTCATTTAATGCTTTCGCTATTATTTCTGAATCTACATCTACCTGTTTAAGAGTTTCCTCTCCATAAAGGTGTTGGCTACCTGTTACAAACCAAACTTCCTGATTTTCAAAATTATTTGATTTCATATCTATATTTGTAAGTTTTACAATTAAAGTTTGCAATATATGATTTAATTTTTAACAGTACAATTTACTGTTATTTTTTTAAGCTTAAAATTTCACAATTCGATCGTAATTATTATGATCTACATTTTCTTTAAATTGAAAATAATATGCTCCTCGCTTTGATGTATTGGTTTGTTTAATTTCCTGGCGACTTAAAATATTAAGCGAGGTTATTTTTTTTCTGAAATTTCCGGGATCAAAAGAGCGTTGAAATATTGCATTATAAAGATTATTAAGCTGAGTTAAGGTAAACATCTCTGGTAGGAGTTCCTTACCAATTAGCTCGTAAGTAGCTTTTTGCTGAAGTTTTCTAAGTGCATCTTCAACCATATCGCTATGATCAAAAATAAGTTTTGGAAGTTCCGAAATAGCATGCCATTTCCCCCCATGTTGATCAGCTAATTTTCTATCATACTCGTTTAATCGAATTAAAGCATAATAGGACATACTAATAACTCTTGCTCCTGGATCACGGTCTGGAGTAGAAAAACCATGAACTTGTTCAAGATATATATTCTCAAGACCTACCGTGGATTTAAGGACTCTTCGTGCTGCCATTTCCATGGATTCGTGTTCTTCAACAAAACCACCCATAAGCGACCAATCTTGATAGGATGGTTTAAATTTACGGGGATAAAGTAATAGTTTTAATTCACCTTTTTCGTAACCAAAAATTACACAGTCAACAGCAACATAAAATTTTGAGTGAATATTATATGATTCAGTATCTGTCATTAAATGCCTTTTAAAAAAAACCAAAAATAGTACTTTTTAGATTTATTCCAGTTATTTTCTTAATTCACATACTCTTTTGTTGGATTCTAGAGAAAGATTAACTTTATCCTACTTCAATATTAATTCACTTTCAATTTGCATTTTTTTTAAATCACTCTGTTTCTATAGCCTAAACGATTATGGAATACAAAATCTACCACTCAAGAAATTAAAAATTTATTACAAAATGATTTTAATTTATCTTTGCTTGATTATCCAGGTATTTGCAACCCAAAAATGGTAAAAAGCCATTGACAAAAACATCTGCCAAGAAGGTAAAGATTCAGATATTTAAACTACATAATCTTTTCCTGATGGTAGAAAAATTTAACAATGAAAAAAACAAATACAATTATCTTCCTTTTGGGTTTTCTTTTATTATGGGGATGTACTAATAATAAGAAGTCTACTGAGCCATTGTTGACAGTGCCCTTTACTGCAGTACATTTAAATGATTCTTTCTGGGCTCCTAAAATTAAAACTAACCGTAAAGTTTTTATTCCTTTGGCTTTTAAGAAGTCGGAAGAAACAGGCAGAATGGATAATTTTGCTGTGGCTGGCAAATTAATTGAAAAAGAACAGCAGGGCGATTTTCCTTTTAACGATACAGATGTATATAAAATACTAGAAGGTGCATCGTATGCCTTAGCATTGCAGCCAGATAAAGAACTAGAAACATATCCCGATAGCTTGATCATGTTAATTGGTGCAGCTCAAGAGAACGATGGATATTTGTATACCTGTATTACCAATAAATGCGAGCACCTTAATAGATGGTATGGCAAAGGCCACTGCAACAAACTTAAAAGTCATGAAATTTTTAATTGCGGTCACCTTTATGAAGCTGCTATTGCCAATTACCAAGCTACAGGAGAAAGATCGCTGCTTGATATTGCTTTTAAATGGGAAAATGTAGTTTCTAAGAAATTATATATTACCGAAGGAATAGGTTATCGTGCACAAGACAAAGGTTTTGGTCCTAATTATCAATTATCAAAAAACTATAAAAACCAAAGCTATTCGTTTAAATGCCAATTTGAAAGAAACCTTTTCGTGTGGTATTCATGAATGGAAAATTAAATAATTAAAATTATGCATATAAAGTCTTCAAAATTATTTCGCCCTATTGTTGCTTTTTTAGTGCTAATAGCCGGATGCCAATCAGAACAAAAATTTCAAGAATCGTTGGAAGCAGTTCCCTTTACTCAAGTAAAAGTTACTGATAAGTTCTGGGCTCCACGAATAAAAACTAATCACGAAGTAACAATACCAATTGCCATAGAACAGTCAACCATCACTGGTCGAATTAAGAATTTTGAAATCGCAGGTGGAATGGCTGAAGGTCAGTTCTGCTCTAGTTACCCTTTTGATGATACTGATATCTATAAAATCATTGAGGCAGCAAGTTATTCAATGCAAACCTATCCTGATAAAGATCTTGATGCTAAACTTGATTCCCTAATCTATAAAATTGGTAAAGCTCAGGAAGACGATGGATACCTATTTACCATTCGTACCATTAAGAGTGATAAGACTCATCCTTGGATTGGTGATAGCCGATGGTCAGAAGTACATAAACTAAGTCATGAGCTTTATAATATGGGTCATATGTTTGAAGGTGCCGTTGCTCATTATCAGTCGACTGGAAAACGAAATTTTCTTAATATTGCAATAAAGTCTGCCGACATGCTTGTTGAAACATTTGGGCCAGGAAAAGTTGAAAATTTTCCTGGACACCAAGAGGTTGAGTTGGGCTTAATTAAGTTATATCATGTTACTAATGATACATCTTACCTTAATCTTGCTAAATACTTTTTAGATGTTAGAGGTACCCTTCCTGAAGGTGATGAATATAATCAATCACATAAAAAAGTAATTGACCAAACAAAAGCAGTCGGACATGCCGTGCGCGCTACTTACATGTACTCAGCTATGGCTGATATTGCTGCTATTTTAGAAGATGAATCGTACAACAATGCTCTGGATAGCATTTGGCATGATATTGTACATACAAAAATATATGTGACGGGAGGCATTGGTGCATCAGGTGGAAACGAAGGATTTGCCGGCGATTATAATTTGCCTAACATGTCGGCTTATTGCGAAACATGTGCATCTATTGGTATGATGATGTGGAATTACCGTATGTTTCTTGCCGAAGGCGATTCAAAATATTTCGACGTGTTTGAGCGTATTTTATACAATGCTTTTTTATCAGGTGTGTCATTATCGGGAGATCGCTTTTTTTATCCTAATGTTTTGGAATCAATGGGCCAACATAATCGTGGAAAATGGTTTGGATGCGCCTGCTGCCCTCCTAACTTAGCTCGTATGTTACCTTCTTTACCCGGATACATTTATGCTACTTCTGATAAAAACATTTACATAAACCTTTTTATGAATAGTGAGGCAAAACTTCAAATTGAAGGCATAAATGTTGGCATAAACCAAATTACTGAATACCCTTGGGAAGGAAAAATCGCTATTGATATTAATCCAGATGAGAATAAGAAATTTGGAATAAAAGTTAGAATCCCTGGTTGGGCAATGAATACAGCTATACCAGGTAACCTATATACTTTTGAAAACAATCCTGAAAAATCTGTTATTGTAAAAGTAAACGGAAAAGAACAAAAACTTAATCTTAAGCAAGGTTATCTTACCATTAATCGAGAATGGAAACAAGGAGATAAAATAGATATTGATTTTGCTATTAACCCTCGCTATGTGAAAGCTGATGATCGTGTAGAAGCCGATTTAAACAAAGTAGCAATTGAGCGTGGTCCTATTATGTATTGCGCTGAATGGCCTGATAATAACGATGGCAAAGTTCTAAGCCTTTTGTTCGAGAAAAATCCTAAAACGACAGTAGAGTTTCAAAAAGATTTATTAAACGGTCTGCCAGTAATAAAAACAAAAGCTAGTGAGGTAAGCCTTAATATTGATGAAACTTATAAAATAGCTGATCCTACTGATGTTACTTTAATACCTTACTACACATGGAATAACAGAGGCGCAGGTGAAATGATGGTTTGGTTACCAACCGATACAACTTCGGTATATCCACAACCAGCACCTACAATTGCAAATAAAAGTACTGTTACTGCTAGTAAACCAAGCTCATCATTAAAAATTGCATTAACCGACCAATATGAACCAGAAAATTCAAATGATCATGCAAAACCATATTACCACTGGTGGCCTTTAAATAATTCCTGGGAATGGGTTCAGTACGAATTCGAAAGTGTTGAAACCATTTCATCATCAAGAGTTTATTGGTTCGATGATGGTCCTTGGGGTGGATGCCGTATTCCTGATGCCTGGGAATTACAATACCTGGAAAATGGTAAATGGAAACCTGTTAAGCTTAAAGGTAAATATACTATTACTAAAGATGGTTGGGATGAAATTCAATTTGATCCTGTTTCTACAAAAAATTTAAAACTAAAGGTTAAGCTGAATAAAGAATTTTCAGCAGGTATTCATGAATGGGAGGTTAAATAGTGTTTAATAAATTATTGGTTATAAATAAAAGTTTTTACAAAAACTATATGTTTTTTGCTTTGGCAAGTATATTAATAACATTGGCTGCATGTAGTTCAGCCGATAAAAATAGTCTTGCTGAAACATCTCAAAATGTATCTCGGATTGATGATTCAACTAAGTGGAGTATTACAGCGCCACCCGATTCATTACAACTAGATAGTTTTTATAAACAGTACGTTTTGGTAAATGGTATTCCAGTAATATGTTCTCAAAAAGTAACGCATAAAGCTATTTATAGAGCATGTAATATAGTTGATTTTATGACTACTCTTTTACCAGAAAATGTATTAAGTGAAATGGTTAAAAGAAATGCTCGTTTAGGAATAATGGCAAGATACGAGGGAACTACAGATATTCCAGAACACCGTTACTTAGCTGCTGATACTACTTTAAATTGGGATGTTCGTGCCCGTGGGTTGGGCGGCGATACTTTACTGCCCCTCTCCACTTGTGCCGAAGAAAATTTATTAGGATTGGTAATTGACAAATACCATGCTGAAGACATCACTATACATGAGTTTGCACATGCAATTCATATTATTGGTATTGCACCAATACAGCCAGACTTTAACACAAGGTTACAAAAGGCATTGGACGAAGCTACAGATAAAGGTAAATGGGTAAATACCTATGCATCAACTAATATATACGAATATTGGGCAGAAGGTGTTCAGTCCTGGTTTAATGTAAATGCTGAAGTACTTGAACCTGACGGAAAGAATTCACCGATTAACACTCGAGCTGAGTTAAAAAATTATGATCCTGAACTCTATTCGATTTTATCCGAGTTTTTCCCGGAAGTAAACGAACAAATTAGCTACCATTCAGTGCCATTTACAGAATAAGTAGGCATTTAATTTCAGAAGTAGATGAGAATAAATATTTTTGAGACATTCTGTTTTCATCAATCTTTAGTGTAGAAATTTTTGGAGATAGAAGTAATACAATATCCTAAAACTTCATTTTGCTTTTGTATATTCTTGTTTACTATTGTACTTGTGGATTTGACAGAAAAAGTATTGTGTTGCAGATTTTACCCAGATGTATGTGAGAATTCTGTAACTTTGTTATAGATATAAAGGAGTTGTGTTTAATGCTAAGAGAGAGCGTACAAATGCCGACCCACAAACAACACATTTAAAAATCCTCGCTGACTGCCCCACTTCCATTCTGAAAGCTTTCGGGATTAAAAGAGTTGTTTTTTTCTATTGCACAAAGAAATCGTAGTAATAATTTGAGAATAGTAGATTAATTTGATACTTTTATCGAATATTTACTAAATATGAATGCAAAAGAATATATAAAATATCTGTTATCAATTGAAAATTACTCATTTTCATTGCATGAGATTGCTAAAGAAACAGCAGGTAGCAGTAATTCTTTAAAATTCGAACTCCTTAGATTGTCTGAAAAAGGAGAAATAGTAAATCTCCGAAAGGGATTTTATTTAATTATCACCCCTAGATATTCTTCGGTAAAAAAACTCCCACTACAACTTTACTGTGAAAAACTATTTAAACATCTGGATAGGAATTACTATGTAGGTTTATTCTCTGCAGCTAAATTTCATGGAGCAAGTCACCAACAGGTTCAGCGGGATTACTTAATAACTGAAAAACCAAAGTTTAACGACATATCAAAAAATACTATAGACATTCGATTTTTCACAACAACCAATTGGTCTGATAAAAATATTCAGCAAAAGAAATCAGATGCAGGGATTTTTAAAATCTCTAGTCCTGCACTGACAATTGTTGATTTAATACATCACCAGACCAAATTGGGCGGAATAAACAGAATGCTTGCGACAATTGAAGAATTATCTGAAGAGTTAACTGAATCCGATTTATCAGAACTATTAAGCTGGTATCCCAATAAAAGTACTTTACAAAGATTTGGCTTTTTACTTGAACAACTTGGTATAGAAGAAAAGTTTCAAGAAATACTTTATACAGAACTAAAATCAAAAAATTTCTTTCCTGTTTTATTAAGCCCAAAATCAAAAGAGAAACCTGGTGCAATTGATAATAGGTGGAAAGTAGATGTTAATGTAAAATTAGAAAGCGATTTATGATACCCAAACCATATATAGCAAAGTGGCAGGAACATGCACCATGGAATGAATTTTCACAAGTTGAGCAGGATTTAGTTATTTCCAGAACCTTAGTGGAAATATTCTCTGATGACTTCCTGAGAGAAAACCTTGCATTTAGAGGAGGTACAGCTTTGCACAAGCTCTATCTTAATCCGGCACCTCGTTATTCTGAGGATATTGATTTAGTGCAAATTAAAGAAGGACCAATAAAACCCATCATGGAAAGGTTAAATGAGGTTATTACTTTCTTCGAAGAGGAAAGAACAACACAAGTTCGTGGACATGGAGCTAAAGCATTGTATCGTTTTACTTCGGAATATGAAGAAATACGGATGCGTTTAAAACTTGAAATAAATTGTAAAGAACACTTCCATGTTATGGATTGGATTGATTTCCCTTTTGAAATTGAAAGCGAATGGTTTTCGGGAAAAGCAGACATTAAAACTTACAATATAAACGAACTTTTAGGAACAAAACTCAGGGCTCTATATCAACGAAGTAAAGGAAGAGATTTGTTTGATTTAGACTATGCCCGACAGCATTTAAAACTGGATACAGCTCAGATTATTCATTGTTTTAAAGAATACATAAAGTTTACAACAGGTAAAAGGCCTCCAAGTAAAAAAGAGTTCCTTTTGAATTTTGAAGCAAAACAAAACGATTCTGATTTCACTGGGGATATGGAAGCTTTGTTAAGAACTGGTATTAAGTATAATCAGAATGAAGCAAACGAATGGGTGATTAATGAATTGATTGAAAAAATATAAATTGGATATGATGGATAAAACTAAAATAAGGGCAGAATTAGCTGAAACAGTTGCAAATGACCTTAAAAATATTGAAGCTTTAGCACCAACTTGCTTCTTTAGACGAGAATAATGTCCGATTTTCAGTAGACTCAAGTGTTATTGACAGACTTGGTAAAGAATTAGTTAAAAATGCTTACGATGCTGATGCAAGTAAAGCAATACTTCAATTTCTAAATGTTGATTATAGTGGAGGAATCTTAATTATTGACGATGATGGAACAAGAATGACAATAGACCAATTAATAAATGTTTTGCTTAATTATTTGTAAGGGGATTGGTACTCCGAAGAATGGTTTCCGCTATATTGACGGTTTATTTTATTTTTCTTCACTAAAAAAACCACTCACAAAACAACACATTTGCAAACCGCTGCAAGCCAGCCCTGCAACGGAGAAGCCCTCACGAACGTGAAATGTGAGTAAACCATAGTATGCAAAAGAATTTTTTTGCAAACACACTTATCAATATTTCGACAGCATTCCTTGTTTGCTGCCGTTTTATAGTTTTTTGTTATATTTGTTTTTTAAAATATTAGCTATCGCAACTGAGAAACTAAATATTGAAGAATTAACAAAGGAGTTTAAAGATGTACAATCTTTAAACACAAACGATATTGTTAAGTTCTATAGAATTAATGAACCGGAATTAAAAACTACAACAATAAATTGGAGAATTTATGCCTTGGTTCAAATGGGTGTTTTAACGAGAATCGGAAGAGGCAAATTCTCTTTAGGCAATAGTAAAATATTTATTCCTGAAATTAATAATAAGCTCAAAACAATAAACTCAAAGTTGAAAAAGGAATTTCCTTTTTTAGATATATGTCTTTGGAATACATCTTCTTTCAATGAATTTATGGTTCATCAACCAGGAAGATTTTATATTCTTATTGAAGTTGAAAAGGATGCTACTCAATCAGTTTTCTTCTTTTTAAAAGAGGCTAAGTTTTCTGTATTTCTTAACCCAACTAAAGATTTAATTGAAAAATATCTGCCAGATGAAAAAGAAACTCTTATAGTTAAACCATTGGTTACAGAAGCACCTACTCAAAAATTTGAAGGACTAAATACAACAACCATAGAAAAAATGTTGGTTGATGTATTTTGTGATGATGTAATTCTTTCTGCTCAACAAGGTTCTGAAATGAGAACTATTTTTCAGGAAGCTATGAACAAATACACTGTCAATGAGAATCGTATGATTCGTTATTCAGACAGAAGAAGAAAAAAGGAAACCTTTATGAATTATTTAAGTATAGTTTCAAATTTGCGGCAGTAATGACATTTTGCTGCCAAATTATAGATTATGGTTGAAAAAGAAAAAATAACATTAGCATGGATTGAAAAAGTAGCCAAAGCGAACCGAAATGCAGATAAAATTTTGGTTGAGAAAGTTATTAGAGCTTTAATACTTCTTGAAGGATTGGTAAAGCAAAAACTATCTTTTGTATTCAAAGGAGGTACTGCATTGATGTTACACTTGAATTCTACTAAAAGATTATCAATAGATATAGATATCATAATGTCTGAAAAACAGGACAATCTGAATGAAATTTTGGATGAGGTTACAGATGAACAAGGTTTTATTAGAAAAGAGGAACAAAAAAGGGCCGCAAATACAAAGATTGATAAAGCACATTATAAATTCTTTTACACACCTTTACATAAAACTAGCAAGGATGAGGAATATGTATTGCTTGATGTTCTTTTTGAAGCGGTGCACTACCAAAAATTAGAAAATGTTAAAATTCAATCATCATTCGTTCCTGAAAAAGAGGCTCCCTTAACTGTAAAATCACCATGTTTAGAAGATATTACAGGCGATAAGCTTACCGCATTTGCGCCTAATACAACAGGAATCCCATACTTTAAAGGTGACGATAGTATGAGTATGGAAATTATAAAACAGTTATACGATATTGGGAACCTTGCTGATAATGTTTCTGATATTGAAACTATCAAAACAACTTTTAAAACTTTTGCAACAACTGAACTTTCATACAGAGAAATTGACAACTTAACAGAACAAGATGTTATTGAAGATATTTATCAAACAGCCCTTTGTATTGTAACCAGAGGAGTAGATGGCAAAGGTAATTTCGATGAATTACAAAAAGGTATTCAAAGAATCAGCCGATTTGTATTTTCTGAAAGTTATCATATAGAAAAGGCTATTACTCATGGTTCGAAGGCTGCGTATTTAGCAACTTTAATAAAAGTAGATGCAGCAAAGATTGAAAAATATAAAAATCCGCTCCAAATGAAATATTGGACTATTGGAGAACCAATGAATACAAAGCTTAACAAGTTGAAAAAATCAAACCCTGAAGCTTTTTTCTATTGGTATAAAATTTATGAATTAACAACTAAGCAAGATTGATGGGAAGGTCTACAGTACATTATGCAGATAATAAAACAAATAACGCTTTAAAAAAGCTACATAATAAGTTACGCCCTGCATGAACACCAGTGCAGAGGGTTGAATATATTATAGAGCTTTTATTGCTCAGAATATTTGAAACTAAAATTAAACAATACGAGGAATTCAAACCATTAAGAAAACTTTTTACAACTGATTACAGATGGAAAAATCCTAAAACCGTACAAGAAGAATCGAATGAGAATCGTTTGTTTTCTTATTTGTCAACTGTTTCTAATGACCAGATTTTATCTGAGCTAAATGATAATTACTTTCCATTTAATTTCATTTATTCTACAAATTTTAATACTTAATGCATAACAAATAGTTCTTGTAATTATTATGAAAGGTATATGACTTAATTTTTGAAATGTCAATTTCAGAAGTAGATGAGAATAAATATTTTTGATACATTCTGTTTTCATCAATCTTTAGTGTAGAAATTTTTGAAGATAGAAGTATTATAATATCCTAAAACTTCATTTTGCTTTTGTATATTCTTGTTTACTATTGTACTTATAGAATTGACAGAAAAAGTATTGTGTTACAGTTTTTACCCAGATGTATGTGAGAATACTGTAACTTTGTTACAGATATAAAGGAGTTGGCAGTAACCAGAGAGACCATTCGCATATGAAGATACCAAGATTTTTAATGTTTAATTTTATTACAAAGTCCTCTTTAAAACAGATTGATAGTTTTCCAATATTACCTAGAAGACTTAAGTCAGTTTGGTCTGATTTTAATTATATAATGGCAGTTTTTTTCCCATTTGTTATGCTATTTATGATTCCCGCTATGATTATTCCGATTGAGATAAGTGATACAGAATCTTCAATTGATATAAAATTAGCCTCTTTTATGATTCCATTTTCTTTTATGATTTTTTCAATGCTTAATAAAGATTTTTTCTCAGGTAGAAGTGTCGCAAAAAGGACTTATGGATATCAGATTATAGATAATCAATCAAGAGAGGTAGCGACAGAGATGCAATGTCTACTCCGGAATTTAACACTTTTTATATGGCCTTTAGAGGTAGTAATATTGCTTTTTAGTTCACAACGTAGATTGGGAGATTTAATTGCAAAAACAAGAGTAATTGATAAAGAGCCTATAGATTCAGAGACAATTCTTAAAGATTTTAAGGATTTTAATATGATGGGTAATCAAAGCAATGTAATTATTTTAACGGTTTTGGTTACATTGATTTTTATCCTGCTTTCATTTTATATTTCATTTTCCTGATTGCAAATAAGGCAGGGCTACTGCCAACAAAAATCGTAATGCGAGAGATGTGGTATATTTAAGCTTTAAAGCATTTATTAAACGGTGTGGCGGACTGATAGCAAACATTAGAATGAGTAGATATAACTACATATTGATTCTTTTGATACTTAATTTTGGATGTTCATGTGAAAATAATTATCATAAACGGATATCAAATCTTGTAGATAATTATGCAGAAAATGAAAGTTTTAATGGAATAATTAAGGTATATCAAAACAATCAAGTTATTTATGACAAGGCGTTTGGTTATGCTGATTTTGAAACAGAAAGAAAATTAACTACTAAGACACCTTTTCGGATTGGGTCAATATCAAAAACTTTTACAGCGATATCTATTTTGATTCTGAATGAAAGGGGAAAACTCCAATTATCAGATACTATTGGCAAATTCATCAATTATTTTCCCGATAGTTATAACCAAGTTACAATAGAGGAGTTACTGTCACATACTTCTGGTATACCAGACTATATGGATAATTATCCCCAAAAAACAGACAGTTTAACAAGCTCTGATGCTATTGATTCTTTGAAAAATAAGGATGAGTTATATTTTCAACCTGGCTCAGATTTTAGATATAGTAATTCTGGCTATTTAATCCTTGGATTGATTGTTGAATCCATTACCAAACAATCGTTACAAGATTTTATACATGAGAATATTCTACAACCTCTTGAGATGAATGATACTTATTTTATTCAGCCAGAAAACTTCATGCGACAAGATAGAGCATTTGGCTATGATTCACTAAGTAAGATATGGGAAATACCATTATTTGTAAAAGGAGATGGAGGTATGGTTTCGACAACAGATGATTTATACAAATGGTATTCAGGATTGATTAATAACAAAATAATAACTGACACCATGTTTGATAATGCAATTAAACATCATAAACTTAAAAATGGGGAATTAATAAACTACGGATTAGGATTTGAAGTCAATTCAACCAAACAAGGATTTGATCTTGTAGGACATCGTGGTGGATTGGGTGGAACTGGAGTATATTTTATTTTTGAATCGAAAATAGATAATTTGATTATAGTAATGACAAACAATGCTTGTCAAAAAACTGGAGAAATAGTTGAAAGAATATCTATGATCATTAATGATTTCGACTATAATACAAAAGATGAATAAAGTACTGGTCATAACATGCGTTCATAAAACATTTGGGGTGATGTGGTTATTCAGACATCCTGCAACGCTAGATATATAGGCATCCCTCTCTCCCAAAAATTTCATATCGCAAAGCCGTTGTGTGCTAACAAAAGAATAAAAACAAATTTAAAATATGATTAAAATGACAAGATTTTTCTTACGATTTGTAATAATTGTTTTGATGACACTGTTACTAAGCAATAATTATTTATTTGCACAAACCAGGAAGGTTGTTTTTTCAATTTCATCAGCATTTACTGGTGATTTTTTTACAGAGACATATTCTGTAAACTCTAATAATCTTAACCAAAGTAAAACCTCCAAGTTCAATTTTCAGCCAGCAATTAGTTATTTTTTTTCAGATTTATTTAAAGCGGGGATTTACATGGATTATGATTTTTTGCAAGAAAAAGGTGATAATAATAATTATAATAGAACGAAATCTTCATCGTTTGGACCATTTCTTAGAATTAATATGAGTGAAAACAATGTCTCTCCATTCATTCATACAGAATTTGGCTATTCAGGGCTAAAATTCGAACAACATGATGACACCAATGATTCAGAAGCTGATTTTACTGGTATTAATTATGGTGTTGGATTAGGAATTGAGTTTTTTATCCAAAGAAAATGTTCATTTGAGGTTCTTTTAAACTATAGAAGGAGTAAGTTGTCATTTGTTCAAAAAGGTTATAATTTCTATGGGCCAGTATCAGATAAGATTGATTTTGAACAAAAGGGAGTAGAGATTAGATTTGGATTTAACGTATTTATAAAATAGAAAATGTAGCATATTTCGTATATAACATTAGAATAAACAAACCGTTGTGTGCAATTCCACATATAAGAACCTTCCGAATAGATTTAATACTAAATTATTCATACAGTTCTTATTAAATCCTGTTGCTAACTATAAAATTTGCAACTTTTTTTAGCTTTTTGAACTACTTGATTAACTGGAAATCTTTATGAATAAAAGGATTGTGGGTAAATCTCACTAATTTTATCGTTAATCAGAATATTTACCACATATACAAAAAATTCTTATATTAAGAAATTATTATTATTATTTCAAAAAAAGAAAAATTATGGCACTTATAGAATGGAAAGATAGTTATAGTGTAGGAATAGAACACATAGACAATCAACACAAGGTATTAGTTCAGCAAATAAATTCTTTACACGAAGCAATGAAACTCGGACAAGCTAAAGATACTTTAGACGAAATCTTAAAAAAGCTTATTAAATATACTTCGACTCATTTTAAATCTGAGGAAGTGTTGTTTGCTCGGTATAATTATCCCGATTCTGAACAGCATATTTCCGAGCATAAAAAGTTTGTAGAAGAGGTATTAAGTTTTAAAGAAGACTATGATAAAGGCCGTGTGATGGTAAGTTTTGAAGTTATGGATTTTTTAAAAAATTGGTTAATTACACATATTCTTGGTTCTGACATAAAATATAAATCCTTTTTAAATTCGAAAGGAGTGCAATAAGTGCTTTTAATTTAGATTAACTGCTTGAATAATAACATCTCATTTAAATTAGTTGATTTACAGAAAATACAACCTGGATGTATTAAGAGAATACTCAAAATACTAGGTTGAATTTCATATGTTATCTTTTTTGGATACTATATCTTCAAATTATAAAATTACTGGCAACGAACAATAAAAGTAAGCGCTTAAAGCAATTTGTAAAAGGCAAAATTGTTTAAACTTTAATGCAATTAATAAACATAAAACAAACTTGAAACAGTGCGCCTACTTTTATTGTGAACCGTTGTGATGCACGCTGACCAAGAAACAAACCATATCGGAAATAAATATTATGCTGCAGAAAAATTGTTTTATAACAATTAGTTACAATTACTGATACGATATTTTGAAAAACATATTTAACCTAAATCACATAATAAAAATAAACTTAGTAAAAGATGAACACTAAATTATTCTTATGCCTATTAGCTGTTACATTATTATTTGTAAGCTGCGAAAAGAAAGAAAATGATAAACTTGAGCCCTTGGAAAATATTATTGTTGGCAAAACAGATTATCCTGGATGTAATTACCAGAATTATGAACCAGACCTGGTATACACCGTAGATATTGATTTATACGATTCGGTTAATAATCAAAATTCTGAAAGTTTTGAGTATGCAGGAGTTGCCGGCCTAAGTTTAGGTATGTACAATTACTACGAAAACAAAACACTAATTAAATATTTAATGGTCGGCTATGTGGGTGACGAATGCGTAGCCAGAATGACAGACAATGATACTATTACCAGAATTTTTAACTATGGTGATACTTTAGGAAATGCAAGCAACTGGGTTGATGAATCGTTTTGCTGCCATACCGATTTTGCCGGGATGGATTTCAATTATAAAACAAATACTATAATGTATTCATATAATGCTGATTTAAAAAATGCTTATGCAGGATTTAGAAGTAAGTCCAGTGAAGGATACCCTATTTACTCCTGGATACATTTCTCGCTGATCAACCTTGATACACTTATTATTCATGAAGCCTTCTCGACTCCTTATATTAAATCTAACAATTAGGAATTTATGGATAAATGTTTTTTTTACGATCTTTTCTAATGAACAATATAAAAACTCCGCATGCACAACACATGGTATAGTACATGCGGGTTTAGCTATGTTACTCCTTATCAGTTGTGAGCTCACTAAAACTTTGTAAACTATGTGCTTTAACAAACAAATAGTATATCAAAATTTTCTCAAATAGTTGAAGGAATAATGCCTAAAGCCAGCTTAATTAATAATGAATACAGAATTAATACACTTTTTAATTATTATTGGTGCAACCAATAATCGGATTCCATATTATTTTTAGGCCAATAACATAATCCTGGTAATCCTTCATATTATATCTTACCATCCAGTACTTATTTTGTCCAATAGGAAGGGTGATTGTTCCAAACCAGCGAACTTGTGCATATTCCTCCAAATTATCTGGAGATTCACCAACCAATAATTCCAGACATAAATGATTATTTGAACAATTATGTTCTAAATACAGAAGACCATCCTCTAATGTTTTATAAACCTTGTTTATTTCGAAATCTGTTTGTGGTTGACCCAGCTCAATATTAAAATCATTAAAACTGGAAAATATAAGTGTAAGTCCGACTAACATGAACAACCTCCTACTCATAATACATTGCGTTTAAGTTAAGATGTTCCGATATTATATTATCAATTCCCATAGGAAGAATATTTTCCCGGTAATCAAGGGTATTCTTTTTGCACTAAAATTGCAACCACGTATTCTAATTTTAATACATGGAGCATTTTGTTAAATAACTTCTTACTTATAAATCTATGAAACTTTTAGCATGATTCATAAACAATCATTAACATTATAAACAAACCTTGCTTTATCCTATTCCTATCTCTAATAATCTAAGTTGTATCATTTAATCTTCAATCTAATACCTGCATAAACCATTCTTCCGAAAATCGGGCCCCAAATAAGAGAACTGTCAAAGTATTGTCCGAAAGGATCATCGCTGGCAAGAATTGGATTCTCTTGCTTAAAATCCAGAATATTCTCAACGCCTAGATAAACGTCAAATTTCTCATGCCATTGCTTGCTCACCTGCGTATTCATCAGAAAAAACGATGGTGAATTCTCTGCTAATTGATATTGGATTGGATTACTCAATGTTGAAGGAATACGCTTTGAACTCTGCCATTGTACCGTATAATCAAACTTCCAATAATTACGAGTTCCGTAAGCCAGATTTATA
Organism: Bacteroidales bacterium; assembly: GCA_050287785.1. GTDB lineage: Bacteria > Bacteroidota > Bacteroidia > Bacteroidales > UBA10428 > UBA10428. The sequence goes on from JBNKCO010000007.1 coordinate 95,701, forward strand.
AAAGCCCTATGCGGAGATAATAATGGTTTTTTCTTTAAGCCCGAATTATATGTTGATTGAACATTGTAGTACCTATAGGCCATTCGTACATCTAGTCTTCGTATTAACTCATAATCAACTTGAGTTTGAAAGCTTGTGGAAAAAGACTTTCCTGTTAAATTATAAAACAATACTGTTTGTGGAGAATTATCTAAATCAACAATAACCTGATTATTAAATTTGGTGTGGTACAAATCCACTGTTACTGCACCTTGGCGATAATCCAAAGTAAACTTTTGGGTGAAATTTGTACCAAAGTTCCATGCAATCTCTGGATCAAGTCCATAAGGTCTTTTATTGTTAGTATTAAAAACCTGAAACTCTCTTGAGGAAGCTAATACAGAGTTATTTTCAGCAAAAATAGAGGCAGTGCGTTGGCCACGCCCCAAAGAAAATCGCAAAACAGTTGTTTCAACAGGCGCATACCGAACATGAAGTCTGGGAGTAATAAAAAAACCATAAATATTATGGTAATCGGCTCGTATACCTGCTACAGCACTAAACTTATCGCTTGGAGTAAAACTGTATTCAGTAAAAATACCCGGAACAATTTCTTTACGATCAAAGTTCAAACTATCAATTTGCTCTATGTAACTATCGTATTGCAAACTAGCACCAAGCTTAATGCCATGATAAACATTTTGCTTTGATTGAAAAATAAAGTTTCCATAGCCAGATTTTTGTTGGCCAGAATAATTTTTCAGCCCAAACTCTGAGTTTTGATCATGAATCAAACCTGAAATTTGCATACCAATACTCTTCGTAGGATTATTGTTGAAAATTTTTCCGAGTTTCATCCAACCTTCGATACGTTTGGTTTCCATGGTCATTCTCCAAAGGTTTTCTTTTGAACCAACTGAAGAACCTATTTGGCCCCCCTGATTTTCATTGTATGTTCCTTTAACTCCCAATTGCGATTGCCAATTGCTCTTGGTAGTATACTTCCATCGATTTAAGAATACATATTGACTACCTAGCGGTTTGTCCATAAACCCATCCTGATTTTTATCCATTTCAAAATGTTGGGTTCGAGCATGTATCAATATCGCTGTTGATAGATTATCATTTAGTTTTTTAGCTAAATTCAAATTTGCCTCAATACGGCTATCTTCGTTTCCATAAACATTCAAATAAAATCTGTCTGCCGATTCTGGCTTTCTAAGTTCAACATTTATCTGTCCGGCAATACTTTCAAATCCATTCACAACAGAACCCGCACCCTTGTTAAGTTGTATACTTTCAATCCATGTTCCTGGAATATATTCCATTCCATAAATAGCCGAAAGTCCCCTTATATCAGGTATATTCTCTCTTGTTATTTGAGTATAGGGACCAGCAAGTCCGAGCATTTGAATTTGCTTAGTACCAGTTATAGCATCGGTAAAAGAAACATCAATAGATGCATTGGTTTCGAAGCTTTCGGATAAATTACAGCAGGCTGCTTTTTCAAGCTCTCCCTCTCCTATTCTTTCAATTTTAATTGGATCGAATAGAGAATAAGATGTTGTTTTCTGACGAACCACTACTTCAATACCTTCAATCTGTACTTTGTTATCAAGAATAATTTCAAGATAATTGTTGTCTGTTATCTCAATAGTATCAGGCTGATAACCAGTAAAGCTAATAACCAGAAGAGAAGTCTCATTAGATTTCGAAATAGAAAAAGAGCCATCAGGAGCTGAAACCGTTCCAATAGTTGTTCCCGACCAATATATATTAGCTCCAATTAGTGGAATTAACTTATTGGTTTCATCAGTTTCCAATACTTTCCCTTTGATAACATTGAGTGCCGACTGCGCTCCAGCTCTCGCTATTCCAAGGAAAAGCAATACAAAAAAGATATTTCTCACAAGTAATTAGTGTTTAACAGCCCCGTTGTTGTATGCGCAGCATTTGGGGAGCTTATTGTATGATTCTTCAGTTGCTTTAATTTTATCTGTTGAATGTCCGGCATCTGCTATACTCTTGTGAATACTTTTCAAATCTACTTTTTGAGGATTATAAATAACCTTAATTATGTTGGTTTCTTTATTCCATTCGGTAAATTTTACTCCCTTGATATAGGCAGCATTTTCAATTCTTGCTTTGCACATAGTGCAAACACCTTCAACCCTAAATTCAACTGTTTCTTTTTTAGATTCTTGTGAAATACCAGGAATAGCAAATATGGCCGAAAGTAATACTAGTATAAAAATTGATTCTATTCGTTTCATTTTATTCTATTTTTAGTTAAACATTGATTTATTAGATAAAATCAAATAATTAACCATAAAACAAAAACGAGCTATTTAAAAGGTATAAATCTGGCAGGGGTACTTTTGGAGATGATTCTTCCTTGATTGATATTATAACTTCATTTGGAAAAATTAGACATGATTGAATTAAAGTAGTAAAAAACAGTTCGGATTCAAAAACCTTATCAATCTTAATGGGCTCAACTTTGTTTTGATCAGGAGTAAAGTCAATTTCGATTAATAAATCATCGCAAGCATTACAACATTTTGCTGATTCATTATCAACACAGCCTAAATGATGATGATTGTTTATTGTTATCGATTGTATATGTCCGTGACAATAATGTATACCAACATAACTAATCACCGATAGTAATGTATATACACATAAGATTAATATTGCCAATGCCCTTTTCATGTTACTAAATATACAAATTAAAAGAAAAAAGGTTCAGGTATAGACTGTTAATGTTTAGTTAAACCCCAAATATGAATTAAGCAAGCAAATTTACCTCTATGTGCCGACGAAAAGTCCTTTTACCATAAATTTTGTCGGGATTTAAGTACAGAACAATTTGTTTTTATATTCACACAATAATCCTCGAATAACTTGGTATTACCTCATTGAACATCTTCTGAAAGGCCTTTTTCATCTTTTAGCTTCTGTAAATATTCACTAGGATTCATTCCAAATTCATCTTTAAAACATTGTCTGAAATAACTACTACTTCTTATTCCAATTTTATACATTATCTCAGAAATATTATACTGATTTGTCACCAAGAGTTGTTCTCCAACGTTTAACCGTATTTTCCTGATGTATTCATTTACTGTTAAGTTGGTTAATGCTTTAATTTTACGATACATTGTAGAATGACTCATATTTAATTGCGATGCAATTGTAGCAACATTCATTTCTTCTTCCAGGTTTTCTTTAATAATATTAGCTAATTTCTCAAGAAATTCTTTATCTAACTGATTCGTAGATTCATTAAAAAATAACTGTTTGTTTTTAAAATTAGATGAATAATGTGTAGATAATTTTTCCCTTGTTTTTAACATATTCGTTATTCTACTTTTCAGCAAATTAACACTAAAGGGTTTTGTCAAATAAGAATCAGCACCGGCACTGTATCCCTCGCTCTGATCAAAGGTTGAGCCTTTAGCAGAAAGTAATATTACCGGAATATGACTTGTACGTACATCGATTTTCATTTTCTTGCACATTTCTATTCCATCCATTACTGGCATCATAATATCAGATATTATAACATCTGGAGTATACTCACACGCAGCTTCGAAACCTATTTGACCATTTTCAGCGGTAAGAACTACATAATTATCTATTAAGCTTTCGTGAATGTAGTCAACTATTTCTTGATTATCGTCGACAACTAAAACTACTTTTTTTGATCCAATTTCAAGTTCATCTTGTTCATCCTGGATTATATCAGGAAATAAATGAACAGCTTCAGGATAGCTATTATTTGTTATAAATTTTAATTTAAAAGTACTCCCAATATTGCGCTGACTGGTTACCGAAATATCTGCTTCATGTAATTCAACTAAATCTTTTACCAAGGCCAGTCCAATTCCAGTTCCAATTATTGCATGAGAAGCATTTTTTGCCTGATAATATCTTTCGAAGATATGGGGTAAATCTTCAGAAGATATACCATAACCTGTATCCTGTACAATTAATTCTGTGAAGACAACAGCATTTTCTTCGTAATTATTAACCTCCACCCTAATTGTACCTTGTTTGGTGTACTTATATGCATTAGAAATTAAATTATCAATAATAATAGAGATAACTTCTGGATCAAAAAACATTTCAATTTTATTCTTCGGCATCCGTATTTGAAAATCAATACCTTTATTTTGAATTATTTCTTTGTGTTTTAAACTTGTTGCTGAAACATATTCTGTAAAATCGTCTTTTGCCACATGGAGCTTTCTAATCTTGTTTTGTGTCTTTCTTAATTCAAGAATTTGATTTATTAACTGAAGTAAGTGACTGGCCACTCTTTGAATGGAATTTATTTTTTTTAACTGTTCCTTGTTTAATTTATCGTCGGATAAAAGGTCTTCTATTGGCCCTAATATCAAAGTCATTGGTGTTCTTAATTCATGAGTGATATTGGTGAAGAATTTTAGCTTTTCTTCGTTTAGAACATGCTCTTGTTGACGGCTTTGCTTTTCAAGCTGTAAATCATTCTCAATTTTTAATTTGTGCTTATAAAATTTAATTATGTAATACACTACTATAGTTATAATAATGACATATAGTAGTTTGGCCCACCAGGAATTCCGTAAGGGGGGAGTTATTATAACATGCATAGATTTAACCTCATCAGTCCATGCTCTGTCAGGTAATCTTGCTTGGATGCTAAATACATAATTACCTGGCTCAAGATTACGAAAAGTAACATTATTATTATTTTTAATAAGAAACCAGTCACGGTCGAGTCCTTTCATCTGGTATATATATTCGACTTTATCTGCCAGGGAATAATCAAGAACACTGAAGTTAATTTGAATAGAATTTTGGTTATAAGCTAATCTCACAGTATCAGAAAAAGGAATATCCATAAATTCATTAATATGCTTCTTGGTATCTGTTATTAAAAAGCTTGTGAAGCTAGGTGTAGGTTCTTGTTCTTTACAAATATTAAAAACATGATTAAACCAAGTAGTTCCATTTTGAGAACCAAAATATATTGTTCCATCTTTAGTTTTTGTATAAGCTCCAGGCATATAGTCTCCCAAAGCAATATTATCGCTTGTATTAAAATTGCTTACCTTATTGTTTTCAATATCAATATAACTAATGCCATTTGTTGTACTTAGCCAAAATTCACTTTGTGAGTTACCTTCAACAATTGCCTTAATCGAAGTTTCAGCTATTCCAAAGTTTTTGCCTATTCGTAAAACTGAATTATTTGTATAGTTTTTAAATATAAAGAGATCGTTCTGACTAGCAATTAACATTCTTCCTTGAGAATCTCTATAAATCTGGTTTATAGAATAAAAGTCATATACAGTTCCGTAATTAAAAATTAGTTTGAAATCACTGTCAAATACACATAAGCCTCCAATAAGAGTTCCTACCCATATATTTCCGTAGGAATCTTCTGAAACTGCTCTTATTACATTATCACTTAACTCTGAATTGTCGGTTGTATATTTTTTACATTTCTCCGTGTCTCTGTTGTATACAAATACTCCGTAATCAGTGCTTATCCAGATATTATGTTTTGAGTCTTCAAAAAAACTATATATAGGTATATTTGTTATATTCTCAAGACATTGCAGTTGTTTAAATTTTTCTGATTGAGAATTATACTCGTACATCACACCATCTCTGGTTCCAATCAAAATATCATTGTAACTATTTTTATATACTGTAGTAAAAATTTGTGGCTTTGGATCATTACCAATACTATTAATCTGTTTTATTTTTTTGTCCTTATTATAAAGGCATAGTCCACCGGTACCATTGGCAAGCCATACCAAATCTTCTCTTGCAACACATAAACTTCCTACGGTTTTGTCAGAAAGGCTGTTATTGTTGCCAACTATTGGCAAATAACTAATTTTTTTAAAGAAGGGTTCTTTTTTAGGAATAAAGTTAATCCCGCTACCAAGGCCTCCCACCCACATGTTTCCAAAGGCATCTTGGTATATACTTTGTACTGAGGAACTAGATAGACCATCAGGAATATTTGATGCTATAATATGCTCAAACTGTACATCCTTAGGATTTTTATCTTTCGAAAATTTACTTAAATCCAATATGTTTATACCGCCTCCCTCTGTACCAATCCATAGTTTATTATCTTTTGATTCGGTAATTGTTTGTACAAAATTAAGTGATAACGATGCCGTGTTATCAGGATCATTCCTAAAATTCTTCATTTGATAGGTTGCCGGATCAAATAATGTTAAACCATTGCGTGTTCCTATCCAGATATTATTATGTGAATCTTTAAAAATACATGTAACTGTATTGTCAGCGAGTGAAAATATCTTCTTTGAATCATGTTGAAAATTTACTGCTGTTTTTGTTTGTAAATTAATAATACTAAATCCTTTATCAACATGCCCTGCATAGATTGTTTCATCGTTATCAACCATTAAAGTCCAGTTGAAATTAGAACCTAATCCTTTTATGTTAGATTGATTAAAATGAAGAAACCTCTTGGTTCTCTTATCAAAGTAATCAACCCCTCCCTGATAAGTAGCTAACCATAAATTACCTTTACTGTCGCTTGATATATGAGTTACTCCATTTTCAATAATACTACAATTGTTTTCAGTAGAATTATCATGTTTATAATGCGTAAATATATTTGTCTTATAATTATATGCATTTAAACCATCTTTCTCTGTTGCGACCCAAATAACATCCTCTGTTTTATCAGCAAATACAAAATTAAGAAAATTGCTGCTTATTGAATTTGTATCTGAATCTGATGCTCTAAAAACTTTAAATGTATTAGCATCAAATCTATTTAGCCCATCTCCGGTACAAATCCAGATAAAGCCTTCCTTATCTTGAGTAATACCTACAACATTATTATTCGATAACCCTTGTTCAATGCCTATTTTTTTAATAGTATAGGCAGAAACCTTTGTAAACAAGCCAAAAATAAAAATGATTAGTATGTATAAATATTTATTTATCATGATAATTAAAACTACAATAAAATATTTAGAATGTGTTTGAATTTAACCTATTAATAATTAGACTAATCACGTACCAGCATTGCTTTCTCAAAAATTTACGGTATTGATAAACACGTTATGCAAGAGGGTAAATATAAAAAATGTTAAGCAACACGCAGTCTGTAAAATATATTTTAATAATGATACTCTATTTCATGTGGAAGCTAGTAAGGTATCGATAATGATATAAAACGAATCTGCTTATAAAGCACAGAACTTCTGATTGAAAAAAACACCTGCCTTCTAATTTCTTAATACTGGTGCTATATCATTGTAATTTTTCCTTAAAAAGCTTAAATTTGATAGTTTCGATTTGATTTAAATGTTAAATAGCCGCATAAATATCAAGGGTAATTCAAAGAATACTTTAATCTGGAATAAAAAATATTTATTTTTAAGTAACTCTAAGTATGTCGGTATTGTGAAGAATGTGTATCTTTAATATTGAACGACGAATTTGTGTCTTGTAATTGACGAAAATGTAACAGAATAACTATAATAAAAAAACTATTTTTCGATATTAACTAACATTAAAATTATTTGAGTATGAAACAACAATACTTATTATTTAAATACGCAGTGGTAATGGCGTTCTTTATCTTTGGATCGTCGATGACTTTTGGTCAGGTCACACTAAGGCACTCTTACACATTTGAGGATGGAACTGTAGATGATGGAACAGGAAGTGCAGATGGAACATTACAAGGAGATGCAACCGTTGTTGATGGTGCACTAATATTAACTGGAAACGGGTATGCTACACTTCCTGCAAAGGAAATAGATGTTCCATCTTATACTGCTATTTCTATGGAAGCCGTTTATAAGCAGGCTCCTGGATTAGAAGCTGATAATACTTTCACTGTATTATATAGTTTTGGTCAGGTTAATCCTTCTACCAACTGGATGGGTATTAACTATTTTCTTTATCAACCTACAAGAAAAGATGACAATGTTAGCCGTTTTTCTATGTCTTGTTTAAATACTGGTGATCCATGGGCTACTGAAACTGGAGTTAGTGCGGATGAAATATCAGATACCAACTTGCACTATGTAGCAACCATAATTACGGCAACAGAACTGAAAATTTATCAAGATGGAGCTTTACTAGGAATAGAACCATTGGATGGTGGCGATAATAGTCTTGCAAACGTTAGCAATGATACAGCCTTTCTAGGTGCTTCAGTATATCCCAATGACGCAAAATGGAAAGGTAAATTTTATGAATTGAACATTTTTGAAGGCGAGTTAGACAAAGAAACAATACTTATTCGTGCTGAACAATTATTGAAAGTACCTATTGCGAATGCAACATTATCCGAAATAAAAACAAATAAGGGTGATTTGAGTCCTACATTTGATCCAGAAACAAATAACTATACGCTGTCTGTTGAATACGGAACAACTCAAATAAATTTAGAGCCAATCGCACTTGTTTTCGGAGCAGATGTTGAGATTGAAGACGGATTGGGTACTACAATTACTGATGGTATTATTAGTTGGACTGGTAATACTGGTAATACAGCAAAAATTACTGTAACAGCTCTTAATGGGAATACTAAGAAAGAGTATAATTTATTAATTAACGTTAACCCAAAAGAAGAAACTGCCAGTTTACTTGGTGTTAAATTATCAGAAGGTTATTTAACTCAGGATTTCGATATGGATTCATTAAATTATGAAGCTATAGTTCCTTTTGGTACTACCTCAGTTGTTGTTACAGATTCTCTTGCATGGTCTGGTGCGACTGTTACAGGAAATAAAACTGTTACTTTAACAGATGGAAAAGGTTCTACATCATTAACAGTAACTTCAGAAGATGGTAATACTACAAAAGTTTATACTATTGACTTTTTTGCTTCTAAGGTAACTACCGGCCAATTCTATTATATAGTTAATGAAGCTTCACCTTCAGAAGATGATAAATTAGTTCTTAGCGGAAGCCATGTAGATTTAATTGAGCCAGTAATTGATATTGCAATCAATGATAATAATTCCCAGTTATTTGAGTTTGTTGCTAGTGGTGTTGACAACCAGTTTTATATTAGAAACAAAGTTCCTAGTTACTTATCGCTCGCTGAAACAGGCCAGGCGGAATATCTTATGGAAATGAGAAGTGATTTAACCGGGGATTTAGATAGTTGTCGGTTTGAACTTGATGAATTTGAACCTGGAAGGTTTAGGATTTATTCAGTAACAAGAAGTAATTCATCATCTAATCCAACCCATAATATGTTGTCGCCTGATGGCGTTGAGGGCAGTAACCTCAGAGTCTATTCCGATAAATGGATTGGTTCAGTGTGGGATATACCAGGATATACTATTTGGAACATTCTTCCTCCGAATGAGGTTGTTGACCCCTATGATACTTATTTATCAAGTCTGTCTATTGATGGCATTGATCTACATCCTGCATTTAAAACTTCTGTTAAGGAATACTATGTTACTTTGCCTATTGATACTACATCGATAACCGTGTCGGCAGTAGTAAACAATGCGGCTCAAGCCACAGTAAGTGGTACAGGTGTTATTGATGTATCAGGTGGTAGTGGTTCAATAACAATAACAGTTACAGCAATCGATGATGCTAATTACACACGTGATTATGTTATATATTATCAGAAAGATACCCCACTTACATTAAAACACTCATATACATTTGGCGATGGAACAGCTCGGGATCAAGAAGGTACTGCTGATGGCATTGTTGCTGATGGAGCAATTACTGATGGGATATATACTGCTTCAAAGGAAGGTGATTATATTTCACTTCCTTCAGAAGAAATTGTAATAAATACCTATCCTTCTATAACTTTAGAAGCTTATGTTACAACAGGAGAAAATCTATCTTGGACTACCTTTGCTTATTTTGGTAATTCAGATGCTTCTAATTCCCACTACATATCATTAGCTGGTGAAAATGATGTAAGTAGAACAGTTATTAATCAAGGATTGGGTGACAAAGGACCTGAAGGCGTTGAACCAGGAGCTGGAGAGGATCATCATTATGTGAGTATTCTTACAAATGATTCGCTATTCTGGTATATTGATGGTGCCTTAGTTGACAAATATGAAATTGACAGTAATAGTTATATTCATAATATTAGTACAGAAGAAGCATGGTTGTGTAAAACTGGTTATCCAGATGCAACCTGGATTGGTTCTATCCATGAATTCAATATCTATTCTGGTCAGATGAATGCTGACACGATTGCCAAAAGAGCTACTCTGTTCCCTGTTGAAGATTCAACTACTGATGCAACCTTATCAGATATTGCTGTAAATGGTACTACAATAGACAATTTTGCATCATATACATTAGAATATGAGGTACCTCTACGAACAAGTATCACAGTTGTACCAACAATAACTGCAACAACTACAAATACAAATGCAGCAACCCCAGTTATTACTGAGGCTGCTGGAATTCCAGGAACAACAACTATTGAAGTAACTGCTGAAGATGGTATAACAATTAATACTTATATGGTTAACTTTGTGTATGTTCTTTCTGATACGTCAACACTTACAGATTTAACCGTTAATGGAACTACTATTACTGGTTTTAATCCTTTAAAATTAGATTATGAAGTTATTTTGGGTAGTGAAGTTACAGTAGTACCAACTGTCGATGGCACACCGGCATCTGGAGCAACATATGTTGTTAGAGATGCAAAAACATTACCAGGTATAACTTCTATTGTTGTAACAGCTGAAAACGAAATTGACTCTAGTATTTATACAGTCAGTTTCAAATATCAAGTTTCCTCGGATGCTACACTATCTGATATTAAGGTTAATGGTACAACTATAGAGGGATTCGATGCTGCTACCATAAATTATATAGTAGATTTACCTGCAGGAACTACAGCTATACCAACAGTTACTGCAACCAGTACAGATTCTAATGCTGACGTATCAATTACAGATGCAACAGCAATACCTGGTATGACAACAATAGCTGTTATAGCAGAAGATGGAGTAACAAAGAAAAACTATTTTATATCATTTAGGTATAGTTCTGCTACTTCTAATATTGCAGCTTCTACAACAAAAGTTTATCCAACAATATTCAATAACAGTTTCAAAGTATTAACTTCAGAAGGAAGTTATAAAATATCAGTACATGATATAACTGGTAAATCAGTTTTTGAACAAAAGAATATTATGGGTGAAATAGAAATAAGTATTCCTAATTCAGGAATGTATTTTGTAGAAGTCGAAGGAAATGGACTAAGAGAAATCTTTAAAGTTTTTAAAGTGAAGTAAATAAACTAATATAGATTTTTAAAACTTTTAATTAAAGGCTATCGGATTTAAAAACCGATAGCCTTTTTTAGTAAATAATTCATTATACCACCTTTTATAGGATGTTTATTCAAATGCTAACTTGCTGAGAAATATAATTATCAATCTCCTCTAAGTGAAAATTATTATTCGATCTAGTACCTGTATCGTATTCATCCTGGCAAGTAGGTCATAGAAATCTGTTTCAAAAGTTATTTCCTTGGGGTATAATGTGTAGCAATACTTTTAAGTTTTGAGATAATAGTTCGGAGAGTTTGTTCACTTTATAGTCTGGGTTACTTCCAGGACTTTTCTAAGCCATTCAAAGGGATTAACATTATTCTTTTTACAAGTACCAAAGAAGGAGTAAAACATATACCTACTTACTAGAATGAATACCAGAATTGTAATAGCAATGAATAATATTATCGCTTCTAAATTTCAAACATTTCTTATTCCCTTCATCAAGGCTTTGATAGATCTTTATTCCTTTGTCGGGAATATCAAATTAGTAGGGAATTACCTTAAATAACTAATAGAATTTTTATTTTAAAGCGGAATGGACTTAGTTTAGAAAAGTAGTGAAATAAATATTTATTCTTTTATCACCTTTTGTTGTACTCTGATATTGTTGGTGTTAATTTCAAAAATATATAAGCCAGACTCAAATTTCCCTATATCAATTACATTGTTTGAACCATTAATATCCTTAGAAAGTATTCTGTTTCCAATACTATTATAAATACTAACCTTTGTATTATCAGTAACTACAACATTAATTTTTCCTGAAGTAGGATTTGGATAAACCTTGATTTCATCAATATCATCATGATTTAATATACCTGTAAGCTTTGGTTTTTTTACTTGAGTAACAAGAACTGAGTCTACTTCGCCAGCATGGGAATTTATAAATATTTTATTTGTTCGTGTTGAATCAGTTGTATTGGCCATAGCATGAATGGACAAAACTGCTTCTCCTGTACCAGATTCAGGAAAAGCCTTTAACCAGGAGTCATCTTCGAATTTCACACTCCATAATCCGTTACCTGAAATACTTATTTCGTTAAAAATCGTATCGCTATAATTCAAAATCACATCTTCAGCACTAACAGAGAAGGATACTTCAAAAGAATTAATAACCCATCTTTGACAGGCATGGTTGGTGTTTGGCCATAATTTAATTTGATAATCGGAAGTATAAGCATAAGGTATTTCAAAAATATTATCTTTTGTTGATGGATATACCATTACCCTATCATCAGCATCTTTAATAATTCTAAATTTCTGATTTATTGCTTCATTAAATGCTGTCGTTACTTGAAGTATCTCATTGTTATCGTTACCTGCTGCTTCAATAAACATTTCGTTATCAGCATAATTCTGAATAGTATATTCTCCAGTACCCAGCGATTTAAATAACCATTTTTGCGTTGAAATTGTATCGTCTGAATTGTATTGCCATAAATAAGCATTCTCATCAATTGTATGATTTCTAATATCCATAACCTTATTACTATTGGAGTTGGTTAATGAGTAAACTCCATCTTCAATAAAATTAAACGATAAAACAGGCCATCCATCTTCTCCCCATTTCAACATAGCAAGACCTAGGGTTGGCCCTCCTTTATAGTTCGCTTCCTCACTTGGATAATAACCATTTGGCGAATAATAATGAAAAGAAACATAATCAATACTATTTTCCCTGAAAATACTAAAATGTCCAGGACCAAAATAGCGATCTTCCAATCCTCTGTTATCATCATGCTTAAGCAAAATAGTACCACCACTACTTGCGCCTTCAACTCGCAAAAGCTTACCTTCTTTATCAATGAAGTTTCCCCTTGGATTTAAGGAACGACCAATTACCATGTAGTATGAACTCGCGATACCATTACAACAGCCACCTTTATTGTAAACAAGGTAGTAATAACCATTACGATAAAACATGCATCCACCCTCACCTTCACCATATCCAGAGCCTGTCCAAGAATTAGCAATTGATGTCTTGGTACCAAAAGGTTTCCCTGTCACAGAATCTACTTCGGTGATCATTATACCTCCTCGATTGAAGGAGCCATAAACCATCCATATTTTCCCGTCATGTCCTCTCATTATTGCCGGATCAATAGCATTAACATTCCATCCGGTACCTTCTGGAGAAAAATCTGGACTATAAATGCCTATATCTCCTTGATCAATCCATTCGTAATCTGGATTAGCGGGATCGAGTGTTTTATTAATTACCAAGCCAATACAAGAATTCATTGTTCCCCAGACAGAGCAGGAATAGTACAAATAATATTGATTATTCATATAAATAACATCTGGCGCCCAAAAGTTTCCGCCAAAAGAATCAGTCTCTGTTTTCGCATAATTTAATATCCAATCGGGAAATTCAATTTTAGAAAATGGAGATGGGCCATCTGACCAAGTTACCATATCGGTAGAATATTTACTATTGATTCCATCACCTGTAGCAAATATCCAATATTTACTACCTTCTTTAATCATACTGGAAGGATCGTGAATACCCGATGGCCAATTTTGAGATTTTACACCTATGCCCTGCAACAAAACTCCAATAAAGAGCAAAACTCTAAAAGAAAGCTTAATTGAAGACAACATTCTTAATACTTTTACTCTTGCCAATTATATTTTTGAAGCTAATTCAATCACTTTAAATACCAGTTATTTTCATCCAATAATTTTGTACGTATTGCTTCTTGATTGTCGGAATATTTTTTTGAAACTTTATCAGCTAAAAATGAAGGATCTGTCCTTCGCAATGAGATACGCATTAAGTCATGAAAACGATTGCCTTCAAAAGCTGTTTCAAGTGCCAATTCTTCAATAATTTTATTCTCAACCCATTCAATTGAATCTTGTAATGAACTTTGTTCTTCAATTACAAAATCTTTTGATAACTGAATATTACCACAACCACGCCCGTGAATTCCAATATTATAATCAAAAACTATGTCTTCAAAATTCACATAATCATAGAAAACTCCTCCATCTGTTGTTATATAGCTGTACTTTTCTCGTGGAGGCACAATGGTGTCTACGGCCATTGTTTTTGAATTTAAACCATTTTTTAGCGTAGCAAAGGCAAGATTAGGTTTGCCAGCACGATTTACAGCTTCAGCATATCGTAAATACAATAGTCCAGATCTATAAATTGTAATGAATCTCGCTGTTTCTCCTGTCATCATAAAATACTTGAGAATTGCATTACCTGATGTATTGAAATTTCCCTCAAAATCCAAATAATCAAAATATGATTTGGATTCTGAGTTTATATACGATGCAGACTTGGGGCTAAGATATGAACCCATGTCTCCTCGTAAGTCTCCCTCTCTTGCTTGCGTTGTAGTGTTGTAGTACAGTTGATTATTCCAGTTGTCTATAGCCACTGCAGAAGGAATAATCTCAATTTTGGTAGTTGTTATGCTATCTAGCTCAGCACCCTTCCCATACTCTGTCGAACTAGGGATAATTGTTATTTGTTCAACTCCTGAAGAAAAGACAAACGGCCAATTTGTATTTTTAAATTCTCTCTCAACAAAAACACCTTTTTCTACAGTCCATGTTGACCTAAGAAAAATATGAATCAAATAACTATTATTTTTAATTAAATCATAATATTCCTTTGCAGCCTCTTCATATTTTCCGCTCCAAAGATATAAATCACCTAGTACAAAAGACACTGGAAAATATGAATACCTACTACTGCCAATCTCTCCTAAAGATATTTCTCCTGGTAAAGAAATTTCTTTCCATGGTTCAAGATCCTTTATTAAAACAGGTATCAACTCAGTTAATGAATATATACTATAATTATCAACTTCACTGATTGATAAAATTGGGTGTTCAAAGTATTTAACACTTCCATAATTAAGGCATATTTGCATATATGTCCATGCACGAATAGCTTTTGCTGCTGCATATTCCTTGTACATTACTTTTTCACCTTTTGCGACTATTGAAGTATCTATATTGCTGATGAGATAATTACAGTTGTTTATTACACCATAATAATCTTCAATTTTGTTATATGGATTATTCTCTGAAATATTGTGGTTATATATTTCAAGAAGACTTGGGCTGGTATTTGATGTAACATCCATTAAATCACTACGCAGTTCCCCTAATAAAACATAACGGTCAGCAAGCTTTTCCAGTTTGGAAAATATGCCTATCATGGAATAAAGTGTATCATTTGGAGAATTTAATTGATGCTCATCAGGGAAAACCAGAGAATCAGTTTTAGTATCCAGTAAAGATTCACATCCGGATGTTATAACTACTAAAACCAGGAGGCTTAAAAATATATTGCTTAATTTTTTCATTTTTGTAATAATTATTTTAACTGGTTGTTTTTCAAATCTTTTAGAATTTTATTGAAATTAGAATAACTATAAGTTTAATTTAATCCCAATAAAATAACTTCTGGTCTGGGGAATTAAACCAGTATCAATCCCCTGGTACAGGACATTACTATTAGCAGAAAATTCTGGATCTCTTCCTAAATAATTTGTAAGGGTAACCAAATTTTTTGCTGATGCCCAAATAGTAAGCTGGTCAAATAATGCGCTCTGTAAGGGTACTTTATAAGATAGTGAAAGTGATTTTAAGCGAAAATATGACCCATCTTCAATCCAGCGATCAGAAAATCGCGCATTTCCCATTGGATCTCCATATGAAACCTTTGGCATATCTGTTTGTTGTCCTTCATATGTCCACCTATTTAACATTGCTGTGGATTGATTCGCAAAACTACTTCCTGATTCAATTTTTGATCGTAAGTAATTATAAACATCATTTCCATATGAAAATGTAAACAATGCTTCAAATGAAAAATTACCATACGTTAATACGCTATTGAATGCTCCATAAAAATCAGGGTTAGGATCGCCTATTAATTGTCTATCCTTTTCATCAATTATTCCATCTGGATTAATATCAGTAAAATGAACATCGCCTGCTGTAAATAAACTTTCATTTCCATTTTCATCAATTATTCTAAGGTTTGCATCTTTTGCTTCAGCCTCGGTAGCAAAAATTCCATTAGTTTTATATCCAAAGAATACGCCAGCCGGATTATCTGTGGCACTTAGAATGTCAGCATCATAGATATTCGTTATGAAGTCTCCGTCGGGTAAAGAGGTAATGTTATTTTTATAATGTCCGATACTTGCTCCTACTTCCCAAGTTAATTTACTCAAATTTAAAGCTTTAGTATTTATGCTAACTTCAAATCCTTTGTTTGCCATTTTACCGCCATTAACCCAATAGTAGCCTGAACCAGCAACTTCAGGTAGAGCATTTAAATGTAATAAGTTATCGGTATTGTTATTGTATACGTCTGCACTAATGGCAACCCTGTTATTAAGTGCATGCAAATCTATTCCAAAGTTTAATTTACTCGTTGTTTCCCACTGTATTTTCGAGTTGCCAATATTTGATATTGATAAACCGTTTGCCACACCCATAAAACGAATAGGACTAAAATATGTACTCCACGCATATGGGTCATATTCATCATTGCCTGAAATACCATATCCGGTGCGAAGCTTTAAGAGATTAACAAAAGGTACATTTGCCATGAATTTTTCAGAAGAAACTAACCAGGCAGCATTAATTGATGGAAAAACTGCCCAACTATAGTCAAACATTTGGAAACCTCTTTCTGTTTCTCTTCCAAATCGTGAAGACCCATCAACAGAAACGACAGCTGTTAGAAAATAGCGATTGTCAAAGCTGTAATCTACATTTGCATAATAGGATAAAGATTTAACTTCGTTATTTACTCCACTTATATATCTTAAATCTTTTGCATTTTCTAAATCTCGTTTTTGATCGGAGCCTGTATTATGTCCTTCTTCATAATCTGAGTTATATGAATCATAGATGTAACGAATACCTATGATTGAGTTAGTGCGGTGATTGTCGCCTATCTTTCTATTATATCGAAGTTGCAGATCATTAAAAAAATTGTTATCTCTCACTAATTGGCTTTGGTATAGATTCTCAGAATCTTCTTGCCCTGGAATTTCCATAATGGCAGTACCAATCACTGGATTATAATGTGATTCTTTATATTTTAACAAGCTATAATCAAATTGATTACTTAATGACAACAAACGAGTAATTTTAATAACAGGTTTTAAACCCATATTCAATCGATAATGCTTATTCGTATTAAGCGAGTTTTCAATTATAGCCAGTGGGTTTCCAACATCAAATACGTCAGCATCTTCTAAATCAGTAGTAATTTCTCCAATAGCGGTATAGGAGTATGGATTAAGAAATTCAGATTTAATCATAGCCAAATATGTTGGAGAAGTATAAAAATTTACTCCATCATCTACCAAATTTCTATCGATATTGGTAAAGCCAATATTTAGCCCCATATCAATAATATCGGAAAGGAAAAAGTCTGCATTAAATCTTGTGTTAAGACGTTGCATGTCGGTTGAATTCACAACACCTTTGTTTCCTGTATATCCGATTGAAAAAGCATATAAAGCTCTTTCATCACCACCGTTCACACTAATATTAACATTTTGATACATTCCGTTTTTATAAATTCCATCTTCCCAATCGGTGGCATTATGGAACTTATTGTAAGTTGAAGATGAAGGATCTTCATTCAGAAATTTCATCTGATCAATTGATTGTGGAGTCAAACCTTGAGTACTAAGCAAATCTGTTGCATAAACTTTAAATTCATCACCATCCATTAATGGGAATCCTCCAGGTCTTTCCATAAGCCCAATTGACATATTAAAAGTAATTTTGGTGGCCATATCCACACCTCGCTTAGTTTTTATGAGGATAACACCATTGCTACCTTTACTTCCATAGATTGAAGTTCCATCCTTAACAACAGTAATACTTTCAATGTCAATTTTATCAATATCATCTATGGGATTACAAATAAATCCATCATGAAGAGAATTAATTTCATTATTGCTATTCCAAATTACGCCATCGACAACAATAAGTGGTTGCGAGTTTAGATTAATAGAATTTAATCCTCTAATAAACAAGGAAGATCCTATTCCATTAGTTCCTGAATGATTAATGGCACGAAAATTTCCACCCATACTTGAATGAAGGACTTCGTCAACCGAAGTCTTTGAAAGATCTTCTCTTTTAGTAATATTATTTGCAGAATTTGTAGAATATGATGAGCGTTTCAAACCAGTTATATTATCAAAATCAGAATAATATTCAGTAAAAACATCCGTATATAAATCAATCACTAACTCGTTTTCTTCCTTTATTGGAAACTCAATGGCATTATAATCTATTGCCTTTACGAGCAAGACATCGGTATTTGAATATACTTTAATCTTAAATAAGCCATTTTCATCTGTTGTTGCTGCAGCTTTATTATTAAGCGTTATAATTTGTGCTGCAGCAATTGGTTCTTTTGTTTTTGCGTCACGAACAATTCCTGTGATATAATCACTTGCAGCTAGGCTTGTTGAATCATTCTGACCAAAAGCTACTCCACTTAACACAAAAACAACTACTATTATTGAAAGAATACGCTTTATCAGTTCAATTGATTCTGGTATTTTTACTGTTATATTATTTGTCTTAATCATCTTTATTAAAGTTTTTGCCCTATTCTAAAACAGGTTCTAGAATGATACAGTCAATATTCATTTTGTAGCTATAATCACCAGCTTGCGCTTCTGCTGGTGTTACATCATTAATTACTTTTAATTTAACAACTACATCTTCATATTCATCATCAATAATATTGGCATATTTAAAATCAAATTGATCAACAAACATTTTTGTGGGTAATAAAGGTGATGTTGTATTTAAATCCGGTATAATATCCTTGTACCAGACAGCACCATTTTCCAAGGTAATATAAGTCAATTCAAACTTTACTTTTGTCGGAGTAAAATCGGAAATATCACTTATTGATGCAGGAACAAATACGCAATAAATATTATATTTTGCTGAAAGTGTATTGGGTATTGAAAACTTCACACTAGACCCGCCATTAGAGGGAGGATCAACATAAATGTATTTGTTACCTGACACATCCATTCCTGATCCATAACTATTTCTGGGAAAAACTGTGCCATTTATGCTTTCTCGACCTTCTATTTCTTCGGCTTCCACCCTAATTTCTTTATACCATGAACTAGTATCAGCAAAAGGCATTTTATATGTTATATTGGCTATGCCATTACTCAAATTAGTAGTCTCATAAACATTTGTATATAGTTGTCCAGGGTTGTAATAAATATTTCCTTGTGTTGAAACTAAAGAATTCTGGCTTTCTGGATCTTTGATTCGACCCCTGAAAAACATATCCTGAACAAGAGTATATTGTGTTTTAGTATGTTTTCTTTCTTGTCCTCCACCGTTTTCTGGAAAATTGAAGAATCCTTCAATACGATTGTATGCTTCGTTCCATGCGGTATTATCAGGTATAATGAGAGTATAAGTACTATCTTCATTATCAATAGTGCCTAATTTATCCAAGACAATATTTGAATAATCAAATACTGAGTCACTATAAATAATTTGATTATCATCGTTAACTCCATACTCAGTACTTCTTTCTGGAACAAATACTTCTTTTGTTAGTCCATAAAGGTAGGTGCGCAGTGAGTCTAGGTTCTCATACTCCCCGATATATTCCCATAGATTGTTTATAAATGGTTCAAATCCATCAATTATATGTACTAGTCCATTTGCTGCAACTCCATTCGAATTTATAACAGAGGTTCCTCCAAATCGATAGCCATTGCCGTCTATAGCAAAATCAATAATTTTTCCACTTAGCATTCTAATTGGAAGTATATCTACATCTGATGTAGTTATTTGACCTCTGGTTATATGGTTTTTAACAATTTCATTAACCAATTTGGTATCTGTAATATCAATTCCATTTAGAGCATCGTTTACAGGAGCCCAAACTGTATATGATTGAGATTCGTTAATGATTTTATCATAACCTGAACTTTCAAGCATCTTATAGAAAGTGCTTAACTGAGTGTTTCCCTCAATTAACTCTTTCAAGTTATTTTCAGGTAAATCAAATGATTCTTGGTTATAATGTTCATCCCATTTATTATCGCAATCAATTATAAGCAAAGCGCTTAATAAAAAGATGAATGGCAAAATTTTTCTTAGATGCAAAAATTTCATTTCAAATAATATTAATGTCTTTAATAAATATCTTCGTATTCCAGAACTTCCAACGGCACAAATTCTAAATAATCAAACATAAACTCTCCTTGTTCAACAGCACTAGCTTTAAATATATGCGTAGTGGTTTTGTCAAAATTGTAAATTCCTAAAACTCGCCTAAGTACTGCTGGGCTCTCTCTTCCGGTTCCGGAATAGTAAGCTTCATCTATAACTTTAATACTTGCGGGTCCTTTCATATATCCGCGGTTATGCATCATTTTATCATTTTCAAATCCCTCCAAATCATCAATGTTTTCTCCGGGTGTTTCATGTCCGATCCTAGGATCGTTTGCTAAAATGGATAAATCTAATGGTATACCTGAAGGCACACCATCCCAATATAGTTGTGCAACCCCTCTGCCACGTGTAGGCTGATAACCAAAACGAACTTCATAAGTTCCTGCGGGTATGGGTGGTGTAGTAACCTCAAAATCATACAAGCATGCAATAATAAAAACTTCATCACCCTGATAATCTAAAAATCGATCATCTGAGTTGATATACTGAAAAATAGTATTTGGAGATAATTTAAGCCTTTCTACATATCCATCAGGAATTTCCCATCTTTCAGATGGATGATCAATAGATGCATGTCCAACACGAATATTATTATTTGTGAATTCTGGGAAGAAACTTGCAGCATCCATTCTTAGGCGTTTACTTGATAACATTCGATCTACTTCTGTAGAATAAACCAACATATTATCTATTTCGTGGAAAACACCATTAATTGCATCGTTATCAAAATCATCAGTTAGGCGAACTGCTTCTCCACTTTCAATCATATTAAACACATTATACTCATTGTTATTTGAACGTAGCGTTCTTACCTCAATTAATGTATTCGGACACATGGTCTCCAAATACTCAAACATATCAACTGTTTTAACCGAGTGAGTTGTGCCTTTAGAATCATAAAACCAACCTGTATTGTCATATTTTTCAATAAAAAATTTACTTGATAGTTTCTTATTAATTAAATGATAAGCTACAAACCTGTTGAAACTATTTCTGCTGTCTTTTGGATCAGTAATACCAGAATCTTCAGGATACATTTGGTCATATACAAGTTTAGCATATTCTTTCATTTTAACCAGATCTGTAATACCATTTGCAATTAAGGTTTCATTACTTTCCATTAAGACAGTGAAGCCATATTTTCGTTCACGAGGGACGCGTTGGAGAATATCTTGTGCTATTATCGTTTTATCTTTTTCAATTAAGCTTCCAGGATCGTAACTATCATCCCTAATAGCCTCAAGTTTTTCATACAACCCTGTTTCAATTAATGCATCGTAAAACATCGAATATTTTGCATTACTTGAAATAACCTCAACCAGTGTATTTTCAGTGGGCAATAAAACTTCACTTAAAGAGTGAATTATTCCATTATGGACTTGTATGTCTTTTTCACGGATTTGTGAAGTAGAATTAACATGATAAGTAATTTTTTCATTGCCAATTTCAAAGCCAATATTAATATAACGACCACTCATAGTTAAGTTTGGTAGGAAACCATTTACAAAATTACCTGAAGGAATAATAACATCTCTGATAATATGATCATAAACAATCTTTTTTAAGGTATCAATAGGGAAATCATCAATTGACTTTTTTTTCCTCAACTCATAAAGCCTAAATACTGCATCGTTGTCAGGAGCAAAACAAGTATACTTACCATATGCATTTAATAATCCAATAACTTCCGTTTTTTCAAGCATTTTTGAAAACTCGGAATAAGTTTCAGGTCGATTAGAAAGATATTGACCAACAGTTTCTCCTGTTTCAGTATAGATCTTATCACCAAGATCTTCTGAGCATCCGCCTGGAAGTATTAGAATGCAAATAAGGATTATAGAATATAGACTAATAAAGCCGCATCTTCTCAAAAACCTTGGTAAAATACTATAATTGTTGTGTATATTAATTCTTATCTTATTCATAATAATATTATTTTAAAGCTAATAGTTATTCTCTCCTGTGAGCTCATAATAAGGATTTTGTTCTAATGCTCTATTTGTTCTTAGCTCATCTGGATGTATTGGTAAATAAAGAGCATCCATGATCGACATTCTTACCAAATGTGCTGTAGACGATCCAGAAAATTTTCTCCCAACATAATTTAGTAGGGGAGTTGTTTCATTAGCTCTTAGAGCTAAACGCATTAAGTCAAACCAACGTTTACCTTCAAACATTAGTTCTCGCTGTCGTTCACGCAAAATCAATTTTTCTAATTCTGACTTTAGATTATAATCTTCAATTTTTAAACCAACGCCTAATAGATCTGGGTTTGACCTTAAATAGGTAGTATTTATTAATTCCATAGCTTCAGCATTATTACTTTCGAGTTGAATTAGTGCTTCTGCTTTCATTAGAATAACATCTGATAAACGATATACAATCCAGTTAACTGTTTTGTCGCTGCTTCTATATAAATATGAACTTCTTAATGCATCTTCTCCTTCGCGTATTCCTGCATATTTAAATATAAAATATTTATCACTTTCTAGTTTTGGATTAAGAAAATCGATTTCACGAAGATCGTTCTCACTTTCTTTTCCAGAACCAACATTAACATTAAATATCCTACTACTACTCTCCGGAAGTATTAAATTACTTGGAAAAGACCATTTTCCTTTTCTATCACCTTTGACACCAAAATAGTCATTTATAACATCATTTCTTCGAATTAAATCATCATATTGTAATTCAAAAATGCTTTCTGATGAATTTCCTTCATCAAACACTTTTTTTAAAACATCCTTGCCGTTAACCAATGCCAAACCTTGTTCTGTATCATCCAATATTTGGTCGCACATTTGAACACATCCGCTATAGTCTTGTTGCCATAAATATATGTCAGCTAATAGGGCTCTTATGGCATTTTTTGTAATACGACCCTTAGTATACTCAGTTTTATCAAACTTACCCCGCGCATTTGGTAATGCTATTTTTAAATCTGCTATGATATTACCTAGGATAAACTCACTTGTTGTATCCGGAACCATATAATCCTGCGTATCATCAATACTAGGAGTATTATTCCAGGGTACTTTCTTGAAAGTTCTAACAAGGTAAAAATAAGTAAGGGCTCGTATTGTTAAAACTTCGGCTTCCAAAGAATGTAGTTCTGATTCCGAAAAATTTTTATCAAGCTTGACTACATCTGGAGCATAATGTAAAAAAGTGTTGCAGTTATTAATTATTGTATAAAACGATCCCCAATGATTATACTCATTTTTCGGTGTAATATCAATATTGAGTATTTCGGACATGTCTTCCGAAACATCATAACCAAAAGTCACATTATCTGAACGTAATTCACCCCAAACCAACATTTTACTCATAACATCAGATTCAGTCATTAACCTGTAGCATGCTGACAAAACTTGATTAACCTGGGTTTCGTCTTGCCAAAAATCCTCTAATACAACTTGGCTCTCTGGTTTAATATCGAGCCAATCAGAGCAACCAACAGCTATCATTAGAGATATTGCAATAAATACTATTGAAAATATTCGTGCCATTTTCATTTTTTTTAAAATTTTATGGTTATACCCAATGTTGCATCTTGTGATCTTGGTGTGTTGGAATTATCCATACTCACACCAAATTTTCCGTATCCAACTTCAGGATCAACACCGGTATATTTAGTCCATGTGTATATGTTGTTTATAGTGAAATACAAACTAAGTTGTTGAATTTTAATCTTCTCAAGCACTGATTTCGGAAAAGAGTAATTTAACGTTAGATATTTTAAACGTACAAACGAAGCGTCTTCTAAATAGCGGTCGCTTCCTAACCAATTGTAACCATGGTAATAAAGAGCACGAGGCATGGTTGTTACATCACCATCTTTTCTCCAACGCCAGTTAACAGAAGTGCTCTGATTGTTTAGTGTGTACATGTTTTCTGCCAACATTCTGGCGTTATTCACAATTTTGTTGCCATATCTGAAATTAAAGAATGCATTAAGCGAAAATCCTCTAAAACGAATAGTCGTGCCAAATCCACCGTTAAATTTTGGGTTTGAGTTACCCAGATAAACTATATCAAGCTCATCTATATTTCCATCGCTATTAATATCTTCATAAATGGCATCACCACCCTTAAATTCATAAGCATTACTCTTTCCATAAGCAAAATACATTGGAATAGTCTCTCCATCCTCATCAAATAGTACATTACCATCGGCATCTCGAATTACTGGAGCACTTTCTTGTTCGCCAGGAATATAATCATTGTATTGATAAACACCTTTATATCTGAACCCATAGATTGATCCATAAGAATTTCCTTCCTGTATTCTCGTTAGATAAGTGCCATTTCTGTAATCAAAATCAACATTATATTGATCCAAAACATCTTCCCGTAACTCGACAATAGTGTTAATATAGTTTGAAATATTAAAATTAAAATCAATGGTTAATTCATTAATTTTTATAGCCTTATATGTAAAGAAATTAAGCTCCCAACCATCATTATTCATTTCACCAATATTTTGTACAGGTACTGTACCAAAACCTGTTGAACTAGGGAGTTTTAGATTTTCAAATAAGAGGTCTTTCGTGTTTTTATGGTAGAAATTAACATCAAAAACAAATCGATCCTCGAAGAAACCTAAATCAAAACCTAAATTACTTGATTCTGTTGTTTCCCATTTTAATCCTGAAAGTCGAAGAGTTGACGGAAGAGATGCTGTCATGTCAATATATCGCTCATAAGATTCATAACGACTGAAATGTAGATATTCTTGCCAGGGTTGATTACCACTAATACCCCAACTTGGACGAATTGCTAGGGTGCTTAACCAACCATTTGTTCCACTCAAAAAAGGTTCATTAGAAATAATCCACTTTGCCGAAATGCCAGGGAAATTACCATATTTATAATCATCACCAAATTTAGTACTTCCATCTCGTCTAAATGTACCACCCAAAATATAACGACCTAAAAATGAATAATGTGCTCTTAAGAGAAAAGCATTTGATCTATAAAAATAGCGACCTGAATTCAAATACCTCAAATAGCCTTCTGAATATGCCTCAAGAACCTCTCCAGATGGCAAATTTGAAGTTCCCATACCACGACTGATTTTATTACCTGTTCTAAGTTGAACCGAACCATAAAGTAATAGATTGTGATTTGTATTTTTAATAGCTTGCCATGTAATATTATTATCAACCATTACTGTCATGCTTTCAGTATCATAGTTTTCACCATAATTGACTAATCCATTATTCCAGGTAGAATTTGAAACCTCCCGAGGTATATATTTTGTTGTTTCACTATTGTCTATATCAAAAGATACATACATATTATAACGCAACTGTTTTACTTCTGGATCAAGGAAATCATACTGCAAACGGAAGGTTGGTAATATCCGGTAGTTTTTAATATTTTTCTGAGCTAATTTTCCCAAAGCTACTGGATTTCTTAAATTGCGCTGTTCTTCATGAAGCTCTGATGTTCGTGATATATTATAATATATATCAGTATTAGTACCATCACTATTTTGTTGATAAACACTAACATTTGGCATTTTTCGATATGCAATTCCTAGCAAAGTATAATTATCGGGGTTCCACCATTCCCATGTATTCTCATTCAATGTCCAGTTTCTGTCAGTATCTGAAAAAGTATATGATAATTCTGAAATAAACTTTAGACGGTCTGATACAGAATAATCAAGGTATGCGCGAGTTGAAATTCTATCTAATCCTTGCCCGATAACCGTACCTTTCTCATTCAGAAAACCACCAGAAACTCTAAACCTGGCACGCTCACCACCTCCCGTAAGAGTAAGATAGTGATCATGTTTCACACCAATTTGAGTAACTTCCTTAACCCAGTCTGTATTGTTATTAAAGTTCTCGTATTCTGAGAAATCTTTATCATATAAAAACTCTGGATCACTGGCTGCTTCTTCGTCTTGGTAAGGATTAAAGTATGCTTGTTTAATCATCATGGTATAATCATCACCATTCAACATGTTCATACCTCGTGGTTGAACTGCACCTGTAACTCTATATGAATACTGGACTTGAGTTTTTCCAGTTACACCTTTTTTAGTTTTTATTACTAATACACCATTTGCTCCTTTTGATCCCCAAACTGCAGTTGATGAAGCATCTTTTAAAACAGTTATTTCTTCAATGTCATCTGGGTTTATACTAAGCATTGCTGCAAATTGTTCCTGATTAGCAGTATTAAAATCAAATGAGGGATCAACTTCTGTCTCATAGGGTATTCCGTTTACAACAATAAGTGGTTCGCTGTTCCCGTTAATTGATGTAGTTCCCCTAATTCTCATTGATGTACCAGCTCCGGCATCTCCCGAGTTGGATACAATATCAAAACCAGCAATTCTTCCTTGAAGAGCATCATCAATAGAAGTAGTCTGAATTCCGTCTAATTCTTTGGTACTTATAGATTGTACTGCGTTAGATACTTCAGCCTGAGGTATTGCAAAGGTACCATCTGAATGTTTCTTCTCCGCCGTAATAACCACCTCCATTATTTCTTGAGTATCATCTTCCAGCTTAACATTAATTGAATTGCTAGCATTAATTTCTTTGATTGAGGTCACATAACCAACAAAACTAAATTCAAGCTTGTTATTCGGATTTTTGATTTTAATTACATAATGTCCGTTAAAGTCGGTAACAGTAGCATTAATTACTCTTTTTGTATTATCTTTTTCAACAACTGTTGCACCTATTAATGGTAGTCCATCAGATGCCTGAGTTACTGTTCCTTGAATTACCTTTTCCTGAGCAAAAGTTATGTTAGGTAAAAGCAAAAAAGCTATAATAATTGTTCCTGCAATTTTCAATTTCATTTTTTTGTTGTTTTATTCGAAATTCAAAATATTGTCGATTTGATGAATAACAGCTGTTGACGAGGTGGTTATTTCTGAAGTGACAAAATTCGTACCTGCACCAGATCCATCTGCTTCTGCAAAGGCTTGTGGATTATCACTGAAAATGTAATCACGAGCCATAAGATTATATAATCCATTAGTCGTAATTACATTTGCTGTTCCCCCACTTTCGGTTGTAAGAGCAAGTGATGAACCACTAGTAACTACACCAATTTTATAGTATTTATTTTTATAAGTTCCAAAATAAGAGTTGCTATCGTTAGTTTTAATTGTTGCTGTTTGATATTTTCCATCAACCGGGTTATCACCAACGTATACAGAATTATCCTGGAAATGATACCTTAAAAAACGTTCCAGTTTTTCTATTTCAGCATTTTTTTCAATTTCATCTGTAATTAAATTAATATAATTCCAATCATGAATTACCTCATCTGTAATTGCTTGTTGAATAGCTGCGTTCGTTGGAACATAAACAGTATAATTGAAGGTATTAAATAAAGCAACGTTAAAATCAATTCCAAAAAAATTAGTTTTTTTAACAAAAATTTGATTCCCAGCGCTAGTAAAGTCATTTACTAAATTAAAAAAATCGCTGAATTCGGGTGTTTGACTAAGAATTTTATATACAGACCGTAAAGGAGGTTGTATTGGCTTGTCAATAAAATATGTCTTTCCGTTTTCTTGGTTATAAACACCGTTAGAAACAACTTTAGCAGAAACACCTTTTTCTATATCATCACCACCCTGAATCTGTAACCCTTGGCCAGATCCTTCAATTTTTAAAGTATTACCATTTTTTGTGAAATAGTATTTAGATCCAGATTCAATATCTCCAATAACAATGTGAGAATCAAGAATATCTAGTAAACGATTTTGTATAAAAGCTTGATTCTTGATTTCTGTTAAAGAGTCTCCAACTATTCCTGTATTCACATCAAAACTGTAAACTGTTGCATATATTTTATCATCTTCTGCAACATACTTGTATTTCAATGCCACTTTTACATCCTTAGCGAAGGCTACAGGATCAATATAATTAATGAAATATTGATCAGTAGGTACTAATAAACTGTAAGTACTAATCAGGGAATTTAAATATAATGTGTATTTACTATCGAAAATAAGCTTATTAAATACTTTTGTTTTTTCGCTAAATAATACAGGTGCATAAACTGATACATAATCATCAGGTGAGTACACTTTATTGGTTTCATATATCACTCCATTTAGGCCTACATATGAGTTGACAATATCTGATCTAGAGGCAGGTATTGGTGAATTTGAATTATCAGTCATCTGACCAAAAAGTGCAGGAACTGTTGCAAGAAAAGATTCTCTTAAATGTCTTTTAATTAATAAAATTACCTTATCATCAGGAACTTTTTCCCAACTGCCATATCTTTCTTTAAGAATAGAACCGCTACCAGATTCAAAATAAGCATTCAAAGCATCATCGTTAGGAGCAAGCACGGCTGCCATATCTGCTTGAAACGCACTTCCATTTCTAATATATTCATTCATTCCAGGATTAAAAGGCAGTAATATTGTTGTACTGATTTTCCTGCCATCCGGATATAGGACCGCTCCATCATTTCCAGAGAAATAAATTTTCTCAAAAATAGAATCAATAGGATTCTCACTGTTGTTCCTATTATATGTTTCTGTTACAGTAGCATTATAGTAGGGTGCACTAAATCGGTCAATTAATTTAGAGAAGATTTGTGTATTTGGATTTTGACGAAGATATTCGGTTATATTCTCTTTTGGAAATAAAACATCTTCCAAAACATGTATGTAACCATTTTTACAAGTAATATCTCTTTCTATTATTTTAGTATCAAAAATATAGGCATCATCATTCTTTCGTTCAACACCTGTTATCATTTGAAAATCGCTATTACTAATTCCTGCATTATTTAACCCGCTTTCAAGAAAGTGTACAATTGGCCAATCTGTTGCATCTTTTACTAAATATATTCCATTGGTACGATATTTATCCCACCAGGATGTATTTGGAAGGTCATCTTCCGACTCAAAAGAAACATTATCAGATACAGATACAGAAGATTTTCGACGTATGGCTGTACCTATGTTTAAAGATCCATCAAAATAATTGGAGAGGGTTTCTATTAAGAAAGCATTATCTATCATAGAGAAATTTAGAAGTAAATTTTTTTGATTTTTGGATAGATCCTCATATTTTGTAGCTCCCCATTTATTGCTTTTAAAAAAACGTTCAAAGGCTTCATCGTTGGCAACAAAAACTGTTTTACTACCTGTTTTTGATAATACCGGTTTATATTCTGTATCATCAATAAGTTTTACATAATAGCTATAATTACCATTTTCTTTTAGGTAATCATAAATGCTTGCACCCAGCCATTCTGGTTCTTTATCATCTAATTCATAGTCCTCATGACAGGAGACTAACCATAAACTCCAAACTAGTATTAATCCAGTTCTTATTACTAGAGGTATCAATGGTTTCCAATATCTTTTTTCCATCATTCTATTGATTAATTAAAATATTTTCCCGCGTTGTGGGAGTGTTGTTTTTACTAAATAAAATTCCTAAGGATAATGGCTCTATATTCAGAGAGTTGTTTACTTTATTATCCAGTATATTTTGTTCATATATTTTAAATCCTTCTATGTTAAACTGTTTGTTTATGTTGAAGCAATAACCATCCATAACTAGGTTAGGGTAGATAATACATGTATTATCTTTTTTCACATTACTAATATCAGAAGGAAAGTTCTGATCAGAAGCAATAACCATCCATCCTACCTCATTTATATTGCAAGCTGCTATAGAGGTTGAATTTTTTTGTTGTTTTACTATTTCAATTATACGATCAATATCCATTTTGTTTCATAATATTGACACAAAATAATTATTTTTTTTACTACATAGAGCTTTGGTT
The DNA here is from genome assembly GCA_050287785.1 of Bacteroidales bacterium. Taxonomy (GTDB): domain Bacteria; phylum Bacteroidota; class Bacteroidia; order Bacteroidales; family UBA10428; genus UBA10428. The sequence continues at coordinate 126,018 of JBNKCO010000007.1, forward strand.
AATATCAGAAGTAGTTTAATAGAAGAATTAAATACTCTGTTTTTGTTTAAAAGACTAACGGGGGGTACTTTTGAAATTGCACTTGCGGATAGCCTAATACAAAACAATCCAAAAATTAAATCGTTCATTTTTATGTTAAAGCGAATCCTTATATTTTTAAAAATCATAGTTTAATCTTTTATGTTTTTAAAAACAGACACTAGTCTAATAAAATTTGAGTATTTGTTCAACACCAATCATACATTTCCTCGTCAAGCAAAAATAAAAGTTCGTTATCAAATAGTATTTCTGTTATTAGTCAATAATGGTCACTAATTCATCAATACCAAGATAATTTAGGAAAAATATATGAAAAAACAATGCAAATAGTCAATAACAAAACTAAAACAAGCTTCGAATATGTTTGAAATTTGTGACATAAATCTTCACTATTTATAATATTTATTTAAGAATTATAGCCGATGATGTAGACTCTCGATACAAAAAAACACTAGCCATAAAAACATTTTTCTAGAATTAACCGTATAAAAAATAATCATGTTAAATATTTTTACCATTAATAAATGAATCACTGAATTTAAAAAGAATTAAATATGACGATATTCTGACTTGTAATTGATTGGATTAAGGTTAAATAATTACTTTTTCTATATTACTTTGTATAGATATTAAATTAAAGGAGAAAATTTTAACCAGCCCTTTTTATCTTACTTGTTGGTTTGTTTATATTCTTATGAAACTTAGACAAAATATTATGAAAAAACGAATTACATTATTGTCATTTTTTTTATTGCTAGGGATAGTAACTACTAATATTAATGCACAAACAACCAGTACTAGTTATAACCTGGTTGCTCAACCTATTCCAGATCGCTCGATCTCATATAACGTGTTAGACACTGGCGTTTCCAAACCTATAATTTGGGGGTTAGATTTGGCGTGGCTTAGTGAAGATAATATTCGTCGTGGCGTTGGTTTTATGGGAGTTAGTAGAGTAGATATAGTAAGATCATCGTTTACACCAACTGATTCCTTAGTTAATGGAGGTCTTAAAGCCGCGGAACTTGCTAAGCTTAATCAACGAATAAATATTATTAATAATAGGCTACGTTCTAATATGAATATAGTACTCAATTGCGACCATCCAAGTGTTCATTCCTGGTTCAATGATAATCCTGCAGGTTGGGCACAACTTATTGACACAACAGCAAGTCTCCATGAGGAACAAGGGCACACTATAGTTACAGTTTCTCCTTTCAACGAGCCTGATTATACAGCAACCGGACAAGGTAATATTAGCGACTTTTATAATATTGCTGGAGAGTTGAAGAATAATCCTCATTTCGACAATGTTCGAATTTCTGGTGGTAACACTCTCAATTGCGACCAAGCCATGCCTTGGTACTACTATCTAAAAGACAGATTAGACGAAGGAAATACCCACCAGCTTGCAGGCAGTTTCGACAACTATGCCGATTTTTATAAATCGGTAAGACTTGATGATAATCATGCCACAAATGATGAGTTGCACAATGTAATGGAGGCTATGGTTGGCGTTGAATATGGTATGCAAACCGGTATCTGGTGGGGAACTGCAGAGTTTGCTCGTGGAGAATTTGTAAAAGCCAGTGATGGTAAGCGACTTGGTTATGCAGAACACCGCGATAACTGGACTGCGGCATCGGTCTATCGTGGCACTGGAGGTAAAGTACAAGCATTTGGTGGTACGTCAGAACGCCAAGCGGCAACAACTACCTATCGATTTTTCTCGAAAGATAGGGCTGTGTTTTATGATGGTTATGGACCACAACATGAATACACAATGGTAATGCCAGGTGGTACAGGTTACCAAACTGGACAAACCAATGCTGAAAGAGTTGTAAATATCACTTGGGGAGATGATATTCAACCTGTAATTGATGGAAAATATATACTAGTTAATCGTGCTAGCGGTAAAGTGATGGAGGTAGCTGATGGTTCTCTAAATAACGGAGCTAATGTTCAACAAGGTACTAATACTGGAGCTACCTATCAGCAATGGAATGTAACCCCTGTTGACTCTAGAATAGGTGGTGATTTTAGCTATTTTACTATTATGAATGTAAACAGTGTTAAATCTCTCGATATTTTAAATTTTTCATTGGACAATGGAGGAAATATTAGTATGTACGGCGATTCTAAAAGTGCAAACCAACAGTGGTATCTTGAGTATGCTTCAGATGGTTGGTTCTTTATTCGCAGTCGTTGGAGTTCCTACTGTTTAAATGTTGCTGGTGCCAGTACTAACGATGGAGCAAATATTGAACAATATGAAAAAAGAGGTGGAACAAGCCAACAGTGGCGATTTCTTCCAGTTGGAGCAGAAGTGGAGTTTAATGCTCCAAGTGCTCCAAGTGATCTTGTCGCAAAAGCAAATGCAGAATCAATACAATTAGACTGGTCAGCAAATCCAGAATCCGATGTGGCTGGATATACCATCTTCCGCTCAGAATCGGCAGGAGGACCTTATAATACAATTGCCCGTAATGTTACCTCAACATCTTTTCTAGATAATAGTGCAAGCATTGCTAAACCTTATTATTATGTTATAAAAGCAATCGATAACTCGTTGAACAGTTCTGATTATTCACTAGAAGTTAACGCAACTTCAACTAATGATTCAAGTTTAGTAGCTTACTACACCTTTGAGGACAATTTGAATGATAGTTCAATAAATTTAAATCATGGCGCATCTCTTGGAGATATATCTTTTGCAGAGGGTAAAGAAGGATCTCTGTCGTTAGCGCTAAATAGTACAGATGCTTTCGTGCAATTACCAACGACTATTGCTAATCAGGAAGAAATAACAATAGCAACCTGGGTATATTGGAAAGGTGGCTCTACATGGCAAAGGATTTTCGATTTTGGAAACAATAATTCTGAATACATGTTTTTAACCACAAGTTCAGCGAGTGGAAAACTTAGGTTTGCAATAAAGAATGGAGCAGAAGAGCAAACCTTGAATGCACCTGTATTATCTCAAAATGTGTGGGCACATGTTGCAGTAACTTTAAACAAGGATGATGCACGACTATATGTCAATGGAGTAGTTGTAGATAGTTCTGATGCATTTACCATACTTCCTATCGATTTTAAACCTGTGCTAAATTATATAGGTCGTAGTCAATTTTTTACCGATCCTTTATTCAATGGCAGAATTGATGATTTTAAAATATTTAACTATGCATTGTCAGCTGAAGAAGTGGCTCAGGTTTATGAACCAGTGATTCCTCCGCAACCAAACAGTTTAGATAATATCAAAAAACATGATAACACTTTGTCATTATGGCCCGTGCCTACCAATGACTTTCTATTAATAAGCTATCCCACTGAGAAAAATATATTATCCAAACTTTCGGTATTTGACATGAATGGTAATTTGGTTATAAGTGAAAACGCAAATCTTACAAATGTAAAAGAGCTAAATGTTTCCAAATTACCAACAGGTATCTATGTATTAAAAATATCTAATAGCGAAGAGACTATAATGAAGAAGTTTATGGTCAAGTAAAATTGAATAAGAATTTTAAATAATAAGAGGCTGTCAATATAAGACGGTCTCTTATTATTTTAGGTTTAAACGTTATGCTTATGAATCATATTTTTATTTAATCTTTATTGAGATTAAAAAGTAAAAAGGTTTAGTTTTAAACTGATATTTTTCAATTAAAGCATTTTCATGGAGGTATTTTATATTTTAGGTTTAATTGTAATTATTTTCATCCTAATTAAAAGCAAAAAAAAGAAAAGAGTCGTTGAACCGATTAGTGAAGAAGATAAAAAATTCCTTGAAGACAAAGTAGAGTTCTATAGAGAATTGAATGGCGATGATAGAAAGTGTTTTGAAAATCGTATTCAACATTTTCGTTCAACAACAAACATAATTGGGGTAAATACCAATATTGACATTCAGGATAAATTATTAGTTGCAGCAAGTGCTATTATTCCTGTTTTTGAATTTCCTGAATGGGAATATAGAAATCTGAATGAGGTAATAGTATATCCAACTGCTTTTAATGAAAATTATTCTATATCTGGAAATGATAAAAGAATTCAGGGAATGGTTGGCACAGGAGTTATGGAAGGAAAAATGATTCTTTCAAAATCTGCTCTGCATGCCGGATTTAATAACAATGCTGATAAAAAAAATGTTGGTATACATGAATTTATTCACCTGATTGATAAATCAGATGGGATAATAGATGGGATACCCTCACTCCTACTCGATAAACAATATTCAATTCCATGGTTGGCGCATATAAAAACTGAAATGGAAGCTATACATGCTTTAGATTCAGACATTAATGCATATGGTGGCGTTAGCCAGGAAGAATTCTTTCCTGTTATTTCAGAATATTTTTTTGAAAGGCCTAAACTACTTGAGAATAAACATCCGGAAATGTATAAACTATTACAAGAAATATTCACTGTTGATTTAGCCAAAAAATATAAAGGAAGAAAAAAGAAAAGTGAGACCAGAAGAAACGATTCTTGTCCTTGTGGCAGTGGAAAGAAGTTTAAGGTTTGTTGCCTAAATAATTCATAAAAGTTCAGTAAACAAAAACCTATAATTATCTAACCGTAAGTTTTTTAGGTAATATGAAATAGAATTTAGTTCCTTTATATGGTTCAGAATCGAGCCATATTCTGCCTCCCATATGAGCTATTAAGGTAGCACTAATAGATAAGCCTAAACCTGTTCCTTCTTTAAAATCGTCTTCTTTATGAAAACGAGTAAAAATATCTTTTTGCTTTTCTTTTCGTATTCCTATTCCGGTATCTTTTACAAAGAATTTATAAAAATCATTCTGAGTAGATTCAACTTGTCCAAAACTTACTTTCCCTTTAAAAGTAAACTTAAAAGCATTTGTAATAAGGTTTGAAAATATTTGAATTAGCTTTTCCTTGTCGGTAATAATAAAACTATTTCCTTCTGAATTGTCCACAGCAAATTCAAATTCAACTTCTTTTGGGACTTTCGTTTTAAATTGTTCATAGAGCTTTTCAAACACATGTTTTATTTCAACTTTTTCAGCATTGAATTCAATAGTTCCCATTTCTATTTTAGAGTATTCAATAGTATTGTGAATAATTTGTAGCAATTGCTCTCCACTACTTTGAATATTCTCAAGATATTTAATTTTTTTTTCCTCTGATGCATCTGTATAAAGCATTATCTCTGTAAAACCTAGAATGGCATTCATTGGAGTGCGAAACTCATGACTAACATTTGCCAGAAAAGCCGATTTTAATTGATCTGATTCTTCCGCTTTCACCTTAGCAGTAATTAAACGCTCGCTTTTCTTTTTAAGTTTTTCCTTTAGTTTCTGCTCGTTTAACAAAGATTTCTCTAAACCTCTAATGAAATACACAACCGAAACTGTTAAAATAATATTTACAACAAACAAATTAATAGCAATAGTTGTCCATGCCAACAAAGAATAATCTGCAAGAAACAAATTGTTTAGTACATTAAATTTAATAGCTATACCGATTATAATAATTGTTATTGTATTTAATAACGCTGTATATAGAGCCTGCTTAAATCCTAAAAATAGTGAAGCCAAAATAGAAAAACCTACTAGCCATATTAAGCCTGCACCATATTGTCCAAGCATAACAATTAAAAATATACCTAGTACATATGACAAAAACAAAAGAGTGAAAATTTTATACTTCGTCGATATCCAATTAAAAAAATACATTGCAATTATCGAAAAGTATGCAACAGAATCAATTATTACAATACCCCAATGCTTTCCTTTACAGACTTGTATAACTCCTGGTAGATAAGCCAAAAAACCAATAAATAAAGCAACATATAAAATACTATAAAAGAGTTTTTCCCTAAGAAGATCAATACCTTCAAGTTTTTGTAAATCCCTCTTATTTAGCTGTTTCTCATTTACACGTTTTAAGAATTCAATAAATTGCTTCATTAATTTGGTTAAAAATAATAGTTAATTGTACTATAATAGTATTACAATATTTGCTAACTACAAAAGTTTTCTGTGGGATTTTTTTTGTATGAAAAACTCTTTACTTTATTCTATATATCCAATTACAGCATTTGATACAGCCCTTGGTTCTGGAGGAAGTGCATAAATGTTTTTTTCATATTCTTTGTTATATGGAGAAATATTTAATGTTTTTCCATTAACAACCAAAGTGCTACTGCCTCCTGGATCAAATCCCATTGCAGAAACCATTCCTGCGTCCAGTAAAATTTTCGCCATATCAAAATGTGTTGCTCCAACCGATTCACGTATTCTACCATTTATTACCAACACATAAAAATCATTCTTCTTATCTATTCCTATAGCAATTTTGGGGCCTCGCATATCGGTATAATCAAGTCTTGCAGCCTGAGTTCTTATTGAGTTATTTGTCGTCCATCCTTCCTTTTCCATATCCAAAATAATCTCTCCGTTGTCAATTAAATGAGGGCCCGCGCCAATAGCATGTTCAATATCTTCAAGACCTTTCATTGTAATCTTGATTTTATCACCTTCTTTTATATCATATGAAAAAGACTCTTTGCTAAAACTAAATGTTAAGCCAACCGGAATTATCTTTTGTACACTGCTATTACCCGGTTCGATTATTTCTTTTATAGTATTTCCAGAAATTCTTATAATATACCTGTCTTTGGCAGCAATCTCTTCACGGGGATAAAGCAAATCGTAATAAATAATTTCCTTGTTTAAATCTGATTGATTATAGTTTTTGGCTGTTAGTTCAAATTCGGTATTTCCAAATTTAACCAACATACCTGTATTTGAGCAGACTTTTCTGACTGACATACCTCCCTTATTATCGATTAATAAAGCAGCTTTGTTAAACAAAGGAGGGCAGACGACTTGCCCATCGGTGATTAAAAGTCCGAGTGGGGATCCTATATAAGATTCCGGCAAGCCAAGCTTTCCTACTAGCTCAGGATTTAAAATATAACCACCATTCCAAGCAATTAAGGCTGTTTTATTATTTGTTTTTTTAAAATCAGTAATAAACTTTGTAACCGTCTTTGTTTTTCCTTCTGAATTTAGTGCTCTAAATTTCCAGTTATTATTCTTGTCAGAAGTAAGCGCTTTAGCAAAAACGCCATTCCATGGAAGCTTATCAGAATAAATTCCATTTACAAATTCAAATTCAACCTTATTTTTTTCTTTTTTGGTTAATAAAAGATTATTTAATATAAAATCTACAGGTGTTCCTTTTTGTTCAACTTCTTTTTTTATTATTTTAAGTAATTTGTCTTCTCCATGAATTTCAACAAGTTGATTGTATTTTTTCGATTCAATACTTTTACTTAAGGTATATGCTGTTTGAATTGGTGTGGGATAAGCTAGTGTTGAACGAATGCCTGCCGGAACATATTGTATATAACCACTATTTATAGGTATACCCATAATATTGGCTTGAAGAGGACTCCATGCTTTTCCTAAATGAAAGCGGTCAATATTAACAATATCGCTCATCATTGATGCGTGAGTTCTATTGGTAATAATAAAGCCTTTATCTTCCTGAATATTTTTAAGAGCTGTCAGAGCCTTTTCTCCCATTTGAGGAAAATGAAGCCCTACACAAACTTGACGAGAATTAATAATATTCAAAATTTTAAAATCGTATAACAATTTCAGTTCTGGTTCTTTACCACTGTTAATGTATTCAAGAATTTCAGCCTTGTTAAACCATGCTCCTATCGAGAGCTCATTGGCAAAAACATAAACAGGGGCTAATTTATCCTTATTTGCTTGTAGAATTTCTTTACTTAATGAAGTTTCTATGCTAAGTTTTAATCTCGATCTAATTGATTGTAAAACAAAAAACTCTAATTCGTATTTTGTATGCTCTCCCGGAAAGATTCCAAAAGATACATTTTGTTGCATACTTTTTATAAGTCTTTTTCTGTGATCAATTGCCAGATAAAAGCTTGAAGTTAATTGAGCTAAAGCTAGTTCCAGGTCTGTGAAAAAGTATGAAACCTCATCGATATTCTTTTCAATTCGTGGATTAATGATTTCCTGAAACAGAATATTAACCAAACCTGTTAATTCCTGTAAAGTATAATCCTGATAGAGATAGTAATACTTGTTCCTATGCCGATAGCTAAAAGCATGATCGTGCCTTATTTTATGTTCTCCTTTTCTAATGTAAAATATATTGTCTACTGCATTATAAAATTTACACAAGTCTGACAATTCTATTTTATTCTGCTGACAATAGTGGTTGACCAGATATTTAGCAAATGAATGGATGAATCCCCGATTGTTTTGCTCCTCCATTCGGAAGGCGCTTGGATCAATTAGCGATTTTAATTGAAGCATAAAAGCAAGCTTGCCATATCCTGCTAAATACTCCCTGGTTTTTGTGTTTATTAAAGATTGTAAATCTTCATTTGTGAAGGAAACCATTTTTTTGTACCACTCAAATAATGCTTCTGTGCGAGAAATAAGTGAATTGTTCGGCTGCAACTGATTATGAAGAGTTTTACAAATTGTTACAATGTTTTCGGTTAATGAGTTGATGCTAAACCTTTGTTGAACCGCTTCTTTATTATGTAATACTTCAGGTGTGTACAAGTGCGGAAAAAATATTCTTTCTATTATTTTTTCTGCATGTTTTGATGAAATTTTCTTTCCCTGAAACTCTATTACTTTCAAGCGTTGTTTCTCCGGGAGGTGTTCTCCAATTACTTCAGAATAGACCTTTTCCGGAGTGTATCTGCGACAAAAAATTGGGGTGCCACAAGCGGTTGCTTCAATAATGGGTAACCCCCTACCCTCGGTTTTACTTGGAAGTAAAACTAAAGAAGCTATATTATATAAATCAGGAATATCAACAGGATCAACGAATTTGCTTTTAAAGCTTTTCTGATCAAGTTCGCTAAATAAGAACGCCAGATAAATTTTATCTTGAAGGTCTTCGCTTATAGAACTGATAAGCTTTGAAAAACTGCTAATTAAATCTTGGTAATAAAGAAAATGACCATTTGCAATAGGCCCAGTTATTATTAAGGTAATTTTTAAGTTTGAGGTATTCTTTAACCTTTCAGCAAATTCTGGGTTTTTGAACAATTGCTTAATGAGTTTAAAACCTAGTTCTATTCTTTTTCTTCCTATTATTCGTGTTGGTTGAAGCAGAATAATATTTTCATTTAAAAATTTCGAAATTTTTCGGGTTTTATTTCCCACCAAGATTGGTCTTGTATTATGTTCATCAACCAAATGATTTTTAATCACATCTTCAGCTGAATATCCAATTAAAACATCTTGATATCTGCTAAGGATTTTCTCAAACTGAAAAAAAGCATTAATTTTTCTACGCTTAGATACATTGAAATAGACAGAAGTATCAACTGCTGTTCCTATTTCAGTAACGTTTGCAGGATTATGACCATTCTGAATAATTAAATGTCTTGATTGATCCTTGTTAATGTTAACATTTATCCATGATCTTGATTCCCAAGGATAAAGCACTTGAATTAATGAGAAAACCTCTCCCAGATGTGCGTTGGTAAAGAAAAAATCACGAGGCCCTTTTTTAGACTTTTTTAAATTAATATCCAGCTGTTGACTGCCACCTTCCCAATAAAAGTCGTGATTATTGTTCATTACCGGTATTCCTAAATATTCTGAAATAAGAACTGTTGCCAAAGCAAGAGAAACATTCCCTGGATTTGAGCATACATTAACCAAATACAAAAGTTTTATTTCATTTTCTACAATGTATTTAGCAAGTTTTTCAACTATAGTTAAAACATCGTTCCAAAACTTAATTATTAAATCGTTATATGATTTGCTTCCGCGTTCGAGTCTGGTATAGAAAAAATCCTGATACAAAGGCCAATTGTTAAACCCATCGATTTCAGGCATTTCACATTTCTTTACATCAGACTTTACTATCTCATTTGCTTCTGGATAAAACTTACCCCCTATATAGTGAACATCTATTCCGGGTAATACTTTTTTAAAAACCTGTGTATACTTTTCTATTTCGATAGTAACACCATCTATTGAATACATAAAGGTTATAAAACCCATTGAGGAACAAGACAAATCTTTAATACATTGCTCAAAATTAGATTTGTACTCGGCAGTTGGAAGTGCTTTAGATTCTTTAAAACGATCGATAAAAATTCCTAAATCAAACCATGTTTTTATTTTTTCTCCTTTGAGTTTTTCAATTAATTGGTGAGCCGAAATATTATAATCGCGCATAAATACATTCGTAAAATTTTTTTAAGTTACAAAAAAAGTCTGGTTTTATAATTTGTTCGTTTTTGAAATAACTTAAAGCTTAACTTCGTTTCAAAATAAAAATAAGAGATACTACCTAACAAATTTCTATGTTTACAACTATGAAAAAATTTCTGAAAAGATACTGGAAAACCATATTATGGTGTTTGGTTATGTGCTATTTACTCTTTACTCCTGGAAGTGCTATACCAAAAACAAGTTGGGAAATACCGCACTTTGATAAAGTCGTTCATGCAGGCATGTTTGCCAGTCTGGTATTTTTATTCCAACTTGATTCATATAATACAGCTAAAGCCAGATTAAAAGTTACCCTACTAATAATTGCAGTGCTTCTATTTGGTTCGCTTAGTGAGTATATACAATACGCTTATATTCCCGGAAGATCAGGTAATATTTATGATTTAATTGCCGATGGTATTGGTGTTGTATTAGGGTTGTTACTTTTTAGATTGCTGGGCGAACGAATTTCAAAACTATCCTTTATTCGATAGTTACTTACAGGAAATTTTATTTACTCTTCTTTCGTGTCTGCCTCCTTCAAATTTTTCCTTTAGAAAAATTTCAACTATTTCAAAAGCTAATTCAGAACTAATAAAACGAGCAGGTAAAGAACATATATTTGCATTATTATGTTGGCGAGCTAATGCGGCTATTTCCTTATTCCAACATAATGCAGAACGAATACCCTGATGTTTATTAACTGTCATATTTATTCCATTACCACTACCACAAATGGCAACACCAAAATCAAACTTTCCAGATTCAACAGCATTTGCTAAGGGATGTGCAAAATCAGCATAGTCTACACTATCAGAAGAAAACGGACCCAAATCCTCTGTAGAATGGTTAAGTGATTTTAAAAATGTCTTGATCTCTTCTTTTAACTCGAAGCCTGCGTGATCACTAGCAATAACAATTTTCATATATCAACTATTTAAATAAAAGTGCGAAGATAACAAAAAGGTATTTAGTTAGTCTATTAACAAATAGATATTAACTAGTTGTTCAAACACTGTTAAAAACCAAGAGTATGTTTTAATAAAAAACACTTGACTTATATGTTTTTGTATTTGTATAGTGTATTAGAGTCAATTTTCAAAGAAGAATTTATCAATATTTTGAGCATTAATTAACAGAGGTTTTTAACAAATTTTCCATGTTCATAACTGCAATTTTTATCACCTATTTAACTATTAACAAAGTGTTAATTATTACAGGAAAATAATGATTTTCAATAATTTTACAGTCTGAAATCTTGTTAAGAAGTTTGTTATATAGCTTGAGTTATTATACTGCAACATTTTTAGTTTATAAATATTAACACTATGAACAGCCTATCATCATCATCATATTAGATCTTAATTAAATTTATTTTTATTTATATATATCGTTGAAAAGTATTTTTTTTAAAATTCTTTTAATTCAAATTGAAATATAAACCTTATTACTTTTATTCAGATATTTGTATAGTTAATTTGAATAGCCAAAGATTTAAGTAATGATTAATAAAGTTGATATAGAGAAATTTGGTTTTTTGAATATTAAGGTTGATAAAAGTATTAACCTTGTTCAGGAAATTAGAAAATTATGTAAAGAGAAAAATGCTGTTATACTAGGTCATTATTATCAAACTGGAGAAATACAGGATATTGCTGATTTTATTGGTGATAGTCTTGCATTATCGCAAGAAGCAGCTAAAACAAAAGCTGATATAATTCTTTTTGCTGGAGTACACTTTATGGCTGAAACTGCTAAAATTCTATCACCAGATAAAAAAGTTCTTTTACCTGATATGAAAGCTGGATGTTCTTTGGCTGATAGTTGTCCTCCTGATAAATTTGAAGAGTTTATCTTAGCTCATTCGGATCATACTGTAATTAGTTATGTTAATTGCTCTTCCGAAATAAAAGCTCTTACAGATATTATTTGTACTTCTACCAATGCATTACAAATTGTTGAAAGTTTACCAAAAGATGAAAAAATAATTTTTGCACCTGATAGAAATCTTGGCAATTACATAAAAAGTAAAACAGGACGTGAAATGTTAATATGGGATGGAGCATGTCATGTTCACGAAGAATTTAGTTTGAAGAAGATTCTTGAATTGAAAAAAGAAAATCCAAATGCTAAAATTATTGCTCATCCTGAATGTAAAAAGCCTATTTTGTTGGTCTCTGATTACATTGGATCTACATCTGCTTTATTAAATTTTGTTCAAAAAGATAGTGGTACAACATTTATAGTAGCAACCGAATCTGGAATTTTGCATCAAATGGTAAAGAGTTGTCCGGAGAAAACATTTATTCCTGCACCGCCTATAGATTCTACATGTGGTTGCAACGATTGTAGTTTTATGAAATTAAATACTTTAGAGAAAATATATAATGCTCTCAAATACGAACAACCTGAATTAATAATGGATATGGAAATAAGAAAGAAAGCTGAAGTTCCTATCCGTCGTATGTTAGAAATATCTGAAAAGCTTGGTTTATAAATGAAATCGAGATTATTATATCTGATTGTTGTATTGTTAATAAGCAATTTTTTAATTGCCCAAGATAATATTGATCCAAATGGATATAATAAATTCTATTACCCTAATGGATCTTTGCAAAGTGAAGGTTATTTTAAAGAGGGTAAACCTGAGGGTTATTGGAAAAATTTTTATCCTACAGGTGTTATTAAGTCCGAAGGATATAGAAAAAACCATCAGTTAGATAGTATTTGGATATTTTATTCGATAACTGGAGATACCCTATCTAAAATAACATATTTACTAGGTAAGAAAAATGGATATACTAGTGAGTATTATACAAAACCTGAGAATCCAGCATACATTGGAAATATAAAGTTTAAAGAGCTTTACCTTAATAATTTACGTGAAGGAAGAAGTGAATATTTTTATGAAGATGGAAAGCTTAAGGAAATAGTAGAATATTCCGAAAATAAAAAGGATGGTCGTGGATATGTGTATGCAAAAGATGGAAGAATTATTTTAATATATAAATATAGAAAAGGTTCAATAACCGAAAGGGAGAAATTAAATCGATTCAATGAAGTAAATCAGAAAGTTGGAGTATGGAAGACTTTTTATGAAGAAGACAAGGTTAATACTGAATCTTATTATCGTAATGGTTTATTAGATGGTTACTATAAAAAGTATTCAATCACCGGAAAACTTTTATATACTCATTTATATCGTAATGGAGAATTAGTTGAAACAGTGGAAGATGACAGTATAAAATCTAAAGAAATAGTTGAGTATTTTACTGATGGATCAATAAAGAGTATTGGTTCGTTTGTAGATAATAAGCCTATAGGAATTCATAAAATATATAGTAAAGATGATGATAAAATTAGGTCAAAAATATATAACGATTATTCCGAGTTAATTTCTGCTGGAACTATTGATTCGAATGGTTTTAAGACAGGTACATGGGAAGAATATTTCCCAGATGAAAAACTTAAAGCAAGTGGAAAGTTTGAAAATGGATTTAGACAAGGGAAATGGGAATTTTATTATAACGGTGGGAATAAGGAACAAACAGGTGAATTTGATAAAGGAAAGTATGTTGGAATTTGGAAATGGTTTTACCCCACTGGTGAATTATGGAAAGAGGAAGAATATTATAATAACAAAGCCGAAGGTTTTTACATAGAATATGATATTAATGGAAATGTATTAGTTGAAGGAGAATATTTTGATGGAGAGAAAGAGGGTAACTGGATTACTGTTATAAATGATCATAAAGCTGTTGGAAAGTATATTACTGGTTTAATGGACGGTAAGTGGAAACATTACTATCAGAATGGTAATTTAAGTTTTGAAGGAAATTTTGTTCAGGGAAATGCAGATGGAAAGCATAAGTATTTTTATCCTGATGGTACTTTGAAGGAAGAACAAGATTATTCTATGGGAATTCGGCAGAAGCACTGGAAGAAATATGATGAAAATGGACAATTAATTATTACAATTAGTTATAAGGACGATAAAGAATATAGAATTAACGGAGTAAAGGTAGATTTACCTACTGATATATTTTTTTTATTAGATTAGATGGAACAAGAATTTGATATTAGAGCTGAGCGATTGAAGGAAGAGATTGAAAAGGATAATATAATTCGTCCAAAGCATTTTGATGAATTTAAAGGTCAGCCAAATGTAACAAATAATTTGAAAGTTTTTGTTGAGGCTGCAAAAATGCGTGATGAAGCAATGGATCATGTTTTATTATCTGGTCCTCCGGGTTTAGGAAAAACTTCTTTAGCTAATATTGTTGCAAATGAGTTAGGTTCAAATATTAAAATTACTTCTGGTCCTGTGCTTGAAAAAGCTGGTGACTTAGCTGGTATATTAACTAATCTTGGAGAAAAAGATATTCTGTTCATTGATGAAATACATAGGTTAAGTTCTGTTGTAGAAGAGTTTCTTTATTCTGCTATGGAAGATTTTAGGATTGATATAATGATTGATAAAGGACCTAATGCACGAAGTATTCAGCTTACTTTAAATAATTTTACTCTTATTGGTGCAACAACACGAGCTGGTTTATTGACTAGTCCGCTACGTTCTAGATTTGGTATTAAAGCGCATTTGGAATATTACGATGTTGATGTATTATCTAGTATTGTAAAGAGATCTGCTGGAATTTTAAATGTTCCTATTGAAGAAATAGCTGCTTTAGAAATTAGTGGTAGGTCTCGGGGTACACCTAGAATTGTTAATGCATTGCTACGACGGGTTCGTGATTTTGCGCAAGTAAAGGGTAATGGAAAAATAGATCACCAAATAGCTAAGTATGCCTTAGAAGCTATGAATATCGATAATAAAGGTTTAGATGAAATGGATAATAAAATTTTGTGCACTATTATCGATAAATTTAACGGTGGACCTGTTGGACTAAATACTATTGGAACTGCTATTGGTGAAGACCCTGGAACAATTGAGGATGTTTACGAGCCATTTTTAATTAAAGAAGGTTTTATGAAAAGAACACCCAGGGGTCGAGAGGTAACAGAGTTAGCCTATAAACACCTGGGCAAAGATATTTTTGGTAAAGAGAAAACCTTATTTTAAGTTATTTAGAATTTATTAAATTGACTTAGGAAGCGCACATCGTTTTCGAAGAAATAACGAATATCTTTAATCTGATATTTTAACATTGCTATTCGTTCGATACCCATTCCAAAAGCAAAACCAGTATACTTTTTACTGTCAATTTGTGCTGCATCCAAAACATTTGGATCAACCATACCACAACCCAGAATTTCAAGAAATCCAGTGTATTTGCAAACGGCACAGCCTTTTCCTCCACAAATTGAGCATGATACATCCATTTCTGCTGAAGGTTCTGTAAAAGGGAAGAATGAAGGACGTAAACGTATTTTTGTATCAGCACCAAAGAATTCCTTAGCGAATAGTAAAAGTGTTTGCTTTAAGTCAGCAAAAGAAACATTTTCATCAATATATAATCCTTCGATTTGGTGAAAAATACAATGTGACCTTGCTGAAATTGCTTCGTTCCTGAATACACGACCAGGAAATATTTGTCTGATTGGAGGTTGATTTTTCTCCATTACTCTAACCTGTACAGATGATGTGTGTGTTCTTAGTAATATATCTGGATTTTTTTTAACAAAGAATGTGTCTTGCATATCTCTTGCAGGATGTTCCTTCGGAAAATTAAGTCCTGAAAACACATGCCAGTCATCTTCAATTTCAGGTCCTTCAGATACTGTAAATCCTAGTCTAGAAAATATATCAACTATCTCTCTCCTAACGATAGAAATCGGATGTCTGCTTCCTTTATTTAGCGGAAATGCTGATTTTGTATAATCTTCAGTAGTATCAGATAAACTACTGATTGCCAAATATTCTTTTGAAACGTTGAATTTATCTTGGGCTAAACTCTTAAGTTGATTAATTAATTGACCTACTTCTTTTTTAGAGTCAACAGGCACGTTTTTGAAATCTGCAAAAAGTGACGTAATAGTTCCTTTTTTACTTAAGTACTTTAAGCGAAATTCTTCCAGGTCGTCGTTAGTGTGAATACTATAATCTTTTATTTCAGATATTAGTATATCAATCTTATCCTTCATTATTTACTTTTTTACAGTGTAAGCTTTTATAATTTTAACATCATTTAGAGGTCTGTCTCGTTTATCAGTTGGCACAACAGAAATAGCATCAATTATTTCTAATCCTTCAATAACTTCACCAAACACAGTATAATTATAATCGAGATGTGGAGTACCTCCTATTGTAGTATAATTTTTAAATTGTTCTTCTGTAAAGGGTGGATGACCTGCCTGTGTTTCAAATTTAGTTAGTTGTTCTGGAGTATATATATTTCCTTTTACTATGTAGAATTGAGATCCTGATGAAGCTTTTTTTGGATTGACATTATCTCCTTGCCTTGCTGCTGATAATGCACCTTTTTTATGGTAATATTCTGGAAAGAACTCAGCTGGAATAGTATAATCTTTACCTCCGTGTCCTAATGGAACTCCAGGAGCAGCATTTATAGATTTATCATCACCTGATTGTATCATGAAATTTTTTATTACTCTGTGGAAAAGATTTCCATTATAGTAACCTTCATTGACTAATTTTACGAAATTATCAGAATGTCTAAAAGTATTGTCGTAAAGTTGTATTTTCATTGTACCCATTGAAGTCTCCATTACTACAATTGGATATTGTTTTTGAGCATGAGCTGAAAAGCTTATAAAGAATGCTACGAATAGTGTTAGTTTTATCTTTTGCATAGTATATGTTTTGTACAAAAGTACGAAATGTGTTAATTGAATAAAATAAAAAATTTTGAGACAGTTTAAAAAACTTGCTGGACAGACAATTATTTACGGAATGGGAACTATCGTTCCAAGGTTTCTTAACTATGTAATAATGGCTCCTTATTTTACACGATTGTTTAAAGGAGATAATATCATTGAGTATGGTAAAGTAACTGAGTTATATGCATATATAGCTTTTTTAATGGTATTGTTAACTTATGGAATGGAAACTACATTTTTTAGGTTTGTTCAGATTGAAAAGGATAAAAAGAAAGTGTTTTCCACTATAATGACAAGTGTGTTTATAACCTCATTTATTTTTATGGGTTTCATATTTATTAATACATATGGAATAACTTCTTTATTGGAGTACGAAGGTGAATCAATTTTTATAAGACTTTTAGGTGCTATTTTAGCAATAGAAGCGATTACAGCTATTCCATTTGCGAAATTGAGAATACAGAATAGGGCAAAGAAATTTGCTATTCTTAAGTTAATTCAGGTAATTGTAAATATTGGATTAATGTTATTAATTTATAATGTTGGTCCTAACGTATTAGTTGATAAAAGCTATTTACTTAATGATCAAGGTCAAATAAGTGCTAAATTTATTTTTGTTTGTAATTTGTTATCTAATGGTGTTGTTATCTTCTTATTAACAAAGGAATTTAGAGATTATTCCATAAGATTATTTGATATTAAATTGTTAAAGCCAATACTCATTTATGGATTGCCTTTAATGGCTTCTCAATTAGGGGGAGTTGTTAATGAATCATTAGATAGAAGTGTTTATAAACATATTGTAAGTGATAAAGAGACAGGACTATATGATTTAGCAATCTATGGAGCAAATTATAAAATCGCTGGTTTTATTATGCTTGTTATTCAAATGTTTAGATATGCAGCTGAACCATTCTTTTTTAATTCTTCAAAAGAAAAGGATTCTAAACAACAATTTTCTAAACTTATGAACCTGTTTGTTGGAGTAATTGTAACAATGAGTCTTTTTATTCTTGTGTTTATCGATTATTTTAAAATTTTAATAGATGAAGATTATCATGAAGGCTTATTTATAGTTCCTTATATTGTTCTTTCATATGTACTAGCAGGAATTTTGTTTAATCTTTCTGTTTGGTTTAAATTATCAGGGAAAACTCATTATGCTATTATAATTACTCTGGTTGGTGCATTAATTACTCTATTAATAAATTTTGTATACGTACCTGAGTACAGGTATTTAGCTTCTGCATATGCACATGTTATTGCCTATTTTGTTATGGTTCTCATATCTTTTTTTCTAGGCCAAAAATTTTATAGAATTAAATATGATGTATGGGTTATACTTGGTTATCTTGGATTAGGAATAGGTTTATATAAATTGGATCTTTTAATAATTATTGATAATGTTTTATTAAATAATTTTGTTAAGCTAATCTTGGTTGGGTTATTTGCTATTTTTGTAGCTTGGAAGGAGAATATTTTACAATTGATAATGTCAAAAAAAGATGAAAGTTAAAATTGTTAATAAATCTAAACATGATTTACCAAAGTATGAAACAATTCATTCGGCTGGGATGGATTTACGGGCTAATATAGAAAATAGCATTACTTTAAAGCCTTTGGATCGAGTATTGGTTCCAACTGGTTTATTTGTTGAATTGCCGGAAGGTTTTGAAGCTCAGGTTCGACCTAGGAGTGGTTTAGCTTACAAAAAAGGTATTACCATTTTAAATACTCCTGGAACTATAGATGCTGATTATAGAGGAGAAATTGGAGTTATTCTTATAAATCTTTCTAATGAGGTTTTTATTATTGAAGATAGTGAGAGAATTGCTCAAATGATTATTTCTAAACACGAACATATTGCTTGGGATAAAGTCGAAATATTGAGCGATACTGAACGAGGCTCAGGTGGTTTTGGTCATACTGGTAAGGAGTAATATTGTTTAATTAATTTTATTAATTGCATATTGGATGAGTAAATTGAGAGTTTTAAATTTTGTTTTACTAGTTAGTATAGTTATAGCTGTTTTTAGTTGTACTGGTAAAAAGGAGATTAGTAGGGCATTAAATGATGATCAGGAATTAGAATATTATAGTATTTTTACAGAAGCTACAAAGCAAGCTATTACTCAGAACTTAAAGAGAGCTATCGAACTTTATAATGTTTGTATTCATAAGTTTCCTGAAAAAGCCGCACCATATTATCAAGTGAGTAATATTTATTTAAATGTAAAGGAATTTGAAAAGGCAAAATTTTATGCCATTCAAGCTGCTAAACTTGATAATTCAAATTTATGGTACTTATTACATTTAGGTAATATTTATCAGTATGAAAACAATATTGATAGTCTTATTCCTGTTTACGAGAAGATTGTTGCTATTTCTGATAGCCCTGAGTATAAATATAATTTGGCTGTTTTCTATTCATCAGGAGGAAGGGTTGATGATTCAATGAAGTTACTTGATGAGCTTGAGAAGGAATATGATGGAATACGTGAGATAATTATCATGAGGCATCGTAATTATGCCTATACCAATCAACGTGATTCGGCGGTTGTAGAGCTAGAAAAACTTATTAAATTGTTTCCGGATGAGTATGAGAATTATGGTTTGTTAGCTGAATATTTATCTGAAATTAATAGATTTAAGTATGCTGGTGAGATATATCACGACCTATTGGAAATTGAACCAGATAATGGATTAGCAAATATTTCTTATGGTGATTATTATCTTAAGCAAGGCCTAAAGGATTCTGCATTAGTTTATTACAAAAAAGGATTTAAAAGTAAAGAAATTGGTATAGAAGATAAAATTGGCATATTATTTAATTATATATATGATCCTAATGCTGTTGTAAATGACTCTGTTTTTATTGAGGAATTACTTTTAATTCTTAAGGAGACGCACGAAGATAGTAGGCCATATAGTTTATCTGCCGAATATTATGTTAAGAGAAAGAAATTTGATAAAGCACTTATTGAGTTAGAGGGAGCCATAAAAAATGGTGCTACTGCTTATATAGTTTGGGAACAATACATTATGATTGCCAACTATTTAGGAGAAAATGCTAAAGTTAAAAATATATATAAAGACGCTCTAGCTGAATTTCCTGAGAAGATTAAACTTTATATTTATTCTGCTTATTGTTTGTATGAGTTAGGGGAGTATAAAGAGTCTATAGATGTTTGTAACAAAGGGCTTGAGATTGATGAAACTGAAAAATCTGATAAAGTCCAAGTTATGAATCAAATGGCTGATTCATATCGAGGATTGAAGAAGTATGAAATTAGTGATAGTATTTATGAGAATATTTTAAATATTGATCCAGATAACTTATTAATTCGGAATAATTACAGTTATTATTTATCAGTAAGGAAGAAGAATTTAATGAGAGCCGAAGAATTGTCGCGGCTAACTATCGAAAAAGAACCTAATAACGCAACTTATCTTGATACCTATGGGTGGATTCTTTACTCTATGGGCAATTATAAGGATGCCTTGAAATATTTAGAGTTAGCAATTAAAAATGGAGCTTATACGAATAGTGAAGTGTTGGAGCATTATGGTGATGCTGCTTTACAGCTAGATCGTTGTAGAGAAGCTATAGAGGCTTGGAACGAAGCTCTAAAATATGATAGTAGTTTGAATGAAAAGCTTAATACTAAGATTAAAAGTGCTGAGGAGAACTGCAGATAAAAATAGAATTCTAATCTGTAGTTTTATTCTTTTATTAGTTGGAACTAATTTGCTCCTATGTCAGAGTAAGAAGGATGAATTATATAGTAAGAGAAAAAAACTTCAAGATGAAATAAGTTTTACATCTAAGCTTTTAGAATCAACTTCTAAGAAGAAGGGTCTTAGAGAAAATCAAGTTCGTTTATTAGATAGTAAGATTAAAAAGCGTCAGGAACTTATTCGTAATTTTCAGTCTGAGATAGCTGTTATAGAAAAGAAGATAGATGATAGAAAATTATCAATTATTCAGTTAGAGAACGAATTAATAAAGCAAAGAAAATTGTATGCCGATTTTATTCTATATAGTTATAAAAATCACAATCATTTCTCAATGGCGATATATTTATTAGCAAGTGATAATATAAATCAGTTTTATTTAAGAAAGAAGTATCTTGAGCAATTGAAAAATGCTAGGGTAAGTAAAATTGAGCTTATAAGTAAGATTGAAAGCCGAATAAATTTTGAAATTAGTGAACTTGATAAGAATAGAATTGATATTAACAATTCAATTAAGAAAATGCAAAATGAAAAGTTAAATATATCTATCGAGAAAAGAAAAAAGGAGAATAGTATAAAAGATTTATTAGGTGAAGAGAATGCATTAAAACAGGCATTGAAGGATAAAAGAAAAATTGAGGAGGAAATAGAAAAAAGACTATCTGAATTAATTCTAGAGGAAGCGAAAAAGAGTAAATATGCTAAACTTACACCTGAGCAAGAATTAGTTTCTGCTGATTTTATAAAAAATAAAGGAAGATTGCCTTGGCCTACTCGCCAAGGTATTATTACTGAAACATTTGGAGAGCATTGGCATCCTATAATTAAAGGTGTTAAGGTAAAAAGTAATGGGGTTGACATTACTACAGTTGAAGGTGAGGTTGTTAGAAGTATATTTAGTGGTGAGGTTAGTGCAATTTTTAAATTAAAAGGAACTGAATATACGGTAATAGTTAGACATGGATCTTATCGTACAGTTTATCATAATTTAGTAAACCTTAAAGTTGGTATTGGTGATAAAATTAGTACTAAGACAACTTTGGGTTACGTTTCGAAGGGTAAGGAAGGAGAAGATTCAATTGTTCATTTTGAAGTCTGGAATGGAATTGATATACTTAATCCTGAAGAATGGATTAGCAAATAAGTCCAATATTTACATTATTGGAAAGGAAAGAAGGCTAAAATTGTAGAAATAATTGTAAATTGCATATTGAAAAGGAAACTTATTTAGTAAAAAAGAGTATAATAATTCCATACATAAAGTGTTAGTTAATGGAACGTACAATAAGCATACCCTCTAAAATTGATAATCTAAGACGAATTGAAAAGGTTATCGATGAGATATCTGCTGAATTTAAAATTGGCGAGGATCAATACGGAAATATTCTAATTGCTGCTTTGGAGGCTGCAAATAATGCAATTCTGCATGGTAATAAGCTTGATGAAAGTAAAAACGTTAACATAACCTTTATAATTGATAATCATATTTTATCTATTAAAGTAGAAGATTGTGGAGATGGTTTCAATTTTAATAATATTCCTGATCCTACTGCCCCTGAAAATTTAGAGAATGTAAATGGTAGAGGAATTTTTTTGATGGAAAAATTGTCTGATAAGATTTCTTTTGACAATGAAGGTGCTGTTGTTAATTTGGAGTTTAAGCTGAAGTAAGTGTTTTTAGATTTTCAATTTGAAAAAGTAGAGTATAGGGTTTTTGAAATTGAAGATGTGAAAAAGTGGTTATCTTTTACTGCTAAATCAGAAAATAAAGTTATTGGTGAGATTGTTTTTAATTTTGTATCAGAAGATAGAATTCTTGAAGTAAATCAGGAATATTTAAATCATGATTATTTTACGGACATTATAACGTTTGACGAATCGTTTGTTAACATAATTAACGGCAGTATATTTATTTCTCCGGACACTGTTAAATATAATTCTCAAATATTAAAAAATTCATTTTCATCTGAAATTCATAGAGTTATTGTCCACGGTATCATGCACTTATGTGGTTATAAGGATTCAAATAGAGATGAAAAAATAAAAATGCGTAAGTTAGAGGATAAATATTTACACTATTTAGAAAAATTATAAATAAGTTTGCAAAAAGAATCTATGAAATTTGACTACGATATTATAGTGGTTGGAGCAGGACATGCTGGTTGTGAGGCAGCATATGCTCCAGCAAAAATGGGGAGAAAGGTTTTGCTGATTACAATGGATATGAACAAGATTGGTCAGATGTCATGTAATCCTGCAATGGGAGGTGTAGCGAAAGGACAAATTGTTAGAGAGATAGATGCGCTCGGAGGAATGTCTGGTATTATAACAGATAGGACTATGATTCAATTTAGAATGCTTAATAGGAGTAAGGGACCTGCTATGTGGAGTCCTAGAGCACAATCAGATCGCATAGAATTTTCTTTAGAATGGAGAAAAGTTATAGAGGAGAATAGAAATATTGATCTGTGGCAAGATACTGTTACAAATTTAATATTAAATAATAATGTCGTTACAGGAGTTAAGACAGGAATTGGTGTAGAATTCAATAGTAAAAAAGTTATACTAACAACTGGTACTTTTGAAAATGGATTAATTCATATAGGTAACAAAAAAATTAATGGTGGTAGAATTTCTGAACCTTCTTCTGTTGGTATATCAAAACAGCTTGAAGAAATTGGTTTTGAAGTTGGAAGAATGAAAACTGGTACACCAGCAAGAATTGATGGTCGTTCAGTTAATTTTGAATTATTAGAAGAGCAGAAAGGTGATGCAGAAGGAGGATGCTTTTCTTTTATGCATGAAAAAATTGCAACGAATTATTCTTGTTATATTGCATATACTAGTGAAGAAGTTCATGATACATTAAGAATTGGTTTTAATGAAAGTCCTCTTTTTAATGGAACAATAGATGGAGTAGGACCAAGATATTGCCCTAGTATTGAAGATAAGATAGTCACGTTTTCAGAGAAAAAAAAGCACCAGTTGTTTTTAGAACCTGAAGGTAAAAACACTCATGAAATGTATTTGAATGGATTTTCATCAAGCCTACCATGGAGTGTACAATATGATGCTTTAAGAAAGATAGTAGGCTTTGAAAACGTTAAAATTTTTAGACCTGGTTATGCAATAGAGTATGATTATTATCCACCAACACAACTTAAATCAACTCTTGAGACTAAGAAAGTTTGTAATTTATATTTTGCTGGACAAATTAATGGTACTACTGGTTATGAAGAAGCAGCAGGTCAAGGATTAATAGCAGGTATAAATGCTGCAATTTCTATTGATTCAAAAGAAGAATTTACACTTTCAAGAAATGAATCATATATTGGAGTATTAATAGATGATCTTGTTACTAAGGGTGTAGATGAACCTTATAGAATGTTTACCTCTAGAGCTGAGCATAGAATATTGTTGCGACAAGATAATGCCGACGAGAGATTAACAGAAAAAGGATATAATTTAGGTTTAGCAAGTATTGAAAGATTAAATCATTTTAGAAAAAAAATTGAAGACAAAAACAAATTACTTACGGAGATAAAAAAACATAGTGTTAAACCTAGTGAGATTAATTTGTATTTAGAATCGAAGAATACCTCTGTAATACGTCAAAAGATTAAACTTATTGACATTGTCAAGCGACCTCAAATAAATCTCGAATTATTATTATATAATGCACCAGGTTTTGAAATCGATCCGAAACATTCAAAGTCATATTTTTCTGATTTGTGTGAACTTGTTGAAATTGACCTTAAATACACCGGTTACATAGAAAGAGAGAAGAATCTTGCCAATAAGGCAAAAAGATTAGAAGATATTATGATACCTGACAAATTAGACTACAATAAATTGAAGTCTATTTCTACTGAAGCTCGACAAAAACTCACAGCATTAACTCCAAAAACCATTGGCATGGCTGCAAGAATTCCAGGAGTATCACCTTCAGACATAAATGTTTTATTAATACATTTAGGACGATAAAAAGCTATTTGTTCCACGTGGAACACAATTTTTACTTTAAGTAAAATGAATCTTGAACAAGTTGTTAGGAACTTACCAAGCTCACCTGGAGTTTATCAGTTTTTCGATAAAAACTCAACAATCCTATATATTGGAAAAGCAAAAAATTTAAAGAATAGAGTTAGTTCCTATTTCACAAAAGGCAGAACCGAATCTTTTAAAACAAAAAGACTAGCCAGTCAGATAGTTTCAATTAAACACATTGTTGTTGAAACGGAGTCTGATGCCCTACTATTAGAAAACAATCTAATTAAAAAGTACCAACCTAAGTATAATATTTTATTAAAAGACGACAAATCTTTTCCGTGGATTTGCATTAAAAACGAACCTTTCCCTAGAATTTTCTCAACACGAAATAGAATTGACGATGGAAGTGAATATTACGGACCTTATACTTCTGCTTTAATGGTTAAGACATTGCTGAATTTAATTAAGCAATTATATCAAATAAGAAATTGTAAGCATAATTTATCTAGCGAAAACATTCTTTCAAAAAAATTTAAACCTTGTTTAGAATACCACATAGGAAATTGTAAAGGACCATGTATTGGAGAGCAACGGTTAGAAGATTATGAACAATCAATTAATCACATAAAAGATATTTTAAAAGGTAATTTACAACAGGTTCAAGACTATTTGTTTTCCTTAATGAAGGATTTTGCCTCGAAACAAATGTTTGAGGAAGCTGAGTTAATTAAACAAAAGCACGAATTACTTAAGCGATATAAGAGTAAATCTACTATTGTTAATCCTAAGATCAATAATATTGAAGTCTATAGTTTCATTGAGGAAGGTAATTTGGCTTATGTAAATTTCCTAAGCATATTGAATGGAGCAATAGTTCAATCTCATACGGTTGAACTTACAAAACGATTAGAAGAAACAAAAGAAGAATTACTAATATTTGCAATACTTGATATCAGAGAGAAAGTTTCAAGTAATTCAAAGGAAGTATTAGTACCTTTTAAAGTAGAAAGTTTTGGTAATTTGACATTTTCGGTACCAAAGATTGGGGATAAAAAGAGTTTGTTAGAACTTTCGGAACGTAATGCAAGACAATATGCTCGTCAGAAAAGAATTATGCGTGAAACTTCTGCATTAAAGAAGAAACAAGACACGTTGTTGGCTACTGTAAAAACTGATTTAAGATTAAAAGAATTACCCACGCAAATAGAGTGTTTTGATAATAGTAATATTCAAGGTACTTCTCCTGTTGCGGCATGCGTTGTTTTTATAAATGGGAAACCTGCAAGAAAAGAATATAGACATTTCCACATTAAGACTGTTGTTGGGTCAAATGATTTTGCAAGCATGGAGGAAATAATTTTCCGTCGTTACAAAAGATTAATTGATGAAAATAAGGAGTTACCCCAATTAATTGTTGTAGATGGAGGTAAAGGTCAGCTTAGTGCTGCAGTTACTAGTTTAAAAAAGCTTGATATTTATGGTAAAGTTGCCATATTGGGTATAGCAAAAAAGCTTGAAGAGTTGTATTTTCCTGGAGATTCTATACCATTGTATCTTGACAAGAATTCCAGAACGCTCAGACTTATTCAACATTTAAGAAATGAAGCTCATAGGTTTGGAATTGAGTTTCACAGAAAGACCAGGTCAAAGGCAATGCTTAGAAATAGTTTAGAAGAAATAGTTGGTGTAGGAGATAAGTCTGCTAAGAAATTATTGAAAGCTTTTGGTTCTGTTGATATTATTAAAACTAAAAGCCTGGATGATTTAGCAAATATTGTTTCTAAGGATATTGCAAAAAAGGTTTTTGAAGGTTTAAAAGAGAAGAAAGTCTAGATTTATTTCTCACGATCAACAATATAATTTACTAACTGTTCAAGAGAAGATCTAATTTCATTTTTTGGAAATTCACCTAATATAGATAGAGATTTGTTTTTGTATTCTAACATTTTACTTCTGGCATATTCTACTCCTTTTTCTTGATGTACAAATTCAAATATCTCAATATAAGTATCTCTTTTTGAAGACTTTTTACTGATTATCTTTAAGATGTGTTTTTTTCTCTTTTTATCTACATTTTCTAGAGCATATATTAATGGTAGAGTTAGCTTTTTCTCTTTAATATCATTTCCTTTAGGTTTTCCTGTTCGTGAACCTTTTTCATAATCGAATAAATCATCTTTAATTTGAAATGCTATTCCAAGATATAATCCAAAGTCTTTCATTTTTTTTATTAAATCCTTGTCTGTTGTAACACTTCTTGCTCCACTTGCGGTACATGCAGCTATAAGAGTAGCAGTTTTTTTCGTAATTATATCAAAATATTCTTCTTCGGTTATATTAAGTTTTCTGGTTTTCTGAATTTGCAGAAGTTCTCCTTCACTCATTTCACGAACTGCTTCAGAGGTAATTTCCAGAATATCATATTCTTTATATTTAACAGATAATAGTAGACCTTTAGACAATAAATAGTCTCCAAATAGAACAGCTATTTTCGATTTCCATAAAGCATTAATTGATAAAAACCCTCGTCTTTCGTTTGCATCATCAACAACATCGTCGTGTACTAAAGAGGCAGTATGTAGCAATTCTATTAGAGATGCAGCAATCTGAGTTGATTTTCCGGGAACACCAATTAATTTTGCTGTAAGGAATACTAATACAGGGCGAATCTGTTTGCCCTTCCGTTTGAGTATGTATTTAGTAATTATATTCAAGAGAGATATATCGCTCTTCATGGTTCTACTAAATTCAGTATTGAATTCTTTTAATTCATCGCTAATTACTCTATTTATTTGTGTTGTTGTTTTCATATATGAGATTATGGGTATAAAGTTATTTTTTCTTTAAAAACAAAGATGATATATTAAGTATTATTTTTTATGCAAACTGGCATTGCATTGATAAAGTGAAGGATAACGTATTAAAAATATTTATATATTTGCATAAATATATTTGTTATGGTTATCAACGAACTTACAGTAGAACAATTAGAGAAGGCAGCTAGCATGCTGAAGGCAATAGCTCATCCAATGCGAATTGCAATTTTAAATCAATTAGAGAACGGAAAGAGATTGTCAGTAACTAAAATACATGAGGCTTTAAATATTGAGCAATCTACTGCATCGCATCATTTGGGTATTTTGCGCGATAAAGATGTTTTAATGGCGAAAAGAGAAGGTAAGAATACCTTCTATTCTATTAAACATGAAAGACTTAATACACTTATTGATTGTATTAGCACTTGCGCATGTGAATAAGAAATTTCTTAAGTAAAGAACTTGGCCGGATAGAGATATAACTTTATCCGGCTTTTTTATGCTATTTTCGTAATTCAAACATCAGAAAAAATGATAGAGCAAAAAAAACTGTTTTTACTTGATGCTTATGCATTAATTTATCGTTCGTATTATGCTTTTATTAATAGACCAATTGTTGATAGGGAAGGAAAAAACACCTCAGCTATTTTTGGATTTGTAAATACTCTGGACGAAATCTTAAAAAATGAAGATCCATCACACATAGCGATTGTTTTTGATCCTCCATCTCCAACGTTTCGTCACGAAATGTATAAGGAGTATAAGGCAAACAGACAAACAACACCAGAAGATATTAAGCGCGCTGTTCCGATAATTAAGGAAATAATTAATGCATATAATATACAAATGCTTGAAAAAGAGGGTTTTGAGGCTGATGATGTAGTAGGAACTGTTGCGAAAAGGGCAGCTTCGGAAGGATATACAGTTTACATGATGACACCCGACAAGGATTATGCACAGTTAGTTGAAGAGAATATTTTTATGTACAAACCAGGTAGATCTGGTGGCGAAAAGGAAATACTTGGTATAGAGGAAGTTAAGGATAAGTTTGGTGTTTCCTCTCCAATGCAAATAATAGATTTATTAGCATTAATGGGAGATAGTTCTGATAATGTTCCTGGTGCTCCGGGTATTGGACCCAAATCTGCCATAAAATTACTTTCTCAGTACAACTCTCTCGAAAACCTGCTTAATTCAACACATGAATTAAAAGGAAAACAACGTGAAAATCTGGAAAATTTTCGCGAGCAAATCGAATTATCTAAAACACTTGTTACCATTGAAATAAATGTACCTATTGAGATTCAATTAGATGAGCTTGCCAGAACAGAACCTGACCGCAATAAGCTTAGCGAACTATTTGAAAAACAAGACTTTAAAACTCTTAAGAAAAGAATATTAGGAACCGAGAGAAAACCAGAAACAGTTGTACAAGGTTCTTTATTTGGTACTGAGACTATTAATTCTGAACCATCTATTGAGGAAGAAATAGAGTATAAAAGCTTTGATAAAGAGAGTGTTAGCTACAAACTCATATCAAATATTGAAGGTGTAAACGACCTTGTTGCCGAATTGAAATCAGTTAAATCTTTTTGCTTTGATACAGAAACAACTGGTCTTAATAGGTTTTCTGATAGATTATTAGGCATTGCTATATCAAGTAAAAGTTCTATTGCGTATTACATAAGTATTGAAAATGAAAAATATGCAAATGAAGTAGTTGCCAAATTGCAACCATTATTAAATAATGAAAAACAAATTAAAATTGCACACAACCTGAAGTTTGATATGCATTTTTTAGCAAAGTATGGAGCTAAGTTTGCTGGACCAATGTTTGATACTATGGTTGCTCATTATTTGCTTAATCCAGACGGTAGACACAAACTAGACGACATAATCAAGGAGCAGTTTAATTATAAAATGGTCCCAATTGAGGAATTAATAGGAAAAAGAGGTAAAAATCAAGGAACGTTGAGCTCTGTTGATCTTGAGAAAGTCAAAGATTATGCATGTGAAGATGCAGATTATACTTTTCGATTGTACGAATTATTAGATAAAAAACTAAAAGATAATGATTTATCAGCATTATCCTCAGAAATAGAAATGCCATTAGTCAAGACATTGTTTCACATGGAACAACCAGGATTCAAACTTGATATTGATGCACTAAATATCTTTAATAATGAATTACTTGCGGAAATAGATAAAACAAAAACACAAATTTTCGAACTTGCTGAAGAAGAGTTTAATATTGCATCGCCTAAACAGCTAGGTGTTATTTTGTTTGAGAAATTAAAAATTGTGGGTACAGACAAGATTAGAAAAACAAAGACTAAACAGTACAGTACGGGTGAGGAAATATTACAGAAACTCGTTGACAAACATGAAATTGTTCCACTCATACTTGAGTATCGTTCCCTTGCAAAGCTTCAATCCACCTATGTTTCTGCTTTGCCGAAATTAATAGAGCCATCAACTGGCAAAATACATACAAGTTTTACACAGACTATTGCAGCAACAGGCAGATTGAGTTCGGTTAATCCAAATCTACAAAACATTCCTATCCGGGAAGAAAGAGGTCGAGAAATTCGTAAATCGTTTATACCATCCGATAACGAACATGTTTTACTTGCAGCAGATTATTCCCAAATAGAACTTCGCCTTATGGCACATTTAAGTGAAGATGAGCATATGATAGATGCTTTCTTGCATGATGCTGATATTCATAGATCTACAGCTGCAAAGGTTTTTAAAGTTTCTGAGGAAGATGTTTCACGTGAAATGCGTTCACAAGCAAAAACAGCAAACTTTGGTATTATTTATGGTATTTCAGCATTTGGATTATCTGAACGACTAAAGATATCAAGAAGCGATTCCAAACAATTAATTGATAGCTATTTCGAAACATTTCCTAAAGTAAAAGTTTACATGGATAAGTGTATTGAAGATGCCAAAGAGAAAGGATATGTAGAAACAATGTTTGGTAGAAAGCGTTATCTACCAGACGTTCAGTCAGGTAATGCTACAGTACGAGGCTTCGCTGAGCGAAATGCTATTAACTCACCTATTCAAGGTTCTGCTGCTGACATTATAAAAATAGCTATGATTAAGATAATGAATAAGTTGCAAGGCAAATATAAAACCAAAATGATTCTCCAGGTACATGATGAATTGGTTTTTGATGTCTATAAACCTGAATTAGAGGATATTAAAGCATTGATTAAAGCAGAAATGGAATCTGCAGCACAGTTAAAAGTACCTCTTATTGTTGATATGGGAGTAGGAAATAATTGGTTAGTAGCACATTAGAGTTGTGTTTTAGTGGAGTACATATTAATAGGAATACTCACCCTAATGCACTTAAGCTAATTAAACAAACCATTTCTCAATCATAGCCTGAACGATTTCTAGTTTAATAGGTTTCGTAGTATATTCATTCATTCCAGCATTGAGCGAATTCATTTTAGAAGCTTCACTGGCAGAAGCTGTCATTGCAATAATAGGCATTTGATATCCTAGGCTTCTAATTTCTACTGTGGCCTCAACACCATTCTTTTCAGGCATTTCAAGGTCCATAAAAATAATATCGTAGGTATTCGATTTTACTAATTTAATTACTTCGTTACCATCTACAGCGATATCAATAGCAAAACCAATGTTTTTAAAAATGTTTTCAGCTACTTTCTGATTTATAATATTATCTTCAGCAACAAGTATTTTAAGATTTTTACGCAGTTTTAGTCCTTGGTCTTTTTGAATATTTATCGATGGGAAGCACTCGTTTAAATATTTATTAAGGTTCTTTTGTTCAAAAGGTTGAACAATGTAATAATCAACTCCCGCTACTTTTGACTGAATATAGTTTTCTGGTTTGTGGTTTGAGCTGAATACAAAAACGCGATACTTGTTTGTAAAACCATCGTCGAACAATTTTTTTGAAAACCATAACCCATCTAAGCCGATATCATCAAGAATCATAAGCAAATGAAAATCTGCATTTTTCTCTTGTATATGTGATTTTACATCAAAAAGAATGTTTTCATTATAATTTAATATTGTATGTTGAATATTAATATTTTCCAAGTAACTAAAAAGCCGTCTATTAGCAGGGTTATCGTGTGAAATAATTAGTGCATTAATATCTTCAGGTGCTGAAATCGATGAAAAATCAAGTTCTTTATCAAGTTCTTTATTGGAAAACACTTCTATTGTAAAGTTGAATGATGATCCGGGATATTTTTCATTTCCAGAAATTCCAGAAGGACTTTCGGCCCAAATTTCACCATTCATTAGAGTTACCAACTGTTTACAAATAGTAGTACCAAGCCCAGAGCCACCATAATTTCGCGATGTACTTTTCTCTGCTTGAGTGAAAGAATCAAATATACTTGCTAGTTTTTCTTTCGGGATACCAACACCTGTATCAGATATCGAGAATAATAAAGTAAGGTTACCAGAATATTGTTCTTCAAGCTTTACAGATACCAATATTTTTCCTTGATGGGTGAACTTTATAGCATTACTTATAAGATTAGATAGAATTTGTCGTAATCTGAAAGGATCACCAATAATTTTATCTGGCAAGCTTTCTTCAAACTCAACATCTATAAATAGGTTTTTTTCTTCGGCTATTGCACTAAATACATCAACAGATATCATTACTTCATCTCGCAAATTATAAGGAACATCCTCAATTTGCATTTTTCCAGCCTCAATTTTAGAGTAATCAAGAATATCATCAATAATGTTAAGTAGTAAATCTGCAGATCGCTGAATAATATCTAAGTATTCTTTCTGGGTATCGTTGAGATTTTCTTTACCTAGTACCTGGGCCATACCAATAATTCCATTCATAGGTGTACGTATTTCATGGCTCATTTTTGCAAGAAAATCAGATTTGGCAGTATTTGCAGCTGCTTCAATTTTACGTTCTTTATCAACAGGTGTTATATCAATAAAAGCACATAAAACGTATTCTTTACCATCTATACTACAAGGCAATTCCTTTCTGTAAAGAGTAATTTCATTACCTCCACGATTATAAAAATAGAAGTGACTTGTATCGTATGCTGCATTTGGTTTGGTAGCAGGTTTTCGAAGTGTCGAGAAGTTTCTTTTTTCCAGGGCAATGGAAGTATCTTCTTCTGGTTTTATCATTAATAATTCACGCCCTGTGTTATTAATTAAATATACCGATTGTTTATAATCGTATATAATAATTCCAACAGGAATATTTTCCAATGATTTTTCAAAAAGGTGAAATTCGTGTTTTAGGCTTTTATTTTTTTTTTTAATGCTGAGATTTGGCGTAAGAAATAAACACTAACCAAAACAAATACTACTAATGAAAAGAAACTAATTAGAGCTAATTTAGAAAACAACTTAAATAGAAAACTTTTGTAATCAAGACTCATAGCAATTCCAAACTTCATATTAATTACCTTCACTGGAGCAAAAACAGTAAGAAATTTATAATTAAGCGAAT
The DNA here is from genome assembly GCA_050287785.1 of Bacteroidales bacterium. GTDB lineage: Bacteria > Bacteroidota > Bacteroidia > Bacteroidales > UBA10428 > UBA10428. The sequence goes on from JBNKCO010000007.1 coordinate 159,137, forward strand.
CATTACTAACAGAATGTATTTTCATTCCTGATAAGTCTCTATTCAGGTTTGCAAAAATATCTTCAGAAGCCTCAAAATTTACAAAACCAATATTATTGGCATTGTAAATCAGTTGATTATCTATATCAAGAATCCACTGCCAACTATATCCTTCTATATGAAATTTTTCAAGCGAAGAAAAAACAAAATTATTTAGATTTATTGTAATTAGTACGTTGGCAAACAGCTCTTTATCTTTAAAAACAGGCAAAACATACTGGTAATCTTCTTTTTGTTTAATTATTTCCTCTTTACTTAAAAGTTTTCGTTGACGTTGTGCAATGTATCTGTCTGTAATAAAGTTTTTCTTCCTATCACGAAAAACATTTAAAACGTTTTTCTCATTGTCATAAATATCCACATTTTTAATTAAATCATGATAAGTAGAATAGAAAAATAAAAGTTTTCTCAATCCGTTAGACTCTTCTTCTAAGAACAATTCTGAAATATCATCACTGAATAGAATATAGTTTAGGTCACTTTCAAATTTTTTCAAGGCTTTTTCTAATTCCTGACTACAAACCTCAGTCTCTCTAAATAATAGATTTTTTTGCTGATTTACCTGCATTTTATAAATGCTGTAAAAAAGTATTGCATTTAATGCTATTATCACTACCAAAGCAAACCAAATAATAAATGTATTCCTTTTCATCAGACGAGATTATAGTCTACTAATATAAAAACTCTCATTAACATAAAAAAAATGGACATTTCAAAAATTGTTAATAACTACTCGAAGGTATACGTAAAAAGCTCACATTTTGTTAGCTTTCAGTTGTATCTATTCTTATTGTCGATTTTAAAATAGAAAGAAAATTCTAATCGTTTCTATATCTTTGAATATTTCAGAATCAGGATACAAAATGAAAAAGATATTTCTTTCCCAACTAATAGCAATTTTCTGTACGTTTACGCAGGCTCAGTTTTACAATACTGGTTCTGATCCAGCCTCGGTTCGTTGGAGTCAGATAAAAACGGATAAATTTCAAATCATTTTTCCAAATGAAGCTAATACCGATGCTCAACGAATTGCGAACACACTTACTCTTACAACAACGCATACCGCTTCGGGTATAAGTAGCAATATAAAAAAACCAATAAAAATAGTCTTTCACAACCAGAATATTTTGTCTAATGGCTATGTGGTATGGGCTCCCCGTCGGATGGAACTGATAACAACTATGCCTCAGCGCTCTTATGCGCAAAACTATATCGACCAATTAGCTTTGCATGAATACCGACACGTTGCACAAGTAGAAAAATTAAACCAGGGTTTTACACGTGGTTTATCATTTTTAATGGGTGAAATTGCTCCCGGTGCCGTAACAGGAATTTTGCCTCTTTGGTTTCTTGAAGGAGATGCAGTAGTTAATGAGACAGCTCTTTCTTCTACAGGAAGAGGTAGAGAACCTTCTTTTAATCAAGGCTTGAAAGCTATTGAGCTTGAGAAATCGAGACGACTAACTTATGATCAGATATACCTTGGAACATATCGAACCGCCGCACCAAATCATTATGAATTTGGATACCAAATGGTGGCTTATGCCCAGGTTAAATACGGAAATACTTTCTGGGGAAACACTTTAGATTTGGTTGGAAAACGACCGTTTACATTTATTCCATTTTATTCCGGATTAAAAAAGCAAGCTAACCTCTCTAAAACCAAATTATACAACGAGACTTTTGATTTTATGGGTGCTAAATGGAAGGAAGAGGCATCTAAAATAATTCCACATACAGCCACACAAATTCAAACAGAATATAAATCAAAATTTGTAAGTTATAGGTTTCCATACCAGCAGACAGATGGCTCAGTAATAGCTCTTCGTTCATCAATTGATGATATAAATAAGTTTGTTCATCTTAAAAATGGTAAGGAAAAAGTATTGAAAGTTGTTGGAAGTTTTTCTGGTTCACAAATAGCTTATTCAGATAAATACATTGCATGGGAAGAAACTCGTTATGATCCACGGTGGGAGCAGCGTAATTATTCTGTAATAAAAATCTATAATCAGCAAAATAAAAAAACAAGAATATTAAAACGTACCGAACGGCATTTTTCACCATCAATAAATCCGGCGGAAGACAAAATTGCTGTACAGAAAGTAAACCCTGTAAATCGCTCAACTATTGAAATTTATGATATAGAATCAAGTTTATTAATTAAAGATTTTGAACATCCGGAAGGTTTGTTACTTACCTATAATTGTTGGATAAACGATTCGTCGATTGCAATTGTTACGGTTAGTGAAAAAGGTAAAGCAATATATGTCTTAGATTGGTTGCAAAACAAGTGGACAAAGATTTTTGGAGAAAGCTTCAACAACATTTCTAATCTTTATGCAAAAAATAACATAATATATTTTACTTATACACAAGATGGTCGGCAAAACATTTATCAACTGGAACTAACTTCAGGTGAGGTTTTAAGGGTAACAAACACTAAAACAGGAGTAGATTTTGCTACAGTTAGTCAACAAAACAAACAAATGATTTTTTCTGAATATGGTTCTGAAGGTTATAAACTCAAGAAGCTTGAAATGGATAATAATCAAGCAACCAATCTTTCAGATATTCCACAATATGAACATATTCACGCAAATTATCTATCATCACAATCAAAAATTAATATTCAAGATACTATTTATGAAACAAAGAAATTTGAATCATCTAAATACTCAAAATCAAAAAACACCTTCAATTTTCATAGTTGGATACTACCTGTATATGTTGATTTAGACGAAATAACATCTGATGTTACCTTGTTCACGAACAATGTTCACCCAGGAGTTATGTTATTCTCTCAAAACTCATTAAGTACTGTTACTTCAACTTTTGGTTATTATTATAAAGATGGTTATTCCTATTTCAATCCAAGTTTTAAAATCAAGGCGTTTTACCCTGTGCTATCATTCGATATGAAAATAGGAGGTCCTCCTGAAATAATACAAGTTTATTCAGAAGTAACGAATGTTTCAAACAGCTTAAAAAATCATCAACAATATAATTTACGCATATCATTACCTTTTAAACTATCAAATGGAATTATCAATTCCGGTTTTACTTCTGGAATACAGTTTGCTTATGAAAATACTTATTTTGTTGATTCTAATTTATCAAACATAAATGATGTATATGATTATTATGAAGGAATATATTATTACGAGGGAAAATCATATACAGATTTTACGTTGAGTTATTATTTAACATCGAAAAGTTCTTATAAGGATATTAATCCAAAATGGGGAATAAGCACTTATTATTCTTATTACAACCCTTTAAAAAATGGAGAGTATTACGATAACAATCAGGTGTTCTTGTCGAACATATATTTACCCGGTATACTAAAAACACATTCTATTGTTGTAAACTTAGCAATTGAAAATGGTAGGGGCGCTCGATTTTCACCACCTAGAGGATTTCTTAGTTCTGAGCTATACCCAAGAAAGTCAGCAATAAAATACGGATTGAATTACACTTTACCTCTATTATATCCAGATTTATCGATAGGTCCTGTAGTTTACATTAAACGTATTCATACAAATATATTTTATGATCGAATGGATTATAATGCTGATTTTTATTCTGGAGGTGTTCACTATGTTGGTGATTTATCTCTGGAATCTACTGGAATTGAACTTGGTTTTGAAACAAACTTTATGCGTTTCTTTTTTCCAATAACACCTACAGTAAGATATTCTTACAGGCTACCAAATAATGATTCTCGATTTTCCTTTTTTGTAACTACTAACTTTAATTTTTAAAAAGGAAAATTTATTTATTGAATCAGCATTTCTGAAGTTTCAGGAAGAAAACTTCTTACAATAAGTGTTAATTTCTTCATCATAAGCTTGAATAAGCTCACTAATTATTAAATGCTTTGCATTAAAGGAAAATTTATCGATTTTACAAACAGGAAGGATTTTCGGTGAAGTTCCTGTTATAAAGCATGAATCAAATTCCTGAATAGAGTTAAAATTTATTATTCTATTAATTACTTTGTAGTTAAGTTTTTCAGAAAGCTTTATAATTCTTTTACGAGTAATGCCTTCTAAGATATCTTCTACGGGGGGTGAAATAATTGTGTTTCCTGAAACAAACAAAATGTTTGATTTACTACATTCAGTAACTTGGTTTAAATTGTTTACCATCAGAACTTCAAACACATTAGAGTCATTTAGCAAATCTTTAATTTGATTTCTAATTTTATAATTAACACTAGTCTGTTTAACATGAGGATTAGGTCTTTCAATGCTATAGCTCTTTAGAATAACACCCTTTTCATAATGCTCAGCTGAAGGATAAAAGTGTTCTACCTGATAAACAAGAATATTACAGAATTGATTGTTGAGGCGAATATCTATACGGATGTTTCCGTTTACAATGTCAAGGTTTACAATTAAAGCTCTAATATCTGATTTAATTTGATCAAGCGAAAACTTACATTGCAACCCCAAACATTCCTTAGAATTATTAAGTCTTTGAAAGTGCTCTTCTAAAAAAACAGGGACGGAGTTTACAATTCTTAAAACTTCGTAAATACTATTATCAAAAACACTTAAGTCTACCGATACCGCAGAAACGTTAATTAATTTATGATTTAGAACTAAGCTTTTTCCAAAAATTCTCGCTTCCATAATTTATTGAGCAACAAATATATAAGTAATAGTTCCTTCGACCTTTTTTGGTCCTTGATAATCAGATGAAAATGTTGAATTTTGTGCTGATTCCAGAGCCATTTCCTGAACACATTCTTCAGAAGTTGTAGAATTTTTAATTACTGATTGAATAACAAAACCCGACTGATCAACGCTAATATTAACAATTACAGTTCCACCTCCTTGACATCGATAAATCGGTCTTTCTATGTGTCTTCCCTTTCTGCCTGGAACATTATATGTAATTCTGGTTTGCCCAAAGTTGGTTTTTACATCTTCAGGTTTTTTCTTTTCTGACGAAACAACATCTTCTTGCGGCAAAGTGTTATCGTATTGAGGATTAATTTCCTCCATACCTAATTCCTGCATAACTTCTTGAATATACTTATCTGTACTAATTTCTTCATTCATTTTGTCAGCAGTATTTGAAGCAATATTACTTAATGTTTGGTTCGAAAGTTGTTCTATTGGTTCTTGTTTAGGCTTTCTCTCTTCAATTATTTGTTCAATTGTTTTGTATTCTTGATCAGCAAACTCAATCATTAAGGGTTCTTTGTGTTCGTTTTTTACACTTCCTATTTTGGTAATTAAAAAAACAACCAAAAGGAGTAAGTGAAAAGCTATAGTCCCAACTATACCGGTCAATATGTTCCTATGTTCAGGTTCAATCATTACTTTAAAAAACAGAATTAAAATTGAATGCCAATTTATAAAGAATGAACGGAATATTTCTGATAAAAGTTTGTAAGTTATACTAACTAGCTATTAATATTCCTCTATAAGTCAGATATTAAGTCGTTAATACTAACAAAATAATTACTATTTAAAAACCTTAATTCTCATTTGACAATAATCATACAATTTTGTAACTTGTAAGTCAGGTTACAAATATCTCTCTCTGCTGGGAAACCAGAATATCAGAACGACTTCAATACAGACGCACAATAGAACATCATGGAACGCAATCAGGTTATTGAGACAATTGGTAGTATTACTAAAGTAGAGCACCTTACTAACGTTCAGATTAGAGGAGTGAAAAATTCAATGGTGCTTAAAAGTGTAAATCCGTTTCCAGGCATTACAAATCAAAAATCTTCTATTAGTAAAAATCCTGGTTCTTTGTTTATAATTCTGAGGTATCGATATGCCCCAGAGAAAATTAACAGGATTAATCGCAGTTTGTTAGCAGAACAAAATCTTATTACTTATCCAAGTTATGGTGAAGTTAGTATAGGTAGCAATATTTTACCTTGTGTCAGGGTAAAAAACCTTGAAAGCTATGAACAAATATTACCAATTCAGAAATTTTTGTTATCAAATGATTTACAATTAATGCCATACCGTGAAATAGATGGTGAATGCACAATAAAAATTTTCAAAACGTTTAGACTGGCAGAGATTGGAGATGGGCTTTATCGTGATTTAAATGATAGTGAAAAATTCTATATTAAAATAGAAAGGTCTATAAATTGGAAGCGTTTCGAATATGTTATAAAGAAAATAAAATTTAATATTGAAATTCCGGATTTTGACGCAGCATTAGGTGTGATTTATAGGTTTATGGGACCCCAGGATGTAATTCGGATTTTCGACAAAGACAAATCTTACCAGCGAGCAATTGAGCTAAGAAAACATTTCTTAAAAGAAGTTAAGGATGAGATTCATTTAAGTGCATCGCATAGTTAATGAACAATTGATTGACAAAAACAAAAAGGCTACGTTATTATTATCGATAGCCTTTTTGTTTAATATAAAATTTTTCAATTATTCTAGCAATGTAACCCATCCATGTTTATCTTCAATATCACCAAACTGAATAGCTGTTAAGTGATTATAGAGTTTAGTAGATATTTCTCCAGGCTTACCATCTTCGCTAAAAGTGAATATTTTGTTTTCGTCTGTATCAACAATTTTACGAATTGGTGTAATTACAGCTGCAGTTCCGCAGGCACCAACTTCTTCAAATGATTCAAGTTCTTCGACTGGAATAGGACGCTTTTCAACTTTAAGTCCAAGATCCCTAGCTATATCCATCAAACTCATATTGGTAATAGAAGGTAAAATTGATTTTGATTCTGGAGTAATATAAGTGTTATTTTTTATTCCAAAGAAGTTTGCAGGACCTGCCTCATCAATATATTTCTTTTCTTTTGCGTCCAGATAAAGTGCTGTTGCAAACCCAGCATCATGAGCTTCCTTCAATGAAACTAAACTAGCAGCATAATTTCCACCAACTTTATAAGCACCAGTACCAAGAGGAGCTGTTCTATCGTGGTTGCGACAAATCATAATATCAACTGGTTTAAATCCTTCTTTAAAATAAGGTCCAACAGGAGTAACAAATACTACAAACATATATGAGCTAGATGCTTTAACACCAACTTCTGGCCCAATACCTATTAGTAAAGGGCGAATATAAAGTGTTGCACCAAGTCCATAAGGAGGAACATAAACTTCATTTAGTTTTACAACTTTATGTATAGCTTCTTTAAATAACTCTAGTGGAACTTTCTCAACCAATATACCATCGGCTGAACGATTCATTCTTTTAAGATTTTCTTCTAAACGGAATAATCTTATTTTACCATCTTTGCCGCGATAAGCTTTAAGACCTTCAAAAATCTCTTGTCCATAATGTAAACAAGTTGAGGCTATATGAATTTCTAGGTATTCAGATGAACTTGTTTCTAATTTACCCCATTTGCCATTTTTATAAATGCAACGAACGTTGTAATCTGTTTTACTATAAGCGAAGGGAAGGTTTTTCCAGTCTATACTCTCCATAATTCGATAATTTATCTAATACTCATACCAAAATTAATCATTAACCGTTTTAAAACAATGAACTTATATCATGTTTGATTTTTTTTATTGTGTGATATAGGTTTCTGTAGTAATAATAAAAATTAAACTATTACTAGTAATTTATGTTGATAATAGAGAAAATACAATGAACTGTGGATAAAAATTTCTTAAATTCATGATAATTTCTTTATTTTTAACCTGATATTTAGATTCTTACATAAGAGTCTTAAACTTTATTTAAGATTGTTTTATTATAATGAACTAAAAAACAATCAATTAAGCAATTAAAGCTACCCAACATGGAAGACAAAAATGTGATATTAGTTACTTGGGATTTTACCGAGAAGTCTGAATTTGCCCTTGAACACGCATTTAAATCAGCAAAAATTCTTCGTTGCGGTGTAACACTGGTTCATATTGCAAAAAAAGAAAGTGAAACCAAAGCACTTGAAGAAAGATTGCATGGTTTAATATCTGAAAAATATGCTAGTGTTAATCCTCGGCCGGAAGCAGTTGTGAAATCAGGAAACATTTTCACAACTATTGGTGAAATAGCTGAAGAGCAAAAAGCAAGAATGGTGTTTATGGGAACTCATGGAATCAAAGGAAGTCAAAAATTCTTCGGAAGTTGGGCTCTTAAGGTTATTTCGAATACAAAAGTTCCTTTTATTGTTGTTCAGGATAAACCAACCAATGAAAATCCATATAAAGACATTGTATTTCCGATTAATTACAGGAAAGAAAACAAAGAATCAACCAATTGGGTTAGTTTCTTTTCAAAAAATTTCGGCTCTAAAATGCATCTTTTTATGGCAAAACACACCGATTCAAATTTTAAGAAAGGTATCGAATCAAATATTCTTTTCTTAACCAAAAATTTTAAGGTAAAAGGAGTTGAATATGAAATAATTGAAGCCAAAGGTGAAAAAGATTACGTAAAGGAAATTGTTGATTACACACAAAAAATTAAAGCAGATGCAATTTTTGTTATGACAACAAAAGATATTGGAATAACTGATTACATGATGGGTGCCCATGAGCAATACATTATTGCCAACAACTTTTCAATTCCTGTAATCTGTGTGAATCCACGACCACCTAAAATTGGAGGTAGCTTCAGTGCTTCTGGTTGAGAAAATTAATTATAAAATAATTGAGAAGGGCTTCGGCCCTTTTTTTATTTATTGTAAATAAAAAATATATATTATGCCATTAATTTTTGCTACTAACAACAAACACAAACTTGAAGAAATATCTCACCTAATAAAAGGAATAATAGAAATTAAAGGTTTGAGTCAAGTAAATATAAACGAAGATATTCCTGAAACTCACGAAACATTAAAAGAGAATGCTATTGAAAAAGCAGTTTTTATTTATGAGAAGTATGGATACAATTGTTTTGCTGATGATACAGGCCTTGAAATTGAGGCACTTGATGGCAGACCAGGCGTTTATTCGGCAAGATATGCAGGCGAAAACTGTTCCTTTGAAGATAATGTAAACAAAGTTTTGGCTGAAATGGTTGGATGTGAAAATAGAACCGCCAGGTTTAGAACCGTAATTGCCTTAATAGTAAATGGTAAAATATATACTTTTGAAGGAAAGATAGAAGGGTCAATAATTAAAGAAAAAATTGGTAGTCAAGGGTTTGGTTATGATCCAATATTTTTACCAGATGGTTATGATAAAACATTTGCTGAAATGGATATTGAACTTAAAAATACAATTTCTCATAGAGCAAGAGCACTACAAAAGTTTCTTGAACATTTAAATCTGAATAATAATATTTAGTCAGCCCCGTATTATATATGCTATTAATTCAAATAAAGTAGCTAATAATGAAGAAAGTAAATTTACTATCGTTTATGGTTTTTGTGCTGTTGACAAGTCAATTGGGATTAACTCAAATCCCAAATGGTTCTTGGCGCGATCATTTTGCATATCGTGAAGCACAAACTCTTGCAATAACTCCCAACAAGGTTTTCTGCGGAATGAAAAAAGGAGCAATGCTTTCTTATAGAAAAAGTGACGGTGAAATAGAAAAAATTTCAAAAGTAACAGGTCTTTCCGATGTAGATATAACTAGTTTGAGTTATTCTTCGGAGGAGGATGTATTAGTTGTAGGATACTTTTCAGGTAATATTGATTTAATTAAATCCAATGGAATGGTTAATATTCCAGATATTAAACGAAAACCTCTTACGGAATCAAAAAGAATCAATAGAATAAAGAATTATGGTGGTTTCGCTTATATAGCAACCAACTTTGGTATTGTTGTAATTGATGTAGTAAAAAATGAAGTAAAAGACAGTTATTTTTTTGGTCCGGGAGGAACATCAATAAAGGTAAATGACCTTGCAATAAAAGGCAATCTTTTATATGCAGCAACTGAATTGGGGTTATATCAAGTTGACTTGAACAGTTCAAACTTGTTGGATCATTCATTTTGGGAATTATTGACTAGTGTTCCTCAATATAGTAGTGAGTATAAGATAGTAGAAAGCTTTGGAAATTATGTGTTTGCAGTATACACAGAAAGCACATCTGGTTCTGATCAAATAATATATTTAAACAATAGCAGCTGGGACAATCTTAATTATTCTACCGACACATTAATTAACAGTATCGATGCAATTAATAACCAGTTGTGTATAGCCGCAAATTATGAATCAAGGATATACAATGAGAATCTCACAATTATCTCCACTTTAAATCTTTCAAGAGGAAAAACACTGTTGATTGATTCAGATGGCACTATCTATTCTGCAGGTGATGGCGATGGGTTTTTAAAACATCAGGGTGGTCAAGCAACACAAATACAAGTTCAAGCACCCTTATTCAATCCTGAAGGTCAGGTAGCTGTAAAGGACAACCATGTTTGGATAACATCAGGAGGCCCAAACAATATTTATGGTGGTGGTGGTGGCTATAATTTTGCCGATGAGAAGTGGATAAGCATGATAGATGGCTGGGGAGGAGGAATGAGTGATGTAGGAAATTTTTATAAAATTGCTTATCACCCAAACGATGTAAACCATATTTTTGCTAGCGCTTATAGATATGGCTTATGGGAAATTAAAGATCACCAGGTAGTTAATGTTTATAGATGGAAAAACACACCTCTTTTTCAGTCAACCGTCGAATATGAAGTTGATGTTAGAATAATGGGATTAGATTTTGATCGAAATGGTGATCTCTGGACAATATTTGATGTAACAAACCAACCCGTATATGTTTTAAGAGGTGGAAAGGAATGGGAAAACCTTAGTCTGAACACTTCCCATTTCAAACAAACCACGAATTATACCGATTTGTTAGTTACAGAATCCGGCCAAATATGGATATTAACTAAAACATTCGGCATTATTGTGTTGAAGGAAGAATCTGATGGTACTATTCTGGAGAGAACATTTACCTTAAAGAACCAGGATAACGAAGTAATATCAAAGGCATATTGTATGGTTGAAGATAAAAATGGATACATATGGGTTGGTACAAATAAAGGTCCAATCTTTTATCCGCCAATGGGAGATGTATTTGATAGAGAAACAGTTATTGGTAATTCAGTAAAAATTGCACGAAACGATGGTTCTGGTTTGGCTGATTATTTATTAGACTATGAAACTATAAATGACATTTCAGTTGATGGAGCAAACAGAAAATGGCTGGCAACAGAAAATTCAGGGGCATTTTTAGTTTCTTCAGATGGTTTAAAAACCACTCAACAGTTTACATTTGATAATTCACGCCTAATATCTAATAACATTATCAGTATTGGTGTAAAGGAAAACAATGGAGAAGTGTTCTTTTCAACAAACAAAGGTTTGGTCTCTTATATGGGCACAGCTACAGAAGGTAACGAAGAGTTTAAGAATGTATATGTGTATCCAAATCCTGTAAGGCCTGAATATTCAGGAGATATTACTATTACAGGTATTATATCAAATGCCAATGTTAAAATAACAGATATATCCGGAAATTTAGTTTATGAAACTACATCTCTGGGAGGTCAGGCTATATGGGACGGAAAGAATTTCGATGGACACCGCGTGAGTACAGGTGTTTACCTTGTGTTTATGACAAACGACGATGGAAGTAAAACTCATATTACAAAGCTTTTATTTGTGAATTAAATTTTTGTTTTAACCTCAAATATGCATTAAAAAGCATATTTTACTCTTCGAGCCGACGAAAAGTCCTGTTTACCATGATTTTATTGGGGTTTAATGCGGGTTTAACGGTAATAAGTATATATATAAATATAATTCAACATTTAATTATTAAACGAAAGCTTCCAATACAGATACTTAGCAGTTATCAATACAGTTTAGTTACAAATTGTAAAAGTTTACGATATGGGAATAATAGCAACACTAATAACTGCAATTGCGATTTTTGTGTTTTCTAAAAGGCCCAGTGACCACATAGCTGCGAAAAACGACAAGTTCTCTGTAATGGTTTGAATTAATGACAATTATAAATTGTCAAAATGAGTTATTTTAGTTTAAAAAACAATGAAACCATGTTCTTTACCAGTCTTGTCTCGATCGACAACTTATATATTGATCTTCGATTCTATGAAACTTGATAGCAAAAATATCCCTGTATTTGGTCCAACTTTGTTTGGCCTGATTGGAATTATCTTGATTAGCAATTTTGGCCTTTCGGATATCACCGGACTACTTGGTTGCGTTTTTATCCTAATAGCCATCATTATTCTTTTCTCAAGATTTGGCACTGAGATTAGTAAAGATGGTGAAAGATATTACTTAAGTTTTTTCTATTCACTCTATTTTAAAGGTAAAATAAAAGAAACACCTCAGATTAAAGGTGTTATTGTTCGTAGTGCTAGAGTTCGACAAAATGCTTATAATATTTCGACCAAAATGATTAGTGATGCTTCTAGTGCAGGTAAAGTCTATAGATTAAGACTCATTTACACAGATGAGAAAAATGGATATAAGGATATTGACACATATTACGGAAAAAAGAAAGCTTTAAGACTAGGATCTAAATTAGCTGATGAACTGGAGGTTCCTATAATAGGTAGGACTTAGTAGTATATTGTTGTTTGCACATTATCTACATGGTATGATAGATCTAAAAGTATTTTTATATTTACTGGTGCCAACACGCCATTAAAAAAAATTAGGGTGCAGGTGGGTTGCAAATGTCTCAGCCCGCTTCCACGTTCTTGTCCCGGGAACAAGAACGCAGGCCGCAAATCCCAACTTTTCTTATGGCGGGAACGTCAGACTGTCTAAAAACCTCATAATTTGTTAATAAGAGTATTGTTGAGTATTTCTTTTGGATCTAAGGTATTTGTAACTTGATCATATGAAGTATTTACAAGGACAAAATCGTACCCAGACCAATCTTTTTCCTGTATCGCTTGACGACTCCATAGACCAGGATAATGAAGTTCGTTTAATAGATATATTTGTAAATAGTTTAAAATTAAGCGATTATGGTTTTGCGGTAAATTTTAGGAGTCTGGATAATTTAGGAGGCCGCCCCGCCTATCATCCAGGAGACCTGTTAAAGCTATACTTGTATGGTTATTTAAACAAGGTTCGTTCCTCACGCGATTTAGAGAAAGAGACTAATTACAAACGACGACAAGCCATAGTTGAGCAACCTTTCGGGACAATAAAACGGCAATGGGGTTTTAGCTACATTCTCACCAAAAATGGTGATAGAGCGGGCAAGTGCCGATATAGGGTTTATGCTTACAGCTTATAATCTGAGGCGAATAATAAATATTATAGGCATTGAACAATTCACAGAGTACCTGAAAACAGTAGTTTCTTTAATTCAAAATATAATTAGGCTAATAAAGCTAAAAAGAGCCAATTTGAAAGTATTACATTTTCACCTTGAAGATTATAGAACTGTTTTTAAACCTGTTGTAAAACGGCTATATTTAACTCAAAAATTAGTGACTAATGGAGGTTTTTAGACAGACTGACGTTGTAGCACATTTTGACTAGCTCAACAGACAAGGACTAATTTATGTTGAAAAGGGATGAATTTGAAACTTTTTTTATAGTTTTCTTATTGTAATGTAAGTTTTATGATTAAGAAGTTCCGAAACCAGATTGATTAATATTAATTAGAATTAGGAACGATAGAAGGTTATTAATGATGTAAGCCTAAATGATTGAAAATTATTGAATTAAATAAAGTCTGGACAGATGAATAAAATAATCTTTTTTGAAATAATAATTATTGTAATACTTATAAGTTGTAATTCTAATACTTCTTCTAATAGTTCTGATGAAATTGTTACAATAACTGATACTATAAATAACTTCAATGGGCAACAAGAAAATACTTTTTCATTGGATACTAATTCAATAATAAGAGAAATAAGGAAGAAATATTATTTGATGGTGAAAAGTAAGAATTATTCAAGGATAGAGTCAAGCTATGAAAAATCTACAAATGAGGATACCTCCTCGTTTGAATATTCAGGTGATTATTCAATAACTGAAAATTGGGATAGTATTTTTTATATTAATGATAGTCTAATCCTTAAGAAATACACAACAATTGAAGAGAATCAAATAGGTGAATTTTATCATAATATTGAGAATTATTACAATGAAGGGAAAGTGTTTTTTGTGTTTGATAAAGAAAAAGTAGAAATGCCTTTTAATCAAAGTAATAATAAAATAAGTGAAGTAAGAATATACTATTATAATCAGCGTATGATAAGATATCTATGTAAAGAATTAATTATGGAAGATATTTACCTAGCAGAAGATAGTATATTGAATGTACCTTCTTCAGAAAATTGTAATTATTAGTTCTTGTAAAAAAACCTGCTACAACACGGTGTAAAAGTAATTTACTATGAAGCACTTGGATACGACATCACGATTAACAATTCACAATTTGCTTAATAGCAAAATGTGATTTTTGCAAAGGTCAAGGAGCTTTCGCTCAAGCACTTTTCCTAGCGGATTGTTTAACTTTGGGAGCAATGCGAAGATCGTAGACTACTCTTACACCAATCCGTTGCCAGAAATTAGAAAAAACTCGAAATTTGAGTAGTAACGTGAATGTTCGAATAGTTTAAAAGAGTGATAAAATGGAAAATAAGGATAGGAATAAATACATTATGGGTTATATTGTTGGATTTCTGGTATTTGTGATAATTATTCCATTAATAATCTATTTGATTTCACAAATTGGACATAACTTTTTCAAGATATCAATCATAAATTCAAAATTTTTAAAATTAGCAATTGTCACTATCCTATTCTCAATCGGATTGATATTTACAATTTGGTCTAACATCAACTTATTTAGATTCGGGAAAGGCGGACCAACTGATGTTTTTAATGTCGAGATAAGTCCAAGAACAAAGAAAATAGTTGTTAACGGACCTTATCGCTTCACGAGAAATCCAATGGTTTTTGGAGTTAACTCGATATATTTGGCAATCGCCTTTTTTATTAACTCATTAGCATCCCTGATTTTCTGTTTATCTTTTTTATTAGTTATAATACTCTACCTAAAACTGACTGAAGAAAAAAGATTATTGAAAGATTTTGGTGATGAATACCGTGATTATAAGAAAACGGTATCAATGATAATCCCATATCCCCCAAAAAGGAAAACAACTGACTGATGATATGAGAGAATTGTACAACAAATTAGTAATTTCAACCCCAATTAATCAAGCCTTTGACTGGTTTATTAATATGGATGAGAATTACAAAAATTGGCATCCGGTATTGCATATAGATTATAAATAGTTTACAGAAAAGCCAGTTAGGGTAAATTCACTTTTTTGTTTCGAGGAGAAAACCAAAACAGGAATTATACATAAACTGACAATGCGAATTTCTGAATATGTCGAAAATAAGAAATTGTGTTTTTCTTCGGAGAAAATACATTTTGCACCTAAATACTTTCCATCTTCATTAATGGCTATTTTTGGAAAACTCTTGATGGTTAAGATGGAAATGGAGCGAGAATTTATTTCGAATTCACCCAACCAAACAACAATAATCACAAAACATAAATTGGGTTCTCAATTACCAATTATCGGAAAACTGGTTGACTGGGGTATTAACAAGTTCTTATTCGCACAACAAGACCATCTTGACCATTTGAAAGAAGAAGAAATATACATGAAAAAGAATTTAGAAGAAAACTAACACCAGTTAACAAAAAATAAAGTGTATTTTTCAAATAGTGCTAAATATAAGGATGATAGCAATAAATAAACATAGTAGTAAATTGAAAGTTTGGAGCTTTGAAATACCAGGCATCTCATATTCTGGCCGCTGTAGAGCATTGGCCTATGCACACAGATCTGATTCAAGCTTTGGTACAAATGATTAACAATTTGAGGGTATTATTAGATTAAATTATTAGGATAAAAAAACACAATTATTTATGCGGTATATTTTGCTACTTCTGTCATTTTCCTTTGTGACAGTTTACTCACAGAATTCAGAAATTCTTAAATCTGAGATAAAGGGATCCCAAAAATGGGAATACTTCATTGAAAAAGACTCATCAATTAAGATTCGTATTTCAGATTTAAACGATAGGCTTTTAGAGATAAGGTCATATTCGGATATAACAGAGAATGTCGAACATGGTGAATGGATTGAGTTTTATTCAAATGGCAACAAAAAGCGAACGAGATATTTTAATTATGGAGAACCTATTTTAGTCTGGGAAAAGATTAAAAAGAATGGAACCATTAAAAGTACTATTGATTACGATTTTGATTTAGCGTACAGCGAATCTGACATAAGTGTGTTTAATCAGGATAGCTCAGAAAGGGACACAACAGACAAAGTATATGTCACCAAGATGCCAAGTTTTAATGATGGAGATTTAAATACATTTCGAATTTTTGTCCAGCAAAATCTAAGGATTGCCGAATACAATTTTGATTCTTATAATGGATCGGGGATACATAAAATATTCGTTCGCTTCACAGTGGATTCAACAGGTCAAGTAAATGATATATTTGTGAATGACCATGGAAAAAGATATATGGAGAAAGAAGCTGCAAGGGCAGTTCGTCAATCACCATTGTGGTCTCCTGGTATTATGCATGATAAACCTGTGAAGGTACAGTTTGCCTTTCCAGTAGTGTTTGTGTATCCTTGATAATAATGCCCTACAACAAAAAGTGAATTTAATGGCCAGGATGATGCTGCTACAAAGCTTAATACATTTACTAAAACTTTTAACGGATTGATGCTGATGCGTAAGATACTGTGCTACGATTTTTTACTAGAACCGATAGTGTTAATTAAGATAGAGATGGGGTTTCAATAAACTTTAAAAACTATAGCAATGAAAAAACAGAAAATTTTAGTCTTAATTGCAAGTCAATTGATTAGTATAAGCTTGTATAGCCAGATTCAATTTAACGAAACTGATTCCGTAATTAATTTTCTTGAAGGAGAGTGGCTATGGACAGGATCTTGTGGAGGAATTACAGGTCGTGATTGTAGTTATCCTGAAAATAAGACATCCAGAAGTTATGTATTTAATAAACTTGAAGATGAACCTGATAGTATTGGTTATACTTTTTACCTAAGTGAAACAGAAGTTAAATCTGGGATTGCAAATATATCATATTCAGATTCATTATATGGTGACTATTGGTTTTTGAAAGGTATTTATGGATTCCTGTCAACAGATGTGACTATTTTCTTTGTTCATTCTGATACAATTTTATTGTCAGAAAATTGCTTTGATTGTTATATGCATGAATTTGTACGAAATACTGAATTATCAAGTTTAAATTTAAGTTTAATGAAAAAGGAGCTAATGGTTTACCCTAATCCATGTAAGGCATCATTATATTTAAAAACTGACAATGAATCACAAATCAAATCTGTTTTAATAGTAAACCTAAATGGACAGATAGTTGAACAAAAAAGGGGTAATATGAGTGAAATTAGTATTTCTCATCTGCCTAAAGGACAATATTTTATTAAAATTATTACTCTAAATGAAACGATGACTAGAAAAATAATTATTGAATAACTAACACTAACAATAAAAATAATAGCTGAGATAGCAGTAAATTAAGGGTTAGTAGCCCGCTCCAAATTTTGCTGTAAGTTGATAGTTGAAAAGCCCGCAACGGTGAAGCCCTCATGGAGCGTTGTGCAATAATCCCTTACGAAACCATACCCAAACTGTTGTGCATAAAAACGATGTATCTTAACGAACAAAATATACTGCTATATAACTGGTAGGTTTTATAATAAAAAGACTGATCATTAAAAATAAAATTGGAAATAGTATATATTTAAGAAAAAAAACAAAATCTAGATATATGAAAGAAAGAAAAATTATTGCATTGATTTTTTCAATACTTATCATAATAATTGCTTCATGCGAAAAAGATGAAGTGTCTGTTAATCAAAATAGTGGCGTTATTTTCACCGATAATTTTGATTCGGAAAATGAAGACACAACAAGTATGGTTGAATGGAGAGATAACACGATTGAAAAAGCAGAGACACCAAATGGTACTATGGGATTAAAATTTGTTTTTGGTCCCGATAGTATAGATGAAGATAGTTGGAGAGAACAACGCTTTCACTTCAGTGATAATTATCCTGAAATTTGGATAAAATATGATTTGTATGTTCCAAAAAATTTTCACCACAGGTGTCCGGTTAAATACACTCTTGAGGAGCCAGAACAAGAAATGGCAGTAGGAGATACCATTTATCGTTGCCAACAAGATGGTTCTATTCAATCTGTAGACAACGATGCTTGGGGGATAGTATATAAGATCTCCAGCGATAGTATTTGGGTAGACAAATTACGGGAGTATTATATGCTTTTGGATGGGGATTATATGATAAATAAGAGAACAAGCCATATTTCCCAGGTTAAAAAAAGATATGGATTTGGAGCAAATAATAAATTCATTCTGTTATGGCAAGGCGATTATGGTTCAACATCTACTGGTAATATGATTGATTTGGAGTATTGGCCTGTTGATAGGGGTAATTCTGTTTTATCACGTTATTTATCAGTTGACAAAGGTGCAAAACTAAGAGACGAAGGTCATATTCATTCCGAAGGTCATATCATTGATAAAGATGAAGATACTGGTAAATGGATGGAACTGATATTTCATTTTAAAATTGCCAGTGCTGCTGATAATGATGGAATAATACATATACAGAAAAACGGCCAGGATTATCTTAATGTAAGGGATATAGGAAATTATTCTGAAGAAGGGTTTAATTATTTAGAACATGGCTATTTATTGGGCTGGTCTAATTCTGGTTTTGGAGAAGAAACTATAATGTATATCGATAATGTTGTATTTTCAGTTAATCCAATTAAATCAAGTAGATAGAAGTAGAATTAAATAGTGAAGGACAAAGCACAACAAATGTGTATAATTCATAAGGGTGTAGCTATGTTACTCCTTATCAGTTGTGAACTCACTGCGTTCGGTTCGGAGGTTTGAGAGCGCTATTCCCTGTACCAATTTGGGAAACAACTTGATTGGTGCGCAGCACGCAATTCCTTATGAAATAATGCACTAAACATTGGTGGTAATTTCCCACGACGATTAATTTCTATTGCAAATCTTCAATGCGTGCGATGTTAAAATGACTTAAAATTGATAGACATAGTAAGATTATAAAGAGTAGATTTTCAGGATTTAATTTTAATGTTAGCTAGAATTATGGTTCAAGAAACAGGGATTATTTGCAGATAAAAACATTCAAAATATAGGTGCTTATTAAAAGCATTATGTGAATAGATTAGTTTTAGTTAAAACGATTGAAATAAAAGAATTGATTAATATTATTATTAATATAAATTTTATCCCAGATGAAGAAACACACTAGCAAAGCATTACTAATTCTTTTACTATTAGCCTTAACTCAATCCTCCAATGGTCAAGTGATTTTTGATTATGATTCTACTATGACATTTGAATTCACTCGTATAGGTGAAGCCCAAGCAATTGCAACTGGAGGTTCTTTTGGGAGTGCAAGTGGTTATAAATCAGATAAAGGGTATAAATACTTATTTGTTTATTTGATAATTGAGAATAACTCTCAGGATAAAAAAATCATGGATTTTTCGGACTTCATATTATTTGATGCTATTGCAAAAAAAGAATATAATGTCTTGTTTTCAATGAAAACTAGTGCAATTAATGTTATCTATGGAACATCTATTAAGCTTAAAGGAGGTAAAATGGTGGCTCGCAAATTAGTATTTGAAGTTCCAGAGGAGTTTTTACCAAAGTTTATTAAAGTGAAAGATGAGCTTTTAGATATTGAGAATATACATTAACTACTGACTGCCAACAAAATGTAAAAAACATTACCTTCGGTGAGCTCACAAGCTCGGTTGCGCATAGATGCTGAATTTGAAACGAAACACACAAAATATAACAAGTAGCGGTTTACTTGCTTTGCTACGTGAGGCTCCCTTTGGTCGGTTGATACTGATGTGCAAGAAATTGCGCTACGATATTTTGCAAGAACCGTTAGTCAGAATTCCGTCAGACGTAGCAATTAACTGATTGGTTGCTGATTTTATTGAAAATGTTGATAGATAGTTTATGATTTCAATAATTAATAGATACATTATTATTTTTTGTGCTCTAATCTTGATTAATGGAAGTTGTTTATCTCAGAGTAGTCCTATTTATGGATATGTAACTGACAAGCAAAATGACTCAGAAATATCAAGAGCTAAAGTGAAATTATTTATCCCTGATGGTAAAACATTTGAGACAATAACGAATTCGATTGGACACTTTTCTTTCGATGATTTATTTAACAATCTTGATTCAGTTGCATTATTATTGGTGGAGGCAGATAACTATCTAAACGAAAAGTATAAGTTGCAAATTGACGATTTAATAAAGAATAATAGAGTTGATATTCAAATGACATCTGCAATATCGAAATCATATTTGCCGATATTATTATTTGGAGCAAATTCAAGTCTAATTGATAGCAATGATTTCCAAAAGATTGACTTTATGACAAATATTTTAATTGATAATAATCACATCGATATTGATTTAATTAGTTTATATGATTCAAGATTAGAGTCTAAAAATGTGAGTATGGATAGGGCATTACGAGTTACAAATAAAATAGCAATTAATTCTTCACTTAGTTCAAGAATTTATATAACTCATGTGTGTGATACGATATCTGAGATTAGATTTAGTATAAGATGATAATAACGTAGCCCAACAGAATGTAAATTTAATGGCCGGGATGATGCTGCCTGCAAAGCTTTTTACATTTACTAAAACAAGTAACGGTCGGAAACGGAAATGCAATTAATTCGGTCACAAAAAATTGCACAGACCTTTAGCCGCAAGGCAAAAAATGAACCATCACACCAAGCTCTTCAAAGAAACTTCGGTGCAAATTGAAAGGATTTTGTTTTGTTTTTCCCCGTATGCCGCTATTAGATAGGTAAGTGCAGAATTGAAACCCTACCCGCAAACAGCACATTTGCAAAAGAGCTGGTTTTTGGCAAACACTACTGTGATTTTCGTATAAGCTTTGATAAACAGACTGTATTTCAGCATAATAACTGATTTTACTAAGTTTTTTATTATTTTAGTTTGACATATCTAACTAAAATAATACTTTTGCGTAAAAGAAAGCTATGTATAACCTAGAAGAATTAATAAATATAATCCTTAGCAAAAGCGAACAGCTTGAAGAAAACATGAAGCAAGAGTCAGAATTAAAGGGCTTGACAAATAAACAGCTTCATTGTATTGAGCTTGTTCACGAAATAAGTAACCCGACTTTAACTGAACTTGCCGAGAAGCTAAAAACCACAAAAGCATCTACTTCAGTAATGATTGACAGGCTTGCTGAAAATGGATTTATCCAAAAAGTAAAGTCAGACAGTGACAGGCGTTCTGCTCATGTTCATTTAACGGATAAAGGAGACAAAGCTGCTCATTTGCATGTTGATTTACATAAACAGTTTGCAGCGCTCCTAACTAAAGAGCTAACAGATTCAGAAAGAGATATACTTGTTGTTCTTTTGAATAAAGCAATTAAGTCGATACAATAAAAAATTTAACCATATAGTTAGATATATCTAACCATAATAACTATAAAATTATGATAAAGAATAATAACAACATATTTTGGAATTCGTTTGCGAGGAAGTATGATAAGTTCATCTTAAAATACGCAAATGAAACTTATAAAAAGTCTTTAGAATTGATGGTTAAAGAGCTTTCAAAAGATTCTAAAGTTTTAGAAATTGGTACAGGAACGGGATTAATTTCATTTGCAATAGCAGATAAGGTTAAAAGTATAGTAGCTATTGACTTCGCTCCGGAGATGATTGAGGTTGCCAAGGAAAAACAGATAAATTCATCATCCAACAATATTGAATTTAAAGTTAGTGGTGCTGATTCTATTAAGTATCCGGATAGTTCATTTACTGTTGCTGTTGTTTCAAATGTATTTCATTTAATACCTGAACCACATAAAGTACTTGCAGAGCTTCATCGGTTAATAGCTGAAAATGGCAAATTAATATTGCCTACTTATTGTCATGGGCAGAGTTTGAAAACAAGAATAATTTCAGCAGTTATGGGACTTTCAGGATTTAGGGCCGTTAATCGTTGGTCTGTGAAACAATATAAAACCTTTATTGAATCAGGAGGTTTAATAATTGAAAAAGAGATAATTATAGAGGATAAAATACCAATGTCATTTATAGTGGCAACTAAAAGATAGCATTATGAATAAAAACAAAGCAGGTTATATTGAAGGAGTCGTATCTATTTTGGTAAACACAGGACTTTTTGCATTAAAGTTATGGGCAGGGATTGTTTCAGGTTCAATTGCTATAACTGCTGATGCGTGGCATACCTTATCCGATTCTGTTAGTTCAATTATAGTAATATTCGGAGTAAAGCTATCTTCAAGAAAAGCTGATGAAGAACATCCTTTTGGTCATGCCAGGTGGGAGCAGATTTCTGCCATCTTTATTGGTTTTCTATTGGCTTTAATTGCATATGACTTTTTGAAGGATTCAATTTTGCAGTTTCAAACTAAAGAATCTGCAAATTTTGGCACACTTGCTATAATTGTTACCATTATTTCTATTCTAGTAAAAGAAGGATTAGCTCAATATGCCTTTTATATTGGCAGAAAGACAGGAAACCATGCGGTAAAAGCCGATGGCTGGCATCATAGAACAGATGCCTTATCGTCAATAATTGTACTGATTGGAATATTCTTTACGGACAGATTTTGGTGGATTGATAGTGTGTTGGGAATTATAATATCCTTCTTGCTTTTTTATGCAGCCTATGAGATAATAAAAGATGCAATAAATAAAATACTCGGAGAAAAACCATCGGAAGAGCTGATTAAAAATATTAAAACGCTAATTGAATCAAATTATCATGAAAACGTGTTTCCACATCATTTTCACATTCATAATTATGTCAGTAATCAAGAGCTTACATTTCACATTAAAGTTGACGACAAGATGGATGTATTATCTGCGCATGAAATAGCTACAAACATTGAAAAACAGATTAAAAATAAACTTCAAATTCTTGCGACTATACATATTGAGCCGAGAAACTTTGAGCATGAAAATGATTAATACCAGCGCTATTTGTAAGTACTTTGGCAAGTCGCACGAGACATGTTCAAACCAACACTTACCAACCGAGGCGAAAGTCGAACTCATGAACACCTTTAAGAATTATTAAAATTGTGAATAAAGAGCTTACAAGGCCACTGCACGTAACCACCTTTCAGGGTGGTTTTTTGGTTGTCCTCCCTCAAAAAACACAATAAAATTCTATTCATCACTTTTGGCAGCATGTTAAATCCTGCCCTTAAGAAAAGACTAATACAATAATCTCTAAAAGCAATATATATCTACCTGTTTTGACATTTTTTGATTAATCGGTATATGTAAAGTTATTAAGAGAAGCTACATTATGAACACATAAATTTCTAACAAATTCTTATTCTTTTTCATGTGGCCATATACATAGTATTCTTTTTTTTTCTAATTTAATATAGGAAATATATAAATATTGTATCATGGAGAGAAAAGTATTATTTGAGGACAAGCATCTTAGGCTTGAATATATTAAAGAAGGAAACTATATTCATGAAACATGGTGGGGAATAACTTCGAAAGAAGTTTTTGCTGAACTTTTGTATAAGATAGTCCAATTTATAAAAGAAACAGGGTCAACAGGAATATTGCTTGATGCTCGAGAGCACAAGGGATTAGGTCCGGATTCTCAAAAACTTGCAGCAAAAGAAATAGGTGAATTAGCTAAATCAATCGGAGGATTACGTGAAGCAATTATTGTCCCTAAAGACATATTTTCTCAGTTTTCTGTACAGAATTATGCAAAGAAGGTGGAAATCGAAGAAAACCCTGTTGATACTATGTTTTTTGACAATTTAGAAGAAGCTGAAGACTGGCTGAGAAAAGCTTAATAATTTCAGTACCTCTAATTATAAAAAATAGAAAACATATCAAAAAGACTTTTAATATTAAATTATGGTTGAAATAAACAACCTACAACACTTAGTATAGTCCATGAGGTTTTAGCTATTTTACTCCTTATCAGTCGAGCTCACTGCGTTCGGTCGGTTCAGAGGTTTTCGAAGGTTTGTAGCTCGTAAAATAAGTCGGTGTAATCCCGATAGCTGTCGGAAGATAGGAAATCGCCTCGTAATCCCGCACTACACCATAGCATCAAACGTTAGCAGCATAAAAGTGCAGTGCTAAAATATGTAAACTAAAGCTATTCTAGAAGACGATTTTTCTGACTTCCCAGATTTTGAAACTTACTTATCAGACTTAAATAAACTTAATAATTTCAATTTTAATGGATTAAGTGAAAGGGAGATTTATGATATCTACTATGATTATGCAAGGATTTTCTCTAGTAGCATTTCCTGCTTATCTCATGAAAAGTTCAACTTTCATAAGTTTTCTAGAGAAAAGGATCCACATTATATAACTTCTATGATAAGTTGGGAATTGCTGTACGGGCAGTTATAACGATACTTCATTATTTACCCAACGACTTTAGCTGATAACAAACTATGCAATATGGCATTTCATTCAAGTTCCGTCAATGAGCATTTAAGATTTGATAGAAAAATAAAACTAATAATAACTGACATTGCTAAAAGTAGTATAATGTTTAATTTTAGTTTAAATGTTGGAGTACTTGAGAATACCAAAATAATATGGAACCCCAGAACTGATGCAGATATTAATTTATTTAAATAATTATAACCTACAGGCAACAATAAATAAAAGTCATAGGGCGGATTGCAGAATATTTTAAACATGGTACATTTGTTCAAACAATTAACGATTGGATGGAATGGAGCTTTGAATTCGGCTACTAAATTTCACATCAGACCGTTGTGTGTTATAGGTTGAAACCCAAACAAACATGATAAATTAAGATGAAAATAGTAATTATTGGAACAGGAGGAGTCGGTGGATACTTCGGAGCAAAACTTGTTCAAGCTGGATATGATGTTACATTTATTGCAAGAGGAGAACATCTGAATGTTATTCAAAAAAACGGATTGGTAGTAAAAAGCAAACTTGGTGACTTTAAAGTAGAAAATTTAAATGCAACCGATAAGGTTACAAAAATTAACAACCCCGATTTGATTATTATTGGTGTAAAAGCATGGCAAATTAAAGAGATTCGGGATGATATAAAGTTGATTTTAAAAAACGACACCGTGATTCTTCCATTGCAGAACGGAGTTTTAGCATCAGAAGAGCTATCGGAAAACATTGATAAAAAGCACATTTTAGGCGGATTATGCAGAATAATTAGCAAAATTGATTCTCCTGGAGTGATTAACCATATTGGAGTTACACCCACGATTATATTTGGAGAACTTGATAAAATAAAAACAGAAAGGACTGAAAAAATTCTGGATGTATTTAAAACCGCTGGAATTGAATCAAAAATTTCTGACGATATTGAAGCAGATTTATGGAGGAAATTTATTACCATTTGTGTAAGTGGATTATTGGCGGTTTCAAATACAACTTACGGAGAATTAAGAGCAGTAAAGGAGACTCGACAACTTATGATTGATTTATTCAATGAGATATTCTTGCTATCACAAAAAATTGGAGTAAATATTGAGACTGATTTTGTCGGCAGGACAGTTTCATTTATTGACACTTTTCCTTATGATTCAACATCTTCGTTAACAAGAGATGTTTGGGACAAGAAACCGTCAGAGATTGAATACCAGAATGGTACAGTTGTCAGATTTGGAGAAAAATATGGAATTGAGACACCGTTAAATAGATTTGTGTATAACTGCATTTTACCGAGTGAATTAAAAGCCAGAGGACTAAAAATATGAATCTACTACGCACAACGCGGTATAGTCAATAAGGGTTTAGCTTCGCTGAGCTCTCTTAGGTGGGTTCAGTGGTATTCGAAGGTTTATAGCCCGCTTCAAATGTTTGTGTGCCTTGAGAGGTGAAAAGCCTGCAACGGCGAAGCCTTCATGAAACGTAGCGCAATAATCTTTTGCTGGACATGCCGCTAAACGTGCTCGCAATACAGAAAAGAAGCAGAACAATGAAACAATTTAATCTAATATTTTTACTTAGTGTTAGTGTTGTATCATTTGCTCAGATTGATACAAGTAATAATAAACCGAAAAACTATTTTAGTATCTCTGGGAATTATGCATATGGAAACATTCTTCCAACAAATCCTTTTGTGGAAGGCGAAAATATGCAGAGCAAACCCATGGAACATTATCAATCATTTACAATAAAATCCCTATGGCAAAACCCTGGATATAAAGATTGGCAGAAAGTTTATAAGGGGCCTTATTACGGAATTGGTATTACTGTTGGTGATTTTTTTAATCAAGAAGAAGTTGGTTACCCTATATCATGTTATGGAATACTTGGAATCCCAATTAAACGTTGGAAAAAGTTGGAGCTATATTCAGAATTTCAATTTGGATTAACCAGCAATTGGATTAAA
The DNA here is from genome assembly GCA_050287785.1 of Bacteroidales bacterium. Classification (GTDB taxonomy): domain Bacteria; phylum Bacteroidota; class Bacteroidia; order Bacteroidales; family UBA10428; genus UBA10428. The sequence goes on from JBNKCO010000007.1 coordinate 185,687, forward strand.
TATGATAGCATAACTAATCCTTATAATTTAGTTATAGGAGGAGGGTTCACGGTCCATTTAAACATTGGTGTATATGCACATTACCCTATAACCAAGCATTTTGATTTGGGAGCAGGTATGTCTTTTATTCATTTTTCAAATGGAGGATTTGAGCGACCAAATCGAGGTTTCAATATATATGCCCCAAGTGTTGAACTCAAATACCATTTTGATATACCTCCAGAGTATAGAAACATACCTACTCCAGATAGGTTAGAAAGCTCCAATGACCTTTATCTTATGTTGGGTTATTGCGTCCATCAACTTGTAGAGCATGAATTAGATACTAATTATTATAATGTAGCAGGAATTAGTGCATTATATTTCAATCAATTATCAAATGCTTTTAGACTTGGATATGGTACAGATTTTAATTATTGGTGGGGTTTAAATGCCCAGCCTGATGGAACCCCCGGCCCTTATTCATTTGAAAATATAACTCTAGGATTAATCCTTCAACCTGAATTTATTATAGATAAACTCACACTAACAGCAGGAATTGGTATATATGCTCTTCATCACAACTATGGCAATTTTAGCCAAAGCTACCAAAGATTGGGGGTTAGATACGAATTTTATAAGAATCTGTCTTTTGGAGTTAACGTAAGAGCCATAAATTTTATGCTTGCCGAATTTCTTGAATTTAACCTAGGATATAGGCTTAGATGGATAAGATAAAGGAAGTACTATGGTCAACAAAGTGTAAAACTAATTGCCGGTTTGTACTAATGCAAAACTTTTTACATTTACTCAAACAAATAAAGGATAGGCAAGTTTCAAAAAGCCAAACTCCCCATATTCAAACTACTGTAGATGATAGACTGACTGCCATTCAATATTTGCCAGATCGTATAAGCAAAAATGGAATCTTAACTAGAGATAATACTGTCGTATAATATAAGTTATTTTATTTTCACTTGGGTACAAAACATTTCTACAATATTGTTGTTTGTTTAAAAGATTGTATCTTTACACTATTAAACAAATAGGAAAAGTAGTAATGAAATTAAACACAAAGACACGATACGGTGTTAGAACAATGGTTGAGTTGGCAATGGACTGGGAAGGAAAAGGCCTTTTGCAAAAAGAAATTTCTGAACGCCAGACTATTTCTTACAAATATCTCGACCATATAATTTCGGCATTAAAAACTAGAGGATTAATTGCTAATATCGATGGAAAGAAAAGTGGGTACAGACTTACACGTGCACCCGAGGATATCACTGTTTACGATATATTCATGGCTTTTGAACCAGATATGTCGATTGTTGATTGCTTGTCGCCCGATGGGAAATGTACAAATCAGAAAGCTTGTGCATCGCAAGATTTATGGTCAAACTTGAATACTCACATTATTAGTTTTTTGAAATCAGAGGATCTTAAAAGCCTTGCAGATAAACAAAGAAAAATAAACACTCAAAATTCAGCAAATATGTTCTACATATAATCTGAAAGATTTCATTTATACTATTATCAAGTCAATATAATACAAATTACAAATTAGTCTATCACAATAAAAAATATAATCATGAAAGTAAATAGCATTTTAGAAACTATTGGGAAGACTCCCCACTTAAAAATTAATCGTATTTATAATAAAATGTACGATGTTTGGATTAAACTGGAAAAAACAAATCCAGGGGGAAGTATAAAAGATAGAATAGCACTATCAATGATTGAGGATGCTGAAAAAAAAGGTATCCTGAAAGAAAATTCGGTTATTATTGAGCCCACTTCCGGAAACACAGGAATTGGACTAGCAATGGTGGCTGCAGTAAAGGGCTATAAATTAATACTGGTTATGCCAGAATCTATGTCAATTGAGCGTCGTAAAATAATGGCTGCTTATGGAGCAGAGTTTGAACTTACACCACGTGAAAAAGGCATGAAAGGGGCAATAGATAAAGCACAAGAACTTGCCTCAGAAATTAAGGGTGGTTGGATTCCTTCACAGTTTGATAATCCCGCAAATCCAGATATTCATAAAAACTCAACAGCTCTTGAAATTATCGAAGATTTTCCCCAGGGAGTAGACTATCTAATTACCGGAGTTGGTACCGGTGGACATATTACCGGAGTAGCCCAAGTGCTGAAAGAAAAGTGGCCAAACATAAAAGTATTTGCAGTAGAGCCTGAATTATCTCCAGTTATTGGTGGCGGTCAACCAGGGCCACATCCAATACAAGGAATAGGAGCGGGTTTTATTCCTGATAACCTAAATACAGCTCTTCTTGACGGTACAATTCAGGTTTCAAAAGAAGAAGCATTTGAATATGCTCAGAAGGCATCAAAAGAGGAAGGTTTGTTTGGAGGTATTTCTTCCGGAGCTACTCTTGCTGCTATTGCTAAAAAACTGCCGGAAATTCCTGAGGGAGCTACAATAGTTGGTTTCAATTACGATACTGGTGAGAGGTATCTTTCCATAGAAGGACTATATTAGTTCTTTATTGAAAAAAGAAAAAAGAAAACTCCTGAATCAGAATTTGGGAGTTTTTTATTTCTTCACATTCTCTGTAAAGAATTCCCAGATATAATCAGTGGCGGGCCAGTTTCCTCGTTCCTCTGTGGGCCAGTCATGTCCATGTCCATGTAGCAAGTATAATTGCACATCTGCATTACCTTTCCATTTTAGAGCAGTTAGTTCAGGTGAATATTTTAGTACAGCTGGAACTGTTGAACAATTATTCCAATCTAGCCATTTTCGCAGAACATCATCGATAGCAGGCATTTGAAATCCGTACTGAGTTATACCTGTATGCGGTACAGCCATGTCAGAGTCACCATGGATATGCATAATTGGCACAGGTTGCGAAGGCCTAACAACAGTATCAACCATTTGTCCTGCAACGCAGGCAGCTGCTGCAATTTTATCCGCTAACAATGCTGCAACTCTGTAAGCCATCATTGATCCATTTGAATAGCCTACAAGATATATTCGTTTGTTGTCAATAGAATAATCTGTTTGCATATGCATTAGGAGCGCATCAATAAACTCGATGTCTTTTGCATTTTTAGTCCATTCTTTATAAATATTTCCGGCATTCCACATATAATAGCCATTCTCATTTATTGTTCCATGCGGATAAACAGCAATGAAACCGGCTTTTTTGGCTTTCTCATCAATTTTTGTATACTGGCCAATTGAGCTTATTTCATTATTAAATCCATGAAAAACAATTACAAGAGGGTATTGCTTTGTCTCAAGGTAATTATCTGGTAAAGTGTAATGGAAGGTTCTTTTTGTTCCATCAACCTCAATACTTTCTTCTTGCGCAACAATCTTAAGTGTTGAACAAAGTATGCTTAATAGTATTATACTGACTTTCGTTGACATGCTACTTATATTACAGTTTAAAAGAATAAAACACTTACTGAAGCAGTCATTTAGGTATGATTCTACTTAGTTTAAAATTGGGTAAATCAAAAATCACCCTAATTTATTGAATATTAATTTAATCGAATTCTCTTTAGCCAATTACAGGCCTGGATTTTTCATAGTATGAATACCTAAGCATAAACAAACATTTTTTTATGAATTTGAATAACTATTATCGTGCAAATTACGTATATTGTAGAAACAACTTTAAGAAGTTTGATAAGATAATTTAACTTGTAGAAAGTTTGCTAAATTTTTGCTAAATTTACAGACAAATTAAATATATGTGGCATGAACTTTGTTAGAAATAAAGCTCAAAATTACTACATGAAGGGAATTAAGTACTTGTTGATGGTTTTTCTTTGTACCTCATTTAATTTTAAAACTGATGGGGCAGAAAGAAATTTAGTGAATGATGAACCCAAAAATGAGTTCAAATTGTATCCAAACCCTGTGCTTGGTGACGATTTCACTATTGATTCAAAAGACGAGATTATTGAAGTTAAGATGTTGAATTTGTTAGGACAACAAGTTTATCAAAGTAGTTTTCTTCGAGAACATACTGTTCAAATTGAATTAGATACACCAGAAAAAGGATTGTACTTAGTACAGATTACAACAAAAGATAAGCGTGTGACAACTAAGCGAATTCTATTCAAATAATATTTAGAGCTAATTAAAAAGCGTCAGTTTACTGATGCTTTTTTCATTTTGGGAAATTTACCACCATATTGATAAAGACAACAAAAATAAAATTGTATTAATATTTTATTCTAATAAAATATAGGACGAATAGCCTTCCAGCTTTTGATATTTTTCCTAAAGCATTCCCAGTTCCAATTTAGCTTCTTCACTTAACATATTCTGATCCCATGGTGGATCAAAAACGAGTTTTACATCAGTTTCAGAAATACCCTCAATAGCTTCAACTTTTTCTTTTACTTCTAATAGTATACTATCTGCCATCGGACAGTTTGGAGCAGTTAAAGTCATCGTAATTTCAGCCTTACTACCATCGTTAATATTTATATCGTAGATAAGTCCTAAATCATAAATATTAACAGGTATTTCAGGGTCAAAAATGCTTCTTAGTACCTGAACAATATTTGTTTCAAGCTGTAATATTTGGTTATGGTTTTTCTTTTCACTCATAGCTTAAAATTTCTAGTTATTTCCTTCTTTTGCATTAAAAGCAATTGCATATAACTTCATCTGCTTAATCATAGAAAGCAACCCATTTGCTCTAGTAGGAGAAAGATTTTCGCGCAGACCAATTTTATCAATAAAAGGAAGTTCAGTTTCAATAATTTCTTTTGGACTTTTTCCTGAAAGCACCTTGATTAAAAGTGTAATTATTCCTTTTGTAATTATTGCATCGCTATCGGCAGTATAAATTATTTTACCGTCCTCAAGTTCGGCATTCAACCAAACCTTTGACTGACATCCCTTTATTATATATTCATTTGAGCGGAATTTTGGATCGATCATAGGTAAGTCGTTACTAATTTCAATTAAGTAATTGTACTTGTCCATCCAATCATCGAATATCTCAAATTCACTAACTATTTCTTCTTGTATTTCTTCTATTGTTGCCAAATTTTCTAATCTTTTTGTAATCTATAATGATGATTTATTGTGGGTGTTGAAAGCTAACCAAACATTATTTTAATCTGTTGTATTCCTTTACAAAGATAATCAATCTCATCTTTCGTGTTATAAAATGAAAGTGAAGCACGAATCATTCCATCAACTCCAAAATGTTGCATTATTGGTTGGGCACAATGTGTTCCTGTTCTAACAGCAATTCCCATTTTATCGAAAATCATACCCGCATCAAGAGGGTGTACGCCATCAATTAAAAAAGAAAACACAGAAGATTTTGCCTCAGCATTACCAAATATGGTTATATAACCTAATTCGTTTATTTTTTTTGTGCCATATTTCACCAACTCATGTTCATAGTTAGCTATTTTATCAATTCCTATATTTTCTACATATTTTATTGCTTCGGCCATGCCGGCTGCTCCAATATAATTTGTTGTCCCGGCTTCAAATTTAAATGGCAGAGCATTGAACGTTGTTTTTTCAAAACTGACTTCATCAACCATGTCGCCACCACCCATGTATGGAGGCAATTCTTCTAACCACTTTTCTTTACCATAGAAAACTCCGATACCTGTTGGGCCATATAGTTTATGCCCGGAAAATGCAAGAAAATCACAATCCAAATCTTTTACATCAATAGGGATATGCTGAATAGATTGTGCGGCGTCAACACAAACAGGTATATTATGTGAATGAGCTTTCTGAATTATTTCTTTAACTGGGTTTATGGTTCCCAGAACATTTGATACATGAATAACAGAAATAAGCTTTGTTTTTGGACTAATGAGGTCATTCAGTTTCTCAATTTGTAAAGCTCCCTGGTTATCAAAAGGAATGACTTTAAGGTTTGCTTTTTTTCTTTCACACATTAATTGCCATGGAACAATATTGGCATGATGTTCCATTTCAGTGACAATTATCTCATCGCCTTCGTTTATATATTTTTCACCAAAAGAAAATGCAAGTAGGTTTAAGGAGTTTGTTGTTCCTCCGGTAAAGATTACCTCATGGCTATGCTCTGCATTAATGAAATTTTTCACGGTTTCCCGAGCATTTTCATAATCAGCTGTTGCCTGACTACTTAGGAAATGAATACCCCGATGAATACTGCTGTTTTTTTTCAGATAGTAATCGTGAACTAGATCAGCTACAACTTTTGGTTTTTGTGTTGTAGCACCATTATCTAAATAGACAAGATTTTTGCCATGTACTTGCTGACTAAGAACAGGAAAGTCTTCCCGTATCTTTTCTATATTGAGCATGCGTATATTTATGTTAAGTCGGAGTATTAATCCGAAAAGTTATTTTGGGTGCGAAATATTACAATTAGCACAAGTGCCCAGTTCACCTCTTAATCTGCGATCAACCATATCGATTATACGTTCTCTTAAGGGGTCAAGTTTTATTTTGCTTACTACTTCGTTGGCAAAAGCATACATTAATAAATGGCGGGCTTCTTCCATGCCAATTCCTCTGGAACGTATATAAAACATTGCTTCCTGATCGAGCTGACCAACGGTAGCTCCATGACTGCATTTTACATCATCGTTATAAATTTCCAGCTGAGGTTTTGTGTTCATTTTAGCTGTACTCGTCATAATAATGTTATTGCTCCGCTGATATGCTTCAGTTTTGGTAGCAAATTTGTCAACGTAAATCTTTCCATTAAATGCACCTGTCGATTTATCGTCAAGAACACCCTTAATAAGCTGGTCGCTTAAACAATTGGGCTTGGCATGATGCACATACGTATAAGTTGACATGTGCTGTTCACCATCTGCCAGGAATAATCCGTAGGTTTGGTTGTTGGCATTTTCGCCATCTAACTTACTATATACATTGTTACGAATTAAACCTCCATGAAGAGACATTGTATTGCTTAAGAAGTTGCTGTTTGCTTCCTGATGTACAAATACGTTTGATATTTGAGAAGATTCGCTATTCTCGTTCTGTAGTCGGTAAAAATCAAAGTTTGCATTTTCGCCAGTATACACTTCAGTTAGTGAGTTTGTAATAAAGTTTTTATGGCATAATGTATGATCGCAAAATAAAACCGATGCTTGTGAGCCTTCTTCAGCAATAATAAGATTTCTGCGGGTAATGCGCAGGTTCTTCAAAGAATAGGCAACATTGATAATCTGAATTGGTGAATCAACAACTACATTTTTAGGGATGTAAAGAAATATTCCATCCTGAGCAAACATAGTATTTAGAGCTGCCAGACTATCTACAGAAGTATCTGTATATTTACCATAATGCTTTAGAACCAATTCAGGGTATATCCGGGTTGCCTCAGCAAGGCCACATAGAATTACTCCTTCGGGAAGATTTAAAGGGCGATTATGCTTGTAATAAAAGCCATTTAGAACTAGCGCAATGTGTGTAGCAAGTTCTGGAATGTCACAATGAAAAATATCGTCGAGATTAACCTCAAAGTTTAGCGGAGCCAACTCATATTCATAATCATTGCCAGTTAGAAATGGCTCAAGGTTTGTATATTTATATTCTTCAGTTTTGCGCGTTGGAATTCCAAGTTTGTTGAAGTTTTCCAGTGCAAACAGTCTATGGTTGTATATAAGTGGAGCATCTTCAGACGATAAGATATCTGTATTCTCCCGATATAAATTGAGCAACTCATGTTGCAATTTCTCTAGTTTTGTCATAAAGCAATTCTAAAATATTTGAGTTATTGCTCTTTTATCCAATCATATCCCTTTTCTTCCAATTCAAGTGCCAGTTCTTTACCGGCAGATTTTACAATTTTTCCCTTGTAAAGAATGTGAACATAGTCAGGAACTATATAATCCAGAAGCCTTTGGTAATGAGTAATTACGATTGTAGCATTCTCTTCCGTTCTTAGCTTATTAACACCACTAGCAACAATGCGTAAAGCATCAATATCCAGGCCAGAGTCAGTTTCATCCAAAATAGCCAGTTTGGGTTCAAGCATAGCCATTTGGAATATCTCGTTTTTCTTTTTTTCTCCACCCGAAAAACCTTCGTTTACCGAGCGATTAGTTAGGTTAGAAGTAATTTCTACAACTTCCTTTTTCTCTCGCATTAACTTAAGAAAATCAGATGCAGAAAGAGGTTCTAGATTATGGTATTTTCGTTGTTCGTTAATAGCGGTTTTCATGAAATTAACCATAGATACACCTGGAATCTCAACCGGATATTGAAACCCGAGAAACATTCCAGCCCGGGCTCTGTCTTCAGGCGAAAGTTCAAATAAATTTTTGCCCAGAAATTCTACTGAACCCTTGGTTACTTCAAAAATATCGCGTCCAGCAAGAACAGAAGCCAGAGTGCTTTTCCCTGAACCATTTGGACCCATTATGGCATGTACTTCACCTGGTTTTATTTCCAGATTAATACCTTTTAAAATTTCTTTTCCTTCGATAGATGCGTGTAAATTTTGTATACTTAGCATGTTGAAATATCTTAATCGTTTTAATAAAATGTTTAACCAACGCTCCCTTCTAAACTAATCTGTAATAGTTTTTGGGCTTCGACAGCGAATTCCATTGGAAGTTTATTTAAAACTTCTTTGGCATAGCCGTTAATTATTAATCCAATAGCAGATTCTGTGTCAATTCCGCGCTGGTTGCAATAAAATATTTGGTCTTCCCCAATTTTTGAGGTTGTTGCTTCGTGTTCTATAATGGATGTTTCATTATCTATTTCAAGATATGGGAATGTATGTGCGCCACATTGATCGCCAAGCAGGAGGGAGTCGCATTGTGTGAAGTTGCGGCAATTACTTGCGTTTTTGACAACTTTTACCAATCCACGATAACTGTTTTGGCTAAGACCTGCAGAAATGCCTTTTGAGATTATTGTACTCTTGGAGTTTTTTCCAATATGAATCATTTTGGTTCCGGTATCTGCTTGCTGATGGTTGTTTGTAACAGCAACAGAATAAAACTCACCAACTGTATTGTCTCCTTTTAAAATAGTACTCGGATATTTCCATGTAATAGCTGACCCGGTTTCAACTTGTGTCCATGAAATTTTGGAATTGTCGCCTTTGCAAATACCCCGCTTTGTTACAAAGTTATAGATTCCTCCTACTCCGTTTTTATCTCCCGGATACCAATTCTGTACAGTAGAATATTTCACTTCGGCATTTTCGTGTGCAATTATTTCTACAATAGCTGCATGAAGCTGGTTTTCATCTCTCTGAGGTGCTGTGCAGCCTTCAAGATAACTCACATAACTGTCGTCGTCGGCGATAATAAGTGTCCTCTCAAATTGACCGGTATTGGCAGCGTTTATTCTGAAATAAGTTGAAAGTTCCATTGGGCATCTTACCCCTTTAGGAATATAGCAGAAAGAACCATCTGAAAAAACAGCAGAATTAAGAGCTCCAAAATAATTGTCGGCATAAGGAACTACCGAACCCATATATTTTTTCACCAAATCAGGGTGTTCCATAACAGCTTCACTAAACGAGCAAAAAATAATTCCCATTTCAGCTAATGTTTCCCTAAAAGTTGTTTTTACCGAAACACTGTCCATAACAGCATCTACTGCCACTCCTGCAAGGTGTTTTTGTTCTTCTAAAGGAATGCCTAAACGGTTAAAAGTATCTATCAACTCCGGATCTATTTCATCCAGACTTTCAAACTGTTTTTTTTGCTTGGGTGCTGCATAATATATTATATCCTGAAAGTCGATATCTGGAAGATTAAGATGGGCCCATTTTGGCAATTTCATATTCTGCCAATATCTGAAAGCTTTTAGACGAAAATCTAACATCCATTCGGGCTCATTTTTTTTTGATGAGATTAAACGAACAACATCCTCACTTAAGCCCTTTGGAATTGTTTCAGTTTCAATTTCAGTAGTAAAACCGTATTTATAATCGTTTTCGGTTACTTCAGTTAATATTTTATCACTCTCCGCGCTCATCTTGAAAAATCGCTTTTATATTTTAAAATCAAAAACCTAAGAATTTATCGTTTCATTCTATGATACAAATGAAGTTTACAGGTTGTCAATCCTCAAATAGCATTAACAATCAATGACAACCTTAGTTTATTTAGATTAATTCTAAATAGCTGCAAAGATACTAAAACATTCCAAAAAAAAGGAGCAACAGGGGCACTAATGTGTAATAAATCAGTATAAATAACATAGAATTAACATTGCATATTTTTATGTATTTATAAAAGCATACTTCTATCTTTGCACTCTATTTAAATTTTAATAATATATGTCTGAAAAGGGAAAAGATCTGGAATCATTAGGGGAATTTGGATTAATTGATTTGATTACAAAAGATATAAAACTGATTAATGAAACTTCAATTGTTGGTGTTGGGGATGATGCAGCAGTTCTTGATTTTAAGAATAAGAAAACAGTAGTAACAACTGATATTTTAACTGAAGGAATTCATTTTGATCTGATATATACTCCTTTAAAGCATTTAGGCTACAAGGCTGTTGTTGTAAATCTCTCCGATGTTTATTCAATGAATGCAATTCCGCAGCAGATTGTTGTTTCAATTGCATTATCGGCTAAGTTTTCAGCTGATATGATTGAGGAATTATATGAAGGAATAAAACTGGCTTGCGAGTATTATAAAGTTGACCTGGTTGGAGGTGATACAACAAGTTCTATGACTGGATTGACCATTAGTGTTACTGCTATTGGTATTGCAGACGAAGAAAAGCTGACTTATCGAAATGGCGCTAAACCCAATGATTTACTCTGTGTTTCGGGAGATCTTGGAGGAGCATTTCTTGGATTACAATTATTGGAGCGCGAAAAAAGAGTTTTTTCCGAAACTAATGGAGCTCAACCTGATTTGTCTAAATTCGATTATATTCTTGAAAGACAGCTTAAACCTGAGGCTAGGTTCGATGTGGTTCAGTTATTTGAAGAAAAAGGAATTGTTCCAACTTCAATGATTGATATATCTGATGGACTTTCTTCGGAAACACTACATTTATCTAAATCATCAGGTGTAGGCATGAATATTTTTGCTGACAAAATTCCGATTGTTCATGAGACAAAGGAAGCCGCTGAAGAATTTGGCCTTGAGCCTTTTACAATAGCTCTTAACGGAGGAGAAGATTATGAATTATTATTTACAGTTCCTCTTGAAATGCATGATGCCATTTCTAAAATTGAAGAGATTTCAATAATTGGACATGTAAAAGACCAATCTGAAGGTTGTCATATTATTAGTTCAGATGGTTCGGCAATAGCTCTGCAAGCCATGGGATGGAATGGTTTATCAGATTTTCAGGAAAAAGAATAAATTATAAACCTAAAAAAAAGGATTGGTTATTCAACCAATCCTTTAATTATTCCTCTTTTCGAATCTTTTATAAAGGTCAGAATTTCATCCCTTTCAGGAGACTGTTCGAATTCCTTTTCAATTTTTTTCATTGCATCAGAGTTATTTAGGCCTTGTTGATAAATAACTCGATATATATCCTGAATAGTATATATTAGTTCATTTGCAAAACTTCTCCGACGTAAACCAACAGAATTTAAACCTGCAAAGCTTAAAGGGTCTCTTCCTGCAGTAATATAGGGAGGTACATCTTTAATGACTTTACAACCGCCCTGAATAATTACGTGCTTCCCAATTCTTACAAATTGATGCACAAGGCTTCCAGGACTAACAATTGCAAAATCATCAACCTCAACTTCACCTGCAACACCGGAATAACTACCCAATATTACATTGTTTTTAATAACACAATCGTGAGCAATGTGTGCATAGGATTGGATTAGACAGTTATTACCAACAACTGTTTTTCCTTTGGCGTTAGTCCCCCGGTTTATAGTAGCATATTCTCTTATAGTAGTATTGTCGCCTATTTCAACCAAAGTTTTTTCGCCAGCAAATTTAAGGTCTTGTGGAATCCCAGATAAAACTGCTCCCGGAAAGATTTTGCAATTCTTGCCAATTCTTGTACCTTCCATTATAACTGCATTCGGACCAATCCAGGTTCCCTCTCCAATCTCAACATCATTCTCAATTGTAACGAAAGAATCAATTTTAACATTCTCGGCTATTTTTGCATCCGGATGTATATTTGTCATCGACTGACTCATTTTTATGCTATTTGTCTATTTGTAATTTGTTAATCAACTAAATTAGGTTTCTTTGCTAGTTGTGCCATAAACTCACCTTCAACAACTAATGTGTCGCCTACAAAAACTTGTCCATAAGTTTGAGCTATACCACGTTTTACCGGACCAAGTAATTTCATCCTAATATTTAATGTGTCGCCAGGAACAACCTTTTGCTTGAATTTAACATTTTCAAGTTTTAGGAAATATAAAACATAGTTTTCAGGGTCGGGAACAAAGCCTAAAAGCAATATCCCACCACATTGTGCCATAGCTTCAACCTGCAAAACGCCAGGCATAATTGGCTCATCAGGATAATGACCGACAAAGAATGCTTCGTTCATAGTAACATTCTTAACACCACATATAGTAGTATCATCTAAGAAAGTTATTTTATCGATTAGAAGGAAAGGTGGTCTGTGCGGTAGTTTCTTTTTTATTTCATTGATATCAAATACTGGTTCTGCATTCTGATCATAAACTGGAGGGGTAGGTTGAGCAAGCTCTTTTTTTATTTGTGCCTGTAGTTTTTTTGCTAACTCAGTATTACCATGGTGACCAGGTTTTCTTGCAATAACTTTTCCTTTAATTCGAGTTCCAATTAGTGCTAAATCACCAACAACATCTAATAGTTTATGGCGAGCAGGTTCGTTTTGAAAGGTAAGCTTTGTATTGTTTAGAATTCCTTCTGGTCTAACTTGTATTTTAGGTTTGTGAAATAAATCAGCAATTCTGTCTAGTTCTTCCTGACTCATCACCTTGTCAATAATTACAAGAGCATTGTCAAGGTCACCTCCTTTAATTAAATTGTTATTTGCCAAAGCTTCGAGTTCGTGCAGAAATACGAAAGTTTTACAGCTTGAAATTTCATCTTTGAAATCAGAAACGTTCTTTAATGAAGCAAATTGGTATCCAAGTACTTTTGAATTATAGTCAATGTGAACATCGACACTATATTTTTTGTCGGGAAAAATTTCGATATCTACACCATTTTCATCGTTGTAAGAAATTTTCTCCTTTATTTCGTAATATATTCTTTCAGCTGATTGTTCTACAACACCTACAGATTCGATAGCTTCAATAAAGGGCTTTGAGGAACCATCAAGAATAGGAACTTCTGGCCCGGATACTTCAATTAAAGCATTGTCGATATCCATACCAAAAAGTGCTGCACATAAATGCTCAATTGTCATAACAACTGCGCCATTTTCTTCAATAGTTGTTCCTCTGGCAGTATTAATAACATTATTAGCAAGTGCATTAATAACTGGTTGATTGTCTAAATCAATTCGTTTAAACTTATATCCGAAATTAATTTCAGCTGGTTTTATATTAATATCAACAACAGTTCCACTATGCAATCCCTTACCTTTTAAACTTACTTCCTTAGTTAATGTTTTTTGCTTATCCGTCATTATCCGATACTTGTTGTATTCAGTTTAAAATTCAGGGCGCAAGTTAACAAAAAACTTAAAATATTTATCAGGTGTTTATTTACCCTCCTTAAGTTCTTTTAATTGCTTCTCTAATTGATTAACCCTTTGCACTAGTTCGGGTAGGTTTTTGGTAGCTGCCATAGCTCTTGTAGCCTGTCTGAATTCTATCGCCGGTGATCCCAATAAGGCTTTACCTTCTTCCTTAATATTATTTGCAATTCCAGCTTGTGCACCGACTTTTACTTTATCAGCGACAGAAATGTGCCCTGCAACTCCAACTTGTCCACCAATCATGCAGTATTTACCAACTTTTGCTGAGCCGGAAACTCCTGTCTGCGCAGCTATTACAGTTGATTCTCCAATAACTACATTGTGAGCAACCTGAATAAGGTTGTCAAGTTTTACACCTTTCTGTATTACCGTTGAGCCCATGGTTGCTCTATCAACAGAAACATTAGAGCCAAGTTCAACATCATCTTCAATAACCACATTACCTATTTGAGGTATTTTTTTGAAAGAGCCATCCTCTGTTGGTGCAAATCCAAAACCATCAGAGCCAATTACGCTACTAGCATGAATAATGCAATTTCTTCCAACAATACAATTATGATATATTTTTACGCCCGGATAAAGAATAGTATTATCACCTATTACAACATTATCGCCAATATAAACTTGAGGATAGATTTTAACATTTTCTCCAATAGTAGCATTTTCACCAATAAATGCGAAATCGCCTATATAGCAATTATCGCCAACTTTTGCCGATTCGCTGATAGAAGCTTTTGAGTCAATTCCTACTTTCTGGGGTATCGAACTTTGGTATAAATCCAGTAAAGATGCAAAAGCTTTATATGCGTCTTCAACTCTGATTAAAGTTGCTTTTACTTCCTTTTCAGTTTTAAAATTTTTGTTTACAAGAACAACTGAAGCTTTGGTTGTATAAATAAATTGTTCGTATTTAGGATTTGAAAGGAAAGATAATGTTCCGCTTTTCCCATCTTCAATTGGTGAAACATTAGTTACTTTTTCGTCAGGATTTCCTTCTATGGATCCCTTTAAGAAATCCGCAATTATTTTTGCTGTAAATTCCATTAGTCTAGATTCATTTGGCCACAAAAATAGATAAATTATCACTAAGTATGCAATATTACATAGGTATATTCTCTTAGAAGATCTTCTTTAGATTTTAATTCGGGACAACCTGAAAAGCTTAGTGCAGATTCGAAAGAGAAAATTTATATTGTATGCAAATCAGGCATTTGGGAGGTATACTTCTTTTGGATAGGAAAGAATAAATTTATTGTTTGATTTATTTAGGTTTGATATGTTTAGTACATCTGAAACATCAGCAATATCTTTAATTTCGCCGTTGCTAAACAGAATATTTATTTTATTTGTTGTTGGAGTATAAGCATAGTTAGTAATTACATCAGTAGAGATTAGAAACTCTAAATCTTTATTACTTACATGTAGTTTTTTTCTAAGGTCTTCTTTTATTTTTTCAATACTTTCAATAGGTATCTTTTCTTTACTAATTTGAACTTGCGGTAGTCTTCTGTGAATAATTCCCTGAGATAAGAACCTTAAAACGAAATCGGAGTGTTTTGACCATTGTTTTGCTGAAACAAGAATATCACTATCGTCTAATTCCAGAAAGTTATCTACCGTTGGAGTTTGAGAATCTTGCAGGTTACTACTATTTATATTACTGTATAGAAAATATTTTAATGCAGGGGTTGCCCAAACATCTTGCTGATTTTGCGCTAAGTATTTTGCTCGCCTTAAAGTATTTACCAATAATAATTCTGAAGCAATAACAGTTTTGTGGTAATATACCTGCCAGTACATTAATCGTCGGGCCAGCAAGAATTTCTCGATTGAATAAATTCCTTTTGCTTCAATTGCCAATTTATCGTCAACAACGCAAAGCATCTTAATTATACGGTCGGCTCCAATATTTCCTTCAACAACTCCTGTATAAAAGCTATCTCTCTTTAAATAGTCTAACCTGTCCATATCAATCTGACTAGATACAAGCTGATGCAGGAATTTCTTTTTGTAATTGTCGTTAAAAATTTGAAGAGCCATGTCTAACTGACCATTAAACTCACTGTTTAGCTTCCGCATAAGCAAATCGGACAAATTTTCGTGCGATATTTCTTCAATAAGGCTATGTTCTAAAGCATGAGAAAAAGGTCCATGGCCAATATCATGCAAGAGAATTGCAATTAATACAGCTTCTTCTTCTTCCTCATTTATTTCAATTTTTTTTGCCTTAAGGTGAGCAATAGCCTGTGTCATTAAGTGCAAAGCACCAATGGTATGCTGAAACCTGGTATGTGTAGCACCCGGGTAAACATAATAAGTAAGACCAAGTTGCTTAATTCTTCTTAACCTTTGAAATATAGGGTGCTCAAGAAGGTCGAAGACCAATTCGGTAGGAATTCGGATAAATCCATGAACCGGATCATTAATAATTTTATGTTTATTTATGTTTTTGCTTATCAATTTTACTCTTGGTTTTATAAGTTCAAAGCTAAACAGTTTTTTATTATTTGGGCGAAAAATGCAGATGGATAAATAGACGAATAATCACTAATAATTGGTTTTCAAGTGAAAACACACTTTTGTTAGACTAAATATTGCTTGAATGACTATTATTTTATACATTTGCACCGCAATGATAAAAGTGGATGGATAGGGGACAGCGGTCCCCTATTTTGTTACTCTAATGATAAGTAAAGAAAATATATTAAGCTTAATTGAGGAAAAACTTTCCGATTCAGAATATTTTATTGTTTCGCTAGATGTATCTACAACAAATAAAATAAAGCTTGTAATTGACAGTATGAAAGGCATTACCATTGAAGAATGTGTTCAGTTTAGTCGATTAATAGAACATAATCTTGATCGTGAAAAGGAAGATTTTGAATTAGAAGTTGCCTCACCTGGACTTACAACACCTCTTCAGGTTCGGGAACAATATTTAAAAAATGTGAATCGCGAGCTTGATTTTTACTTAAAAGGAGATAATAAGAAAATATCAGGGAAACTTCTTGAGGTTAACGACAACGACATTCTTGTGTCAGAGGAAAAAAGGATGAAGGTAGAAGGCCACAAAAAGAAGCAACTTGTGAAAAAAGAACATAGAATAGAATTTAATAATATTAACAAAGCACTTATAGTAATTAAGTTTTAACAGGTAAAACAGTACAACAAATGGAAAACCTGAATTTGATAGAAACATTTTCGGAATTTAAAGAGCTTAAGAGTATCGATAGAGCTACCATGATTAGCGTGTTGGAAGATGTTTTTAGGAACATGCTTCTTAAAATGTTCGGTACAGACGAGAATTTTGATGTAATTATTAATATAGATAAGGGTGATTTTGAAATTTGGAGAAACCGTGAAGTTGTAGACGATGATGCGGTTGAAGATCCAAATGCACAAATTCCTCTTTCAGAAGCGAAAAAAATTGATGAAGATTACGAAGTTGGTGAAGATGTAACTGATGAAGTAAAATTCATAGATTTTGGAAGAAGAGCCATCTTGGCATTGCGTCAGAATCTTACTGCCAGAATTCTTGATTTAGAGAAGAGCAATATTTATGCAAAATATCGCGATAGAATTGGCGAAATTGTTACCGGAGAAGTTTATCAGGTATGGAAGCGTGAGATATTAGTTCTCGATGAAGAAGGTAATGAACTTATTCTTCCAAAGAGTGAG
This sequence comes from Bacteroidales bacterium, assembly GCA_050287785.1. Classification (GTDB taxonomy): domain Bacteria; phylum Bacteroidota; class Bacteroidia; order Bacteroidales; family UBA10428; genus UBA10428. The sequence continues at coordinate 202,961 of JBNKCO010000007.1, forward strand.
CAAATACCTTCCGATTATTTTAGAAAAGGCGATAATATTAGAGCAGTTGTTGTAAAGGTTGAAATGAAAAACAATACTCCTCTGATTATTCTTTCCCGTACATCTCCAGTATTTCTTGAGAGGTTATTTGAATTGGAAGTTCCTGAAATTTTTGATGGACTTATTACAATCAAGAAAATTGTACGTGTGCCCGGTGAAAGAGCTAAGGTTGCTGTTGAATCATACGACGAACGAATTGATCCTGTTGGAGCATGTGTCGGTATGAAAGGTTCAAGAATTCACGGTATAGTGCGTGAGTTGAAAAACGAAAACATTGATGTTATTAATTTCACTAATAATATTCAATTATATATTACCAGGGCTCTAAGTCCAGCAAAAATTACCAGTATTAAAATTAATGAAGAATCAAGTAGGGCTGAAGTTTATCTTAAGCCGAACGAGGTTTCTCTTGCTATTGGTAAAGGAGGTTTAAATATTCGTCTTGCAAGTCTGTTAACCGGACATGAGATAGATGTATATCGAGAGGCTGATGAAGATGATGAAGATGTTAAATTAGACGAATTTTCTGATGAAATTGAAGGCTGGATAATTGATGAATTTAAAGCCATTGGTTGTGATACAGCAAAAAGTGTTCTTGAATTAACAGATGACGAACTAGTGAAACGAACTGATTTGGAAGAGGAAACTGTTAATGAGGTTCTTAAAATTTTAAGAGCAGAATTTGAATAATAAGTGAATAACACTAATTTAGCGGTGAGCCCGCTACAGGCTTTAGAAAGAAATTAAAGGTTTTATATGGCTATTACAAAAGCAACACGGTTGAGTAAAATTACCAAGGAATTAAATGTTGGTTTATCAACCATTGTAGATTTTCTTCAGAGTAAAGGTGAGAAAATTGATTCAAACCCGAATTCGAAGGTTTCACCAGAGCAGTATGAAATGTTATTGAAAGAATACAGTTCTGACATTTCAATTAAAAAGGAATCGGAAAAAGTTAATCTTAGGCAATTACGTGAGCAGCGTGAAACTGTTTCGATCAGCGATAAGGATGAAGAAGATCAACCAATAGCTGAAACAGAGGAAAGTATACCTGCTAAAGGACATAATGTTTCTTCAAATATTTTTGAGACTGATACTGAAAAGAATATTGAGGAAAACATAAAGGTTAATGTTGTTGGAAAGATTGATCTTGAAAAGAAAAAGAAAGAAGAGGAAAAGCCTAAGCCTAAGGTTGAAGAACCTGTTGAGGAAAAACCTGTTGTAGAAAAGAAAAAAACAGAAACTATTGTACAGAAAGAAGAACCTGTTAAGGAGGAAATAGTTTCTGAAGAAAAAGAAAAATTTTCTGATGATTTGGACGAATCTAAAGATGGTCCTAAGGTTGTTGGTAAGATTGATCTTGAATCAATGAACCAAAAGACCAGACCTACCAGAAAATCTAAAGAAGAAAAGGATAAAGAAAGAAAAGCGAGAGGAGAAAAGGAGAAACTTTCTGGCGAGAAATCTACTAAAACGAAAAAGGAAAAATCGACTGACAAAACTCCGGTTAAAGAAGACACTCCTCATGTTGAAGAAACAGTTGTTGAAATACCAGCTGAAGAACCTCCTAAGGTTGAAAAGGTGGAAGATGAAGTAATACGTGCCAAGGTTAAAAAACTTAGCGGTCCAACAGTTGTAGGTAAAATGGAACTACCAAAAGAGCCAAAAAAACCTACAGAAGCTGAAAAAGCTGCTGAGAAGAAAAAGAAAAGGAAGCGTATTCGAAAGGATAAAGAAAAGGTACGTCTTGAGGGTGAAAAAGGTGGAACTCGAGGATCTGGAACTGCTGCAGGAGGGCCAGGGCAAAAATCTGGCGCTGCTGGAGGCCAAGGAGGAAATAGATATCAAGGAAAGAAAGGTGGTTCAGGTCAGAAAAGTGGCCCAAGTTTAGGCTCAGGTGCAGGTACTGGTAGTCAGGCTCGAGGAAGAAGAGGTCAGAAAAAGCCGGTAATTACAGAGGAAGATATACAAAAACAAATAAAAGATACATTAGCACGACTTACTTCTAAAGGTAAATCCAAAGGAGCTAAATATCGTCGTGAGAAAAGAGATGCAGTTAGTGTACGTGCTCATGAAGAAGAAGCAAGACAAGAACAAGCAAAGAGCGTAATTCAAGTAACCGAATTCGTTTCTGTAGCCGAACTAGCAAGTATGATGGATGTTCAGGTGAACGAAATTATTTCAACTTGTATGGGATTAGGCTTATTTGTGTCTATTAACCAACGTCTTGATGCCGAAACAATGTTGATGTTGGCTGAAGAATTCGGGTATACTGTTGAATTTATTAGTGCCGATGTTCAGGAGTCAATAAATGTAGAAGAGGATAAGGATGAAGATCTGCAAGCTCGTCCTCCGATTGTTACTGTTATGGGGCATGTTGACCACGGTAAAACAAAACTTCTTGATTATGTGCGTTCTGCAAATGTTGTTTCCGGAGAGGCTGGAGGTATAACACAACATATTGGAGCATACAGCGTAGCTCTTAAAGATGGACGCCAAATAACATTCCTTGATACACCCGGTCACGAAGCATTTACTGCTATGCGTGCTCGTGGAGCTCAGCTTACCGATGTTGCTATTATTGTGGTAGCAGCTGATGATGGAATAAAACCACAAACAGTTGAGGCAATAAACCATGCTCAGGCTGCCGGTGTACCAATGGTATTTGCAATAAATAAAATTGATAAGGCAGCCGCTGATCCTGAAAAGGTTAAAGGTGAGTTAGCTAATATGAATATTCTGGTTGAAGACTGGGGAGGTAAGTATCAATCGCAGGAAATATCGGCTAAAGATGGACTTAATATTACTGAACTTCTTGAAAAAGTGTTGCTTGAATCAGAACTTCTGGAGTTAAAAGCCAATCCCAACAAAAAAGCTTTAGGAGCTGTTGTAGAATCTGAGCTGGATAAGGGGCGTGGATATGTCTCAACAATGTTAGTTCAGGCAGGAACACTTAAAGTTGGTGATATTGTACTTGCAGGTACACACCATGGTAGAGTGAAGGCTATGTACAATGAAAGAGGAATGGCTGTTACTACGGCTGGTCCGGCGACACCTGTATTAATCCTTGGATTAGACGGAGCACCACAAGCCGGCGATCAGTTTAATGTAATGGATAGTGACCGTGAGGCACGGGAGATATCTAATAAAAGAGAGCAACTTCAGCGCGAGCAAGAAGTGCGTACTCAAAAACATATCACACTTGATGAAATTGGCCGTCGTATAGCAATTGGAAATTTCCAGGAACTTAACGTAATTGTTAAAGGTGATGTGGATGGTTCTGTTGAAGCACTTTCTGATTCCTTACTTAAACTTTCTACCGATGAAATTCAGGTAAATATTAAACATAAAGCTGTAGGTCAAATTTCTGAAGCTGATATTCTTCTTGCAGCTGCTTCAAATGCAATTGTAATCGGATTCCAGGTGCGTCCCTCATTGAGTGCCCGACGATTAGCTGAGAAAGAGGAAATAGATGTTCGCCTTTACTCAATTATTTATGATGCTATTGATGAGGTGAGAGCCGCTATGGAAGGTATGCTTTCTCCGGAAATTAAAGAGGAAATTACTGCCACACTAGAGATTCAGGAAGCATTCAAAATTACTAAAGTCGGAACCATTGCAGGTTGTATCGTTCGCGAAGGAAAAATTAAGCGTGATTCAAAAGTTCGCGTTATTCGCGATGGTATTGTAATATATACAGGAACTCTTGGTTCACTGAAACGTTTCAAGGACGATGTTAAGGAAGCAGTAAGCGGACAGGAATGTGGATTGAATATTGCCAACTTCAACGATATTAAAGTTGGAGACAATGTTGAAGCTTATGTTGAACATGAGGTTAAAAAGACTCTTTAATAGTTGATATAGACACAATTTTATTATTATATTACAAAGGCTCAATGTTAGTTGAGCCTTTTTGTATTTATGGATGTTAATGAACATACAAGTTTAATAAAGCAAAAGGCACTCGATTTAGGTTTTGACTTTTGTGGTTTTGCAAAAGCAGAAAAACTATCTCGTGATGAGGCTTTCCTTAAGAAGTGGTTAGATAAAGGGCTGCACGCTGCTATGGAGTACATGGAAAACCATTTTGATAAAAGGATTGATCCTACTTTATTGGTTCCAGGAGCGAAATCTGTTATTTCAGTACTTCTAAATTATTTTCCTGAAACGCAGTTAAATGAAAACGTACCACAAGTAGCAAAATATGCCTATGGCGAAGATTATCACTTTGTAATTAGAGAGAAGTTAAATCAGCTTTTAACATTTATAAATAAGGAAATAACGCCTTGCAATGGGCGCGGCTTTACCGACTCTGCACCTGTTTTGGATAGAGCTTGGGCCGCAAAGGCAGGTTTAGGATGGATAGGTAAGAATACCAATCTGATTGTTCCTCAAAAAGGCTCTTTCTTTTTTATAGGAGAACTAATAATTGACCTTGAGTTAGTATACAACAGCCCAATTAAAGACATGTGTGGGTCTTGCACAAAATGTATTCAGGCATGTCCAACAAATGCACTAATAGTACCATATTTGCTTGATAGCAATAGATGCATTTCTTTTCAGACAATTGAGAATAAGACTGATATTCCACAAAAGCTTAAGGGTAAATTTAAAAATTGGATTTTTGGTTGCGATATATGTCAGGATGTTTGCCCATGGAATAAGTTTTCGGAACCTACGGAAGAAGAATCATTTACTCCTTCAAAATCCCTACTTGAATTATCAACTGACGATTGGCATAGTATGGATGAAGAAACCTTTAAGAAAATATTCAGGAAGAGTCCGCTTAAAAGAACTAAATATTCAGGAATAAAAAGAAACCTGGAGTTTATAAAAGATGAAAAATAGGAATTGTGTTCAGTACGTTTAAATTCGTTTGTAGTTTTTGTAACCGAGGTGAATTCCAAAAATATTTTTTAGCCAAATTTTAAACTTGTATTTAAACTTTAGTTTGTTGAAGGAAATATCATAATCAAATTTCCAGTTTATGCGGTTTATTCTTTCCTGCATTACCAAAGGATGTGAGTCAGTATATTTGGTTAGCGCATCAATATGCGATACATAATCAAATTCTTCCGCCTTAATAACATTATTGTCTACCCATTCGTCATCGTGGTAAAGCTTATTGAAAGTTTCTTGTTTTTTTTGCATTGCTTTAGGCTCTTTAACCCATCCATAATGGTATATAAAAGCATCAACGGGTTTAACTTTTAGTTTTTGGTTTTCTCCTTTTCTAAATCCCTGAGCATCTTTATATGAATATATGCTTTTATCGTTTTTAACAACCCGAATTTCATTCTGATACCAGCTGGGAGAAACTCCAACATAATCATAAGAGCCATAAAAGTGTAGATAATTGAATAAAAGTCCATCAACCTCTTTATTATCTTTCCATTTTAACATTTCATTTCTAATAGCATTGTGGTATCTTTCATGAATAGCCTCATCACCCTGTATATAAAATGCCCAATCGGTGTCATTAGGTATTGCTTTGAAAGCTTTGTTGGTTTCTTCAGCCAAAACTTGTCCACCTTCTCTTAGACTGTCATCCCAAACAGTTTCAACGATTTTAATTTTCTTTGGATTAATACTTTGAATTAGCTCCAACGTTTTGTCTTCTGAATTACCAACCGCTACAACAAAATTATCACATAGAGGCATTATTGAATTAATAGCTTCAACTATTGGATAATCATATTTAATAGCATTTCTGATAAAAGTAAAACCGGTAACCTTCATAAGTTTCTAATTTGTTTTCGACAAGTATGGAGTCGGCCATCAAAAAATATGTTCGTTTCATATTGAGAGCGGCCATCAAATATACTACTATAAATTTATTTAGGGATTTTAAAATCTATTGCTTGCTGTCTATTAAATCACGAATTAATACAGAGGCACAATAGCATCCAAACAGAGCTGGCATATACGAAATAGTGCCAACAATTGTTCTTTTATTATTTGAACCATCAGTTTCGATAAGAGCATGCTCTGGAACTTTTTCGGTTGAAAAAACAACTTTTATTCCCTCATAAATGCCCCTTTGATGCAAATATTTTCTTACCATATAAGCCAGCCTACAATGATTTGATTTTTCGATTTCAGCAATTTGTATTAATGAAGGATCAAGCCTGGCGCCACTTCCCATAGAACTAATAACCGGAGTGTTTGTTTTAACGCATGCTTCAAGAAGATCAACCTTAGGTGTTAGTGTATCAATGGCATCAACAACATAGTCGTATTGGTCGTTCAGAATGTCATAAATATTTTCCTTCTCAATAAAAATTTGTTTTTGGGTAACAATTATCTCAGGATTGATATCCTTCAGACGCTCAGCAATTAGCTCAACTTTTGGTTTGCCAATTGTAGAATTAAGCGCAATTATTTGTCGGTTGATATTACTGAGGTGAATATCATCGGAATCAATTATGGTAATATTACCAACACCTGCTCTGGCTATTTGCTCTGCAGCGTATCCTCCAACTCCACCTAAACCAATGATTAAGATCTTAGCCTTTCTAAGTTTTTCAAGCTTTTGACTTGTTAATAGTAATTCTGTTCTACATGTCCATTCTAACTCGTTCATAAACTAATTTGAAAACAATTTTTAAAATTTTCTTTAATTTGATTTTGCAGGCTTGCTAAAGAAATACATTTTAATTCAGCAGCTTTTTCATAAATTTTTGTGAGTGGAATATCTATGTCATCAGTTTCAAGGAAAATATACTCAATTGGAATTTCAAGAAAAGCCTTATACCCCTTTGTGTTTTCTTTGAAGAGAATATTTCCAAAGGATAAATAACAATTCTTTTTTATTAGATCTAGTGCCATTTCAGTTGAAGCATTGAACCAATGAATTATCCAGGATTGTTTATGCTTACTGTTTTTTCTAAGAGATAAGAGTTCGCTGTAGGCCTTCACACAATGAATAATCATTGGTAATTGGTATTCTTTAGCAATCTCTATTTGTTGTGTAAAAGCTTTCAGCTGAAGTTGATATGCTGTATCAATAGTCTTGTCAATTCCTGCTTCACCAATTGCAATAACTTTTTTATATTTTACTCTGTCAGCAACAAGATTTATATCTTCATTTAAAGAGTGTTCCTTTACATGCCATGGGTGCAAACCAATTGAAAAGTATTTTCCATTAAGCTCATTTACGGGCTGATTATGAAAAGCATTTCTTAGAATCAGGTCAGCTTCTCCATTGTCCGTGCTATGTCTATGGATATCAATTAGCATGTAAAAAGTATTAGGCAAAAGAGATTACTACTTATTGGTGTCTTTTGCTTTCTATTTCAATTTCTCTAAAGCAGTTTCAAGTCTTTTTATTGTCTTTTCCTTACCAATCATTTCCATAATATCAAATAGGTGAGGGCCTTTCCCGGCGCCGACTATTGCAAGTCGCAGAGGATTCATAACCTTACCAAATCCTAGTTCATTTTCTTCTATATAGGATTTTATTTGAGCTTCAGTTTCTGCAGACTCAAAGGATTCGATTCCTTTTAATATATCTAAACAACTATGTACAATTTCAGGAGTTTGTTCTTTCCAGAACTTCTTCTTGGTTTTATCGTCATATTCTTCTGGGGCTTCAAAGAAGTATGAACTTTGTTCCCAAAGGTCACTTACAAACACAGCACGTTCTTTAACCATCCCAACTACTTTTTCAACTAGACTAGTATCAGCTGGATAACCTTTTTCAGTAATTAATGGAAGAAATAATTCTGCAAGTTCTTTGTCTGACTTTGCTTTCAGGTAGTGCTGATTGAACCATTTAGCTTTTTCAGGGTCGAAGCGAGCACCAGATTTATTTACACGTTCAATAGAGAAAGCTTCAACTAACTCATCGAGGGAAAATATTTCTTGCTCAGTTCCAGGATTCCATCCAAGAAGAACCAACAAATTATTTACAGCTTCAGGAAAATAACCCGATTCTCTATAGCCTGCTGAAATTTCTCCCTCAGCAGCTTTCCATTCCAATGGAAATACCGGGAATCCTTCTTTGTCGCCATCTCTTTTGCTGAGCTTGCCTTTTCCGCTGGGTTTGAGGATAAGTGGTAAGTGAGCAAATTCAGGCATGTCATTTTCCCAGCCAAGGGCTTTGTAGAGCATTACATGAAGAGGTAAAGAAGGTAACCATTCTTCTCCTCGTATAACATGAGAAATCTTCATTTCATGATCATCAACAACATTTGCTAAATGATAGGTTGGCAATCCATCCGATTTAAATATAACTTTATCATCAAGGGTAGATGTATTAAATCTCACTTCTCCGCGAATAAGATCTTTTGTTTCGACGTTTTCACCTTCAGGCATTTTGAATCGGACTACATATGGCACTCCATTGGCAATTTTATTTTCCGTTTCCACTTCGCTTAATGCCAAAGAATTATTTAGTTTATTCCTGATATTTAAATCGTATGCGAATGTTTTTTTCTCAGCTTCATATTCAGACCTAATAACATTAAGTTCTTCCGGAGTGTCGAATGCATAGTATGCCCAACCTGATTCAATAAGCTTTTCGGCCAGAGGCTTATAAATATCTTTTCTTTCAGATTGTTTATATGGGCCAAATTCTCCACCTTGCTTAACACCCTCATTTGGTGTTAAACCTAGCCATTCCAACGATTCGTTTATATATTGTTCTGCACCTTCAACAAAGCGGCTTTGGTCTGTATCTTCAATTCTAAGGATGAAATCTCCACCATGCTTTTTAGCAAATAAATAATTAAAAAGGGCTGTTCTCACTCCACCAATATGCAATGGGCCTGTTGGGCTAGGTGCAAATCTTACACGTATTCTTTTAGACATTATCTTTGGTTTTTATTTCCGGCGCAAATATACAAAGCTGGAAGTTAATTGAAGTAACTTTGATAATATATCTTTTTTTTATCGTGCTTAGTTATAGGTTAATATTGCATTCGGTGATTTAATTACGGATCTTAAAATAAACAGCAATTAATTTTAATTGTTGAAATAAGTGATCCTGCTATATGTCATCATATATTTTAATAACAAGTGCTAATTTACGGGTTTCAAAAATGCATGGTATGGAAAATATATTGATAATAGGTGCCTCAGGTCAAATAGGCTCTGAGCTTACAATGGCATTGAGAGGACTACATGGAAACGATCGTGTTTTTGCAACAGATATTAAGGACGCTCCAGATTATATTAAGGATAGTGGTCCGTTTGAGTTGCTCGATGTAATGGATGATAAACGGCTTATTCATTTTATTATCAGACATAAAATTACCCAGATTTATCATTTAGCTGCTGTGCTTTCAGGTAATGCTGAAAAACTTCCTTTGCAGGCATGGCATATCAACATGGAAAGCTTATTGAATGTTCTAGAAGTTGCAAAAATGGTTGAAGAAGTGAAAAAGATATTCTGGCCAAGTTCAATAGCTGTTTTTGGTCCGAGTACTCCTAAAGAAAAAACTCCACAGTTTACAATTATGGAACCTAATACAGTTTATGGTATTAGCAAACTAGCTGGAGAACGGTGGTGTGAATACTATTTCAATCAGTACGGTGTTGATGTTAGAAGTATTCGATATCCTGGTCTGATAAGCTATAGAACAGAACCAGGAGGAGGCACTACCGATTATGCTGTTGAAATTTATTACGAAGCATTAAGGAACAAGAAATATGAGTGCTTTTTAGGGGAAAACACACGTTTACCTATGATGTTTATGTCTGATGCTGTTGCAGCAACAATTGCATTAATGGAAGCTCCGCAGAATGAAGTACATTATCATACAGGATACAATATTGCTGGTTTTGATACTACTCCCAAGCAATTAGCAGATTCAATCAAAAAGTATATTCCTGAATTTGAAATTTCTTATAAACCAGATTTCAGGCAAGAAATTGCTGATTCATGGCCAGATAGTATTGATGACTATTATGCTCGTTTACAAGGTCATTGGGAAAATGTTTATGACTTAGAAAAAACAACTGAAACAATGTTGAAAGAAATAGCTAAGACTCTATAAAAGTTACTATTTAAGAATACAAATAAGGGATATTGCTTAAAGCTTTATCCCTTTTGTTATATATTATTTCCTATCAGAACACATCTTTTTCTGACGACAAAAATCATTTTACTGTACATAGTTTTCTGTACTTTTATACATCTAAAAATAGAAAGCTATGTACGGTAAAATGAAACAATATTTACAGGCAGAACTTGAAAGTATAAAGAATGCCGGATTATATAAATCAGAAAGAATAATTACTTCTCCTCAGGATGCTGTAATTAAAGTTGGAGGTGGACAAGAAGTCCTAAATTTCTGCGCAAACAATTATCTTGGATTATCATCGCATCCGAAACTTATTGAAGCAGCAAAACAGGGTTTAGATACACATGGCTTTGGAATGTCATCGGTACGTTTTATTTGTGGAACAACAGACTTACACAAGGAACTGGAAGAGAAGGTTGCTAATTACTTTGGAACCGAGGACACAATTCTTTACGCAGCTTGTTTTGATGCAAATGGGGGAGTGTTCGAGCCAATACTAACTGAGGAAGATGCAATAATTTCTGATTCTCTTAATCACGCTTCAATAATTGATGGTGTCAGACTTTGTAAAGCAAAACGTTATCGTTATGCAAATGCAGATATGGCAGATCTTGAAGAAAGACTGAAAGAAGCACAAGCACAGCGTTTTCGCATAATTGTTACAGACGGAGTTTTTTCAATGGACGGAAATGTTGCTCCATTAGATAAAATTAATGAATTAGCAAAAAAATACGATGCCCTGATTATGGTTGACGAATGCCACTCTGCTGGAGTTGTAGGAGAAACAGGAAGAGGAGTTACTCAACATTTCAATATTCGGGGAGAAGTAGATATTATTACAGGAACACTTGGTAAAGCATTTGGTGGTGCTATTGGTGGATTTACAACGGGTAAGAAGGAGATTATTGAAATGCTTCGACAACGTTCACGCCCTTATTTATTTTCGAATTCACTTCCTCCAATGATTGCGAAAGCTGGCATAGCAATGTTTGATATGATGGCCGAAACCGATGAGTTACAAAGAAAACTTCATAGCAATACTGCATATTTTAAGGAAAAAGTACTGCAAGCAGGATTTGATATTAAGCCAACCGAATCGGCTATTGTTGCAATTATGCTTTATGATGCTAAGCTATCACAAGATTTTGCTGCGAAACTTCTTGAGGAAGGAATATATGTAATAGGCTTCTATTTTCCTGTTGTTCCAAAAGAACAAGCAAGAATAAGAGTTCAGCTTTCAGCTGCACATAGCAAAGAACATTTAGATAAGGCAGTTGCCGCTTTTACTAAAGTTGGCAAAGAGTTAGGCGTATTGAAATAAGAAAATGCGAATCCCTATAATAACAAAGAAGGTCAACCTTAGGGTTGACTTTTTTTATTTCTGCTATTATAATGTCGAACTTTATTTTACTTCGGTTTCTTTATAATCAAAGATTTAACCTGCATTATTCATTTATATTAAAATGAATAATATAACGAAAGAAGATCAGAGAGTTATAAGGGTATTAATAATACCTGTTTGGTTATTTTCTTTGTCAGGGTTAAACTCCGATAAAAGTCATGGTAAACAGGGCATTTCCTCGGCTCGTAGAGTCAAATAGGCTTGTTTAATGTATATTTGAGGTTTAAGGTTTCTCAATAAAAACTTACATAATCTCAATCTTTACACCTGTATTTGCTTGCATAATTATTATGCAGGTAGTTGTTATATGGCAATTCACTAGTTGATTTGTAATGTTCAAGTTTGATAAATTCTCAAATTTTATTTTCGACCCATCTATCAAAATTACCCGTTTTCACTTTATTAGTCGGCTATGTCGGTTTTAGAATTGGCTTTTTATTCGTTTTTTAAATTCGAATAAATGAAAGTTTTAGTTTAATTCATTATACTAACTAACGATTTAAGCATATACATTCATGACTTAGTTCGAATAATATTTTAACTACTAGGAAAGAGAGTCGAATTTTCAATAAAACAAGTGGGAATATATAGAAAGCATGACATGTAAGATGGAAAGATTTTTATTCAACTAGCATGCTTGTTTTTAGAATGAATTTGAATTGAAATAGATTTTCTGTTGCACATCTCAGATTAAATAGACTGTAATTAAATAGCAAGTATTACTACATTCAAAATTATATAAGCCGATTAGGTTTTTGTTGTTGATATGTAGTAGGTTACGCAGGTTTGATTCAGTATTTAATAATAACTAACTAATTAATTAACTAAATGATTATGAAACTAATTCAATTATTTGCTTTTGAACAAAGCAAAGTGGACTTTTTATGCTTAAGAGAGAAGTATAAGAGACTTTTTATTTCGTTTGTTTTTATGGCGTTTCTAATATCGCCAATTTTAGCTCAGGTTAATCTAATATCCAATGGTGATATGGAAAGCTCTTCAGGGTGGAAGATTTACAATTTAGCTAGCAGTTCAAATGCTACTTATGAGTTTAATTATACAACCTCAACCCCTGCTCAGGGAAATGGTGGTTGTTTGAGGATTACCAGCGATAATCCTACTGATATTTTGTTCTGGAAAAAGTCTACACTAAAGGGAGGAGAAGTGTATACTGTTGATGGAGCAATTAAGATTAACAATGTTGCTAGTTTCTGGAGCGAAATTTACTTGAGTACAATACCACCTATTGAAGGATCTGGTTATACACCCAACAATAATAGTGATGTGATAGAAGGTTTTTCTACTTGGGCAGGATGTGCTGCCAATATAGATGGAACTTTTACCTCAAATGCCTGCACAGGTAAAGGAAGCTTTACAGTTCCGGGACCTGTAGGTGAGGAAGTAGCAGTTTATTTTGGTTTTAAAACAGGCTCAATGGCTAATCCACTACCTAATAGTCTTGAAGTCTTAGTTGATAACCTTCAGTTATTAAGGGCTGTAGGTACAGGAAACAGTATTACTTCATTGAGTCTGGGCTCATTATCTTCTAGTAGCATTACTATACCAGGAAATGTACGTGTTTCACAGCTTAAATCTGCGCTACAGGTTTCAGCTTATGCCAGCTTTGATGTTACTTCCAGTTCTGGTGTTTCAATTACATCAACATCTACTGTTACAAGCAATATGCAAGTAAGGGTAACTTCAGAGAGTGGTTCTTTAAAAATTTATACTATTGGTACATCAGGGTTAATTTCTATCGAGAACCTGAATAACTATAATGCAACAGTCACCAGTTTTCAAAACAGGATAGTTAATATTGGAGGAGCCAGTAATATCACTGTTAACGATAATTTAAATCCTTTAACTGGTAGCATACTGAATTTAACTTCTCAGGATGTTTGGTTGTATTTCCCCAATATACGCCCATCCCGTTTTTCATCGAAATATATGGGTAATCTATTAATAAATGGTGCTGAAGCAATTGCTAATTCCAACGTGAGGGTTGTGCAATATTTGCAAGGCACTATGGTAATAAGTCAACCATCAAGTTATCAAGGTTTAACTGTATATTCAGATATAAACACAACAGGAACTTCGAAAAGTTGTGGAAACTACACATATTACAGAAGTACCGAACTTGGTTCCATGGACAACAATATCCAATCGTTTGTTTTGAAGAAAGGGTATATGGCCACTTTTGCTGTAAATGAAGATGGTACAGGAATTAGTAAAAATTATGTTGCAGACAAGTCAGATATTGTAATTAATCAAATACCTGAAGACTTGAATAATAATGTATCTTTTATTCGTGTATTCCCATGGCGTTGGGTAAATAAAAAGGGGTGGGCTGGTTCTCAGGACGGAGCTGCTGCTTTAGAGTGCGGATGGCATTATGACTGGGACAATGTAGCAAATTCAAGTTTGGATGTTGAGTATATACCTATGAGGCATAACGAATGGTGGAATGCATACTCCAACATTAACAACAAGTTAAATACAACTCATTCATTAGGGTTTAACGAACCTGACCGTCCTGATCAAGCTAATTTAACAGTAGATCGTGCTATTCAACTTTGGCCAGAGATGTTAAAATCTGGTTTGAGGGTAGGCTCACCCTGTCCTTCTGATGGAAACCCGGGTTGGGTATTTGATTTTATTAAAAAAGCAGATGAGTTACAATTAAGGGTTGATTACGTTGCCGTTCATTGGTACAAGGGAGGACAGACAGCTCAACAATTTTACGATTGGTTAAAGTGGATTCATAACAATACAGGTCGCCCAATTTGGATTACAGAATGGAACAATGGAGCAAATTGGACCTGTTGTCTGCCCACCTATGAAGAACAGGCAACAGATGTGGCAGCTTTTATACATATGTTTGATACTACTAGTTTTGTTGAACGCTATGCTCTCTATGAGTGGGTGCAGCCAGAGCGATATATGTTTTATGAATATGCGACTACTTTTACACCTGCAGGAGAGGTTTATCGTGATAATGAATCTCCAATTGCTTTCAGTGGAAGCTATGAAGATGGTATAATACCTGGTCATGCTTATAATATTGTTGCTCGACATAGTGGCAAACCTCTTGAGATTGAAAATGCCAGCATAGATAATAATGCGATTGTACAACAAAATAGTTCTGATGGAGGAGATCATCAAAAGTGGAAATTTTATTTGACTACTGATGGCTATTATCAGATTGTGAACGTGAATAGTGGTAAAGCCCTAGATGTTGGTGGAACTGCAAATGGCTCTATCTGTCAGCAGTATAGTTATTGGGGCGGAAGTAATCAGCAATGGGCAGTAACAGATATTGGCAATGGCTATTATAAAATAACCAGTCGTACCAGTGGTAGATCTCTTGATGTAGCAGGGCAATCAACTACCGATGGAGCAGATGTTATAATATGGGACTACTGGGGCGGAAATAATCAACAATTTAAACTGGAAAATCTGGTTATTGTTAAGTCCGCTAAGGATGATCTACCTGAAATAAGTTCTACTGTACCGGTTAGCATCTATCCGAATCCAGTAAGTAACTATCTGTCTATATCGACCAGTCAAACAATACAAAAGACATCAATATACTCTTCAAAAGGTGATTTGGTATTAGAAAATAGTACACCTGAAAATGAAACAGTAGATGTTAGTAGTCTGAAAACTGGTATATATGTGATAAAGATAGAACTGAAAGATTCTGTTTCAACAATGAGATTTATTAAAATCGATTAAATGAGACAGTTTGTATAGGATTTCTCTATTAATTAGAACCTGTCTATAAAGTAAGATAATATGGTCCGGGATTCCGGACCATATTTTTTATAAAAGAAATCAACTTAGTTATTCGAAAGAAAGTTGGATGCATATTCTGCAAGCTGTTTGTTGATGGGATTACTAATGGTCGAACCAGCAAATACTATTACTTTCTTCATATATTCAGAACTTAAAAAATTAGTAAACTTTCGGGTAGTTGAATTGTTCAGATAGGAAATAAAAAGAGGGAGTTGTTTTGACAGAACAACTCCCTACTTTTAAAAACCCTATTTTGATCCCCATCCTGAAGTGAGATAAAAATTCTCACATTTCAGATTTTCAATTAAAACTATATGCTGTAATTGATGTATTTGTATCTCTATTGTTTTGTTAGAACTGCAGTCCAGATTTCACCAAAAGTGGTTCCTCCAGCAACAGTTATTGTACCATCAGTATTAAAGGTAAAGTTTCCAGAGACAACTTCTCCCCAAGGGTCGAGAGTGTTCATAATGAAGTAGCTGCCACACAGGTCCATTACTGTTCCAGGTATGTCTCCACCCCAATACCATGCACCATAATAGTGGTCGTATGTTCCAAAAGAAAAGTCTGATATTGTATAGAAATTACTAGTCTCTGTTTCAGTAATTGTTACTGTGTATTCAAAGTCTGTAAAATCACCAAAATCTGGGAAATTACCATTTGATAAAGAACTATAGGTGCCAACTATCTCATCAGGATTTGCTGGGCAGTTTACAAACAAATCTAGATCATATGCATTTTTACCACTTTCATTTATTATTAAATCATTGTCATATACTCTATACCTTAAGTCACCAAGCGATTGGCCTGCAGTATCAAAAACTTCAATAGTATTTACATGATTTATTCCCTCAATAATGCGTCCATCTTTCAAAATAATTTGTTGGCTGAAATTAAATACATCACCTCCTTGCATATCATTAATTGAGCTTAAGGAATCGAAGGCATCAACCATATCCTGAGGGGTTAATGTTATTTCTTTAGGCCATTGAGTAATAGTTGCAATAACAGCAGTATCAGGTGCGTCCAAAGGGAATAGCAAATTGTCAAATGTGCCTATAACCACAATCGAACTTACTTCAGTTGCAGGACTTGCAAGCTTCTCTGTTTCCTGAGCTCTTAGGTCAACCACTATTGTTACTGAAGCATTTGCTAAATCGGAAGGGTCGAAGCTTGAAGCTGAGTTTTCGGTAATGCCGAAAAATGGCAGAAAACCTTGTTCAAAATCTTTAATATTGAATCGAATAGTGTCTTCATCTTCACAGGAATGAAATAGAATTACTGAGAAGATTGATATCAGAGTTATATATAAAATTGTTTTCTTCATATCTTTTTATTTAAATATTATGTATCAGAAATTCTAATTAGTCAACATCCCAAAATACTCGTGCAGACTCCAGACCTACTTGTTTTTGGTCCGGCGCATTTGGATTTGCGGCTAAATCATCGGCAGGCCATGGAATAGAGAAAGGATAATTACGAGAGCAAGAAGTCCAGTCTTCATGTCCGGCAGGTCCGTTTACCAATACATCAGTGTTTGGATCGTACATTACAGGATATCCGGTTCTTCTATAATCGTTATACGACTCTAAAGTTGTACCAAATGCTGCAATCCATTTTTGAGTCATAATAATTTCCATTTGTTTTTCAGAACTTGCAGTATCAAATTGGACCAGTACAGAATCTCTATAAGCACTTATTATTGTATCATGCACCGGAAGAATATTCTGTGTTGAAGTTGTGTTGCCAACGTATACATTAAGTTTCTCAAATGCAGCATCGATTCCTTGAGACAATAATGTGCGAGGATTTTCGCTTGTTTCGCCTGCCTGAGCCAATTCTGCTCTTATAAATAGCATGTCATATTTTGTTAGTAAACGTTGTGGAACATCTCCCGTACCTTCTGCCTTACCAGTTACTGCTTCTCCGCCAAGTCCATCATCATAACGTCCGCCGCAAGGGTAAAAGCCTAAAACAGCCTCCGCATTGTTTACATCCGCATTGTGGTTTGGTCCGTCTGAGCCAAATATTGTAGTAATAAATTCACCATCCTGGTACTCTGGAGTATTATCAGGGTCGTCACCAGGAGCTAATTGCTTAAACCAATAGTATGGCATACGTGGGTCTACTATTCCTGTTAGAATATTTGCATTATCTCCATTCATGATTTCATAGAACCAAGGGCTTATATTATATTGAGCTCCTGGGTTTGCATATTCATCGGTATAATCAGGATTACGTGTTTCTGTTCCATTTAGAGGGAAGTAAGGGAATTCCCAATCTTCCGATACATCATTAATAATATCACCTGTAATTAGGTTGGTTACTTCTGTTGCATTGTACATTTCAGGAACCAGACGTACCTGGTTATAAAGTTTTAACTTTAAGCTATTCGCAAGAGTTATCCAATTTTCTATTGCTCCACCATAGAATAAATCATTATCTGCAAGTTCTGTTGGATTTTCAGCATCTGTATCTTCAAGGTGTTGAATTGCTTCATCCAGCATAGTAAAAAGAGCAGGATAAATATCCTCGCCATTGTCATAAACAGGATACGGAAATTCAAGGAATTGTACAGCTTGAGAAAAAGGCACATCACCATACATGTCAACCAATAGGCTGTATATGTAAGCTTTCAGGATTTTTGTTACACCAACATAATGCATGTCATTGGTTTTGGTAGCTTCATCAATAATAGTTTCTAAATCGATAAGAGATAATGTATAAATATTGCTCCAGCCTACTTCAATCATGTAGGCGTCTCCAGGAATATTATATTTTTCTCCTCTTACAATGCCTTGATGCACAAATGTCATTAGGTATTCACCAACACCAATGTTATCACTGCTTAATAGGTCGCCCAAATTAATTTCGCTGTGAGTTAACATTTGTCCAATGTTGGGGTTCAGTATTGCATAGGGATTATCGTTAACATCAAGAAAATTGTCTCCACAGCTTTGTACAAGAAATAGAAAAGCTGTGAATATATAAATGGTGTATTTTTTCATGTTATAATCTTTTTAAGTTAATAAAAGGTTTAATTAAAAGGTAACTTTTAAGCTTCCACCAAAACGGCGTACTGCCGGAGGATTACCATAATCAAGTCCTTGTGAATTACCGGAACCCAGGGTATTTACTTCAGGATTGTAATTCATATATTTAGGTAAGTTTGGAGAATATGACCAAAGGTTTCTACCTGTGGCTGAAAGTACAATACTACCAAAGGGTAATTTTTCGAGCCATTTTGGAGGTAGAGCATACGATAAGTTTACTTCTCTTAAATAAAGTGTAGTCCCATCGAAGATTGATCCCTCATTGGCACCAACAACATTATCGAAATAAATATCATTCTTACCCACAGCAATTGTGTTTTCTATTTTATTTCCATCTGCGTCGAAGTAAGGTAATCTTGAATCAGGATCGCCCAGAACACCATTTATTATATGAATTTGCTCGCGGTTTTCTTCGGTATCTTTAGTAACTCCCCGGCCAAGATATCTTTGAATAGTATAAGAGAAAAGGTCTCCGCCATGACGGTAATCCAACACAGCATCTAATGATATACCTTTAAAAGAAAATGAGTTTATGAAGCCGACTTTGAACTTAATATTCGGATCTCCAATTACTGCTTGTTCGTTAGCTAGAATTATTGAACCATCTGCAGGATCGATTAGTAAGTTGCCTTCATCATCTCTGGCATAAGGTGTTCCTACAATAACACCATAAGGTTCCCCAACAATAAGTCTGTTTGAAAAAGAACCAAACGTAAAGTCAACAGTTATTTCTTCGATACCTTCACGTAGTGCTTCAACTTTGCTTGCGTTTTTGGTGAAGTTTCCGGTTATATCCCATCTAAAGCTATTGGATAGTTTTACAGGATTAAAATTAAATTCTAGTTCAATCCCCTTATTTCTTAATTCACCAAAGTTTGTGTAGAAAGAAGAATATCCTGAGGCATTAGGTACATTAACACGTGCAAGTTGATCATAGGATAGTCTGTTATAATGTGTTACATTAAAACCAGCACGGCCTTTAAAAAATTGAAGTTCAAGTCCAAATTCATATTCTTTTGTAAACTCTGGTTTTAGATTTGGATCTATCTTAGTATTTCCAACAGTAAGAGTAGGTTGTCCATTGAATGGTAAATCAACTCCTTTTATAGCACCGGCCATACCATCGCCTGCGTAGTTTAATACATAAACATCATGGTTGAAGTATGGATCAGCATCGTTACCTACTTTCCCATAGCTAGCATTTATCTTCCCGAATGAAAATACGTTGTTTTGAATTCCCAATGCGTCGCTAAAAATGAATGACGCTGTTGTTGCCGGATAGAAATAGCTGCGCGATTCTATTGGAAGAGTTGACGACCAGTCGTTACGACCAGTGAAAGTGAGGAACAAATAATCTTTATATCCTAACTGTACATCGGCGAAAAGAGCATATAATCTCTTTTTACTATAATCACTGCTAGTATTAGCTTGTGTTATGGTGTTAGAGATTTCATATATTCCAGGAGCAATCATTTCGGTACCCTGGAATTGCCTGCGCTTATAGCTCTTTTGATAAACATTGTATCCGGCAACTGCCCGGACACTCAAATCAGAGTTTATTTGTTTGTTAGCATTAAAAGTAAAATTACCTTCTTGTTCTTGTAACCATATATTGCCTTCAATTATATTGCCCTTTCCCTCGTATCCGGTTGAGTATATATCTACAATTTGTTGACGCTTATCACTATAGGTGTTTGTTCCGTATTTTGCTTTTGCTTCTAACCATGGAAGTATTTCATAGCTGGCATTAATACTTGTGTTGAATCTTTCAACATTTGAAGTTGAGACATTATGAAACCAAGACCATATTGGATGATCTACATCTTTAAAGAAAACAGGTACTCCATTTTCATCTTGGTATGGAAGATTGGTGTCCCAGGTACGATTAAGCCACATTGTACGTGCCATTGAAGTTGCAGCTCCGGCATCTGCGGACCATATTGAACCTAGTTTTGGTCCTTTTTGTTCTGATATTGAATATGACATACTACCTCCGACAACTAATCCATTTTGAAGTTTTGTTCGGCCACCAAGGTTAATACTTGTTCTGTCGAACTTGGAATTTGGAATTACGCCAGTCTGATCTAATCTTGATATAGTTAAACTATAGGAATTTTTACTTGTACCTCCTTCAACATTTAGAGCATGTTCCATTATTTTACCTGTTTCAAAAAGGTTCTTCACATTGTCAGGATGTGCTTCATAAGCAATGTTCTCAGGTAAATCTGGAAATGCATTTGCGTAATTTGGCCACATCGGGATAGAATCGATCTCTGAAAATTTTGGGCCCCAGCTTCCATTATCGTTGGCAAAGGCAAAGTTGTGTCCTGCACCGTATGTATTTTGATATTCAGGTAGAATAACATTTTCAGCAGCCAAAGAAGCTCTGTAGGTAACTTCCATTTTCTTATTGGCAACATTTGATGTACCACCTTTAGTTTCAATAAGAATTACTCCATTTGCAGCTCTTGAACCATATAGTGAAGCAGCAGCAGCTCCACGCAATACTTGCATCGAAGCAATACTATTAGGATCTAAAGAGTTTAAACCGCTACCATAGGCTGAACCTGTTGTAAGATTATCAGTAGTAGAAAATTCTTCGTTACTATATGGTATACCATCAACAACAATTAATGGTTGATTTTCTCTTAAAAAGGATGTGTTACCTCTGATAGTAATGCGTGTTGAAGAACCTGGAGTAGAGTTTGCTGCCCGGATATCAACTCCGGCAACTTTACCCTGAAGTGAACGAAGCATGTCAGGCTCACCTTTCTGCAAGGTTTCTTCGGCAGCTACATCAGAAATAGCGTATCCGAACGATTTTTTTGAACGCTCAACGCCAAAGGCGGTTACAACAACCTCATCGAGGTTCATAGCATCAGATTCTAGTACAACATCAATTACTGTTCGGTTAGCAATTTGTTCTTCAATGGTTTTCAGCCCAATAAAGGAAAATGACAAAATGGTTGAACCTTCAGTCACTTCAATTGAATAAACACCATTAATATTTGTAATAACTCCAGTAGTTGTTCCTTTAATAACAACATTAACTCCCGGTAATGGATTTCCATTGTCAGCAGATGTAACAGTACCTGTTATTACCTGCTGAGCATTAATAAATTGCCACGATAGGGCAATAAACAAGATAAATAAAATTGTTTTTCTTTTCATAGAATAGGTTTTTATGATTTAAAGTGAAACATAGGATGTTTAAGCTGGATCTGGAGGCACTGTGCGAACCTGGAATGATAGGTAGTTTTGTTTGGAAATGAGTTTGTAAACCTATTGTATGTATCCTAAAACAAAGAGGTGGTAGCCATATCATTTCCAGGCTGCTACAGAAACCAGTTCAAACTTAAACATTGCTAAACTTGATTGAAATAGCCTTTTAGCAAACGTTATGTGTTGTTTTCCCAATGGTATTACTCAAGCTTCAAAAGCATTTTAGCTTTCCTTTTCGGAAGTGGTTTATCAGGTGAAATATGCCAGTGTTTGTATTAGTGAAGTTTTCCAATAGAATTAATTCTACTTTAACAAATTAAACAAGACACTAATTTTTCTCCTTTGTTACCCCGGCCCTAAAGGGTGAAAGGAGAAAAATATCACTGTTCCCTTTAGGGATTTAGGGTGAAAACAGATAGATTTTTCAAATGTATCAAAGTAGAATTAATTGTATTTAATTAATTTTATATTCTTAAAGCAGACTATGTCAGAGAAGATTTTTGTAAAAGATTATATTAATATTCCCGAAATATTTTATTCGGATAAAGATAAAGGGCCCTTTGAGAACTGTGCAATGTGCAATTCTGAATTGTTGACAGGTGAAACGAATTACTTGATTGAAAAAGCTTACCACCAGAATTTAAGTTCAGGGAAGAAAGAATTGATTTTTGAATTTGCTTATTGTATCGATTGTATACAAAAATTGCGAGAGGAGTTTTCTGAAGAATCAATCAAGAAACTTGATAATTATTTTGAAAGTAAGGTGGATTTTGAAAAAAGACAGGAGCAACTTACAGAATATAAGCTTTTTGATCCCGAAATATGGCTTAATAACTGTGTTGTGAAAAACAAGTCGATTGATGAGGTTGAGGAATATCAAATATATGCGTTATGCAATGGTTCTGATATGCTCTTCTATCAATATCCATACATGATTTGTGGTGATGCAGTGGATGAAGTAGCCGGTTTACTATCGAATAAAACACTGGATATTATTAACGATTTTTGGGCCAATCATATTGATCTACCTCCTGAAATTGAAGATATATTTAAGACTTCAAGGCCTGTTATTTTTTAATGTAAAATCTATTAATAAGGGAATTTAGATGGATTCAGCCTCTTATCAGTAAATTTAAGAATATATAAACTACCTCACCTCAGCTCCATTCATAGTATTCTCTGATGGTTCGATAAACCTCAGGCTACCATCTGCATCTTCTGCCATTAATATCATTCCTTGAGATTCAATACCACGGATTTTTCGCGGAGCAAGATTTAATAAAATACAGACTTGCTGTCCAATAATTTTCTCTGGTTCGTAAAACTCTGCAATGCCCGATACTACTGTTCTTTTATCAATTCCTGTATCAACAACTAGTTGCAAAAGCTTTTTCGTTTTGGCAACTTTTTCTGCTTTAATAATGGTTCCTACACGGATATCCATTTTTGTGAAGTCGTCGAACTCAATATTTGGTTTTTGCGGCGCCGCTTTAAATGCTGAAATTTCGTTTGCTTCTTTCGATTTTTGCAGTTTTTCTAATTGGAATTCAACCTGACTATCTTCAATTTTTTCAAATAATAACTCAGGGTTATTTATCTGTTGTCCAACAGGCAGGTTATCAGTATTGGCTGCATTCTCCCAACTTATTTTATCTATACCAAGGAATTTCCTTAACTTTTCTGCAGTGTCAGGCAAGAACACCTCTACAATCGACGATAGGTTGGCAGTTATCTGAAGTGAGATATTTAGAATGGTTTTTACTCTTTGTTCGTCTGTTTTAATGAGTTTCCATGGTTCAGTATCTGCAAGGTATTTGTTTCCAAGGCGGGCTAACTCCATTGCATACTTTAGTGCTTCACGTAATCGGAAACTTTCCAGACTGTTTTCAACATGGTCTTTTATTTTGGGCATTTCTGCCAGAGTTTCTTTATCGAAGTCGGTTAGTTCACCTAATTCAGGAACTTTACCAT
Organism: Bacteroidales bacterium; assembly: GCA_050287785.1. GTDB lineage: Bacteria > Bacteroidota > Bacteroidia > Bacteroidales > UBA10428 > UBA10428. Next base: position 226,468 of record JBNKCO010000007.1, read on the forward strand.
CGAAATACTTATGAGTTAGAACTAAAGCCCGATTCACAAAATTTCCCAATACTGCTACCAACTCATTATTGTTACGAGTCTGAAAATCTTTCCAGGTAAAATCGTTGTCTTTTGCTTCAGGTGAATTTGCACAAAGTACATATCTAAGAACATCCTGCTTGCCAGGAAATTCTTCAAGATATTCGTGTAACCAAACAGCCCAATTTTTCGATGTTGAAATTTTATCGCCTTCAAGATTCAGAAATTCATTTGCCGGAACATTCTCAGGTAGAATATAGCTTCCTTCAGCTTTAAGCATTGAAGGAAAGATTATACAGTGAAATACAATATTATCCTTTCCGATGAAATGTATCATGCGGCTATCTTCATCTTTCCAGTATTTTTCCCAGTCGTTTGTAAGCTCTTTGGTTGCAGAGATATATCCAATTGGTGCATCGAACCAAACATATAATACTTTTCCATCGGCTCCATCAACAGGAACAGGAATTCCCCAATTTAAGTCGCGGCTTACTGCACGTGGTTGGAGTCCGGCATCGAGCCATGATTTACATTGACCGTATACATTTGGTTTCCAATGTTTATTCTGTTCAAGAATCCATTCCTTTAGCCATGGTTCATATTTATCAAGAGGCAAAAACCAGTGTAGAGTATCTCTCAACTCAGGCTGACTACCCGATAATGTTGATTTAGGATTGATTAAATCTGTGGCACTAAGCGATGTTCCACAAGATTCACACTGATCGCCATACGCACCATCATTGTTGCATTTAGGGCAAGTTCCGGTAATATATCGGTCAGCTAAAAATTGTTGTGCTTCGGTATCGAAATATTGTTTGCTTGTTTTCTCTATGAATTCACCTTTTTCATAAAGCTTTTTGAAGAACTCAGATGCGGTGTTCTTGTGTTCTTCAGAAGTAGTTCTAGAATAAATATCGAAGGTGATACCAAAATCAGCAAATGCTTTCTTGTTTATTGAATGGTATCTGTCTACAATATCTTGAGGAGTAACACCTTCTTTCTTAGCTTTAATGGTGATAGGTACGCCATGTTCATCTGAACCACAAATGAACTTAACATCGCGACCACGTTGGCGTAAGTATCTCACATAAATATCTGATGGTATATATACTCCAGCCAGATGGCCAAGGTGAACGGGGCCGTTTGCATAGGGTAAAGCGGCTGTTATAAGATATCGTTTATAATCTTTCATTATTTCTATTTATGAATATTGAATGATGGTTTAAGAAAGCATTCTTTCAAATCTACCATCAATTCACTAACTTAGTTCACTGTTTCTTCCATTGATAGTGGAAGAATGCGCAAAGATATTGATTTCATCAAATCAACGAAAATAAAACCAAACTAATGAGTGAATTAAAAAAACCATTGTTATTAAAACCTGGTGATAAGGTTGCTATTGTTGCTCCCTCAAGCCGTATTGAAGCAGATTATATAGAGAAGTCAATTTCTGTTTTTGAAGATTGGGGATTGATTGTTGAAAAGGGAAAACATTTATTAACAGGGTTTCATCAATTCTCTGGCACAGATGCTCAGCGGTTGGAAGATTTCCAACATGCGATTGATTCGGAAGAAGTAAAAGCAATAATTTGCGCACGAGGAGGTTATGGGGCAATTCGTCTCCTGGATAAAATTAGCTGGATAAAATTTGCTCAAAACCCTAAATGGCTTGTTGGTTTTTCTGATGTTAGTGCTTTTCATTTTTCTATTCAGAATATGGGAATCCAGTCTATTCACGCAATTATGCCAATTAATATTGGTAAGTTGTATGCAACTAGTAGGGAGGTTGAATTGCTTGGTCAGGCAATATTTGATGGTAAAATAGAGTATGAACTACCAACACATAAGTTAAATGTTCCGGGAACTGAAATAGCTACAGTTGTTGGAGGAAACTTATCAATATTGCATGCATTGGCAGCTACTTCGTATGGGCTTGATTTGACTAATAAAATTCTATTTATTGAAGATGTGGGTGAGAAATATTATCACCTTGATAGAATGATGCAGAGTTTAAGACTTTCGGGCAAGCTGGATTCTTTAAGTGGACTTATTGTTGGAGGATTGTCGGAGATGACTGATAATAAACGTCCTTTTGGTAAGAGTCCGGAAGAAATAGTTTCTGAAGTTGTTCAGGGCTTTGATTTCCCAGTAGTATTTGGTTTCCCTGCAGGGCATATTACCAATAATGAGCCAATAATTTTGGGAGCCAAAACTGCCCTTGAGGTTACACCCGATTTTGTTAAGATAAGATTCAGTTAAACCGAATTAAATGGCGAAACATAACGAGCTGGGGAAGGAAGGGGAAGAAATTGCTAAAAAATTTCTGATAAACAAGGGGTATGATATTCTTGAATCGAACTGGCGGTATGAACGAAAGGAAATTGATCTGATTGCCCGAATGGGTGAGATTATTGCAATAGTTGAAGTGAAAACCCGGTCGACAGATTTCTATGGTAATCCTGAAGAGTCTGTAACGAGAACCAAGCAAAATTTTTTAATTAAAGCTGCTGATTCCTATGCACAGGCTCTTGATTTCGAAGCTGAAATACGTTATGATATAATTTCTATTGTAATGAAGAGTGGAAAGCCTATAATTAAACATTTTGAAGAAGCTTTTATACCTTTATTAGATTAAAGAGTCTCTTTTTAAGGTGACTAGATTAATTACCAATGATTTAAAATTATTATATATGAATGTTGAGGAGGTTCGGGAATACTGTATTGCAAAAGCCGGAGTAACAGAGAGTTTCCCATTTAGTGATACTGCTTTGGTCTTCAAAGTTGTAGGAAAGATGTTTGCATTGCTAGACCTGTCTGAGGATAAAAGGGGAATTAGCTTAAAATGCGATCCTGATCTAGCTATTGAGTTACGGGCAAGACATCCTGAAGTATTACCTGCCTGGCATTTTAATAAGCAACACTGGAATGGTGTGGATATTTACGGTAATGTTACTGATAAAAATTTAAAAGAATGGATTGACCATTCTTATAATTTAGTTGTAGACAGTTTGACCAAAAAGAAGAAAGAAGAATTGAAAGCACTTTCTGCTAATGATTAAAGGAAAATTAAAATTTCGTAGGCTTATACTTTCTCTGATTCTTGTCTCTGGTTTAACATTTGGATTTATAAGTTACATTGGCCCCAGAATAGTTATTAAAACATCAAATAGCCGATTCGAGGCATATCGACTTATTGATAGAGGAGATATTTCTAAGTTAGACATGAAGTATGATTCTTTGACAATTCAAACGACGGACGGCTTAATACTTCGTGGTTACTTAATCTATGCTTCATCGGAAAATCAAAGAGGTACAATTATTTTTGTGCATGGTATAAGAGCAGGTAAGGAGATGTTTATTTCTCAAGCAGAGAAGTTAGCTAAACTTGGATTTAATGCAGTTGTTTTTGATTTGAGAGCTCATGGACAAAGCGAAGGAGATTTCTGTACTTTTGGCTTTTACGAAAAATATGATTTGTCTTCATTGTTGGATTCACTTGATTCTATTGGAATGATTAACCGGAATTATGGAGTTTGGGGACAATCTCTTGGAGGAGCCATTGCTCTGCAATCGCTGGAAATTGATAGCAGATTAAAGTTTGGAATTATTGAAAGTACGTTTTCAGATTTGCATACTATTATACATGACTATGCAGCATATAATTTAGGGTTCGATTTTCGACCTCTTACAAATTATATAATATACAGGTCTGGGAAATTAGGTAGATTTAATGTTGAAGATGTTGTTCCCGTGGAAGCTGCAAGAAATATTACACAACCAGTTATTATTGCACATGGTGGAGTCGATAATAGGGTCAATAATAACTATGGCAAAGAAATATTCGAAAACCTTGCATCAAAGCAAAAAGAGTTTATACTTGTTGATAGTGCCAAACACACCAATGTGTGGAGTAAAGGTGGCGATGAGTATTTTCAAAGAGTATTGAGCTTTATCTTAAAGGCAACTGCTCCTCAATCAGCTCAATAAACCCAATGAAATCTCATTTAAAAGCACTTTAGATTACTGAAAAATTTAGGTTTTATATAAGTAAAACCTAAATTTTCAGAACCTTCAGACTAACAATCCACCATATAGTAAATGGTGGAGTATTTTTGCTCCAATACTTATATCGAATTCAGTTTAACCCGCATCATTCATTTGAATATAAATAATTATTTGACGAAAGAAAACCAGGGAGCTACAAGGGTATTAATAATACCTGTTTGCTGATTTTCTTTGTCAGGGTTAATCCCCGACAAAAGTCATGGTAACAGGACTTTTCGTCGGCTCATAGAGTTAAATATGCATTAAGCAAGCATATTTGGTGGTCAATATAGAGTACGATAATAGGCATATCCAATCCTGCTGCAATTGGATTCACATCGTTATTTTAATTCATAACCATGAACCTACAAGCAAATTAGTTATAGTACAATTTTATTTCTATGGCCTAAAACGTGTATAAGGCTGAGAAATCAATTCGGTCGGCGTTTTTGGCTTATCCGGCGGTGTTTTTGGTTTACTTTTACCTCCCTTTATTAGGGCCATCTCATTAAAAGATAGTGTCATAATTTCGTTTTTTTGTGCTCTTTTTTTTGTCATGATAAATCGATATTTAAGAAATAAATTGTTGCATTACATTTATAAATAAATCTTTCTTACTTCTGGATATGGGTATTTTAGCATTATCTGTCATTTGAATATACCCTCCATCGTTTCTTACATACATTACAACATGATTTAGGTTTATAAGGTGTGAGTTATGAATTCTGAAGAAAGTTTTATCATCAAGCATATTCTGATAATCATTTAAACATTTAGAAACCATAATTATTCGGCCATTTGTTAGAAATATTCTTGCATAGCTGCGTTCAGATTCCATTCTAACTATGGTATCAACAGGAATGTATTCATATCCTTTCGAGCTTGAAACAACTAGTTTTTTTGGTGTGTTGTGAGTGATATTTTCCAGTAGGATATCATATCTGGCAGAATCATTTTTACCATTAAGCTTAATTTTTTGAACTGTCTCAAGAAATTCCGTGACTTCAAATGGTTTGAGTAGAAAATCGAGTGCACTATGCTTAATTGCATTTATAGCATATTTGTTATGCGCAGTAATAAAAATTACTTCAAAATTTCTTTTGTTTAATATTTTAAGTAGGTCAAATCCAGTTCCTCCTGGCATTTCAATATCAAGAAAAACAATATCTGGTTGTTTCATAAGTATTTCACGGGCACCTGATTCAATATTATTGGCAGTTCCTATTACTTCAAATTCAGGGCAATAATCTTTAAAAAGAGTTTGAAGTGTTTCAATTGACTTCAAATCATCATCAACAATTACTACATGTATGCTTTGGTTTTCTGACATATCTTAATTTAAGATTGGGAGGTTAAATTCTACTTTTGTTCCGGTTGAATTGTTTTTATCATCGAGTAAATCGCTATATGACATGTTCATTTTCTTTCCGTAGAAAGAGTTCAGAAGTTTTAATCTGTTTTCTGTAATCTTTGTGCCATATGATTTTCTTTTTGTAGTTTTCAGAGAATTGATTTCCATTGCTTTTTTTCGCCCAATACCGTTGTCGGCTATGCTGCAATGGATATGATTGTTTTCATAATTAAGCGCAATTTCTATTTTGCCTTTACCTTCTTTGTTTTGTAGTCCATGTAAAATTGAATTCTCAACATATGGTTGGATTAAAAGAGGAGGTATTTTAAACATGTATGGGTCAATCTCCTCATCAATTGTAATTTTATATTCAAACTTATTTTTAAACCTCATCGACTCTAAATCTAAATAGAGCTTCAGGGCTTCTACTTCATCATATATTGTTGTAAGCTTTGTTTGAGAATTATCCAAAGTCAGGCGTAAAAGTTTAGCAAACTTTAATAGATAATCGCCTGATGTATCTTTATCATTTGTAAGAATAAATGCATGTATTGAGTTTAATACGTTAAATATAAAATGGGGGTTTATTTGAGATCTAAGGTTTTCCTGGGTAAGTTTTGAAATTTGTCGATTAGTCTTCAATCGTATATGTTGAACTAGGATAATGGCCAGAAAAGCTATAATAAGTAAACAAATAAATATAGAAATTGAAAAAATTCTATTTCTTTTCAGGGCTGCTGTTTGAACAATATTCTCCTGTCGCGTTAGATCATATTTCGTTTGGAGCTCAGTAATTCTATTATCAAGATTTAATCCGGCATTAGTTGATTTTAGTTTGTTAAATGTTTGCAGGTGAAGGAAAGCAGATTTAAAATTTCCGGTAGTAGAATCAACTGTATATAGATACTTATGAAAGTCTTGTTGGAGTTGGAGATCCTGAATAGTATCAGCTACTGAAAGACCTTTGGCGAAGTATTTTCTCGCTTTGTTAAAATCGTTTGTTAATAATCCAATATAACCAAGATGTAGTAAAGTGTAAGCTTCATCGTCCATATAGCCAGTTTTCCTTGAAAGAGCTAATGCTTCTGAATAGAACGATTGAGCTTTTTCAAGATCGTTTAATCCAGAGTAAATATTACCATAAGAGATGAGGCTTTTAATTATGGCTTCGGAAAGATTAAGTTCTTTTCTAAGCCTGTAAGAAATAGTGCATTTATCAAGAGCGGCTTCATAGTCTTCTAACTCAGTATATATGGCCGCTAAATTATGAAGAATTGAACTCAATAAGTTTTTATTGTTTAATTCTTCTGCCAGGCTTTGAGCTTGTGTATAATAATCTATGGACTTTTCCAGGTTGCCAACTGTTCGATAAATGGATGCAATATTATTGGTCACACCAATTTCACCAATCTTATTATTAGTGGCTTTGTACAGGCATATCGATTGTATATAATAATCTATAGCTTTGTCGAGCTTTCCCAGTTTCTGAGAAACATTACCCAGGTTATTCAAACTCTTACTTATGTATAGAGTATCTCCTATTTCACTTGAAATAAAAAAAGCTTTATTGTAATAGAGTTCAGCATGTTTATATTCCCCTAGTGAAAAATAAGCAGCTCCAAGAAGGTTATTGCTTCTACCAATACCTTTTTTAATCCGGGTGTTCTGATAGGTATTCAAAGCCAGGTTTCCATACCGAATAGCCTCTTGCGTATTAATATAATATTGCTCTAAGGCAATTTGCATGAGAATGTCTGCTTTTAGTGTATCGTTTTCTACCGATTTTAATTCAGCTAATAGAACATCTGTTTTATTGGCAGCTTGTTCAGAAGCCAAAATAGAAGTAACCGGAATAGTAAGAAAAAGAATAGAAACTAACCTCCAATAGGAGAAAAGTTTCAAATAAGTAAATAGCTCAGAGCTATTTTTAGTAGTGAGGTTTTGCATGGTCAGGGCTCAATTCATAGTTGTGTAAAACATGACAATTATCATACCATGTACACGTATTTCTCAGGTTTCTAAATTTTTACATTTTTTCAACTCTATTTCAAATTGTTCGTTTATGTTATTGTTTTGTTCGAAAATGAACAGTGTTTAAGGTTTTTGGATGTGGAGGGCGATCCGCCAGCTGACGGACTGCCCTCGATCCAGCATTAAACACTAAACAAGGTCATTGGGGATGAGCCTTGAGTAGTTCCTTTATAATATTGTACAAGAGGTAATGCCATTTTAAAAATTAAAATTAGGAGAGGGAAGGTAACTTGCAACTCCATTCCCTCTCAACATAGAGTTTACTCAACATCAAACCAATTTCTTGCATTTATTGAAGTTACCTCTGGAATGTTCCTGTTGAAATTTCTTTCTTCTATAGAATATGGAAATCTTCGTGGTATTTGAGTTCCTGAGGTAGGAGTTAATACAGGAAATCCTCTTCTTCTCCAGTCAACAAAAACTTCTGGCTGTAAGAACATCGCGATATATTTCTGTTGCATTATTTCTTGCTCAAGAGCAGCTCCTGTTAAAGGTGTAATTTTAGCAGATAACTCTGCTAACCAAGCTGCATTAAACACACCAAATTTGCTTAGTGATGCACTAACTGCAGCAATTAAAGTATCCTTTGCAGTTTGTTCAGTTCCAACATGATAATATGCTTCTGCCATAATAAACAATTGTTCAACATAAGTCATAAAATGTACAGGAGCATCTTTAGCACCAAAATAAGAACCAAAGGTTTTTTCACCAGTTTCTTCTGTATTTGTCTGAAATATTACCAACCTGGGATCTTCACTAGTAAAATCGTTCACAGTATTTATAAAATTTTTAAATCCTGTACTTGAACTAGCATCTTCTCTCTGATCATCAAATTGATAAAGAGGATTTGCTTCTGTATCTCCCTGGCCAAAGTTAAACAGGAAGTCATCATCATTCGATTCAAAAGCACCGGCTGCTATATAATCAAGAGCATTTTGGTAAGCAGCATCTCCGTTTCGTTCTGACAGGTGAATAGCAAATCTTGCTTTTAAGGCTCGGGCGGCTTTTATCCATGCATCTGTGTCTCCATTATAAATCATATCTCCATCATCTGGGAAAAAGATGTTTTCATCCGGATCAGCATTTAGAGCTGTTATTGCTTCGTCAAGCAGTGTTTGAATTGTTGCATAAACATCGCTTTGGGCATCGTATGCAGGATGCTTGTTTTCGAGCCCCTTCCATGCTTCAGTGTAGGGAACATCGCCCCATAATTGAGTGGCAAGTCCTAGATCATAAGCAAGCATAACTTTTGCAACACCTTCATAGTAAGGAGACTTAGATGCTTCTGTTTGAGACTTCTTAATTACAAGTGTTAGATCCATCATTGCATCTCTGTAGAAAGAGTTCCAGGTGTTAGCAACATCTGCTTCTACAAAAGTGTAGTTTCCAATTATTTGAGCTTGTCTGGAAGCACCAACAATATATTGCATCCACATACCTGTTGTTCCTGTAACATCGAAACTACCTGTATGGTATGCAATGCGGCCTTGAGCAGAAGGTAGAATAACCTCCATTGGCGGATCCACTGGGCTATCAGGATCTATATTTAGATCAGGGTCAATCCATTTTTCACATGAGATTAAAGTAAATACCCCGATTGCTATGTATATTAGATATTTAAGTTTGCTATTTTTCATAATTCAATGTTTTAGTTTATTAGAAATCCAACCTTAAACCTAGTGTATAAGACTTGGTACCAGGCATATTAAAGTAGTCAACACCCTGTGCATTTGAGTTACCAAATAGGCTGGTTTCGGGGTCAACACCTGAATAAGGAGTACTTAACCATAGGTTTCTTCCACTGAAGTATACTTCTAAACCATTAATAAAAGTGTTTTTCAATGTTTGCGATGGAAGACGATAGCTTACATAAAGTTCTTTTAGTCGTATCCAGTCAGTATCTTCAATATATGGTTCTGAGGGTCCGGTAAAGCCTGACCCAGGTCCACCGTAATAGTACCAGTTTTCGTCCATGCTCATTTGCTTGGTATTTGCAATTGGTGCAGCACCATCTGGAAGAGGAGTGCCACTTGCATCTAGATACACAACATTATTGTTGTCGTCTGCTTCACCATAAACACCTACGAATGTTTTTGTGTCAGTGTATCTGCCTTCAGTACTTTTGCTCGTTCCAAAGAAATCCAGAGCTCCTTTAGTTCCGTTCCACATCTGGCCACCTTTCTTAATATCAATGAGCGCACTTACGGTAACTCCTTTAAATGAGAAGGTGTTTTTGATACCCATTCTGTATTCTTCAGGAACAACTCCTAAAATTCCACTAACAGCATCTTGCATAGGATATCCTGTTTCAGGATCAATTATTAATCTGCCCTGCTCATCTTTGAACCACTGTGTACCATAAAGAGTACGATAGTTCTGGTCAACCATTGCTCTTACTTGTGGGTCTGTAAAACCAACATTTAGTTCTACGTTATCAACACCTTCTGCAAGTTTTGTTACAATAGTATTTGGATTTGCAAAGTTTACAGAAATTTTCCATTCAAAGTCAGATGTTTTTACTGGAGAACCTTCAACCAATAATTCAATACCTGTTGTTTGTATTGTCGCAAGGTTACCGAAGATTTTATCATGACCTGATGATGCAGCAATTGGAGCACTAATAAGGTTGTTGTCGTTAACATCTTTAAAGTAAGCAATATCTGTTGTTAATCTACCACGCAAGAATCTTAAATCAGCTCCAACTTCAAATGACTTTCTGAACTCAGGTTCAATGGTTGCATCCGGTATGGTATTTCCATAACTAAATCCAGTGTATCCCATTAAAGGATATTGTGTGCCTACTGTCCAGCCATCGCCAGGAGCTGTTTGTAACCATCCTACCGTGGTTGATTGAGTTGGAGCATCGTTAGCCACCATTGCATAAGAAGCCCTTATTTTACCAAAGCTAAGTATTGAGTTGTCATTTAGCCCGGGTAATTCAGTAAATATAAATCCTCCACTAACCGATGGGAAGAAGAATAAGTTATTATCAACAGGTAGGGTTGTAGACCATTCCGCTCTTCCTGTTACATCTACGAATAACATGCTTTTCCACGATATTCCTACATTAGAAAAGAAAGCAGCTGTTCTACGTGTTGATCTACCTTCAGTCGAAAATAAATCACTTGTATTTAATAAACTGTTCCAACCTAGTGTTGCTAATCCATTTGCATCAGACCTTGTCCAGGTAAACTTCTGCTCTTCCATATTATGGCCAACCATGGCATTAAGGGTAACATCTGTACCTAAATTGAAATTCATAGAAGCCAATAATGTTGAACTAAGCTCATTATTTCTGAAATGATACTTTCTTAATAGACCAGGCCTGAAATTGTTTGATCCTTTTTCAAAGAAATCTCTGTATCCTCTGTTGTAGTAATCGTTTCCGAATTTGTAAGAAAAGGTTAACCATTCAGTTGCCTGATACGACAGATTAACATTTCCAATTATTCTGTTCACAGCTTCACCGAAAGTAATATTGTTTGCTGTCCAATAAGGATTATCATAGCCTCCACCATTTCTATAAGTCCTTTGAGAACCATCTTCAAACTGGTATCCATAAGAGTTGTCGAATGTTGGAGGGGTTCTTAATAGCCCAAGCATTACGCCTGAAGTATTAGAACCTTGCTGAATGTAGTTTGCATCTGTCCTAATGTAGTTGATATCAGAAGATACCTTCCATTTTGTTCCAAGTGTTTGACTTCCCGATAATTTAAACGAGTTCTTATCATAGGTGTTGTTTGGTATAACTCCTTCTTGAGAAACATTCGAATAAGAAGCAAAGTAAGTTGTTGTTTCACCGCCGCCGCTTATCGAAATACTGTTTTTATAGGTAATACCTGTTTGAAAGAAATCGTAGGGGTTATAAACATTTGCTTTTTTAGTGCCGGCAAATGGACTATCCATTAAGACTAATCTTCCATTCGGATCCCATTTTTCCATATATTCATCCATTGGAGTATTTGAAAGAGTAAGATCAGGGTCGGTAGTATAAACATTTGCCGGGATATAAGTCGGGTCAGTTGTATACCTTAATGAATCGATTGCTGGTCCCCATGATATAGCATTATAGAATCCTGCATCAGGGTCGAAATACGCAGGTAAATCTCCACCATAATCATTTCTATCTAGTTGTGAACCTTGAGCGTACTTCGTTTGAAGTTCAGGTACCTGAGAGATTTTGTCGAAGGTTACACTTGAATGGAAGCTTACCTTCATTGCTTGATTATTACTACCTTTTTTGGTTGTAATAACAATGGCTCCATTACCTGCTCGTAGGCCGTAAAGAGCCGTTGCAGCGCCACCTTTTAAGATAGTCATTGATTCAATGTCATCAGGGTTAAGGTCACCAATACGGTCAGAGGCAGCTACACCACCATCGGTACCTGTTCCGTATTCATAGCTACCTGTTTCAAGGTCTCTTTGGTCGCCATCAGCGCCACTTACAGGAACTCCATCAATTACAAATAATGGACGATTATTTCCACTAATTGAGGATGAACCCCTAATTTCTACAAATGAGGCAGCCCCAGCAGTACCGGCAGAAGAAGTCACAAATACTCCAGCAACCTTTCCTGATAGAGAGTTAACAACATTTGTGTTGTTAGAGCGAGCAATTTCTTCGCTTTGAATATCAGTAACAGAATAGCCAAGCGCTTTTTTTTCGCGCGAGATTCCCATTGCTGTTACAACAACTTCTTCCAAACCTGTAGCATCCAGTTCCATAGAAATGTCTATGGTACTACCGGTAATTTCTACTTCTTGGGTTTTCATACCAATAAAGCTGAAAATTAAAGTATTGTTGTCAGCAGGTACTTCAACCTTATAATTACCATTAAGGTTTGTGATTACTCCAATAGTCGTACTTTTTACCAAAACATTCACTCCAGGTAAGGGACTATTGTCATCAGCGGAAATAACCCGTCCGGTTATTGTTCGCTGTGCCATACTAAACTGCCAGAAAACAACAGCTAGTAGCATTACTAATAGTGTTCTTCTTTTCATAGAAAAGGGTTTTTAAGTTAATAAGAATAAATAAAGGATCCTTCTTTAAAAGTGCTGTTCAATGCTGTGCTCTGAAAAAATGCCTGGCAACTATGGGTTATACTATGTATATGGTAGGGTGTGCCCCTATTGTAAACCTAAAATCTATGTAGAGAATATTGCCACATATGTAGCCAGGCAAATCAGAGTTTCAAGACTAACTTAAACAAATTCAGTCTCTTGAGACATAGATAACTACCGAGCTGTAATTATGAGTTTCCGAATGGCTAAATTGGTTTTCCCAATGTTATATTGTTTCCCCAAAGGAGTTGTTTTGTTCCATATTTTAATTATTTTCATGACTTATTAATCATCAGGCACCACAATTATTTTTAGTGACACTCACTGTGTAATGCGAAAAATTTCATGTAAGTTTGCCTTTTGTTGTAAGAATAGGAACCACTGTGGAAGATAATATAAATTTAAAAGTTGACTCATTTGGATGCGATAGCTGCCCTAATTTAAGAGTAGTTGAAAGGCGTCATTGTTCTAATCCATGTAACATGGGGTGTTTCAAACTGGAATCATACGATTGGCTTGAAAACATTTCATCTATAGATACTTTCGAAGAAGTAGTTGAAATCAGATTTAAAAACACTCGAAAAGGGTATTACCATAATAATAATGGTCTTCGATTAAAAAAAGGCGATGTTGTTGCTGTTGAAGCATCTCCAGGTCACGATATTGGAGTTGTAAATCTTACCGGGCAACTGGTGAAGCAAAAAATGCTGAATGAAAACATAGACTATAAAGAACAAGAGCTAAAGAAGGTTTACCGAAAGGCAAAACCTGTAGATATTGAAAAATGGTACAATGCAATATCTTTTGAGCATAAGACAATGATTCGTTCTCGTAAAATATCAACAGAGCTAAATTTGGATATGAAAATTGGTGATGTTGAATATCAGGGAGATAAAACAAAAGCGATATTCTATTATATTGCCGATGACCGTGTTGATTTCAGACAGCTTATTAAGGTTTTGGCCGAAGAATTCAAAGTAAGAATTGAAATGCGTCAGATTGGGGCACGACAAGAGGCTGGAAGAATAGGAGGGATTGGATCTTGTGGACGAGAATTGTGTTGTGCATCATTTATAACAAATTTTGTTTCTGTTACTACAAATGCAGCGCGGTTCCAGGAGGTTTCACTAAATCCTCAAAAACTGGCCGGACAATGCGGAAAGCTAAAATGTTGTTTAAACTATGAGCTTGATTCATATTTGGATGCTCAAAAAGATTTTCCTGATACTTCAATACGACTTAAAACTAAAAATGGCTCTGCTTCACATCAGAAAACCGATGTTTTTAAAGGTTTAATGTGGTATTTATACGAAGAAGGAGAAAAGCATTCACTTACCTGCATGACAGTTGATACCGTAAAAGAAATAGTTGCTTTAAATAAAAAAGGAGATGCACCAGATTCACTTAAAGGTGTTGAAGAATCTGTAATGGCGGGTCTGACAGAGTATCAAAACTCTGTTGGAGAGGAGAGTCTGACTCGTTTTGAAGAAAAGTCTGACAAAAAGAAGTCTCAGCATAAAGGCAACAACAAACCTTATAAAGGAGGGAAGAAGTTTCATCGCAGAGACAATCGTAAAAAGAACCCGAATCAAAATAAAAGAACTCAATAGAAACGAAATGCGAAAGTTGCACTATCTTTTTTTATTATTGGCTCTATTTGCAGTAGCATGTTCAAATCATAAAGTTTTCGATGAGGTATTAAGTGTTCAGAATAATGAATGGAATAGTTCGAATAAACTAGAGTTTACTGTACCCATTAACGATACCGCTACTGCTTTTGATATATCAATACATGTGCGGAATTCAAATGATTACGAGTATAGTAATTTATGGCTGTTTATTGCCACCGAGGCACCAACAGGAATATCAATGGTAGATACAGTTGAGTTTTTTCTTGCAGATCCATCAGGTAAATGGCTGGGTACTGGATTGGGAGCTGTAAACTCAATGCTAATACCTTACAAATCGAATATACGATTTCCTAATAGAGGTATTTATCATTTCGAACTTAAACATGCTATGCGTCAAGAACAGTTATTAGGCATAATGGATATTGGAATTCGAATAGATAAGCATACAAACAATTAAAATATAGTAAAGGTGTCAAAAGGAAAGCAGAGGAAATTTGCAGAGATAGAAACCTTTAACAACGTCTTACAACCTAAGTTTGAAGAAATATTCAAAAGAGATTACAAGTTTAAAGGATGCTGGAATAAAAAATTCTTTAAAAATGATAATCCAATTACCCTGGAGCTAGGCTGCGGGAAAGGTGAATATAGTATTGGTTTAGCAAAAATGTTTCCCGAAAGGAATTTTTTAGGGCTTGATATAAAAGGCTCTAGAATATGGAAAGGAGCAAAGGAATGCATTCAACAAGGAATTACAAATGTGGCATTTATCAGAACCCATATAGATCATATTAATTCATTTTTTTTGCAAAACGAAGTAGAGGAAATTTGGCTTACATTTTCAGATCCTCAATTAAAGAAGCCACTAAAGAGACTTACTTCAAGTCGTTTTTTATCGTACTATCAAAAATTTATGGTTGATAATGGTATAATAAATCTTAAAACAGATAGTGTTGATCTATATAAATATACGCTGGCACTGGCAAAACACAATAATTTGGAAATAGAAGTTGCTAACGACGATATTTATGGCTCAGGAGATACCGATGAGATATTATCGATTAGAACATTTTATGAGCAGGGCTGGTTAGCGCAAGGGCTAAAATCTCAATATTTAAAGTTTCGATTAAACAATAATATTGAATTGCAAGAACCACCCGATGAAGAGTGATGATAGTTTTTTTATTAGAGTATACGAAGTAGTTCGTCTTATTCCTTCGGGGAGGGTTACCAGTTATGGAGCTATTGCAAAAGCCATCGGATCACCAGGAGCCTCCCGAATGGTTGGGTGGGCAATGAATAAATCTCATACATATCCCGAACACGTTCCAGCCCAGCGGGTTGTTAACCGAAACGGCATGCTGACAGGGAAGCATCACTTTCGGCATCCTAAACTAATGCAAGAGTTGCTTGAGAGCGAGGGTGTAAAAGTTGAAAACGATAAGGTTAAGGGTTTTAAAGACTTGTTTTGGGATCCTTCTTCAGAATTAGTCTAAATAAGAAAAAGTGGCTATCTTTGGCTAAATTTAAAATAACGAGTTTTACAAATGGCATTTACAACAGAACAAGTAGAAAAAATACTTGGGAGAATTATACATCCATCAACTGAAAAGGATATTGTGTCGATGGGGCTGGTGAAAGATGTAACTATTAACGATAATAACATAAGTTTTAACCTAAGCTTTCAGGCATTTAACGATCCTTTGAAATCATCTTTAAAAAAGGCTTGTGAACAAATGCTGGTTGATGAGTTAGGTCATGGAGTTAACATCGATGTTAAAGTTGTTACACCTGTTCGTCCTGCAGCCGCTAAACCTGAGGCACTACTTTCGAAAGTAAAGAATATTATAGCTGTTTCATCGGGTAAAGGAGGTGTTGGTAAATCTACTGTTGCAGTTAATCTGGCATCGGCATTTGCTTCTGCCGGCTCAAAGGTTGGAATAATTGATGCAGATATTTTTGGTCCATCAATCCCCAAAATGCTCGGTATTGAAGATGCAAAGCCATCGTTGACTCAGAAAGATGGGAAAGACAAAATTATTCCGATTGAAAAATATGGAATGAAGATCTTATCAATTGGGTTTTTTGTCGATAAAAATGATGCAACAATTTGGAGAGGTCCAATGGCCTCTAATGCCTTAAAGCAATTATTGACCGATGGAGACTGGGATGGACTAGACTATCTTTTTATTGATTTACCACCAGGCACAAGTGATATTCATATTACCATTTCGCAAGATGTAAAACTCACTGGAGCAATTATAGTGAGTACTCCGCAAGAGGTCGCTATTGCAGATGTTGTTAAGGGTATTAGTATGTTTAGGAATAAAGGTATTGAAGTGCCAATTTTAGGCTTGGTTGAAAATATGGCATGGTTTACTCCTGCAGAACTTCCTAAGAATAAATATTATATTTTTGGTAAGGGGGGGTGTCAGCGCATAGCCTCAGAAATGAAAGTTCCCTTCCTGGGAAGTATTCCAATTATTCAAAGTATTAGCCAAGATGGTGATAATGGAACTCCCTCTGTTTTAAATAAAAATCATACTGCTGAATATTTCAAAAATATAGCTCAGGCTATACATGTAGAAATTCTAAAGGCGAAAACTTTGGTTAATTAATAATATAAAACAATCATGATAGATACTGTTGATAAAAGCGTCTTGGAAAAAATTAATAGAGGGATTGATTCTGTTCGCCCATATCTCGTGGCCGACGGAGGAGATGTTGAATTAATTGATGTTACTTCAGACAATATTGTAAAGGTTAAGTTGCTAGGGGCTTGCGATGGTTGTCCTTTTAGTATAATGACCCTGAAGGCCGGAATTGAACAAGCAATAAAAAAGGAGTGGCCAGAATTAAATACTCTTGAATCGGTAGAATAAAGTAGTTTTTTTAACATTATCCATATTTCTTATTTGCAATTAATACAGGAAAATTAATTTTGCAATAAAATATGTTTTAACTTTTCCAGTTATTTATACAACCGGAAAACCCGTATTAATTGAAACAACATAAAATAAAATATCTGATTTTTGCACTAATCCTAGTGTTGCCTTCATGTTCAACCCAGAAGAATACTGGAGCAAGCAGGGCATTTCATAACCTTACTTCAAGGTATAATGTTCTTTTTAACGGAACCGAAAGTTTTAAAAAAGGAATGCTTAATCTGCAAGGTTCCTACAAGGATGATTATGCAGAATTACTACCAATTTTTCTTTATCAGGATCCCGATCAATTATCGTCCATTAGTTCAGATATGGATCGGGCCATTAAGAAGGCAACCAAAGTGATTTCAGTTCATTCAATAACCGTAAAACCAGAAATTAAAGAAGGACAGGAAATTACTGAGAAAGAAAGAGATTTTTTTTCTAAGAATGAATATAACAAATGGGTTGATGATGCTTATCTTTTATTAGGGAAGGCCCATTTCTATAAGCGTGAGCTAAAAAGGTCTTCAGAAACTTTTGAATATCTGATAGCGAATTTTCCAGATGATCCATCTATTATTGAAACAAAAATATGGCTTATCAGGTTAATGCTCGAAAACAATAAACTAAAACAGGCACAGGAATATATTGACGAATTAGAAGCAAATACCGATTTGTCAACAAGATTGCAAAGTGAGCTTCATTCAACAATAGCACAAAAAGCAATTATCGAAGAAGATTATCAAAAGGCAATATCTTCGCTTAAAAAGGCTGTTGAGAATACAAATTCAAAATATCATAAGCAGCGTTATACTTTTATTATTGCTCAGTTGTATCAAAAAATTAAACAGGTTGGAAGGGCTTCGGAATACTACAAAGCAGTTATAAAATTGAATCCACCATATGAAATGACATTTAATGCTAAAATTAATATGGCATTAACCTATGAAACTGGAGCTGGCTCAAGAAGAGATATTGAACGTCAACTGCAAAAAATGCTTAAGGACGATAAAAATATTGATTTTCAAGATCAGATTTATTATGCCTGGGGCAATCTATACTTTAAAAGTGGCGATTTTGATAAGGCAATTGAATACTATATTAAATCAAGTGCTGCAACTACTGGGAACACCTCTCAACAGGCTCGTACATTTTTAACTATTGCCGACATTTATTATAATAAACCTAAATATATTGAGGCGCAATCTTATTATGATAGTGCTGTTGGTATAATTGATGCAGGGTATAAAAATTATCAGATAATTTATGCAAAATCTATTAGCCTAACTAATCTGGTAACTCATATTCAAACTGTCGAATTACAGGATAGTGTTCAGATTCTTTCCAAGCTTTCTACGTCTGATCTCAACGCTCATATCGATAATATAATCGCAAAGGAAAGAGAGATCCAGGAAGAAAAAAGAATTCGTGATTTAGAGGCCCAACAACATTCAGTCTTATCGACACAACAGCAATTTGAGTTGCAAACAAAGACAGGAAGTAGCTGGTATTTTTATAATTCTACCTCGCTTAATTTAGGTCGACAAGAATTTAAAAGGAAATGGGGCCCCAGAAAGTTAGAAGATAATTGGCGTAGAAAAAATAAAAGTGTAGTTTCTTATGATATCGCAGGAGCTGATAATCCGGATAATTTAGAGGGCGAAACTAAAACAGGTGCTAAGGGGGCAGCTAATAAATTTTCAAGGGAATACTATCTTGTTAATATACCATTTACCGATAGTGCTTACCAGGCATCGCATGAGAAGATAAAGCTAGCATTGTTTGAAATGGGCGAGATTTATAGCAATGAGTTGAAAGATTATGAGAAAGCTATAAATTCATATGAAGATTTATTAAAAAGATATCCCGATTACGGGAATAAACTTTTGGTTTATTATAGGCTGTATTCAATTGGTAAAGAAATTGAGAATGTTGATTTGGTAGCCAAATATCAAAGAAAAATAATAAGTGAATATCCTACCAGTAATTATGCAAAAGCTTTAACAGATCCCGAATATTTCAAGAAAGTTGAAGAGGAGTCGAAAAAAGTTCAAAGGATATACGAGCAAGTTCATACCGATTTTGAGCAAGGGCGTTTTACTCAGGTAGAATACATGGCAAAGAAAACAATGGATGAAAATCCTGAAGATGAACTAGTACCGCAGTTTGATTATATGTATACTGTTTCATCTGGAGTTTCGAAAGACACGGTTACTTTCATTAGTGATCTTCAAAAACTAATTTCGAAATACCCGGGAACTGATATTGCCGATAATGCTAATCTTTTAGTTAAATATCTTCAAAATATTAATCCCGAAGCTGCCGTTAAACAAGAAGTATTACAAGCTGTTCAAGTATACAAGTTGAACAAAGAGGAAGGTCACTTGGCGGTAATTTCTTTAGCTATACGAAACGGAGCCAACCAAATGATGTTCAACATTATTAACTTTAATATTGATAACTTTGAAGATAAAGATCTGAAAGTTAGAAAGTATGATTTGGGTGACAAATCCTTGTTAACAGTTATAACTTTTGAAAAGGCTGATTTAGCTTTAGAATACCTAAAGAAACTTGAATCATTTCCCGAATTATGGAGAGATGTTGATAAGCGAGGGGCTGAGCTTTTTGTAATTTCAAGAAGCAATTATGAAACATTGAAAAAAGAGAAGAAACTCGAACAATACCTACTGTTCTACAAAGAACAATATTAAGACCACAGATTCATGAAGCAAGTATCAATACTTTGGACCGACGATGAGATCGATCTACTGAAACCCCACATACTTTTTCTGGAAGAGAAAGGTTATAACATCAAAACTGCCAGTAATGGCGATGATGCTATTCAATTGGTTTCTAAGCAAAATTTCGACCTGATTTTTCTTGATGAAAATATGCCGGGCAAAAGCGGTTTAGAAACACTTTCGGTTATTAAAACCATTCGACCTTTAGTTCCAATAATAATGATAACTAAAAGTGAGGAAGAAGATATTATGGATGCAGCAATAGGTTCGCAAATTGCTGACTATTTAATAAAACCAGTTAAACCAAACCAGATTCTACTTTCAATAAAAAAGAATATTGAAACTAAACAATTAGTAACGCGTGAAACTAACAGCGCTTACCAGTCGACTTTTAGCCAGATTAGTATTGATATAGGTAGTGCCAGGAGTTTTAATGATTGGGTTGAAATTTATAGAAAGCTAGTTTATTGGGAACTTGAACTTGAAAAATCTGAAGATTCCAGCATGAGCGAGGTTCTTTTAATGCAAAAGGCGGAGGCAGGATCAGAGTTCGGGAAGTTTGTTAAAAATAACTATTATAATTGGTTCGATTCAGATAGCGAAAAAAGACCTCTGCTTTCTCCCGGAATTATGCAACATTCTGTATTTCCAAGATACAAGGAAGATGGAAAGGTTGTTTTTATTCTGATTGACAACTTACGCTATGATCAGTGGAAGGCCATTCAGCCTTTAATAAGTGAGTTTTATAATATTGAGGAAGAAGTATATTCAAGCATTTTGCCTACAGCAACACAATATGCCAGGAATGCAATCTTCTCAGGAATGATGCCAGCTGAAATTGCAACAAGATTTCCTGAAATGTGGCTCAATGATGAGGAAGAAGGCGGAAAAAATCTGCATGAAAAAGAATTGTTTGTATCACTGATTAATCGTTTGGGGATTAAGGCAAAGCATTATTATAGTAAAGTAACAGGGAATAAGGCCGGATTAAAATTAGTAGAGACACTTGATAACATACTTCAAAATGACATTATTTTGTTTGTGTACAATTTTGTTGACATGTTGTCTCATGCCAATACAGAAATGGAAATGATTCGGGAACTGGCATCAAATGATTCTGCTTATCGTTCTTTAACTCTAAGTTGGTTTCAGCATTCACATCTTTACGATTTACTCAAGCAGATAGCCGAGAAAAAAATAAAAGTTGTTCTAACAACCGATCATGGAACAATTAGAGTAAATAAACCAGTGAAAGTTGTTGGCGATCGCGACACATCTAAAAACCTCAGATATAAACTGGGGAAAAATTTATCTTTTAATTCAAAAGAAGTATTTGATATAAAAAATCCAACTCATGTTCACCTTCCTAAATCAAATATAAGTTCACGTTATATATTTGCCTATGGCGACAATTTTTTTGCCTATCCCAATAATTATAATTATTACGTGAACTATTACACAAATACATATCAGCATGGGGGCATATCTATGGAAGAAATGATACTTCCATTAGTAACCTTAACTCCAAAAGAATAATAAGCTAACAATTTCTTATTCATAGGAATTCAGGAATATTTTATATTTGTCTTTGTTTTAAACTTACTGGATTTTCTAATGAAGGGAAAAACTTTTTCATTATCACTTGATAACTCAGAGCAGATTGCTGCAGATTTCATTGAGGCGGTTGGGACAAACAGAAAATTTGCTTTTTATGGAGCCATGGGAGCTGGAAAAACAACTTTTATTACAGCTTTATGCAATAAACTAAAAACAATAGATCTGGTTAGCAGTCCCACATTTGCAATAGTTAACGAATACGAAACAGAATTGCATGATATAATATATCATTTTGATTTCTATCGAATTAAAAATTCTGAGGAATTATACGATATCGGTTTTGAAGAATATTGTCAACAAGATTCCTGGTGTTTTATTGAATGGCCTGAAAAGGCTGAAGAACTCTTACCCGACGATATAGTTCCAGTTACTATTAAAGTCGGAGAAAATAATCTTAGAGAAATTCAAATAACATTTCCTGTATAAGTTTTTTCCAGAAGTGATTTGAAAGTTCTATTATTTTACTTATTTTGAGTGGTTAGAGTAAAATAAACAAGGTATGGTTGATCAAAAATCAGATTCTTCAAAACCTCTTTTGTATACAGGCTTATTGCCTCAGGAGGAAATGCTTGAAATAGGAAAGAAGAAAAAAAAACTACTGATAGGGTTACCCCAAGAAGATCAGCAGGTTGAAAAAAGAATTGGTCTTACACCTGAAGCAGTCGAAGTCTTAGTTGATAATGGACACGATGTTATATTAGAAAAAGACGCCGGAACTGGAGCTCGATATACTAGTACAGATTATAGTGAACATGGTGGTTTTATTGTCAATTCAAACGATAAAATCTGGAATGCCGATGTTATTATAAAAGTTGCTCCCCTTACTGGTGATGAGATAGCGAAACTTAAAGGTAACCAGATTGTATTTTCTCCTTTACACCTAAACCAGCAAAACAAAGAGTATATCCGAAGTTTGATGGCAAAAAAAGTAACTGCCATTGGATATGAAATCATGCAAAATGAGTTTAACAGCTTTCCCATATTGAACTCGATGGATGCAATAGCTGGTAGTACAGCAATTATTATTGCAGCAGAACTTTTAAGTAATATTTCAGGAGGGAAAGGTGTTCTTCTAGGTGGTGTAACTGGAATTACTCCAACAGAAGTAGTAATTCTAGGAGCAGGAACTGCTGCTGAATCAGCAATAAGAGCCGCTTTGGGAATGGGGGCATTTGTTAAAGTTTTTGATACTTCTGTTCAGAAGCTTGAGGAGCTACAGGAAAAAATAGGAATTCGTTTACATACCTCTATTTATCATCCGCAAGTATTTGCTCGAGCAATGCAATCGGCAGATGTGCTAATTGGAGCAGTAAATTTGCAAAACCAGGGTCCAAGGTTCTTTGTAACCGAGGATATGGTGAAAAAAATGAAAAAAGGCGCAGTAATAATTGATTTGGCAGTTGACCAGGGAGGTTGTATAGAAACCTCGGAATGTCGTACACTCACAAACCCTGTTTTTAATAAGCATGGTGTTGTGCATTATTCTGTATCTAATGTTCCATCACGCGTTGCTCGCACTGCTTCAATTGCTCTTAGTAATATAATATCGCCCATATTGCTGGATATTGGCCACAGTGGTGGAATCAAATCATACTTAAAAGAAAATATGGGAGTTAGAAAGGGTGTTTACATTTATAATGGAATACTTTCTAATGAGAGAATAGGAGATGTATTCCAACTTCCCTATAAAGATATAGAATTACTTATGGCAGCTTTTTAACCTCAAGGGGGTTATTTATTTCCTTTTCTTGGTTTTATATTGTTGTTAATTTATCAATAAGAAATAGGTTTGTCATAAAAACTAAAATGGCTAAATTGCGGTCATTATTGAATGAAAAATCAACTTGTAAATATTCCTAAAAAACAACTGACTGGTGGTACAATTATAATATTTTTGTAAATGAGTAGACTTCTACTAGTTACATTTGTTTTTGTGTATAGTTGTGGTATTACATTATCTCAACAGCCAACCTATTATTTAAATCCAAACAAAAGGCTCTACCAATATAATCTTGAAACTTGGTCAACCGATAATGGTCTTCCAACAAATTCTTTACTAAGTCTTTGCCAATCAAAGAATGGTTATATCTGGATTGGTAGCTACGACGGTTTAATTCGATTTGATGGGCAAAGATTTAAAATCTATCATCAGTATAATGCCGAAGAGCTTAAGACCAATAATATTCGAAGAATTATTGAATCAGATGATGGTACAATATGGATGGCAACTCAGGGGAGTGGTTTGGTTTCTTTCAAAAACGGTAAATTCAAGAATTATGGCTTAGACCAGAATTTGTCAAATTTATACAGAGCATTGCGCTATGATAGTAAGGGACGGTTGTGGGGCACTTCCCCAGATGAAGGATGGTTTTATTTTAAAAATGGAGAATTCACATTTGTCAAATATGCTAAATCCTTAAAAGACATTGAAGTAAGAAGCATTGTAGAAGATAAATCTGGTGGAATTTGGTTTGGCACACTTGGGAATGGTCTCTATCGTTATAA
Organism: Bacteroidales bacterium; assembly: GCA_050287785.1. Lineage (GTDB taxonomy): Bacteria > Bacteroidota > Bacteroidia > Bacteroidales > UBA10428 > UBA10428. The sequence goes on from JBNKCO010000007.1 coordinate 250,394, forward strand.
CGAAGGGAAATTTAAAGTTTATCAGACCAAAGATGGATTGTTAAATAATTGGGTTTATGCATTATATGTTGATAGAAAAGGAGTCTTGTGGATTGGTACTTCGGAAGGTCTATGTTTTTTTGATGGTGAAAAATTTCACGAATACTCTATTAGTAATGTAGGAACTATCAACGACATTATTGAAGACGATTATGGGAATCTATGGTTTAGTGCCACAACCGGACTTTACCGTTATAATCAGGAAAAGAATATTCTGGAACATCTGGATGCCGAAAGAGGCTTAAAGCACAACTTCATTAATGATTTACTTTTTGATTTCGAGGGAGACCTTTGGATGACAAATTACAAAGGAGGTCTTTCTCAATTGAAAGATGGCAAGTTCACAAATTATACAGCTATTGGTGGTTTACATGGGAAAGTTGTAAATGCCATTTGTGAACTAGATTCGAATATTTTTCTTACAGCTTTTGATAATGGAAATTTATCTCTGATAAATAATGGAAACATAGAACCCTACATCATAAAATCTCAGTTATTTAGAAGGCGAATTCGACATATTTTAAAGGATTCAAAAAACTCATTGTGGTTTAGCACTTATTCTGGATTACTTAAGATAACAAAAGAAGGGAAAGAGACCTGGTACAATAGTAAGACGGGATTTTCCGACACTCGTATTAGGTTAACCTATGAAGACTCTAAAGGAAGAATTTGGGTTGGTACCAGAAATAATGGTTTGGCTAGAATAAACCAAGATAATACTACCTCTATTTTTGATGTTTCAACAGGATTAAGCGCCAATTTAATCATGTCAATTGAGGAAATGCCTGATGGTAAAATGCTGATTGGAACGAGTGAAGGAATAGGTGGGCTAAATATTATAGAAGAAGATAAAGTGATTGCCAAATATTCTATTGCCGATGGTTTAGCTAGTGATGTTGTTTTCAATACTTATACCGATTCTTCTGGTTATACATGGATAGCAGCGAATGGAGGTTTGTGTCTTTTGAAAGATGGGAAAATTAAAAGCTTTACAGTGAAAGATGGACTTTCCGATGAAACCCCTTTTGATATTTTGGAGGATTCTCATGGATTTCTCTGGTTGCCTTGTAGTAAAGGAATAATGAGAGTTCATCGCAACGAGTTTCTGAATTATACTGATGAAGACCAATCAGGAATTACTTGTGTTCTGTTTGATAAAAATGATGGTATGAATCAGTCAGAATGTAACCCTACAACTAAATCAGTAAAGGCTTCTAATGGAACATTACTTTTTCCAACAATAGATGGTGTGGCTCAAATAGATCCTATGTATATTCCGGTTAATAACTATTACCCACCTGTGATAGTGGAGGATTTAATAACTGATGAGGGAGCAATTCATGATTTTAAAAATATCTCAATTAATTCTAAAAATAAAAGAATAACTTTCCATTATACTGCGCTTAGCTTTTATGAACCCGAAGAGGTTGTTTTTAGATATCAGTTGGAAGGATTCGAAGATGATTGGGTTGATGCGGGAAATAGCCGGAGCGTTTCTTATACCAATCTTTCTCCCGGGCAATATAGTTTTAAAGTTATTGCTTCAAATAACGATGGGGTATGGAATTATCTTGGGACTACTGTTAAATTTAGTGTTGAGCCAAAATTTCACGAAACAATATGGTTTGTTTTATTACTGATTTTTGTTACCATAAGCCTAGTTTTAATATTATATAAATTTAGGGTACGGCAATTAAATCAAAAGCAGTTAGAGTTGGAAACCCTAGTTCAAAAACGTACTTCCGAAATACTAATTAAGAATCAGTTGCTGGAAAACCAGAAAAGTGAGATAGAGAATCAGGCAGCATTGCTGGAGAACCAAAGTAAAGAACTTAAAACTAGCAATGCCTCAAAGGATAAAATCTTTTCTATAATCGCCCATGATTTGCGAGGTCCCCTGGGTAATTTCCGAACTATCCTTGATATTTTCATTAATGAGCCAGATACTTATACTGCCACAGACCGACAGGAGATGTTATTGCTGCTTTCAGAAAATGCAAAATCAACATATGAATTATTGGAGAACTTACTTAATTGGTCGGTTAGCAAACAAGGGCTTATAACATGCAAGCAAGAGGAATTTTCTGTTGCTCCTGTAATTAACGATATATTTTCCATCGTTGTGCCAATGGCTGTTAAAAAGCAGATTACTGTTCTAAATAAAGTTGATGAGTCGATAAAGGTTTATGCCGACTTGAATATGACTCGATTAATATTCAGAAACCTAATAAGTAATGCCATTAAATTTACTGAAGAGAAAGGTGAAATAATTGTAACGGCCCATGTAAAAGGGGAAATGGTTGAATTTGGTATTAGAGATAATGGAATTGGTATATCAGAGGAAGTCAAAGAGAATTTATTTGATCAGCTTGAGAGTACACTTAGAATTGGAACACATTCTGAAAGAGGAAGTGGCTTAGGTCTTATTCTGTGTAAAGAGTTTGTTGAGAATAATGGAGGTGAAATACATGTTGAAAGCGAACTGAACAAAGGAAGCACATTTAAGTTTTCATTAAGGCGCTCGAAGTAACATCAACCCATCTAATTGGAGATATTTTTTTAAATTCGTGTGGTAAATATAAAATGCTAATTATGAAAACAATATACTTCCGGTTAATTGCAATTAGTTTATTGTCTGTTATTCTATTTGGCGCTTGTAATAAAGACACTGAAATACAACCCAGGAAAATTGAATTAACCTTTCCTGATAATTGGAATATTACATACAATGTGAATGAGTATGTTGCAGTTCAGGGAGCTAGTCCTCAACAAAGTGGCTCAGACATTTTCCTTGAAAATATTAATGCTTCTTTTGAGAAAGTGCCGGGATATTCTCTGCAAGCTTATTTTGATGCAAATAAAGATGCTTTTTCTACCTTAACAGCATTTGAGGATTTTACTATTATTTATCAATCTGATACTACATTAAATAGTTATTCTGCTAAGAAATTAATATTTACTGCTACAATGCAGAATATTCCCCTAAAGTTTATTGATTTTTTTTTGTATGAAGATGGATACGGTTTTGTAATCACCTGTACTTCTGAAGAAAGTACCTACGATGAATTTGAATCGATTTTTGAAGGAATTGCTGGAACAGTTAAAATCAATTAATATACATATAGACAAACTAATTATTTCTTTTATAGACATTTCAGAAGTAAATTTCCAATGTTAAAAAAAAATAAGTATAGCCTGGAATTATCCAGTCCGGTAAATGTTAATGGAGAAAAATATTCTCCTGAAATTAAAACAGTTGTTAGTAACTTAGAGGAGCCTAATTTCAGAAACCCAGAAAGTAGGAGTGACTTTAAATTTCCTTTTCAGAAGCAAAATATTAAGCCTGATGAAACCTATACCGGTATTGAATTTTCTTCTAATAAATGGATAGAAATGGCTTGTTCTGTTGCGCTTGAATCTGTAAAAAGTGGAGGAGGTCCATTTGGAGCAATTATAGTTCAAATAGACGATGAAACTAACGAGGTTCTTCGCTACTGGCCGGCAAACAATCTGGTTACCGAAAGTTCAGATCCAACAGCTCACGCAGAAGTAATGGCCATACGTAGTGCTTGCCAATCGTTAGGAGTTTTCAATTTAGGTTCAATTATTAAAGGAGATTCTAGCCTTCCCCAACAGGGAGAAACTTCGCACTGTGAAATTTACAGCAGTTGTGAGCCTTGTCCAATGTGTTATTCTGCAATTTTCTGGGCAAGAATACCAAGTTTGTATTTTGCTGCAACTCAGTTCGATGCAGCTGTTCCTGGAGTTAATTTTTCGGATGAGGAAATTTATAATGAATTAAGAGTTCCATATGCGAATCGAAAAACGAGAGTCTATCAATGTTCAGCTCCAAATTCTTTAGATGCCTTTAACCTTTGGAAAAACATTGAGAAGAAGGACTATTAATAGCTTGTGATATTTGTTTAAAAACTAATTTGAGCCTTCATATTATGCTGCTTTATCTGGCTAAAACCGCCCGTGAAATAGGCAAGTTCAATTGTAAGATATAATTGCCTTAAGAAATTAATTTGTACATTATATTAGAAGAGTTACTTTTAACTTTAATTTTTATTCTTATTTAAGTATTAAAAAAGGATTTGTTTAACCAAATTTTTATTCCAAACTATGAAACGATTTATAATATTAGCTTTTGTGTGTGCGTTAGCGGGAACAGTAAACGCACAGGTTTTTAATACATCGTCAACTTTGAAACGAGGTAGTTTTAGTGCTGGATTTGAACCAGGTGTTTATGCTGGTGGAGGTTCGGATTTTAATTTATTTCTACATGGTGGTATTGGTATTACCAGTGGTGTCGATTTAGGACTCAAACTTGGAGTATTGGGTGGCGCAAATTATTTTGGTGGCGATGTTGAATTTGCACTGGGTAAAAAATTCTCTGTTTCAGCCGGAGCTCATTCATGGGGTAATTTTGGACTTGATGGAACTGCTCTTTACACTTTCGATATAGCAAAAGGTGTTGATTTGTTTTTAGGATTTGACATGGATATTGATTTTCCTGAAAATGATGTTCAATTAGGTGCATGGATTCCAATCGGATTGGAAATAGGAGTTAAAAAGAATATGGCGTTTATTTTCGAAAGCTCTATTTGCGTTTCTGATTATGGTGCTCACTGGATTGGTGGCGGCCTGAACTTTTACTTCTAATAACAGAGTATGAGTATAGATTTATCCAATTAAATAGTCTTCCCACCTGGGAGGCTATTTAATCGGGTATTTCGACTTTATTTTCAGAACACACACATACATTTTTACTATTATTCTTCAACTTGAAATTCTTTCTTCCAAATTAGTTCCCCTTTCGAATCTCTGATTTCGATTTGAAGCTCTCTTTCTTTTAGTGTACCAGCAAAGGTAATAAGTCCATAATTTCGTTTGTCAACATAGGTTCCATCAACCCTTAATGTATTATTTTCATTTACATTGTGAGCAGGGCTTGAAGTTAATGCCGAGACTGTTAAATCAATAATTCTGGGTTTCCCCGGCTCTTCTAGAATACTTAATTCTGTATGATGTCTGTCGCCAGTTAGGAATACTACATTCTTAATGTTATGGTCGTATATGAAATCTATTATCTCTTGTCTTTCCTTATTAAAACCGTTTGCTGAATATATCTCAAATTTGCCGGCATTATTCAAAAACTGCCCACCCATAGCAACTACCTTATAACTTCCGCTACTATAAACTAGTGCATCTTTTAACCATTGTTTTTGAGCTTCACCTAAAATGGTTTTGTTTTCTGCTTTTAAATTATTTGGTGAACGATGAAATCGATTGTCGAGCAAAATAAAATCTACATCGTTCCATTGGAACTGAGTTATTACTCCTTTTATATCACCAACACCATATGAAGGGTTGGCCCAGAATAATTCAAATGCTTCGAGAGTTTTATTCTTGTTCCAGAATCCGCGATCGCTATCGTTTGGACCGAAATCGTGATCATCCCAAATAGCATAGTTATGTGTTGAGGCTAGTAATGACTGCATTTCTTTAGTTGACCGGGTATGTGTCCATCGTTTAGTTATACCTGTCCAGGTGTTCCAATCAGGTTCTCTTAAATAGGTATTGTCCCCGAGCCAAAGCATAAAATCTGGATTTGAACGGTCGATTGCCTCAAAAATTTCGTATTCACCACCATAAGGAGTGCCAGGGCGGTCGTACTGTTCTTCATTAATATATGCGCAACTACCTGTTGCTAAAGTAAAATTGGGAGGGTCTGTACGCCATTTCCAAACTGGTTGGGTTTGAAATTCAGTAGGGTAATCAAATTTTATAACTTTATTATTTATAACAAGTTGATATTCATATTCATTTCCCGGTTCAACATTGCTAGCTACCAGAACCGCTGTAAAAGCCTTGTCGGAATTAGTGATGACTGTATTAGTCGAATAAATCAGTTTAGCGTTTCCCTTAAGCCAGTAATTAATTTTAACATCGGCTTGCTCTGTTGTTTGAACCCAAATGGCGACTTCTCTTAAATCGGCATATCCAAGCATTGGCCCCGATTGCAGAAGAGTCTGCGAGAAGGTCGAAGCATAAAGGCTAAAGAAAAGAGCAATTACAATTAATTTTCTCATGGTTCGAATTTTGAAGAAAATTAGGAAAAAAAAAGCTGTCTCAATAATTCATTTGAGACAGCTTGAAATATTTTAGATTAAAATTATTCCTCTTCCTTTACGATAGTAAATTCTGGATCAGGTCCAGCTTTTGTAACTTTGAATGTCATGCTTGCTTCAACCATACTTGATTCATAAACATAATATTTAACAATGAATACTTGGTCAATGCCATCAACCTGTAATTGAGCATTTGGATATACAGTTGGCAGAAATACTTGACTTAATGCAAACTCAATAGCATCATCTGATGTTGCGAAGTCATTACTTTCAAAGTATTCAGCCTTACTTCTAAATTCTCCGTAATATGCAGATGTACCGAAGTATGAATCGGCAGTACCATACGCATCAATATATTTTACATCTTTGTTTTTAACCCAATCAACAATAATCTGATAATCAGCTTTAGACATATTATGAGTAATTGTTGGATCAAATACCCAATGACCAGTATTGTCAATAATAAATTGGTCTTCTCTTTCTATAACAGGTGAGTATTTTTGCCAAGTAGCAGCTCCAATATACTCATACTCGTCTACCCTATACTTAGTTCCGCCAGAATATTCTGTGTAAGCAATTTTTTCTACTTGTCCAACATATGGAGTCGTAATTAAACCAGCTAAGAAATCAGGAAGGTAAGCATCTGCGGGCTCATCGTCAGAGAAATTATTATATTTTCCTGGAGCTCCCAGAGATTCGTAATCTAAATCATCCATTACATAAACACCGGATACTTTTGTGTATTGTCCATTATTGTATTTATAATAGTCACCTCTTTCGTATGGGGCTGAACCAGCGTATATACTAATATTATTTATTTCCCATGTTGGTGAGTCAGCAACGGAACCAGTGTATACAAAGGCAATATAAATGGTTTCACCCAAATAAGGAGACAAAGAAATAGCACCTGAATTAACCCACGTGAACGAGTTTTCTTTTGGCCAATTAATTTGGTCACTAATATTTACCCATGTTGCTGTAGCCACATCAGTACCGTTAAAATTAGTTGAAATGTAAACATTTGCTTTTTCATTGGGAGCATTTAAGTTATCTAGATAGTTAATTGCATGGGTGAACTCAAGATTCGCGTTTGAAGCAACATCACTTAGATTAATGCCCTTAGTAATTAGCCAATCTTCGTTATCATTATCTTGCGTACCATCATAACCAGATATTTTAGCAAATGTATCGCTTCCATAAGACGACTGAGTCCATGTTTGAGTTCCAAGGTTATCAATAATGGTATAGTTATTCAGATTCTCAGGGAAACTTTCTTCAAAATAGGTTGTAAGATCTCCTTTTGAATAATTATATTTTGCATAAGCATAATAAATATTAGACTTGCCAGCAAAGGCTCTTGCTAATACTAATGGTAAATTTTCATCAGCAGGATAATTAGGAGTAAAGGCCATATTTTCTACAGATTCCTCAGAGACAAAAGCGTAGTCAGCAGAGTCAACTTCATAAATTTTAACTTTGTCAAACCTTTCCTGGTATAGTGGATAATTATTGTCAGGATTGAAATTGTATGTTATCATTGCGCTTGATTGAAAACCAAATGCAGGATACTTTTCTGCTAGAAGAGCAGGAATATATTTTGCAGCACTCACTGTATTTGTAAAGAATTCATAATCAGCAATAGTATCAGCATTTAGCGTGTCATTAGCATCTGCATCTAATGCAAAGTCAGCAATAGAGCCATAATCTTCAGAAGTTAAAGTATATGTTTCTTTCTCATCGTTTGGAGGCGCCGAAATTTCATCCAGATTTTCGAATTTATCATTCACATCCATGCATGAGTGCATGCTAAATATGAATAAGAGGCCTAGTAGATATATATATAATTTTTTCATTTTCTAAGTTTTTTCAATTAAAATTTTACTTTAAAACTTACTGACCATGTTCTGCCAAAGCCATAGAATACAGTAGCATCTTGCCATGTACTATTAGAGGCACTTTCAGCATCACTAATATATTTAGCGTCAAGCAGGTTACTAACTTTTCCGTTAACACTGCAGTTAAAATTGTCAATTTTGAATTTGTAACCGGCATTAAAATCAAAAAGATGTGCTGCAGGAGCAATCCATGTATCTTCGCCACTTAAAGCCTGAATGCTTCCGTAATTTGCAAATAAGCGGTCGTAGTAATTGTAGTCAACACCAACTCTGAAGTCATTTAAGAAAAAGTATGTAACACCGGCAGCAGCAGTTGTTTGAGCAGCATCTCCAATATGAACACTTCCAATGTTGAGTGTCTTTCTGGCAGCCTCGCTTGGGTCGTCAACAATATTGTCATCACCATCAATCATGTTACCATCTCTGTCAAATATTATAGCTTCAACATCATCTTGCCAGGTCCAGTCACCAATAGAAAGCATTGCAGTAAGTTCTAAATTATTAAGCGGTTTTGCCTTAACATCAAGTTCAACTCCCTGATGAAGTGCTACTACGCCTAGGGCATTGTATCTTCCTTCGTCAGGGGCTTGAGAATTAACTAGTCCCGCAACCGATTTGTCTCTCCATTCAGTTCTGTAAACATTTACATTAGCAGTTAAATAACCTACCCTTAATCCATAGCCTAATTCTGTCGAAAGTATCTTTTCATTTACAGCATCTTTATTTATAGTATTACTGAAGTCTTTTGCCAAGAACACATTTGAGAAATATGGAGCTCTTGAAAAATAACCAGCATTAAAAAATACATGGTGATTATCAGTTAGGTTATAATTGGCTCCACCCTTTATACTAAAACCAGGGAAGCTAATTTTATCAGACTTTTCTTGTCCGGCTGCATAATACATTTTGTCGTATCTCCAGTAGGTTGTATTTGAAATAGCTCCGTTTAAGCTTGCTGATAAATTACCGTAAACATATTCTGCCTGAGCAAATCCGCCTGTCCAGAATACATAACCTAAATAGTTTCGAGAAACAATATCTCCATAAGATAACTTTTCATTTACATATAGTGGGTCATCTGCTCTATAGTCTACATTTTTTCTGTCAGGATCTAATAAGAAGCGTCCACCGAGCAAATCAACAATAGTTTTATTGTGGTCGCCAATGTAATAGCGTATATCTACACCACCGTGAAAATCAAGATTTTCCATAAATTTGTTGTTATAGGTAGAGATTGCTCCAAACCATAAGTGGTTGTTGTTTGAACTACCAATAGCTGTCTGCGAACCATTTGGGTCAGCTGCATTTACAGCTTGAATAGCTGCATAATCTTTATAGCCTTCAACGGTTCTGTAAGTATCATCGCTTCCATATAATAAGCCTTTATTGTTCCCAAGTTGAGTTCGTCCACCACCATTACCAAAAGACCCATAAGCAGCAGTGCTTAAATGAGATTTGTCATTTATTTTCCAAAAATGATTTAAAGAAAATTGAGGTTTGTGGTAATAGTTTTTTGCAGAATTAATTCTTTCTCCGCTTGAACCATAACCAAAAGTTGCATTGTACTTATAACCTTCTTGTTTTGTTTGCCAATCGGCAATTGAAAACTTATCAAAGTTACTTCTTTGGTTATGCCATTGTTTTGCACCAAATCCGGTAAACGAAAGTTGGTGTCTGTCGTTAATACGTTTAGAAATATTTAAGAAATAGGAGTAACCTTCAAATTCGGTACCCTGAATATATCCATCGCCTGTTGTTTTTGAACCAAGAAGTGTAATTGCCCAGCCATTCTCTGTTAAACCAGTCGAAACATTAAAAGCAGTTTTTTGATAATTATCATTTCCTGTTATAAAAGATACATTACCACCTTTAGTGGCATCAGTAGTTTTGGTTAAAATATTAATAGAACCTCCAACAGAAGGCACTGCAACTTTTGAAGCACCTAAGCCACGTTGAATTTGCATCGAACGAGTAACGTCTGATAAACCAGCCCAATTCGACCAATAAACACCACCCCATTCCATATCGTTCACAGGAATACCGTTTATCATAACCGCAACGTTTGGAGAATCGAATCCACGAACGTTAATACGTCCATCGCCATAACCACCCCCTGTTTTTGTTGCGTATACACTAGGAGTTGATTTAAGAATTTCTGGAAATTCCTGTGTTCCTAATTTAGCTTCAATAGTTTCTGGATTGACATTTGAAACAGCTACAGGGGTTCTTCTGTCAATTGCAACATCAGCAAAAACCATTACTTCTGCCAGACCAACAGCATCACTTTCCATATCAAATTTACCAAAGTCAATATCGCTACCAGATAGAGTAGTTGTTCTCTCAATTGTTGTCATACCAATTGAAGAAATAACAATTACCTGCTCACCTTTAAGAGAAGTTGAGAATTTAAAATTACCATCTAAATCGGTAACGGTTCCAACTGTGGTTCCTTTAATGTAAACATTAGCTCCGATCACAGATTCATTTGTAGCCAAATCTATGACCTTTCCTGAAATTGTTGTTTTTGTCTCCTGAGCAATGTTCGAAACATTTATCAGGAACAAAGACACCAATATAATACTTAAAAGTCGTAAGTTTTTCATTGTTCTTTTATATGTTTTTTGTTTAGGTTTTCTTAATAGCTTCACAAAACTAGGAAGTTATGAGGTGAATAGTTGTTTTAATAAGATTAAGAAAAAGTTAAGTATTTTATTCAATATGTATTTCAATTAGTAACAAATTGTTAAAAACTTTATTTGTATCAAAAATAAAAGCAAGAAGTCACACTCAAATATTCAATATGCATAAATGGGTAAACTATTCCTGATGGTCTTAATTTGCGCTGTATACATAAGCTATGAGGGTGAAGAGTTAAGTATTTATGCTGTTTGTTTATAAACTTTACATTTATGTTAATTTAATTATTGCGACACTAGCGTGGATTTAAGTATCAAGGAAACAAGGTGTTGGGAGATGAGATTTAAAAAAATCACACTAAATAAAGAGACATACAGGCACGCGGTGTTTGCATTTTTCAACAAAAAGTAAGGTTAATAAGATTTAATAAGTATGAGAAAAATGTTAAAATGCAGAATATCAAATTTTTGGGTTCTGATCTAACAGGTAAGTAAAAATCCTTTCGAATGGTATAATTTCGTTTATGTCGAATTTGTTTTGGTAATCTTTTTTCTTGAATTCTTGATTAAATAGTTCTTTTTTTTCAAGTATTGATTCTTCAGAAAATTCATTTATAGCTATTACCGATAAGAGTTTTACAAAACTTTTTATTCTGAGTTCTTTAAGTTCTTTAAGATTTCTGTAAAAATATAATTGTAAGTTTTTACCTGTGTAATAGGTTTCTTCATCGGTATTTTGTCTGGCAAGCAACAATCGAATAATTAAATATTGGATGTTATAGCCTAGTTTATCTTTTGAAAGCTTTTTGCAATTTTGATCTAGAAACCTGATCATTGTGGAACGGCTATAATCTGGAGCATAATTTTTTAAAGCTCTGGTATTATGTTCTGAGTATAAAACAAAATACAGGTATGCTTTACGAATGTGCCAGGAGGCTTTAGCTTCAGGATAGAATAATCTGAATTCATAAGTGCTGAATACTTCATTAAGTATTTCTCCAGCTTGCTCATAGCTTTTTTCCTTGATCTTTATAGAGAAGTTTACAGCCTGGGCCTCAAATTTTAAAAAGGATTTGTAATCAAAGTTTTGAATGCAGGTATTAACTATCTCAGCCGCTAAATGAAGTTCTCCTATTGCTAAGTGATATTTTGCTTCATTAATAAGGGTATTGAAATGGAAGACCTTGCTGTTCAAAAAACTATGTACAGACAATAGTTCCTTTAATTCATTGTTTTGCGTTTTTACCAGGTTAATTTGATTGTTATGGTAAGCCAGATGTATTCTTAGATTTGTAAGGTGTAATCTAAGTATAGGGGAATCAATCTCTTTTAACCAATTTAAAATTAGGTTTTCAGCATCTTGAGCTTTTTTGGCAAGTGAAGGTTGTAGCGAACAATAATGAATAAAATGAGCCCTAAATAAATCATAAAAACCTTTAGCTTTCAAGTGATAATTTGAGATTGTGTTATATTCTTCTATTCTACTGTTCCAATTAATAACTTGTTCTGGGTAACCTTTTATGCTGGAAATTTCTCGATATAGTATTGAAGCTTCTTTCAAAATATTAAATAAATAATAAGCCTCAGCTTTGCGAATTACCTGAATTAATAGCTTTTCTGCATTATGAAAAACATTGTTGGTTAATAGATTTGTAGCAAGATTTATTTTCTCTTTACAATCGGCCTCAATGAGTGTATAGTTAAGATGACTTTTAAGATTATTGTTGTTTAGCTGAGAAATTAACTTTTCTTTTAGGTTGCGCTTAAGCATCTGGTACTTTTTCCCCTGATCGATTTTGCCATAAATTAGCATGCTTGATTCGTTGTCTGTGCTAACAATACCTTCCATTATTGCTCTAAACAACATGCTTTTTTTAGAATCGGCTTGTAGCAGTTCCGTAAAAAAATCAGGACTTTCCTTTTGCAATATATTTCCTAGTTCTTTTATTTGGTCCATCTTTCAGATAAATCAGATCTATCTATAAACATGCAATGCCAATATAATGTAGCTGCAATAAAACGACATGTTTGAAAATCTTTATAGAAAAAGCTTGAAAGACGAGAGTAACGAGTAATTGGAGTTATAACTATGTGTTGCCCTCGTAAACTCGATTCTTGCAAAGACTATATAGATAAAACCTATTAGAGCCCTAAATATAGTACTTTTTAATATTAGCTTCGTTTATTGAATAAGAAAAAAGCCCGAAACTTGGGCCTAAAGGTTTTATTTAGCCCGGAATTCAATGATTCTCTTTGTTGCTCCAGTTTGAGCCTTAACATAATTTTTAGCTGCTTTGCCTGATTCTTGCAAATAGCGATCGTTAGAAAGAAGCTTGTCGAGAATTGTTTTTAAACTTTCAGAATTGGATATGGAGAATGCTCCTTTTTCATCGATTAATGAAACTGCTTCATGGAACTTCAGATAATTTGGACCAAAAATTACAGGTACTCCATATGCAGCAGCCTCCAATGTGTTATGAATTCCTGCTCCAAAACCTCCACCAATATATGCTATTTGACCATATTTGTACAAAGACGATAACATACCAATATTATCGATAATTAATACTTTAGCATCAGGTAAATCTTCAGTTTTACACTTGCTAAATCGAACAGTTTTCATTTTAAGTTTTGCAGCAATACTGTCGATTTTCTCTAACTTAATCTCATGAGGAGCAATTATAAGTTTGATATCATGCTTAGTGTTTTGGAAATATTCAATTAATAAGTTTTCATCAGGTTCCCATGTACTGCCACATACAATTACTTTCGAATTCCTGGCAAAAACTTCAGCTATTTCAATTTGTTTGCTATTTCTTGCAATTTGAACAACCCTGTCGAAGCGTGTATCTCCTGTAACTTCCACATTGGTTATTCCAATAGATTCTAGTAGGTTTAATGATTCTTTGTTTTGTACAAAGAGGTAATCGAACCAACTAAGCATTTTTCTATACCACCTTCCGTATGATTTGAAAAATAGTTGTTCCCTTCGAAAGATGCCAGATACAAGGTAAAGCTTCGAATCTGATTTGCTCACCTGCTTCAGAAAGTGAAACCAGTATTCGTATTTTATAAAAATGGTCAATTTCGGATTAACCATTTCAACAAATCGTTTTGCGTTTCTTTTTGTATCCAGAGGCAGGTATGAAATAATATCGGCTCCGGCATAATCTTTCTTTACCTCATAGCCGGAAGGAGAGAAAAAGGTAAGAATGATTTTAATGTCAGGATATTGTGTTTTAAGTCCTTCCATAATTGGCAGGCCTTGTTCAAATTCTCCCAATGAGGAAACATGAAACCAAGCATAGTCTGAGTTAGGTTCTATTTTATCCTGAATTCTCTTTAAACATCCTTTTCGGCCAGATATCCATAGCTGAGCTTTATGGTTAAAGAGCGAAACAATAAGAACCAGTACATAATAAAGTCGTATTCCAAAATTGTAAATAAAAGTCATACAGTTTCCTCCGGTTTCAATATCTTTTTTAGAATGGCAGATTTATAGAAAATGTTTTGCAATATACCTCGCATTCCGAAAAATACCAACTGGGCAAATAACAATGCATGATTTCCATATGTGTCTTCGAGTAATTTATAAGTCGCAAAAAAGAGTAATGCGGCCACAAAAGTAGTATTTCTTTGAACAGCAGTAGCAGTTGCACCAAGAAAAATACCATCCCAAATAAAAGTTAGAATACTAACAATTGGAATAGCCCAAATCCATCCAATATATTCTGCAGCATAGGGTATTATATTTTCATCTTTACTAAATAGCGAAACAATTTGTTCCCATGCAAAAATGTAAATAAGTGTAAACATTACAGCAATTCCAAATCCCCAGTAAAACAAATGCTTTACTACTTTCTTTAATTGAATAATGTTTTTGGCACCGTAATATTTGCCAACAAGAGCTTCTGCTGCATTGGCAAATCCATCAGAAAAATACGAGAATGCATAAACCAGTTGCAGAAAAATAACATTTACACCTAAAATAATTTCTCCTTTTTCGGCCGAAGAAATATTGTACCAGGTTAACACTAGAATTATTGCTAAAGTGCGAATGAAAATATCGAAGTTTACCAAGAAGAATTTTTTGTAGGCCCTAATGTTTAGAATAAGTTTAATTTCGATGAGTTTTATATAGGAGCGGTACTTTGTGAACAGAATAATTATAGCAATAGTAAACCCGGAATACTGACCAATTACAGTTCCTAAAGCAACTCCATCGGAACTTTTTCCGAGGATGGCAACAAACAGGTAGCTTAAACCAATGTTTACTAAATTTACCATTATGGCTGTTATCATTGGAGCTTTTGCATTTTGTACACCAATAAACCAGCCCGTAAGTGCAGATAATCCGATTGTTGCTGGAGCTGCCCAAATTCTAATTGAATAATAGGAGCGGGCATAGGCTTCAACATCTTCATCGCCTTTAATTATTTGAAAGGCGAGATTCCCAATTGGTTTCTGAAATATTAAAAGTAGAGAAGCACCAAGCATAGCAACAAGCATTGCTTTACCTAAAATAGTAGCAATTTCTTTTTTATTGTCTTTTCCATATTCCTGGGCGGTAAGGCCAACAGTCGACATTCTTAGAAAAGCAAAGTTCCAGTAAAGAAAGTTGAAAATTGCGCTACCCAGTCCAATAGCTCCAAGTTGCGTTATAGAACCAAAATTACCCATTAAAGCAGTATCGACCGAGCTTACAAGGGGTACGGTAATATTGCTAATGATAAATGGTATGGCAAGTCGGAGTATCTGCTTGTTCACTGTAGAATAATTTTGGCGGGCAAAGATAAGTTTTCAAATCAGATTGAACAAAAAGATTGATTTAGCACTTTAAATTTAAGTCTTGAGCCTAATTATTATTTATTAATGAAAGAGATTGATGAATTTTATTTGCGTTGGAACGAACCAATTAAATCATGTTTGCTAGCACTTCGCGATATTATAAAGGAGTTTGATGCTGAAATTAGTGAAGGCTGGAAATATCAAGCTCCTTGTTTTATTTTTAAGGGAAAAGCGATTTGCTACTTATGGGTAGATAAAAAACTAAAAACGCCATATGTTTTAGTTGTTGATGGAAATAAAATTGATCATCCTCTTTTAAAACAGGGCGATAGAACCCGTATGAAAGTTTTTTATGTTGATCCACTAGAAGACATCCAGATTAATGTAATACATGAAATATTGGATATGGGTATTGAAATCATAAACAATAAACTTAAATGAAGACTAAGTTGACTTTGCTTTTATATATGCCAATTAAGTCGAGTTTTTCTGAGAACATTCTTTCTTCTAATTGGTTGTTATACTTAAATAAACTAAATAAAATCAATATGAAAACGATTAAGTACTCTTTTACTTTAGCTATAGTTGCCATACTCTTTGGTGTTAGCAGTCAAAATGCTAAAGCTCATTGTGAAATTCCTTGTGGAATTTATGGAGACTCGGTTCGGGTAGCTCTTTTGTATGAGCATATACAAACCATTGAAAAGTCGATGAGCCAGATAAATGAACTATCGGCGCAGGAAGATGTGAATTACAATCAGCTTGTTAGGTGGGTAATGAATAAGGATGAACATGCCACAAAAATGCAGGAAATTATAAGCCAGTATTTTTTACATCAACGAATTAAAGTGAAAGACTCTTCACAAACGGAAGAGTATGCAACTTATATTAAACAACTCACATTGATGCATCAGTTGTCTGTTCTAGCTATGAAAGCCAAACAGGGAACAGATTTAGAATACATTGAAAAAATGCGAGTCGTCTTACATGATTTTGAACATGTTTATTTTGCAGGGCATAAGCATTAAGTAAGCCTTGATAGGAAAAAGAAACCTGAGCTTTTCGAAATTGCACTTCGAAAAGCTCAGGTTTTTATTATAGTTTCTACCTTGAAAAACATTAAAAATTATACAAATATTCTTTACTTATAGACTTCATCTTTAGTATATACACCTCCCTTTATTAGTGCCTCATCGATGGTTTCTTTGTTTACAAGCACTGGAGAAATTAAAATCGAAGGTATGTCTGCAAATTTATTATTTGTTTTATCGAAAATTTCAAACTCTTGATTATTGATTAGTTTCCAAACTGTTTCAGCAGCAATTGTGGCCAGTTGCTTATTTGATTTGTAAACTGTCATTAATACATTTCCCTTCACTAGATATCTACATATATTTAGTTCTGCATCCTGTCCTGTAAGATAAACCTTCCCCAGTTTGTTGTTTTCTTCTAAGACCGAAATAGCGCCATACGTTAGTACGTCAGCAGCACATATTATGGCATCAGGTATCATTTCATTATTGGTTATGAAATCCTGAAGGGCGAGGTAGGCATCCAATTGATTCCATGCCGATACCTGAATGGAATAGATATTATATTTTTCTTTGTTTTTGTTCAATATATTAAAAGTACCTTCTCGTATAAAGGAACTGTTGAAATCTTCCGCAGGTCCTCCAATGTAGAGAATGTTTCCTTTATCAAGTACTTCAACAACTGATTTCGCCATCATTTCACCAACGGTAGTACTATTTACTGTAATATACAGGTCGACAGGGGCATCAAGGATTAATCGGTCATAGGAAACAACTGGAATATTTGCTTCATGCGCCAGATCAACAACTGGTTTGGTTTGTTGAGCATCAGTAGGAACAATTACAATACACTCAACGCCTTCTTCAATAAACTTTTTTGCTGCATCTACCTGGTTGTTTGGCATGTCATAACAATCAACAAATTCAACCTTTCCCCCCAGTTCGTTGAACTTCTCTTTAAAAAAATCTCTATCATTCCACCACCGTTCATGGTAGAGGTTTGCTAGAATAAATCCTACTTTTAGAGAATCGTTAGATTGTCCAATGATTTTGCACAGGCTAGTCAGACTTAATAAACTTATTAAGCTAATGGTGAGAATTCTTTTCATTCTGATGATAGATTAGTTTAGATTTAATTGGTAATTACATACCCACTTTAATTAAGCACGACAATTGGTAATGCTTTGTTCTGAAAGGTGAGATTGCACAATATCTTCTGTAGTTATTTAGATAAAATACAGAAGATATTGTGCCGTTGACTTAGGGAATTATTCAGGACCAAGTGAATATTCTTTACTTATAAATTTCGTCTCTAGTATATATACCTTCCTCAATTAGTACTTTATCGATGGTTTCTTTGTTTACAAGTGCTGGAGGAATTAAAATCGAAGGTACGTTAGTTAATTTATTATTTGTTTTATCGCTAATTTCTAACTTTTGATTATTGATTAGTTTCCATACTGTTTCTGCAGTAATTGTGGCCAGTTGCTTATTTGATTTATAAATTGTCATTAAGACATCTCCGGTAACAATATGCCTGCAGATATTTAATTCTGCATCCTGGCCGGTTAGGTAAACCTCACCAAGTTTGTCATTTTCTTCTAATACTGTGATCGCTCCGTCCGTCAGCGCATCAGCTGCACAAATTATGGCATCAGGAACCATTTCGTTATTTGTAATGAAATCTTGTAGGGCGAGGTAGGCATCCAGTTGATTCCATGATGATACCTGAACAGAATATATATTATATTTTTCCTTGTATTTATTAAGTACCTTAAAGGTGCCTTCTCGTACAAAAGAACTGTTGAAATCTTCAGCTGGTCCCCCAATGTAGAGAATGTTTCCTTTATCAAGCACTTCAACAACTGATTTTGCCATCATTTCACCAACTGTGGTGCTATTTACCGTAATATACAGGTCAACAGGAGCATCCAGAATTAATCTGTCATAGGAAACAACCGGAATGCCTGCTTCATGCGCCAGATCAACAACTGGTTTAGTTTGTTGAGCATCAGTAGGAACAATTATAATGCACTCAACGCCTTCTTTAATAAACTTTTTTGCTGCATCAACCTGGTTGTTTGGCATATCATAACAATCAACAAATTCAACCTTTCCACCTAGTTCATTGAATTTCTCTTTAAAATAATCTCTATCATTCCACCATCGTTCATGGTAGAGGTTTGCTAAAATAAATCCTACTTTTAGAGAATCGTTAGATTGTCCAGCGATTTTACATAGGTTCACTAAGCTTAAAAAGCCTATTAAGCAAATTGCGAGAATTTTCTTCATGATAGTATAATTTTATAATTGTTATCAAATAAAAGCATAATAAGTTGAATCTCTGAAGGTAAATTTAAAAAAAAAGATAATTTATAGCAGAGAAAATTAAATATAACACTTTCATTCGTTATTTATTTCTAATACTACCTTTATTTTTAAAGAAATATTCAACAAATAAGCAGCTGCCAAAATATTTATTTATCGAAACATTGGGTCGGTAAAATCGGTAATAGGCCAAAATTTGTCATTAAACTTGGATTCAATAATTTCTTGCAGCGATAAATCCAAGGTTTGAAAGAAGTCTATACCAGTTATTTTTTCTAATTCATCAATTGGTAGTGTATATTCTTTTATGTCTTTGCCGCCTTCTGATTCTTCAACCAAAAACCCAATAGCATCGCCCTGGCATCCTTTCAAAATTGCTTTATAAAATGCCATTTTTGGAGGTGTCAGACTATCAGCTTCAATATTTATTATTCCTGTAATAACATACAAACTGTCGAACTCAATAGACCAGAATTTAACCTGGTTTTCTATATTCACCCATGTACTAGAAATTTGTTGTGGAATATCTTTAAAAAACTCCTTGTCGGGTGGAATATATGTCTGATTTTTGATGTTTGTACCATACATAATTGTCGATGTCCAGAGCACTTTGTATGTTTCAGTATCTAAACAATAATTGAAAGTACCTTTTTTGAATAATTTACAATTTTCGGTATTTGGTACTTCAACCTGAGCTTTAACAAAACTTGATAAGATGAGTGCTAAGGAGAGAATAAAATTTTTTTTCATAAAGTTAGTAGTTAACATTTTGTTTTATATAGACAAAGAAGTAAGTGTAGATGACCGACCAGCCAATTTGTCCAACAATTAGCCAAAGTACGTTAAGTTTATGTCTGCCATAGTATTTGGCAACTAAAAAGGTGCTAATTGGAATAGAAATAAAAACAGGATTAAAGATAATAATACCTATTAAACCATACTTCGATTTTAATTTCACCATCAGTCGGTTACGTTTTGAAAAGGCAGTTTTTGGTTTTAGTTTAATTTTTAATTTTGGTACAATAAATGTTTTCCAAAGTTGAATAATAAATTTCGATAGGTAGGTGAAGAACAAAACGCCCAATATGCCACCTAGATTTACAAATATAATGATTTCAGTAAACGACATATGCATTGCATAAACTGCAAAAGGAAATGTTAGAGCAAACTTCCAACTGGCCCATAGCATAACGGTTAGTTCCTTCATAACATCAAACATACAAAAATTGGTTTTTCCTTTGTCAGATGTTATTCACATTTCTCTAGTATAATTGATGTTTATTCTTAATTAATAGATGTCTCTTTAATGAGTTTATGTTGAACCTAATATATACTGGTATTAAAAAGTTGCGAAAAACCAATTCTTCGAGTCTTGGTTTGGAGGCAACTATTTTCATATCAGATTATCAAATGGTTGAGGATTTATTCCTGAAATTATAGATGAAGCAGTATATATTAATTCACTTGTTAAATCGGAACTTATTTTGTTTTTTAGGGAACTAAAAAATCTGGGTATGGACAGAATTTTTTTCTCTTTGGTATGAGAGAATTTGTAAATGCTAAAACTGTATTTCTAGTTAAGAATATTTAGAAATGTAATTTCTTTTTGTAATTTCAATCTATTAAACCCAGATTATGTATTTATATTGAAGTAAGCTGTCTAATTAAGAGATTATTAAGAAACTATAAAATACTAGTAAAAATCATTCGAGTTCAATGAGTTTGATTTAAGCTGAGTCAGCAAGTTTCGGCTCAAAATCAAAGCATTAAAAATTTGATGGATTCTAGTTTCTTAAATAGATAGTTTATAATACTAATGCATAATTGAGTTAAACCGCATTATGAAACTACACACTATACTAACAGCAGTAATCATACTTTTATTTTTCAGCCCGCTGTTTTCACAGGAGGGTCATATTTATATTTCGAACTTTGATGTTGATAATGCACAGCTAGACTCAAAAATTACCAGTATTGAATTCGACGAAGCGGGTTTAGCTTATGTTGCAGGACGAAAGGGTGTTGCTGTTTTTGATGGTGAAAAATGGGAACAAATAAAGCAAATTCCAAATAATGTTAATGAAATAAAATACGACACAGCTACAAAAAAAATGTTTATTGGATTAAAGAATGAAGTTGGAGAGTTAATTCGTTGCAATAATGGTAGCTACCAATATAATTCCTTGTATAAGTTTTTTCGGACTGGATTGGTGTTTAATAAAATATGCCTTTCAAAAGATAAAGCCTATTTCTATAGCGAAAAACTGGTTTTTTCAGTCGATAAATCAAATCCAGAACTATTCGATTCAATATCTGCACCGGGTAAGGCAAATTTCACAGGTATTATTCTTAGAAAGAACTCTGTTTATGTAAACATTAGCGGGAAGGGATTTCATAGAATTAATGGTGTAACACTTAAGCC
This sequence comes from Bacteroidales bacterium, assembly GCA_050287785.1. GTDB lineage: Bacteria > Bacteroidota > Bacteroidia > Bacteroidales > UBA10428 > UBA10428. Next base: position 271,667 of record JBNKCO010000007.1, read on the forward strand.
AATTAATACTCCATCTGAATTAAAATATTCAACAGTATTGTTTTCTACCGGATTTAATAGTAAGAATATTCTTTTCGGAACCAATAAAAATAAAATTTATCTATTCAATGGACAGAAATTTGTGCAGTTTGCGGAACATACAGAAATCAGGGATTTTTTACATGAAAACATTCTCTGGGATGGCATCGATTTTTCAGGAAAATATTTTGCAGTTACTACCCTGACTGGAGGATGTGCCATTATAGATAAAAGTTACGGTAAAATTATTAATGTAATAAACTATCAGACCGGATTGCCTGATGATGAGATTTTTACGATTGCCAAGGATATAAATCAAGGATTATGGTTGGCACATGAGCATGGTGTTAGCAGATGCGATCCTGATTTGCCGCTTAAGTATTATTCTACTTACCCTGGATTGAGTGGTAACATTAATGATATTCTAGTTAAACAAGGAGTTTTGTATGCTGCCACCAGCGAGGGCTTATTTTTGCTTAAAAAGTATAATTATCAACAAGCATCAAAGATTAAGAAAACTGCCTACAAGCAGGAACAGAGTCAGAGTAAAAAAGCTTATATCCAGCAGTCTATCACCCATCATTATGTAAAAATAGGAAACCTGAATGATAAGTGTAAGAAAATATATCCATTTGGGAACGATCTTATTGCAATAACAAATTATGGTGTTTATGAAATTGTTGGTAATAGGGCTAAGCCAATAAAAACAAATATTTATCCGAACGATATACATGTAAGTGCTCATTCAAAAGCTGTATTTGTTGCAACCTTGAATGGAGTTTACGAATTAAATTATTCAACCAATAAACGAGATGAGTCACGGATTTGGAAAAGCCAGAAAATTGTTACTGGGGTTAGCTCTCAGGTATATTCTGTTGCACAAGATAGGTTGGATAATTTATTCCTCGGATTAGATTCTCAAGCCCTAATTTGTAAACCAAATAAAGACGGAACCTATAGCAAGTTTAACGAACTACTTCTTCCAGAACCTACCCACGAACCAATTAATCTAATGCAACATGAAGGTGAGGTATACTTCATACAGTCAACCGGTATATTTATATACAATGAAAAGAAGGATCAGGTTCTGTATCATGATATTCGATCAATAACAACAACTGATTTGCAATATATTGCAGGAAAGCATAATGCTTGGTTAAAAGAAGATGAAAAATGGAAACCCATTACAAAGATGGGATTTGAAATGCCAACCGAATTATTATCAATCTTCAATAACATTAGAAATATTTATGTAGATAAGAATAATGAGACCTGGCTTGTTACAGGAACAAATACTATATTGAAAGTTCCTAGAAATTCAGTTAGAACTGTTGATTATAGTTTTAAATTGGGTATACGTTCTATTCAGGATAAATCTGATAGTTTATATAATACTCTTCGGGTTATTATTCCATATACAAATAATGCAGTAAACATTAATTTAGCGGCACCATTTTATATGAGGCCCGAGGCTGTTCAGTATCAGTATAAAATTCGGGGTTTAAGAAATTACGAAGGATGGTCGGATTGGACTCTGAATCCTCGCATTGAATTATCGTCGGTTAAACCGGGCAGCTATTTTCTAAATGTAAGAGCCAAAAACATTTTTAACCAGATATCAAATGAGGAAGAAATATCAATTAGAATCTTGAAACCATTTTGGCAAACAAAATCATTCCTTATCTCTTCAATACTGGTTTTTTTGATTTTAGTTGGCTTGGTTTTTTACATAACACATAAAAACCTGCTAAGAAAAAAGAGAGTGCTGGAGCAAAAGGTCCGTGAACGTACAATTGAGTTGCAGGAGGAGAAAGATAAAACGGAAACTTTACTCTTGAATATTCTGCCTAAAGAAACCGCTGAAGAATTGAAGCAGTTTAATAAGGTTGCACCTAGAAATTACGATAACGCAACCATATTATTTACCGACTTTAAAGGGTTTACACAAATTGCAGAAAAACTTAGTCCAGAAGAATTAGTTTATGAAATTGATTATTTGTTTAAAGAATTTGATGCTATTATTAGTAAATACCGTATTGAGAAAATAAAAACTATTGGAGATGCCTATATGTGTGCTGGAGGACTACCAACCAAATTTAAGAATAACTCTCTGGAAGTTGTAAAGGCTGCTCTTGATATACGAGATTACATGGAGGTATATAGAGTTGAAAGACAGAAAGAGGGAGTTCCGTTTTTTGAAATCAGAATTGGTGTGCATTCAGGCAAAGTTGTTGCTGGAGTGGTTGGAACACGCAAATATGCTTATGATATTTGGGGAGATGCGGTAAACCTTGCTTCGCGCATGGAATCTTCAGGTGAGCCCGGGAAGGTTAATGTTTCAGGAGATACATATAAACTTATTAAAGATAAATTCAATTGTGAATACAGGGGTAAAATAAAAGCTAAAAACAAAGGCGAAGTAGATATGTACTTTGTTAATGGACTAAAAAAGAAGAAATAAAAATACCCTGCAATGTTACAACAGCTTATTATTTAAAACAATATGTAGTTATTAGCTTTTTTACAATGTTTTAGCCAGAGTTTCTTTGTATTTTTCATGAATTTCTTTTAAATGATCAGAATTTATATCCTTCGCATAAATTCTAATTAAATCAAGAACTTCTGAGCCATATATTACTGCCAGAGCAGCATCAAAACTTGCGTGTTCCAGGTTGTTTTTTACCTTAAGGGTAATTGTTCTGAAATTGCTCCAGGTAATTTGACGGTTAATCTTCAGGTAATACATGTCGCGATCGGCATCCTTCAATATATCTTCCTGAAACTCTTCAACTTTGAATATTTTTTTTATCTGAATTATTCCATTAGTATCCACTTTTTTCTTCTTCATATAATTCAGCCCATTATCGCGATAAAAATTCTGGATTTCCTCCAGTTTAGCAAAATCATTTATGCCTCTCACACGCACACCATGGTATGTGTCATTATAAATACAAATTCTGCCTGGGCTACCTTCAAAGTCAATGTTTGAATTATTTCTAATTATGTGAGTTAGCCGAAGAATTTTCTCGGTAGATTCCTTCTGTGTTAGCATAAGAAAAAATGAGTCGGGTACTTTGTCTGTTGGCAATGCTCCATAGTAACCAGGAAAAGGTACTTGATTTTCAAGGACAAAAGTATTTGGAATTATGCCATCATTTAGCGTTTGAAGGTGTTCTTCCTTTATTATACTACCAAAGGTTTCTAATGCCATTGTGCTAAGTTTTGAGGGTTGTTATATAAGTCATGAAAAAACTTTTCTAAAGTGTATAACAATTAAGAAGGGTATTATGTTTATTAAAAAATAAGAGGAAGACATTTTTTTGTCTTCCTCTTAGAAAATAACGTATAATTTATAGCTTATAAAATTTTTTATTTGTTAGTTTATCCCCTTAGTCGGAGGCCAACTTCTTCCCAGTTAATTACATTCCAGAATGCATTAATATAATCCGGACGACGATTTTGGTATTTCAGGTAGTAAGCATGCTCCCAAACATCAATTCCTAGAATGGGATTTCCTTTTACTTCAGCAATATCCATTAATGGATTATCCTGGTTTGCAGTAGAAGTAACTTTCAATCCTTCTTTAGTATTTACCAGCCATGCCCAACCAGAACCAAACCGAGTTGCAGCGGCATTCGAAAATTCTTCTTTGAACTTTTCGAATGATCCAAAATACTTATTAATTGCATCAAATAAGTCTCCAGTTGGAGCGCCGCCACCATTAGGTCCCATTACTTTCCAAAATAAGTTGTGATTGTAATAACCACCACCATTGTTTCTTACACCTGCACTTAGGTTTGAAACATTAGAGAGTATGTCTTCGATCGATTTTCCCTCAACATCAGAACCTGCAATTGCATCATTAAGTTTTGATGTATATGCTGCGTGGTGTTTAGAGTGATGGATTTCCATTGTGCGTGCATCAATGTGTTGTTCAAGTGCATCGTATGCGTAGTCTAATTTTGGTAATTCAAATGCCATTTTTATTAAGTTTTAATTAAACAATACCCTTATTAAGAATAATTCTAAATAGAGTTTCTGTAATAACATGAAAAAAGAAAAAATGTTCGTTCAATAAAAAAACAGAAGCTGATATATTTAATATATGAGTAGCTGCCTTAAAAATGAATTGAATTAAAAGATTAATTACGTGTCGATTATTAATTATTGCTTTAAGAATCTCTATTGTATGAAATCAACTATTATTACATTAATATTTATTCTTTTTGGTATAATGAGTTTTCAATGTGCTGGCAAAAAAACGCCTAAAGGTGAATTGTCTCTGAGTAATAAATGGGTTTTAGTAGAACTCTCAGGATTTGATTTTGAACTAAATGGACCTAAAGGAGAACCAACTATTGAATTTCAGTTGTCAGAGTCTTCTTATTTTGGTTACTCAGGATGCAACAGTTATAGGGGAGAAGTTAAAGCTTCTGATAATGAGATAAAGTTACAGCCTGCTTTGATGACTAAATTGGGTTGTGTTGATAATGGATTGGAAAAAGCATTTATGAATTCTCTTCATGAGGCCAATAGTTTTGTGATAGATTCACGACAACTTAAACTGATGAATGGAAACGAAGTTTTTAGTATTTTTAAAAAGGCTGATTAGCCTTACTTTTATTTTTTCAATTTAGTTATACTTTGAAAAGTCCACCTATTTTCACCCTGCCCCCAAAAACAGACAATTTTTCTCCTCTCCACCGTTAGGGCATAAGTAGCAAAGGATGAAAATGGGTGTCTTGTTTAATTTGTCAAAGTAGGTTTAGAACTATCCTTTTAATATTAAGCCAAGCAATAAGGCACGTTCAATTAAACTGTGCCTCAATATCCGTTCATTATACGATGGGAGAAATTCTCCAACCGGACCTAATCCGTCAATTTTTGGCATATCTTTTTGAATATGGCAAATATCTGATGAACTCCATCGATGTTCTTTAGTAATTCTTACATCAATTTGTTTGGCTGTTTTTTTAATTTCTTCATAAAACTCTTCAATATAAGATGTTGTTTTCATTGCAGGACGTTTTAATCCACCCTCAAATTGAACCTGATATATCTTGCATCGTTTTTGTTGTGTGAGAATTTTATTGATTCTTTGTTCTATTCTTTCTAAATCTTCACTTGAATTATGTCTAACACTTATTCCTGCGGAACCATGAGCATACATTTTATAGATATTACTCTTAAACTGAATATCGTTTGGAGCAATTATATTGTCCTTATCATTTTTTGAAATATCAGCAATAGCTGCAATAGTTTTGTTAAAATTCATACCTGTTAACGAAACATTTTCTGGTGAGTTCTTTTTAATAAGTTTTGTTTCTAAATGGTAAAGTGCTGATCCGGAACGCGATAAAATCAAACCTCCATCTTTTGTTGAACCGCTTAATGAAATAATTTTACTGGCCTGTTCAGATTTTTGTTGAATTATATTTTTGGAGTACTTTCCGTCTATTGCAGAATCGGTTATGAGAAGTACTCCGATTTTAACTTTTTTTAAACTACGTATAAATTTCAATGACCGTAGGGCTGCAATTAAAATTGCGGTTCCACCTTTGTTTTCCCAGATTCCTGTTCCTTCAAGATATTGTTCATGTTCATTATAATTCTCATGTTCAGCAAGCATTATTCTTGAATCAATTGGGAGAAGAATTAAGTATTCTACAGAACTATTAAATGAATTGGTGAAGTACATAATATTCCCGACTTCGAGTTGTGGGTATATTTCTTGTGTAAAGCCTAGCTGACTTAATTCCAGACTAATTAGTTCGCTACAGTAATTAACACCGTCAACGTTTCTAACATGTGAATCGGCATCTACAAGCTTTTTTAAAAATTTCTCGGTTTGTTGTTGGCGGGTTTTAATGAAAGTTCTCATGCGGGCTTGTAGCGACATTTTCTTCCCGTTCGTCTTTTCTGTTGATTGAGGTGAAATAGTGTTTGTAAAATATCGTACAGAAGCAACATCAAGCATTTTATTTACAAGGTTTTCAAAATTGTACCCTGCGACTTTGGCGGCTGATGGGTATGAGCCAGTTTCGCCCATACTGGCCATGGAATTGATCTCCAAAAGATAAATGTTGTTGTTTTCATCTAAACGGATATCAACCCTTGAAAAATCACGAAGATTTAAAGCTTTAAAAGCATCAATACTTAGTTTTTGCATTTGTTCTGCAAGTTCAGGAGAGATTTCTGCTGGACAAACTTTTCGTTTTGGTTTGTGTTTTTTATCTTCAACAGTCTGTATAGCATCGGGATCACCTTCAAGATCTATTTCTAATACTGGAAAGGTTTCAACAGGTGAATTACCCAACAGACCTACACAGAATTCTCTTCCACGAATAAACTGTTCTACAAGTGCTTGTTGATTAAATTCAGTTACAACGAAGTGAATAGCTTCTTTTAAATCTTCTTGATTATAAACAACTTTAAGCCCAAAAGAGACACTTTCCATTTTTGGTTTTACAATTACCGGATATTTCACAGTCGATAAATCCTCTTCATGTGTATTAAATACCCAGAATTCGGGTGTAGGAAGATGGTTGTTTTTCCAGATAATTTTTGTTAGTACTTTATCAAGAGCCAAGGCATGACCAGAAGGAGATGAACCAACATAGGGCAATCCGAGCATTTCAAGCATGGAGGGAATGTGTGTATAACGACTTTCACCTTGAATTCCATATGCCATATTGAAAACCATACCCATTTGTTCTCCTTCATTTACTCGAGGCATGAAATTCTCAAGGCGTTCTATTATTTGTTTGTTGCCATCAAGAATAGCAACATTATGACCTGCTTTTTCAAGGCTTTGTGCAACTTTTTTTACAGTTGCTTCATTGTAAAATTCTTTGTTTTGCATTCCGAAGGTGTTAATTACACCAAGAATGTCTTTGTTGAAAATGATGGCTATCTTCATTATTCCAGACTAACTTAGGATTCAATAATTTTACAAATTTTCAAGAAATTCTCTATCATTAAAAGGCCATCTGGTCCTGATACTTCAGGATGAGACTGGAAGCCATAAAGTGGTTTTTGAGTGTGCTTGATTATTTCATTAGAACAGGTGTCTGATGAAGCTAAACTCTCGAAATTTGGTGGAAGTTCTGCTACATGAAATCCATGGCGTTTGATTAAGGAAATCTGTTTTTTATTGAGTCCTTTAAAGATAGGGTCTTCTGGTTTGTCGATTGTTATAATCTCTTTCTTTCCATGGTATTCTGAAAGCTTTTTTATCCTTCCCATGTGTGAAACGGCAATAATTTCATGGCCAAGGCAGAACCCCAAAACCGGAACATTGAAATTTATTAATGCAACGAAATTTGCTGTCAGGTTTAGTGGTTCATAAGGGTTTCCTTTGCCACCGGAAAGAATAATACCCTTGATTTTTGTTTTAGCAGATAGAGTTATGGGTTGATTATGGTCGAAAAAAACATAGTCAAAGTCTTGTTCAGCAAGATACTGTCGCTTAAACTTTTTTATAAACGCACTTTGGTTATCTATTATAAGTAGCATTCTATTGTGGATTAATTACCAGTCTAATAAATATGCAAATATTAGTGGAGCAACAATTGTAGCATCTGATTCAACGATAAATTTTGGTGTGTCAATATCCAGTTTGCCCCAGGTAATTTTTTCATTTGGTACAGCTCCTGAGTAGGAGCCATAGCTTGTAGTCGAATCAGAGATCTGACAGAAGTAGCTCCAAAAAGGTGTATCTGTTCGCTCTAAATCTTGATACAACATGGGAACTACACAAATAGGAAAATCTCCAGCTATTCCTCCACCAATCTGGAAGAATCCGATCTGATTATCTTTTGTGTTTTCAGTATACCAATTAGCTAACCAGGTCATATATTCAATTCCTGATTTCATTGTTGTAGGGTTTAGTTCCCCTTTCACGCAATAAGAAGCAAAGATGTTTCCGAGCGTTGAATCTTCCCAACCTGGAACAACAATAGGAAGGTTTTTCTCAGCTGCAGCTAACATCCAACTATTTTTTGGATCAATTTCATAGTATTGCTCTAGAACTCCTGATAACAGTAGTTTGTATAAATACTCATGTGGAAGATATCGTTTGTTATTTTCTTCAGCATCTTTCCATATATCAAAAACATGCTTTTGTAATCGTCTAAATGCTTCTTCTTCCGGAATGCAGGTGTCTGTTACTCTGTTTAAGCCTTTTTCCAATAGATTCCATTCCTCTTGAGGTGTCAAATCTCTGTAACCAGGCACTCTTTTATAGCTGTTGTGTGCAACAAGGTTCATTAGGTCTTCCTCAAGATTTGCTCCAGTACATGAAATAATCTGAACTTTATCTTGTCGAATCATTTCGGCTAATGATTTCCCCAATTCTGCAGTACTCATTGCACCTGCCAGGGTTATCATTATTTTATTTCCTTTTTTAAGTTGATTCTGGTAACCTACTGCAGCATCAATAAGCGCAGCAGAATTAAAATGCTTGAAATGCTCAAGCATGAATTCCTTAATTGTTCCGTTATTTTTCATGATAAAATTTATAGGAAAGTAATTTGTAATACAGTTTTGCTACCAGAAATCCGGGAGCTTTTAAATTTTCAATAGGGGCAAATTCAACTATATCAAAGCCTACAACATTATTTTTAGCAAATACTTTTTTTAAAAATTCTAACAATGTATACCAATCAATTCCTCCAGGTTCAGGAGTTCCTGTAGCCGGCATTATGGATGGATCAAGCACATCAAGATCAATTGTAATGTATACATTATCAGACATTAGACTAATTGCTTCGTCTATCCAGGTTTTGGTTTGGTGTATTTCTTCGGCATAAAAGCAACGATCACGTTTTGTGTATTGCTTTTCGCTTTCATCCATACTTCGAATTCCTACTTGCACTAGGTTGGTATTTCTATTGGCTTGATGTAATGCACATGCATGATTGTACTCACTCCCGAGATAGCTTTTACGTAAGTCGGCATGTGCATCGAGTTGCAGAACAGTTAAGTTATTATATCTCCTTCGGTATGCTTCAATTATGCCAATACTTATTGAGTGTTCTCCACCCAAAAAGGTTAAAAACTTATGAGTATCAAGTAGCTTCAGTGTGCTTTCAAGTACTGTTTTATAAACATTTTCAGGAGAAGACTTCTCACTTATTTCGGGTAATATGTGAATACCTTGCTTATAAACTTCTGAATTGGTTTCAATGTCGTAAAGCTCCATATTTTCAGCAGCTTCAAGAAATTCACTAAAGCCTTTATTGGCTCCTTTTCCCCATGTGCTTGTGCCATCGTAAGGAATTGACTGCAATAGAACTGAAGATTTGTCAAATTGAGCAAATTCAGAGTCAATACCGGCAAAATTTTTGATTTTATCCATTGTATCCAAGAATATTAAAAATTTCTTTTACAGATTGTTCTTCACGATAAACATAATCAACAAAGTTGCCTTTTTCATCGCGGTCAATAATTACATGTTTTGGCGAGGGAATTAGACAATGTTTTATTCCACCATATCCGCTTATTGAATCTTGATAGGCTCCGGTATGAAAAAAACCTAAATAAAGGGGCTCTTTGTCTTTTTTTGTATATTTTGGCAATAATATTTCCTGATTTAAATCTTCTGAGTTATAGTAATCTGAATGATCACAGCTTATACCACCTATATTTACTCTACAATATTCATTGTCCCATTTATTAATAGGCAGGAGAATAAATTTTTCATAGATTCCCCAAGCATCAGGAATGGTATTCATCAAACTATTGTTTATAATATACCATGTTTCGGTATCGTTTTGTTGTTTTTGTTCTAATACTTTAAAAACTATTGCACCTGCTTCACCAACCGTATATTTACCGAACTCGGTGTAGATATCGGGTTCTAAAATATTTTCCTTATTGCATGCTTCTTTAATGTTTTTGATAATTTCATTAATCATGTATTCATAATTGTACTCAAATCCCAAATGATTTCTAATAGGAAATCCACCACCCAGATTGAAAGAATCCAGCTTTTTACTTTCCTTTTTTAATTCGATGTATAATTTCAATGCTTTTTGGAATTCACCCCAATAGTAAACAGTGTCTTTAATGCCTGAATCAACAAAGAAATGGAGCATTTTTAAATCAACCTTTTCATTGTTTTTAATATGAGTATTGAAAAAATCGATCATTTCATTGTGAGGAATACCAAGTCGAGATGTGTAATAAGCTGATTGGGCTTCTTCGTTTATGGCCATGCGTAAGCCAATTTTAATTGTATGCTTAGTATTGATTTTATTAATACGATCTAGTTCACTTTTACTATCGAGGATAATTATGGAATTTTCAAATCCAGCTTCTTGAAGTTTTATTATTCTTTCCAGGTAGTCATCGGTTTTATATCCATTATGAACTATAATTCGTTTTTTATCTATCTTTTTTTTCAAGTATAGGTTTAAAATTAAATCGATATCAAAAGAAGAAGAAGTCTCAAGATTTACTTTTTGCTTTAATGCTTCTTGTATTACATGATAGAAGTGATTGCACTTTGTGCAATAACAAAAATGGTATTTCCCTTTATATGCATTATTCTTTATAGCACGGTTAAAAAGGTTTCTTGCTTTTTTTATTTGGTCGCCAATTTTTGGCAGATAAATAAATTTAAAAGGAGTGCCATGTTTTTCAATCAGGTATTTCATTGAAACGCCATGGAATGTTAAATAATCATCTCTTAAATCAAAGCCTTCCTGAGGAAAATAGTAGCTTTGTTCAATCAGGTCGAAATACGTGTTTTTCATTTATTTTTAATACTAATAATCTTGTTTAATTAGTTTGTGTACCACAAATTGGGACATACTTACTCCATTAATTTGTACCCAAACAACATATACTTTAAAAGTTTATCAGCTCTTAGTCTGATATGCAATCAATGTAAAATCAGATACTTACTATACGTTAAGTTAGTAAGAATATAACAACAATTAATAGAATTTGAAATAACAACTTTAAGTTAAAAAATATATAATGTGTTAAATTTTAAAATCAGACAGTTTGAAAGTTCTAATTAGTACAATTTTCTATGAAGTGTACACTTAAACTGCTATATATTTTTGCCATATAATCTTCGTGTAATACTGTCATAGCAATCTTATCCATAGATGTCTGACTTGCGTAAAAATAGTAAAAAAAACAAATTAAGAACAGTGCTTGCAAGAATCTTTAGTATGAGCAAAAAAAAACTGCCCAATGATTTGGGCAGTTTATACTTTTAAAAAATAATATTTTATTCTAAGATATTAAATTCTATATCTTTCTCTGATTTATTTCCAAGTTTATCTGTAGCAATTAATTTAACAGTTTTTGAGCCGGTAGAGAATCCGGTAATTGGTGTAGAATAAATTTTTGTAGGTGTAGCTGTTCCAAAACCATACTTTATGTTTTCAAGGCCAACTACATTATCGGTTCCTGATAAGAAAAGGATTGCGTATTTAGGATAATTTGGTTTTCCATCGGTTTTGGCAATAGAAATTGTGCTAAACTGATAATTAATATCTGGCCCACTATTATCTACTTTAACATTAAAGCTTTTCGAACTAGTGTTTTCCACGTTATCGTAGCCAACGAAATTGATTGTGTAAAATCCTTCATCATTGAGTGAGAAAGGTTTGTCGTAGGTAATATTCTCCTTACCATTTATACGATACTCAATTCTGCTTACTCCAGCCTCCTGGTCGTATCCATGTAAGGATATTTTTGTTTTGTTATTAATAAAGAGAGTATCTCTAGTATCAAATACAGGCCCACTATAGCTTTGTCGTAATGTTGGGCCAGAAAGGTCTATATATGGAATTGCAGTTTTTTGGTTGGCAGTCTGACTAACAGACTTATTATTAACATTATCAACAGCAAAAGTTCGTATTACTAGATTTCCAGCCGAGGCAGTAAGAAAAACAGGTTTTTCATACAAAATGTAATCTCCATCATTAATTGAATAACGAATTTCTTTAATTCCAGCTTTATTGTCGAATGCTGTAAGCTTTAATTGTGCTTTACCAGAAGCATATTCTTTACCATTAGCAAAGAAGGTTTTGGCAATTACTTCCTCAATAATCGTTGGAGCAGTTTTATCAACATAAAAGGTGTAGTTCTGTGCAGTTTCTTTGTTACCTACTTTGTCAATCGCATAATATGTTAATTTATGCTCACCTTGAGATAGATTTGCTGCGCTTAGCGGAGTTTTATATGTATACTCATTACCGCCATCAATGCTGAAAATAATTTTACGCGAACTAGCGCCCTTATCTTCAGCTTTAAGTTCAATTTTTGAGCGAGCAGATAAGATGTTGTTATGCTCATCGTTGATGGTTGTTCGAGTGGTAACAGGCGAGGTTTTATCATAGAAATATTTAATTTCAGTTATTTCTTCATCGTTACCTACATTATCAACAGCATAATATTTTAATACATATTCTCGCTCTTCACTAAAAACTAAAGGCTGGGTGTATTTAGTAAAAGGGTTGCCATCAATTGAATAGTAAGTAGTCTCGACACCTGAAAGCTTATCGCTGGAAACAAGAGTAATTTGAGTGTTATCCATGACAAATAATTTTCCTTCTATGGAAAATGGTTTAGAATCTCCATAGTCAATTTTTGTGCTGGGAGCCAACTTATCTCCATAAACTTCAAACACAATATCGTGAAGTGGGTATACTGGCTTTCTGGTTATAGTATCTACAGCGGATGGCGATCGAAATGTATTGTACCCATCAGTGTCAAAGTACATCGGATTGCTATATTTTGCCGTTTCTTCACTTTTGAGTCTGTACTTCTTTGCTCCATCATCGGGAGATGTTGATAGCCATAGATATAATGGTAGTTCTCCTTGAACAAATAGTTTTCCTTCTGGAGAGACATACATCTTTTTCTCATGAACAGGCTTTTGCTGAGTAAAAGCAAAAAGTGGTATAGCTAGGAGGACTAATAAGACTAACTTTTTATTCATATCTGCAGTTTTTACAATCAAATAAGAATAGTACGTCTTATTCTATTAGGAATAAAACGACTATTAAATAATCGCATTAATAATGCTTGTTTAACCAAGCAATTATATGTTTTTACGGTTTCACTCTATTAAAGTTAAGGATTAAATTGGCTATTTGTCAGCAAAATTCCGATTTTAATCAAAACTAATCGTATCCAATGTATTCAAAATCTAATCCGGTAAGGTCGGCATAGTCGTTTCCTGACTCTAGAATATCCTCATCCTCTCTACGAAAATGCCACTTTATGAGTATTGAATTTCCATTATTTTTAATTTCGGTTAAAATATCGAGTAAGTCATTAATGGCTTTATGCGATGCGGAGTTGAAATAGTCGATTCTCATTTTGAAAACCGTTTCAGGGTTTGGAGCTTTAACATATTCTTCAAGCCAATCGTAAAGAGGTTGATAGAATTCCATCACATCTTCTGGTAATGATTTTCCGCTAATTTCAAATATCTGGTTTTCTTTGTCAAGAATAACCATCGGTGTGTCGTCTTTGGCTTCAATTGTAATAGTTTTCATAGTTGGTTTTAATTTAGGAATCTGGAAAGTTTCTCCATAAATGATTTTAGATTTATTGGTTTGGAAATGAAATCGTTAGCTCCGGCTTTTAATGAGCTTTCTTTTCCATCTTCATAAACTGCGGTTTGTATAATAATTGGAATTGAATCGTCGTATTCTTTGATAAGTTTAGTGGCTTCGTAGCCATCCATTGTTGGCATGTTAATATCCATAAGAACTAAATCTATATGGTTAGTTTTAACAAACTCAATTGCTTCGGCACCATTTTTAACTCTTATGATAGTTGCTTTTGTTTTCTTCAGAACTTCTAAAAGCAAGAAATAGTTAATGTCAGTATCTTCAGCTATAAGAATTGTTTTATTGGTCCAGTTAACCAATCGGGTGTCAATTTCGCCACCAAAGCGGAATCCCATTACCAGTACATCATCGATTTGTCCGAACTCTCCACGCCAATTATTGAACTCATCTTCCAGAATCTGTTTTTGTTCCTGCATAGATTTCTGGTGAATATCAACAAGCTTTTGTGTAAATCGCTTCATCAGGTATTTGTGGCCATCTTCACCTCCAAATTGATCAACATAGCCATCGGAGAATATATAGATGCAATCGTTGGGTTGAAGGTTAATTTCATGGCTTGTGAAAGGGACATGCATTCTTCGATGAAAGCTTACAGGCATTTTATCACCTTTATATTCAATTATCTTTCCTTTTCTGACAATAATTAATGGATTATATGCTCCGGCATATTGCATTTTTTTCGTATCAAGATCAACAATGCATAGAGCTATATCCATGCCATCTTTTGGGTCTCTTTTATTTTCCGACTGGTGAAGTGAAGAGATAACCTTTTCTCGCAGCTGATTTAGTATTTCATCAGCACTTAACGAGTTGATGTGCATGTTAATTGCAATCTTATTAACAATTTCATTAAGGTATGCAACTCCCAGCAAACTCATAAAAGCTCCGGGAACTCCATGGCCTGTGCAGTCGGCAGCAGCAATAACTATCAGATTATCTTTTTGGGCAAGCCAGTAGAAGTCTCCACTTACAATATCTCTGGGTTTGTAGAGAATAAAACTATCTCTGAAATGCTCAAACAGAGCTTCAGGTCTTGGAATAACAGCTGACTGTATTCGTCTTGCATACTGAATACTACTTGTTAGATTTTTTCTTTGTTTATTGGCAAGATCACGCTGTTTTTCTATTTCGTCTTTCTGTTTTTCTATTTCAGCGTTTTGCTCCTTAAGTTTTCGATTTACCTTTTTCCTGTGTCTGTTTTGAAAATAAAAAAGAAGGAGAATGACTAAAATAAATCCAATGATTGAAACGAAATAGCGAATGTTTTTTTGAGTTTTTTGCTTTTGCTTTTCAAGCTCTATCTCTGATTTTGCCTTTTCTGCAACAATCTGTTCTTTTTCTTCAGCAACTTGTTCCTTTTCTGCAGTAACCTCTTTAACTTTATCCGAAGTTGTTTTAAGATCTTTTTCAACTTGTTGCTTTTCAGATTGTATTCTTGTTTTCTCTGTTTCTAGCTGAGCCACTTGTTTTTGTTGCAGATGTTTAACAAGTGTGTTATAGTTGGAGAAGTGTTCTGAGGCTTTCTTATTATTACCAAGTTTTTCGTAATTATTAGCCATTAATAGGTTACAGCTTTTGGCACTTTCAAGGTTGTTTATTTCAATAGATTTGTCAAGTGCTTTCTGAGCAAATTCGTTTGACTTGTTGTAGTTTTCAATTGTTTGATAAGCACTTGCTATATTGTAGTAATCTGAAATTGCTTCTTGCCATTTTTTCGAGGCAATATTCATCGCAAGACTATTTTCAAATGCCTCAATTGCCTTTTGATGTTGTTCGTTCTCGAGGTATATTAGTCCCAGATAACCATTTATTATTCTTTGAGCATTTTTGTTATTTAGCTCCTTATTTAGGGAAATTGATTGCTCAAAATTATTTATTGCTTCAGTGAGTTTTTGTTGTTGCCAATATGCATGCCCTAGCTTGTTATAAGTATTTGCTAAATTAATCTTGTTTCCTTCACTCTGATATTTTTCAATGTCCTTTTGTAAAGTATTTACGTCTTGCGAATAAAGAGGTGGGTGGACAAGAAAGAAAATAGCCCAAATAAGAAAACCTATATACTTTAAAACTGTTGGATTACTCTTCATAAAATGAAATTTACTCAAATGAAACACAATAGAGAATCTTTTTATAATTTTAAAAGATGATATTTATCATATAAAATAGGTGACGCATGTTTCTTTGTTAATATTTAACCATAATTGATTCGGTTATTTGGTGGGCTGTTGTTATAGTTTCAGTCTCATTATAGATGTTCCCGTTTTTTCCGCTATAATGACTATGTCCGATAAGTTTTAGTATCTGGTTACTCGGTGAATTTTCTTTATTAATAACCGTTTTGTATACAAGTGCAGGTTGACATGAAGTTTTATATTCAGCATCGTTAGGATATTTGTTATTGGTCCAGTATTCATTCCAGTCCCAACTTTGATTAATCTCAAAATAAAGATAAAAAATTTCTGGAGTGTTTTTGGATGTTTTTGTTCTAAGAACAAAACTGCTAGGAGGTGTTGCCCCGGAAATTGCATCTGGCATAGGTGTATTTTGGGTGGGTACATACAGATTGTCATGTTCTTTAACTCCACGGCTATGTGACCAAACAGGTAGAGTGGCTGGTCTACGAATAGGTCCAGGCATCCATTTACCCTGACTTTTGTCTCCATGCTCAAATACACCGCGAGCTATTGATTTAGCAATATACAACGTTTCGATGTATTTGTTGTTTGTGTCGGTAATCCATATAGCCATTAATGGGTTGTTGTGGGCTTCACCACGTTTGAAAATTAACTCAATAGGAAATCCATTCTCTGAAGAATTTGTTGTTAAAGTATCAATAGGATATGTGTGGGGTATTTTACTCGAGCTACACCCTGTTTGCTGAGCTATTAGTAGTATAATATTTATTGCTACTAATATGGATAATATGCTGTTTTTAATAATATTTTTCATGCCAGAGTAGTTAAATTAAAACTCAACGATAATACCTACCGAAGGAAGAACTGTCCCTGATCCTGATGATGGGATATCAACTAATTCATATCGGTCAGGAGTTGTTTCGTTTCCGGGAATGAGATCGTTGTATCCAGGTTCTGTAAATGACCGTCGGGTAAGAATATCTTGCTCATCGCTCTTAAAGTTATATAAGTTTTGTATATCAAGATATAGATTTAATGACCATTTTTCAAAATAGAATTCTTTATCAATCCTAATGTCTAACTGGTGAAAAGAACTAAACCTTAAATCATTAAATTTTGAATAGTCAATATATGGGCCTCCTTTGGCATCCCAGGCTTGCTTAATTTCAGATTTTTCTTTGTTCCAAGGTGTGTATGGAGCGCCTCCAACATATCGCCATTTGAAACCAAAATACCAGCCTTTATTAAAAGATTTTGTACCGGTTATATTTATCAAGTGCCTGTTATCCCACGAAGATGAAATATACTCACCGCGATATTTTGCTCGTAGGTCTTTAAATTCACTTCGAACAAAAGTATAGGAGAGAATTGTATTAAATCCCAGAATGTTTTGCGAGCGTGCAAGTAATTCGAAACCATATGTTCTTCCTTCTGATATGGGAATAAGTTCTTCATCGCCAAATGTTCCAAAGTCTGCACCTTTTGTTGCCAGAGGTATGGAATCTTTAATAGAGAATGGATAGTTTGAGTAGTTTTTTAAGAAACCCTCAACTGAAACTATCGAATTTATATTTGGTTTTAATTCGAAACCAACAACAAAGTGAGCATTCTTTAGATATTTCAAATTGTTTTGTTTATTCACCAAAGCATCTGTGTTGTCTTTGTAACCCATTGCTGTGTAAGGAGGTCTTTGATAAAATTGTCCGGTACTAAAATTGAATGATAGTTTTTTTGTTAATAAGTAGGAGCCAGAGAAACGTGGTGATAAATTATTTAGCAAGTTATTCATCTCTCCTGAATAGGTACTTGCATCTGCTCTTAATCCAGCTGATAGTGTTATTCTGTTTTGAAGAAAAGGTCTGCTAACCTGCCCGAATAACGAATAGTGAAATAAATTCAGAGAGGTTTCATACAAAATTGGAGTTAGTCCTTCTTGTGTGTAAACCTGAGTTTTTGTGTTATTAAAGTATTTGGCATAAATAAGTCCGGCACCAAAATTAGTTTTAATTTTTCCTGGAAGGTTAATGTTATGTTCGTATCTGAATTTATTCTCTATTTCAGCAGATTTATAGTCTAGAAGTTTTTGTTGCAATTCATCGTTGTTCTGATATTTATACGATACGTTGTTCAATTTATTTCTGCTTAGTACCCATGTGTCGAATCCTTTCGAGCGATAATGCTTATAAACGGCCCCTATTGAGTAGTTCCATTGCTCGTTTACCGGAAGCTGACTTAGAAGATATTTCTGTTCCGGAGTTTCGTTTGCATCCAGGTTTAGTTGAAACTGATCAATTGCTCCCAGACCAATTATGCTAATTTCATTTTTTTCGTCTATTCGGGTGCGACTTTTAAACTGAAAATCGTTGTAGGTTGGAAGAAAAGGTAATTCCAATACCTGAAACAGTAATTGTAGGTAAGATCGTCTTGCAGATGCTATGAAAGTGGTATTTTGAGAAATAGGTCCATCCATGGTTAAGGCTAAATCAGAGGAACCAACAGAACCTTTAAACTTTAGCTTTTCTTTATTACCATCTTTTTGGCGCATATCAATTACAGAACTTAAAGAATTGCCAAGATTAGCTGGGAATGCTCCTGAGTAGAAGTTTACTTCGCGAATAAAATCTACATTTATTATTCCAACTGGTCCACCGGAAGAACCTTGAGTCGCAAAATGGTTTATTGTTGGTATTTCAACTCCATCCAGATAGAATACATTCTCGTTTGGCCCGCCACCTCTGACAATAATATCGTTGCGGAATGAAACACTTGATGCAACACCCGGTAAAGATTGTATTACTTTTGATATATCCCTGTTTCCTCCTGGATTTTTCTCAATTTGTGCAATGCCTATTCGCTGCAGCGATACAGGACTCTCATCCTTCTTTCTATAAGGAGAAGCTTTTACAACTACTTCATCAAGTTTTACCTGCATTTCGGTTAAGGGAATCTCGATAAATGTCTTATTAGCATTAGTAACAAGAAATCTTTCTGACAGGTAATTTTCGAATCCAATTGTTGAAGCTTCAATTTGAACATAACCAGGAGCAATACCGGTAAATAAAAAGTTGCCGTCTAAGTCACTTACAGAACCAATGTTTGTTCCCCATATTATAAGAGAAGCAAAAGGTGCAGGTTCATTTGTTGATGCATTGAAAATTCGCCCTTGAATTATTCCTTTTTCTGGGGATTGCCCTTTTAGAGGCAAAATCAGAATCCAAAAGATTATAATAATAGAATATATGTTGCATTTCATTGTTTGTGTTTTAAACACAAACAATGGGAACTTAGCATTGTTTAACTCCCATTAAACAAAATACTTGTTTAGTTCTTCGGAAAAGTCTAAAAAGGCATGTTTTGATTGAATTCTACTAACTTTACTTTTAAGGTTTTCAAGAAACTTTTTATAGTTCTCACCTTCGGTGTTCATTGGTTTATGCCGAAACAATTTTATTAGTTTTTCAATTTCTTTAACAAGTTCAGTAGTTTTATTATTAAAGAAAGTATCTATAAATCGCTCCCAAATGTATTCTATTGAAAATTCGGAGGGATGTAACATATCTGAAGCATAAAATCGATAATCTCGAAGTTCATCCATGAAGATTTCATAAACCGGAAAGTAATAGATGTTTGGTAAATTTTTCTCAAGTTCTTTTATGGCCAGAATTAGTGACGATTTACTACGCATATTTTCAATTGCACCATCTTTCCAGTGTCTAATAGGACTTACAGTTAAAACTATTTTTATATCTCTGTTTGCCTCAAAAAGCGATTTATAACTAGAAGAAAGAGTATTGTATATCTCATCCGGATTAAGATAAACTCGATCAAATTCTTTAGCAGGAATTTTGTGACAGTTTGCAACAATTCTTGATGTCTCTTTGCTTCTATAGGCCCAAGCTGTTCCTAAAGTTAAAAACAGATAGTCGCTTTTTAATAAATGTTCTTTTGTTGTTTGTAACGACTTATTAATTTCATCAAGACAGGTTTGCTTATCTACATTACTAAACGAAGAATGATGATAATAACTAAACCATAGGCCATTATTAAAGTTTAAATCTTCGGCTTCAAAAGAATTCCTTTTTAGCAGAATATTAATCGACTGAGCAATTGAGGCAGGATTGTAAATTACACCGAATGGATTTGTTTTAGCCCGAAACTTTAGTGCTTCTAATTTCTTTCCAATATTGGTTGAGAAACATGAACCTAAAAGCAAGATATTATGTGAGTGTTCAATTGAAACTTTTGGTGAAGGAATGTCAACAAAGGTCTGTAGCTGAGGCATATTAATTTTGTAAATGATTCTTTAGCCAATCGGAAATTAAACTAAAAACATGTTCACTCTCACTGTCGTTGTGTAACTCGTGGTAACCACCTTCTATTTCGTGGTAAGTGGTTTTGTTTCCTGAATTCATAACAAATTCCTGGGTTGCCTTACACGATGTTATCTTATCTGAGGAACCATGTAGAACAAGTAAGGGTGCGTTTATTTTGTAAATGCTTCTTTTCGCAATAAGTCCGTGTTCATAGATCTTCATGAATAAACGAACATTAATGAAATTGTGTACTTTTGGATCATTCCTGTAATGGTGAACCTGTCTGAGCTCTTTACTAATATCTTCAGGACGGAAACCGGTGCGAGCTCTTAAATGTGGAGCAAATTTGCTTAGAACATTAGCTGTTATAAACTTTAGTCTTGTCGGATGATTTGTAACTTCCAGCCATGGAGATGTTAAGATAATTCCGTTTAAATTTGTCGGATGGCTGATGGCATAGTTTATTGTTAGATTACCACCCAAACTATGGCCATAAAGAAAAACAGGTATTTCCGGGAAAAGCTCTTTACCCTTATTAATTAGTAAATCTATATCATTAAGAAGTTTATCGTAACTAGATGTTTTAGCAATAGGAACTGGTGTTTTTCCATGCCCGCGCATATCATAGCTTAAAACAGAAAACCCCTCATTTACAAATTTTGATGCCCACAAATCGTATCTGGAACTATGCTCGCCCAAGCCATGTACCAGAAGTATTAAACCTTTGGTTGTTGGTTCGGCTTTCCAGCATTGGGCAAAAAGTTGCTTATTGTCATTGGTTTGCCATGTGAATTCTTCATGCCTAGCGGTAAACTCCTCTTTAACTGATTTTCTTTGAAGCATTCTTCTTTTGGCGTTTTATGTTTATTTTGAATTTAACTTAAATGAATTATTCACTAGTTTAGTACAAAATTAACAAAATGCAGCAGGTAATTCAAATTCAAACCAATTTGCATAACGGACTTTTTGATATAACGCATCATGTTGATGGTGTAGTTGCAAATTCGAAGGTTAAATGTGGGACAGTTAATATATATGCACAGGGTGCTACTGCCGCAATTATGATTCAGGAAAATTGGGATGATTCGGTGCAAAATGATGTGGTTACTTTTTTGAATAAACTAATACCTGCTGGCGTTTGGGAGCATGATGCTCAGGATAATAATGGAGATTCTCACCTAAAAGCAGGTCTTGTTGGTCCCTCAGAAACAATTCCTATTGTGAATGGAAAATTGGGGCTGTCGACCTGGCAAAATATATTTCTCTGTGAATTTGACGGGCCAAGAGATATTAGGACAATAGTGGTAACAATTCACCATTGTTGATAGTTTGATTTCTTCAAATACTTATTGGAAGAAAGAAAAATTTTAGCTCCTAAATACGACAAAAATTATTAGCTTCGTTCATTGTATAAGAAGCTATTGCTATAATGAATGATAAAAATTCAACAACTATTGCAATAATTGATGATACTTATGAAATAAGTATGGTTATTAGCCTAATGTTAAAAAGTGCAGGCTATAGTACTTTAGTTTTTGCAGATGGCGAATCATTCTTAAATGATGTCAATTGTTATAAAGTCGATTTAGTATTATTAGATATTTTAATGCCTGGTTTGAGCGGCTTTGAGGTATGTAAACAATTTAAATCAAATATAAAATCTGAGGGAATACCTGTTATATTTACTACAGCTCTCAAACAAATATCTGATAAGGAGCGAGCATTTGGTTTAGGAGCAGCTGATTATATAATAAAACCAATAAATAGACCGGAGTTATTAGCCAGGGTTAATAACCAACTAACAATTTATTTTCTAAGAAAGAGGCTCGAACAAATGAATATGGTTCTTGAAGAGAAAGTTAAAGAAAGAACTAATGAACTTAAATTAGTGAATAATCAATTAGTTGAAAAAGAGGAGAGATTACTAAACCAGAACCAAGCATTAATAAATCTAAATAAAAGACTTTCAAAGAAAAATACACAACTGATAACAGCAAAAGAAAAGGCCCAGGAAAACGAAAAACTTAAAACAGCATTTTTAGCCAATATGAGTCATGAAATCAGAACTCCCATGAATGGTATTGTTGGTTTTTGTAGTCTGTTAGAAAATCCAAGTTTAAAACAAGAGAAGAAAGGATTATACTTGGCCGCTATAAGCAATAGCTGTCATCAGTTATTAACCATAGTAAATGGCATTCTGGATATATCAAAACTGGAAGCCAATCAGCTTTGTATTGAATCTTCTAGTTTTGAATTGGAAGGATTTATGAACAAAGTTTTTGTGTTATTTCAGAATGAATCGGATGAAAAAGATCTGATTTTTGAATTATTGTTGGAAAAGAATGTGGGATTAAAAACTATTAATACCGACGAAAGTAAATTAGAGCAAGTTTTAACAAATTTACTTAGTAATGCATTTAAATTTACTCATGAAGGAAAAGTTAGTTTTGGGTATAAACTTAAAGATACAGAAGTAGAATTTTTTGTTTCTGATACAGGAATTGGAATTCCAGTAGAAAGCCAACAGGTTATTTTTGATCGGTTTCGGCAGGGTGATTGTGAGCTTGGAAGAAAGTACGGAGGAACAGGTTTAGGACTTGCAATAACTCAGCAACTGGTTAAATTGTTGGGAGGTAAACTTTGGTTAGATTCAGAACCAAATATTGGTTCAACATTTTATTTTACGCTTCCTGTGAAAAAGTTGTAGCAAACAATGGAATTTTGCTAATAACGGTGAATAAAAGTATTATATTAGCCATTGCAATCAATATTTAGAATTTTTATTTTTAGAAATAAAACCTTTGGATTTGTATCATAAAATTTTTCAGATGTAAAGAGTTTTAAAAAGAGATGTGTCTAAAAATTGAATTTAATGATGACTAACCAACACACGACTATATTTTTAAATTTTCCAAATACAATTTCTACTCAATCACACTCACAGCGAAGGGAACAAAAGCTAAAAGTTACCTTTGTTGAAACAATCACAAATTACATATTTCGCTGGAAAATATTGCTCTTACAAGTAAGGATGGTTTTGCTTTTTATATTTTAGGGGATTATGAATTAAGTTCTAACGAAAAATGTTTGTTAAAACCAAACCTCTAATAATTGAAAATGCAAAGGTAATTATGATGCAATAAATGAGCTTTCTAGATAAAATATCGGTAAAGTCAAGAATTACCCTGATAATAATAGGAGTAAGTATTGTTACTGTGGGTTTAACAATGATTTTTCTGATAGTTCCGCAGCATTTGACCCTTAAGCGAGACATTGCCTCAAGAGCCATTAAAGAAGCTCGACTTATAAGCGATTATTTCATTATGCCTATTACTTATAGTTCTATGGAGAGGGGAAATGAAATTCTTCTTGATGTAATGCACAATCCTAATATTGTTTGCCTTAATGTGTTTTCCCGAGATAACAAAGAATTTGTATCACATTGTAAGGAAGATCTAGATTCGGTATTATACGCTTATGATAATGCATACTCTAAATTTATCGGCAATTACCTAATAATAAACAAATCAATTGAGCGTAATTCTATAAGCTATGGTAGAGTTCAGCTAATATATTATACTGGTCTTCAGGATGGTATTCGGACAAAATTGTTGTTTTCATTTTTTATTTTCATTGCTACTATAGCTGTTTCATATTTTTTAGCATTGTATTTTCAGAAATATATCTTCAACACAATTTTATGCCTTGCTAAAAAAGTCTCGCAAATCTCAGAAGATCAAGACTATAATGTAATTATTGAAAAATCATCAAATGATGAGGTTGGTGTATTAATAGATGGATTAAATCAAATGCTTAACACCGTTAAACGTAGAGAGGCAGAGCGAGATGAAATTACTTTGGCTTATATGAGCAGTGAGGAAAAACTTCGAAACATATTTAACTTAGGAATAGATGGCATATTTTTAACAGATCTAAAAGGATATATTCTAGAAATCTCTGAAAGGGCATGCTCGATTTTAGGAATTAAATCTGAATCTATACTTAGAAAGAGATTAGCGGGGTTTATGCCAGAGGGTTATGAAGAACAGAGAAAGAGTGTTTTAGTTGAGTTACAGGAAAAAGGAAATACAACATTTATCACTAAGTATTATAAGCAGGACAGAACCGAAATATACTTAGAGTTTAGTTCAAGATTAATTAAAATAGATGGTCAGGAACGATGCCTTACTTACATTCGGGATATTACAGAGAAATTGTTAGCAGAGGAAGCTCTAAAAGAAAGCGAAGAGAGGTATAAAAAATTAGTGGAGCTCTTTCCTAGTGCTATTGTTCTTCACCGAAAAGATGAAATCATTTTTGTTAATGAAGCTATAAAATCAATTCTTGGAGGGAAAAGTAAACAAGGATTTCATGGAAAAAACATCTTCAATTTTATTCATGAAGATTCAATAGAACAAATTAAAAAGCAATTTGCATTTGTAAATGCTCATGATAAGGTTTCTTGTACTGAGGAGATTTTAATGGAACACCTTGATGGAATGTTTATCGACGTTGAAATAGTTACAATTCCATTAAGTTTTAATCGACGCAAAACCCTTCTTTCTGTTTTTAAGGATATTAGTACAAGAAAACGAATTGAAAGTGAGCTTATTTTAGCAAAGGAAAAAGCTGAGGAAAGCGATAAACTTAAATCGGCCTTTTTAGCAAATATGAGCCATGAAATACGTACACCAATGAATGGAATTATCGGCTTTACAGATTTGCTTTCCAAAAACAATATTCAAAAAAAAGAGATAAAGCGCTATGTGGATATTATAAGAGCAAGTGCTGATCGACTTCTTAATATTATTAACGATATAATTGATATTTCGAAAATAGAGTCAGGAGCAATTAATATTGTAAATGATGAATTTGTACTCAATACCTTATTGTATGAATTGCATGAGTTCTTTATGCATTCTGCCGAATTGAAGGGGCTGGAATTGAGCCTCTCAATTAGCACAAATGCTGATATAGTTTTATATAGTGACAGAAATAAAATCAATCAGATAATAACAAACCTGATTTCAAATTCTCTTAAGTTTACAAAAGAAGGTTCAATAAATATTGGTTGCGAAATTGATATAGCAAGGAATCTTGTAGAAATTAGTGTTAAGGATACTGGTATTGGTATTCCAAAGGCGTTACAAAAAGAAATTTTTGAAAGATTTAGACAAGCAAAGAGCTATATAAATGATTTTACAGAAGGAACAGGCTTAGGTTTATCTATATCTCAGGGCTTTGTTAATGCACTTGGGGGGCAAATAACTCTAAAATCAGATGAAAACGGTGGAGCTGAATTTCGTTTTTCGCTTCCGTTTATCAGATTATCTGACGAAACTGGAGAAAATAATGTAACTGTGGATAAAGAATTCAGTTATAATCTTAACCTTTCGAATAAAACTATTTTGCTGGCCGAAGATGAAGACTCGAGTTCTGAATATATTCGAGAACTATTAAAACCAACAAATGTTAACTTAATTATAGTTCAGAATGGTTTGCAAGCGGTACAGAAAGTAATTGAAGCTCCAGAAATTGATCTTGTATTAATGGATATTAAGCTGCCGGTAATGAATGGCTTAACAGCTGCAAAAAGAATAAAAACAATCAATAAAGAGATTCCAATTGTGGCTCAAACGGCATTTGCTCTTGAGTACGACAAGGATAAAATAGTCAATGGCGATAGCGATGACTATTTATCCAAGCCTATTGCAGAAAAGCAATTCTTTAAACTAATTAAAAAATATTTGGTTCAGTAATTCCGATCAGAATTTCAGATTAGTATTAAGACTTTTTCGAGAATTTTGCCCAACTATCTCTCAATGCTACGGTTCTGTTAAATACTGTCTTTTCCGGAGTACTGTCTTCGTCCTTATAAAAGTATCCGATTCTTTCAAACTGAAAATGCTTCATTGTAGCTTCCTGAGCAAAAGGCTCAAGGTACCCAGTAATTATTTTAAGAGAATCGGGATTTAGGTTTGTTAAAAAGCTTTCGCCCTCTTCAAACTCATAAGGGTCTTCCTTACTAAAAAGTCTGTCGTATAATCGAACTTCCGATGCAATAGCATTATTAGCACATACCCAATGTAAGGTAGCTTTTACCTTTTTTGTGCTTGTTCCGGTTCCAGATTTTGTGTCAGGATCATAAGTGCATCGAAGTTCAACTACTTTACCGTTTTCATCTTTAATTACCTCTTCACATTTAATAATATAAGCATATTTTAGACGTACTTCCCTGTCAGGGCCAAGACGGAAAAATTTGCGAGGAGGATCTTCCATAAAATCATCTCTTTCAATATATAATGTGCGCGAGAAAGGAAGCTTTCTTTTTCCCATACTTTCGTCTTCAGGATTATTTATCGCTTCCAATTCTTCTGTTTTTCCTTCGGGGTAATTAGTTATTGTAACTTTCAAAGGATTTAAAACCCCCATTATTCGCTGAGATGTTTTATTTAAGTCTTCCTTAGCACAATGTTCTAGAAGGCTTACATCAATAGTGTTTTCGCGTTTAGCTATACCAACTTTATCAGCAAAATTTCGAATAGATTTTGCCGTATAACCACGTCTTCTTAATCCTGAAATTGTTGGCATTCGCGGATCATCCCAACCATTTACATGACCTTCTTCAACTAATTGTAGAAGCATTCTTTTGCTCATAACAGTATAGTTAATATTCAGTCGTGCAAATTCGGTTTGTTGGGTTCTGGTGCGATTTACTTCAGGGTCTTCAATAATGTTATCAAGAAACCAATTATATAGAGGTCTATGTACTTCAAATTCGAGAGTACATAAAGAATGAGTGATTTTTTCATAAAAATCTGTTTGACCGTGTGCCCAATCGTACATTGGATAAATACACCATTCATCGCCGGTTCTATGGTGGCTGGCATGAATTATTCGGTACATAATAGGGTCACGCATATGCATATTTGGAGAGGCCATATCTATTTTTGCGCGTAGAACTTTAGAGCCATTCTCAAATTCGCCTTTTTTCATGCGTTCAAACAGATCCATATTTTCTTCAACAGTGCGATTTCTAAATGGACTTTCTTTTCCTGGAACAGTTGGGGTGCCTCTTGTAGCAGCAATTTCTTCAGCACTACTATCTTCAACATAAGCCAATCCTTTTTTAATGAGAACAACTGCCCAGTCGTATAATTGCTGAAAAATGTCAGAAGTATATTTTTCAGGCTCTACCCACTGAAACCCAAGCCATTTTATGTCTTCTTTAATAGAATTTACATATTCAACTTCTTCTTTAATAGGGTTAGTGTCGTCAAAACGCAGATTACATTTTCCATTATATTTTTGAGCAAGACCAAAATTCAGGCAAATAGCTTTTCCATGACCAATGTGCAAGTACCCATTTGGCTCCGGGGGAAAACGAAATAATAATTCTTTATGCTTCCCCGAGTTGAGGTCTTCCTCAATCATGCTTTCAATAAAATTTAACGACTTGTTCTCTTCTTGGCTCATATTGTATATATATCTTAATTCAAATTGAAGAAATCTTCTAATATTATATAG
Organism: Bacteroidales bacterium; assembly: GCA_050287785.1. GTDB lineage: Bacteria > Bacteroidota > Bacteroidia > Bacteroidales > UBA10428 > UBA10428. The sequence goes on from JBNKCO010000007.1 coordinate 299,261, forward strand.
AAGTTTCTTGTAAAACATGTAAAAGTAAGTATTTTATATTATTGATAGAATTACATTTGCCGATATAGACTAATTTTGATGAAAAATATTTTAGAATGGGAAAGATTTTTATTGATGGTCTTGAGTTTTATGCTTTTCACGGATATTTTGATGAGGAGCAAAAGATTGGCGGGAAATACTTTGTTGATGTTGAAATAGATACTGACTTTGACCATGCAGCCGCAAGTGATGAGTTAGATGGTACTATAAATTATGCAGATATTGCAAAGATTGTTGAAGCTGAGATGCAAATAAAATCGAAATTAATTGAGCATGTTGCCGGAAGAATTATTAATCGGTTATTTATTGAATTCGGATCAATAGAAGCAATAAAGGTTAAGGTTGAAAAAATTAATCCGCCTATTGGCATGAAACTAAATTCTGTAAGTGTTGTCTTAGAAAAAAACAGAGAGAAATAATGAGTAAAATTAAGAAATGTCCTGAATGCGGAAAGAGCTTTACATGCCAGGGAGAGGAAGATTGCTGGTGCGAAAGTGTAAACATTCATAAGCGCGAGTTTTTAATAATAAATCAGAAATATACCGATTGTTTATGCCCTGACTGTTTAGATAAATATGCTGAGAAATAGTCGGAATTTAAAAACCGTAAAAAGCCTGTCAATGTTTAAGAAAAATTTCTATATTTGCATCCCGAATCTGAAAATGGTTCCGTGGCCGAGTGGCTTAGGCACTGGTCTGCAAAACCAGCTACAGCGGTTCGAATCCGCTCGGAACCTCTCAAGAGAAAAGCTTCATCTAATAGATGAGGCTTTTTTTATGCACCTACTATATTTTATATCCTGAGCGGATGAGAAGCGTTCGAACCGAACGAGGAACGAGAGAGTACACGACCAAAGGGAGTAATCCGCTCGGAACCTCCCAAAAGAAAAGCTTCATTATATAGATGAGGTTTTTTTTTATGCACCTACCATATTTTTTATCCTAAGCGGATGAGTATTTTCATAACTTTCATTTGGGGTATATTTACATTGCATATCTTTGCAACTCAATTTAATCACCTTTAAGCTGTATGTCTAATCCCAATCGTTTCTCCTTTATCCGACCCGAAAGAAGTTTTCTGTTTTATGGATATATTGTTGCCATTTTTGGCACTATTGGAATTTGGGCAAGTCTTCCGGGTCAAACTATTGGAGTTGGAACATTTACCGATCCTGTAAAAGATGCACTAGGTTTAAATCGCGATCAAATAAGTGTAGCATATTTTGTAGGTACTTTTATTAGTTCCTTTTTTATCCATAAGGCTGGCAAGTGGTTTGATAAATATGGTGCACGCTGGCTGGCAGTTTTTGCTGCACTTGGCTTGGCTTTTTCACTGTTTTTATGTTCGCAGGCTGATGTAATTTCTTCTACACTTTCAAACGCTTTGAATATTCAGCATTTTTTGTTGCCAGCAACTGTAATAACTATTCTCTTTTTTATGTTGCGTTTCAGCGGTCAGGGAGTGTTAACACTTGCTTCGCGGAATATGATAATGAAGTGGTTTGACAGGCTTCGGGGAAGGGTAAATGCCTTTAGTGCCATCTTTATTTCAGTCGGGTTTTCGGCATCGCCATTATGGATAAGCAAGCTTATTGATGTATATGGATGGAAGAATGCCTGGCTTTTTATGGCAGCAGGAGTTATATTGTCATCCTTAATTTTTCTCCAGTTTTTCCGCGATAATCCGGAGGCCCATGGGTTACTGCCAGATGGCGTAAGGACAAGTGATAAGAAGGAAGATGTTCCATCTCAAACCAGAAAACAATATACTTTACAGGAGGCAAAGAAAACCAGGGCTTTTTGGATGTATTCCTTTAGTTTGTCCTTCTATTCATTTTTTATAACCGGACTAACCTTTCAAATTATATCTGTTTTTACAAATTCCGGATTTACCAAAGAGCAGGCTGTGGCAATTTTTCTGCCTATGTCAGCTGTTACAGTTACTATTTCTTTATTGGCAAATTTTGTTAGTGACTGGATAAAGCTACAATACCTTCAATACCTTATGATATTTGGAGGAATACTTGCTTCATTTGGATTGGTTTTCCTTTCTCAACCATTTGGTGTTTATTTTTTAATAGGAGGAACAGGTATAATGGGAGGATTATTTTCTGTGTTGATTGCCGTAACCTGGCCCAGATTCTATGGCAGGAAAAATTTGGGTGCTATATCGGGCAAGACTATGGCAATGGTTGTTTTAGCAAGTGCTTTGGGCCCCGCCTTATTTAGCTTCTCAAAAACCTATTTATCAACATATGCCGGTATTGGAATTCTTTCAATAATATTCTTGGTAATAATTGCTATTGCTTCCAGAAAGGCTTATAATCCGCAATAGTCTAACCTTGGTATAAGGGAATTATCAAAATAAGTTTAGCCCTATAAATATTGCTGAACCCCATATCCCAATAGTTTTAGACAAAAAAAAGAGGCCTAAAGCCTCTCTTTTTAATAGTAACCCAATTTTTTACTAAATATATTGGTTGATAAGCATTTCAAATAATTCCTGCTTTCCACTAATTTGTTTAGGCTCGCCATTTTGAACAGCTAAACTGTATAAATCTTCAAGTTTTAAGTTTCCAGTTTCAAACTCTTTTCCTTTACCTGAATCAAAAGAGCTGTAACGATTGGTTCTCATTTTCTTATAAGCCGAATTTTGAAGTATGTTATCAGCTATAATAAGAGCTCTGGCCATAACATCCATACTTGAAATATGAGCAATAAAAATATCTTCCAGGTCAGTACTATTTCTTCTGGTTTTTGCATCGAAGTTAATACCACCACCTTGAATTCCTCCCGACTCAAGAATTACAAGCATAGCTTCAACAGTTTCATAAAGGTCGATAGGAAACTGGTCTGTATCCCAACCGTTTTGGTAATCGCCACGGTTTGCATCAATACTACCTAACATTCCTGCATCAGCAGCTACCTGAAGTTCGTGTTGGAAAGTATGACCAGCTAATGTAGCATGGTTAACTTCAATGTTTAGTTTGAAATCTTTATCAAGTCCAAAATGTCTAAGGAAACCAATTACAGTTGCGGCGTCTACATCATACTGATGCTTCATTGGCTCCATTGGTTTTGGCTCAATAAAGAAAGTTCCTTTAAAACCCTGAGCTCTTGCATAATCGCGAGCCATTGTTAAGAATTGTGCAAAGTGCTCTGTCTCACGCTTCATGTCGGTGTTAAGAAGACTCATGTAACCTTCTCTACCACCCCAGAAAACATAGTTTTCTCCACCAAGAGCAATAGTAGCATCAATAGCATTTTTTAACTGACCACCAGCATAAGCAAGTGTATTAAAATCAGGATTTGTTGAAGCGCCATTCATATAACGTGGATTCGAAAATAAATTAGCTGTTCCCCAAAGTAGTTTTACTCCTGATTCTGCTTGTTTTTGTTTTGCATATTCAACAATTGCCTTTAGCCTTTCTTCCGATTCTTTGAAATTACCAGCCTCATTAACAAGGTCAAAATCGTGGAAGCAATAGTAGCCTACACCTAGTTTTGTGATAAATTCAAAGGCAGCATCCATTTTGTCTTTTGCCTTTTTAATTGGGTCAGATGCATTGTCCCATGCAAAGTCTTTGGTGCCTGGGCCAAATGGGTCTCCACCTGTTCCGCATAATGTGTGCCAGTAAGCAACAGCAAATTTTAAATGCTCTTTCATTTTTTTGCCGGCAACAATTTTCTCTGGGTCATACCATTTAAAAGCTAATGGATTATTAGACTTTGGACCTTCGAATTTTATCTCGCCAATTTCTCCAAAGTACTCTTTTGAACCTATTGTTAAACTCATAATATTAGTTTTATATGTTTATATATACTTTTTAAGGTTTTCTTTCCAATCTGAATAAAGCGACTTGTATCTTTCGGTAAGATTTGTATCAGGTTCAAGTCTGTCAAGGCATTCTAATTTATCAAAAGCCTCTTTAGTGTTCGAATAAAAGCCTGTGCCAACTGCCGCTCCTCTTGCTGCTCCATCAGCTCCATTCGTTTCAAATAGCTCCAGAACAGTATTGGTTGTGTTTACAAATATTTCTCTGAAAACAGGACTTAGAAAAAGGTTTGCTTTGCCTGCCCTTACAATTTTGCTCTTAAGTTGCATGGCCTCCATTATTTCCAGTCCATAATTCATTGCATAAACAATTCCTTCTTTTACTGCCCTAACCATATGTTCGGGTGTGTGCGAAATCAGATTCAGACCATGAATTGAAGCATTGATTTCTTTATTCTGAAGAATTCTTTCTGCTCCATTCCCAAAAGGGTAACTGTAAAGACCATCGGCTCCGGGATTAACTTTAGCCGACATACTGTTGAGTAGTTCGTAATCAGGAAGATTGTTATTGTTACCTAAAATTTTTCGAATCCATTGATAGTATATACCAGAACCATTTATGCATGCTAAAACGCCGTTTCTTTTTTCATCTGAAGTATTATTTACATGCAGGAAGCTATTTACGCGACTTTGCTTGTCGTAATTGGTTTTGTCGGTTATTGCGTAAATAACTGCTGAGGTTCCTGCAGTGGTAGCAAGTTCACCAGGATTCAAAACATTCAGCGAAAAAGCATTGTTAGGTTGATCACCTGCACGGTAACTTATTAATGTACCTTCCGGAATTCCTGTTTCATTTGCAGCTTTCTTATTTACTTTTACCTGTTCGCCAATTGCAGGAACAATATCAGGAACAAGGCTTTCACTAAATTGAAAGTGATTTAAAACTGTTTTAGAGACTTCCTCTTTTTGGTAATCCCAGAAAATACCTTCAGATAATCCCGTTGCGGTTGTGCTACATTCTCCGCTAAGCTTCATTGCAATATAATCGCCAGGAAGCATGAACTTGTATATTTGTTGGTATATCTCGGGCTCGTTTTCTTTCACCCATGCTAATTTCGAGGCAGTAAAGTTTCCCGGAGAGTTTAGATTTTCTCTGAGACATTTATCTTCACCAATTTCCCTAAATGCTTTGTCGCCTATTTTTACTGCACGGCTATCGCACCAAATAATTGATGGTCTGAGTACATCAAGGTTTTTATCTACGAGAACCAGTCCATGCATCTGGTAAGAAATTCCAATACCTTTTACATTTGACGGATTTACACTTCCTAGCTGGAATGCCTTTTTTATAGCCAATTGTGTATTCTCCCACCACATTTCAGGGTCTTGTTCTGCCCATCCAGCCTGAGGAGCATTAATAGGTAGTTCGTTTTCGGGATATTGGGTTGATACAACACACTTGCCTTTTTCAGCATCAAAAACCGATACCTTAATTGAAGAACTTCCTAAATCTATTCCTAAGTATAACATTTTATTTATGTTTTATTTTTCTGAAATTGGAAGAGCCTCTTCCAACTTCTACCTTTCATCTATTTTTTCTTCCAAAGAGATTCCATTTCTTCCAGTGTTTTACCCTTAGTTTCAGGAATCATTTTCCATACAAAGAAGAAGGATAGTATACTCATGAGGCCATAGAACCAATAGGTAAGTCCACCACTAAATTCCATCATTGCTGGGTATGTTGAGGAAATAAGATAATTAGCTGTCCATTGTGCTGCTACAGCAATAGCTACAGCTCTTCCCCTAATTTTGTTTGGAAAAATTTCAGATATTAAAACCCAACAGATAGGACCCCACGACATCATAAATGAAGCGGTATAAATAATAATAAACACAAGAGTACTAATACCAATAATTTCTTTAAAGGCAAGAGCACCTAAAGCAAACATACCTATTGCCATACCAATAGAACCAACCATTAAAAGCGGTTTACGCCCCCATTTATCTACAGTAAGAATGGCAACTACAGTAAATATTACGTTTACAAGACCCATTATTACTGTTTGCATCATAGATGCATCTTTTGCTGCCCCCATGCTTTCAAAAATTCGTGGAGCATAATATAAGGCTACATTAATACCTACAAATTGCTGAAATACCGATAGAAGAATACCAATTACAATAACCGCAATACCATAAGAAAATAGTTTACCAGATTTCTTTATCAGTGTTCCTTTTATTTCTTCAAGAATTTTATTGGCTTTATCAATGCCATTTATACTAGATAGAATCTTTAGTGCCTTATCATCCTGATTTTTCAGAGCTAAATATCTTGGAGTTTCTGGGACAAATAGTAACAGAATGCCAAACAATCCGGCAGGAATTGCTTCAGAAGTAAACATTCTTCGCCAACCTATTGAATTAATCCAATCAGGAGCTTGTCCATTTGTAATTCCCCAATTAACAAAATATACTACTAGCATACCGAATATTATTGTAAATTGATTTAGGGAAACAAGTCGACCACGAATATTTGCTGGTGCTATTTCACCAATATACATTGGACTAACAGCAGAAGCTAACCCAACACCTATACCACCAATGACACGGTAAAAATTAAATGCAATTAAGAGAGACATTGTTGGTTTTCCGTGCTCGAAGAATAAAAATTCTGGATAACCTGACCCCAACGCAGAAACAAAGAATAGTATTGAAGCTAATATGAGTGTTTTCTTTCGTCCGAAGTGAAGTGATAATAATCCGGAAATAGCACCACCAATAATACATCCGATTAAAGCACTGGATGTGGTCATTCCATGTACAAGTGAACTTAAGCCTAAAGGTTCAATTAAGAATGATTGTATTGATTTTTCTGCGCCAGAGATAACAGCAGTGTCATACCCAAATAACAATCCACCAAGTGTTGCAACAAGGGTAATGGAGATAACAAATACAGAATTTTTCTTATTCATAGTGAATGTTTTTCAATTAGTTAAAAAAGTTCCTACATTTACTTATAGTTATAATGAAAATAAGATATAGTAAAAACGACTACAAGTAATGAAATATTATTCTTATTTCCAATTTTTTTATAATATTTGCTGTTTACTTTTGACTCTATGACCATCAACAATAAGTTTGACAACTCTATTTTTCATTCACTCTCTATCGATTGTGTAATTTTTGGCTTTCACAAATCTAAGCTTCATTTATTGCTAGTGCAGCATAAAGAAGGAATCAGTAAAGGTCTTTGGGGGGTGCCTGGTGGTTTTGTCAGAATGAATGAAAGTTTGGATGACGGAGCCTACCGATTATTAAAGGACTTAACAGGAGTTAAGGATATTTTCCTTGAACAATTAAAAGCTTTTGGAGATGTGAATCGATTTCCTGGTGAACGAGTAGTTACTGTTGCTTATTATTCTTTAATAAAGGAAGAAGATTACAATATTATTCCTGGCTTTACGGCCAGCGATGCCAAGTGGGTACCAGTGAATAATTTACCGGAATTAATTTATGACCATCGAGAGATTATTAGCTTTGGTAGAGAGTATTTACAACACAAAGTAAAGCATGAACCAATTGGATTTAATCTATTACCTCAGAAATTTACTTTACTACAACTACAGGAATTATATGAGACATTGTTAGATACCAAATTGGACAAACCTAACTTCCGCCGTAAAATTTTAAATATGAATTTGCTTGTAGATCTAAAAGAAAAGCAGAAAAACGTTTCACATAGAGCAGCTAATCTTTACCGATTCGATCAGCAAGTATACCTAGATTTAAAGAAAAAAGGATTTGTATTTGAATATTAACTTTTCTACTTGCACAAAACTCAAAATTCTTCAATAGTCTGCTATAACTGGTTGATATTATTAAAAACCAGAATTATTCTTAGTAAGTTTGGGCTATAAAAATTATAGAAATGTTTCATAAAGACACGTACATTAACAGACGCCAACAATTGGTGAATGACCTAAATAATGGACTTGCTATTTTTATTGGAAATAGTGAAAGTCCTATGAATTACCTCGATAATACTTATAGGTACAGGCAAGATAGTTCATTCCTATACTTCTTTGGATTAATTCATCCTGATATAGTAGGAATTATTGATCTTGATACAGGAGAAACTTCACTTTATGGCGACGATTATACAATTGATCATATTGTTTGGATGGGAGATCAACCATCAATCAGGGAACGAGCAGATTTAAGTGGTATAAAGAATACGTTTCCGCTTAGTCAATTAGAAATTGATTTAAAAGCTGCACAATCCAAAGGTCGTAAAGTACATTTCTTACCACCGTATCGAGGCGAAAATAAGATTAAAATATTTGAATGGCTTGGAGTAACACCAGGTGAAGTCCAGGAAAAAGCATCAGTTGAACTTGTAAAAGCGGTAATTAAACAAAGAAATTATAAATCGGAAGAAGAAGTAATTGAAATTGAGAAAGCAGTAAATGTTACTGTTGACATGCATTTAGCTGCTATGCGTTTTGCACGGCCCGGAATTTTAGAAGCTCAGGTTGCAGCAGAAGTAGAGCGTGTTGCATTAGCAGAAGATGGTTACATTTCTTTTCCTGTTATAGCCACCATTAACGGACAAACCCTACATAATCATTATCATGGCAATATCCTTGAGGAAGGAAGAATGTTTCTTCTTGATGCTGGGGCTGAAAGCCCGATGGGATATGCTGGAGATATGTCAAGTACATTTCCGGTTGGGAAAAAGTTTTCGACAGAACAAAAGGAAATATACGAGGTATCATTAAATGCACATGAAAAGGCTATTAGTATGCTTAAGCCCGGGGTGTCATTCAAGGAAGTATATTTCGAGTCGGCTGCTGAGATTATGCGTGGAATGAAACAGCTTGGATTTGTAAAGGGTGATGTTTATGAAGCTGTTGCAGCTGGTGCTCATGCTATGTTTTTTCCTTGTGGACTTGGACATATGATGGGTCTTGATGTACACGATATGGAAGATTTGGGAGAACAGTATGTAGGTTATGATAATGAACCTAAAAGCACCCAATTTGGTTTGAAATCACTTAGATTGGCAAGAAAGCTTGAACCTGGATTTGTATTTACTATTGAACCTGGAGTTTATTTTATACCTCAATTAATTGATTTATGGAAATCTGAGAATAGGTTCGCAGAATTTCTAAATTATAATAAGATTAATGAATATAGAAATTTCGGAGGTATAAGAAACGAAGAAGATTTTCTAATTACAGAATCAGGGTGTAGGTTATTAGGTAAGCCACTACCTAAAACAATATCTGACGTCGAAAAGGAAAGAGAGCAGGCTTTTTAGCTATTAAGTAGAGTTCTAAAACAAGTTCATAGTATTTTAATATCTGTTCTCATTATATTGGGATGAATAAATATTTAGATAATAAGCCTTATTTTGCCCTTGCTACAGGAACATTATTAATAGGTTTATCGCCAATTCTAATTAAACTTGCGGATGCACCAGGTATGGTTACTTCCTTTTACAGGTTTATAATTGGCTCAATAGTATTAACTGCCCCATTTCTGATCTCCCGAAACAGGACAACTTCAAAAACAAAATTTAGCAAGAAGGGTATTTTATTTGCAACATTGGCTGGTTTTTGTCTTGCTACCGATATGGCAATGTGGACAACCGGAATTGTTGCCAGTAATGCTACTTTGCCTACATTGGTAGGTAATCTGGCTCCTGTATGGGTTGGTCTCGGAGCTATGATTTTATTTAAGGAAAAGCAAAACCTAGGCTTTTGGCTTGGGTTATTAATGGCAATAATTGGAGTAGGTTTATTGGTTGCAAAAGATTTTATGCAACCCACTGGTGTATTTAAAGGTATAGTTCTTGGTTTTTTTGCCGGCATTTTTTATGCTGGTTATATGTTGTTTACTCAGCCTGGTCGAAAGCATCTGAATACTTTAAACTATTTGTTTTTCAGTACACTTGCCACGGCAATTTTCGCATTTATCTATGTGTTAATCTTTCAATACGATTTATCGGGCTACGATATTCAAACATGGATATTATGGTTGTTAATGGGAGTGGGGGTTCAGGTATTTGGCTGGTTCCTAATTAATTATTCGCAGGGTTACCTGCCGGCTTCTATGGTTTCGCCAACTTTACTCGGACAACCTATAATAACAGCTATCATAGCAATAATCTTTCTAAATGAAAAGCTTACCATTTGGCATTTTGCAGGTGGAGTTGTAATTATAGCAGGAATTTATATTGTGCATTTTAGCAGGAGTAAAGGATAATGAGAGAGAATAATGTATAATTTATAATGCGATTCAAGAGTTGAAATCCTTGCAAGGAAGTGGTTGGATAGTATTATTACAGTTCAGCCCACTTCGGGGTTGAGTAAGTGGTTATGTTTATCCCTGGGTTTCACCCATGGTTGTTCAAATTAAATCTTAATCAGGTTTTTTCACTTTAAACCTCAAATATGCATTTAACAAGCATATATGACTCTACGAGCCGACTAGAATCAACCTCAACCCTTAATATGTATTATTAATTGATTTAGGAATCCAATAAATTTCTTAGCAAACCTCCAGCTTGTTCCTTCCCAGCATTTTTACCAGCAGGAGATATTGCTTGTATTAGTTTTCTGATTGGCATCGATTGTAACCAAACCTTACCTGTTCCTTTGAGATGTGCAAGAAATATTCCTTCTCCACCAAATATCATTGAACGAAGATTGCCGGCTTTCGAAATGCTGAAATCTATTCCTTCGGTAAAACCAACAACACAACCAGTATCAACAAACAACGAATTGTTGTTTAATTCTTTTTCAATAACAGTCCCACCAGCATGGCCGAATGCCAACCCATCGCCCTCAAGTTTTTGAAGGATAAAGCCTTCGCCACCAAACATGCCAGAGCCAAAGCGTTTATTGAAATGAATAGAAACTTTAGTACCCATTGCGGCACAAAGGAAAGTATTTCGTTGAACAATTATTCTATTACCATATTCGGGCAGATTAAATGGGATAATAGTGCCTGGATATGGAGCGGAAAAAGCTACAGTTTTTTTACCAAATGCTTGATTTGTAAAATGAGTAAGAAACAAACTCTCACCTGTTATCATTCGACCGGCACCCTTAAGTAACTTAGAAAAGGTCCCCTCATTAGGCTCAGAGCCATCTCCCATACGTGCAGAAAAATGTATTCCATCATCAAGATAAAGCATGGCACCAGCTTCGGCAATTACAGTTTCGTTTGGATCCAGATCAATCTCAACAGATTGAACATCGTGACCTATTATACGGTAGTCAAGTTCGTGTGCGTTCATAAAATTTTATTGAATTAATGTTCTTCAAATAGTTCGCTAAGTTTCGACATGTATGGTTTAACAGTTTCAATATCTTCTTTGTTTGTAGTTCCATCGAAGGCTTTCTGCATGCTTTCAATTGCTTGAGCTATCTGATCTTTTGCTCTTTGTTTTTGTTCAGCGTTTAGATTTTCATCCTCATCAATTTCCTTATGAATTCTTCGCAATTCGGGGGCACCATCTGTCTCAATTTTAATTTTAGCATAACATGCTGTGATAGCCCATGTTTTTGTACTAAATTCAGTAAAATCAGAGTATCCGTATTTTTTTAATAACGTGTTTACTTCTTCAACATCTTTAAATTTTTCAATGGTTGATTCTACATCATTTTCAGGGCTGTAATCTATATCTAATGTTTTAAACTCGGTTTCAATGTTTTTAAAATTCTCTACAAAGTTTTTTAAATCTGAATCAGATAAAATAGGAGAAGAAGTTTTTGGCTTTTGAGCATTTATGTTGGTGAAAAATGCTAAAAATAGAATAGGTAAAAGATGTTTAGTTTTCATTTTGTGTAATGTAGGTTTATATGACTGAAAGTTACTACAATTAGAAACAAGAAACCACCTGTCGTTAAAAAAACAACTAACACTACAAAGAATTTTATAGAAAATGGATTGCTATTCTAATCTAGTTTTAACACAGCAAGGAAGGCAGATTGTGGTACTTCAACATTTCCTACCTGACGCATTCGTTTTTTACCTTTTTTCTGTTTTTCAAGTAGTTTACGTTTACGTGTAATATCACCACCGTAACATTTTGCTGTTACATCTTTCCGAACAGCTTTTACGGTTTCTCTTGAAATAATTTTTGCGCCAATAGCAGCCTGAATAGCAATGTCAAATTGTTGGCGTGGAATAAGCTCTTTGAGTTTTTCGCAAATTCTCCTACCAAAATTATAGGCATGATCCCTGTGAATTAAAGCAGAAAGTGCATCAACCATTTCACCATTTAAAAGAATGTCGAGTCGAACAAGGTCGGCTTTTTGATAACCTATCTGATGATAATCGAATGAAGCATATCCTTTTGAGATACTCTTTAATTTATCGTAAAAATCAAATACAATTTCAGCCAAAGGCATTTCAAATGTAACTTCAACTCTATCGCTTGTTAGATAAGATTGATTTTTAAGTATACCTCTTCTATCAATACACAGATTCATTACCTGACCGACATAATTGCTATGAGTAATTATTTGAGCATGAATATAAGGCTCATCAACATGGTCTATTTTGGTAATATGTGGCAGTCCCGAAGGGTTATGAACATCAATTACATCGCCGTTGTTTTGCAGTACCTTAAATGATACGTTTGGAACAGTTGTAATTACATCCATATTAAATTCACGATCGAGTCGTTCCTGAACAATTTCCATATGAAGCAATCCAAGAAAACCACATCGAAAACCAAAACCAAGTGCTGCTGATGATTCAGGTTCAAATACCAGTGAAGCGTCGTTTAACTGAAGTTTTTCCATCGAAGCTCTTAAATCTTCATAGTCGTCGGCATCAACGGGGTAAATTCCGGCAAAAACCATTGGTTTAACATCTTCAAAACCATCAATGGCTGTGGTACACGGATTAACAACTTGAGTAATAGTATCACCAACTTTAACTTCTTTAGCGGTTTTTATACCAGATATAATATAACCAACATCTCCCGCGCTAAGTATCTTTCGGGGTTGTGGAGTTAATTGAAGAACACCTATTTCATCTGCATTGTATTCTTTTCCTGTGGCAATGAATTTTACAAGGTCACCTTTTCTGATTGTACCATTTACAACTTTGAAATAGGCAAATATTCCACGGAATGAATTGAAAACGGAGTCGAAAATTAGAGCTTCCAGTGGAGCATCTGCATCACCAACCGGATGCGGTATTCTACTAATAATTGCTTCTAATATTTTTTCAACACCTTGACCTGTTTTTCCGCTGGCTTCAATAATAGTATCTCTCTCACAACCTATCAAATCAACAATTTGATCTTTTACCTCTTCAGGCATGGCATTCTGCATGTCCATTTTATTCAGAATCGGAATAATTTCCAAATCGTGTTCAATAGCAAGGTAAAGATTGGAAATTGTCTGAGCTTGAATTCCTTGTGTAGCATCAACGATTAATAAGGCGCCTTCGCAGGCAGCAATTGAACGGGAAACTTCATAGGAGAAATCAACATGGCCCGGAGTGTCAATAAGGTTTAACCTGTAGTTTATTCCCTCATGTTCATGTACCATTTGAATAGCGTGACTCTTAATGGTAATACCCCTTTCCCTTTCAAGATCCATGCTGTCCAATACCTGATTCTGGAAATCACGTTCATTCACTGTTTTAGTAGACATTAATAGTCTGTCAGCAAGTGTACTTTTTCCGTGATCGATATGCGCAATTATGCAAAAATTTCTGATATTCTCCATTCAACTTTTATTCTTAACAAATCAGGGCACAAAGATATATTTTTTAGGCATTAGGCAATAGACACTAGTCAAAGATTAATAATTTAACTGTTGTCTGCTTTCTAATGTCTTACAACTTTATTAGAAACCTTTAATTATACGTAAATATACATGTTCAGTTTCTTGGATTACCAAGGCTTAATATTTAAGTACACTGAAGATTGACTTTTTTTGAAATTTTAAATCAGTTTTTTCCCGCAAACATATTTGCAAGCTCTACGAATTAAAACAAAAAGCCTATTTTTGCGATGAACTTAATACTTAAAATTCGATGTTAGAGCGTCTGTTGGTTTTCCTTTTATCATTTTTGTTATTCTTTAATATACGATGCTCTAATAGTGAATCTGAGAATAGAAAATCTCCAGTAATATTCTGTGCTGCCAGCTTAACTGGTTATATTGATGAATTTAAAGATACACTTATATCGAATAAGCTAACTCCAGTTTTGAATATAGCCTCATCGGGTACTTTGGCCCGGCAATTAACGCAAGGTATTAAGGCAGACATATTCTTGTCGGCTAACTATCGATGGGGAAGTTATGTTGATTCCTTAGGTTTGGTTGATAGTATTATTCCATTTGCAAAAAACAGGTTGGTTTGTATAGCTCCTTTCGGTAAAGAATATGAAGCAGACCTAAATTATTCAGAAATGAATAGAATAGCCATTGGAAATCCGGCACATGTTCCGGCAGGAGAATATACAAAGGAACTATTATTAAATATGGGGCTGTACAATGCTCTTAAAGAGAAATTTATTTTTACAAAAGATGTGAAATCAGCACTTCGACTTGTTGAAATGAAAGAATGTGATGCCGGATTTGTATATAAATCAGATGCCTTATCATCAAATAAAGTTCAGATTATTTCGAATCCTCCAGATTCGCTTTATTCAGAAGTTGTGGTTTATTTAATTAAACTTAAAAGCGGAGATCAAACTATTTTTAACGAGTTTTTATCCTTAGAATCGAAAAGAATTCTCAAGAAACATGGGTTTGAACCTTTGTAATAGTAATACTTTTGGTATTTTCGTGGATGTTTAATGCTATCTCCATATTTCATTTCTCACCTGAAGAATTAACTGCAATCTGGATTTCTTTCAAGGTAGCAATGCTTTGTACAATTATATCGCTACCTATTTCTTTGTTTCTAGGATGGTTATTGGCAAGAAAGAAGTTTGTCGGGAAGTCAGTTTTGGAAGGTATCATACATTTGCCAATGGTAATGCCTCCAATTACTACGGGGTATATTCTTCTTCTTATTTTGGGGACAAATGGACTACTTGGGAAACTGTTTTATAATTGGTTTGGAATTCAAATTGCATTTAGCTTCTCAGCTGTTGTAATTGCAGCTATTATTGTATCGATGCCATTAATGATAAGGTCTATTAGAATATCAATAGAAATGGTAGATCCGGCTTTGGAGCATACAGCTTTCACACTTGGATTGAATCCTTTGAAAACCTTCTTCAAGGTTACAGTTCCATTGGCATTGCCAGGTATTGTAAGCGGTTCAGTTTTGTGTTTTGCCAGAAGTCTGGGAGAATTTGGAGCCACTGTTACTTTTGCAGGAAATATTCAGGGTAAGACGCAAACAATTGCTCTTGCTGTTTACGAGCATATGCAAATTCCAAATCATGAAGCAATAACGCTCCGGTTGGTAATAATATCAGCATTACTGTCTTTAATTGCTATGATTGGTGCCGAATATATTAACCGAAAAAAAAGCTTTAGCTTCAAATGAAAAGTTTACATGCAAATATTAGGCTTTCCAGAGGAGCATTTAAGTTTTCGGCCAACTTAATGTTGGAGCCTGACGTGTATGGTGTTTTTGGGCAATCTGGAGCCGGAAAAACTACTTTTTTAAATGTTTTATCTGGAATTACTCGACCTGAAAAGGGTATAATAAGCTATAATGAAAACGATATTTTCAATAGCGATAAGAATGTAAATCTTAGTATTCATAGAAGAAATATTGGCTATGTATTTCAGGAAGGAAGACTTTTTCCACATTTAACAGCAAAAAAGAATTTATTGTTCTCCAAGAAATCTAAAGAGGTATCAGTTGAAGAGTTTAATATGGTTTTAGATTTATTAGATATTCGAGTGATACTGAATCAAAAGCCAAATCAGCTTTCGGGGGGACAAAAACAACGAGTAGCAATTGGTAGAGCCCTGCTATCAAAGCCAAATCTATTATTGCTTGACGAACCGTTTACGGCTCTTGATAAAACCTTGAAGCGACAAATAATACTTTATCTTGATAGAATTATTAAGAATCTCAAGATACCAGTTCTTATTGTTAGTCACGAATTGAAGGATTTACTGCTTTTAACGAAAAATCTGATTTTAATAAAGAACGGAGAGGTTCATCCACCGAAAACATATTTAGATTTAATACGAACTGGTGAATTAATGAACATGTCCGAGAGCTTAACAATTCACAATGTGTTTGATGCTCAAATTGATGAATCAAAGAATATCGCAGGAAGTAAAATGGCAAGGTTGAAAGATAATCCTGAAGTAGTTCTTGCTATTGATTCTCTTAGAAATATTCAGACTAATGGAGGTCCACTTAAAATATCCGTTCGTGCATCCGATATTGCTTTAGCACTTCATAAAATTGAAGATATTTCAATTCGTAATCAGTTTCCTGGGAAAATAGAGACCATTATTCCACAAATGGGTCAGTTTACGATAATTGTCGACTGTGGAGTAAAAATTGTAACCCGAATAACGCAACAATCAGCAGAGCAACTAGGAATCAAGGTTGGTTCTTCAGTTTATTGTCTATTTAAGTCAATGGCAGTTGATTCTTTATAACAGTTATTGATAAGCTCAGGTATTTTACTTAACTTGATAGCTATCAATAAATTGTTTTAAAAACTAGCACAAAATGATTTTTTTTAGCGATGAAGAACTAGACAGACTAATTGCCGAAGACGTTCCATACTACGATATGACAACCAGAATTGCAAAGTTTGGTAGCCGGATAGCACGTATGCAATTCTATACTACTGAACCTACTGTAATTTGCTGTACTGAAGAAATTATGCGATTCTTTTCTAAACTAAATATTACTCCCACACTAATGACATTAAGTGGCGAGTATATTGAAAAAGATATAAAATTTCTTGAGGCTGAAGGTTTAGCTAAGCATTTTCATACCATTTGGAGAGTATCGGCAAATTTATTGGAATTTGCATCCGGAATAGCTACCAGAACCAGATTGATTGTTGAGGCTGCTAAAGAAGTAAATCCAAATATTATTGTTACAGCAACAAGGAAAACTATTCCATATACCAGAAAAATTGCAGCCAAGGCTGTGCTAGTCGGAGGAGGAAATTTAAATCGCTTGAGTCTTTCTGAGAACATACTCTTATTCAAGAATCATTATAACTTTTTTGGAGGATTAAATGGTCTCATTTCCAGAATAGAAGCTATTAAAAGTGAGTCGGCAGGAAAGCCAATTGCTGTAGAGGCAAAAACTGCTGAAGATGCCCTAAGACTTTGTAAGCTGCCAATTGATGTTATTCAGATTGATAACCTTTTGCCAGATGAATTAGCTCCACTTGTAAAGGAAATTAAAGGGAATAATCAGAGTATTCGAATTGCTGCAGCAGGAGGTATTACATTAGAGAATGTAGAAGAATATACGAAAACAGGAGTAGATATTTTAATTACATCATTTCCCAATCATTGTAAACCTGCAAATTTTAAAATTGATATTGAACCTATAGAATAGTTAGTTTACGTAAGCCGCATCACTCATATTTTAGAGATTCTCCAGGCTCTTTTTTTGCTGCCTTAAAGGATTGAAAAAATACTGTGCCTATCGAAATAACAATAACTATAATGGAGGCTGCAATGAAGTAACTTGGGGAAAGATTTATTCGGTAATGAAATCCGTTTAACCAATAGCGAGCTATTATAAAACCTACAATACATGCTATCAAAGAGGCAATGGCAACGAGTTTTAAAGTTTCTTTGGTTAGCATATATACTAAACTAAATGTAGATGCCCCTAATGCTTTTCTTATTCCAATCTCGCGAACCCGTTGATTTGCAATGAAGGCAATTAATCCAAATAGGCCCAAACAAGCAACAAATATTGCAAGAATTGAAAAGATGATGAATAGGCGGCCTAATTTAATTTGTGTGTGATAGCTTTTGTTAAAATCGTCGTTCAAATTAAAATAGACAAATGGATATTCAGGAGCATATTTATTCCAGACTGACTCAAGATACGCGAGTGTTTTTTTCTTATACTTTGGGCTAAGCTTAACATTAATGTATCCTTCCCAATTGCCAGGCATAAAACAAATAACCAGAGGCTGAATTGGTTTATCAACCGATTGAAAATGGAAGTTTTTTACCATTCCAATTATAGTGTAATTTTCACTATACTTTTTAAATATACTGGGTTGCTCAAGTTTTTCGTTTACCGGATAACTTAGGTCCATTAGTTTTGCTGCACTTTCGTTTATTATGCATGCAAATGAATCAGAAGGTACACTGGGATCAAAAAATCTTCCTTGTATTATATCTAAATTATATGCTTTACAGTAATCGTAGTTTACAAAAACCTGGTTAAGTAAGTACGTAGTACCTTGCTGCTGGTCTAATAATCTGAAAGTTGTATTATAAAAACCGCGTCCAGGAATTGAGTTTGAATTTGTGACAGATTCTATATATTGATTTTCTAGTATTTCCTCTTTAAACTGATGTATCTTCTTCTTTAAAGCATCAGAGCGCCTTATTACTATAACATGTTCCTTGTCGAATCCTAAATCCTTTTTCATCATAAATCGCACTTGCGAGTAAATCACAATAGTTAGGATTATTATCAGTACTGAAATAAAGAACTGCAAAATAATAAATACAGATCTTATTGATTTATTCCTTATTCCCTGACCGAGTTTACTATGAAGAACTTTCACTGGGTCAAAAGATGAAATATAAAGTGCAGGGTAGCTACCTGCTATTATACCAACTAAAATAGCAAATACCAAGATACCTATTACTGCAGGTATATTGCTAAAAAAGTGAAACTCAAGATATAAGTCAAAGTATTTGTTAAAGGCCGGTAATATAAGCTCGGTTAATAGTAACGCAATTACAAGGGCAACTAAACTATAAATTACAGATTCTACTAAAAACTGTAAAACTAGCAATCGTCTTTCGGCACCTGCTACTTTACGTAAAATTACTTCTTGCGCCCTGTTTATAGAATTTGCAGAAGAAAGGTTCATGAAGTTTAGGCAGGCAATAATAAGTATGAGAATTGCAACTATACCAAATGTATATACATAAACTGCTTTGCCATTGGGTTCTAATTCTGCTTCAAGGGCTGAATTTAGGTGAATTTTAGTTATAGGTTGAAGTCCAAATTTGTATTCATCCGCCTTTTGGAATGAATTCTGAAATAAGTCATTAAGTTCCTTAAGAATATATTTTCCTACAAAATCATTTAGTTTTTTTATAACTACACCAGCATCTGCATTATCATTTAATTTAATGTAATTATAAAGGTTGTTGGATGTCCAATATTCAAGATTTTTACTAAAGGTGACCAAAGAAGCTAACATATCAAATTGAATATGAGAATTTGATGGAACATCTTTTATAACTCCTGTGATGGTATAGTAACGCTTACCCGTTTCTAAGAGCAGCTTTTTGCCTAGTACATTTGTTGAATTAAAATATTTTAAAGCAGCCGATTCTGTAAGTACAATTGAACGAGGTTCTTTAAGCATTTTAGATTTTTCTCCTGCAACAACCTCAAAACCATCAAAGAATTCGAGGAAATTTACATCGCCAAATAGAATGTTGTCTTCGTTATACCTTATTGAATCGTTTGTAACCAGCCAGGCTCCAAAACGAGCAATTCTGGTAGATTCTTTTACTTCTTTAATTTCTTTATCTATAGCTTGTGCAAGTGCTCCGCTAGTAGTAGCTCCATTAAACTTAATATCGGATACTTTGCCATGAACTGTAATTCGATAAATATTTTCAGAATTCAAATGAAACTTATCATAACTCGTTTCATACAGTACATAGAGGCTAATGACTAAAGCACAGGTAATTCCAACCGACAGGCCTAAAATATTTATAGCTGTAAAGGATTTGTGTCCCGCAAAATTCCTGAAAGTACCTTTAATAAAATTCCAAAGCATAGATAAGAATTATATTCCTCTTTTTAAACAACAATAGTACCAATACAGCTTAAGTAACTGTTATGTTGTTATTAACAATATGTAATAAAGGATTGAATTTGTACGGAAATGCACAAAATTGTACGATAGCGTATAAGAACATTAATTCTCAAAGAATTTAAAAGTCAAGCCAATAGCATCAGCAATGTCTTCGCCATCTTCAAGCATTTTATCATCACCATCATCGTAATGCCACTCAACTTCCAATTCTAATTTGTGTTTTCTAAGATCAACTAACTTTTCTAGAATTATTAGTATGTATTTTTGAGTAGATGAGTTACAATAATCAAATTTAAAAATAAGCTTCAAGCAGGCAGGGGTTTTATCTTCAATTTCTTCGGTAAGGTCAGATATCCAATCTAAAACCTGCTGAAAAAACAAGCCAACATTCTCAGGTCTGGAGACACCGGAAAAGTTCATGGATAGTTCTTCAGGATTTAAATCAATCGCTGGAGTATATTCAGTCCCATCAACAATAATCCTTTTCATATTTTAATTAGCATTTAATTTTCAAATTCAGTTCATAGTTATTGTATTCCTCATCGATGTGGTTAAAGGAAAAGGTAAGTTTGTCATCGCTAATTTTAGCCATTTCAATAATGCCTAAACCTGCTCCACCTTTTTCGGAAAATTGTCCATTCGTAATAGTCTGTTTGTATTCTTCTTTAATCCCTGCTTTATCTAGCTTATTGATTTTCTCTAGTCTACTCTTAAGCCTGTCAGAGTCGACTTTTAGGATAGGATTTGAACAAGTTACAAGAATATAAGGATTGGAATATTTAATACAAATGCTGGGAGGGTATTTTGATATTAATTCTTCATTATCGCCAAAAAACTCATGGTACTTAAAAATATTCTCAAGAGCTTCTATCATAATCATGAGCACCTTTTTATATACAGTTTGTTTGACCTTTGCTTCAAACATTGTTTCTTTTAAAAGGCTAATAAGGTCTCCAATAGTATCGTATAATATTGGTCCCTTGTACTCTAAAAATATTTTTTCGTGGGATTCTATCATTTAAGGCCCTCGTGAAATTCTTTCTCAATGTACAATTTTTTTTGAATCTAAGCCATGTCAATGTCAATTTGCTGCTCATATCCTTTATCGATCAGAAGGTCAGATTTTTGAGATGCTTCAACAGCCAATCTGTCACATCGTTCGTTGCCAGGTATGTTTGCATGGCCCTTAACCCACTGGAACTTAACATCGTGCTTGCGGTATATTTTAAGGAAACGAATCCATAAATCTGGATTTTTTTTCTTTTTGAATCGGTTTTTTTCCCAGTCAAATACCCAGCCTTTCTCTACCGAATCGCAAACATATTTTGAATCGGTATATATTTTTGCTTTACTGTTTGGATTCTTCAGAGTCTCAAGAGCAACAATTACAGCTAATAGTTCCATGCGGTTGTTGGTTGTAAGTCGAAAGCCCTGCGAAAGTTCCTTGTAATGTTTTCCTGCCTGCAGAACTGCTCCGTAACCACCTGGTCCGGGATTTCCACTGGCAGCACCATCGGTATAGATTATAATGTCATGTGGCATGCGGTAATTGTATTCCTGTATTTGACAAAAATAGTCGAATTGATACTGCTAAAAGAATTATCCCAAAGAATTTTTTAAGAATCTGTATTCCAGCTTCTCCTAATATCTTTTCAAAGAATTTAGTTGATTTTAATACAAAGAATACGAATATCATATTAAGAACTAAAGCAAATAAAATTTCGGTATGCAGGTATTCTGATTTTAAAGAGATAAGGGTTGTCATAGAGCCTGCTCCGGCAATTAGGGGAAATGCCAAAGGAACAATTCCAATTGATTTTTCAGAAGACTCGTATTTAAAGAATTCAATTCCTAATACTAATTCAAGACCTATAAAGAATAATACTAAAGAACCGGCAATCGCAAAGGAAGAAAGGTCTACACTAAACAATCCTAAAAGAGGTTCGCCTAAGTATAAAAACAGAACCATTATTAAAAATGAAATGAAGGTAATTTTCAACGAAGGAATTGAACCTGCTTTTTGTTTGATGCTAATAATAATGGGTATTGAACCAGTAATATCAATAACAGCAAACAGAACCATAAAGGTTGTAATCACATTAACAAATTGAAAGTCCATAATAATCTGATTTTAAATTAGTAAGACAATATGAAAACGCCCCCAAAATAACATTGGGGGCGCAAAAATAAGAATAATGTTTTGACCTATTACTTAACAATTGTCATTTCTTCAATCAAATTTGAGGCTCCGGCATATTTATCAATAATAAATAGTACATACCTAATATCAACATTTATAGTTTTTTGTAATTCATCTTCAAATACTATATCTCCACTCATAGCTTCCCAGTTACCATCGAAAGCCAAACCAATTAATTCGCCATTGGCGTTTATTACAGGACTTCCTGAGTTACCTCCTGTAATATCATTATTGCTGGTGAAACAGACAGGCATATAATCAGCTTCTGCATACTGACCATAGTCTTTCTTTTTATATAATTCTTTAAGTTTTGCAGGAACTTCAAATTCGCCTTTTGCTGGGCCTTCTTTTTCCATAACTCCTGTTAGGGTAGTATAGTACCTATAATTCACTGCATCTGCAGGAGAATAGCCACCAACGGTGCCATAAGTTAATCTCATTGTGAAGTTAGCATCTGGATAGTATCTACGGTCTTTATTCATTTTAAGCATACCTTCAGTGTAAAGTCTGCGAGCTCTGGAGAATTCCATTCCACCTTTATTGTATAATTCTATTTCCTTGTCTCTAACAGCAGCAACACTTTTTGCGATAATAAGCGCAGGATCTTTTGCTAAAACTTTCGCTGAAGGATTCGCAAGGAATGCTTCATATTTGTCCTGATTATCAAACATTGACTTCTCGAAAAGCATATCAACATATTTGTTAAAGTTACCCTTGTATTTACCTTCAATTGTTGCAAAGAAATCAGGTCGTTGATTAGCCGGAACCATTTCATAGTATGTTTTTAATAAAGCTTTTACAACTTTAATATCAGTTGGTTGGCTGTAGTCTTTATAAAAACCTTTAGCTTCAGTTTTTAGTTTTTCAGCTTCAGCTTTAATATCTTCAGCTTTAGCTTTTTCGGAATTTAATAGTTCTTCAAGTTTAAATGTTTTATCGGCAAGAGAAATAATTTCTGTTGCACGAAAAACTTCTCGTATGATCTGAATGTTACTATATGCAGATTTTCTACTCTTATAATAACTTTCAATGTCAGAAAGAACATCTCCGTATCTTTCTTTTAAATCGGCATCGGTTTCAATCCATTTAGCAAAAGCAGCTTCTTCCTCTTTTTTTCTTTCTATAACTTTAAGTCTTGTTATACCCTTGCTTTGACCTATAGAATATTTCCAATAGTTTGAGGAGCGAGCATATTTTGAAGCATATTTATTATAGATCTTTTTATCCGCTTGCATGTCTTCTAATAGAACATCCTGACGTACACCACGGATTTTTATTCTATTCGGATGTACAACATCCATAAGTTCTTCAACACCCCAGGAAGTAATATAGCGATCTGTTCCACCAGGATAACCTAGTATCATTGTGAAGTCACCTTTGTTGATACTTTTTAGGCTTACAGGTAAATGGTGTTTTGGTTTTAAGGGAATATTATCTGTTGAGTATTCAGCAGGTTTACCATCAGGGCCAGAGTATACACGGAACATACTAAAATCACCAGTATGACGAGGCCACATCCAGTTATCGGTATCATGTCCAAATTTGCCAATGGACTCAGGAGGAGTACCAACTAAGCGAACATCTTTGTAAGTTTCATAGGCAAAAAGTAAATATTGATTATTATCGAAAAAAGAACGAACTGATATTTTGTAATCATTTCCTTTGCCAGCTTCTTCTTCAAGATTTTTTATATTTTCAGTTATTGTGTTTTGTCTTTCTTTTTCAGACATTTCCTCTGTTACATCGGCAAGTACCTTGTCGGTTACAATATCTACGCTTACCAGAAAAGTAACTGTTAATCCCGGATTAGGGAGTTCATCTTCCTTAGTTTTTGCCCAAAATCCTTCTCCAAGAATATCGTGTTCAAGTGTTGTATGCGATTGAATTCGGTCATATCCACAGTGATGATTGGTAATTAATAAACCCTGATCAGAAATAATTTCTCCGGTACATCCGCGACCAAATATTACAATTGCATCTTTTAAACTTGAGTTATTAATACTGTAAATTTGTTCAGGGGTTAGCTTAAGCCCCATATCTTTCATTTCAGCATAGTTTAACTTTTCAAGTAGGGGTAGTAACCACATACCTTCATCAGCTTTTGCTTTACCTGAAAAAAGCATTGTTCCAATTAATATTGGTAGTAAAAAGCGTTTCATTTTAATTTTGTTTTATAAAGGAGTATTAGTAATTAGATTTTAACTAAAATTTAGTTCCAATTGTTTATCAAGCAACTGAAAGGTTCTTCGATGATAATCAGTTACACCATACTTTTTAATTGCCTCACGATGAGCCTTTGTGGGGTATCCTTTATTCTGCTCCCATTTATAGGCTTCGTGTTTGCTGGCAATGCTCTTCATAAAATCGTCACGGTAGGTTTTTGCCAGAATAGAAGCTGCGGCTATAGAATAATATTTGCCATCACCTTTTACAATACAAGTATAGTGGATATTTTTAAAAGGATAAAATTTGTTCCCATCAATAATTAAATGTTCCGGCTCAATCGATAACTTTTGTATAGCTTCATGCATTGCTTTTATTGAGGCCTTTAGTATGTTTATTTGGTCAATTTCATGATTGTCGATGAATGCTACAGCATAT
This sequence comes from Bacteroidales bacterium, assembly GCA_050287785.1. GTDB lineage: Bacteria > Bacteroidota > Bacteroidia > Bacteroidales > UBA10428 > UBA10428. The sequence goes on from JBNKCO010000007.1 coordinate 323,877, forward strand.
GCTATAGCTTTTTCTTCAATCTCAACTCTTAATTCATACCTGTCTTTTTCGCTGAGTTTTTTTGAATCGTTTAATTTATTGCTCTTGTAATTAGGAGGTAAAATAACTGCAGCAGCAACCACAGGTCCTGCAAGACAACCACGGCCAGCTTCATCGCACCCAGCCTCAACAACATCTTTTTTATAAAAGCTCTCTAACAAATCGGATTAAAATATTTGGATAAAATTATAAATAAAAATATATACAAAACCTGACTAATGCTATATTGTTCAAGGACTCAAACTAAAACAATCATTTAAGTTATTCTTAAGGAATTGCTAACAATAGTATTTTCATCTTTCTGTATGAATTAGCAAAAAGTTAACTAATTTAAGTTGCTATAAATAAGCATTTTCATTTTCCGATGATAATTCTACACTTAAATAAAATTACTACAATTAACAAATATTCATTTATTTTGAAGTAAAGAACCATCACCATTTTGAAAAAGAAATTTATAGAAAATCTTTTATTTTTCCTTACTCTAAACATTCTTGTAAAGGCTATTTATGTTTTTGGAATTGACAGAGTTGTTCAAAATAGCGTTGGAGCGGAAGTGTATGGAAGCTATTTTCCTCTGCTAAATCTTGTATTAATATTTCAGGTTTTTCTTGATCTTGGAATTGAAAACTACACAAGAAAAGAAGTTGGTAGCAAACCCGAAAAGCTAAACAGGTTTTTGCCAAACGTAGTTATTCTAAAAATGTTGCTATCTGTAATATTTATTGGAGTGTTTTCTGTTATTGGCTTTCTTGTTATTGGTAATCGGTTTGAGCTGAAATTACTAATTGTACTCCTCGTTAATCAGTCGATGGCTAGTTTTATTCTTTACCTCAGGTCTAATATGGGAGGGCTTCAGCTATTCAAATCAGAATCGTTGGTTTCTGTATTAGATCGACTATTTATGATCTTAATATGCGGTAGTCTATTAATTATTCCATTATCGAAGGGTAAATTTAAAATGGAATGGTTTGTTTTGGCACAAACTGTTTCTTATGCAGTTACTCTGGTTATCAGTTCATATCTTGTCTTCAAGAAAACGGGTTTGTTGGTAAGCCATTTTTCGGTTAAAACATATCTACCAATCTTTAAGCGTTTGTGGCCTTTTACATTGCTAACCTTATTAATGGCCTTTTATTATCGAATAGATTCAATATTTCTTCGACTATTCCTTGAGGATGGTGCAATACAAGCTGGAATTTATGCGCATGGTTTTAGAATTCTTGACTTCATGTCGAATTATGCCTTGATTTTTGCCTTTATTCTTGTCCCAACATTTGCAAAAATGATTGCAAGAAAGGAACAGGTTTCTCCCCTACTTAAACTAGCCAGTTTGGCACTGTTGATACCATCATTTGCAATATTATCGGGTGTGTTTTTTTATCGAACAGATGTGTTTTCTATCTTATATAAGGAGCATATTGAATTATCGGCAAATGTTTTTGGTATTATGATAATAAGCTTTTTGGGAGTTTGCATAAGCTATACTTTTGGCGCGCTTTTAACTGCCAAAGGTTGCCTGAAAGAATTAAATATAATGGCTACAATAGCTGTGATTCTTAGTGTTGTCTTAAACCTGATTTTGATACCGAAACATAAAGTCATGGGCGCAGCCATATCAAATGCGATTGTTCAATTGTTTACTATTGTATTTCATATTTTGGTTGTAAAAGGTAAGTTCAAGATTAAAAATAACTCATTGCTTATTTTAAAGTTAAGTGCATTTTCTATTGTTAGTCTTCTTATAGGCTTTATTATTTCAAATACCTCTATTCAGTGGTACATTGGGATAGTGCTAATATTTCTTTTCTCAATTCTGTTTGCCTTATTTATCAAGCTTCTGAGATTAAATTATATCACCGAATTATTAAAAACACCATCGAGCTAATTTTTAGTTATCAACAGGTAAGATTGAAGTATTGCAAATTGTTTAGGCTTTATCAAACCATTTCATTTTAAATGAATTATATTTTCCTAAGCCTATAAACTTACTTAAATGAGCTAATCTACAAGCAGATACTGTTGATAAAATACCATTTGGGAGAGATCAAAGAATTAGTAGTTTAGGTGAGAAGTTCAATAATAAATGAGACGTAAAAAGAACAAAGAAGCAAGTTTAAGAAGAATTAATCGTCAGGCGATTTTATTTAATGATCGTGAAATGAATGCGATTAACCATTACTGCGAGCGTTTTAAAATAAATAATAAATCGAAATTTATGCGGGAAGCAATAATAATTGAGATCCTTAAAAAATTCGAAGATAATCACCCAACCTTATGGGAAGATTCTCAGTTAAGGCTTTTCTAGATTACCCTTAAGACTTATTGAATATGGTTGCTGCCATTGGAAAATTCTAATGTGTTGATGAAATCAGTTTATTATCAATAAAAATCATTTAAATCTTTATACTTTTGTTTGTTAGTAGAATCAATTATTATTCCCATGTCTTATAAGGAAGAAAAGCAATCAGGATTTTTCGATAAACTAAGAAATAAATATAGGTTATCAATCTACAGGGACGAATCGTATGAAGAAGTTGTAAACTTCCGATTATCGAGATTAAATGTATTTGCAATAGGTGGTAGTGTAGCAATATTATTTCTTGCGATTATTGTTTCGATTATTGCCTACACACCTGTTAGAGAGTTTATTCCAGGGTATCCTGATGATCAAACTCTACGAAATATTCATGAAAATGCAATGCGCGTTGATTCTCTGGTTGATGAGCTGGAAAAAAGAGATCAATTTTTTAGCAATATTCAGGCAGTAGTTTCTGGTGAAGAGCCAGAAAACTTTGAAAGTAATGAAGACACAAGTATTTCATACGAGGAAATTAGCTTTAACCGATCTAGTGAAGACTCGCTGATACGTCAAATATTTGAAGAAAACTCTGAATTTAATTTATCAGTTCTTAATAATAATGGAGCTATTGGCTCCCTTTCTCAACTTCACTTCTTTCCGCCGGTAAAAGGGTTGGTAACTAATTCATTTAATACAGGTATTAACCACTATGGTACCGACATTGTTTCAGGAGCTAATGAAGTTGTTAAAAGCTCTCTTGATGGTACGGTAACTATGGCAACATGGACACTGGAAACCGGGTGGGTTTTATCAGTTCAACATCCCGATAATATTATTTCAATATATAAACACAACGCAGAGTTATTGAAAAAAGTTGGTGACTATGTTAAGGCAGGAGATCCTATCGCAATTATTGGAAATTCAGGAGAACTAACCACAGGTCCACACCTACATTTTGAGCTTTGGCATAACGGAGTTCCACTTAATCCTGAAGACTATATTTCTTTCTAAAAAGAGTTTAGCTATTCTAAATGAAAAAACGTATTGCAATACTTGGTTCAACTGGTTCTATAGGAACCCAGGCATTAGAGGTTATTCAAAAGCATGCAGATGTTTTTCAACTTGAAGTTATAACGGCTCAAAGAAGTTCAATACTCCTAATCGAACAAGCTATTAATTTTAAGCCGAAACATGTTGTAATAACAGATGAAGAACGCTATTGTGAGGTTTGCGATGCACTTGAAGGACTTCCCATTCAGGTTCATACCGGGGCAGATTCTTTACGACAAATTGTTCAACTCGATTCAATTGATATTGTTTTAACAGCTCTTGTTGGTTACTCTGGTTTGTTTCCTACAATTAGTGCTATTGAGGCTGGTAAACATATTGCTCTGGCAAATAAAGAAACACTGGTTGTTGCGGGAGAATTAATTACAGGTTTGGCTCGTACCCGGAAGGTAGATATCTATCCCGTTGATTCCGAGCATTCAGCTATTTTTCAATGCTTAGCTGGAGAGGCTCATAACATTATTGAAAAAATTTACCTCACCGCTTCAGGTGGTCCGTTTCGGGGGAAAAGTATTTCTGAACTAGAAAAGGTTACTAAGGAGCAGGCTCTTAAGCATCCTAATTGGGATATGGGAAACAAAGTTACCATAGATTCTGCAAGTCTTATGAATAAGGGGCTTGAAGCAATTGAAGCAAAATGGTTGTTTGGTTTAACTCCAGCCCAAATCGAAGTAATTGTTCACCCTCAATCTATTATTCATTCTATTGTTCAGTTCGAAGATAGTTCTATGAAGGCTCAAATGGGATTGCCAGATATGAGACTGCCTATACAATATGCAATGGGATATCCTCATAGGTTAAAGTCAGACTTTCCCAGATTTAATTTTATTGAATACCCGGAGTTAACTTTTGAAAAACCCGATACTAATGCTTTTAGAAATCTTGAATTAGCATTTACGGCAATGAAGAAGGAAGGTAATATGCCATGTATAATGAATGCGGCAAATGAAATTGCAGTGGATGCTTTTTTAGCCGATAAAGTAGGTTTTGTTGACATGTCAGATATTATACAGAAATCAATGGAACATATGCCTTTTATTCATCACCCTACAATTGATAATTATGCTGAGACTGATATGGAAACAAGAAAATATGCTAATTCATTAGTGAAATAATACTTTTTCTTACTTGATAGTTACTCCTATTATAAAAGTCTTATTTTTGCACAACTTTTTAATTTGATTTATTTGAAATGGAAACACTTATAAAAATTGGACAATTACTTTTATCTCTCTCTATATTAATAGTTTTACACGAAATGGGGCATTTCCTTTTTGCCCGATTATTTAATACGCGTGTTGAAAAATTTTATCTTTTCTTCGACCCCTGGTTTTCTCTATTTAAAGTGAAAAAGGGAGATACAGAATATGGTATAGGTTGGTTGCCATTAGGAGGCTATGTGAAAATATCTGGCATGATTGATGAATCAATGGACAAAGAGGCACTTGCAAAACCTCCCCAACCTTATGAATTCAGGAGCAAGCCATCGTGGCAACGATTACTTATAATGTTAGGCGGTGTAATTGTGAACCTAATTTTGGGATTTGTAATTTATACAATGATTCTTTTTACCTGGGGATCAAGATATCTTCCGAACGAAAATCTTACTGATGGAATATGGGTTGTTGATTCAATAATGTTGGAAACCGGCCTTCGAACCGGAGATAAAATCATTAGTATTGGTGGAGAGAAACCTGAGAAAATGTCAGGGATAATAGAGAATCTCCTATATGCAGGTGAATTAATTGTAGACAGAAATGGTGAACAAGTAAAACTCGAAATTCCTGTTGATATAGCTGGTAGAATATCTGATGATCGCATTCATAATAAAGAAGCAATATATTTATATCCAAGAATGCCCTTTATTATTAGTGGAATTCCTGATACTTCACAAAATGCAAACTCTGGATTAAAGGTTAAGGATAGAATTATAAGTTTAAATAATACTCCATTAAAATATTTCGATCAATATAGCTCAATAATAGATACGCTTGCAGGCTACACTGTGCCATGTAAAGTCTTGCGTGACGAAGATGAAATAACTTTAAATGTATTAATTACAGACGAGGGCATGTTGGAAGTCAATTCTGGATTTCTAAGTTATAGCCAAATGGAAAAGCTTAACTTGTATAAGATGGAAAAGCAAGAATATACTTTCTTTCAATCTATACCAGCTGGCTTTCATCTCGCGAAAAGCAAGTTGACCTCTTATATCCGACAGTTTAAACTTATATTCAATTTTGAGACAGGTGCCTATAAAGGAATTGGAGGTTTTGGAGCAATTACAAACTTATTCCCTGTAACTTGGCACTGGCAAATTTTCTGGGAAATAACGGCTTTCTTATCACTTATGTTAGCTTTCTTAAATATTTTGCCCATACCAGCATTAGATGGTGGTCATGTTACTTTCCTGCTTTATGAAATGATAACAGGTAGAAAACCTAGCGAAAAATTCATGGAGTATGCTCAAATTGTAGGAATGGTTTTACTATTGTTCTTGCTAGTTTATGCAAATGGAAATGATATTTTCCGCTGGATACAAGGGTTAAAAGGGTAATTCTGACATATGTTTAGAATTTGTTATGAATATCAATTATATTTGAGTTAATAAATAACTATTAAGAAATGAATACAATACTTGCTTTTTCACCTGGACCAACTGAAATAATATTAATTATTCTTGCATTATTGTTGCTTTTTGGTGGTCGTAAAATTCCAGAATTAATGAAAGGTCTTGGAAAGGGAATGAAAGAATTTAAAAAAGCGAAAGATGAAATTGATGACGATCTTGATGATGATAAAAAATCTATCAAAGGAGAATAATCGTCTAAACAAAATATTAACCAAAAGCCTCAATTTCTTCCGGTTAATGCCATATCGAGTTAAGGTATTTGTCGGAGGATTCTTTTTGCTCTCAATTAGTCTCTTATTTATTCAGTTTTATTTTACTCACCCAAAGGTATCTGACCAGGTATCAATTCACTTTATGCAGAAAGTGCATAATGAGTCTACTCTTCAAAACTCGCTTGATTACTTAAATGCTCAAACACCTTTAGATTTAACTTTTCATCCCGAAGTCGAAAAGTATGTGAACCTGTATTTAGGCGAACGAAGCGAAGCATTAAGCAGAATGCTATCCAGATCAAGGCTTTATTTTCCAATTATTGAATCGGAGCTCGATAAATATTCTTTACCCTTGGAGCTTAAATATTTAGCAGTTGTTGAGTCGGGCCTAAATCCACTTGCAAAATCACCATCAGGCGCCGTTGGGTTATGGCAATTTTTATATAATACTACCACTCTTCTCGATTTGGAAGTTAATTCCTATATCGATGAAAGGAGAGATGTTTTGAAGTCAACTTATGCTGCTTGTCGATATCTTGACTACCTTTATACTACGTTTAATGATTGGAATTTAGCTCTTGCCGCATATAATGGAGGTCCAGGCGAAGTGCGAAAAGCAATTGAACGTTCAGGAGGGAAGACTAATTATTGGGAAATCAGGCCCTACCTTTCTAAACAGGCTGCAAATTATGTTCCAGCATTTATTGCTTTTAATTATTTGTTTGAAAATGCTGATGAGCTTGGAATTGAAATTGCAGAACCAGATTTTTATTACCATCATATCGATTCAATTCATCTAAAATCTGAAGCATATTTATCAGTTGTTTCTGAAATAATAGGTCTTCCTATGGAGCAAATATGTTTCCTAAATCCGATATACACAAAAGATTTAATCCCAAAATCAAAAGAACCTTTAGTTCTTATTTTACCAAAAAATAAGGTTTCAGAATTTATTAGAAATGAAGCCAAAATTTATCAGACACAACCAGGGAAGGACACATATACACAGTTAAAAGCTAATGCAGCTAGAAGAAATGGTAGAGTTTGTCTGACCTATATTGTTAAAAAAGGAGATTTCTTTCATAAACTTGCCTTAAAACATGACTGTACAATTGAGAATATTATGGCCTGGAATGAATTGGAAACTAATAAGCTCTATCCGGGTCAGACACTTAAAATTTGGGTGAAACAATAAACTCCTTTTGGCAAGCTTTTTGATAAAATGAATTGAACTTGAATTTTGATATAAGAATTAATAATTACACTCATGAAAAAATCCATATTTATAGCCTTATTAATAGTTTTATTTACTGCCTGTAAAAGCGATAAAGGCACATTATTGCCAGGAGTAAAGGGAGCTGCTAATAACATTGTAATTGTTATGTCAGGTAATTTCTGGGAATCGGCACCAGGAGAGACAATACGAGCAAATATTTCAGAATTTGTTTCTGGTCTTTCATCAGAAGAGCCGAAATTTGACTATTTATTTGTTCCTCATGCAAATTTCGATCACGTATATAAGCGTCAAAGAAATATCTTAATAACAAAAATTGGTCCCGATTACGAGGAAAAACTAATTATTCAGCATGATACATGGGCCAAAACTCAAGTAGTGCTTACCATTACTGCTCCAAACTCTGAAGCCTTTGTGAAATTATACAAACAGAAAGCCAGCAAAATCAATGATGTAATTTCTACAGCAGAATTAAAGAGATTACAGAATGCATATAAAAGTAATCCGGAAAAGATAATTGTAAATAAGCTTCAAAAAGATCATAATATAAAACTTACAGTTCCTAAAGGGTATAAATTATACGCTGATACCGGAAACTTTATCTACTTGTTAAATGAATACAGAGACATTATTGAAGGACTAATTATATATTATTACCCTTACACCGAAAAAAATACCTTTACTAATGAATTTCTTATTGAGAAAAGAAATGCATTGGTAGAGAGAAATGTACCTGGAGAGATAGATGGTTCTTATATGACAACAGAGAGTAAATATGAGCTTGATACTTTTGAATATAATCTGAATGGAAATCGCTACACTAAAGAAATTAGAGGTCTTTGGAAAATGCAGGGTGGTATGGCAATGGGAGGTCCATTTGTTAGTATTACCCAATACGACGAGGCTCGAAAGAGAATTGTAACAGTAGAAGGATTCGTTTTTGCGCCGGCTCATGAAAAAAGAAATCTGGTACATCGAATAGAAGCAATACTTTACTCGCTAGATTTTGTTGAAGACACCGTAGAGTAATTTAAGTAATTGGTACATCATGTTAATATCTGTGCTTTAGCTTCCTATTTATATCGTTCGAATTTACTATTTTTAGCAAATTTTTAATTGGGATTTATCTATCCACTAATTTGGTGGTTATCCTTATAATATATTGCGAAATGAAGAATGATAAAATAGTAGTAGGCATATCGCAGGGAGATATAAATGGAATAAGTTATGAAGTTATCATTAAGTCTTTGATGGATAACCGAATATTTGACATGTGTATTCCTGTTGTTTATGGCTCGCCTAAGGTTGCTGCCTATCATAGAAAAGCCTTAAATATTGATAATTTTAGTTTTAATAATGTTCGGTCTGCCGATGAGGTAAATATCAAAAGGGCAAATATAATTAGTTGTGTAGATGAGAATATTCGTGTTGAATTAGGGAAATCTACAGAACTAGCTGGCACTTCAGCATTTGACGCTCTTGAAAAAGCTACACAAGATCTTTCTGAAGGTAAAATTGATGTGTTAGTTACTGGACCAATCAACAAACAAAATATTCAATCTGATACATTTAAGTTTGCTGGACATACTGAATACCTACAGGAAAAATTCCAGGCAGAAGATGTGTTAATGTTAATGATAAATGATTTTTTTCGAATAGGTGTAGTAACAGGTCATATTCCTATATCACAAGTATCGGAAAGCATTACAAAAGAAAAAATCATTAGTAAAATTAAAATACTTAATAATTCTCTGATATCTGATTTTGGGATTCGCAAACCCCGAATTGCTGTATTAGGTTTAAATCCTCATGCTAGTGATAATGGGCTTATCGGAGAAGAAGAAAAAGAAATTATTATTCCAGCACTTGAAGAGGCAAGGGAAGCAAACGTTCTTACATTTGGACCATTTCCTGCTGATGGTTTCTTTGGAGCAGGTTCATATACAAAGTTTGATGCTGTATTAGCAATGTATCACGATCAAGGATTAATTCCATTTAAGTCCATGGCTTTTGATGGAGGAGTTAATTACACAGCAGGAATGAAAGTAGTAAGAACTTCTCCGGCACATGGAACTGCGTATGAATTAGCCGGGAAAAATGAAGCTTCTGCTGATTCTTTTAGAAAAGCTATTTATTATGCTTGCGACATTTTCAAAGCTAGAAAAGGACATAAAGAAATTAACTCTAATCCGTTAAAATCACAAGATATGTCTGAAATGTAGTTTACTAAAATTAACTGACTTTACTATTTGAAAAGATGTACGAACATATAAAGGGCAAAATTACTGAGCTTTCACCTGCGTATGCTATAGTTGAAGCAAATGGCATAGGATATTTTATAAATATCTCGTTAAATAGTTTCTCTAAGCTGCAAGGGAAGGAAGAATGTAAGTTGTTCCTTCATTTATCAATAAGAGAAGATGCTCACGTTCTTTATGGATTTGCTGAAGCAATTGAACGAGAAATGTTCAGATTGCTTATTTCTGTTTCTGGTGTAGGCCCTAATACAGCTCGAATGATGCTTTCCTCAATGCCAGCAGGAGAGGTGAAAAGAGCTATTTGCGATGCAGATGTAAATACCCTAAAAAGCATTAAAGGTATTGGAGCAAAATCGGCTCAACGAATTATAGTTGATTTAAAAGATAAAGTAGAAGCTAAATTTGATGATCAACAAATCCTTGCCTCTCTAGACAATACTTTGAAAAATGAAGCGTTATCTGCTTTGGAAGTTTTAGGTTTTGCAAAAAAACAAGTAGAAAAAGCATTGGATAAGCTTATTGCGGCAAAACCTGATTCTACGGTAGAAGAATTAATTAAATATGCACTTAAAGTCTTATAGCTCTAAGCTTTACATTGTGCTAGATCAATATAAGAATAAAAAATATAATCACTTCATGAGGAGAGCGGGAGCTTTTTTGTTATGTGTATTTTTTTTAGGCAACCTAATTTCTTTAAGTGCCCAATCGACTGATAGCACAAAGAGTCAATTGCGTTATCCTCTTGAAAGCAAATATTCATACCCTTTTTCTACATCAGGAACAGCATCGCCATTATTAATGCCTCCTCCGTCAAATGTGGAACAAAAAGTTGTATATGATCCTGAAACAAATAGCTACATTTTTAGTGAGAAGATAGGTCAGATAAACTATCGTCCTGCTGCCTCAATGAGCTTTGAAGAATATAACAGATATCAGCAGCAAAAAGCAAAAAAAGCTTATTGGGATGCAAAATCTAAGGAAGAAAGTGGTGCTGGGCCATCCTTTTTAAAAGGACTTAGATTAGGAAACACGGCTATCGATAAGGTTTTTGGCAGCGAGGGAATTTCTATTACTCCCCAAGGAAGTGCTGAACTAATATTTGGATATTCGATTACAAATTCAGAAAATCCGGCAATACCTGTAAGAAATCAGCGTAATGGTTCTTTTATTTTTAAGGAAAAGATTATGATGAATGTAACCGGTTCCATTGGTGATAAAATGGAAGTGGGATTAAACTATAATACTGAAGCTACATTCGACTTTGAAAATAAAACTAAGCTGGAATACTCTGGAAAGGAAGATGAAATAATTAAAAAAATTGAAGCAGGAGATGTTTCATTTCCTCTGCCCGGAACACTTATTACCGGAAGCCAGAGTCTTTTTGGAATAAGAACGGAGCTGCAATTTGGCAAGCTTACTGTATCAACAGTGCTTAGCCATCAAAGAAGTGAATCATCTTCGATAAATGTACAGGGTGGTGCACAACAAACAGAATTCGAAATTGATATTGACCAATACGATGTAAACCGACATTTCTTTCTATCTCACTTTTTTCGCGATAACTACAACGTGTGGTTGGAGAATCTGCCTCATATAGAATCGCAGCTTAAAATTGAAGAGATTGAGGTTTGGGTTGTGAACAAACAAAACGACTTTACCAATTCGCGAGATGTATTAGCAGTTATGGATTTAGGTGAAGGGTATAATCCTGAAGGATTGCCGAATTTTCAGGCAAACCCAAATACTATTTATCCATCTACGGAATATAATCAACCTGCTAGTAATGATCTAAACCGCCTGTATAGCGACATTGCATCGAATAACAATTTTAGAAACCAATCAACAATTGATGTTGGATTTGCTTCAATATCTGACTCACGATATACATATGCCGGAGGGCGTGACTACCAAGGACTAGAAAGTGCAAGACCACTTTCTACACGAGAGTATACAGTAAACAGAGAACTAGGATATATTTCTTTGAACTCACCGTTAAGGAATGACGAAATACTTGCAGTTTCTTATGTTTATACTTATAAAGGACAAAGATACGCAGTTGGTGAATTATCGCGTTCTGTTGAAGCTCCTAATGTGCTTGTTGTAAAGTTGCTAAAAGGCATTACTCAAACACCTCTGTTAGCCAACTGGGACCTAATGATGAAAAATATTTATTCCATTGGTGCTTACCAAGTAAGTAGTGAAGATTTTGTATTAAATATTTTATATCGAAACGATGAGACAGGAGCTTACACAAATTATCTTACAGGTGAAGAATCCGATTTTGCTCCTGAAATAGTAGGTACTGATTTTCTGGGTGTTTATAAACAACAATTATTAAAGGTACTTGAACTCGATAATCTGGATGCCAGGAGGGAACCATACCCCGATGGCATGTTCGATTTTGCCGAAGGAATTACAATTAATTCCAGGAATGGTCGCGTAATTTTTCCTGTTGTAGAACCTTTTGGTAGCTACATGGAAGAGCAAATTCTGGGGGATAATCCGTCACATCGAGACTATGAAAAATTCAAACGTTCTGCAAAAAAATATGTGTTTCATGAGTTATATGATTCAACCCAAACAAAAGCTCAACAAGTTGCTGAAAAGAATAAGTTCGTACTAAAAGGACATTATAAATCATCTTCGAGCTCCGATATTCAATTGAATGCAATGAATATTCCACGTGGGTCTGTTAAGGTATTGGCCGGAGGTCGTGAGTTAATTGAGAATACAGACTATACTGTTGATTATACACTTGGTAGAGTAAAAATATTGAATCAGGGAATAGTTGAATCGGGTACGCCAATACAGATAAAATTGGAGAGTAATTCACTTTTCAATATGCAAACAAAAACTCTGTTGGGAACGCATTTAGATTATAAATTTTCAGAGAATTTTAATCTTGGTGGTACTATACTTCGTTTAACCGAGCGACCATTAACTAATAAAGTAAATATTGGGGAGGAACCCATATCAAATACTATATGGGGTTTAAATACATCATACAGAACCGAATCGCAGTTATTAACCTCTGTTATTGACAAAATTCCATTACTTGAGACCAAGGAAGTTTCAAGTTTTGCCCTGGATGCTGAGTTTGCTCAGTTAATTCCGGGTCAATCAAAAATGATAGGTAAAAACGGTATAGCTTACATTGATGATTTTGAAGGGGCCCAAACTAAAATTGAACTTAAAACATTTCCTTCATGGAATCTTTCAAGTGCACCGAATGATCCACGCGGAACCTTTTACCGTTCAAATGAATTAGGATTACCTTCAGGCTATGGTAGAGCAAAACTCTCATGGTATATAATCGACCCGTTATTTTATGGGACTAGCTCCTTTAAGCCAGGAAATGTTGATGTAACAAGCCATGAAGTAAGACAAATTAAGCAAAAAGAGCTTTTCCCCAATAGAGATGACGAGATATCCGGCTTTGAGAGTAGATTATCTGTGTTTAACCTGAACTTTTATCCCGGAGAGCGCGGGCCGTACAACTATGACGCCGATAATGGAATATTAAATAATCCTCAGGATAGTTGGGGTGGAATAATGCGCGAAATTGTAACAACGGATTTTGAGGCATCAAATATTGAATTTATTGAATTTTGGCTTATGGATCCTTATGTTGAAAGGGAGGGCCATGCTGGTGGTGAAATGTACTTTCACTTAGGAGAAATTTCGGAAGATATTTTACGAGATGGAAAGAAGTCTTTTGAAAATGGATTTCCAACTACAGATGAACTCATAAATGTGGATAGCACAATCTGGGGTTATGTGCCTGCTGGTAAATCCTTGGTAAACGCATTTGATTATGACCCGGATGCTCGTGAAAGACAAGATATTGGACTTGATGGATTAAATGATATTGCTGAGGGAGAACATTTCCAAGAATTTAAAAATCTTCCTGACCCAGCTGGAGATAATTTTGATTACTACCTTAGTTCTGATCACGATGATAATGCTCATGACATTTTAAGGAGGTATAAGAACTATAATGGTCTGGAGAAAAACTCTCCTGTTGCTGAGAAAAATGGTAGTGATTACGCTGCGGCTAATAAAACAACGCCAGATGTTGAGGATATCAACAGAGACAATACACTGAACAATGCTGAATCATATTTTCAATATCATGTTAGTCTTCGTCCGGAAGACTTTCAAGTCGGATCAAATTATATCGTAGATAGCAGAGAAATACGAAATGTAGAAGGAAATCCTTTACCTGTAACATGGTATCAGTTTAGGGTGCCGATTGATGATTGGGAATCGAAGGTTGGAGGCATTGAGGATTTCAGATCCATAAGATTTATGCGAATAATGCTAAATGGTTTTGAGCAGGATGTTGTTATTCGTTTCGCAACATTAAGCCTTATTCGCGGAGAGTGGAGAAGGTATAAACAAGATATTTACCAATCTGCACCAACAATAACAGATCAAACCGGTGAAACTGTTTTAGAAGTGTCTAGTGTTAATATCGAGGAAAATGGAGCTAAGATTCCTGTGAATTATATGCTACCTCCTGGAATTACCAGGATGACAGATCCAAATCAACCACAGGTCAGACAGTTAAATGAACAGTCATTATTGCTTAAAGCTTATAGGTTGCCAGATAACGACGCTCGTGCAGTATTTAAAAATGTTCAGTTAGACCTTAGGCAATATAAAAACCTAGAGATGTTTATTCATGCTACGGAAATTCCAGGTTCTGATGATCAGCTATTGGATAATGAACTAAGTGTATTTGTAAGGATTGGATCGGATTATCAAAATAATTATTATGAGTATGAAGTTCCACTTACAATAACTCCTCCAGGACAATATAATACTGATGAAAATGGTGAGTATAAGGTTTGGCCTACAGTTAATAATATTAAACTTGAACTAGAAAAACTAGTAAATCTAAAGATTGAGCGGAATATAGCAATGAAGGATGACCCTTTTATTGATCCGCAAAACATCTACATTAAGGAAGTAGAAAAACCTGTTCCAACAGACAAAGATGAGTTTGGAAAGCCTGGTGGGTTTAACAAGATTAAAGTAAAGGGTAACCCTAATTTGAGCAATATCCGTCAGATAATGATTGGTATTCGTAATCCAGGAGATGATGCCACGAATGTAACAAACGATGGAGAAGCCAAGTCAGCAGAAATCTGGGTAAATGAATTAAGATTAACTGAATTCAATAATAAAGGAGGTTGGGCAGCAAATGGGCAATTTCAGGCAAAGCTGGCTGATTTAGGAATAGTGAGTTTTGCTGGAGCAACTAGTAAACCCGGTTTTGGATCTATTGAACAAACAGTGGAAGAAAGACAGAAAGAAGAGATAAACCAGATAGATTTTTCCACAAATCTAGAGTTGGGAAAATTCTTTCCTGAGAAAGCTAAGGTCTCCATACCAATGTTTATTGGTTACTCAAATACCACCATAAACCCAGAGTATAATCCACAAGACCCTGATGTGAAACTTAAAGATGCTCTTGATCTTGCCGATACAGAGGAGGAGAGAGCAGAAATAAAGCGGAATGCAAGAGATGTTACAGAGCGCAAAAGTTTCAATCTAACCAATGTACGGTGGAATAAACAGTTAAAAAAAGCAAAGATTATTTCTCCTTCGAATTTATCTGCAACTGTAGCATATTCAGAGACAAATTCCAGGAATTATAGCCTTGAATATAATAAGCAAAGAAAATACGGAGCATCTTTAAACTATGTGTTTAATAACAGACCAAAACCTGTAACACCATTTAATAAAACTAAAGCTTTTAGAAAGCCTGCATTAAGGATTATTCGAGATTTCAACTTTAACTATCAACCGTCAGCATTTACTTTCAGCACTAAATTTGATCGTGATTATCAATCAATGAAAATGCGAAATGTTTATGCGAATCAAAATATTGATCTAATTATCGAGCCAACAACAAGCAAAGGATTTTATTGGGATAGAGACTATACTTTACGATGGGATCTAACACGAGCTCTGAAATTTGATTACAATGCTTCAAACAGGGCAATAATTGATGAGCCAATTGGCCCCGACGATTGGTTTGAAAGTAATAACAAAGAGTGGAAAGACTCTGTAAGGGTTAACATTTCGAATGGTGGACGGAATATGCAGTTTAATCAAAAGTGGGGGCTAACTTATACCTTACCACTAAGTAAAATACCTTTTCTTAACTGGACAAATTTTAAGGCTTCGTATGATGCCACCTACAATTGGACTCGTGGACCACTTCTCCTAGATCAAGAGGATATTTTAGGGCATACACTTAAAAATTCTAATTCGATTAAATTAACAAGTAACTTTAACATGAAGAACCTTTACAATAAGGTAGGTTACTTTAAAAGGCTGGATTCAAAATATTCTGGAAAAAGAAAATCGAAGAAAGATGTTAAGTACAAAACTGTCGAATACACTAAGAAAACCTTCTTTAAGAAAGGGCAGCCTAAAAATATAATTCATAAACTAGGAACAGAAGAAGTAACTGTTAAGGTTCTTGATGTTGAGGGGACTGAAAAACCTGTGAAACTAGTCATAATTTCTGATAACAAAATTACGTTGGAAGCTGATGAGGATTTGTCGGGTGTAACAGTGTTTGTGGAAGGGAAAATTGAGAAAGGTGAAAATCCATTTATATTTGTTGGAGAGAATGCAATTAGATTTGTTTTAGGAATTAAAAACATAAACTTGTCTTATAATCGAACAGGGTCAACAATGTTACCAGGTTATTTGCCAGAAACTAATATACTTGGGTTTGATATGGGTGATTTTAACGGTGCTCCTGGCTGGCCGTTTATTTTAGGCTGGCAAGATGATGGAATCTTAGAAGATGCCTACTATAATGGGTGGATGACTCAAAATCCAACATTTAGTAGTCCCACAATTTTTGCAGTTAATGAAACCTTTAATTACAGAACAACTTTTGAACCATTTGAAGGATTTAGGATTGATGTGACAGGAATGCGTACTCATTCGCACAAGACTGAGCAAGACTACTTTAATTATCTTGATAATCCATTTGGAGATAAGTACAGAGGTGGAAACTTTTCAATATCTACAATAACCATAGGTTCTGCATTCGAGAACGTATCGAAAGATAATAACTGGCAGTCGAATGTTTACAACAAGTTTAGAGATAATCGGACAATTATCTCCAAGCGGTTAAGTAACAGAATGGTCGAAAATAATCCTGAATATTATCAAAGTTTGTCCCAACGTAGTGAAACAGGGTATAGTGATGGATATGGTTCAACATCTTCAGAAGTATTGATGTATGCATTTCAGTCAGCTTATACTGACCGTGATCCTGCAAATATGCCACTTGAAATGTTTAGTTGGTTAGCATTACCAAACTGGAAAGTAACATTCGATGGATTATCAAAAATCGGCTTTATTCAAAAATTCCTTAAAACCCTTACGCTTACTCACTCATATAAATCGACATACAGCATATCCAGCTATGGTACTAATGTAGATTTTTTCCCCCAGAATGATGAGCCGGTTAACCTTCAAGGATTATTTAGAGATGCACAGAATAACTTTATTATTCAGTATCAGCCTTCAGGTGTTTCAATAAATGAGCAACTTGCTCCTCTTATAAGTTTCGATATGACATGGCACAATAGTTTGTTATCGAAATTTGAAATTAGAAGGACACGAATGCTGGCATTAAGTTTAAATAACAGTCAGCTTACTGAGAGTAGGAATAGAGATTATGTTTTCGGTGCTGGTTATAGGTTTAAGGATGTACCACTTAATTTAACAACAACGGGCGGCACAAAAACAATTAAAAGTGATTTAAACATACGATTCGATTTATCAATACGTGATAATATTACCATACTACGCTCTGTGTCTCAGATAACCGCAGATCAGGTTACTACTGGAGCACGTAAGTTTGTACTTAGTCTTACAGCAGATTATGTTCTGAGTCAACGGGTAAATATTCAGTTCTATTTCGATCGGAATGTTAATACTCCATATGTTTCGAATTATTACCCTAATTCAGAGACTAATTTTGGATTTAGCCTAAGAATGTCATTATAGGTAATAGAATTGCTTTGTTTTATTAATAATTATTAAGGTTCAATAATTTCTGATAAAAATCATTTGAACAATGCATGACCAACCGAGGGAAAAGCATATTTTTGTTAATTAAAAAATATTTCGAATAAATAAAGTATGAAATAATGAATATACCTGCAGATTTAAAGTACACTAAAGATCATGAATGGATTCGTATTGATGGCAGTGAGGCCTATGTTGGTGTTACCGATTATGCTCAAGGCGAATTAGGAGACGTAGTATTTATTGAAATCGAAACCGAAGGTGAAGATCTTGGTAAAGAAGAAGTTTTTGGAACAATTGAAGCTGTAAAAACAGTTTCTGATTTATTTATGCCTATAGGAGGAACTGTAATTGAAATTAATGCAGCTCTTGAGGAGACTCCTGATCTTGTTAACAAAGATCCTTATGGAGAAGGCTGGTTAATTAAAATAAAAATGGCTGATGTTGCTGAGCTAGATGAATTACTTGACGCAACAGCTTACGAAGAAATACTTAATACATAAAAAAAGGAGGTTTTAAAACCTCCTTTTTTTATGTCAAGTGTTAGAATTATTCCATAATGTATGTTTGTTATTGTATTCATTTTACTAAATCTGTAGTTTCGCCTGCATCCTTTCCTTAATTTGTTATTTTACTATTACTCTAACCAGAAATATCTCTGTAATTCTAATTGCACCATATTCTTATGCTTTTTAGTCTCATTATTGCTGTAGAATGATATTAACTATCATTTGAGCTTATTATTAGATTTCTTGAAATTCGTAATTCTTAGCATCAATTTCAATCAGAAATCTTGATGGTAGATGAAAAAAAGCATCGAAGGAATAAATATTTCGAGGAAAGGTAATATACAATTCTTCTTTCGCACGACTACATGCCACATAGAACAAACGTCGCTCTTCTTCCATTTCTTCAACAGTTGTTGCTCTGTTAGATGGGAACATTCCTTCAAGGCTGTGAGGAATAAATACTGCATACCACTCCAAACCTTTAGCAGAGTGTACTGTACTCACAGTAAGTTTGCCATTTTCTTCTCCCTCATCAATAAGTGGAGTGCTCTGATCGGCTACTCTTTTAGAGGGTGGATCCAGAGCAAAATCAGATAAAAAACGATCGATGCTTTTGTATTTTTTTGCAAGATCGACTAATACATCTACATCTTGCATTCGGGTGAGGTAATCGGCTTCACGTGATTTCAGTATGGGTGTGTAATAATCTCTAATAACTGCAATTTTTTGGGTCAACGTAAGTTCTGTCATACTAGCTTTAGCCAACATCTGTCCCATAGATAGCAGCTCGTTGTAAAATTTACGTGCTTTAAATGCTTCAAAGGAAAACACCTCATCAGAGTCTTGTAATTCCAAAATCACTTTGCTGGCAGTAATCTGGCCAACACCACCAATGTATTTTAACACCCTATGCCAGGATACAGCATCAGTAGGATTTGTTTATCTTTATAATCAACGGAAAGAAAAGGAAAGATGGGGACAGAAAACAGAAAAATGGTAGGCTCCATGATAACCTACACTAAAGGAAGGTTGTATAAAGTTAAGCTAAGGGGCAAAGTACAAAGCAAAGGTAAAATATCCTTGTATCTCGACTATTGTTGAACCTAAACCAGAACTGAAGAAGGAAAGGTTAAACCTAAGAAAGAATTTGAATACTTAACGATATACATACTTGAGAAGCCCAAAACTAACTAAGAAAGGCAATACAACAAGGAGAAATTAGAGCTTGCACTTAGAACATACAACAGCATCGCAATAAACTTTTTTACGCTCTTCTGGTGGCTGCCTATTTTTAATGCTATCACCGGCAAACATACATCCTAGAGGCAAACAGGCTAATGAAGTTGCAGTAGTGGCAAATGAATCACCTAAACAACCACATGCTTTCTTCTTTTTTGTAATAATCTCATTTTCGAAATCTACAAAAGGATAACATTTAACATCACCGCAACTCCTGCAGGTTACTTTAAACTCTTTCACTTCTTTACTCATAATTACTTTGTTTTATTTTCTATGTCAAGAAACATAATATTTCTGGAGCTAAATTTATTTCATATAATACAGAAGACTTCTGTCTAAAAGAAAATGGAAAGGCTACACTTCACCCTGATTTAATTCCTTTATTTAAAGAAACGAAAAGCGAGTTTTATAAAATAGTTGGAGAAGTTCTAAACACAATAGAGGAAAATATTGTAAGTGAAGAAACCCTCCAATTAATTCAAGCACGCCAACAGGATTTATTTGATGATGATTATGATTGTGAAGAATGCGGAGGGAGTCGAGATGGATATGGTAATATTGTTTCGTATTGGTATGATACAAATATTATAAATGAATATGATGAAACCCATGTGAATCATAATTATACTACTGCTTCAACGGGAAATTGTGAATGGTGTAATAGTTTACATGTTAGGTGTCCAAAATGTAATAGTGTAACACCCTTATCTGAATATCGTTTTGATGAAGATGTTGAATGTGAAGGGGGGTGTGGGATTATTTTTTATGTGGAATCAGACCCAAGTCACAACAATATTGGAGATTATGAAATAAAAATATTAGACCATCGTATTGAAGAATGTACTGCATGTGGAGAAGGATTTACTGATGATGGAGGAAACACGAGTATGTGTAGTAAGTGCAATGAAGAGTATGGAACAGAAAAATAACTTTTGCTCAAAAGTTGACTACTTTTTTATACTCAGGTATAAATTAAGTCATTTCTGCAATAACGAATTATAGGTTGCTGATTATATACTTTATAGACTTTCGACTTAGGTCATTCTTAACTCGACAATTTAGCCAAAAACAAAGCCAAGTATATTTTCTATATCGTTTGAAAAAGTCTTTTAAAAGTCTCCATTTATTGTTTAAGTACTGAAATGATAACTTCTCTGACAGTCTATGTTTCTATTAAGTAAGAGAACAATTCCTATACAAATTTGTTACATTAATAAATTATTTATTATATTTATGTATATTTGTAACCAATTTATCCAAATCCGAGTATAACTAATTATGGAACAAAACACAATCATAGGCGCTAATATTAAGGCTTATCGTGAAAGGCTTGGGCTTACGCAAGAAAGTGTTGCTAAATTCCTTGATGTTACAAGAGAGATGATTTCTTATTACGAACAAGGAAATCGTAACATTCCAACAGTCTCCATTTCAAGACTTGCTAATTTATTTGGCATTGATGAGTATGACCTCTTTGAACCTAATGCAGAAAAAGCTTCAGCAAATGTAGCATTAGCTTTTCGTATCAATGATTTTAACGAAGAGGATTTAGAAAGTATGGCAAAATTTAGAAAAATTGTCAATAATTATTTGGGGATGAAAAGATTGATCGCCGATGAAGAATCAAATACTTGAAAAAAAAGCAAATGAATTTAGGTTGTCAAATGGAATTGATGGCGAAGATTGTATAAGATTTAGAAGTTTTCTCTCCAAGCTTAATATAATTACCCTTTACACCCCTCTGGGTTCTGGTTTTTCAGGTATGGCACTGAAGGTAGGTGAAAAGGATAACTATAAGAGATTCATATTGGTAAATAGCAATCATCCAATAGGCAAACAGCATTTTACAATTTGTCATGAACTTTATCACCTGTTTGTTCAGGATGATTTCAGCTCAATGATATGTAATGCAGGTAATTTTGATAGAAAAGATACAAATGAATATAATGCGGATGTTTTTGCCTCGCATTTTCTATTGCCCCATTCTGGTATTATGTCATTAATTCCTGATGAAGAACTGGAAAAAAAGAACACCATTAAGTTAAGCACTATTCTAAAAATAGAACAATACTATACTTGCTCAAGAGCGGCACTATTATATAGATTAAAAGAGATGAAGATAATAGACGACACTGGATATGAAAGGTATTCATATAATGTAAAAAGAAGCGCCTTAGAGCATGGGTATAGCACAGATTTGTATGAAGATGGGAATCATGGTTTAGTGATTGGTGATTATGGAACATTGGCAAAAGATCTGTTCGATTCTGAAAAAATATCAGAAACCCATTATTATTCTTTGATGATGGATTTAGGTATTGACCTTGAAAGAGTAGAAAAGTTTAAAAATGGTGATTCTGATGGGGAAAACGGATAGGATTATATTAATTGATGCTGATGTAATCTCCCATTTCATTACTGCAAATGAGATTATCGCTTTACCTACAATATTTCCTTACCGAATAAAGATATTAGATAAAGTATACAACGAACTTCTGAGGTTCCCAAAAAGAAAAACTGAAGTGGAAAACCTATTAAGGTACAAATTGATTGATTTAATAGAATTTCCAGAAGAGAATGATACCATTAAGAAAGAATACTTTTATATTAAAAAGGTACTATTCAAAGGGGATGGAGAAAGTGCGTGTTTAGCTGTTGCCAGATATAATAAAAACATATTAGCAAGTAGTAATCTAAAAGACATAAAAAGCTACTGTACAATGCACAAAATAGATTATTTAGCTACTATGGATTTTCTTTGTGAAGCACTTAATAATGGCATATTTGACATGCAAAGATGTAATGACTTTGTTTCGAAAGTTATTAAATCAGGTAGCAAACTTCCTGTAATTAAAATGGAAAACTGGCAATGTAGAAAGTTATCAGTTTAGATTTTTTATTTTTTAAGTCACAAAAATCATATTCAATTTTACTCTTTCTTGCTCTTTTTGAGTACTTGTTTTCACGTTTTTTTGGATCAATTCGAAAAGTTGTGTCTTTTTATTTTCACGCATAGATTTTTGATAACCTAAATAGGAAAAAAGGGATATTCCTCACCCCTCTAAACTGGCTTCTAAAAGCTTTAATTTTAGCATTGAATGATTCAGCAGACGCATTTGTACTTCGATTGTTAAAGTAATTTAGGATTGTTTGATAATGGTTTTGGATTGTGCGAGCTATTGTGTTAAATGTCTTAAAGCCTGCCTTTTCTACTTTATCATACCACTTGGCAAGCTTAGTCATAGCAACCTCGCGTATTGTAGTTTTTTCATAAATACTTCCTAGTTCCCTGCATAGATTGTAAGCTTTCTTAAGGTCAGGATAGTAATTAAATAACACTTCAGCTCTTTGATGTTGACTAGGAGTCCACTTATTTTCATTCTTAAACAATAAATATCTGCTTCTTGCAAGTAGTTGTTTATGAGTATCTCCATTTTCCAGCCTTTCAGCAATAAAGGTTTTTCCAAGCTCTTTGCACAGTTCAATTTCTTTATTCTCCTGTTCAATCGCCTCCCATCTGTACTTGATGCGAAGTTCCTGTAAAGCTTCAACTGCTAATCTTTGCACGTGAAATCGATCTGTTACCTGTTCTGCTTTGGGGAAAGCTTTCTTAGCTATTCGTTGCATTGTAGAGGCCATGTCAAGGGTTATCTCTTTTACATTATAACGCTTCCTGGCTGGTATGCGGTGCAATATCTGTATTACTTTATCACTATCTACCCCTTTTATCATGGCCACCAGGGCACCTTTCTTACCACGAGCAGCTTTGTTGGTTATTACTGTGTAAAGCTCACCTTGCGATAAGCATGTCTCATCAATACTTAAATATTCGCCTAGATTATCTTCAAATAAAACCCAGTTTTCAGCATGTCTTAATTGGTCCCATTCCGGGAAACCGCTAAGATGACTAACATATTGTTCTTCCAGTCTCCGCCCATTCAAACTAAAATATTTGGCAAGACTAAAGATACTAATAGGATTATTATCTATTAATTCCTTTTAAAAAATTCGCAAAATCCTCCGTGATTCGGGTTCCTTGCGCTACTATATTCCAATCTCTACTAACTACCTTGCCACTTTCAAGTAACAACCATCTTCTTCTTTTTACCTGTAAAAAACATGGCTTACCTCGCATTGGAAAGTCTTGAATGGTGACTTCGTTATGAAAACCGTGAGCTTTATGTTTAGTCTCTTTATACTCTTCTGGAACAATATTTTTCTCTTCTAAGGACACAAAAAGCCCTGCTCTTTCAACTTCCTTTACATCTGTAATTATAAAATATTCTAGTATACCTGCTGGTAAAATATAGCGCAGTAATAACTCTTGCTCTTTCATGTATGCAAAGAAAAGAATCTATTTTTTCAGACACAACTTTTCGGATTGATCCGTTTTTTTTGTAACTCTGGTGTAACTGGTAAAAACAAAAAACCCCTGAAGACTGGGTCTTCAAGGGTTATCGTAGTAGCGGGGACTGGACTTGAACCAGCGACCTCCGGGTTATGAGCCCGACGAGCTACCAACTGCTCTACCCCGCAATATATTTTTAGATATCTTGCTTCTATTTAAATGCTAAATCATAGTGTTACCCTATCTTTAGCGGGTGCAAATATAGATAAGTTTTTTTAATGACCAAAATTTATTGCAATCAATGTCAAACTTTCTTTCTTATTTGATTTTTTACATTGTTTTTCATCTTTGAATGTCAAATTGACACCTAGTTTTCATGGAAATAGCTTTGGTAAGCTATTTGTTATGAAAAAGCTTAAATAGATTAGCTATGATAGATTTTGGATACATATTAATATTTATAGTTTTTGCAATATTCAGTTGGATTGTTGGTGCAAGACTAAAGTCAAAATTCAAGAAATACTCAAAAATTCCAATTGCAAATGGAATGTCGGGTAAAGATGTAGCACAAAAGATGCTTAACGATAATGGAATTTTTGATGTTCAGATTGTTCCTACGAAAGGTCAGCTTAGCGATCATTATAATCCGGCAACAAAAACTGTAGCCCTTAGCCATGATGTATACTATGGTCAAAGTGTTTCTGCTGCTGCAGTGGCAGCTCATGAATGTGGTCATGCAGTTCAGCATGCAAAAGCTTATGCTCCTTTAGCACTGCGCTCAGCATTAGTGCCAATACAAAATGTAAGTGCAACTATTCTTAATACAATATTCACATTAATGTTTTTTGGAATATTTATATTGCAAGGCTTTGAAATGATAGCACTAACAATTATTGTTGTTGCATACGGTGTGTTCACCTTGGTATCTTTTGTAACTCTACCTGTAGAAATTGATGCAAGTAGGAGGGCACTTGCCTGGTTATCGAATAGTGGAGTTACTAATTATTATAACCATTCTCAGGCTAAAGATGCGCTGAAATGGGCAGCTTATACATATGTAGTTGCAGCTTTGTCTTCACTAGCTATGTTATTATATTTTTTACTTCGATTATTGGGTAGTAGAGATTAGATTATTAAACTCACATTATTAATTTGAATATAAATGAATAATTTGACGAAAGAAAATCAGAGAGTTACAAGGGTATTAATAATACCTGTTTGGTGATTCTCTTTATCAGGATTAAACCCCAATAAAAGTCATGGTAAACAGGACCTTTCGTTGGCTCGTAGAGTCAAATATGCTTGTATAATGCATATTTGAGGTTAAAAACAAGACTTAAATAGTTAAGACATCAATTGAATATATTAAAAGTCGGAAAGTTTTCATGTAGATTGAAAATCTTCCGACTTTAATTATTTGCACACTGATATTATTAGATTACTGTAACCCCTAATTTGAAGCTATATTAACTGGGTCAGCTTCTGAAATCTTCATCCCATAAACCTCTTCAACAGCTTTCTTTCTTATTTTACTTAAATCTTCATATTCTTTGTTCCAAAGTTCAAGTGCGAGCTCATTTTTTAGCTCATTATAAGCTGCAGCTAACTCATTTTGGATAGCAATATAAGTCTTGTAGGTAGTTCCTCTATCATTCATAAGCGATATTACATGCTGAGATGTATATTTAATCTCGCCAATTCCTTGAATCTCTTTTAGTTTTAATTCAGGTAAGTCAGATTTGTTATCTGGATTTTGAATGAATTCTTTTGTTTTTTCTTTTAATTCTGACAATTGAATGAGTTGACCGTTAACCATTATTTGGTTACTTCGATTTACCCTTACATTTAGGAGGTTTCTTTTATTCAAAGTTACCGGAGGATTATCTTTTATAAAGGGTGGTAGTTTTCGTACAATTCCCATATCGGTTGACATGGTTGTTGTAACTAAAAAAAAGATTAAGAGAAGGAATGCAATGTCTGCCATTGATCCGGCATTAATTTCTGGAATCGAACGTTTTGCCATAACTATATAATTTAAAGATTATTACTTTTATCTATATGGCAAATAGCCTGCCAATTTTCAATTTGGTGCATAAAAAAACTGCCCCTAAAATAGAGGCAGTTCATTCTAAATATTTTGAGCTAAAAAATTATCTGTTACCAAAAGCAAGTGGATCTGATTTTCTAGTAGAATAGTTAATTTTTAGCGCGCTAGCACGACGTAATTCCATCTTCACATCAGTTACAAGACCCATTTCTGTATTGCCATCAACTTTAAGCGATACGGTCATTTTTGGTCTGTCAGGTTCCTTAAGACTTTCTCTTTCAGCAGCAATAAATTCACGAATTTGCTCTGGATCAGCGAAAGCATCGTTTAGCTGAATTCTGGGAAGAGTACCAAATTTGCCAGACTTTACGGGTTGTCCTATATAGATATAACTAACCAAGGATTTGTTCTCAAGCTTCTTAACCTGATTTGCAGCTGGTGCCTTCACCTTAACTTTCAAATCATCCTGCTTCATCACAGTTGTTACCATAAAAAAGAATAGTAACATAAAAACAATATCTGGTAATGATGCAGTAGAAATTGCCTGAAGTCCTTTGTCTGTTTTTTTCTTAAATCGACCTCCTATCATAGCTTATCCTCCTACGTTTTTAGGTTCAGCCTCGGAAATCTTCATTGGATAAACATCTTCAATTACATCTTGATGTTCCTTGTCAAGATCATCGAATTTTTTGCTGAATCTGCTCAATGAAAGTTCATCTCTGAGTTCGTTATAAGCTGCAGCAAGTTCATTTTGAACCGCTATATAAGTTTTATAGGTTGTACCGTTGTCGTTTTGCAATGATATTACATGCTTCTTTGTAACTTCAATAGTTCCCAGAAAATCAAAAGTAACTGGTTCCTTTGCAGGAAGGTCAGGCGAATTTGCTGGATTTTCTATAAATTCTTTTGCTGCTTTTCTTAGATCTTTTATATTCATTTGCTCACCTTCAACCAATAATCGGTCGTCACGGTTTACTAGCACTACAAAGATATTTCTTTCTTTAATTTGAATATCTTCTTGCTCTGAATTAGGTTCTGGCATTGGAGGAAGTTTCCTTACAATACCAGAGTCTGTATCCATAGTTGTAGTTACCAGGAAAAAGATGAGCAAGAGGAAGGCGATGTCAGCCATCGACCCTGCGTTTATCTCCTGTAATTCTCTTTTAGCCATAGAATTTTAATTTAGAGTGTACCAAGGTACACCATGTAACAACTACTATTTAAGTGCTCTGTAAATCTCAGATACAAGCATCGCAAGAATAGCAACGCCGCCAAGAATATACGTAACAATTAAACCTACATCAACCCATTTAGATAATGCGGTTGATACAGGCTCTTTAGCGCCTACAATAGGTGCTCCTGAAGCAAGCAGGTAAGCAACACCTAGAAGAACTATACCTGACACTAAACTAATAGCAGCACCTTTTAGAGATTTAGGGTGTGTAATCAGGTATTCGATAGAGAAGAAAAGAGTAATCAGAACAGTTAGAACAAAAAGAACTACTGCCCATGCCAAGTTAATATCGAAGCGAAGAGGAACATCCTCAACACCGTTTACCGTAGCTGTTGGTCCAAAAAAGAAGACTCCAGCTAAAATAATCGATATCCCGGCAAGTATATATAGTACTATTGATGATATCTTACTCATGGTTCAATTACTTTTTAAGATCGTATTTTACTAGAATGTCCATCAATGATATAGAAGAATCTTCCATACGGTTAACCATTGAATCGATTTTTGAAAGCAAGTAGTTGTAGAAAACTTGTAGGAATACTGCAACAATAAGACCTGATACTGTTGTAATAAGTGCCATACCAATACCATCTGCAACAAGAGCAGCGTTTACATCACCAGCTTCAGCAATTTTCTCGAATGCACTAATCATACCAAGTACTGTACCCATGAAACCAAGCATAGGAGCAATAGCGATGAACAGTGAAATCCAGCTTAAGTTTTTCTCTAATAGACCCATTTGAACACTACCATAAGAAATAATAGATTTTTCAACCATTTCAAGACCTTCATCTACACGGTCAAGGCCTTGATAGAAAATACTAGCGATAGGTCCACGAGTATTACGACAAACGTTTTTAGCTGCCTCAATACCACCTTCTTCAAGAGCTGCTTCAATCCTTGTAAGCAGTTTGTCAGTATTTGTAGTTGCTAAATTCAAGTAAATAATTCTTTCAATAGCTAATGCTAAACCAAAGATTAAACAAAGAAGTACCCAAATCATAAACATTGGACCACCTTCTATAAACTTGGCTTTTACTTGTTGGTGAATTGGAGGAGTTTCTTTTAGCAACTCATCAGTTGCAGCGTCAACTTCTGCTGCATCAGCAGTAGCAAGTGTATCTACCGCGACAGAGTCAGCACCCTGTTCGGTAGCAACATCAGAACTCTGCGCTTTCAATTCATTTGATACTCCGAAACTTAGTATCCCAATTACAGCTAAAAATGCAAATAATTTTTTCATGACTTTAATTTATTAATGTTTCTCTTTTTCGATGTTTTATTTTAAAATTTAATTAATTCTATTTTTTAGAGCGCTTAAACTACAAAAACCATTCCTTTTGTTAAAAAAATAACAAATAAAATGATTTTTTTAGATCTGGATAGCAAATATAATCCGTTTCTAGCTTATAATTGCTATAATTCATCATATTTGAAATAACTTTTTCTCCTATAATACGAAATATTATTTTAAATGATCTCTGCTGTGAGAGATGGATTGTCTGTATTATATAGGCAAGAGTAAACAGTTTGTTTCAATTGTTTCAGTACTCTGGCTCTTCCATTAAACCTTTTAAATCAAAGAACTTTTATCTGCTGTTGCAGCGGAGAGAGAGGGATTCGAACCCTCGATTCCGTTTCACACGGAATACCCGCTTTCCAGGCGAGCGCCTTCAGCCACTCGGCCACCTCTCCAGTATTATACTGCCTTGTTCGAATAAATTGAGGCGAAAATTACTAAAAATAAATTAATTGTTAACTTTCAAACCGTTATTTCTCCACGCAAAGAACAATTTAAATCGAATTTAATTTCATCTTGAGAGGAATTTTTACCGAATGTATACATTAGCTTAGTAACTGCTGCCTCAGTAGTAATATCACGGCCACTTATTACTCCAGCCTTTTCAAGTTCAAGACTGGTCTCATACATTCCCATTTCAACAGTACCCTCGGCACATTGAGACACATTCAATATAATTATTCCTTTTTTCAAGGCTTCTTTTATTTCGTTAATGAACCAATCAATGGAGGGGGCATTTCCGGCTCCATAAGTTTCCAGAACAATTCCTTTTAAACCATCAATATTTAATACAGCTTCGACAACCTTTTTACTTATGCCAGGGAAAATTTTTAATATTGCAACATCAGTATTTAAATTATAATGGACTTTAAACTTTTGCTCTTTAGTAGTTCTTTTTATTAGAGGCAGGTTGTAGCGGATATGAACACCCATTTCAGCTAAAGCTGGAAAGTTATATGATTTAAATGCATTAAACTCTTCGGCATTATACTTTGATGTTCTATTTCCACGGAACAATTTGCTCTCGAAATATATTGATACTTCCGGCACAATAGGAACACCGTCGTGGTGAGCAGCTGCGAGTTCAACTGCGGATATAAGGTTTTCTTTAGCATCTGTTCTAAGTGAACCAATTGGTAATTGAGAACCCGTAAAAACAACAGGTTTAGATAGGTTTTCAAGCATAAAGCTTAATGCTGAAGCAGAAAATGCCATGGTATCTGTTCCATGCAAAACTACAAATCCATCGTACTTATTATAGTTCTGGTCTATTATCGATGCAATTTTTACCCATTGTTCAGGATTCACATTTGATGAATCGAGTGGTGGATTAAAAGTATAAGAAGAAATAAAACATTGAGCTTTACTAATTTCCGGGATCTCGTCCATGATATGGTTAAACGGAAGGGGTCTTAAAGAACCGTTTTTTGAATCTTTTACCATTCCAATGGTTCCACCTGTATAAATAATTAATAATGATGGTTTTAATTGGTTCATAATCCAAATAGTATTGTTGCATTTGAACTTGTCATTTCTGCAACTTCTTCAATCGTAGTAGACTTTATTTCAGCAATTTTTTTTGCAATTAATGGTATATAGCTACTTTCATTTCTCTTACCTCTGTGAGGCGTGGGTGCAAGATACGGAGAATCTGTTTCGAGTACAACATGACTTAGATCAATATGTTCGACTACTTCAGGGAGTTTTGAATTTTTGAAAGTTACTACTCCACCAATACCTAGCAGAAACCCCATTTCAATTATTTTTTGTGCATTTTCAATTGTACCTGAAAAGGCATGAAAAATTCCTTTATAAGTCGGTGAATTTATTTCTTCAAGCACTTTAATAATTTCATAAAAGGATTCTCTTGCATGAACAACAAAAGGTAAGTCATTTTTTAAAGCGTATTCAACTTGTTGTTTGAAAGCAAGTTTTTGTTCTTCTATATGTGTTTTATCCCAATAGAGATCTATCCCAATTTCACCGATCCCAATATATATGTCTGATTCGAGCTCAGAAAATATTTTTTCAAGTTCCTCTTTAAAGTTATCCTTTACGTATGTTGGATGTAGTCCCATTAATGAATAGCAAACTTCTGGATATTTTTTGGATATTTCTTTGTTCGCAAGAATAGATTCTGAATCAATATTGGGAAGAATAATTTTGTTCACACCATTTTGAATTGCTCGTTCGACAGTAAGATTTAAATCTTCATCGAATTGAGAAAGATAAATATGTGAATGTGTATCAATAAACTTCATATTCTACATTTGAGCCACGAAGATACTTGACAATGAGTAAAGTGAAAAACAAATTTGATACTAATTTGGGATTCTATATTGCTTTAAATGTCTTTCCTGGTAGCGCCTTAACCAAACCTTTGAATTCAAGTGTTAAAAGTGTAGCTGAGACGGCCGATACTGGCAGTTTTACTTCATTAGCAATTCTGTCAAGTTCAATCGAATTATTTTGTTGAAGAATATTCATTATAAGTTGCTCTTCTTTATTGAGTTCAATAAATAATGATTGTTGGATAGGTTTGGATATTGATTCGATATCCCATCTTAGAAAGTCGACCATATCTTGTGCCGATTCAATGAGTGCTGCTTTATTTTGTTTTATGAGGTTGTTGCATCCAGAAGAGCTGGAATCGTTAACTCTTCCAGGGAAGGCAAAGACATCTCTATTATACGAGTTTGCCATATCAGCTGTAATTAAAGCACCCCCTTTTAATCCCGATTCAACTACCAGAGTTGCATCAGCTAATCCGGCAATAATTCTGTTCCGGCTTACAAAATTTCCTGGATCGGGTTTTTTTCGTGAGGGAAATTCTGAAACAAAAGCCCCATTTTCTTCAACTTGAGTCAAGTATTTTTTGTGATATGAAGGGTAAACAACATCAATTCCATTTCCAAGAACAGCAATGGTTTTTCTATCTGACTTTAAAGTGGCTTTATGAGCACAAATATCAATTCCGTAAGCAAATCCGCTAACAATAACAATATCATGGAACATAGATGATAAATCCTCCACAAATTTCTCGCAATTTGCTTGTCCTATATCGGTACTTTTTCGAGTGCCTACAATACTAACAACCTTTGGCTGGTTAAATAAATATTGGCCCTTATAGAACAACACAATAGGTGCATCTTCACATTCTTTTAACCTGGCAGGATATTCTTTGTCGAGATAAAATTTCCAGTGGTGGCCTTGTCGATTTAGGTAATCTAATTCTCCTTCGGCTATTTTCAATATGTTATCTCTATTTATTCTTGCTAAAATAGTATCTCCAATACCAGGAACTTTTTTTAAGGCAGTTTTTTTTTCTTTAAAGACTCCTTCAACACTACCAATATAAGATACTAGTTTCCTGCAAATTCGTGGACCAACGTTTGGAATCATTGATAGGCCCATTTTGAAAAGGTCGGTTTGGTTCATTCAATAATCAGAGCTTAAAATTTCTTGTAACTATCTAGAGCTTTTATGAATTGCGAGTACTCCTCTTTACTCAAAATACTCAAACTTACTGGAGAATATTTAGCTTCTTTATTATTGCGAATGCGATGCAAAACAATCCTCTTCTTATAACCATACATATATTCGTATATTTGGTAAGATAAAAGTTCATCGGTAGGAAATTCAATCGATTTTTTCGTGCGGTTGAAATAGCCAAGTGAAAAATATCGTAGAACTAACCTATTGTTTTCATCGCTGAAATAGATGTAGTTAAACTGGAAAATGTTTTCTGAGATTATGGCAAACAAATACAACCCTGCTATAACAATACTCCAGCTATACTTATCAAGTCCTAAAAATGTATTAGGTAGTTTGCCAATTAATAAAACACAGATAATAAGAATAGCAAATACTAATAAGGTTATCATTCTTCGTATTTGTATTGCAATAACTTTTTTTTTAGTATCAATTGTCATTTTTCGTTGCTTGAATTTCGTCAAATTTAAATTTTAACTTGGAATTAGACAAGTATATGTTAATACTATATTTTGAATATTTGGAACCTTTGGAAAACAATTGCGTATATTTAGTTTATTAATTCAACAGTAATTTGGAAAGAAGAATCTTATTGTAAACTAATTAAATTTATTATGAAGAAATTATTATTTGTTGTTGTAGCAGTTATTGCTATAGGTTTTTCTAGTGTTGAGTCAAAAGCTCAAGTAGGTGAAGGAAGTATACTTCTTGATGCTTATTATGGCTATAGTTTATCAACTTCATTCTGGAAAGCATTTGAAATTGATGGTGCATCAGGATCAAATTACAGTATTGTAGGCCCTGCAGGTGTCAGGTTCGAATATATGGTTTCAGATGTAATAGGTTTAGGTATTGATGCAAATTTTAGGGATTCAGAATTCAGTCAAACATATGAATCATCAGGCACAAATTACGAAACTACATATTCTGTTACTCAAACTAGAATTATGGGGCGCATGAATTTTCATGTTGCAACAACAGAAGCTGTTGATTATTATTTTGGTTTTGGTCTTGGGTATAAATCAAGTGATAGATCAGTTGAATCGACAGAAGCAAATTTTGAGGATACTGTAGACTTTCCTTCGATTCCTGTTGCATTTAGAATATCAACCGGATTAAGATATTTCTTTACCGACAATGTTGGTGCACATTTTGAAGTAGGAATTGGTGGTGGTTCGCTTGCCACAGGTGGCCTCTCATTTAAGTTCTAAACAGCTTTATTTACTGCTATTATATAAAATTAAGCCTGGATTATCAAATTCCGGGCTTTTTTCTTTTACGCGCGAAAAAATCAGTTATCAAAGCACCTGCCTCGGTCTCCATAATACCATTTGTAATAATTGTTTTTGGATGAATCAGAGGCTGATGAATTAAAGAAAACCCTCTCTTAACGTCATGTGCAGCATAAACTATTTCTGAAATCTGAGACCAAAACAAAGCCCCTGCGCACATTACGCATGGTTCTAGAGTTACGTAAAGAGTACAATCCTTTAGATATTTACCTCCGAGCAAATTAGTGGCAGCTGTAATGGCTTGCATTTCTGCATGAGCTGTAACATCATTCAGGGTTTCTGTTAAATTGTGGGCTCTTGCTATTACAGAATTGTTGGCAACAATAACTGCGCCTACTGGAACCTCATTTTTATCAAAAGCTAACTGGGCTTCTTTGAGGGCTTCTTTCATAAAAAAGTCATGCGAAAAAATTATAGGTTCCATAAAATTAGATTCTTAGAGGTATTAGGCTCGAATTTCTTTTTATCTTCGTGCATAAATTCAAAAATAGATATAAAATGTACAGGACGCATACTTGTGGCGAGTTAAATATCTCGAATGTTGGAAAGAGGGTTACTTTAAGTGGTTGGGTTCAAAAATCGCGTGATTTGGGTGGAATGACCTTTATTGATATGCGCGATCGGTATGGTTTAACTCAATTGGCATTTAATATGGAAACAAATGCTGATATATGTGAAGAGGCACGTAAATTGGGTCGCGAGTATGTGATTCAGGTGGAAGGTGAAGTTGCTGAAAGACATAGCAAAAACACAAAGATGCCTACAGGTGAAATTGAAATAATAGTTGATAAAATAATAGTGTTGAACACGTCGGAAACACCTCCTTTTACAATTGAGAATGAATCGGATGGGGGCGATGAACTCCGAATGAAATATAGGTATCTTGACTTGCGACGTCCAATGATGCGTGACGCAATGATACTTCGTCATAAAATGGCTCAGGAAATTCGCATGTATTTGAGCGGTGAAGAATTTCTTGAAGTAGAAACACCTGTTCTTATTAAATCGACCCCTGAAGGAGCTCGTGATTTTGTTGTGCCATCAAGAATGAATAGAGGACAGTTCTATGCACTTCCGCAATCGCCACAAACATTTAAGCAGTTATTGATGGTAGCTGGTTACGACCGCTATTTTCAGATAGTTAAGTGTTTTAGAGATGAAGATTTACGGGCAGACAGACAACCCGAGTTTACGCAAATTGACTGTGAAATGGCTTTTGTTGATCAGCAAGATATATTAACTACATTCGAAGGACTAATAAAGCACTTGTTCAATAAAGTTCTTGATAATGTACTTGAAGGGCCTTTTCCACAAATGTCATATGATGTTGCTATGGAGAAATATGGTAATGATAAACCTGATATTCGTTTTGGTATGAGAATCAGAGATCTTACCGCATTGGTGCAAGGAAAAGACTTTAAAGTTTTCGATAGTGCTGAATATATTGGAGGTATTAATGCCAATGGTTGTGCTGAATATTCGCGAAAACAATTAGATGCCTTAACAGCATTTGTTACTAAGCCTCAAATTGGAGCGAAAGGTTTGGTTTGGGTTAAATATAACGAAGACGGTACATTCAAATCTACTGTTGACAAATTCTTTAATGAGCAAGACCTTAAGCAATGGGCAGAGAAATTTAATGCAAAACCAGGTGACTTATTACTTATTCTTGCTGGCGATAAAAGAAGTACACTCAATGCTCTTTCTGAACTTCGATTAGAAATGGGCGAAAGACTTGGGTTGAAGGATAAAAATATATTTGCTCCACTTTGGGTAGTTGACTTTCCATTATTGGAATGGGACGAAGAGAGTAAGCGATTTCATGCAATGCATCATCCGTTTACTTCTCCAAAGGCTGAAGATTTAGAAAAATTAGAAAGCAATCCTGCAGATGTTCGCGCAAATGCTTACGATATGGTTATTAATGGAGTTGAAGTTGGTGGTGGTTCAATAAGAATTCATGATCAGAAACTACAGCAAACTATGTTCAGGCATTTAGGGTTTACTGAGGAAGAAGCGGAAGCTCAATTTGGATTCCTAATGAATGCATTTAAATATGGTGCTCCTCCACATGGTGGAATTGCATTTGGCTTCGATCGTCTGGTTTCTTTATTTGCGGGTCACAATACAATAAGAGATGTAATAGCATTCCCTAAAAATAATTCTGGTCGCGATGTTATGATAGACTCGCCATCGCCGGTTAATCAGGATGCACTGGATGAATTAGCATTGAAGTTGATTGAAAAGAAAAAAGATTAAATTCTATATGAAGAAAAGAAACCCCGAGCCTGTAATGCTCCGGGGTTTTTTTTCTTCTTCTACTCATATCTTAATTTCCTTTCATCCCAGGAATATTATCAGCCGGATTTACTCTTTTTCCGTCTTTGATTACTTCGTAATGTAGGTGTGGTCCAGTACTTAATCCAGAGTTGCCCACGAAACCAATAACTTGGCCTTTTGTAACTTTATCTCCTTCTTTGACTTTAAATTCAGACATATGGGCATAAAGTGTTGAGTAAGTCTCGCTATGTTTAATTATTACAACCTTGCCGTAGCTTTTTTCCCTAAACTCAACCTTCATGGCAATGCCATCAGCTGTGGCAACAATCGGAGCGCCCATTTCAGTTTTAAAATCAATAGCACTATGCAGATTCTTTGTTTTATATATTGGATGAATGCGCATTCCATAGCCTATGGTTATTCTAACAGAATTCGTATCCTTGATTGGATGAATTGAAGGAATGTCGTTCCCAAAATCAAGCTTCATTGTTGAAATGAATGAAGGTTCTGTCACAAAACCAGAAAAGGACATTAGTATAAAACCAAAAGTTGGTATTAGTAGTAAATAGCTTAATTTTCGTAGTTTCGATGATTTGTTTTTTGTTATCATGTTAATTCTTTTTTTAAGTGTTGACCAATAAAAATTGCTTGAAATTCCATTAGCAATATTCAAATTCACACCAGAAGCTAACAAACTCAATAACTCTATTTTCTCGGAATTAGATTTTGCCGATTCTTGGTCAGCAATGTACTCATGAACAGTTTTTATGGAGCGTTTTAAAAGAAAGACAAAAGGATTAAACCAAAAAATAATGCAAAATAGCTCCGTAATTAGTAAATCAAGTGTATGCAAATGTTTTGCATGAACTTTTTCATGAGCAATTATTCTATTCATTTGCGGTTCGCCGCGTAAATCTTCAGGAATAAAAATCCATTTTAAAAAGGCAAATGGTGCTTTTATATTTTTGCTTACTACGAGTCGTCCCACGTCTGACGTGAGAGGTGTTGAGTATTTAATTATTCTTTTGAAATCGGCCAACTGAAGAATAAATCTAATAAATAAGATTCCGAGTATTGTTAAATATAAAAGTTGACCTATTAAAAGGAAATTGATGTGAAATGAATTCCCAATATTTGTTGGTGAATTTTGAATCTTGTATGGAATAAAATTGATTTCTTCCGACCAATTGTCAATTGAGAAACCTGGTTCAGGAATTGACAGAAACTTGAACTGTAAAAGGGGAATTGTAGCTGAAAACAATAGTATAAATAGTAAAACTGCTCGATTAACCTGATGCAATGTGGTATTCTTGAAAAAAAAGTGAAATATACTGTACAAGAATGCCAGGGCAAGGTTTGCTTTTATCAAATAGATTAACAACTCATTCATTGTTCCTTAGTTTATCAATTTTACCTTCCACAAGTTTTTTAATTTCTTCAAGCTCTGTTAGGCTTACATCTTCATTATTTGCAAAAAATGAAGCAAAATTTGTTACAGACCCGTTAAAGAAAGATTTTACCATTCCTTTAAACTGGCCTTGGGAATACTCACTTTTAGTTACTAATGGGTAATACTCATGTATTTTTCCATAGGTATTATAAGCTATAAATTCTTTTTTAACCAAAACCCTAATAACAGTAGAAACTGTTGTATTTGCTGGGCGTGGCTCAGGAAACTGCTCAACGATATCCTTAAGAAATCCCTTCTCTAGTTTCCAAAGGTATTGCATTACTTGTTCTTCAGCTTTTGTCAATTCTTTCATATGTCTTTTCTTTTTTTGCCTTATAATCTTGCCTTAAATGGTAATTATTTAAGAATTTCTTCATTTCAATCCATGCTTGTTTGGTTTTTTTCAACCAGTTGAAGTATGTGCTTATATTGTTCGGGTGTCAAATCAGCATAAAAATAGTGAACGGGATCTACCTCTTTCCCTTCGATATGTACCTCATAATGCAAATGAGGTCCACTTGACAAACCGGTACTTCCGACAAATCCTATTGTATCGCCACGTTTTACATTCTGACCTGATATAATATTAAACTTCGATAAATGTGCGTAATAAGTTTCTATTCCAAATTTATGGTCAACAACAATTACATTACCGAAAGTTTTTGAGAGGTAGGCCTTTTTCACTACTCCATCAGCCGTTGCAAAAACTTCAGTTCCCTTACTAGCGTAAAAATCTATTCCTTCATGCATTCTTCTAATTCCCAATATTGGATGCCAGCGCATACCAAATCCTGCACCGGTTCCTTTTAGGTCTTTGTTATAAATAGGCATTATTGCAGGTAAATGTATCATTCTATCTTTGTTCTTTTTTGCAAATTCATATACCTGATTCATCGAATTATCCAGGACTTTCATTTTCGATAGCAGTGAGGCAATATCTTTTGATACTTTATTTGCTAATTCTGTTTTATTTTCATTTTTTGAATTAATAAATGAAGAACCTCCCATTCCAGCATCTCTTATTGATTTGGGAATTGGCTCAGCTCCCAGTACAGTGCGATATAAACTATCATCCCGAGTATTTAAATAGGTCAACCTGTTTTCAACATTCCTGAGCTTTACTTCAAGATTTTCATAGTCCATTTCTAAAGCATATTTTTCTTCAATCAGTTTTTTCTCCACCGGGCTTTTAATAAATGCAGACACAAGTAGTAATATCAATATACAAGTTATGAATCCGAATAAAAATATTGGAGAATAGCTGATAAGTTTCTGCTTATTATTGCTATATACCTCAACATATGCAAGGGTTTCTTCGGAAAATTTATAGACTTTCTTTGACATAAAATTTAATAATACCCACGCAAATATAACTATAATTTTAAATATACAACTATAAAAATAGTTGTACGCTTATAAATCTAGTTTACCTCAAATTGAGTTGCCTTTTGTACGCAAGGTATATTCTTGCATACAGGGAATATACGAAAGTTGAAAAAATGATTTTATATTGATTTTTAACGAATGAAATAATTCGTTGCGAGCCTATTAAAATGATAATTTGGTGAGTATACTTTTAGAAAAAAATAACCAGTAATAGATATTAATAAGAAATTATTTTTTAGAGAATGTGTTAACTGTTAAAGAAGTGTGCAATTTTAGCAAGTAATAGTTCACGGTCGATGGGCTTTGCTAGGTAATCATTACAGCCACTATCAAGGCACTTTTGCTTATCTTCAGGCTGATTAAATGCGGTTTGAGCAATTACAGGAATGTTTATATTTTGCTGACGCACTACTTTTATTGCATTAAATCCATTTATTCCTGGCATTTTAATATCGAGAAGAACTAAATCTATGTTCTTATTTGTATCCATTATCTCAAGGAATTTTACGCCATCTTCGGCACGAAGAATAGTTACTTTTGTTTTTTTAAGAATAGCTTCAAGGAAGTGAAAATTTGAATCTTCGTCCTCAGCTATGAGCACAACTTTGTCGTTCCACTTATAATCATGGTTAGCCATAAGATTATGCTCTGTACTCCTAGAGAGTTGTTTTAATGGTAACTCAACTGTAAATGTTGTTCCCTCGTTCAAAGCTGAATTAACCTTTATATGCCCGCCAAGTAAATCGGTAATACCTTTCGCAATTGTTAAACCAAGGCCTGCACCCTGAAAGACATCTCTTGATTCAGATTCAATTTGATAAAATCTTTCAAAAATAATTTCCTGGTATTTTTTATCAATTCCTATTCCTGTATCTGTAACTTGAATAACATGTTTGTTGTTTTCAATTTTGTAGGAAACTTCTATATTCCCCTCTTCAGTAAATTTCACTGAATTATTCAACAACTGATCTACAATGTGAATGACTCGTTTGCAATCAATTAAAGCTTCTGTTTTTTTATCAGGTTTTTTATATAGAATTGTAATCCCAGAACCTTCTCGCAATGTTCTACTGCGATACTTATCAACCAGATCGCTAAGTAATAAATTAATATTGCATATTTTTTCCTCAATAATAAGCTCTCCTGTTTCCAGCTTCACGAAATCAACAATATTGTCGATTAGTACTAAAAGATTATTACCACTCTCGCGAATAAATTTGAAATAGTATTCACGATCTATCTTCGATAAATTTGGATCGTTTAAAAGATTAATAAAGCCTAAGATTGCATTTAAGGGTGTTCTTACTTCTCGGCTAATTTTTTCTAGAAAAGCTTCCTTAAGTTTGTTGCTTTCTTGCGATTTCTCGAGAGCAGTATGTAATTCGGTTGTGCGTTTCAACACTTCCTCATCAAGTTTTTGTTCTAGCTCAATTCGCTTGGTATCTTGTTGCGTAATTTGTTCTTTCTGAAAATTTATGATTTTTCTAAGATCAGCTAATTGTTTATTTGCTTCTTCAGCTTCTTTAGAAGATTTATCCTGAATATTCTTTTCTGATTCAAATTTGGTGTCTAGAAGAGTTAAAGATTTCTTCTTTTTGTAAAGTGCAATAAACAAGTAGATTGTGCATATCAGCAGTACAATTGTTGATATCCCGAGAATAATTGTTGTTTGGGATAAAAGAGATTCATTGGATGGATTAAGTATAAATAACGGGAATAATAATTCCCTAAATATTGCTTGTATCATAAATCGCTCCTTAAAAGTCTAAAAATATAAAAAAAAGGGAACTGAACCAACCATTAGTATAAACTCTTGTCTTTATTTTCAAATTGTCAGGTTACAAAGTGGCACATTGTTTGTATAATTAAATATAAAATACTTAATGTCATGAAACGAGATAGCAAACAGTTTCTCATTATTAGAAACGAAAAGAACAAAACTGTAGCCTCGTTCAGAAATTATAAATTAACAGTTCTGAATTCCGAGGCTATAAGACTTGGATTACTCGATATAGTAACAATCAGAGATTCTGAGTTAGAGATTAATCTTTCAGGTGTAAAATTTATTGATAGTTCAATTTTTGATGTGTTTAATTTACTCTCTAGAATGGGTAAACGCTTTAATTCAAGAGTTTATTTAAGCAATGTTGGAGTAGAACTGTTAGAACTTATTGAACTTGTGAAACTACATTCAGTTTTTGATATAAAAAAGGTTATTCCAGCGAGTCAACCCAGGAAGGTTGCCTAGTCATAACAACTAGAATTTTATCCTGAAATATGAAGAAAAGAGGTGCTATGATTTATATAGCGCCTTTTTTACAAAACAATTTTTAAGCTAAGTGTTCTGAAAATTAGCTGAAGTTGTGACCAAATTTAAAGTTGAACGGAGGTTATTAGATATATCCCCTTGCTTTTAGCTCAAGATATTTGTTAATTGTATCAAGTGATAAATTTTCAGGCTTTGTTTTTATCGATTGAATTCCATGCATCTGAAGTACTTGCTCAATTTGTGATTTTTGGGCAACAAGTTCTTTGGCGGCAGTTTGCTGATGTATTTCCAATAAATTTGCGCAAGGTTTTTCACAGAATCCGCTAAGTTCGGTGTTTTCAAAGAACATAACTACTAACAAATGCAATTGGTTCAGCTTTCGGAGCAGAGGCAAAATTCTTTCGAGGGCATACACACTCTCAAAGTTTGTAAATAGAAACAATAAGCTTCTTCCTCTAATAAAATTTCTTGCAGCACTGTACAATAGTTCATAATCGGCTTCTGGCCAGCTTACTTTTTCATTGTAAAGATTAAGTAATATTTTGTTGAGTTGCTTACTATGTTTTTCGGCTTTAATAAAATTACCCAACTTATTACTGAAGGTTAATAAGCCAGCCTTATCATGTTTTTTGAGGACTATATTTGAAATAACCAGACTGGTATTTATTGCATAATCTAGCAGACTTAAGCCATTAAAAGGCATTTTCATTGTTCGGCTTTTATCTATTATGCAATAGACTGGTTGTGAACGTTCATCTTCATACTGATTTACCATTAAATCTGCGGCACGGCTACTGGCTTTCCAATTTATACTACGGGTATCATCGCCAGGAATATATTGTTTGATTTGATCAAATTCGTAGCTATGGCCAATTCGCCTTATTTTCTTAACACCTTGGAAATTTGAGATTGATGTAAAAGCTTTTAGTTCGAGGCTCTTCATTTGAATAATTGAAGGATATACCGGAACCTCATTTTCTATTGAAGCAGTACATCTTCTTTCAGCGAGTTTTAGTGGACTCTTTGCAAAAATATTTACGTTGCCGAAAGAGTATAGTCCTCTCGACTTAGGTGTTATTTTATATTTAATCTTCTTTTCTTTTTCAAAAGCTTTAAAGGTTGTGGCGATTTCAAAATTTCTTTCCTGCAATTGTTCAGGTAATTCGTCTACTATGGTTGCAGAAGTTTTAAAATTATAGTTGTTGGTAATGAAAAGTGAAATTCTATTTTCGTCGCCTAAAGAGAGTACCTGCGCTTGCTTACGGTTTGCAATAAATGGTTGTGAAATATTAAATAACAAATACACATCCAGAGCTGTTGTAGCCAGTAAGATTATTAAGGAGGCATGTGCTAATATCATCAGAAATGGAAATGGAAAGCTTAGGGCAAACAAAACCAGCACAACCAGAAATGGTGCAAAAAAGTAATTTGTCAGATATAGATTCTTTAACACTCTCATTATCGAGGCACTTCAACCTTTTTAATTAAATCACGAATGATATCTTCAGGTTCGAGACCTTCCATTTCGCGCTCGGGAGTGAGAATTATTCTATGATTCAGAACAGGGAAGGTAACATATTGAACATCGTCAGGAGTGACAAAATCGCGTCCGTTAAAAGCAGCTATTGCTTTTGCTGTGCGCATTATGGCTAAAGATGCTCTTGGAGAAGCTCCGAGGAACAAATCGCCGCTAGAGCGTGTCAAATCAACCACTGAAGCAATATAACTTATGAGTTCATCTTTAATGTGAACCTTGCTGATTATATCCATACATTTCTTCAAATCTTTCTTATTGAAGACAGCTTTTAATGTTTTTTCTAGTTCGACAGTGTTTTCCTCTTTGAATCGTTGAAGTATTTCTACTTCTTCTTTAACCGATGGGTAATCTATTTTCACCCTGAATAAAAATCTATCAAGTTGGGCCTCTGGGAGCTTATATGTTCCTTCTTGCTCAATTGGATTTTGTGTAGCTACAATAAATAATGGGAACTCTAACTTGTAAGTTTCACCATCAACTGATACTTGTTTCTCTTCCATTACTTCAAAAAGTGCGGCTTGTGTTTTGGCAGGGGAACGGTTTATTTCATCAATCAGAATGAAGTTTGCGAATACGGGTCCTTTCCGAAAATAAAAATCAGATGTTTTCATGTTGAATACATTAGTTCCAATAACATCTGAAGGCATTAGATCTGGTGTAAACTGAATTCGCTTAAAGTCGGCACTAAGGGTTTTGGATAATAGTTTTACTGTTAGAGTTTTTGCAATACCCGGAACTCCTTCAAGTAAAACATGACCTTCGCAAAGAAGTCCTGCAAGCAATAGGTCAACCAGCTCAGACTGACCTACAATTACTTTTTGCATTTCCATGCGAACTTCCTGTATTTTATTCTGAACAAATAGAATGTCCTGATTCACTGAGAAGCCCATTTGTTCTGTTGATGGGGTTTCATGTTGAATATCCTTGTTTTCCTCGTTTTCGGGAGGTGTCATAGTATTTTCTTCCATTTATTTACAGTTTTTATAGAAGTATTCTAAATTGGAATGTAGTTGTATTGTATTACTCACTTCAGGATCAGGATTAAACTTAATATTGAAATGAGATTTATATATCGATTCTATTCTTTTGCTTGGTAAACCTGAATGTAAAGTAAGCTGCTTAATTTGCTCTTCTTTTTCAAGATGCTTCGCAATACCATACTTGCTACTTATGTAATGCTGAAATATTTTCATGAGGCGGTTTGCCAAATCGGTATGATCTGATGTTTTATAGTGTAACAAACCTACAGCTTTTGTATATTCAATAGAGGTGTTTTTAACTGGTGTGATTATTTCTATTGGTTTTTGTCGGCGCTTCAACTTAAAGATAGCAAAAAGTGCTATGCCTAAAAGAAATAAATACCAGGTCCATCTAAGTGCAGGATTTTCTAAAATAAATTCCAACGGATTATTTTTATTTATTGAGCTTCCACCAGGATTTCGTCCGGGCAAGCGGCTAAAATCATCCCAATATATTGAATTAAAATCTCCAAGATTAGCAAAGAACTCATTTGCATAATCAAAACCATCTTCGGTAATAAAAAAGTAATTTGTTAGAAATAGGGGTGTTGTAAATACAAATAAATTTCCTTGGCCGTAGTCTATTCTTAAAAAGTTAACTTTTTCTTTTTCAATTGTTGAAATAGGTTCATATAAATAGTTTTTCCAGTAATGAGTCATAGTAGTTTCAGAAAAGTATCTCCATGTAAATGGAACAGTATCTTTTATAAATTGATGGTGGAAGTTGTATTTTACGGAACTTGTGGTATCGAAAGCTGTATTTACAGTTTTTGAAATGATAGTATCGGTATAAAATAATAGTGTGTCTAGCTCATAAATTTCGTTAATGAGTTGAAAAGGTAAAACATCTGAGGCAATGCATATTTTGTTTCCTTTCAGAAGATATTCTTTAAACCAATCTACTGTAACCGAATCGTAGAATGTATTGTAGCCTATATAAAATAGCAAGCTGTTAGTTTCTTCTTCATCAATTATTGCTGAGGGCTTCTTCTGTAGAAGGTGGAATTCATCATCGCTGTAAGAATCTTTTAAGAGTTCATACAGATATTTTGTGCCGTAAGGTTGGTCGTTGTCATATTTGTAATTTGGGCGCCAATAATATTCCGGAGTATATTGTTTTATGTACATTACACCACCTACTAGCAGAGCAACAACCAGCACAATTACACTTACTATTATTATCCCTGTTTTATTCAATCCAATTCTTTTAAAAAATCCGAGAATTCTCTCGAAATCAATTTATAATTATCTTCATCAATACTATTTGTACCAAACCAGGCTTGCTCATAAATAGCAGTTAAAAACGAGAATTTTTGTCCTGATGTATTTTGGAACATTTCTCTTACATAATGTCCGTTTGTTTTGTTTTTTTTCCACTTGATTAGTTCCTTGTCGGATAAAATTTTAATTATGTGTAGATAAAAAATTCGAACGGCTAGTTTATACTGTTTATTACCAATGGCTTGTTGTATTAAATTGTCGAAATCAGCATTATGTAAATTGTCTTCAAGATTTTCAACAATACTTT
This sequence comes from Bacteroidales bacterium, assembly GCA_050287785.1. Lineage (GTDB taxonomy): Bacteria > Bacteroidota > Bacteroidia > Bacteroidales > UBA10428 > UBA10428. The sequence continues at coordinate 368,616 of JBNKCO010000007.1, forward strand.
CGAGTTTTGTGTCAGGTACTCTTTCGGAAAAAATATTGAAAGTGTTTTTCAATAATAGGAAAATAAAGAAAGACAGAATACCAGCTATTAATACTATGAGCAAAGTTTTCACAAATCCGCCTCCCAAAAGTGGAGTTCGAGTTTTTCTTTCTTTTAATCCATTTTTCTTAGGCTCGCCCTTTTCCTTATTCTCATCCTTCTCCTTCTTTTTCCACTCTTTGTAAGTTTCGGTATAATCTAATTCTTTTGTTGTCTTCTTCCATTCAGACTTATCAAAAGTTTTGCGGGTTGAAGTAGTTTCATTTTCCTGACTAATCAGTTGTTCAACGGTTGTAAGTTGAATCAAACAATATAGTAGAACAACCAGCTTATATTTATACCAGGCATTATTCAAGCTCGTACCCCCTTAATGTTTTTTTCTGGCCAATTTGCTTTACACTTTCTAATAAACCATCGCTGGTTTTTGTCTCATGGAGAGTATAGTAAAGCAGTGCGTTTGCTGATGAAATAACTTGAAGTGAAAGTATGACACATACAAAATATATGAAGCAGGCGATAAAATTAAAGATAATATTTATGTATTGTTCTTCGAGCCATAAGTTCCAATGGATGAATGAAAGTAGTTGACCATATAAACCTGGATTTCCGAGTAGCAAAATGAAGCATGCTATCAATACAAACTTCAGATTTAAAAAAAGAAATTTCCCGAATGTTTTTGAAAAGAGTTTAAATGTTCTGATAATTCCGGTTATCAAAAATATATTCTCAATACAGGATGTGTAGTTTGCCAGCAAAATCAGTGGAATTGAGAAAACTGATATTAGTATTGCCCATGCAATTGGAAGAAAAAATGGAAGCTGAATTAGAATGCCGGATAGGAATGAATTAACTATTATAATTGAATTGTTTCGGACAAACACTAAAAGAGTCGTTGACTTCTTTGAGGACAGATTAACAAACAAATAATTTCCGTATAAGATTGCAAGCGTATAAATAATAATGCTGAAGAAGAATACAAGTATGTTTGTGTTGTAATCGACAAATTGCAAAAATACCTTGTTTTGGTCCAACAGAGGATCGTTTAATTCGGGAAAGAAAGCTTTAAATCCGAGCGAAAAAACTATGCCCGCAACAACTGCAAGAACACTTGTAATCTTAATTATTTTCAGGAAGTTTTTCTTAATTATATTTAACGTTCCGCCAAAAAGAGCCTCGTGAGTGAGAATACTTTTAAAATTGGGCAGACGAGAATCTCCTTCATTAATTTTATCGACAACTTCCAGCTTTTCAGGATATTTCCTTGCAATTCTTGCAGGGTAGAATACAAAGTAAAATAAAACAAATGCAAATGAGAGAATTATTGTAATTAGTCTAATTATATCAGGAACGTCGGTATGCCGTGTAAAAAATCCTTCAATAAATGCAGCAAGTGTGAAAACTGGTATTAGTCCGATCATTATCTTTAATCCACGACGCGCAGTTATTCTCAACGATTGAAAACGAGTATACGTCCCAGGTAAAATTAATCCGCGACCTATTGTAAAACCTGCTGCTCCAGCTATTACTATTGACGATATTTCGAGTGTTCCATGCTGCCATATTGTAAGAAAAGATTCCTGAAACAAGCCTCTTTCAATAAAGAAATATTGAAAAACTCCAACCATTACTCCATTTCGGAGAAGAATGAGGAAAGTGCCCAATCCAAAAAAAAGCCCTAAAATAAAGGTCTTGAAAGCAACTATCACGTTTATTATTGTAATACCTAAAAACATATCCAATCCCTTTTGACTTTTATAAACAGCCATTGGATCTTTATTTTCTATATTTTCGATTGTCATTTGTACATAGCTTTCTCCAAGAATTGAAGAAGCAAAGTCGGGCTTATAGATGGAAGTAATTATACCAATGCCCATCATTAATGCAAAAACAATAAAAGAAAATAGTAGCTCGAAACGAGTCTTGAATAAGATGATAGGAAGGTCCTTCGCCCAAAAATCAATGATAGACTTAAATTTAAATCTGTTTCTTTTGTTGATATCGTTAAATAGCAGCTGGGCAATACCATTCAGATAAACCCTTACTGAACGGTTTTTATAAAAAGTTTGAGCATAAGCAAGATCATCGGTGATTTGCACAAAAAGCTTACTTACAGTTTTTGGATCCTTTTTTTGTTTTCTGAGTTCCTCTTCGTAAGAATTCCACTTTTTAATATTTTGCTTTATAAAACTGGTTTCTTTCATTCAACGGATATAATCGCCTCTACAAAAAGATTTATAGTATCTTCAAAGATTGTTCAAATATAAACAGTCTCTTAAATTTTCGGGTTTAAAATAATAATTTTATTTTCACATCGGAATTATTACTGGCAATCTTTTATGAAAAGAATTGACATTACAACAACTCAAAATGTCGTTATTGAGTATAAAGCAGCCTCAACAATTGAAAGATTTCTTGCGTGGCTAATAGATATTTGTGCAATTGGAATTTCGACTTTAATTCTCTGGGCATTCATAGCATTAATAGTTCCTCAAGGATTAAAGAATACTGCTGGATATCTGCTATTGACCCCAATTTCTTTATTGTATCATTTATTATTTGAGATTTTTAATAACGGAGCTTCACTAGGGAAATTGGCGCTTAGCCTTCGCGTTGTAAAGTTAAATAACGATCCGGTAAGCATATATGATTATTTTATGCGATGGGCTTTTCGATTAATTGATATAAGTGCATCACTGGGCATTGTTGCTGTTATTACAATTTCCTCGTCGCCAAGAAATCAGCGAATTGGCGATTTTCTTGCAGACACAACGGTAATAAAACTTGTTAAGTCAGGACGATTTTCTTTGAATCGAGTAATGGAACTTGATTCATTAAAAAACTATGAACCTCAATATCCAGAGATTGTTGCTTTCTCGGAGCAAGATATGCTTGTACTTAAAGATGTAATTGAAAGGTGTATATTTTATCCGGGAGAAGGTGCAACTAAAGCTTTGGAGCTTGCTATAGAGCGGATTGAAAATATTCTTGGGATAAAGGCAAAAGAAAGAAATACCAAGTTTCTGAAGACTCTAATAAAAGACTACGTTGCACTAACGAGATAAAAAAAGGGATTTCAGTCGAAATCCCTAATCAAATATGTTTTTTAAAATTTTGTTTAATACCAATCTAGATTTACAACATCGGTATCTAAAATTAATCTATCATTATACTCCCCAAATAAGTTGTAAACTGTCTCAGGGTAATCGTCTTTGTATTCTTCTCTAACTGTCATATTAATATCGAAAAAGAAATCGTATCGACCTTTATCAGTAATTGAAATCCTGATTACGCCATCAAAATCCAATTCATTTTCATCAAATACAATTCCGTCGATCTCCCAACCATCATTATCGTATTTTATGCCGGCACCAACTCTTATATCAGAAAATTCACCACGGTCAGCAGGAAAGTGATATTCATAGGTGCCAACTTCTAATTGCTTAGTATCTAATGAACCGATGAAAAAAGTTATATAATCACGAGGGAAATCATCGCTTGAGCGGAAAGATACAGCATAATACCTGGTGTTAATTATTCCAGATGTATTTGTGCCCCAGTCGTCCATAAATCCTACGTATAGATCATGCCTCTCCCCATTAATTTCAAAATACCGTACTGGTTTTTCAACCTCACACGATTGAGCTAGCATCAATGCAATAATTCCTATAATTAGTATTCCCAGCTTTTTCATAATATAAATTATATTATATGTTCTATAACTGATTACGACAAATAACCCCCAAGGTTATCTCCTTTTGGCTAATTATTGATTTTTTTTTGTTAAAACAACGAACTCATTCCAAATATAAGCGCAACAATAACCGTTTTATCATCTAAAATATCGTATTCCATAATTTTAAGTTTATATTAATTCTACTTTAAATTGAATAAATTTTCCTGTAATATATTATTTTTTACATAGTTTAGGCGCTAAAGCTATTAACACCCTATGAAGATAATTATTTTTCATTATCATTTAAATCCAGGAGGAGTTACTCGAATAATTGAGTCACAGGCTCAAACACTTGTTCAACAAGATAATAATATTGAAGTTGAAATTATAACAGGACATTGCGAAAACCCTGCTTTTTTTGAACAAATGAAAGTAAAGGTATCAGTTTTTCCTGAATTGAATTATCTGTTATCCAAACAAACCGATTTTAAGACACGATATAATAAAATCAACAAATTTTTCTCTGATATATGCAGAAAAGAGAATATTCTTCATTTCCATAATTTAAATCTTGGAAAAAACCCTTTGGTTACTTTAGCTATATCAAAAATGGCACAAAATGGTTTTCAGGTAATAAATCATGCACACGATTTTGCTGAAGATCGTCCTGTAAATGAGAATTTTCTGAAACAAATTATCGAGGGAGAATTTAAAGAGGAGCTATCTTCAATTTTATATCCTGAGTTTTCCAATTATACTTATGCTGTACTAAACAGTTTTGATTTGAACAGACTTGTGGAATACGGTGTGGCGAAAAGCCGGATTAACTTATTGCCTAATCCAGTGGATTTTTCAGCCAGCAGAATACCCGGAACAAAAGTGGAGTGGAAGAATGAAATTAGCAAAGAACTTTCAATTAATCCAGACAAAAAGCTAATTACTTATCCGGTGCGTGTTATTCGCAGGAAAAACATAGGGGAGTTCGTATTGTTTGCCCTACTGTTTTTCGAAGAAGCAAACTGGGTAGTTACACAGCCCCCAAAGAATCCCGTAGAGATAGAGCCTTATGAAAAATGGAAAGAGTTTTGTAAACAGGAGAAAATTAATGTTTGTTGGGAAGCCGGCACAAAATGCGATTTCGAGAAACTATTAAAGGCATCTGATTTTTGTCTTACTACAAGCATACAAGAAGGATTTGGAATGGTGTTTTTGGAACCCTGGCTGTTAGGAACAGCTGTAAAAGGCAGGAATATTCCAATGGTTACAGACGATATTATCGCTAGTGGTTTAGAGTTTCCGGGTCTATACGATAAATTTATTTTGTCAGATGGTAAGCAACTCCATGAACACACTTTGACAGAACAATTTGAGATAATAAGAGAAATTAAAAATGATAAAGAGAAAAAGAGAAAGCTATTTGAATCAAATGCTTTTTTGGAGGATCTACTAAAACCAGTAGAAGAAGCATTGATCAATAGAAATAATAAGGTAATTTTGAGCAATTATTCATTAAAAAATTATGGCAAGAAGCTAAATGAAATATATAGAAGAATTATTACATAGTTTACCCGAAGTTAAGCCAATTGAAACTGGAGTTACCCCTGAATATTATAAAGATGAAAATATTAAGGCTGTCATTTTTGATATTTATGGAACACTTTTAGTTTCGTCATCAGGCGATATTGATCAGGCTGAAATTTCAACAAAAAATTTAGAAGAAGCATTTATAGCTAGCAATATTGAAATAGTTGATTCTAAAGCTAATTCGCTCGAACATATACTTCACGATTTTGAATATACAATTCGGATTTGTCATCAGGAAGCTAAAAAAAATCAGGTTCCTTATCCCGAGATAGATATATTAAGTGTTTGGGAGATTGTTCTTTTGCATGCTCGACGAAAAGGTCTTGTCAGCTTCAATGGTGATGCCAATATAATGCGAATGACTTGTGTTTTCGAGTTTCTGAGTAATAAGGTATATCCAATGCCTGGTATGCAACAGCTAATTAGTTCACTGAAGCAAAAGAAGTTTCCTTTAGGTATTGTGTCGAATGCACAGTTCTATACGCCGGTATTAATGAATTATTTCCTGAATAACACTGTCGGACTTGATGAAGAGATTCTAAATTTTGATCCTGAATTAACAGTTTATTCTTTTAAATTAGGAATGGGAAAGCCAGACAAATACTTATTTAATGAATTACTGCCTGTTCTAAAAAAAGAGTATAAACTTAAAGCAGATGAAGTTCTTTTCGTTGGTAATGATATGTTGAAAGATATTTATACTAGTAGTAAAGTGGGTTTTAAAACTGTTTTGTTTGCTGGAGATCAACGTTCTCTGAGGCTACGCTCTGATGATGAACGAGTTAAGGGGTTAAAGCCTGACCATATTATTACTGAACTAAGTCAACTATTAAACATTGTAAAATAAATGAATATATCGCACCTGAACATAGGTATTATTCATTCCCTGATTGGAAAGAATGATGGAGTGTCAATAGTAATTGACCAAACGGTAAATGCCATGGTAAAGGATATGGGAATAGAATTGGGAAATATCTTTTTTCTCGCTGCTCATACATCACCAAGATTTAATGCTGAAACGAACGATATCTTCTGGCATAAGAACGATATTAATAAAGAAATAATAAAAAATTTTAGTGGGGATTTGCCAGAAGGTTTTGACCAGAAAATACACGATAAGGCCATTGAAGCAAAAGGCATTATTGCCAATTGGGTAGATAAAAACAATATAGATTTACTAATTGCGCATAATACCTCACATCCCTATAACTTTATTACAGCCGTAGGTTTAGGTTACTATGTTGAAGAGCTTCGGGACCAGGGAATAGTCTGGCCCAAAATTATGGTGTGGTGGCACGATTCTTATTTTGAAAGAGAGCTATTTCGTAATCCGAATCCCGTAATTAAGAAATATCTAAAATATTTGCCAGGTACCGAAATCGATGGAATTGCTTTCATTAACCGGGAACAGCCTGAACTTGGCAGAAAGCTTTTTCAATCATTGAATTATCCCGGAGTTGATAAATTCTTCGATGATAGGGCAGAGATAATTCCAAATACAAGCAGTATTGATTGGCCATGGGAAGAAGCCGAGTGGGATAGGGAAAAGCTTATTGCTCCGGCACAGGATAATTATAACGACACCTTTTTACGCGATATTGGCCTTGAAAGTGAAGTTGAGAAAAGTGGATTTACAGTTGAAGATACTGTTATCTTGCTTCAACATACTCGAGTTGTGCCTAGGAAAAAGATTGAAATAGCACTTGAATTTGCCTTCAAACTTGAAAAAAGATACTTAAAAGATAATAAAAAGAAATGCATCGCTCTTCTAGTAAGTGGTCATTCTGGCGATGAACAAGCAGATTATAAAAAGTTTTTGGTTGACTATCATAACGATTTAATGCAAAAGAATCCGGAGGCTAATGTAATATTGATTTTTGGAGAGCATAGGATATTATCTCACCGCGATATTATTGTAGATAAGAAGTACTACAATTTTTACGAAGTACCTTCTATAGTTGCTTCATACGGTGGAATGGGGACCTATTTTAGCGAAGTTGAAGGATTTGGGAACAATTTACTGGAAATGATTTCTTTTGGATTGCCAGTAATAATAAATAAATACGATATTTATAAGTCAGACATAGAACATCTTGGTTTTTCATTTCCTTCAGTCGAAAATTGCTATCTAACTGATGAAGTAATAGAAGAATCTTATCAACTTTTAGTTGATTATAAAGCAAGAAACCCAGTTGTTAAGCAGAATCTTGAGACATTAAGTGAAAAACTAGATCACAGGATAATTGCAAGCAAAATGAAACCTCTAATTAATAAAATGTTTACACGAATTCTCAATCTTGAAAATATTTAAATACTAAACTTATGGGCGATTTTTACCAAAATGGTGTTGTTACTACTTTACACAATCTTCGGAAACGACCTTATGAAGAACTTGAGAAAAAGTTAATGCATTTCTCTAAAAGGCGCCCTATGTCTTTGGTTCTTCCAAGCTTGTACTCCGAGCTTGATGGTCCGGCTCTTTCAAATATTATTGATGAGCTTGTGAAAGTCCCCTACCTTGAGGAAATAATTATTGGACTCGACAAAGCTAACGAAGATGAGTTTAAGCGCGCAAAAAAATATTTTTCAAGACTTCCTCAGCATCACAGAATTCTTTGGAACGATGGTCCGAGATTAAGGGCACTCGATAAATTACTTATCGAAGAGGGGATAGCTCCTAGAGAGATGGGGAAAGGTAGAAATGCATGGTATTGTTTTGGATATTTTAATGCTTCGGGTCGTTCTGAGGCTGTTGCTTTGCACGATTGCGATATTGTAACATATTCAAGACATTTGCTGGCACGTTTATTTTATCCTGTAGTTGATCCAACATTTAACTATAAGTTTTGCAAGGGTTACTATTATCGTGCCGATGATCAGAGATTAAACGGAAGAGTAGTTCGTTTATTGGTTACACCTTTAATAAGAACTCTTAAGAAATTTTTTGGTAACGATGCTTTTCTTGATTATCTCGACAGTTTCCGTTACCCATTAGCTGGTGAATTTTCCATGAGGGCAGATGTTACGAAAACAATCCGTATACCGAGTGACTGGAGTTTAGAAGTAGGAATTCTTTCAGAAATTATGCGAACTAATGCAATCGGAAGAATTTGCCAGGTAGATATTGCAGATAGATACGATCATAAACACCAAACCCTTTCTGAAGATGATCCTTCTGCCGGATTGTCTAAAATGAGTATAGAAATATCGCGTGCAGTGTTTGCAAAACTAGCTGCAAATGGAGCAGTTTTCTCGAAAGGTTTAATTCGTTCAATAAAGGCAACTTTTAACAGGGTCTCGCTGGATTTTCTAGACCAATATTATGCAGATGCTGTTCTGAATGGTTTAACTCTCGACAGGCACACCGAAGAACAAACAATTGACTTGTTTTCAGCTAATGTTTATCACGCAGGTTTAATGTTTCTTGATAATCCAATGCAGGTGCCAACAATTCCAAGCTGGAAAAGGGTACTTAGTGCAATTCCTGATATCTATGAACGACTTCGTGAAGCCGTAGAGCTTGATAATGCATAGAAAGCATTAGAGAATCTCAGAAATTTCATAAATGAATACTTCGAACGTAGTTGATAAGTGACTACAATTACTTTTTCTAAATTCTGAGATAATTTCTTTTGTTTTCACCTAAAAACTACACTAAACATGGAACTTAGGGAAAAGATTAAAAAACATCTCGATTTTATCTATAAATCTGAATACGATGAAAGTATTGTTCAACGAATAGTACAGCGTGTTGAGCAGGTAAAAAGCAAGTTCAAAGGTGAAGGCTCAAAATGGACAGAAAAAGATATTCTGCTTATTACCTATGGAGATAGCATAATTAATGACTTCGAGCCAACGCTTCAAACATTAAAATCATTCCTCGACAAATATTTTAAAAATGTTCTGAGTTATGTCCATATTTTACCCTTTTTTCCATACAGTTCTGATGATGGATTCTCTGTTATTGATTACAAGAAGGTGGATCCTAAACTTGGAAATTGGAGTAATGTTGAAGATCTTTCTGCAGATTATAAATTAATGTTCGACCTTGTTATCAATCATATTTCCCAATACAGCGATTGGTATCAGAATTACCTTCAGGGCAAGAAGCCTGGCAAAAATTACTTTATTGAAGTTGATCCTGAGCTTGACTTATCAGCGGTTGTCAGACCCCGAAGTTTACCTCTGCTTACGTCAGCAGAAACTCCTAACGGCATAAAGCATGTATGGACAACCTTCAGTGAAGACCAGATTGACCTAAACTTTGCAAATCCAGAATTGTTAGCGGAAATGGTAGACATTTTTCTGCTTTACTTTGAAAGAGGGGCAACTATGATTAGGCTTGATGCCATAGCTTTTCTTTGGAAAGAAATTGGATCAAATTGTCTTCATTTGCCCGAAACACATGAGTTTGTAAAATTATTGCGCGATTTAACAGATTATATTAGTCCGGAATTAATTCTTCTTACCGAAACTAATGTTCCTAATAAAGAGAATCTAAGCTATTTTGGTGATAATGATGAGGCTAACATGGTTTACCAATTTAGTTTACCACCCTTATTGTTACAGGCATTGTTTTCTTCAAATTCTGAATATTTGACCAAATGGGCAGCTACAATTCCAAATTTACCCGAAACAAACACATTCTTTAATTTCACTGCATCGCACGATGGCATAGGTGTAAGACCACTTGAAGGATTGCTTCCGGAAGAAGATTTTAATTCACTAGTAGAAGGAATTAGAAGTTTTGGAGGAAAAATCAGCACAAAAAGAAACTCTGATGGAACCGATAGCCCCTACGAGATGAATATTACTTATTTCGATGCCATGAAGGGGACAATTCAAGGGCAGGATGAATTTCAGGAAGCTCGGTTTATTTGTTCACAGACAATAATGATGAGTATGAAAGGAATGCCAGCTTTTTATATTCATAGTTTGCTTGGCACAAAAAACTATGCTGAAGGTGTTGCAGAAACAGGAATGAACAGAACAATAAACAGGAGAAAATGGAAAGATTCTGAGATATACCCACTTCTTGATGGTGAAACCAGTCATAGCAGAGTTTTAAATGAATTGAAAAGGATTATTCAGATAAGAAAAGAGCAGAAAGCTTTTCATCCGAACGCTAAGCAAGAAGTTATTGAACTTGGGAACAATCTATTTTCATTATCTCGTGATAATGGGAAACTTGTTTCAGTATCTAATATTTCTTCCTTGAAACAGGAAGTTAATTTAATGGAAGTGTTTCCTGGGAATAATGAAATTCTAATGGAATTAATTAGCGGGAAGACTTTCTCCGCAGACACTTCAATAATAGAACTTTTTCCTTATCAAACAGTTTGGTTGGTTAGAAAATAAAACCATTCGATGAATATGATAAAAAAGCGTCCGGTTTTCTATACCGGACGCTTTTTATTTAGCCCTCTATATTTTTCTTACATCGACATTTGAATTAATGCAGCACTTAAATATAGGTTTTGTGCCTGAGCATTAGCTCTGTCAATTTTGTAGCGAAGCTTACCGTCTACAACATTGAAATCAATCGATGCACCCGATTTCGTTGTTCCTGGTTTTTCACCTATTATTAAGCAGGATTTACCTGTCATTTTTTGCTGAAGTGCTTGAATTTGGCCACTTTTTCCATAGGATACTAACAGAACTTGGCAATTTCCTACTTCTTCAACACTACCATACCGAATAACTTCAATTGGTTTTGAACCCACTTTTCGTTTTGCAGTATAGTTTTCTAAGTACCCTGCTGTTGATGTTTTGCCTATTACACCAATAGTGTATTTGTTGCCGACACTAGCATCTGGCCATTTAATGTGAGACAAGAAATTGTAGATAAATATTGCCTGAGCATTATTTATGTCGCTTTGAGCATGAATTGATTTTCCGAAAGGGAAAATTAGTAATGCAAGAATAAGTATTGTAACTTTTCGACTCATTTTAGATCAATTTTTATTGATATACGGACAACAATTGTAAAAGTTACATTTAAAATATTTTAATCTAAGAGATTGAGTATTAACCGACATACTAAGAAATGAAAATACTAATAGCACCCGACTCGTTTAAAGATTGTCTCTCGGCAAAACAGGTAGGAGAACATTTAAAAAAAGGGCTTATAAAAGCGTCAACCGGATACGAAGTTCGAATTGTTCCAATGGCTGATGGAGGAGAAGGAACAGTTGAATCTCTTATTGATGCAACTGAAGGGCAGCTTATAAAATGTGAAGTTAAGGATCCTCTTTTGAGAGATATTGAAGCCAGTTATGGAATTACCGGTGATGGAGAAACTGCAATAATTGAAATGGCAGCAGCTTCAGGCATTGAACTACTCGATAATTCAGAAAGAAATCCTTGGTTTACATCAACATTCGGTACTGGACAATTAATTGTTAATGCTCTTAATAGAGGTTGTCGGCGGTTTATATGCGGAATTGGAGGTAGTGCAACTAACGATGGAGGTGTTGGAATGGCAATGGCACTGGGAGTTAAATTTCTCGATAAAAATGGTAATGAGATTGAAAAAGGAGGAGGAGAACTTTCTAAAATCAATAAAATAGATGTGTCTAATATTGATTCAAGGATTGAAGATTCTGAGTTTATTATTGCATGTGATGTTAACAACCCATTAACAGGAAGTCAAGGTGCAAGTGCTATTTATGGGCCACAAAAGGGAGCCGACAACGAGATGGTGCAGAAACTAGATAAAGGATTGAAAAATCTGGCTGAAAAAATTAGTCTGGATTTACATAGAGATGTTGAAGATATTCCAGGAGCAGGGGCAGCTGGTGGATTAGGTGCAGGTTTTGTAGCTTTTGTAAATGGAACTCTTAAAAGAGGTGTCGAAATTGTAATTGAGGAAACTCATCTTGAAGAACACTGCCGATGGGCTGATTTTGTTATAACAGGAGAAGGTAAAATAGATTTTCAAACAAAGTTTGGAAAAACGCCACAAGGAGTTGCAGGCAAAGCTAAACAATTTAATGTTCCGGTTATTGCTGTTGCTGGTACATTAGGGAATAACTATCAGGAATTATATAAAACCGGATTCGATGTTATTCTTTCGATAGTTGATAAGCCGATGGAATTAGAGACAGCTCTTAAGGGCGCTCCTGACTTATTGGAAAATTCTGGTTACACAATAGGCAAAATGCTTATTCTTAGTAGTGTTGGGCTAGGGTTATAAAAATATGTCACATTGTGAAGAGAATTTATTTTCCCAACTTCAATGTGACATATTACCTCGGCTATTAACCTATAAAGTAAATTGTTTTATACATTTTTAGCCAGCCAGTCACCAACTTCTGATGTTTTGTAGGCTTTACCCTCTTTTACAATATCTTCGGTAACAATACCTTCTGCCAGCGATTTATCAACTGCAGAACGAATGGCTTTAGCTTCTTCTAATAAATCGAGCGACTCTAATAGCATTGCAGCAGATAAAACGGTAGCTATTGGATTAGCAATATCTTTTCCGGCAGCTTGCGGATATGATCCATGGATGGGTTCAAAAACCGAAGTATGAATTCCAACAGATGCTGAAGGCAATAATCCAAGAGAGCCTGTTATTACACTTGCTTCGTCGGATAAAATATCACCAAACATATTTTCAGTAACCATAACGTCGAATTTCTTTGGCCACTGTATAAGTTGCATAGCTGCATTATCTACAAACATATAATCTACCTTAATATCTTTGTATTCAGGTTCCATAGCTTGGGCTGTTTGTCTCCAAAGTCTAGATGTTGCTAATACATTTGCCTTATCAACAATAGTTAGTCTTTTATCTCTTTTACCTGCATAGGAGAAAGCCAGTTTTAAAATTCTTTCAATTTCTTCAGTTGTGTATGTGCAGGTGTCAAAAGCCTTTTTCAAGTCTTCGGATCTACCTTTCTCACCAAAATAAATACCTCCCGTAAGTTCCCGTACAACAACAAGGTCGGCACCTTCAACTATATCAGTTCTTAACGGACTTTTATCAATAAGCGATGCGAAAGTAGTAACTGGGCGAATATTTGCATATAAACCAAGTTTTTTACGCATTGCAAGTAATCCCTGCTCTGGTCTTACCTTTGCTGTTGGGTCGTTGTCATATTTTGGATCGCCAATAGCACCAAAAAGAACTGCATCAGAATTCAAACATATCTCATGTGTAGCTTCAGGGTATGGATCGCCTGTTTGATCGATAGCAGTAGCACCAACAGGGGCGTATGTGTAATTAAACGAATGACCGTGTTTCTTGCCAATTGCATTTAAAACTTTAATAGCCTGTTCAACAATTTCAGGGCCTATCCCATCGCCAGGTAAAACACCTATTTTAAAATTCATAGAGTCAATTTTTATTTATTTTCAATAATATTCAGCATTTTCATTGTAGCTTTTATTGCAGCCACAGTTTGATCCGGATCTAACCCCCTTGTTTTAAAATCACCACTACCATTGTTCCATGTAATAACAGTTTGAACCAAAGCATCAGTTTTTCCGCCTGGAGGAATAGATACAACATAATCAACCAGTTTTGGTAATTCACGTTTAAAAGGAGCGTATATTTTTCTGAGTGCTTTCACAAAAGCATCGAATTGACCATCTCCAACAGAAGTTTCTTCAAATGCTTTGCCATCTATATCGATTTTCAGAGTTGCAACCGGTTTAAGTCCTGCAGCTGTAGAAAGTGAATAGTTTAGAATTTTTATTCTTTCGTTTATAGTTTTGCTTCTTAAAACATCAGAAATGATATAAGGTAAATCCTCCTGGGTAACAGTTTTCTTTTTATCTCCTAGCTCAATAATATGTGAAGTAACCTTTTTCATCGATTCGGAATCTAGCTCTATACCTAGGTCTTCCAGGTTTTTGGCTATATTGGCCTTGCCCGATGTTTTACCTAAGGCGTATACTCTCTTACGACCAAAGCGTTCAGGTAAGAGGTCGTTATAATATAGGTTGTTTTTATTATCACCATCGGCATGGACACCACTTGTTTGGGTAAATACATTGTCCCCAATCAGGGGCTTGTTGGGAGGTATACGTATTCCGGAATAGGTTTCGACCATTTTGCTCACCTTGTTTACTTTTTTCTCATCGATGTTCATTTTAAACCCCAAATGGTCAACTGTTATGCCAATTACACTACTTAAAGGTACGTTGCCCGCACGCTCTCCAAGTCCGTTTATTGTGGTATGGATGCAGGTTATTCCTGCTTTTATCGCAGAGAAAACATTTGCTGTTGCTAGGTCGTAATCGTTATGTGCATGGAAATCAAATGTGAGATCTGGATAACGATCTATCATCAGTTTACAGAAATCATAAGTTTCATCCGGATTTAATATTCCAAGTGTATCTGGCAACATAAAGTGTTTAATGGGTAGGTCTTTCAATCCATCCACCAATTGGTAAACATAATCAGGAGAATTACGCATGCCATTTGACCAGGTTTCTAAATACACATTTACACTTACATTCTGGCTTTGAGCATAAGCAATAACATTCCTAATGTCTTCAATATGTTGCTCTGGTGTTTTTCTAAGCTGTCCGGTTACATGTTCAAGAGATCCCTTTGTTAAAAGGTTTAAAACCTTGCAGCCTGCTCCTTTTATCCAATCGATAGAGGTTTTCCCATCAATAAAACCAAGGACTTCAATTTTTTCGATATCGTTGTGCTTTTCTGCCCAGGCTGCGATTTTTTTAACAGCTTCCAATTCTCCTTCAGAAACACGAGCCGAAGCAACTTCAAGTCTATCAACTTTTAAGTCTTCAAGAAGGAGCTTGGCCATACTTAATTTTTCATCGTATGTAAAGGATACCCCCGAGGTTTGTTCCCCATCTCGCAGGGTAGTGTCCATTATTTTTATATTCATTATTGGTCCTCCAGCTTTCTTTTTATGGCTATAAAAGATTGAGTTTCTTAAAACGATACTTCTCTGTTTAATTCGTATTTCTCTATTTGTTCTTTATTGCTTAATAAGAAATCAATATCGTCGTAGCCATTTACCATGCATTCTTTTTTATACGGATTGATATCAAAGCTTTCAAATTCACCAGTAGATACAAGAGTGATTTTTTGTTCTTCGAGGTTTATTTCAAGTTCTGTTTTAGGATCATTATTAACTGCTTTGAATATTTTCTCAAGAAAACTTGCAGAAATCTGAACAGGTAATACTCCGTTATTTAGAGCATTGTTTTTGAATATATCTGCGAAGAAACTGGACACAACAACTCTGAAGCCATAGTCTTCAATAGCCCAGGCAGCATGTTCGCGACTTGAACCGCTACCAAAGTTTTTTCCCGATATTAATATAGAACCCTGATAAGTTGAATTATTCAAAACAAATTCTTTTACTGGCTTATCTTGTTTATCATATCTCCAGTCACGAAAAAGATTCTTGCCGAAACCTTCACGACTTGTGGCTTTCAGAAACCTGGCTGGAATTATCTGGTCTGTGTCAACATTCTCAACAGGAAGAGGGACTACTGTTGAACGTAATGTTGTAAATTTTTGAATAGACATATTATTACTCTATAAGATTATACATTTAAATAAATTGGCGTGGATCAGATATTTTACCTGTTATTGCAGCAGCAGCGGCAGTTAAAGGACTGGCAAGTAGTGTTCTTGCACCAGGTCCCTGGCGGCCTTCGAAATTTCTATTCGATGTTGCTACTGAATAGTTTCCTTCAGGTATTTTATCATCGTTCATTGCAAGGCAGGCAGAACAACCAGGTTGACGAAGCTCAAATCCAGCTTTCTCAAGTATCTTGTCTAAGCCTTCTTCTAGTGCTTGTTTTTCAACTTGCTTTGAACCTGGAACAATCCATGCAGTAATGTTTTCAGCTTTTTGGTGACCATCAACGAATGCAGCGAATTCACGTAGATCTTCTATTCTACCATTGGTGCAGCTTCCTACAAAAACAAAATCAACTTGTTTCCCAAGCATAGCAGTGTCTTCATCAAAACCCATGTATTTAAGTGATTTTTCGAAGCTAGTTCTGGTAGATTCTTCAATTGTTGATTTTGCTGGAATTTTCTCTGTAATACCAATACCCATTCCTGGATTAGTACCGTAGGTTATCATTGGTTCAATATCAGCTGCATTGTATGCAAGTTCCAAATCAAATTTTGCATCAGAGTCAGTTTTTAGGGTTTTCCAGTAAGAAAGTAGTTTTTCCCATTCTTCTCCTTTTGGTGCAAATTCGCGTCCTTTAATATATTCGTATGTAGTCTCGTCCGGGGCAATTAGACCACCACGGGCACCCATTTCAATACTCATATTACAGACAGTCATTCGACCTTCCATGCTTAAATTTCTGATTGCAGAGCCAGTATATTCAATGAAGTAACCTGTTCCACCGCTGGTAGAAATTTTTGAAATGATATAAAGAATAAGATCTTTTGCTGTTACGCCTTTTCCAAGCTCACCATCAATGTTTATGCGCATTTTCTTAGGTTTAGGCTGAAGGATACATTGAGTTGCAAGTACCATTTCCACCTCACTTGTTCCTATTCCAAATGCGACACTACCAAAGGCACCATGAGTAGCTGTGTGTGAATCGCCACATACAATAGTCATACCTGGAAGCGTAAGTCCTAATTCTGGACCAACAACATGAACTACTCCTTGATAGGGGTGGTTCAGGCCAAAATGACGTATACCATGTTTTTTGGTATTTTTTTCAAGCGTTTCAACCTGTGTCTTCGACAACAAATCTTTTATTGGCAAATGCTGGTCAATAGTTGGCACATTATGGTCTGGTGTTGCAACTTGTTTTTCAGGTCTGAAAACCTTAATTCCCCTTGCTTCAATTCCTGAAAATGCTTGTGGACTTGTTACTTCGTGAATTAAATGGCGGTCGATATAAAATACACATGGACCATCCTTTATTTCGGATACCACATGGGCATCCCAAACTTTGTCAAATAGTGTTTTTCCCATTTTTAATTATAATGTGAGATTTGAGATGTGAGTGTTGAGACCAAATTTTATAAGCATTCAATCTCCAATCTCAAAATCTATTATTTATGCAATTTTATTTATAGCATCTATTAGTGCTTCGACAGATGCTGTTATAATATCAGTATTACCAGAAAAGCCATAGTACATTTTGCCTTTATTTTCTATTTGAACGTGTACCTTTCCAAGGTCATCTGAACCTTTGGTAATAGCTTGAATAAGAAATTCCTCTAATTTGAAACGATGTCGAACCAGTTTTTTTACAGCCGAGAATGTTGCATCAATTGGACCGTTACCATGCTCAGTAGCAGTAAATTCTTCTCCATTAATATCTAAAGTGACTGTGGCCATTGGAATGGCTGTTAAACCAGCCAACACTTGAAGTTTCTTTAGAATAACTCCTTGTTTTTCTCTTTGAATTTTTTTTCCTACAAGAATTTGAAGGTCTTCATCATTAATTCCTTTTTTCTTATCGGCAAGTTCAAGAAAGGCGTCGTAAACTTTATTAAGTTCTTCGGTATCGTCAAATTCATAGCCTAAAATTTGAAGTCTGTGTTTAAGAGCTGCCCTACCACTACGTGCTGTTAAATCAATGCTGGATTCCTGGATTCCGACATCTTCAGGATTAATGATTTCGTAATTTTCCCTGTTTTTTAGAACTCCGTCCTGATGAATTCCTGATGAATGCGCAAATGCATTTCTACCTACAATTGCCTTATTAGCTTGCACAGGCATGTTCATTAAGGAAGAAACCAAACGGCTTGTTTTATAAATTTGTTTTGAATTAATGTTGGTATCAATATTAATATCTTTTCTTGTTCGTAACGTCATTACAACCTCTTCTAAGGAAGTGTTCCCGGCTCTTTCTCCAATTCCATTAATTGTTACTTCAACCTGGCGAGCACCATTAAGAACTCCGGAAATACTATTAGCTGTAGCCATTCCAAGATCGTTGTGACAATGAGTAGAAAGAATTGCTTTGTCAATGTTTGGAACATTATCTACAAGGAACTTAATTTTTTCGCCAAATTCAAGAGGCATGCAGTATCCAGTTGTATCCGGAATATTAATTACAGTTGCTCCTGCCTTTATAACTGCTTCAACAACACGGGCAAGATATTCGTTTTCACTTCTACCAGCATCTTCGGCATAAAACTCAACATCTTCAACATAGCGCTTTGCATACTTTACGGCAGCAACTGCACGCTCAACAATCTCGTCTTCGTTAGATTTAAGTTTATATTTTATGTGGTAAGGGGATGTGCCAATTCCTGTATGAATTCGACCACGATTAGCATACTTTAATGCATCGGCTGCAACATCTATATCTTTTTCAACGGCTCGTGTTAGAGCGCAAATAGTTGGTTCTTTTACAGCTTTTGAAATTTCAACTACCGATTTAAAATCTCCAGGGCTGGAAATAGGAAAACCGGCTTCAATAATGTCAACGCCTAATGACTCAAGAGCTTTTGCGACTTCAATTTTCTCTACTGTATTTAATTGACAGCCTGGAACTTGTTCTCCGTCTCTAAGGGTTGTATCAAAAATATATAACTTGTCGTTCATGAGTTTTCGATTTATATGAAAAAATTATTCGAGTAAAAAGTTTTATATGATTTTCTGAGTTATATGATATGCCCACAAGGGCAGGAGATTTTTTAATTGTATTTGTTTCATAGTTGCCATTTTAAAAGTTTAGTACAAAAAAGAAGGCCATTCTCTGTGAGAATGGCCTCCGTATATTATTATACGCACATACCATTCTCACACTGGCATTATAATAATACCGAGTAAGAGAATAATAATAATAGATGTGCTTTTAAACATGCTTTGTTAATTTTATTGTGCAAATATAGTGATAAAAATCATTTCGCAAAGTTATAATAAAATAAATTAGCAATAAAACTAATATCAATCTATAACCATAATGATAGGTGTACTATCATATAGTAATTTGCTTTTTATTCTTCATATAGTGCAGCTTCTAACTCAGGAGTCATTTCAAGGTTGTGATAAATGTTCTGAACATCATCTAGATCCTCAAACTCATCAATAATTCTGATAATCTTTTTAGCTTCATCAACATCAAGTTTCTTAGTCGTATTTGGGATTCTTTCCAACTGAGCATTTTCAATCTCAATATTTAAATCATCAAGTTTTTTTTGAACAGCTCCAAAGTCTTCAAGTGCTGATGTGATAATAAATTTCTCACCTTCCGAGTCAAAATCTTCAACACCAGCATCAATAATTTCCAGTTCAAACTCTTCAGGATCTAAATCTCCCTTTGGTATTGTGAAAATTCCTTTACGGTCGAATATAAATGTTAGCGAACCATTTGTACCCAAACTGCCACCACGTTTATTAAATATAGCTCTAATATTTGCAACGGTTCTTTGGTTATTATCAGTAAGGCATTCAATAAATATTGCAACACCGGCCGGCCCATAACCTTCGAAAGTTACTTCTGTTAGTGCATCTGCATCTTTTGCTTTATTAATTGCACGTAAAACATTATCCTTAGGCATATTTGCACCTTTTGCATTTTGCAATGCAGCTCTCAGTCTTGGATTGCTTTCAGGATCAGATCCACTTTCCTTAACAGCAATTTGTATTTCTTTAATTATTCGGGTGAAGATCTTACCCTTTTTTGCATCCTGAGCTCCTTTCCTATGCTTAATATTTGCCCATTTACTATGTCCTGACATGTGAAATATGTTTTTTAATTCAACTCGTATTGTAAAATTAAAAATTTCAATAAGCTTGTTGAATATTAATAGAACAATATTTGGAGATATTAACTATAGTTGGATAATAGATAATTAATCCTTCTATACTTAGGGTATATAATTAATTAACTGTTGTATTTAATCGCAATGATTAGTTTAGAACTCTTTCGATTACTGGTTCTTGTGAATTAATAACTTCTTCAACAATTTCGTATTCTTTTGCAGAAGGCACAAGGTTAAAAAGCTCTTTTACCTCACTATGAATATTTGCAAATTCAATTTTTATATTGTGAGAATTAGCTAATTTACTTAGTCTGTCAATAACATCGAAGGCTTGACTATCGATAAACCTTACGCTACTCAGGTCGAGAACTATCCTTTTACATGGGTTTTGAAGAAGTTGAATGACTAGTCGTCTGAGTTTCTCAATATTTTGAAAATTGATTCGACGAATATTTATGGCATATATTACCATCGATTTGTTGAAATACCCTACTGAAAACATAAGAATCTTTTATGCGATTTCTATATGGCATGAAAATACATATAATACCGGAGAAGGGTTATTTTTGGTGTGTAGACTTATTAACAATTACCAGAAAAAGCAAAATGGCATATAATCAGATTCTTAGCATTGCTATTTGCTTAGGGTTGATTTTTTTCAATCAATTTAAATCCTTTACCATGAATATTCATAATCTCGATAGAGTCATCATCTTTAAGGTATTTACGTAGCTTTGCAATATAAACATCCATACTTCGTGCATTAAAATAGTTATCATCTATCCAGATGGTTTTTAAGGCGAAATTTCTCTCTAATACCATGTTTTTATTTATACATAGAAGTTTCAAGAGTTCCGATTCTTTAGTAGTAAGTTTTTGCACATGTTTTCCATTGGTAAGAGTCTGGTTGTCTGAGTTAAAAGCAAATTTACCAATTGAGTGCTCAGTTTGTTTTGAAGGTTGTCTGTGTGTACGTCTTAATATAGCTTCCATACGAAAAACTAGTTCTTCCATACTAAAAGGTTTAGCAATGTAGTCGTCGCAACCAGCTTTAAATCCTTCAAGAATATCTTCTTTTTGCGACTTGGCTGTTAGAAAAATTATTGGAAGTGTAGCATTCAACATTCGAATATCTTTTGCTAGGCTTATTCCATCTTTAATGGGCATCATTACATCTAGTATACATAGGTCGTAATGGTTTTTAATAAAGTTTTTATAAGCTATTTCTCCATTTACATACCAATCTGTTTCATAACCCTTGGCTATCATGTATTCCTTTAATAGAGATCCAAGATTCTCATCATCTTCTGCTAGTAGAACATTAATTTTTTCCATAATCAATAGTTGTAATGTTTATTAAGGGTAAAGAAAAAGTAAAAATAGTGCCTTCTCCAAGTTCACTTTCAATAAATATTTCGCCTTTATGAGCTTCGATTATTTTTCTTACATAGTTGAGTCCCAAACCAAATCCTTTTACATTGTGTACATTTCCGGTAGGAACTCTATAGAATTTATCAAAAACTCTTCCTTGGTTAGATTTACTAATACCAATTCCATTATCGCGAACCGATACTAAAATATATCCATCTTTATTTTTTGTCTCAATAAAAATCTCAGGAGTTTTCTCTGTATATTTTATTGCATTGTCAAGTAAATTTGAAATCACATTGGTCATATGCACCGAGTCAACTGATACCCAAGTTTGCTCTGCATGTAATGAAGGAATTAGTAAACCTCCTTTGTTTTCAACTTGCAATAAAAAGTTTCCTGCCACAGATTCAATTATTTCATGAAAATCAACCTCTTTATTTTTCAGACTAAGTTTTCCCTTATCTATAGCAGCCATTTGAAGAACCTTTTCTACCTGGAATCCTAATCTTTTACTTTCCTTGAATATAATATCAGAGATTTTATTATAGTTTTTAGAGGAATTTGGGATAGATTTGTCGCCAAGCATTTGAGATGCTAATGAAATAGTGGATATTGGAGTTTTTAACTCGTGAGTCATGTTGTTTACAAAGTCTCCTTTCATCTCAGAAAGCTTCTTTTGGCGAAAAATGATATACAATGTAAATGCAAAAGTAAATACAATTAATACTGTTAGAATGCCGGAAATAATCCCCATTAGCCCAAGTGATCGAATTATATAGTTTCTTCTATTTGGAAAATAAATATGCAGGAAATTATTTTGAGAAGTTATATCATCAGGGTAAAGTTTTACTTTATATACAGATGAAATATCCATTAAATGAAATCCGGGTGTTTGGTATGCAAACATATTACCCCATCGGGTAACCATAAATTCAAAATCTATATCGATATCATAATCACCCAGAGTTTCTTTTAAGATTGACTCCATCTCGTCAGGTGTTACGCGCTTAGATATGTCAGGTGTGCTTGAAAACATTCTTTGTAGGACCTTATTTAGGTACTTACGTTTTTCAATTAACTGCTTTTCGCTCGCTTTTGATATTTGTGGAGAATTCGATAATAGAAAAGTAGTTTGAATTAATGAATCATAGAGAGTTATGGAGTCTGGTGAATTCAACTGTTCCGAATTTTTTTCTTCTGTATAGGAGGAGTTCCCAATTTGAGAATCTAATATTGTATCCAGATACATATTCATTGATTGAAACAATATGCTATCCTGGAAATCAGAGTATACCTCATCAATAATCAAGTCGTAAGTTTCTTCTTGTTGCAGCTTAATGGCTAATTCATTTAAGGCCTGTAATACTATTTGGTCGAATTGTTTCTCCTTAACATGAAAGGCATTGTTGATCCAATATGATTGAACTGAGATTAAGCTTAATATTGCTAATCCCATAATGAAGCCTAAAATTATTACTGAGTTTTTATTCATTTGAAACAAAAATAGTCTTCAACTATCAAACTATGAATAGGTTTAACAATAATTAACATTAGTTAGAAGAACTTAACAGGTGTATAAACTATTTTTGTAGTGTTGATTTTATTTAACGATTTGGATGAAAAAAATAAAATATTTTTTATTGTTTAGCAACAAAAAAACTATAATTGGCATGAGATTTGCAAACAAGAATACATAAAGTTTTTCATTGGAATGTATTTGCTACTTCAATTCCTTGTTCTGTTATTGTAATTGAATAGCAAAGAGTTCTGATTCTTTTCATAGGTTTTTAATAGGTTAGGGTTAAGAGAGGGGTAGTTACCCTCTCTTTTTGTTTGTACCTATCCGAGAACTTTGTTGCTTGCTTGAAAAATGTGTTTCTTAAGAATGTAAAATATATTTTCTTTCTGAACAGGTTTGCTTAAAAAATCTTCACATCCTGCACTAAGACAATTAATTCTATCCTCTTCCATTGCAAAGGCTGATAATGCTACTATTGGAATTTCGGGTTTAATGTGTTTAATATATCGGGCTGCCTCAATACCATTTATTTCTGGCATTTTAATATCCATAATTATAGCATCTAGACTTAAGTTCTCAGCAATTGATATTGCCTCTGAGCCTGTTTTTGCTCTATGTAATTTGACTCCTGTGTATTTAAATAGTTCTTGCAAATAGTGAAAATTAACATCTTCATCCTCAGCAATAAGAATATGTTTATCGGTAAGATTAATATTTGATAGGGTTTTAGGTTCAACATTGCTTGTTGGTTTCATTTCTTCAGTAGCTGGTATATTTGGTAGATAGAAATAGAAATTCGATCCTTTGCCAGGTTGTGAGGAAGCCCAAATATTTCCACCAAGAATGTTTATAATGTTTCTACTTATTGTTAAACCTAATCCTGTACCGGTTGAATTTTTTGAATATGCATCATCTACCTGAACAAACCTATCAAATATGGTTTTTTGCCTGTTGTAAGGAATACCTATACCGGAATCTTTTACAAAAAAGTAAATTATTTTATTTGCTGCAAGTTTATACCCAATGTCAATAGCACCTTCATTTGTAAACTTTATAGCATTACCCACTAAATTTGACACAACCTGTTTTAAACGTTTTGGGTCTGTCCGTACAATAAGATTTTTTTCATTCTCTGGGATACATAAATTTAACTTTATGTTTTCCTTGCCGTGTTTTACTAAGACTTCTTTGTATATTTTAGTTATTTCACTGAAAACTTCAAACAAATTAGTATTCTTGGTATTTATTTTTAATTGGCGGGCTTCAATTTTTGCAATATCAATTATATCTTCAATTATATTTAACAAGTCATTGCTGCTGTTTCTTATTAAACTGAGATACTCGGCCTTTTCTTCTTCTGAAGGATTTGACATTGATATCAATTCAGAAAAACCAACAATGGCATTCATTGGAGTTCTTATTTCATGCGACATGTTGGCTAGGAAAGTTGTTTTTAGTTTGTTTGATTCTTTTTCATTATCTCGTTCCTTTGATAGTTTACTGATTTCTATAAATTTATTGTTAATGTCTATGAAGTTGATAAGTACATTGTCAGTGTTTTTTATTTTCCGAAGTTTAATAATGTGCCAATGGTTTTGTTGTTTTGTTCGAATTACCAGTTCAATTTGTGATTCTTGATGTTGGGATATTCTGAATTCATTTATTTTTGAATTTAATTCCTTAAATCCGGTATAAGCCGCTAATAGTTTTAAATTGGATATATTATGTTCTTCAATGAATGGGAATTCAATTGCAACTGAATTGTTGAGTTCTATAAATTTATTATTTGCATCAAGAATTATTACAGGAAAAGGAATGGAATTTAATATGTTCTTATGAAAATCTACGGAAGATTTTTTTTGCAAGTTTTTCGTTAATTTGATTTCTTCGTTTTTTATTGAATAATGCTCAATAAAAGCTATTTCAAGACTATCAAAACAGTTTTCAACATATCTAGAGAAATCTTTTTTATCTTTATTTTCAAGATTAGCATTGTTTATCATCTCTATGTATGCATTTCTGAAGAGTTTAAGATAGGTAAGGTATGTATGGTTGTTAATGTTTTTTCGCAAACATTTTTGAGCCTCAGAAGTAACAAATTCAGTTAATTCAATATTTTTATTTGGGTTAGGATTATATGGCAATTCCGGATTAGAAGCACATTCTTTCTGACTGTTCAAGAACTTGGTGAAATTGCTAATTGAATTTCGCCATGTATGATTTATTAAAGGAGAAAAGTACTTATCTTTTGAATTTTTCGCATAACTAAGTATCCTTGAAAGTAACCAATCTTCATTGCGACATATAAGATCTGAGAATTTCTGATTTTGAGCCATGCCCTATTGGGTTTAGGTAACGGCTAAAGTTACCTTAAGCTTTTGCTCAAACGACACCTTCAAATATGATATAATACATCAAATCATAGTGATATATATCACTGCTAAAGGTTTAATACGGAAAGTCTTATGAGGTTAGGAGTAGGGTTTTCAGCTTTCTCAGCTTTTTGTTATCAAGCGCAGTAACCACGGAAATGTTTTCAAGCAATTTTAACGATCCAGAGAGTTGATTGCTGAGTTCAGAGGCTTTGTCTCCAGTCAATGCCAGGATAAAATCGATTTGAGGAAAGGAAGTGAATAATACATGACCACTATGCTTGTTTTTAATAAGGAAACACTTGACTTCCTCTTCTTCATGCAAACTACAAGAGAAGCTAATTTCTGCTGTTTTTGTGCTTTTTATTGGCGAAGTAAGTTTAAAGCTTAAATTAAAATAGTTATTCAGGCTCATCGAAAGTTGAAGAATTGAATCTGAGCTTACTACCCCTAAAGTGTATAGAGTTTTATCTGAATTATCTTTTAGTATGTGAACCTTTTTAGTCAATTATTCAGAAATATCAGTTTTTGCTAAAGCTTGTTTTGCTGCGTTTTGTTCGGCTTCCTTTTTGGAAGTGCCAGAGCCGAGGCCAATAATTTTATCACCAATAAGTAGATGAGAAATAAATACGGGGGTTTTAGTTTCGGGATTTATTTCTTCTTGGCATGTGAAGTTTAAATCTCTCTTGTTTTTTTGACCCCATTCAATAATTCGACTTTTAAAATCGATTTCTGTTTCGGCCAGAGTTTTAATGTTAATATGATGATCAACAATTCGTTCAAGAATAAACTTCTTAGTTTTCTTGTATCCTTTATCGAGGTATATGGCACCAATTATTGCTTCCAGGGCATCGCCATAAACAGATTTGTGATTATCATTAGCAACTTTTGAAATTACCAGGTTTCCAATACCTAGTTTCAGAGAGATTCTTTTTAGTGTTTCTCTATTTACAATTTTTGATCTTAATTGAGTAAGAAATCCCTCGTCTTTGTCAGGAAAACTACAATATAGGTGTTCAGCAATAATACTATCTAGAATAGCATCTCCTAAAAACTCCAATCTTTCATTATTGAGCTTTGGATTTTTATATATTTTTGATGCCGCAGATTTATGAATAAGAGCGAGCAGATATATCTCGGGTTTACCTGGTTTAAAACCAAGTATCCGTTTGAAGTCAGCAATTAATTTTCTATCTGGCTTTAAAAGTTTTTTCGATTCTTCAAGTAAATCTGGCAATTGTTCTACTCTGATAGTTTCTTATAAATAGCAGAAGTGTTGTGCCCACCAAATCCAAATGTATTGCTAAGAGCAACATTTACCTCTCTCTCTTGAGCTTTATTAGCAGTAAGATTTAATTTAGGATCAATTTCTGGGTCTAAATCTTTCAGGTTAATTGTTGGAGGGACAATACTGTTATTTATTGCCATAATCGCGGCAATGGATTCAATTGCACCGGCAGCACCAAGCAAATGGCCTGTCATTGATTTTGTAGAGCTGATATTTAGTTTGTAAGCATGCTCTCCAAAAACATTCTTTATAGCTCTTGTCTCAGAGATATCTCCTAAAGGAGTAGCAGTTCCATGAACATTGATATAATCAACATCTTCTGGTATTAATTCTGCATCTTCAAGAGCTCTTTTCATTACATTTGTTGCTCCTAATCCTTCAGGATGTGGGGCAGTAAGATGGTATGCATCGGCAGTAAGTCCACCACCAACAACTTCGCAATAAATTTTTGCGCCACGTTTTTTAGCATGCTCATATTCTTCAAGTATGAGTGTACCAGCACCTTCGCCCATAACAAAACCATCACGACTAATATCAAAAGGTCTTGATGCAGTATTGTATTCATCGTTATTGGTAGAAAGTGCTTGCATTGCATTAAATCCACCTACACTTGGTGGAGTAACCGATGCTTCAGATCCTCCTGAAATAAAAATATCAGCTTTTCCTAAGCGGATATAGTTATAAGCATCAATAATAGCATTTGTAGATGATGCACATGCAGAAACTGTCGCGAAATTTGGACCGCGGAATCCATATTTCATTGAAATTTGGCCTGCGGCAATGTCGATAATTAGCTTGGGAATAAAGAATGGATTTATTCTTGGAACTTCAGAGTTCTTGAAAAAACTAGCCATTTCTTCATAAATGGTGCTAAAACCACCAATACCCGAGCCAAAGATCACTCCGGCCCTATCAAGATCGATAGCTTCAAGATCCATTCCTGAATCTTCAATTGCTTCCTTGGTGGCTACCATGGCAAACATGGTAAACATGTCAAGTTTTCGAGCTTCTTTCCGGTCGAAGTGATCTTGGGGGTTAAAGTTTTTAACCTCGCAAGCAAACTTAGTTTTAAAATTTGAAGAATCGAAACGGGTAATATGGTCAGCGCCACTAGTCCCTTTCACTAAATTGTCCCAATATTCTTTAACATTGTTTCCAATCGGTGTCAGAGCACCAAGCCCTGTTACAACCACACGTTTTAACTCCATAATTTACTGTTAAGTTCGAAGAAAGGTTAATTACTTACTTTGCATTTTCTTCAATGTAGCTAACTGCTTCACCAACGGTTCCAATTTTTTCTGCTTGATCATCAGGAATTCCAATGTTGAATTCTTTCTCAAACTCCATAATTAGCTCTACGGTATCCAATGAGTCGGCACCTAAGTCGTTAGTGAAACTTGCTTCAATTGTTACTTCAGTTTCGTCAACTCCTAATTTGTCAACGATGATTGCTTTTACTCTAGATGCGATGTCAGACATAATTCTAGATTTAAATTATATTTAAGTTTTAAAAATAAACGTGCAAAGAAATGCAATATCTGAAAATAAACAAACAAAAAATGTTATTTATTGATTTTAAAATAGCTTTTTTTGTGATAAACTACCATTGATATTACCTAATATACTAATAACAAAGATATTGAATATGAATAAAATAGCCATGTTTGCTTCAGGATCTGGAACTAATGCGCAAAATATTGCAAATTATTTCAAAAACAATAAAGATATTGTAATTGACTGTGTTCTGTCAAATAATCCCAAAGCATTTGTTTTAGAAAGGTTCGAAAATACAGATATAGAGACCTTTGTGTTCGATAGAGATGAGTTTAATAATACTCAAAATGTATTGAATCTTCTAAAGGAGCGAGAAATTGATTTTATCGTGTTAGCTGGATTTTTATGGCTTGTTCCGGATTATCTAACAAAAGAATTCAAGAAAAGAATAGTAAATATTCATCCGGCACTTTTACCAAAATATGGAGGGAAAGGCATGTATGGAATGAATGTTCATAAGGCCGTTGTTGACGCAAGAGAAACTGAGTCAGGTATAACCATTCATTATGTAAATGAGCAGTATGATGAGGGTGATATAATTTTTCAGGCACAATGTAAAATTGAAGAAGGTGATACTCCGGAAATTGTAGCCCAAAAAGTTCATGAACTTGAATACGAACATTTCCCAAAAATAATTGAACAAGTTCTTTTGTTATAGGGTATCTGATTCAATCAATTAAGTTTTCAGGCTTCCTGAAAGAAATAATATTTCCTAATTATACAAAAACCTGATTGAATTGATAATATGCAAGAATTAAATTAAAATAAACCTTGTTGATACATTCAGATTATCAATGTTTTATAACTTGCAAAAAATTATAGCCCATTGAAAGGCCTGAAAAAAATTTCCACGCGAATTTTTATTGGCATATTAGCCGGTACCTTGATAATTTTCTCTTTATCAACATTAATTGATTTTGTTTATTCCAAGAAAGTTTTGACCCGTTTGGTTAGAATTGTGGCTGAGCGATCTTTTAATAATGCCTATAATGAACTTAATTCCGAAATCAGGCCAATTATTAATAATGCACAAAACACTGCTTATTTTTTGTCTTATTTCAATTTTACTCAAAAAGATATTTTCAAGATACAACAAGAAACTATTAATAGATTTAGCAGCATTTATGGTTGTAGTTTTGTTTATCATCAAAAATCAGCTGACATCATTTATTCCAGAAGTCTCTTTAAAAATAATGATGACTATACAGATTTAGATTTTTGCGACTCATCGCTATTCAAACAGACCATAGTTGAACCAGCTGAATTTCCATACAGTATTCACCTTAAGAATGATACAGTAATTTTTTCTTATTCTTTACAAGGAGATCTGGCAAATACTTGTATTCAGTATTATGCTTCCCTGGCATATTTTGTAAATATACTGGATAAACAAATTAATATTGATGAAAACCATTATTATCTATTTGATGGAGAAAACAATATAATTGAAAGTTCTACTACTTATTTTTCAAAAGTGCCGGAAGATATCAGAGAGTCTGATATTTCATTTATAAACCTTTGTCTTGGTCAGAACATGAGTGGGTTAATAACTCCTGAGGAATCAGGAACTGACAAAGCTATTTATCTACTAAAATTAAAAGGCACAGACTTAACGATTGTTACAATATTTCCAATTGATCAAGTGTTAAAAAAATTCAGGGGGTATTTCCTGGTATCTTTTCTTATAAGACTGATAATTATATTTGTATTAGCCTATGTTCTTCGAAGGATAATAGTTAGAGTTATGAAGCCTATTTCTGAATTAATCACTTTAAGTAAGAAAATACAGAATGGGAGTTTAAATACTGAGATACCAGACTATTATAAAGATGGTGAGACTGCGCAGCTCTCGGATACTTTAAGAACTATGCAGGGACGTATGAAGCGATATGTAACTGATTTTAATTCAACTTTAAAAGAAAAAAGAGCTCTTGAGCATGAGTTACATATTGCAAGTATAATACAGGCAGAAATGCTACCAAAACCCTTACGGGCTTTAACAGAAATACCTGATATAGATATTTATGCCCGAATGATCCCAGCTAAAGGTGTAGCTGGTGATTTTTACGATTATTTTTTTCTGGATGATTATCGTTTGTTTTTTATTTTGGGCGATGTTTCTGGTAAAGGAATTCCAGCAGCAATGTTCATGGCACGTATAATTACAATGATTCAAATAGAATCGCGAAAAGAGGATAGTCCTGGAAAGGTATTTTCTGCCGTTAACAACTACCTTACTCTGAAGAATGATGAGGGTATGTTTGTTACTGCTATTGGGGGTGTTATCGATATTACCTCTGGAGAACTAATCTTATGCGATGCCGGGCATAATACACCGCTTATGAGTTTTAATTCCGACGATTATGAATATAAGGTTTTAGAAAAGAATACACCCCTTGGAATACTGCCAGATTTAGAATACAAAGAGACTGCGCTTAAATTAGAAAAGACAGATTCTATTATAATTTATTCAGATGGATTAACAGAAGCTCAGAGTAAGTCGGGGAAACTTCTGGGCGAACAGACGGTTAAAGATACTCTTATAACAAAGGGTAAAGTCGAAGTTGATGTACTAGCCAATCTATTATGGAACTTAATAGAGAGCTTTACCATTAATGCTCCACAAAGCGACGACATTACTCTTTTAATACTAAGGTATTTTGGAAAAGAGAAATAGAGGTTAATTATTAACTACTTTTTCAATAAATCCAAGGTGTAGGTTTTAACCGAATCGTAGGCTACTTTGTTTGTGTCATGAATTGGTTCAACTGGAGGAGCTTTTACTTTTAATGGATCAATTGCTTTACCATTTTTATAAAAGCGGAAATCAAGATGTGGACCAGTTGCTAAACCTGTAGCTCCAACATATGCTATAATATCTCCCTGTTTTACATATTCGCCAACTTTAATACCTTTTGCAAATCCTTTTAAATGTAAATAGGCAGTAGAGTATACACCATTATGACGAATTTTAATCATATTACCTCCTCCTCGATTGTACCCATGCGATGCTTTAATAATTTTCCCATCACCTATTGCATAAACAGGTGTGCCTGATGGAGCTGCATAATCAACACCATGGTGTGGTCTTCTTATTTTTAAAACGGGGTGCAACCTGCTATTAGAAAATCCGGAGCTAATACGGCTAAATTTTAGAGGTGCTTTTAAGAATGCTTTTCTTAGGCTATTTCCTTCGGTGTCGTAGTAACTTTCAACTCCACCCTGGGTAAATGGAATAGCATAGAAATCGGTATTAGCATGTCCAAAATAGGAGGCATGAATTTTTCCGTATCCAATAGAAACTGTATCAACAAATTGTTCGTCACAGACTACTGAGAAACTATCTCCGGGTTGTAATCCGAAAAAGTCGATAGACCATGCATAAATATCCGACAAGTCGTTAGCAAGCATCGGATTGGCTCCTGCATCAATCATGGCATTCCAAAGCGAAGACTCAATTTTTCCAGTAATTTTTTGTTGAATTGTATTCACTTCTTTCTGACCATTTTCTGCCCAAACACTATCGAAAAAGCAAATTGTATTGAAATCAACCAATGTATGCTCATATACAAAATAGCGCAATGTTTTTAAGCTATCCTTATCAAGGAAAATGGTGTATTTATTACCAGACCTGATTTTTCTTAAATCAAAAGTATCACGGGGGATCGATAAGAGACCGTTCATGGCACCCTGAGGGAGATTATATTCCTTTAAAAGATTTCCTAGTGTCTGATTTGACTTTACTTTTCCTTCAATTATTTCAAAGGAATCCAAAGGTATATTATAAAGCTTTGGAACTTCAATTTCGACATACGTTGTATCGGCTGAAAGATCAACTTTTATCTGTGTGCGAGGGATGAAATGATACTCATAAAATATTATTCCACCAACTATTGCAATTACAGCTATAGCTATTGCGATAATGCTAATTATTTTTGATCTTGACATGAAAACTATTTAACTACAATATTTACAATTTTGTTTGGAACAACTATTGTTTTAACAATTTGTTTTCCTTCCAACCATTTAGCAGCTTTCTCGTGCTCTAAAACAGCCTTTTCAATTTCATCTTTTGGAGTGTCAACATTAAATTCAACTTTAAAGCGCATTTTGCCGTTAAAGGAAACAGGATATTCAAAAGTATTTTCTTTTAGATACTCGTCATTAAATACAGGCCACTCAGCTTTTGTGATGCTTTCTTTGTTGCCATATAATTCCCACATTTCTTCTGCAAAATGAGGTGTAAACGGAGCAAGTAACTTAATAAAGGTTTCAGCAGTTTGTTTTGTTACTTTACCTTTCTTTACAGCAGTGTTGGTAAAAATCATGAACTGCGATATAGCGGTATTGAATTTTAAATCTTCAACATCAGCCTCAACCTTTTTAATTGTTTGATGAAGAAGTTTTAAGACTTCCTTATCTTCGTCGCCATCAACAATGTGAGTTAAATCGGCAAAGAATTTATATGCTTTTACCAGGAAGTTGTATAATCCTTTCACCCCAGTATCGGTCCATGGTTTTGTTGCATCAAGTGGGCCCATGAACATTTCATATAGTCTAAGGCTGTCGGCACCGTAATTCTTAACAACATCATCGGGATTAACTACGTTCTTAAGTGACTTCGACATTTTTGCAACTATCTGATTTAGCTCTTCTCCACTGTCTTTGTGAAAGTATTTGCCATTTTTTTCTTCTACTTCATCTGAAGGGACCTTTGAACCAGCTGATGTTTCATAGGCAAAGGCAAGAATCATTCCCTGATTATAAAGTTTCTGGTATGGCTCATCGGTAGAAACTATTCCAAGGTCGAACAATACTTTATGCCAGAAACGGCTATATAATAAGTGAAGAACGGCATGTTCAGCTCCACCGATGTATAAATCTACAGGCATCCAGTAGTTCTCTGCTTCTTTTGAAAACGGAGCCTCGTCGTTTGCAGGATCAATATATCTTAAATAATACCAGCACGATCCGGCCCATTGAGGCATTGTGTTAGTTTCTCGACGGAATTTTCCCTTTTCATCTTCGCCGTAGAGCCAGTCATCTGCATTTGCAAGTGGAGATTCACCATTTGCTCCAGGTTGGAACTTCTCAAGTTCTGGTAAACTAACCGGTAGTTCCTTTTCATCGACTAATTCAATGCGACCATCTTCGTAATGTTTCACAGGGAATGGTTCACCCCAATAGCGTTGACGGCTAAATAACCAGTCGCGTATTTTATAGTTTACAGCAGATTTGCCGAGATTGTTTTCTTCCAGCCATTCGGTAATTGTTTTAATACCATCTTCTTTATTAAGTCCGTTGATATCTATTCCATGATTTGGATTGGAAGAATTAATGTACTCGCCATCTTCAGTCCAACAAGCTTTACCAGCAAGAATTTTTTCTCTTAGCTCCGAATCGGCATCTTTTGGATCTAGAATACAATTAATTGGAATATTGAATGTGTTTGCAAATTCAAAATCGCGTGTATCATGAGCAGGAACAGCCATAATTGCTCCAGTTCCGTAACCCATAAGTACATAATCTGCTACCCAGATTGGAATATTTTCACCCGATACGGGGTTTATTGCATATCTTCCGGTAAATACTCCGGTCTTTTCTTTAGCGAGTTCAGTTCTGTCTAAATCCGATTTTAAAGATGCTGCTTTTATATAGCTTCTAACTTTTGGAGCTTCCTCAAAAGTTGAGATTATTTCAATCATTGGATGTTCAGGAGCAATCACCATATAAGTTGCCCCAAATAATGTGTCTGGACGAGTTGTATAAACCCTGAGTTTACTATCAAGTCCTTCCATTTTGAAATCTACTTCAGCACCGGTAGATTTTCCAATCCAGTTACGCTGCATATCTTTTACACCCGCACCCCAGTCCAGAGCATCTAACCCTGATAGGAGTCTTTCGGAATAATGAGGAATGCGTAACATCCATTGTTTTAAATTGCGACGCTCGACTTCTTTAGTGCCGCATTTTTCGTGAGAACCATCGTTAAGAACCTCCTCGTTGGCACAAACAATTTTACAATTATTGCACCACCAAACCTGGGCATTATCGTAATACGCTAATCTTTTTAAGTCGATGTATTCTTTGATAGCTTCTTTGCCCTCAGATTTAATATCCTCAGGAATTGGAAGTTCTTCAATTGGGCGTCCTTTTTGCAATGTATCATCGAACCATGTATTGTACAGCTTAATAAATATCCACTGTGTCCATTTGAAGTATTTTGGGTCGGTTGTGTTTATTTCACGATCCCAGTCGTATCCCAGACCTAAAGCTTTTATTTGGCGACGAAATTCATCGCAATTTTTTTGTGTTGTAATTGAAGGGTGTGTACCTGTTTGAATAGCGTATTGCTCAGCTGGAAGTCCGAAAGCATCCCAACCCATAGGGTGAAGGACATTATATCCCTTCATTTTTTTAAAACGACTAACTATATCAGTAGCAGTATATCCCTCCGGGTGGCCTACGTGTAATCCACTTCCAGAAGGGTATGGAAACATATCAAGGGCATAAAACTTTTTGGGATTTGAGTAATCATTCTCAGTTTTAAAAGTTTTATTTTTCTCCCAGTAATCCTGCCATTTCTTTTCAATCTCCCTGTATTTATATTCCATGTTCTGCTATATGTTATATCATTTTCAATTTCAAAGCGTAAAAGTAACAACTTTTGCAAAAATAGGAATCCTTGACAGCTAAAAGCTTAAGGGAATAAAAAAAATATTAACTTTGCGGCCATTCTGGTCCCATAGTTCAATGGATAGAATGTCAGATTCCGGTTCTGATGATATGGGTTCGAATCCCGTTGGGATCACAAAAGCGGGGATTTTGTCAGTTTTGATGAAATCCCTTTTTTATGCCCATCTGTGTACCTTGCCAGTTCAGGGATTAGAGAAAAAAACGAATTCATACGAGGGGTTCGAACTGGGTTATTTTCATGGTTATAGTAAATTCCTTCGGGGAATAGCAAATTTTGAAATACTTTCTTACTATCAATACTTAGTGATTCCCACATATTCAATAAATTAGAACTTGTTTTGGTAACAAATTTAAGTGCTTTATTGAGGTTCGAACTATAATTACCAGTTGCATTTAATTCTTGCTCAATTTCGATGATTTCTTTCTCGAATTTCGGCTTAAACTTATCATATAAGGAGCGGTCTATTCCTCCGACAACAAATCTTTCTTCGATTGCATCAAGTTTCTTTTGCACCTCAGTTTTTTGAGCTTTTAGTTTTTTTGAATCTTCACTTTTCGATTTGAAAAACACATTCATTTGTTCCAATAATACAACCTTGATAACCTCTTGTTCAACTTTGTCGATATGAAAAGCAGAAACTAAATTCTGAAACATTTGGTGCACCGATTTAGCATTTTTATTGTTTGAATAAAATCAGATTTCATCATCAGTTACATTATCGTATGCACCCAACTTTTTTTTCAATTATTTATTTTTCAGATGATTTCAATGCGCAATAAATGAACTGCAAACAACAATGCATATTTACCTAACCATTCATGCTAACAAGGTTCTTAATCTCTGTGTTAGACAAATCTCCAATCCATTTTTCACCTGCTGAAACCGTTAAATCGGTCAGGTGTTTTTTATCCAGAAGCATTTCGTTTATTTTTTCTTCAAAAGTACCCTTGGAAATCATACGATGCACCAACACATTTTTTTGCTGACCGATGCGAAAAGCCCTGTCGGTAGCTTGTGTTTCAACAGCCGGATTCCACCACAAATCGTAATGAATAACATGATTGGCTGCGGTTAAGTTTAATCCTGTACCTCCTGCTTTTATTGAAAGGATGAAGATTCTTTTATGTTTTTTAGTTTGAAATTCATCAACCATGTCATCTCTTTTCTGACGTGAAACACCTCCATGTAAGAACAGTGGCGTGGTATCAAAAACATCTTCTAATATACGTACAAGGATTTCCCCCATTTCCTTATATTGTGTGAATATCAATACTTTTTCATCCGTTTCGTAAATAGAACGAAGCAACTGAATTAGCATTTGGGTTTTTCCTGATAATTCTACACGGTCATCTTCCTTTTTAAGGAATTGAGATGGATGATTACACACCTGTTTCAGGGCTGTCATCATTTTTAGAACCAGCCCTTTTCTTTCGATGGAGCCTTCTTCCGAATTTTCAAGAGTCTCCATCATTGAATCGACCACATTTTGATACAATGCAGTTTGCTCTTTTGCAAGTTCCACAAAACAATCATGTTCAATTTTTTCCGGCAAATCAGATATGATTGATTTATCAGTTTTCAACCTTCTGAGGATAAAAGGTTCTGTTATTTTCCTGAACCTTTCAAGTTGTTCTTCATTATTATCATTTTCGATGGGAGAGGCAAAAGCTTTCTTGAAATATTTTGCTGAACCCAGATAGCCCTTATTAACAAAATCAAATAAACTCCAATATTCGCTTAGCCTGTTTTCAACCGGAGTTCCACTCATAGCAATTTTAACATCAGCTTTTAATTTTTTGACTGCTTTTGTTTGTTCTGTACCCGGATTCTTTATGTTCTGAGCTTCGTCAATTGCCAATACTTCCCATTTAATCTTTTGAAATTTGGATGCATCGCTTCGTAACATTCCATATGAAGTAATTACCAAATCGCATTCATTGGTTTTAAATTCGCGCTTTGCACCATGATATATATGAGGTAACAATTGCGGTGCAAAACGTTCAATCTCCTTCTGCCAGTTAGTAATCAGTGTTGTAGGAACAACAACCAATGCTTTTTTCTTATTTAAGCGGCCTTCATTTTTGAATTGCAGCAATAAACTAATGACTTGCAATGTTTTCCCAAGTCCCATATCATCAGCAATAATGCTTCCAAAACCGACTTTGCTATTGTTGTATAGCCATTGGTATCCACGTTCCTGGTATGGACGCAATGTTGCATTCAATTCGGCAGGAGTTGCAATTCTGTCACTTTGTAATAAATCATTTATCAATTGTTTTGCAGTATCTGAAAGCGATATTTTTGCTTCCTGATATTCTTCAGTCAAAGCAGACTGGAGTAATTCTGCATGAGATAGCTGCTTATCTTTGTTAAGATTAGTGAGCATGGCTGCTACTTCTTTTTGATCAATTAGCACATATTCTCCTTTAATATTTACTACACCCGATGTGCCGTCAACCAATTTTTTAAATTCGCTTACCGGAATGGTTTTGTCGCCAATGGCTATTTGCCATTCAAATTGTAACATTTTGTTAAGGTTGAGATAACTTTTGCCAGATGAGTTTGAATTGTTGCTTTCTAATTTTAAAGATGCTCTAGGACGAGCCAGGCTTTTAAGTGAATTAGGCAATAAAATACGAATACCTAACAATTTTACTACAGGCAAGATGTTTAACAAAACTTCGGCAAAAGTATCTGAATCAAAGAAAAGGCACTCTTTGCCAGAGGATGATATTAATGGGTTTATTGCTGAAAAATCGTGCGATAAACTTGCCAATGATTGAAATAAGGATGTTTTAAATTTATTATATGCCTCATTTATAATAAAATCATTAAGTGGTATTGGTTCCTGAATTGAATCTTTGCGGTTTTCAACCCAAAGTTGAAACTCAAAGTTGTTTTCATCCGGATTATCATCAATTTTAATTAGGGGCACGTAAGTTTTTCCACTTAGATAAAAACGTTGCAAGTATTGATGAATGGCTTCCGGTATTTGTTTTTCGCCAAGCTGATTAAATGTATGGCATTCATTATTGAAGAATAATTGCTCAATTTTTGTTTCTAAATACTGTGTAGCCCTTGCTTGAACTATGTTATTGGTTTTTATGTAATGGGATAAGAAAAGTGATACAAGTGTAATGGCTTGTTCCTGAGACGATAAATATTTTCGATTTTTTGCACTAACAGATACACTTATTAATTCAGGCGAAATGCCTTGTTCAAGGATATGTAGTAAAGCATTAACTTCCTCATTAATTATAGCTGGAATCCACCTTATTACATTTGCATCTTTTTTTGTTGCCAGTATTTGAGGTATAACAGCACTATATTCGGCAAGTTTAATGCTTAAATGCCAGGCTCTGTACAAGGTTTTTAAATCAGCTGATAATCGTTGTTCGTATTTTTTTTGCAACCTTGCAAGGAAGTTAATCAGGGAATCGATGCCATTATTGTTTGCATTAAAAATTAAATCTCCATTATCAGAATAGAATATTGTTTTTAGAAAAGATGAATTTTCATTAATGAATACCTCTACCTTTTCAATGCTTTCAAAAATTTTTGGTTCAAACTCTACTGCCTCTTTTTCCAGTAATGATTTTGCATGTCGGGAAAGGGCTTTGTAGTTTTTCCTGAGTAAGGGGACAAAAGGTTTATCGTAAAAAATACTTTTCGTTTCAAGCAACGAAAGCAGGTTTTCTGTTTGAGGTGTTATTCTGGATAAATCGAAATGAGGTTCACTTGCGTCGCCTGAGTTAAAATTTTCTGACGGAGCATCCTGAATTAATTGTTGAAAATCAGGGATGTTCATCTCCTTTTCAAGAGTCATTCCAGTTTTAGTTAACTCTTTTAATATATCTAAACCATGTAAATGAAAAATAAGAAAAGGGTTTCTGTCAATTTCAGCCGAAATCATATAAATAACCGAAGCCAAATGTTTACACGGGACAGCCCAATCGGGGCATGAGCATTGCATATTGAAATCAGACCACTTATTGGGGAATACAGCTATATTATGTGTTTTTGCTATTTCGTTTAATTCATGTGGCAATTTCCGATTAAGTAAATTAGAGAGCAGCAAAGGGTCTTCACTAATGGCTCTTATTAACTTCTCCTTCTCTGTATCAGTAAATAGAGGAACTGTAACCTTAACGCTGTATGGTGTGCGACGACTTCCTTTAACCTTAGCATCAATACTGTTATTTACGGTATTAATGGATGCCACATAACCATTACGGGCATAACTTCTACCTCTGGGTAATCTATTTGAATAGTCTATATCAGTGAGTGCTTTTAGGAAGTTTTCTCCCCACCAAGTTTTTCCAAATTGCTGCGCCATCGCTATCTTATATTTTTACTGTTTTGTTTAATCCTGAACTATGGTTTTCAACATTGTCTTTCTTGAACGATTATCAATATTTCTTACAGCGATACCTAATGCTTTTCGTGTTCCAACAAATATTGCCATCTTTTTTGCTCTTGTTAATGCTGTATATATAAGGTTTTGATAAAGCATATTAAAATGTTGAAGTACAACCGGAATAATAACTGCATCAAATTCACTACCCTGTGATTTATGTATAGTAATGGCGTATGCAAGGTCAATATCTAAAATATCTTGTTTCTCGTAGTGTACCTGCCTCTTGTTTTTACCTGTTGTGTAGGTTATTTGCAGGGTCATATTCTGATTGTCAATAGTAGTTATATGTCCTATATCCCCATTAAAAACTTCGAGGTCGTAATTGTTACGGCGTTGTATAACACGGTCGCCTGTACGAAATATCCGTTCGCCAATTTGTAAACTTGCTTTACTTGCATCATTGGGGTTTGCTGTATTTTGCACCAATTGATTCAGGTTACGAGTTCCCATGCTGCCTACTGTCATGGGGGTTAATATTTGAATCTCTGTATTAACTCCTAAACGTTCTTTAATGGTTTTTGCGTATAATCTTACAACCATTTCAGAAGCAGTAAAGCCATAGTTTAAGCTCGACCAGGGATGAACACCTTGTAAAATGTTTTTTAAAGCCTCAGCATCACTTTCCGATTTTAATAAAGATTGAATATCGGCATGTAAGTAGTTATTCGGCACATTAAATATGTACGAATGAACCCCTGTCTTTCTTAATTCTTCTATATCGGCTTCAGAGGTATTATTTATGTAAATATCATCCTCCTGAGTTATAGATTTATAATTGTCGTCAACATCGTCAGGTGTTTGCTCACGCACAAATGCAATGCCTTCGTTCTCTATAACCTAGCGCATCGACTGCCTTATTTTCTTTATAAAAAATAGTTGCTCCTTAGTAGCCTCTTCTGAATCCACAAATAAGCAATCGGTATTTTGGTTCCAGATGTCGGGAGCATTGATTGGTGATTCTATACGTGGAATCTGTCTTTTAATTATTTGATGGGCATATTTTATTATCTGGCTTTCATTTGCCTGACGAAATATCTTTTTAAGATTAAAACATGGTACTTTCTCACTCTCAATTAAATCTTTTAGTACATTTCCGGCTCCTACTGATGGAAGTTGATTGGGGTCGCCAATAAATAATACCTGTGCTGCTGTAGGTACAGCTTTTAACAATGATGCCGATATGGAAATATCAAGCATGGAGCATTCATCAATTATTACAAAATCGGTTTCGAGGGGTTCTTCCTGGTTCTTTTTAAATTGACCCGTGTGAGGTTGCCAAACTAACAGCCGATGAATGGTTTGTGCTTCCATGCCAATAACTTCACTCATTCGCTGTGAAGCTCTGCCTGTTGGAGCAGCATGTGTTACCCTTTTTCGAATGGCTAACAAAAGCTTGACCAACGCTTTTGTTGTGGTTGTTTTTCCACATCCCGGACCACCTATTAATATTGAAAACGGTTGTTGACAAATACCAAGAACAGCACTAAACTGTTCATCACTTAAAGGAAACTCTTGTTGTTCATTGAAACGGTTCAACCAATTCTTAACCCTTTCGGAATCAATATTAATGCTATTTGAAAGAAATGTTTTTGTAATTTCTGCTGTATGCAGCTCATCATAATAAAGCGATTTGGAATAGTAACACTTAGTTTCGTTATTACTCTCTAGGTTCAGCCGTACTTTCAGGTCGTTTTCTTTTTCCATTTGGTTGACTATCCCTACCAATAGTTCTGAGGAGTTTTCCTTTAAGAAAGCTTCAACATCGTTTTGTATATGTTCCAGCTCCAAATAACAATGCCCCTGTTCACGAGCTGCTGCAAGCACATGGCTAATTGCTGCCTGCATCCGCTTGGGGCTATCCTTTTTAATCCCCATGCTAAGGGCTATCTTATCTGCTGAGAAAAAGCCAATGCCATAAATATCTTTTGACAGTTGATATGGATTATCCTTTACAATTTTAATGGCATCGTTGCCATAGGTTTTAAATATTTTAACGGCAAATAATGTGCTTACACCATACTCTTGTAAAAACAGCATTACATTTCTAATCTCACGGTGTTCAGTCCATGAAGATTGTATCTGGTTGAGCTTGGTTTGTGCTATTCCTGTTACTTCTTTCAGGCGTTCAATATTATTCTCAAAAACATCAAGTGTTTCTTTCCCAAAATACTTGACAATGCGTTTGGCAATTTTGGGGCCTACACCATAAATAAGTCCTGAACCTATATATTTTTCTAATGCAGAGGCACTGGCTGGTTTACGTTCAAAAGAACTATGCGATTTAAATTGCTCTCCGTATTTTGGATGTTGTACCCATTCGCCCTCAAACTCAATGGTAGCTCCGGCAAATACGTTGGCCTGATGAACTGTTACTGTTTTTATCTCATGGGGTTTATCCAACGGACTCACCTTTAATACTGTCCACCCATTTTCATTGTTGTGATAAGTTACTCGTTGTATGATTCTTATGAGTTTCTCCATGTTTTATCACTATCAGCACTTTACAAAGCTTATTTCTGGTAACACTATTTTAATTTCCTCTTTAGTTTCTTCTTTTGTCCAATAAACGATATAACTTACAGTTCCGCCTGTTAGTTTATAGCCCTGGGTTTCATAATCTGCTATTTTCTCTTTATAGCTGTTTGAAAATTTCAGGATGCTATTTCCATTCATATCAGAACAACCATTTGTGTTTACTTGAAGTTTGTCTCCGCTTTTAAGTGAGGATATTATACCTTGTTTAGATATAAAATAATCCAACCACATATCTTTATGTGAGAGGTGTACTGTCAATAAATTTGATGGTTCGTACCCATAATTATCCACTTTACGCTCAATGTTTTCACAAGTAACATCGTCCAAATAGTTTCCGTTTGTATGGATAGCAAGATTTTGTTTT
The DNA here is from genome assembly GCA_050287785.1 of Bacteroidales bacterium. Classification (GTDB taxonomy): domain Bacteria; phylum Bacteroidota; class Bacteroidia; order Bacteroidales; family UBA10428; genus UBA10428. The sequence goes on from JBNKCO010000007.1 coordinate 410,712, forward strand.
GCTCGGGTCATAGCTACGTATAGTTCACGCTTTTTGGCATCGCTATCAGCTTTAAAATCATTTAACATCAAGAATACGTTATCAAATTCTTTTCCTTTGGCTTTATGGATTGTTGATACAAATATTGTTTCTCCGTTTGCGGAGATAAAGTCTTCAAGTTTCGATTCCTTAACAAAGACCTCAAAATCGGATTTGTATTTCTTTTTAGGGTTACTTAACTCAAAATCTTTAATCAGGTTAATGCATACATCTATTTTAGTACTATCCTTAAAGTTATCCCATAACTTACGCTTTGCAGCTTTCCAATTTCCCTCAGTAATTGTGTACTTATCTTCAGTAAAGTGAAGTTGTTCGATAAAGTACCGAATTTCTGCTAAATTGTATAAACTAAAGCCCTCATTGCTTTGAATGAGTTTTGTAGGTAATCCTTCGTGTAGTAAAAGGCCGGTTATTTGCAGGGCTTCGGAGTTAGTATGTGTTAAAATACAGGTAGTTCCTTTCAAGTCAGTTGATGAAATGCTATTAACTAAAGGTTCAACTAAATTTGAGCCAGCGTACTTTACTATTGTAACTGTACCCATTTCGTTGCTATTCGGAACGATTGGGGTTTCTTTAAGTCGATGTGTAATTTTCTCTGCAAAATGGTTTGTAAATTCTACAAGGTTGGCCTTGCTACGATAATTCTCAACAAGCTCAACTTTCGTGGCTTTATGTTCTAAAATAAATTGTTCCAGATGCTGAGAGCTTGCTCCCCGAAATTCATATATATTTTGGTCATCGTCGCCTACTGCAATTACTCTCATTTCTTCATTGTGTTCCATTAAAGCCTTTATTAGCTCAAATTCATGAACATCCATATCCTGAGCTTCATCAATAACCAGAACAGCTTTTGTTATTCTGTTTGGTTCAATATCTTTATTGCGGATTTTCTCAACAGTCTTATTAATAATCGTTTGTGATTTCTCAATAGAACCAACTTTTCCCAATAAATCAAAACAGTAGGCATGAAATGTTTTAATTTCGATAAAGCCGGCAGCATTTCCAATTAATTCATATAATCGTGTTTTAAATTCGGTAGCTGCTGCCCTCGAAAATGTTACCATCAAAATTTGTTCATGCTTAACATCTTCCATACAATATAATGAAGCAAGCTTATGAACTAATACCCTTGTTTTTCCACTACCGGGACCAGCTGCCACAGCAATATATGGTGTACTATTATCTTTTATAATACTAAGCTGCGAAGGTGATAGCTCACCAAACAATTGCCTGAATTTTGCCGGAGTAATGTTTCTTTTTATCTCGTTCTGCCTGCTGCCTTTAAAATACTTATTCAGAAAAGAAGAATAGTTAAGTTGAAAATAATCCTCAACAAACTGTAATGCTTCCTTGTAATCACGAATCATCTTTTTAGCATACTCACCTACAATGTGAATTTGTTGCACTTTGTTCTCATAAAACTGATTGAGTTTTTTGTAATCATCAGCCTTATATCTTTTTTTATTATCCTGTTCAAGTCTATCAATGGTAAGCTTATTATAAACTACAAGAAAGCCACCTTCAATTTTTATGGCTTCTATTCTGGATAAATAAAACAGTGCATCTTCAATATCTGCAAGGGTAATATCAAGCTTGAATAAGGCATTTTGATTCTCGTATTCTGTTTTTAATTCATGGACAGAAAATTCAACCAAAACCTGCTCTTTATTCTTGTCGGTTGCCGAAAGATTTTCGTTGCTTTTTAGATACAGACAATCAACAATAAACCGGGCTAATTCATGTCGTTTCTCTAATTTTTCTTTTAGTTCAGACTCCGAATAATTTGATAATATTGCCAAATGATTCTTTGAGCTTTTGTGCTGCTTTCTTTTGAGCCAGTTTTTGATAACCCAAAAGTTGATTATCGTTCTAATTTTGTTTGGCGAAACATCGTTACACCCTGATTCTTCAGCATGTTCGTTAAGTTCTTTAATATGAAATGATTTTTCTTGCTCTTCAAACTGTGATACGAGAAACTTTTCTATTTTACAAATAGAATTGACAATACTTAATGAACGGTTTTTGTTTTCACCTCTCTTAATAAAGGCTGTTAAGTCTTTTGTGTCAGCTAAAATCCTTTCTTCCCGCAACAAATTAACTACATTAATAACTTCCTCCTTAACAATTCCTAAATGGTCTGAAATATGGTCAATTCTTGATTCCGCTACTTCGTCAGTAGCTTGTTTTCTGCTTTTGCTTGAGAATAGTTTTTTGATAATCCGGACAGCCTGTTGCTTTTGCTTTTCGTTAAAATTTTCCGATACATTTATTCTTTCGATAGCTTCCTGAGCATTTTTTGAAAGAATGCTGTTGGCAAAAATCCGAGGCATATTTTGTCCTCGTTTAAGGTATCCGGCCTCTTCCAACGCTGAAATTGCTGTAGTTACCCGTGTTTCAATCTCAACTACATTATCATCCCACCCAGCTTTTCTTGCTATTTCCAATGCCGAATTAGAAACACTTGACCTGAACCGTGTAATATCTTTTATTGCTTTCCAAATTTGCTGTATTTCTTTAATATGCAACTTGGTTTGGTTAAGCAAAATGAAGTGTTTGCTCAAATCTTCCTCGTTGAAAAGCACATAACAATCGGCAGTAATGTTCTCATCTCTTCCGGCTCTACCAGCCTCCTGAACATAGTTTTCAAGCGAATCGGATAATTCGTAATGAATTACCATTCTCACATCCTTCTTGTCAACACCCATTCCAAAAGCAGAAGTAGCAACCATTATATCAACATCGCCCCTGATAAAAGCATCCTGATTTTCCGATTTCTCCTGTTTGTCCATTTTACCATGATAGGGCTTTGCTAAATACCCATCGCCAGATAATCGTTCTGCAATTTGGTAGGCTCTTTTTGTTCTTGAAACATAAATTATAGTTGGGCAATTTTTACCATCTATTAAGTTTCGTACAGTATCGTATTTTTCTTCTTCGTTTTCTTTTGGAATTACCTTGTAACTTAGATTTGTACGTGATGTTTTTGAGCTAAAAGTTTCTAACTGTAATGAAAGTTTTTCCCGGAAATAATCCTTTATATCTTGTATTACATTTTGCTTTGCGGTGGCAGTAAAACAAGAAACCGGAATGCTATAATCGAGATTCTTCTTTTCCTGCAATGACTTGATGAAATCGCCAATATAGAGATAATCAACCCTAAAATCCTGCCCCCATGATGAAAAACAGTGGGCTTCATCAATTACGAAACGTACAACATTACGTCCAAGCAATAAGCGTTCAATTGATTTTGACCTAAGCGATTCAGGTGAAATATATAAAATTGAGGCAGAACCATTTTCAACTCTCCATAATGATTTTGCTCTTTCAATAGGGTCAAGCAACCCGTTTACGGTAACAGCTTCTGTAATGTTTGAGCTTTCAAGGTTATCTACCTGGTCTTTCATTAAAGATTGAAGTGGAGAGATAACGACAGTTAATCCCTTTACACTTTCACCACTCATAAGAGCCGGAATCTGAAAAGTTATTGACTTACCACCTCCGGTTGGAAAAACTGCTAAAATTGATTTGTTATTGATAGCAGCATTAACCGCCTCTTCCTGTAAAGATTTACCTCCGTAGGTTCTATATGAATCAAATCCAAAATACTTTTTTAAGCCAACTTTAGCATCGAGCGACTTATTACAATAAGGACACCCTTCCAGACAGGGGTTGTTTCGTAATAAAAACATAACCCTTTCCACATCCGGATAATTCTTTATTACCCAAGGCGGAGTTATTGAGTACCTACTATTTATGTTTATTAACGCCAGGCTATATGCTAGCTCCACAGGTGTTTCTTGAATCAGGTAAGCTACATTAACTCCTTGGCAGATATTATCTTGAAATCTGTGCTTTATTTGGTTGGCAATATCATTTTTAAGTGTAGCATAATCAACAAAATGGAAGAACCATTGAAATTCCTTAAGTTTTCCAAGTAAGGCAAAATAAATCTGTTTTAACTCATTATCCATTTCATGGAATGCCGATACCTCATCAAGAAACAGGTCTTTGGCTTTTATAGCATCATTGAGAGGGTTATTTAACTCTTCGGTTTGTAGTTTGTCGTCTTTTAAGAGTGCATGATAAGGTTTAGTAGGAAATAACAGGGGAGATAAAAATAATGTATCAATGGTTTTGAAACCTGACATATTTTGATTTGCAGCCTTCTCAATATATGGCAGGTCATGGTTTATTATATTATGTCCACATAGATAGTCTTTTCCCCTAATGAAATCCAGTAGTTCAGAGGTTGAGCCTGAATGAAACTGCGAACCATTTTGAGTAACACCTCCAAAATCAAGTATTTTCTTGCTTTTAACGTCTACTTCGGTATCTATGATTGCAATTTCTTTCATTTATATTTCAGATTGTTGCAAGCCTATACTAATTCATCCTTTCACAATTTCGTACATTATAGCCGAAAATTCTTTTTTTTTATCCTGTTCATCGTGAATCAGTTAACCTTATAAAGATATTCACAAATATATCATAAATATGAGATAAAAGGATAACACTTAGGGGCTATAAACACGAAAAGCCCCTGGGCGGAGCTTGCTTTAAATGAATCGGTATGTGTTTTCGGCATAATTTTAAAAATTACACCCTTGACAATTAGATATAACAAATATATAATATTAGCTGCTAATTCCTGAATGTTTTCGGAAGAATTTATTTGTGGCGGATTGATTAACATATCTCGAACTTTAATAAGTTAATCAAGTACTCCACTACGGATTACATTAGAAATGGCTTCTAAATCTTCAAGTATATAGTTTGAAACTTGATCGATTGGGATCACAAAACAGTTTGGAGTGTGAGTTTTGAGCAAGAGCCAGAAATTCACACTCCGTTTTTTATTTCTCAATACTCACACCCCAGACCCGTGAATTACTTGTTATGTTAAATTATTTTACACAGACTGTTTAAGAATTATACAGAACAAGAAATCGCAGCCAGCGTAATTGACAGATTATGTATATTTAAGATAATTGGAACGACATTTGGAAAATTATCTGAAAGTCTTTCTGTAAAATGAAAGTTATTGTCAACGAGGATGAACAAACGTCTGTTTTTACCTACACGATTTTTGGTAGAACCGTAAATGAGGTCAGACCAACAAGGCAATAACCTGAGATATAAACCAACAACACCTCAGTGTAAGGGGTGACCTGAACAGAGCGACTGCTCAACCATGCAATGTAATGACCCATATTTGTTGGTTCAAATCCCTGAATGTCATAATACTTTCCAAATAAGGATGCTCGTATGTAAAATCATGATTCAAATTAAAAAAACATGGTTGAACCTGTATAATGGTTCAACCATATTTTTTCGTTTCCCTAATAACCCGTATTCTGTGTCAGATTGGGATTGATATCTCTTTCAGACTGCGGAATCGGCCAAAGTTCGTTGATACCCTTTATAAATTTTCTGTTTTGCTGCGACATAATATAGTATCCGTCAGCATCAACAGGGTAAGTTGTGTAGTTTGCAGGATCGTTGGTCAATTTTTGTCCGGTAAACTGATGGTTAAGTTCATCGGCAGCAATACCCCAACGAAGGATGTCATAATACCTCAGTCCTTCAAAAGCAAATTCGACTCTCCTCTCTCTCCTGACTATTTCCCTTAACTGCGTTGGATCCGTTGTTGTTGCAAGGGGCATGTTTACGGCTGCCCGTCCACGAACCAGATTTATTGTTTGGTCAAGGAGTTGCTGATTGATGGATGCACCTGACTCCAATTCTGACTCCAGATAACCTAAGAGCACTTCAGCGTAACGGATGATAATCCAGTTTTCGCCTGCACTCCATACATTTACAGAAGGATCGTCTTCCATGAATTTTAGGATGCTGTAACCACTCCAAACCGGGTATTTACCGAATTTATCAGCGTTGTCTGAAGATGGATTGGTGGTATATGTCGATCCTCTGAAAACAGTCCTTTCAGGAATGAAGATCGTGGCATCCAATCGTGGGTCACGATTATCATATGGTTGGTTTTCATCGTACAAAGGAGAATTCTCAATTGTTTGGCCGTCTGTACATTCGTAGGTTTTCACCAACTCATTAAATGGTGAAAACTGGTGCCATCCGCCCCATTGTTCAGGAGTTAAATAGATCAACAACACTTGACCATAGGTGTCTGGAATATACTGAGAACTCATGATAATTTCCTTGCTGAATTCGTGACTTTCCTGGAACAATTCCCGGTAGTCCGGATCGATGTTATAGCAGCCAAAATCCATAATCTTTTTATAAGTGGTGGCAGCATCGTTCCACTTTTTCTCAGCCATTTGTAAACGCCCCAATATACCCAGGGCAGCTCCTGCCGTAATTCGTCCATTTTCTGCATCGGGCCTGGTTGCCGGAAGAACATCAGCGCTTTCTTTCAACTCGGTTTCAACAAACGACCATACATCGATTTTTGGGGTACGGGTCACGCTATTCGCCTCATCCGTGGTAAGTATATGCTTTACCAATGGAACATCCCCAAAGTACAACGCCAGGTTAAAATATTGGTAAGCCCTGAGTGTGCGGACTTCTGCGATCATGATGTCTTTCTGGGTAGCATCCATGTCAATTTGATCGATATGATCGAGGAAATTATTACAGGTTGTAATTTTTTTGTACCCATTGCTCCAGTAATTTGCCGTAACCCAATATGAAGAAGTTAAGGTCCCATCAGTGACGTGGTCAGGGATCAACTCTTTTTCAGATCCATTCCCGGCCATGAGATCCAGATATACCATAGATCTTGGAGTCCAAAAATCTTCACCTTGCCAGCCCGCTCCTGTATTGTAACACCCTACAAGGGCAAGTTGGGCATCTCCTCCCGTTTTCCAGAATGTGGCGTCAGAAGTCGCATCCAAGGGTTGCATATTGAAGAAATCCTCGTTGCAGCCAGAGCTGAAAATTCCTAAGAACAAAATTAAAATCCAGATTCTTGAGGCTATTGAATGATTATATTTTTTTTTCATTTTACTAGTTTTAATCGTTTTAGCAAATAGATTTTCCATCGGCCTAAAATTTAACATTTATACCAAATGTGTTAACCGAAGTGATAGGATAAAAATTAGGCTGATCACCAGTACTCTGGTACATCTCAGGATCCCATCCGGTATAAAAATGATTAAATGAGAGAAGGTTCTGGCCGCTATAGAAAATACGCAAATTACTTAATCCAATATTTTGCATTATCTTTTTGGGAATCGTATAGCCCAGCTGTATATTTTTCACCCGGAGGAAACTTGCATTCCTGTTCCAGAAAGTAGATGACTGAACATTCTCGCTCCCCATATTCAGGTTCGAAAGTTTAGGGTAAACTGCATTTGGATTTGGATTGGCATCAGTCCAAGCCCCTTCGGCCTGCCATTTCTGAATTTGGCCACTGTTGTAGAAAGCAAAGGCCATATAAGATCCCATTTGTTTCTCAAAGCCTCCCATTCCCTGTAAAAACACCGAAAAGTCGAATCCTTTATAATCGGCAGTAAATTGAGCACCAAAATAATATTTGGGCGTTGTCGAGCCAATGACTTTACGGTCATAAGTAGCATCTACTATCCCATCGGGAACTCCATCGGGGCCGCTGATATCTTTAAAGCGAATCAGCCCGGGCTCCCCTGTAATAGGTTGTGTTGGATAGCTGGCAACATCTGCTGCATCTTCAAATATGCCATCGGCCACATAGCCATAAATGGCACCGATTGGCTGACCAACAAACAGGCCTTTACCAATATCCTCAAACTTATTATCGGCCAGCTTGGTCACTCTGTTTTTAACATACGAAAAATTAGGTGACACCCCAAGGTTCAATTTCCCTATCGATGTGCGGTAATACAAGGACACTTCAAACCCGGTATTTTTGACTTCTCCGGCATTGTATTCGGATGTTTGCAAACCCAGCACACTGGAAACGGATTTCGGATAAAGGATGGCGGAAGTTGTTTTGTCGAAATAATCCATGGTCATGCTCAGTTGGCCTTTCAATACCGAAAGATCAAGGCCTAAGTCACTAATAGTTGTCGTTTCCCAGGTAACATCAGCATTAGACAACTTTGTAAGCGCAATACCAGAGGCAAGTGTTCCGCCAAACGTATAATTCTGGCCTGAACTCAATACATTTTGGTAGGGATATGTTCCAATATTCTGATTTCCCAATCGTCCCCATGAAGCACGCAATTTGAGGTTATTCATCCAGTTGAGATTGTCTCTAACAAATGACTCTTCCGAAATCCTCCAACCTGCAGATAGTGAAGGGAAAAGCCCCCATCTTCCCGAAGCAGGAAACCTTGAAGTTCCATCATAACGTGCATTGGCTTCAAATAGGTATTTTCCTGCAAAGTTATAATTGACACGTCCAAAATAAGAACGGAGCCCCCATTCAGAACCAGATCCACTGTTCTGCATATTACCCGCAGCACCGGCATTTAACTCGTACAATGAGTTGTTTGGAAATCTGTCCCGCGATGCACTTATCCAATCATCGCTGTATGATTCCTGTGAAAAACCTGCCAAGACAGCAATATTGTGTTTCTTGATTGTTTTGGTATATCGGAGTAAGGACTGTAAAGTAAGCAGTGAGTTTTCCCCTGAAGTATTGTGTAAGGAGTTTGGGCCAACAGTTTTATTGGCATCAAAAGTAAATGTTGAGTTAAAATACTGATTGGTGTAATTATAATACTTATATCCTGCCTTTCCGCTTAAGTTCAACCCTTTAATAATTTCCCAAGAAAGTTCAACACCCCCAAGGAAGTTTTTACTCTTGTTGTTCGTAAACGATTTGCTTGCCAACCATCCTTCCGGACTGAAATCATCCTGATACCCATAAGTCCCATCTGATTTTTCACCAGCATAAATGGGCGCTTCACGAACGGCAAATCCAATGATACTTTGGACATTACCATAAGAGGCACGGGGTTCGTCTGTGTTTTGACTGTACCCGTTCAAATTAAGTTTCAGGATTAGGTTTTCTTTTAGTTGACTGTTAAAATTCAAACCGAAATTATACTTGGTATAGTTATTCTGGGCAACCAGACCATCCTGGCTCAAATATCCCAAAGAAAAGAGATAAGAGTTCTTGTTATCACCCCCCATAAAATTAACTTTATGGTTGGTCTGGAACCCTGATCCCGAGTTCAACAAATTCTTAAGGTGGTGAACATTGGGATAGTTGTCAGGATCGGAGCCATCTTTATATTTGGCGATTTGTTCTTCTGTATAGGAATTGGGGGCAGCTACGTTTTTATAGGTCGCATATTCCCATGAGTCAAGAAATTCCGGCAATTCTGTCGCCCTCTGCCACCCAAAATAATTGTTGTAGCTGATTTGCAATTTCCCTTTTTCTCCGCTCTTCGTCTCGATTAGTATGACACCATTTGCAGCCCGGGTTCCATAAATAGCAGCTGAAGCAGCATCTTTTAGCACAGATATGTTTTTAATGCTCTCGGGATCAACATCGTTAATATTTGCAGCTAATCCATCAATCAATACCAACGGATCTTTGCCGGCTCCCGAAAATGTTCCAATTCCACGAATCCTGATTTCTGCACCATCCCCACCTGGACGGCCTGAACCTTGCAGAACAGAAACGCCTGAAGTCAAACCAGAGAGGGCTTGTGAAGTTTGTGTTATTGGCCTACTTTCCAATTCTTTGGACGGAATGCTGGAAATGGAGCCTGTTAAGTTAACTTTCTTCTGCGTACCATATCCAACTGCAACCACTTCCTCGATACCAATCGTTTCTTCCTGCATTTCAATGTTGATGGTTGTTCTTCCATTAACTGCTATTTCCTGCGATCGCATACCAACAAATGAAAATTGCAAGGTCGCGTTATCAGGAATGTTTGAAAAGGAATAATTTCCATCCTTGTTGGTAGTTGCACCGTTTGTTGTTCCTTTAATAATTACGGTTACCCCCGGTAAGGGTTCTCCAGATTCGTCGGTAACTTTTCCAGATACGGAGTCTTGTTGAAAGCCTCTTTCTGAATTGGGGTTATAAACCTCGGGGGTAGTAAGAACAATTATTCGGTCATTAATGGTGTAATTCACATCTGTGCCTTCAAACAACTGCTTGAGCGTTGCATCAACTTTCAGGTTCTCAATGTTTACATCAACTTTTCTGTTCACATCAATAACCTTTTCGCTGTACATAAAATAGAATTCGCTTTGTTCTTCAATACGGTTTAAAACCTCTTTTACAGTAGTATTATGCATACTTAGTTTTAAAGTTTTTGTTTGCGAATAAGTTTTGTTTGCGAGCACACTTACTACTGATAATAACCAGAGAATAATAGTTAGTTTCATAACTCTTAATAATTTGATTAGTCCGGGATTTTTCCATTCCCGAATGAAACAGTAAATTTTTTTCATACTTTTGCGTTGATTTTGTTAATAATTTCCCTGTAAAGTGAAGCGTACAGGATTAATTGTACAATTTCCAGGGAAATGTTAGTAGCATTTCCCTGTTGTTTTTTACTGAGTTTAGTTTTTCATAAGCAAATAAGTTTTGGTTTAATTTTACATTCTATAATCTTTTAGTTATTAAAATATTTTGTTTCGAGAATGTTCCATCAGGGTTCTTCGTCCGGGGAAAGATTTTATAGTTTACAGATGTTGCAATCGACATCATTTCCAGAATTTGGGAAAGTGGTTCATCAACAAATGTTACAGTGTAGGTATAATCTTTAATATCATCTGAAATTTCAATGTCCACGTTATATATTCGGCTTAAAGTGTTTGCAAGATTGCAAATAGGTTCATTGTCGAAAACAAGTTTACCATCAATCCAGGCAATGTATTTTTCAATATTTCCCTTGCTTGAAACCATTTCCCCTGAATTTGTATTAAAACTAGCATGTTGGCCGGGTACCAATGCACCTATACTATTCAGTTCTCCGTTTTTCAGGATTTTTTCAAGAACAACTTTCCCTTCTACTAATGTTGTTGCAATTTTATTGGTTTCGGGATATGCATAGACATTAAAAGTAGTACCCAGTGCTTTTATATTTATCTCACTGGTTTTTACAATAAATGGTTTTTCAGGATTATGAGCTACTTCAAAATATCCTTCGCCAATTAAATCAACCTCACGTGTTTCTCCAATAAAATTCTGGGGGTACTTTATTTTGCTGCCATAATTTAAATGCACTGTTGAACCATCAGATAATTGTACAACAGTGCGCGAACCAACCGGAGCAATAACTTCAATTGAATCAACAGCTGTTAAAGCCAACTGGTGGTTTAATTGATGGTTTTCGGCTAGAGTAAAAAACAAAAAAGCAAGTACAGGTATTAATAAAACTGCAGCGGCCCTGCTCAACCAACTTACCAATTTTATTTTTTTAGCTCGAATTTGAGTATGCGTTTCAAGATGGATTTTATGGTGGATTTTGTCGAGTAAGCTGTCCAGCTTATCTTCTGTTACAATGCTGTCTTCGCCTTGATATTCTTGCCAATCAGTTTTACTGAAAAGTTTACTTTCTTTGGAAAAAGATTGCTGTTTCATCCATTGGATGACTTCTTCAACCTCCTTTTCGTTACAGCGATTGTCTAAATATTTTTTAAGTAATTCTATTATCATTATTTCTTTTTAATAGAGCCTCCTCATTACAGGAGGCTCTTGCTAACTAACTAACTAACAAACAAAACTATCATTCTATGAAATGCTTCTACATGTTATACTAGTTATACAACTGACAAATCATACAGGACTATAAAAAAGTTGATTATTTTTGGCTATAGAAATAAACTAATAAAAAATCCGCTAATTATTAGGCCATTATTAAGTTTGTTTTTCAAAAAAGAAAGTGTTGTAACCAGGTGATTCTTTACGGTATTTACAGAAATCCCAAGTTTTTCGGCAATTTCTTTATGACTTAAGCCTTCTTCCCTGCTTAATTGAAAAATCTCTTTTTGCCGTGGCGAAAGTTCATTTAGCAGCCCCTGCAATTTCTGTTGTAATTCCTTGTAATGTATTTCATCCGTAAGTTCAGAAGCTTGCTCAGGGCGTTGAAGCGACTTTACATGTTCAATGTATTTTTGTTCGGTAGCCCGTTTCTTTAGAAGATTTACTGCTGCATTGTGCGCTATTGTGAAAAGAAAAGATTCGAATGATGAGTACTCCTTAATTTTTCCCCTGCTTTGCCAAATTTTAATAAAAACTTCCTGAATAATTCCTTCCGTATCTGTTTCCTGTTTAACATACCGAAAAACAAAACCAAATAATCTCCTTGAATATTTTTTATAGATAGTATCGAAAGCGAGTACGTCACCATTCATTAAGAGCTTTATTAGTTCAGTATTTGATTTTATATCCTTCAATCTAATTTATTATCGATTGCAAAATTCAAATCTAACAATTAATTTATTGTTCTCTTTCGTCTTCATTCAATTTGATTTTCAATATCATATGTTTCCTATGTTAAGAGTCAAAGAATTGAAGGTTTTAAACGTAGTGGATTTTGAGTCTTTAATCTGATTCTTTCTAACGATACTTACTATTTCTATTCCTGCCAGAGTTCGCTTTGCAGACACAAACTCCTTAAGTTCTGTACTGATTGATATTCTTCTTTTTACATTACGATGATCCTGTTCTACAATGTTGTTCAAATACTTGCATTACCTCCATTTTTTATTTCTCAATACTCAAACCCCGGACCCGCGAATTACTTGTTATGTTAAAATATTTTACACAGACTGTTTAAAAATTATACAGAACAAGAAATCACTGTTAATATAATTGATTGGTTATGTATGTTTTAGATAATTGGAACGACATTTGAAAAATTATCTGAAAGTCTTTCTGTAAATTGGAAGTTATTGTCAACAAGGATGAACAAACGGCTGTTTTTACCTACACGATTGTTTGGTAGAGCCGTAAATGAGGTCTGACCAACAAGGCAATAACCTGCGATATAATGTATTGACTAAGTTCGGTATTATGATGGTATTTGAGATGGAAACATTAAGATCGAAATGCTCATCTATAATATAAAACGCACTAATTAACAAGGAATTGAATATGATCATTCATTTAAAATCATTTTTCAGAGGGTTGAGAAAAAGGAAACTTACGACCTTTATAAATCTGTTCGGATTTAGCATAGGGTTAACGTTAATTATGTTTATAGCTGTTTACCTTAAAAATGAACTGAAGGCTGACAAGTTTCATCAGAATATCAACTCCATTTACCGTATTGATTCGGAGCTAGAATCAAGAACATATCCCCTTACTGCAGCAACTATGGCCGACTGGCTCAAAGATAACTTCCCGGCTGTTAAAGAGTCGGCGCGAATGTTTAGCCCCTATTACAAAAGTCTTTATTACGTTACAATTGGAGATCAATCATTTGAAATCAGCAAGCCGGTTTTTGTTGATTCTGCGTTTTTCGACATTTTTTCATTTCCGGTAAAAGTCGGACGTATCACAAATGATTTCAATACAACAAATGCAGTTGTGTTAACCGAACCATTAGCTGAGAAATTATTTGGTGAGGATAATCCTGTAGGAAAAACGATAAAATATTGTGGCAAAAATAGTCTGACTGTGATGGCTGTTTTGAAAACATTGCCAGACAACTCCTCAATGAATTTTGAGCTGCTTTTGCCTTTTGCAAGTTTTAACGATTATAATGATTTCAACCTGCAAAGCTGGGACAGGTTGACGTATCAAACATTTATTACAACAGGTAATAAAACTGGGTTATTAACTTCCCAGGTCAACCAGAAAATAAAAGAACAATTTCCGGATAAAAAGTTTACCTATAAACTTATTTCGCTTAAAGATATTCATTTTTCATCGCATTCAGAGTATGACAATATTTTCAGGCACGAGAGCAAAACAAGTGTGTATATATTTTTAATGGTAGCAATAGCTATTCTGGTTATTGCTATCATCAACTTTCTAAACCTTTCAATTGCCACATCTTCTTTGCGGGTTCAGGAAAATATAATCCGCAAAATTGAAGGAGCCAGTCGTTGGCAACTCTCTTTGCAATTTATTTTTGAGGCTGTTTTTATAAGTTTCACAGCATCGCTGTTTACTATTGCATTTGTTGAATTATTGTTTCCTGTTTTTAATCACTTATTAGATTCTCCACTAAGCCAAAGTCAAGTCAGACAACCTTGGTTTTATATTAGTTTGGCAACTATAAGTCTTGCTACAGGATTTTTGTCGGGCCTATATCCTGCAGTAAAATTCTCGCATATAGCCGAAAACGTTTCACTAAACAATAAATCAATACTAAAACCAGGTGCCAGGAAATGGAATAACTTATTACAGGTATTTCAGTTTACAACGTCAATAGCATTAATTATTGTCACAGTGTTCATTGTTAAACAAATGAATTTTATTCAAAACCGACCATTAGGATTTAACGAAGAACAAGTTTTGTATTTACGCCTGAACGATGAACTTATTCAACAAAAAGATGCGGTTTTAAATAAGTTGGAGAATATTCCGGGTATTGCAAGTGCAAGTACCTGCGACTTTGTGCCGGGACAACCCTATTCTCAGCGAACACTAAAACTAAATGTTGATGGAGAAGACAAAACATTACAGATTTATCACACACGGGTAAGCAAAGATTACCTTAAAACACTTGGTCTGAAATTAATTCAGGGGCGTGATTTCCATAAGGTCAGTAAGGCTGATGAGTACAACTTCATCGTAAATGAAACTTTTGTAAAAGATTATGAACTAATTGATCCGCTGGAAACATCTATGAACGGAGGAACGATTATCGGCATTGTCAAAGATTTTAACTTCAATTCATTGCATCAGTCGGTTGGGCCCTTATCGATTCGTTTAGTCAATGAAAGCCAGACTACGATGATGATAAGAACTGATATTGCAGAGAAGCAAGGGATTCCGGCATTAATCTCGAATATCAAGAATCAAATCGCTGAAATTGTTCCTGGTGCATATGTTGAAATCAAATTCCTGAATGACCAAATACAGTTTCAATACATAAAAGAAACCAAATCTAAAAAGCTGTTGTGCTACTTTTCCTTTTTTGCCATTCTTATTTCGGTTATGGGTCTTTTCGGACTGGTTATGCTAACAACAAATCAGCGTAAAAAAGAAATCGGCATTCGCAAAATAAATGGTGCGAAAGTTTCTGAAATTTTGACCTTGCTCATCAAAGATTTTGTCAAATGGGTGATTATTGCATTTGTAATTGCCACGCCCATTGCATGGTACACGATGAATAAATGGCTCGAAAACTTTGCTTACAAAACCAGCCTGAGTTGGTGGGTATTTGCATTGGCTGGGTTACTGGTGCTGGTAATTGCTTTGCTGACTGTTAGCTGGCAAAGCTGGCTGGTTGCCACAAGGAATCCGGTAGAGGCTTTAAGGTATGAGTAGACAAAAATAGAAGAAGCCTGTCGAAGTAAGCAGAAAGCATATTTTTTCAAGTTAAATTGCTCCTATTTTGAATTAAACACTATTATTTAAATAATAAACCATGAAATCGAAATTCTTTTTACTATTAATCATTTCCCTGTTTTTAAGTCATGCGAATTATGCCCAGGTAGATTTTGTATGGGGGAAGCAATTTGGAACCGTCAAAGATGAAAAAACACGTAATTTAGTAATTGACGCTTCAAGCAATGTTTATGTTGTAGGTAAAACTAAAGGAGCCATTGGGAAAGAAAACTTTGGAAAAAACGATGGTTTTATTGTTAAAATTGATAGTGCGGCAAATATGATCTGGGCCAGGCAAATTGGTTCTGATGGAGATGATGAATTATCGCATGCTGCTGTTGATAAATCCGGAAATATTTATGCAACGGGTTTTATAGAAGTTCATGGAAAGAACAAAGATGTGCTGGTTGTAAAATTTAACAGTGATGGAAAAACTGTTTGGCAAAAGCAATTTGGTACCGATAGTACAGATGTGGGAGAAAATATTGTTGTTGATTCCAATGGCGAAATTTTTATAACAGGAAGTACAAGAGGAGTGATGGGAATTACTTCGAAAGGTGGGGACGACTGTTTTATACTTCATTTAAACAATGATGGGAAACAACTAAAGGTCTTTCAATTTGGAACAGAAGGTAACGAAGGGGGGCATGGAATAACCATAGGACAAAATTCCAATATTTATGTTTGTGGAGATACCGACGGGAGTTTAGCATCTGAAAACGCAGGTAAAATTGATGTGTTTTATGGGATTTTTTCCAAAGAACTTGAACAACTGGACGTGCACCAATTTGGGACAAAAGAAAATGATTATGCGAGTGAAATAAAAACAGATAATAAAAACAATGTTTATACCGCAGGAGGTACCGAGGGTAATACGGTTGCGAGCCAAAAAGGCAATTCAGATGCTTTTTTTCAAAAATGGGATGAAAAAGGGAAAGTAAAATGGACAAAACAATTTGGAACAGGTAATTGGGACGGTATTCACAGCATTGCTGTTGTAGAGGGGAAAGGCATTATTGTGAGCGGCTGTTATGATTATCCGCTTTGCAAGTCATTTATCAAAATGTACGATGAGCAAGGTAATCTATTGTGGACCAGAAATATGCTGGGGCAGGGGAAAGGCGGCGGAAGTTGTGGTAAAGATATTTGTGTTGATCGTCAGGGTTATATCTATCATGCAGGGTATACCGGGGCTAATTTATTCTCCGATCTAAAAGGGGAACATGATCTGTTTTTAGTAAAGCTTAAAATGGGGTTAGAATAAGAACTCATATTACCAGTACAGAAAAAATAATTAGTCAAAAATAAAGAACGAAAATCATGAGAATAATAAGAATACTTAAAGATGAATTGATGAAAAACGAATCGATGAGAGATGTTATACTCTTTTTGTGGCTTCATGTTTTTCCCGTGAGTAAAAACCACACAGAAATCTTTTGTTAATATAAAGGATTAGGTATAGAGATGATTATATTAGAAGAGATGTGATTGTAATTATAGCCCCTAAGTAATAAAATAGTCCGATAGAATAATTATTCTCGTAATATTTCCACCCAAAATACGAAAAATTCCCCCTGCTAAAATGCCTGCCCAAACCTTCTGTTTTATGCACGCTTTTTATATTGAGCGTTTGTATTTTTATTTTCTTTTATGAAAGAATAAGTGATGCTAACTATAGAAAATAAGATTGAAAATGCTAAAACCTAAACATCTCGTAAAACAAATTTATGCTGCCGATCCTTCTGCGCATGTTTTTAATGGAAAATTGTATATCTACCCTTCACACGATGTAGAATCAGGTATTCCTGAAAATGATAATGGAGATCACTTCGATATGCGCGATTACCATGTTTTCTCAATGGATGATATTGATGGAGAAGTAACTGATCATGGAGTTGCTTTAGACGTTAAAGATGTTCCTTGGTCGGGACGACAAATGTGGGCGCCGGATGCTGCTGAGAAGGATGGGAAATATTATTTCTATTTTCCCTTAAAAGACAAAAACGATATTTTTAGAATTGGAGTTGCAGTGGCATATACTCCTACAGGCCCCTTTTTACCCGAAGTTCATCCTATAGATGGAAGTTATAGTATTGACCCAGCTGTTTTTCAGGATGAAGACAATTGTTACTACATGTATTTTGGAGGCCTTTGGGGTGGTCAACTGCAAAGGTATCGTAATAATAAAGCTATTGAGTGTGGTGTCGAACCTGATGATAATCAAGCCGCCTTATGTCCAAAAGTAGTTAAAATGTCTAATTCAATGCTTGATTTTGAAGAGGAGCCACAAGATTTAGTGATCTTGGATGAAGAAGGAATCCCATTGAGAGCAGGGGATCATGATAGAAGGTTTTTTGAAGCTGCATGGATGCATAAGTATAACGGGAAGTATTATTTTTCTTATTCAACTGGAAATACTCACCTGTTGTGTTATGCAATTGGCGATAGTCCATACGGACCCTTTACCTACAAGGGTGTAATATTAACTCCAGTAGTGGGGTGGACTACTCATCACTCAATTTGCGAGTTTAAAGGGAAGTGGTATTTATTTCATCACGACAGTAAAATTTCGGGAGGGAAAACCTGGTTGCGGAGTTTAAAGGTTGCTGAAATAAAATATCGTGAAGATGGAACTATAGAAACTATTGATGGGCTTTCTGAATAGCAGTGGTTTACAAATATAAGTAACAGTTTTTCTTAAGCAATAGTGCAACAGTCAATGCTTTGCAAAGTGGTTTGGATTTTACTGGGCCTATGGTAGGTATTTATGCTAGCAGCAACGGAGAAGAATCTTCCGGGAAAGCCGCTTTTGATTGGTTTGAATATGACGATAAACCTATAAACTAATTAGAGTCTGTTCATAAGGCCTGACTTCTGCACTGTTGCTCAACTGAGTTCACGAACTCCCTTTGGTCGTTTCACACGCCTTGCATTTGAACTTTAACTACGTTGAGCTCCTTTTTACTCCGGTTCCTGCTCAAACACTCCACTTTCTGGACAGACTAATTAACATTCAATTTTCTATATTTGTTTTAAAATTATGAAGAAATTAAACTTTTTTAAGCTTGAATTACTAATAGTGCTAATTCACTTTTTTGTTCCTGTTCAGGCGGAAAATGGCTATGAACTTTGGTTAAGATATAGGCAAATAGAAGACCCTTACTTATTACAAGAATATCGTAACCAATTTGAAAAAATAGTTGTTTTGGGTAGTTCTGAGACTATTAAGTTGGTTAAAGATGAACTAAAACTAGGATTGGGTGGGTTATTGGGTTCAGATACATATTTTGAGAGTGAACTAAGCAATCAATCTGTTATTATTGGAACTATTAATTCTAATCCGAGTCTTACTAAACTAATAGATAAAGAGGAACAAGCTCAGCTTAGCGATGAAGGGTTTTTAATTAAAACTGTTAAAGCAGGTAACAACGATCTGCTTATCCTGACAGCTAAAAATGATATTGGTTTATTGTACGGGAGCTTTCATCTTTTAAGGCTTATACAAACCAATAAGGTGTTACACAATATCGATATACTTGAAAATCCTAAGACAAAACTTCGTTTACTCAATCATTGGGATAATTTAGATCGTACTGTTGAGCGTGGTTACGCTGGTTTTTCTATTTGGGATTGGCATAAACTACCAAATTATATTAGTCAACGCTATAAGGATTATGCGCGGGCAAATGCGTCTATTGGAATAAATGGAGTTGTAGTTAGTAATGTTAACGCTAATGCGCTTTATTTAACAACGGAGTATTTGCTTAAACTAAAAGGACTCGCAGATGTATTTCGACCATATGGTATAAAAGTATATTTAACAGCCAGATTTAGTGCTCCTATTGAAATAGGTGGACTTAAAACGGCAGATCCTCTAGACGAAGATGTTATTAACTGGTGGAATACTAAAGTTGAGGAAATTTACACTTTTATTCCTAACTTTGGGGGTTTTTTGGTAAAGGCTAACTCTGAAGGGCAGCCGGGACCTCAAGAATATGGGCGAAGCCACGCAGATGGGGCTAATTTATTGGCTCGTGCACTTGCTTCTCATAATGGAGTTGTAATGTGGCGGGCATTCGTTTATAATAATGAAGTTCCAGATGACAGAGCAAAGCAGGCGTACAATGAATTTAAACCACTTGATGGTTATTTCGAAAAAAATGTATTAATCCAGGTGAAGAATGGGCCAATTGATTTTCAACCCAGAGAGCCATTTCATCCTATGTTTGGGATGATAAAGAAAACACCGCTAATGATGGAGTTTCAGATTACACAGGAATATTTAGGTTGTGCTACACACTTGGTGTATCTTGCTCCGCTGTATAAAGAAACCTTAGAGTCAGATACATATGTTTTAGGAAAAGGTTCTACAGTTGCTTCAGCTGTCGATGGTAGTATGCATAATCAAAATTTGTCTGGAATGGCAGGGGTTTCAAATATTGGAACTGACATTAATTGGACCGGGCATCCGTTTGCTCAGGCAAATTGGTATGCTTTTGGCAGGCTGGCCTGGAATCATGAACTAACCTCCGAGCAAATTGCCGATGAATGGATACGAATGACTTTTACAAACCAACAAAAGTTTATAGAAACAATTAAGCCAATAATGCTTGAATCGCGCGAAGTAGCAGTTAATTATATGACTCCACTTGGTTTGCATCATCAAATGGCATGGGATCATCATTGGGGGCCGGGTCCATGGGTAAATATTGGAAGGGTAGATTGGACATCAGCCTATTATCATCGAGCCGACTCATTAGGGCTTGGTTTTGATAGATCTTCTAAAGGATCAAATGCAGTATCACAATATTCCAAAGAGGTAAAAGAAATATTTGATAATATAGAAAGTTGCCCTGAAGAGTTTTTATTATGGTTTCATCATGTTTCGTGGAATTATACAATGAAATCAGGTCTTACTCTTTGGGAAGAGCTTTGTGAGAAATACTATTCAGGAGCTCAAAGTGTAAAGCAAATGCAGGTATCATGGGATAGCATTGAAGGTTTAATTGATGAAGAACGTTTTATTCAAGTTCAACAGTTATTAAATATTCAGGCTGAAGAAGCTGTTTGGTGGCGGAATGCTTTGTTGTTATATTTTCAGCAATATTCTAAACAGGCTATTCCAATTAAATATGAACAACCGGATAAAACACTTGAATACTACGAAAAATTAGAGTTTCATTTTGTTCCTGGTATTTAATAATAAAAACAAGAACCAATATGAGTTATTTAGACGAATTGTATGATTTAGAAGGTAAGGTTGCAGTTATTACTGGAGGTGGTGGCGTACTAGCATCTGAAATAGGAAGTGGCCTGTCTAAGGCAGGAGCGAAAATAGTCTTTCTTGATTTGAATGAAGATGCAGCTGTTAAGGCGGCTGATGCGATTAATAAAGATGGTGGAGAAGCCATTGGAATGAAATCCAATGTGTTGGATATTGATGACCTAAAAGAGGTAAAAGATAAGGTGTTAGCCAATTTCGGTAAGGTAGATATTTTACTTAATGCTGCCGGAGGCAATATGCCAGGGGCAACCATATCTCCAGATAAAACAATTTTTGATTTAGATATTACAGATCTGGACAAAGTAACAAACTTAAATTTTAAAGGAACAGTTCTTCCATCCATGGTCTTTGGTGAAGTTATGGCTAAGCAAAATTCGGGAAACATAATAAATATATCCTCTATGGCTGCTTTGCAGGCTATCACAAGAGTTGTTGGATATTCTGCTTCAAAGGCCGCAGTTACTAATTTTACAGCCTGGATGGCAATGGAACTAGCAATGAAATTCGAAGGTAATATTCGTGTGAATGCAATTGCTCCAGGATTTTTCATAGGTAATCAAAATCGTGCTCTATTAATCAATGAAGATGGAACATATACAGAAAGAGGGCAAAAGGTTATCAATAATACTCCTATGGGACGTTTTGGCGAAGCAAAGGAATTAGTAGGAGCGGTGTTGTTTCTTGCTAGCGAATCTGCAACTTTTGTGACTGGAGTAGTTTTACCAATTGATGGTGGATTTAGCACTTTTAGCGGGGTGTAGAGCATCATCTTTTATGTAAAACAATAAAAATCACGCATATATGAGAATATGAAGTTTATCTATTCATGGCGATGGTTTGGTCCAAACGATCGAGTGACTCTTAATGAAATTAGTCAGACTGGAGCTGATGGTATTGTTACAGCATTACATCAGGTTCCAGTTGGTGAAGTTTGGACCAAGGAAGCAATACATGAACGTAAATCAGAGATTGAAAATGCAGGATTGAAGTGGGTAGTAGTTGAAAGCCTTCCTGTAAGCGAGGATATAAAAAAGAAAAGCGGTAGTTATTTACAGCATATTGAGAATTATAAAACTTCCATTCAAAATCTTGCTGAGTGCGGAATAAAAACTATATGTTACAATTTCATGCCAATCTTAGATTGGTCTCGCACAAATCTCAAATGGAGCTTTGATGATGGTAGCTTTACTTCAGGTTTTCAGATTGAAATTTTCGCAGCTTTTGATTTATTTATATTACAGCGTAAAAATGCAAGTAAAGACTATTCTGAAGATCTAATTCAACGAGCAGAAGCTATTTTTAATAAGCTTGATGCGGAAGAAAAAAAAGAGTTACAGAATACAATTCTTTATGGTTTGCCAGGTTCACTTGAAGCATATACATTAGAAGAGTTTAGGGGAATGCTTAATACCTATAGTGAAATAGATAGAGAAGTATTAAAAGATCATTTGAAATTTTTTCTAAATGAAGTTGTTCCGGTAGCAGAGAAGAATGGACTAAAGCTGGCCGTTCATCCAGATGATCCGCCATGGAACCTTCTCGGACTTCCACGAATTGTAAGTACTATTGACGATTTAAAGGATATTATCCAAATGGTTGATTCGCCTTCAAATGGTGTTACATTATGTTCGGGATCTTTAGGTGCCGGGCATTTCAACGATATAGCATCCATTGTTAGGCAAATAGGTCCATCAATAAATTTTCTTCATTTAAGAAATGTAATTAGGGACGAGGGCTTGAATTTTAGAGAAGACCATTTTTTTAATGGTCAAATTGATATGGTTGATGTAGTAAAAGAAATTATTGCAGAAGGTAAACGACGAGCAGAAACTTCGGGCGAGGTTTGGGAGATACCTATCCGACCAGATCACGGACATCAAATACTTGGAGACATTGGTCTTGATGGTTATTATCCTGGCTATAGTTTATACGGAAGAATGAAAAATTTAGCCGAAATAAAGGGATTAACCACTGGCCTATTAAGAGTAGCTTTTAACGATTAACTATTCATGGGGCATGATTAGCTGAACTCGTATCCGGTTCCCCAACCATATAGACAGAAATATTAGTTTGCTTTGCAAGCTCAACTTGATGAGGGTGTCCAAAAATGGATACCCTCTTGCTTAGGAATTCAATCAACTATTTAATAATTATTTTCTTAACCAAAGTTTCTTTTTCAAGTTCAAAAGATAAGACATAAATTCCTGTTGATAAACTTTCAATATTAAGAATGTATGGTTCTTTAGATAGATTTATGGTTTTCAAAAGTACTGCTGAACCAAGACTATTAGTTATTTCTATTTTGCAATAGAATCCTCTATCAGTATTCTTATTTAATTTGATGAAAATGTTTTCTGTAGCCGGATTTGGATATACTAATATCTCATTTGAAATAGATTCTTGACCTATGTTTATTTCAGCTTCTGATTTACTTTTTAAATGCGATTCATCAAGTTGTCCTGTAACTCCATCCCAACCAGCTAAGCGGGCAAATAGAAACCATGCTGCGTACGATTTTTGGTTTCCATTTACAGCATGGGTATGCTCAGGATTGCAACCATACCATCTTCCACCGTTTAGATAATTGTTTGAAGCGTCATTTATGTTAGCCATTCCTTGATTAACCTGAGCCCATTCTTCAGCCCAGTTTAAATCTCCATTTGTTGGTTGGGCAGGATCACCTGTCTGACTTGTTTCGCTATCATTATTCGCATCATAATTACATGCATCTGTAGAAAATAAATCTCCGTAATAATTACCATCAGGATCATAACTTTCAATATCAGCAAAGTCATAGAGTATTTTATTATTAGTAATGCAATATTGGCGGATTAGTTCGTTGAATGAATTTGTTTGTTCATATAGAGAAGCATCCCATTCTTCGCTAAAATCTATTCCCTTGGCGTCATAAAGATGTCCGGTCATATAAACAAATTTTACTGCTGGATATTCCATTTCTAATTTTTCCATCGAAGCTAAATAGGTCTCAATACCAGAAGTATCATTAATAATAATGCCTCTACACCACGACCACATAATTACATTGATATCATTATTAGGATTAGTGTCAAAGTTTACATCATTTATATAATTCCGGGTAGACTCCAGCCACGCTGTATCACCATATTCGCCTAGACTGCTTGCACCAACAAGTACATCTCTATTGGGATTAAAAACATTGGCCCAATCAGACTGTTGTATGAAATTACTTCTTATATCGAGATATGTATTTACGCCATCGCTACCACCACCATATCGGAGCAGGTAAACTCCATTATTATTCATAAACGCATCTAATAAATAGGTAGCACCCAAGTAATCTATGTTTACCATTCCGCTGATTAATTGTCCACCATGAGAAGTATGTCCATAGGCAATATGAAGGTCATTTTTGGCATCATTTATTGCTGAAATCGGTATGGCAGAAATATCAGTATTTGTATGGTTAATTACAAATCCGGTATCTGAGTTGATGTTTGTTACAATACTTACATCATTGCTTAATTGTGAATAATTTCCAGCAGAGTCGAAAGAGCGAACATTGTATACATATAATAAATTGTTCTGAATATATATATCATTGTAAAATGATGCATCCACAGTATCAAACAGAGTATCATTGCGAAATATCTCATACCCTAAAACTTCCAGATTATCGGTTGATGGTTCCCAGGAAAGTTGTACCAGTGTTCCATTGAAAGAAGCAGAAAGCCCTTGAGGTACTGAGGGAGGAATTGTATCAATATATTGAGGGGTGGTAATAGTCACTGAATTGCTTAACTCACTTAAGTTTCCAGCACTGTCGGTTGCTAAGACCTGGTAAGTGTAGGTTGTATTATAAGTTAGAGAATTCTCAGCATAACCTGTTGAATCGGTAGTGCTGATTAGAGAATTATCTCTGTAAATATTATATCCTGCAATACCGGATTCATCAAGCGAAGGAGACCAGTGTAGTTCAGCTTGTGTGCCTGAAATAACCTGGATTGTTAAATCCTGTGGTATAGAAGGAGGAATAGTATCTATTTTTTCAGATGTGGTAATAGTAGCCGGTAAACTTAATTCACTTAAGTTACTATTAATATCAACAGCTGTTACATTGTAAGTGTATGTTGTACCCGGGCTTAAATTGGTATCAAAATATTGATTTGCTGTTGTAAAACTAATTTCAACATTATCTCTATAAATAATGTATCGAGCAACACCAAAATTGTCGGTAGAAGGCGACCAATTAAGTTCTACCTGAGTTTCGGAGATCGCTGTTGCAACAAATTCTGTTGGTGATGTGGGAGCAATAGTATCTCTTTCTGCAGGTTTAAAAACATTTTTTATTTGAGTTGAATCTAATGAATTGTTATAAATTTTTATTTCATCAATACTACCAGTAAGTCCGTCACCAATTTTTATTTCTCTGGTATTATCTTGAATTGGTGATATAGGCATATTGTCTTGTACAAGTACATTATCAACATAAAAAGAGGTAGTTGAATTGTGAAAAACAAATATTAGTTGGTGGTAACTTGTATCAAGAATATTGTAAGAGATATAACTTTCATTACCGCTTCCTAAAATTCCTAAAGAGCTATATTGTCCCCAATAGTTAATTTCATATCCAGTTGTTGCATCCCAATACTCCTTTTTACTTATTAAATTGCATGATTGATCGGATGCAGGATTATTAAATTGCATCGAGAAACATATTGATAGACCATTAGAGCCGTTAAGTAACTCATTATGATTTATTAATAAATAGTTGCTTGGGTTTCCATCAAATAATAATTTACCATCTTGTTTTGACAATTCTCCAACTATTTGTCCATTGAGATTATTTTCGGAAATATCCAATACGTTTCCAATTTCAGTATCTTCAAAATCGTACCATAAAACAGGATTTAGAGTCGATGTATCAGGGATTGGAAGATCAAAGGTGCTTACAGAAACTTCTTGGCTTGTGTCACTGATATTACCCGCAGTGTCAATCGCTGCCACACTGTATGTATAGGTAGTGGAATAATCAAGCCCGGTATCAGTA
Source organism: Bacteroidales bacterium (assembly GCA_050287785.1). Taxonomy (GTDB): domain Bacteria; phylum Bacteroidota; class Bacteroidia; order Bacteroidales; family UBA10428; genus UBA10428. Next base: position 436,488 of record JBNKCO010000007.1, read on the forward strand.
AAAATAATTTCACTAGTTGAATCAATTACAGCCTGCTCCCTAAAAACAATATACTTGTCAACCTCTAAGCTATCGATAGACTGAAGCCAGGAGAGTTCCACCTGAGTACCGGAAACAGCCGTTGCACTTAATCCCTTAGGAGCAGTAGGAGGAATAGAATCGATGATGATATGTGGAAGAGTTGTATCTTTGGTTACAGGAAGAAAAATCGAATCTATTTGTGAAGCCATCAATGCTGTATTATAGATTTTAAATTCCTCAATACTACCAGTAAGTCCGTCACCAATTTTTATTTCTCTGGTATTATCTTGAATTGATGATACAGGTATATTGTCTTGTACAAGTACATTATCAACATAAAAAGATGTTGTTGAATTGTGAAAAACAAATATTAGTTGGTGGTAACTTGTATCAAGAATATTGAAAGAGATATAACTTTCATTACCGCTTCCTAAAATTCCTAAAGAGCTATATTGTCCCCAATAGTTAATTTCATATCCAGTTGTTGCATCCCAATACTCTTTTTTACTTATTAAATTGCATGATTGATCGGATGCAGGATTATTAAATTGCATCGAGAAACATATTGATAGGCCATTAGAGCCGTTAAGTAACTCATTATGATTTATTAATAAATAGTTGCTTGGGTTTCCATCAAACAATAATTTACCGTCTTGTTTTGACAATGCTCCAACTATTTGTCCATTGAGATTATTTTCGGAAAGATCCGTTATAGTGCTTGATTCTGTATCTTCAAAATCATACCAGACGACCAGATTAGGAAGTAGGTGGTCTTGAGCTTTTAATGTGTATATGTTCAAACTAAAGCATATAGCAATACTTACAAAAACAATTTTCCAAGAGTTAATATTCACAGTTTTAGTTCCCCCTTTTTTATAAATTTTTTGCAAAGTTACGTCAATAATTCTAGTAAATCAACTAAAATATATAATGTGAAGAGGCCGTCCCAAAAGGGCATTCTCTTTTTTTTGCAGCAGATATCAGTAGTATGTTATAGTCAATATCTTGTTGGTTAGATTTAATGTTTTCAGACATAAATCCGGCCTTTTTTTTCAAAATACGTGCTATTGCGTATAATCTAAATTCTATTTCCCCCTTATCTTTACCTCTAAAAGTAAAGCGATTAAACTTGTTGTTAATCTTTTTGTGCCCAAATACTGCTTCTGGTTCTATTTGGCCTTGCTACGATGATACAAGCCATTTTCACTAAGTAGTTGTTCTTTTGCTTTTTTTCTTAAGCGGTTTAAATTGTGATTTATCTCTATTCTACTGTTGTTTTAACCTCAAATATGCATTAAACAAGTCACCAATTTTTTCCCTTTGTTACCCCGATCCTTTAGTATAAAAAATAAAAAAGACTACAGACTTATTTATTATAGAATGTATACTAGATCTTTTACACAGCCTTAATTATTTCTGGTTAATTGCAAAATTATCCACCTTTTTTGCGATTATTTACGCCTTAACTATTTTATACCGCCATATCAACTGATATATGACCCCAACTTATAGTTTTCCACTTTACTTTAGTCAGAATAAATATCAATGCACTGTATTCACTTTTATAATATTGGAATTAAAGAATACATCGAACAAGTTCTTAACATGAGAAAGATTAAGAAATGGTTTAATAGGATACAAACAGAATTAATAAACATAAAACAATCAAATGTAATACTTGAAATATTTTTGACCCTATTAACTATTGGAATTGGAATTTTACTTTTTCTAATAATTACCAAAAAAATATAACTAATATAACCCTAATACCTAAATGCAAAGAATTCTATTGTTACTAATTTTTTCTATTATATCTTATTATCTTCAAGCGCAGATAGCGGTGAGGGGGAGTATTATTTCTTCTGAGGAAAATAATGTTTCTCTGGCAGGAATTGACCAAGCAGAAGAAGGTAGCTATAATAATAGCAAATGGGTTTCGGTTCGACGGATTAAACAGAGATCAAACTTATCAGGGCTTTCATATACGTATCCCTATATACACTTATGAAATTCAAAAATTTAAACTTTACAGTTACCAATAAACTAAATAAAATATGACTATGCAAACAAAGAAGATATCAGTATTAGAAAAGATTGGATACAGTTTAGGTGATTTAGCCGCTAATCTGGTATTTCAAACACTAATAACCTACTTGGCATTTTTCTATACAGATATTTATGGGCTTAAGAACAATGATGCATCACTAGTAATGCTTGTTGTGGGTTTATCAGCCGCGTTTTTAATTAATCCCATAGTTGGCGCTTTGGCAGATAGGACCAATTCAAAATGGGGGAAATTTAGACCATGGATATTGTATACATCTATTCCATTAGGAGTTATGGCTTTGTTGGCATTTACTACGCCTGATTTCTCGTACAAAGGGAAAGTTATTTATGCAGCAGTTACTTATACTTTATTATTAATGCTTTATGCGGCAAATAATCTTCCGTATTCTGCCTTAAGTGGTGTAATTACTGGTGATATGGCCCAAAGGAATAGTATATCTTCTATAAGGTTTGTTGCGGTTATGTTTGCTCAGTTCTTTGTACAAGTTTTTATGCTACCGATTATAATTTTTGCCGGCAAGGGTGATAAAGCTGCTGGAATAGAAATTGTGATGACTTGGTTGGCAATTATTGGTACGCTAATGTTGTTAATAACATTTTTTACTACCAGAGAACGAATAGTTCCTACTATTGAACAAAAATCTAGTCTTAAAGAAGATTTATCAGACTTAACAAAAAACAAGCCTTGGATTATAATGTTGCTGGTAACGATATTAGTGTTTGTTACACTGGCAATGAAGGGTGGTTCATATGTATATTATTTTAACAATTTTGTGGATGAATCAACACTAGCCGTTGTTATCAGTCCAATTACAGATTTTCTTTCTTCTATAGGGATTAATTTCTTTAGTGCAGATCCCTCATCTGCAGGCTTTGGTTTATTTAACGCAGGTGGAATAATTTTTATGTTGGTTGGAATTGGAATTTCCAAGAAGCTAGCAGATAAGTATGGGAAAAGAGATGTTTTTAAATTATTCTTGTTTGTTTCAACCCTTTTCATCCTGGGTTTTTATTTCTTTTCTCCTAAAAGTGTAGTTCTTATGTTCTGTTCCCAAATCCTACATGGATTTTTCTACGGAATTACCATACCTATACTTTGGGCAATGATAGCAGATGTAGCAGACTATTCTGAATGGAAGAATAACCGCCGTGCCACTGCCATTATATTTTCAGCCATGATGGTTGGACTTAAAGCAGGCTTATCTATTGGAGGTGCTTTAGTCGCTTGGATTTTAGGGTTATACGGGTATGTCAATAAAGATGATGTGGCTGTTGGACAAGAAATCCTTCAACCTGAAACAGTTTCGCAGGGTGCTAAGATGTTGGTGAGTGTTTATGCTTCTATTCCTTTTCTAATCGCAGTGGTGTTGCTTTTATTTTACGAAATAAATAAGAAGAAAGAAGTGCAAATAGAACAGGAACTATCTAAAAGGAGAGTCGGAAAGGAATAATTATAAAAGAAAATAGAGAACAAAAAAATTTAAAAATGGCAAACATAATCCCTAGTTTAAAAAAAACATTGCCCTTATTGGGAGTATTTAGTTTAATTGCATGTGCCCGACCTGCTAAAATTGAAAAGGAAAGCCTTCAGAAAGCCTATGAAAATAAATTTCTTATTGGAGCTGCACTTAACGAGTCTCAAATATTAGAAAAGGATACAGCTTCGATTTTCTTATTAAAAAAGCATTTTAACTCGATAGTAGCAGAAAACTGTATGAAGAGTGAAATTATTCAGCCCGAACAAGGAAGGTTTGATTTTGCACTAGCTGATAAGTTTGTTGAATTAGGTGAAAAAAATAATATGTTTATTGTTGGTCATACACTGGTTTGGCACTCGCAAACTCCAAGCTGGTTTTTTATTGATGAGAATGGCAATGATGTATCACGAGATACGCTTATTGAGCGCATGCGCAAACATATCACAACTCTGGTTTCGCGTTACAAAGGCAGAGTAGATGGATGGGATGTTGTAAATGAAGCAATAACCGACGATGGTCAAATGAGACAAAGTAAGTGGTACAATATTATTGGCGAAGACTTTATTGAACTTGCTTTTAAATTTGCTTCAGAAGCCGATCCCGATGCTGAATTATATTATAACGATTACTCTCTGCCAAAACCAGCAAAAAGAGATGGCGTTATCAGGTTAATTAAAGCCCTAAACGATAAGGGGGTGCATGTTGATGCAATTGGAATGCAGGGCCACTATACTCTTAATTTCCCCGACTTACAGGAGTTCGAAGATGCTATTGTCGCTTTTGCTGAACTGGGAACAAAAGTAATGATCACAGAGTTAGATATTACTGTTTTACCCCATCCAACAAAAGACGTGTCGGCCGATATTAATCAGAACTATGAAATAATGGAAGGTCTCAATCCATATAAAAAGCATTTACCCGACTCAGTACAAATTCTTCTTGAGAACCGATATGTAAATCTCTTCCAAATATTATTAGACCATAATGAAAGTGTAAATAGGGTAACGTTTTGGGGGATTACCGATGGTCAAAGCTGGAGAAACTATTGGCCAATTATTGGAAGAACTGATTACCCATTATTATTCGACAGAGCCTACAATGAAAAAAATACTTTAAGTGAGTTAATAAAACTTGTATCTCAATAGTTTTAATTGTGATTTTTTTCCAGAGGTAGTTTTGCGTTAGCAATCTACCTCTGATTTTTCTATTTAGTTCAACCCATATTATAATATCTACTCATTTTTTATAATATTTGTAGTAAATCAGAAAATATCCAAATGGGATTTTCATGTTTACTTTCGTCCTTTATTTTTATTAGGAAGCATTTGTTTTTATTTATGCTTTATTTGGTACAGATTTGTTTTGCCCAATCCACTGTAAAAGACAAGTCAATAGGTACTTATTCCGATTTTAGATTTAATCAAATTAATACTTATCAAGGATTATCTCAATCTTCAGTGCTAAGTGTTTGTCAAGATAAGTATGGTTTTGTCTGGATGGGAACTAAAGATGGATTAAACCGTTTTGATGGCTATACTTTTAATGTTTTTAAAAACGAGCTGGGAAATACAAATTCTTTAAGTAATAATGAAGTAATTATCCTATCTACAGATTCAAAAGGTGACATACTTATTGGAACAAGAGGGGGTGGATTAAATAAATATGTTTATAAAGAAAACCATTTTGTTCAGCCAGAAAATGTCTTGAGTCCTAATAGTACTGTGCAATCTATATATTTTGAAAACGATAGTGTTGTATGGATTGGTTCAACTTCGGGGCTTTTTCGCGGGGTAGTGTCGGATAGTAATGAATTTGGATATAAATTTTCAAATAAGATTACAAATTCGATTTATTATGACGGAAGTGGTAATGTAATTCCACACATTAAACACCATGTATCAATAGTATCTATAAATCAATTGTCAGAAAATAAATTTGTTGTTGGCACAGAAAAGGGTGTGTTTTTGTTTTATGTAAACGAAGGAGTATTTAGGCGAATCCCTATGGGAGCTATTGACAGCAGTAAGGTTAATTCCGTAATAAAAAGGTCCAATTCAGATATTGTTTTTGGCACATCAGAAGGGATATACATTACCCATTGGAATGGAGAAAAGTTTAAAATTATACAATCATACAACTCTAATCAAATAAATAAATTTAAAATTAATTTCAACTGGATCAACGAGCTAATGCTTGATTCAGATGGAAATATTTGGGGAGGTTCCAGAGGTGGAGGCTTTTTAAAAATAGACTCAGACAACAAATTATCTAAGTTTCATACTAATACATTTATTGAAAATGAACTTACCGATAATGTAATTAATTCATTAATGATTGATAATACAGGTGTGTTATGGCTCGGTACCGAAAGTCAGGGTTGTTATCAATTAGATTTACACAGAAAAAAGATTCAGCATTTCAATACGCATCCAGAATATGGAAACATGCTTAATTCAGTGTTAATTACGGCACTATGCGGAGATAAGGGGAACAGAATATTTGCTGGAACAGCTTACAATGGAATTAATGAGATTACCCTTAACAATACAAACAATACATATCAGCTTAAACAAGTTCAGACAAAAGGATTACTCGATTCAGAGAATAACGAAATCATTTCTTTGTACTACGATAGTAAAAATAATTTATGGGTAGGAAGTGCCCGGAATTATATTACTAAAATAGATGCATATAATAATGTGGAAAATTATAATACAGAGGGTTTCGTTTTTTCAATTTTTGAAGATTCTAACGGCAATATCTGGTTTGGAACTTGGGGAAATGGTCTAGGCCGAATAGATCAGACAACAGATAAAGTTAGCTTCTTTAATAAAAAATTCGATAATTACCAGTCTTTAAGTAGCGACAAGGTATTATCCTTATTAGAAGATAAACAAGGTAATTTATGGATAGGAACTAAGGGAGGTGGAGTAAACGTTACTCCAATACGTTCTCTTAAGCAGGGGATGGGGTCATTTGCTAGTTATAAAAATAATGCCGACAATCATCCAAATAGCTTAAGTCATAATGATGTGTATTGTATTTTTCAGGATAGTAAAGATGACATCTGGATAGGTACAGGGAACGGACTTAATAAGGTTGTTTTTCCAAAAGACGAAAACTTATCAGAAGCTATTCTTAAGAATAAAATAGAATTTGAGACTTTTACCGAATCTGAAGGTTTACCCAATAATGTTATTTACGGAATTTTAGAAGATGATGACCAGAACCTTTGGATTAGTACAGTAAATGGATTAGCTAAAATGAACCTGAACGACTTGTCGTTTACACGATATGGAGTTTATGACGGATTAAATAATAATGAGTTTCATTCGAATTCTACCTTTAAAGATGAGAAAGGGAATATGTATTTTGGCGGTATTCATGGTATATCTTTCTTTCATCCGAGTTCTATAAAGCCGAATCCTTATGAAGCATTTGTATTTATTACAGGTTTAAAAGTTAACAATAAATATGTCTTGCCAGAAGAGGAATCTTCAGAGCGTGCAATTTTAAAAAAGAGTATTTCTGCAACAAATGAAATAACACTCTTACCTCGGCATAAAGATTTTACAATTGAGTTTTCCGCTATACATTTTTCGAATATTAAAAATGTTCGTTATAAATATCGCCTCTTAGGATTTAACGATGAATGGAGACTAACAGGTGACAATGATCATACAGCAAAGTACACAAACATAAATGAAGGTTATTATACATTTCAGGTAAAGGCTACAAATAACGATGGCAAATGGTCTGATCAAACTGCAGAACTCTTAATTAGAATTAAGCCTCCTTTCTGGCGAAGCCCATTCTTTATGCTCCTCTATATATCAATGTTTATAACCCTGTTATTCTTTTTTAGAAAATACTCAATTATTGGTGTAAGCGAAAAAAATAAGCTAAAATTAGAAGCCATCGAAAAAAAACAAGCGATTGAGCTCACCGAAGCTAAAATGCGATTTTTTACAAACATTTCACATGAAATACGAACTCCCCTTACATTAATTTATGGTCCATTAGAAGAGGTTATTAAGAATAGTAACTTAGATGAATTGGCGCGTAGTAGTTTAAGCTTAATAAAGAAGAATGTTGATAGACTATTAAATCTAACCAACCAATTAATCCAGCTTCGTAAAATTGATATTGGACTAGTAGAACCTCAATACGAGAAGATCCGTATTTCGTCTTATATGGCAGATGTTTTGGAATACTTTGAGCAGCAATTTAAAGAAAAGGGAATTTCACTAAATTATAGTAATGAAATAGAAGAAGATTCAGATGAGGCATTTTTTGATAGACAAATGATAACAACCTCATTATTTAATCTAATTTCTAATGCAATAAAATATACTCCATCAGAAGGTTCAATAGAAATTAAGATATTTGAAAGTAGTTCGTCTGATATAAACAAAGAGGTACGAAAGAAAAAAGCAAGGGCATTAGTTGAGAAGTATATTAATATCGAAATCTCTGATAATGGAATTGGAATACCAATTAAGGAATTACGTAATGTTTTTAAGCGTTTTTATCAGGCAAGTTCAAATCAATCTGCAGAGCAACCAGGTTCTGGTATAGGTTTATCAATTGTTAAAGAATACATCGAGCTTCATAAAGGAATTGTTACTGTTATGAGCCAACCTGGGAAAGGAACGAAATTTTTAATTCAAATTCCAAAGAACGCAAATATATCTGGGGCAGATATAGTTAATTCAAAACCCACAAAAGAGATATTAATAGAAGAGAAAGACCATGATGACAATAAGACTGATTCGAAGTTCGGTAAAGGAACTTATGAATTTGATAAAGATGATTCGCGACCGAGAATACTTATTGCCGAGGATGACAAAGATTTTGCAGAGTATCTCTATCGGAGTCTCCAAAATAAGTATCAAATAATTTTAGCCATTAATGGAAAGCAAGCATGGTCTTTAATTCAGAAATACAAACCCGACCTAATTATTTCAGACATAATGATGCCTGAGATGAATGGTAACGAATTATGCAGTAGAATAAAAGCAAAAGAAGAATTATGCCATATTCCTATAATTATATTGTCGGCACATGCTGCCAATGAGGATATTATTGAAGGCTACGAGCATGGTGCTGACAGATACATAAGTAAACCATTTGCCATTGAGCTTCTCAATGCTCAAATTAATCAATTACTGAATACCAGACAGAAACTAGTCGATTTGTATAGCCGTAAAGTGCTTTTAAAGCCCAGAGAAATAACAATTACTTCCTCTGATGAGAAATTCTTGTCTAAAATAATGGAGCTTATTGAAGATAATATTTCTCAAACCGATTTTGATATAGGTTCAATAGTTGAAAAGATGAATATGAGCCATTCTACAGTTCTGAAAAGGACAAAAGCATTATCTGGATTTCCTTTAGTAGAATTTGTTCGGAGGTATAAATTAAATAAAGCCGCCATGATTTTTGAAAAGGAAAAACTTCCGGTTTCTGAAGTAGCTTTCATGACGGGTTTTTCTGATCCTAAGTATTTTAGTAAATGCTTTACAAAACAATTTGAAATGACTCCATCAAAATACATTTCGAATTTTCATGGAAAATAAAAAACACGGGCTTATTTCGCACTCATTCAGTAAAGTATAAATCTGATTAGTTTATTTTAAGTGTCAGAAAAAAAACGGTCTTACATAGAGCATCAATAATTTTTAGTGCTTAAGTAAGACCGGGGATTATGAGAACCAAATATTTTTATAAATCAATAAAAGGGGTATCCCTTTCTAAATTATTGACCTTAAATCTATTGAAATTAAATTTTATCACTGTTTTATAAACTTGCAGGAATATATTGAAGAAGCTGTTTCAACCTTTAAAACGTATAGCCCTGATTGCAGTGCTTGTATATCGAGATAACCGGTTTTATTATAGTCAAAGGAAAATTTTTGTCCTTGAATATTTGTTATTTGTATATTTTTAATCAGTTCATCGATATTCAGGTTCAGGTACTTTATCGCGGGTGAGGGATAAGCAATAAGATCTTTTTTTAATGTATTCAGACTGTTACTTTCTTCAATCAGGGTACACTCACCCCAAGTAAAAGCAAACTCTGCCTCTATATTCGTAATAACATACTGACGATGAGTATCCCACATTTTCGCACATGGTGAAGGTACGTTTTCTTTATAGCTATCGTTCCAGATATTGTTATTATAATAAATATACCCTCCTATTGTGCGGCCGGAAATTGTAGTATCAAATTGAAACCGATTAGCAGTAGTAGCCTCCATTTGTTTAAATTCCCAGGTGGAGCCTGTGAAACTACCTGTTATATAAGTGCCATTGGACGTTTCTTCATCTACCATTTCTACAATAAAAGTAACCTCTTGATCCGATAATCCTTTTGGCATTATAGAATAATCGTAACCGAGATAATCGGCACCCGAATTTATCTTATTGTTAAAATCAAATACGGCTGCATTTTCGTAATGTGAACCAGTTGCCCAATAGGTTTTACACGATGAAGATACCCAGGCTGGCTCCCAGTAAATTAAGCCTAACCCTCCATTTTCTTTAATCAAATAAGTTAATTCAATTAAAAAATCTCTTTGCACATCGTTTGATATATCATTTCCATAGGTTGGTAATCTGCTGTCATTTCCCAAAACATTTCCTGCTCCATCTTCACCACTTAATGTCCAGGGATAACCTACTTCAACAACCATTACGTCCTTTCCGTAAGTATCCTCCATGGTTTTTACATGATTCCCTACATCCCGCACATCATATTCTGACCATTGGGGGTAATAGGAGATTCCGATAATATCAAAGCCGGCTAAACCATTAGCAATGGCATCACGAAACCACCACTCGGCATTTTCGGGTTGGGCAATATGTATTACAGTCTTAATTTCGGAAGAAAGCTCGCTGTTTATTTGCTGAACTGCTGCAATTCCTCTATGTAATAAGGATACCTGACGGCTCCAATCGATCGGAAGCATATTTGGGCTGCTATGGTCTATTTCTTCTGTAGTCCTTTTTATCAAGATATTTCCATTTATCTCATTACCTATTTGAACCATTTCCGGTAATAATCCTTCAGACGCGAGATTGTTTAGTGTGTTGTAGGTGTAATTATAAACTGAATCACCCATTACAGTATCATCATTAATATTGTTCCATGCAGCTGGGCACCATTGTCTCGATGGATCTGCCCAAAAATCAGAGTAGTGAAAATCCAGAAGGACATGAATACCCTCTGCCTTTGCCCGAACTATTGCTGACTTTACATCTTCGTAGTTACTATAGTTTGTCCAACCCGGATTATGCCATAAGCGTAATCTTACCAGATTAGCTCCTTTAGCGGAAAGTAACTCATAAACGTCGGTTTCTGTATTACTTTCGTCGAAATAGGTTACCCCACAATCTTCAATCTCATTAACATAGGATAAATCAACCCCCAGATAAAAATCCTGTCCAATTGAGTTAATAATAATACATGGAAGAAAAAATAATAAAACTATAGTTCTTCTTAATTCGATTACCATAATATTGTATGCTTTATTTAATACTATACGCTTGACATACCATGACCAAAATATCCGGGCAAATAGTATTAAAGTTAATCTTCTATTAGCTTATGAACTTGTATCTGTTCAAAATTGTTTAAAGTTCAAGTTGATACCTCCTGTAAACCTTTATATAATACTTAACCGAAAAGTTCATACGCATTACCACGTAACAGTTGGAATTCTACTTGTGAACTTTTGGGATAGCTGTAAAGAATCAAATGATACTCTATACTATTAATCGTATCCAACGTTCTGATTGAGTTCTGTATTTTTATCACGTTCTGTCTGCGGAATGGGAAATAGTACATGGTACGATTTAGCATTTTTATTCCTAGCCTGGGCACGTGGAATAAATTGATTGTGACGTATTAAATCATCTCTTCTATAACCTTCGGCATAAAGTTCCCAGCCTCTTTCGTCTAAAATGTGTGCCCTAAGTGCCTCTTTTGAACTAAAATCGGTAAGTTGAACCAGCTTATTCGGGTTATTATTAAAAGCGCGACTCCTAAGTTCATTGATTAGATCGATAGATGCCTGATTTGGCCCGCTAATTTCATTTAATGCTTCTGCAAGTGTTAGTAATACTTCTGCATAGCGATGCAGAACAAAATCATTGCCTGCCCATGCACCCACTCTATCGGGATCAGGAGCGTATTTCATAATCATATAACCTTGCCCAACACTACCAGCACCACCCGAAGTGGTTGTATACGCATTCAGTAAAAAGGATCTGCGGATATCTTCTGCATCGAAGGTTTCATAAAACTCTGTGCGAATTAAATGCCCGCCCCATCCGCCAGACACAAAATCCGGTTCGGCAGTATGGGCCACAAAGGTATTTCCAATTCCGGGCTGAGCAATACATGGAATAGACATGATAATTTCCGGGTTACCATCATTATTTACACTAAAAATATCCGCATAAGATGTACTCAATTCATAAACATTTAAATCAATTACGTCCTGTGCAGCATCTCTTGCCGCTTCGAAATTGCCCTGGTTTAGCTGAAAGCGTGCAAGCAGACTTAAAGCTGCTCCTTTTGTAAATCTTCCGTGTTCAGCAGCAGTTGTTGTCGCTGGTAAAAGTACTGAAGCTGCTGTCAGGTCATCAATTATTAATTGGATTACTACCGCAGGATCTTCCTGCTTTGGCTTTGAAAATGGGTCGGTGACTACCTCTAGAACTAAAGGTATATTTTCGTAAAAGCTAAACAATGTAGTGTAGAATAATCCACGGGCCATAAGGGTCTCGCCTTTTACCCGATCAATAACCTCCTGACTGATGCCATCGTTATCGATATTTTCGAGAATATTATTTGCTATACCAATACCTTCGTATAAATCAGCAAAAAGCTGATCGAAATGTGTACCTGAATTTGGTGCCCAGGTAAATTCTTCAAGATATTGAAAAAACCCTCCAAATGATTCCCAGTGGACATAAACTTCGTCGGTAGTAACTTCGTTTAGATTAAATATGGAACCTTCACCCATTCCATAGAACCCCCAGCCTTCGCGTTGTCCGTTATTATCAGTTACAGAACCATCGGAACGTAACTTAGCATAAATCGCATATATTGCGTCCTGTGCATCCTGATCGTTCTGGAAGAAATTATTGGAACCAACTTCAATAAAAACCTCTTCCTCCAGTAGATCCGAGCACGAAATCAAGCCTGCTATTATAAATAGATATATAATGTATTTTTTCATATTATTATTGCTTAAAAGGTTACATTAACACCAATTGTATACGTTTTGGCATTTGGATATTGTCTGAATTCATCTGTCTCTGGATCAAGTCCACCGTAATTTGTAAATGTTAGCAAGTTCTGTGCATCCAGATAAACTCGTAAATAGTCTATGAATTTCAATGATGTTATGGTATATCCAAGAGTAATGTTTCTAAGCCGGATAAACGAGGCATCTTGAATATAGACTGAGTTCAGATGGTTATCACCACCATCTGAGGGAGCAACTCCACTATGAATTGACCCTCCTGGGTTATCAGGAGTCCATCGATCCAAAATCGTTGTTGATTTGTTGTAGGCTGAAAGAATATTCTGAATATCCTCTAAATCTGCAAGAATAAAATTGTCTTTCTCTCTACCCAACATTCCCTGAAAGAAAAAGCTAAGATTAAAACGTTTATAAGTGAAGTCGTTATTTAGTCCAAAAGTATAATCGGGATCATTTTTGCCCAACAATGTTCTGTCTCCTGGTGTAATATGACCATCTTCATCCACATCTTTAAATTTGTACATGCCCAAACTTGCGTTCGGCTGCATACTTTGGTCAATTTCAGATTGGGTTTTAAATATACCTTCAACTACATAACCATATATACCATTTAAAACTGCATTTTCTTCTTCCACTTCAGGGCTAACGGGGTAATAACCTGCCCTATCCAGCCAGCTGTTTTTATTATAAGCAATGTTAAAAGAGGTTGTCCATTTAATGGGTAGATTAATATTTACTGATTTGATACCTAATTCAACTCCCCTGTTTAATATTTCTCCTGTATTTGCTGTCATAAAATCATACCCTGTGGTTGATGATAGCTCATAGCTAAGTATTACATTTGTAGTGACCTTTCTGTACAAATCTAACGTGGATTGAATTCGTCCTTCATAAAACGAGATATCAATACCCGTATTTAGTTGCGTTGATGTTTCCCATTTCAGGTTATCGTTCTGCGGACGCAGAGAAGCTAGTCCGCTCACAGGAACTCCACCTATAACTGTACGCCGGGTATAACTGTATAAGGATTGAGATTGTTTATTGCCAATTTCCTGGTTTCCGGTTTGACCATAACTAAGCCTAAATTTAAAACTGTTTATTTTCTGTGAGTTAAAGAACTGTTCGTTATGTATTTTCCAGCCAAATGCTGCAGAAGGAAAATACCCCCACTTATTGTTTGGGCCAAACTTAGTGGAACCATCTGCTCGAAAACTGAACGTAAACAGGTATCTGTCTTTAATATTATAATTCAAACGTCCCAGATAAGAAAGAAGTCTGGATCGTTCTTTCCATTTTGTATTACTCAATGTGTCTGCAGTTTGTATTTCATCGATTGAACTGGCATGATCTGCGAAATTCGAAAGCAACAAATTATCGCCTTCACTATCAAATTGCTGATAAGTAGTTCCTCCTAATAGTGTGAGATTATTCCTAAATAGAGTACTTGAGTAATTTAAAGTAAACTCTGCCAACATATTATGCAATTCTGCATGTGCTATTTCTGCCTCTCCATTGGCTTGTTCACCTCTTATTACAGTAGTGGGGATATAAGATTCCCTATTCGATTTGGTTTGATCATAGCCCACATTGATTTTAGCTGTTAATTTTTTCATTAGGGTATAATCCACAAAAACATTCCCCATTAATCTGTTTTTCCAGATCTGATCATCGATATCAAGTAATGAAACGGGATTTGGAATATTGTCCACCACAGGATGACGGAAAAAAGAACCATCTGGCTGATGTACCAAAGCCAAGGGCGACCAGGTTCTGGTGTTGTCAAATAAACCTGCAAACTCCGGCCCTCCGCCATCTGTAGCACCAAAAGGAACCTGTGTATCCTGCATATTTGTACCGATAATATTAACCCCGATGTTCATGTGCTTAATGGGTTTTACTGTAGCATTTACTCTGCCTGAAAAGCGCTGAAGATCGGAAACTTGGACAATACCTTTGTGTTGAAAATAATTAGCGGAAGCATAGATATTATATTTTTCCTTCCCTGCGCTTAAGGCAAGCTGATGCTTATTAATAGCTCCAAGTTGAGTGATTTTATCCATCCAGACTGTTCCCTGTCCCAATTGGTTTATTTCAGCAGGAGAATAAAGTGGATCAGAGGCTGGATTTTTTTCCAAATGGTATTTATTTGAAAGGCTGGCAAATTCTTTGGCATTTAACATGTCATATTCATTATCCAATTTCTGCAAACTATAAGAACCTGCATAATCAACAGTCATTTTGCCTGTTTTACCTCTCTTGGTTGTAATAAGAATAACTCCGTTAGCACCTCTGGCTCCATATATGGCAGTTGCCGAAGCATCTTTAAGTATTTCTATAGATACAATATCATCAGGGTTTATTCCATTTAAAGGATTTTTTGTTGGTGAACTGCGATACCTTGAACCGGATTCAGGCTCTGAATTATCACTGGTAATGGGTAATCCATCAACTACATATAGCGGGCCATTATCTCCTAATAGAGAAGATGTACCTCTTATTTTTATGTCAAAACCTCCTCCGGGTTGAGCACTGGATTGAATTAAGACCACTCCTGGTGCTGTGTTTTGAAGAATATTATCAACCGATAATACAGGGCCTGGATTGACATCTGCCGGGTTAACAGATGCAACTGAACCGGTAATATCACTTTTAGGCTGAGTACCATAACCTATAACTACTATTTCTTCAAGGTTATGAATATCAGGAATCATAGTAATGTCAATTCTTTGTTGATTTCCAACTACTATCTTTTCTTCAAGATAAGAAATGAAAGAAAAAATAAGAACCGAGTTGGTATCCGGAACATTAATCGAGTAATTACCGGAGTTATCTGTAACAGCTCCGATAGTAGATCCTTCGATCAAGATGTTTACCCCTGGTAATGGAATTTTGGATTCTACATCTGTTACCGTTCCAGTAATTGTTTGTGCATGTATATGAACAAACGAAAAGAATGATAACAAAATTAGAAGGGTATGAATTTTCTTCATATAGGATTATTTTAGAGTGTAATAATTAGTAAAAATAGAAGTACGAGCAATATACCGATGAAATAGAACTTGTACTTTTTTATCCATGTGGTATTAACCTTTTCTTTATTTTCCGACATTTTTTTAATTCAAAGTATTTGGCGAATAAAATTATAACATACATCAAATAGGAGGGGTGATTTTTCAATCAATTGAGTGGGGCAAAATCGCTGACTAAAGGGAAAAGGGAGGGATTAATTAATTTCATAACCATTTTTTGAATTATTCTCTGATTTCGAATATTCCGAAGGAGTAACTCCATATTTAATTTTAAATATTTTACTAAAATACCTGCGATCAGAAAATCCAACTTTAAAGCACACATCACTCACACTTAACCGATATTTCACCAAAAGAATAGTCGCTCTTTTTAGTTTAAAATCGCGGATAAACTCAATCATGGACAATCCGGTTAATGCTTTTATTTTTTTGTACACAACAGAATGGCTCATATATAGCTCCTGAGAAATAAGTTTTGCACTTAATGTATTTTCATGAATATTTCGTTCTATAACATTTGTCAGGTCTGCAAGAAATTTCTGATCCGGTGTACTTATACTTAATTCCACCTCGGGGTTGGTAATATATTCGTTTAAAACCTTATTTCTCAGGTTATTTCTACTTTTTAGTAGATTATATACCCGGGTTTTTAGTAAGGTTTCATTAAAAGGTTTAGTAATATATTCATCTGCACCAATCTCAAAACCTTCCTTTTTAAAAATCAGATGTGTTCTTGCTGTCAGAAGGATAACAGGTATATGGCTGGTTTGAATATCAGTTTTAAGTTTTTTTGTTAAAGTAACACCGTCCATTACAGGCATCATTACATCGCTAATTATAAGATCTGGAAATGATTTTAAAGTAATCTCCCATGCTTCTTCGCCATTCGATGCATCCAAAACTATGCTTATATCGGAAAAAAGTCCTTTAATATACTCTCTCAACTGTTGATTATCTTCTACAATTAATAGTGTAGAATCGCTGTATTCACTTAATGATATTGCCGGGGGTGCTAACTTTGCAGAAGTAATGTAATGGTTGATATCCTCGCTATCCTTGAAGTTTTTTAAGCGCTGCTCTGCTGAAAAATGGCTACTTCCTAAAGGAATTTTCACAGAAATACAAATGCCCTTTTTTGCATTATTCATAGCATCAATCTCGCCTCCGTGCAATTGTACTATATCTTTGGCAATGGATAATCCCAACCCAAATCCAGACTTTCTGATATCAGCAGCATTCTCGCTCTGGTAAAATCGTTTAAATATTTCTGCAAGTTTTGTTTCTTCGATGCCTTCTCCGGAATCTATCACTTTCAAATATCCATGTTGATCGTCGTTATCTGCTTCAATAAGAATAGACCCTCCGGGCGGAGTATATTTAAATGCATTACTTATCAAGTTGTATATAACCTTTTCCATTTGCTCGCGATCGTAACTTAGAATTAGTTTTTCAGTACTCGACTGAAACTTATAATCGATATTGTTTGAAGTTGCCTGAGTTTGAAATGATAAATATATTTCTCGTGCAAATTTTATGAAATTTCCTTCAGCAACGCGGAGTTGAATACCATCCATTTCCAATCTTCTGAAATCGAGTAACTCATTTATCAGATTAAGCAAATGCCTGCTGCTCGTTCGCATAACATCGACTTCTTTCTGATTTTCTTTATTCACAGCCCCATTTTCTGTGAGCCTGTTTGTTGCACCCAGAATTAGAGTAACCGGTGTTCTTATTTCGTGGGAAATATTGGTGAAGAACCTATTTTTAATCTTATGAAGCTCATTTTCCTTTTCACGGGTAAGTGATTCAAATTTTAAATTCGCTTTTAGGGCTTCCCATTCTCTGGCATATTTCTGAAAAAAGAATAGCAGGAGCACAAAACCGGAAACATAAATCATGTAAGCATACCATCTTTTCCATATTGGCTGTGTAATTTGAATTACCAACTTGGCTGGTTCACTCCATTGAAAATTATTTACCGAGGCTCTTACATTAAATACATAATTCCCTGGCGGAATTTTAGTGAAAGTAGCTTGATCTTCAGACGCCAATTGCCAATCGGAATGGAAATTATCCATCATATAACTGTAGGATACATCGGAAACCGGAAAATGAGGTGAAGAAAAGGTAAATGTAAAATAATTTTGATTGTGGGTAAGCTTTAACCGATTATTCTTTAGTGATTTTTCTGATAAGTCGGCAGTTAATTTTTCGTTGTAAAAACGCAAATTGGTAATAACGGGTGGATCTATGCTTTCAGTACTCAGCTCTGCAGTGGGTATAATAGTGATGATCCCCTCTATTCCTCCAAAATATATTTTACCTTCCTCGTCTATGTATGATGCATTGATATGAAACTCTTTATTGGTAATTAAATCAAAACCTCCAAATTTCAACAGGGTGTTTTCAGAAGGGATTAGCTTATATATTCCGTTTTTAGAACTAAACCAGATTCTTCCATGAAAATCCTCCTCAATGCTAGTCACCCGACTATTTGAAATGCGGTTAAGTATCGGGTAATTTATTTCTGCTGAATTTCTGGTATCGAAAACTTTCAATCCGTTTCCCCAGGTGCCTATCCACAACCGTTCTTGTTTATCCAAAAAAATATTCAGTATTTTCAAGTTTTGAAATTCAGGAAGTGATAATCGGGTATACTCCTGTTTATTGAAATCGAAATAGAACAAACCATTCCCAAAAGTACCTATCCATAAACCTGCTTTATTATCCGAGAAACAGATTGATGTTATATTGTCTCCATAGTGTGTTTGAACGCCTTTCTCTATGTAGTGATAGGTGTTGAATTTTTTTGTTTTTCGGTTGAATTTATTTAAACCTCCACCCCAGGTGGCAATCCATAAATCTGTGTTTGTATCCTCAAGTATAACACGGACATCATTGTAACTTAAAGATCCCGTATTCCCTTTTTCATTTTTGTAAATACTTCCAGAACCTTGTTCTTTATTAAAACTTGATAATCCGGAAGAAAATGTTCCTAACCATATAGTACCCTGCGAATCTTTAAATATGGTTTGAACATAATCTCCATTCAAAGGCGGTTCTGTATCTGAATTATACTTATTTACAGTTTTACTTTCTAAATCAAAGATATTCAAACCCTTACCATCTGTACCAAACCAAAGTTCCTGATTGTTTTTATAAATTGATAAAACAGGATATTGTTCATCTCCGTAATAATCACTGTAATAAAATCCGGCATTGGATGTATTTAAATTCAGAACGCTTAATCCTTTCCAAATGGTACCTATCCATATATTCCCGGAATTATCCTCGTATAAGGAAAAAATAGCATTACTCGCAATTGAATTCCGGCTTTTCCCATCGTAAACAAAATGATTCTGGATTTTTATTTTCCCTTGTTCCTGTTTAAGCTTAAAAAGTCCATCCCCATCGGTACCTACCCATATATTCTGCTGCCTGTCAACCAGTATTTCATTTACTATAACTGTGTTTGAAATGAATGGAATATTAAAACATTCCTGATTAATAATGGAATCGTTGGTGTTTAAACAGAAAAGTCCTGCTGTTTTGGTTCCAATAATAAGATTCTGATTATTGAATGATTGTAGGGCACTAATCTGATAATTGATGAAATCGTAATGAATCTGCTCTCCATTCCGGTTTATCAATAGCAGGCCGTTATTATTTGTTCCAACTGCAAGTTGATTATTATGAACAGTAAGCTCTGTAATATTTTCTATTCCATTATTTAGATTAATGTAACTGGAATTGAGCTCCTTATCTATTTTGAACAAACCCGATTCGGTTCCAATCCAAATAGAATTATCCCAATACTGAATGCTATTGATATTTAATAGGGTATCGCCATTATAAGTTATTGGCACATGAATTATTTGATGATCTGGTTTCAGAAATAAATATAATCCGTCTCCCAGTGTTCCAATCCATATATTTATGCTATCCTTTTGGAGCGAGGAGATGTCGCTGTTAAAAGGTTTATCGCCAGAATTCAGGTGATAGACATTAAAATTATTCCCATCGTATATATTTAAACCATATTTAGTGCCAATCCACATAAAACCGTTATAATCCTGCTTGAAACACATTACATCGCCACTTATCAATCCATTTTTCTGATTTAGTGATGTAAAATGGGGATTGGTTTGCGCTACAAGTATTTGTGTTATACATAAAACTAGGATTAAGAAAATTAGTTTTATTCCTAATATATACCTGTACAAGAAATTAGAATGCATTTCTAACATGGGAACTAAAATAAAAAAAAGTAGCCATTCCTGAAACAGTAGTAATGGCTACTTTAATAAACTTTTAAATGCTAATCAATATTATTGAACATCAACAATTCTTAAATTTTTAAAATACAAAGGATTTGCATCCTGAGCACTATATCCAGGAGAAGGTATTATTTTAACACAATCAATGGCATCTGCTTCCGGAGCATCCGCACTAACGCCATACATACTGCTTGTACGACCTTCGTCTATCAATTCGAAAGAGAGTGTAACCCATTTATTAGGTTCGGGAATATAGGAATAATAGCCCATATAAAAAGCTCCATCATAGCCCCCTTCAGTGATTCCCATAGGATCGTAAGAGCCTAGTTGTAAATCAACCTTATATCCCTGAGTAGGATCAGCGTTCCATATATCTTCCAGAGTCGAAAGCGAATCCCATGTAAATTTCGTATCTACAGTAGCATCGTAATAGGCATCAATCTGAACTATTTTAGTTCCAGGAGTAGTAGTTGAACTAACAGCATTCCATACCGGAAGTGCATTTATTGTATCTGCATGAATTGCACTACCTAAGTTAAAAATGATATGTGCCCAGCCACCCCAATTATCAATATCTGTATCAGTAATAACCTTTTCAACTTTAAGCACTTTTGCCAGATTATCTTTAGAAGGATTATCCTGAGCAAATGATAGAATTGCCTGAAGGTTCGCAACTTCTGCTGTAGCAGATGAACTATGACTTCCCGAAACGCCAAAAGTGAACAATTTACGTTCATCCCAGTCAGTAATAACTTTATCTTCAGTCGAGGTAAGAGCTCCTGCAAAATCAATCAGAAGATATCCTAAATCGATGCCTTCTTCAACAGTAACTGTAACACTTACAGAGGCAGTTTTACCTAGTGCATCTTCAACTTCGAAGCTAAGTGTTACCACACCAGACTCCAAAGGGAGGAAATCGTGTGTAATATTTCCTTCTTTTTCTGTACCAGTATAGGTTTTAAAAATATCGTCGTTTAATTTAATAGTACTTAGTCCTGCTTCTGCAGCAACACTAATAGAAAAAGTGGTAGTTGCACCAACTTCTGTTATTAATCCTTCATCGGGAATGTCCGGTGAGGTAATCGTAATTGTAGGAGCATCAAATTCTAGAACAGGATCTTCCCCGTTATCTTTGTTACAACTTGCGAATAAGACTAAGCCTATCACTGTAACGAGCAAAATTGGATGATTAAATATTTTTCTCATACTTGTTAGGTTATAGATTAATTTGTTTTCAAAAATAAATACTTCGGATGATGGGCAGGTTTAACAGAATCATCAAATAGGGGGGGTGTTATCGTTTAGGCGCAAAACAGGTTGATTAAAATGAAACTTTTAACCTATTTCTAATATTCTACTTTTTAGGCTGAAATAATAAGCTAAACCCGAAAATTTTAATTGTGAAGGAGGTTTAAAAATGAAATATTACACCCTTTTCAGTGAGAATGACGCGCATATATAATATGATACTTAGTTAAATTTGTTCAAACAATAAAGCAAAAATTATGAAATACTCTTTAGTATACTTTTTAATACTTTTTACAAGTTTTGGAATTATATCTTGCAGCAAAACGGATATTATTGAAAGTCGGAAAACAAGTCTTTTTAATACGAACTGGCAATTTATAAAAGGTGAAGAAGCAGATGGAGAATGGGTGACTATTTCGATTCCTCACACCCCCAAAATAGAACCACTTATTGTGAATGACCAATGGCAAGGCACTTTATGGTATAAAAAAGAGTTCCGCGTAAGCGATAAAAATAAAAAGTACTTCCTGAATTTTGGTGGTGTTATGCATGAGGCAGATCTCTGGATAAACGACCAATGGGTACAAAAGCATGTGGGAGGTTATTTACCATTTATTGCAGATATTACTGAATATCTTGATTTTGATGGTGTAAATGTGGTTAAGCTAAAGGTTAATAATGAAGACAATGCTCAGATTCCTCCTGGTAAAGCTTTAAATGTTTTAGACTTTAACTATTATGGTGGGATATATAGAAAAGTATCTCTGGTAGAAACCAATACAACTTATATAACTAATCCGGTACTGTTAGCGAAAGAGGCTTCTGGTGGAGTTCTGGTTCATTTTAATGAAGTAAGTGCAGAAAACGCTATTGGTACCGTTCAGATACATGTAAAAAACGAATCGGATCAGGAAAAAGAACTTGCCTGTTCCGTAGTATTAATTGGACCTGAAGGGAAAAAATTTATTTTCGATTCAAAAAAAAACATTGTTAAATCCGGAAGTGATAGTGAATTTATGGTTGACGTGTCAGTTGCCAGTCCAGCACTTTGGTCTGTAAAAAAACCATCCCTCTATAAGATGGAGATCCATCTCTATGCTAATAATGAAAAAACTGATAATTATGAATTAAATATTGGTATTCGCAAAATAAAACTATCGCATGAAGGATTTTATCTGAATAATGAAAAAATCTACATCCGAGGAACTAACCGCCATCAGGAATACCCCTATGTGGGTTATGCTATTACTGAAAATGCGAATTGGCGCGATGCAATAAAAATAAAACAGGCAGGATTCGACTTTGTGCGCTTATCGCATTATCCACAAGATGAAAGTTTCCTCGATGCCTGTGATGCACTTGGATTGTTAGTCATGAATGCTATACCAGGCTGGCAATTCTTTGGCGACAGTACATTTGTTCAAAACTCATTTCAGGATATACGAGATATGGTAAGAAGGGATCGTAACCATCCCAGTGTAGTATTCTGGGAGGTATCGCTAAATGAATCGGGTATGACTGGCACATATATGGCTGAAGCCAATAAGATTCTGAAAGATGAACTCCCTTTTGATGATACGTATAGTGCAGGATGGATTGATAACAATTCATTCGATTTGTATATTCCAGCCCGTCAGCATTCCAGCCCACCTGACTACTGGAATGAGTATAAAGTAAACGAGCGCCCTTTGTTTATTGCTGAATATGGAGATTGGGAATACTATGCACATAATGCAGGATTTAATCAAACGGAATTTAAGAATCTTCAGAAAGATGAAAGAACAAGCCGTCAGTTAAGAGGTTATGGAGAAAAAAGATTATTGCAACAAGCCATGAATTACCAGGAAGCTGTAAATTCTAACAGAAAGGGAAAAGCCAATTCTATTGGCGATGCCAATTGGTTAATGTTCGATTATAATCGTGGATATGCCGACGATATTGAATCCTCTGGAATTAGTGACATCTTCAGGATTCCAAAATTTGCATTCTGGTTCTATCAAAGCCAGCGACCACCATTTGATACCCTGGCAATAGACGAAGGTACAGGCCCTATGGTAAGAATCGCTTCCTACTGGACAGAAGAATCTAATACCAGTGGTCTGCGCGTTTTTAGTAATTGTGAGGAAGTGGAATTGTATTTGAACAATAAATTAATTGGAAAGCATAAGCCTACAATAGATAAGTATTCCGATCATTTACCTTTTCCTCCGTTTCATTTTAATCTGCAAGGGTTTAAAGCAGGCACATTAAAAGCAATTGGATTCATTAATGGTAAAGAAGTGGCTCTGGATGAAATTCGTACTCCTTTAGATCCGAAAGACGTCATTTTAGAAGCAGATAAATCAGGAATTGAGATATCCAAAACTGATTCAGATTTACTCTTTATTTATGCTAAAATTGCTGATGCAAACGGAACATTGTGCAACCTTGAAGAAGCGGAAGTTACATTTGTTCTGGTAGGTAATGGAGAATTAATCGGTGAAAATCCGGTTAAGGCCGAAGCAGGCATAGCCACTATTTTACTTAAAACTAAACCGGGTGAAAAATACAAGATTTCTGCCAGCTCAAGCACTTTGGAAAGTGCAAACATAGAATTGTAGTCTATACGAGATGAATAAAAAATTACAAAGCGGCATACTTTTCTCTTATTTCAATTGCTGGGCTTCGTTCAACCCCCATTATGTATTAGCACAATTTGATAAAGAGCAACTAAGCTATATATAGAATTTAATATATAATACCCAATTGGTCATATATAATCGTAACGTTTAGGTTTGTGTGCCAAAGTGCCCTACAGTCTCATATTATCAACATAACAAGCAACTTATTTAAGTTCAAACATCAGAAAAAATACCGGTCTTACTTAGAGCAACTTTAATTATTAGTGCTTAAGTAAGACCGGGGTGAGAACAAAAGATTATTCTATGTTATTTTTATAGAATTTAAGTACTGTTGGTTTACTGCTTGATAAAATTATCAATCAATACTTTACCATTGCTATTTATATGAATTGTGTATAGACCAGGAATCAGGTCAGAAACATCAATAACATTTTCGTCACTATTTGCGGCTCTACTTTCTACAACAGCCCCAACCGAATTAATAATCTTAATTTCAGCATTTAACAAATCTATAGTAATATGAAGATTATCTTTTACCGGATTCGGATAAACTTTGAATTTGGTTTCGCTCAATTCATCATTAATATTTGTTATAGACCTGTTATTTCCTGGTTCAGAGCGTGTTAAGCTAACAGTGTAATCT
Organism: Bacteroidales bacterium; assembly: GCA_050287785.1. Lineage (GTDB taxonomy): Bacteria > Bacteroidota > Bacteroidia > Bacteroidales > UBA10428 > UBA10428. The sequence goes on from JBNKCO010000007.1 coordinate 461,147, forward strand.
TCTACCTCGCCATAGCTATAGGTTTCGCAAGGGCTTGGTGTACCATTGTACTTCATGGAAATTCGCATACGAGTGGTAGTAGATATGTCTGAAACTGTAAAAGAACCAGAAAC
>JBNKCO010000008.1:0-3940 GCA_050287785.1 Bacteroidales bacterium
AGAGCGTGTTAAGCTAACAGTGTAATCTTCTACCTCGCCATAGCTATAGGTTTCGCAAGGGCTTGGTGTACCATTGTACTTCATGGAAATTCGCATACGAGTGGTAGTAGATATGTCTGAAACTGTAAAAGAACCAGAAACAGCAGATTTTCCTGAACCACTATATACAGCTTCTCCAGAATCTTCAAAGTCTCCATCATTATTATAATCAATCCAGATTACCCAGTATTCAGTATAACTACCTGAGCCAAATCCGGGAGTTAGTACAATGTTTGTTGACTCTCCAGATGTTAATTCAATATTCATATTAGTAAAGTCGGTGTACGAAGCACCAGAAGATGAATTGCTGAAGCTGCCAATTTGAACCTCAGAAATCCATTCATAACTAAAATCTGAACCTCCTGTGCTACAATACTCAATAGAAGCTTTTTCGACAGTAATGTATCCTGTTTTTGATTCAGTGTCGGTTCCTGCACTGTTACTAACTGTTAAAGAAACTTCGTAAGTTCCGGCTGTGTTGTATGTAACCGATGGGTTTTGTACTGTACTGGTTGAAGGAGATCCTCCGGGGAATGACCATGACCATGAAGTAGGTTCGTTTGTTGAAATATCTGTGAACTGTACTGCCTGGCCTTCAGTAATAGTTGTTGGTGCTGCGCTAAAATCAGCTACAGGTATAGAAACTGTTCCTTCAGATATTGTTACTGTATAATCTTCTACCTCACCATAACTAAATGTTTCGCAAGGGGTTGGAGCACCATTATACTTCATGGAAATTCGCATACGAGTAGTAGTAGATATGTCTGAGACAGTAAAAGAACCGGAAACAGCAGATTTTCCTGATCCACTATATACAGCTTCTCCAGAATCTTCAAAGTCTCCATCATTATTATAATCAATCCAGATTACCCAGTATTCTGTATAACTACTTGAGCTAAATGCGGGTGTAAGTTCAATGTTTGTTGACTCTCCAGATGTTAATTCAATATTCATATTAGTAAAGTCGGTATATGAAGCACCAGAAGATGAATTACTGAAGTTACCAATTTGAACCTCAGAAATCCATTCATCACTAAAATCTGCACCTCCTGAGCTGCAATAGCTAATAGGAGCTTCTTCAACAGTAATGTAACCTGTTTTTGTTTCTGTGTCGGTTCCTGCACTGTTACTAACAGTTAAAGAAACTTCGTAAGTTCCATTTGTACTGTATGTAACAGACGGATTTTGTGCTGTACTGGTTGAAGGAGAGCCTCCGGGGAATGACCAGGACCAGTTTGTTGGATAGTTTGTTGACTCATCGGTGAATGCAACACTTTTTCCTGCTGTTATTAACGTTACATTGGAAGAAAAATCTGCAACAGGTGGATTAACTGTGGTTGATTTTATAATAAAAACATGAGGGTCATGTTTTCCGATGTAAGGATGATTTTCACTCCTTCCTGAGTAATCTGCTGCATGAATATAATATGATATAACACTGCCAGCTGTTTGAGCCGGAATAACAGCCTGATAAGAATTGCCAGTTGTTTTGCTCATAAGAACGGATTGATAATTCCCAGAATTCACCTTATACAAAACCTTTAGCGAATCACCATAAACAGTTTGGTTACTATATGAAGTAATATCTGCTGTAATAGTAAATCCATTCTGATAATTAATTTCCCCTAATAATGGTATATGTCTGATAGATAACATGCCAAGATCAATGATTTCATGCACACGACAATGCAATGCATCGGTTGATTCCCAGGAACCTGTAAATCCAATTACTTCGTAACCCGGCATTGCATCACGGTAAACCTGTAAGGCTGCCTCGTCGTATGAAGAACCCGTAATAGGGACTAAAACTTTGTTGTTTAGAATAAGAGAGTTTGTATATGGCTGGCCGGAAGGTTCGTTTACCCTGAAAACCTGATATTTATTCCCGTAAGGTGTTGTGAGGTTGGCAAAATACTCTGCTGTGGATTCATATTTGCTGTAATTAGGATTGCTTGATGGTACTTCTGCGATAAGTACTTTGTCAACATCAAGGAATTTACCCCAACAATCAATGTGTTTTATATACTCTCCCTGAGGATCTTCTGTAACATAATAGTTATCAATACCCAAATAGCTATTCATTAATTGGTCAATTTCATTGTGAGAGAGAGAAGTGTTTTCATCCCAGACCAGGTCAGTTGCAGCTGCTATATTTATTCCATCTGTCATATAATTTCCACCTGTTTGGACTAAATCCATGTTATATACCTTTGCATCGAGCATTTCTCCCAGACTTTGTGGAATTAGGTTATCATTTTGGCGAGGTCTGTTATAGATAAAATCAATTATTTCAATTTTCTCTTCATTAGCTATAAACCAGGGGCCATAGTCACGAGTCCAGTATGAATCATGAGGGGCATATAGGAAATTGCAATTATCTAAGTTTACACCATTAGATTGATATGTACTTTTTACTGTGTTTTCTTGAGAAAGGTTATCGACAATGGTTGTGACTATTACGTCTTCGGACATTTCTGCAATTAATGAAACAGGTATTCCAAATGGATAAGCCACTAAAACACCCTGAGATGGTTCAAATTCGGCTATGGGTCTTACATTACCTGTAGGAGCTAAATCTAATGCTCTTCCTTTTAGTCGTGCTAAATATGCTGGCATCATTGCCTTTTCTTCATCCGTTATTTCATGAGTAAGGTTTTGTCCATATGTTTTAACGGTTATTATTAGGAATAATATATTGAACAAAAAAAATAATCTACTTTTCATGTGTTTAAAATTTGTGACATTGCCTGATATCTGGCTCTAATTATAACCACAGTCGCAGTGTGTCTAGACTGAATGGAGAGAGTTCACGAACGCTCTTAAAATGATTATAATTGAGAGCAGTAGTAAATCAGACATAGTCTGTTTCATCTTTTATTTTTCTAATATGTAATAGGTTGAAATTGTATAAATACAATTAATCTTTAGACTAATGCTATAATCTGTATTATCACTTTCGTTTAGAGCTTTGCAGTTCATACCATTAGTTGCTCATAATTATTTCAGTATTTTCAAGGTATTGATTTCGCTGGGCTACACTTTGTTTGGTTTCTTTTTATAATATGCTTTCGTAGATTGTTTCATTTCGTGAAATAAAGTTGATACAGAAGAAAGGCTTCGAATCGTGCCAACATTTTTTTTCTATTTAATATGTTATGAATATTTTATTAGGTTGTATTTAGCTTCGATTTAAAGGTTTTGTAACAAAGCAGGAGCATTAAAATTAATATTTAGGTTAAGAAATGAAAATAACTGAATATTATAGTAGTATTTCAGTGTGGGGTGAATAAAAGCATATTAAATTGAATTCCTTTTTTATAAATAATACAGGATTAATCAATATGCACATTATTCTAATTTAAGCATTAGAAAAAATACCGGTCTTACTTAGAGCATCTTTAATTATTAGTGCTTAAGTAAGACCGGGGTGAGAACAAAAGATTATTCTATGTTATTTTTATAGAATTTAAGTACTGTTGTTTTACTGCTTGATAAAATTATCAATCAATACTTTACCATTGCTATTTATATGAATTGAGTATAGACCTGGAATCAGGGCAGAAACATCAATAACATTTTCGTCACTATTTGCGGCTCTACTTTCTACAACAGCCCCAACCGAATTAATAATCTTAATTTCAGCATTTAACAAATCTGTAGTAATATGAAGATTATCTTTTACCGGATTCGGATAAACTTTGAATTTGGTTTCGCTCAATTCATCATTAATATTTGTTATAGACCTGTTATTTCCTGGTTTAGAGCGTGTTAAGCTAACAGTGTAATCTTCTACCTCGCCATAGCTATAGGTTTCGCAAGGGCTTGGTGTACCATTGTACTTCATGGAAATTCGCATACGAGTGGTAGTAGATATGTCTGAAACTGTAAAAGAACCAGAAAC
>JBNKCO010000009.1:0-5391 GCA_050287785.1 Bacteroidales bacterium
TTTTTTTGTTTGTGCATTTGTCATGGCAAGTATGCCCATATACCTGATTTTATAAAAATTACGGGGTAGCACATGTTGCAAGAGATAAATAAGTGCTTACTGTACGCTCGCTATAATTGCGGATGCGCATCTCCATGAGCAGATGCTCATCAATACTTTTTTTCATCTTTTAATTGTTTAATATTCTGTTACAAGTAACGATTTATTTGCAAATTACCGCCCTTAGGCGGTTTAGTTCAACGGTGGCAATATGCGAAGGCCGGGATTTCGAAGCTCCAACTTGTCAAACCGTTTCAATTTTGAGTAAATGTATAAAAGTTTAAAAACCTGCCAATCACCCGGCTTACGTATATTTAATGTTAGCTAATGTTCTTTTATTTAATTTTTTCTTCCCAAACAATCTTATCATTATCTTTTGATATGCCTGTCAATTTAATTTCATCTTTGTCTTTATCATAGCTACAATCATATTTATTAACATTTTCTGCAGTATGTCTCTCAAATTTTACACTCTTTATTTCAACTTGAAAAGGGTTATATTCCTTAAATACTCGGATAGTAAAAAAATCCAATGGAGATGTTGGTTGTGGAATATTTTTTTTTGGATATAGTGTCATGATATCCATTACTATTTTACAATCATCAATTCTTTTTTCTATATATGGCTCATAAGATTCATTATCTGAGATTGGAATACTACCTATACTAAAGAAAATACTTATTATAATGAAAATAGAACTTATAATTATTCCTGTAATTTTCAGCCATTTAAGTTGTAGAAAAATTAAGCTCCATAATAAGTAACAGATTCCCAAATGAACTATTGAAATGAATATTAGATTAGGAACTGAGTTAATAAAACTGAAATTTTTTATTAATGCAAAAACTAAGGCGAATACTAAAATCACGGAAAGTGATATTAATACTTTCTTAATAGTGTCCTGTTTTAACATCCTAAATAGAAAAAAACTTAAAATAGGATTTGCAAGAAATGCAATTGTAATAATTAGTATATCATTCATCTTAACGTATTTATAGAATTCTGTATTGATTACTTCTTATTGCCATTCAAAGCTAATGTTCCGAATTTTAGCTAACGGCAGTTTGTCTAAAAACTATTTTTAACCTCCTTAGGTTTTAATATTTGGTTGAATTTACAGATACTTACCCAAATAATAAAACATGGTTTTTAGGTTTTTAGACAGTCTGACGTTTTACAATATGAAACGGTTGGGTTTTCGGAGTGCGGCTGTATCCACCGATAAAAATGCTGGCACGAGAACCAAAGCCTCGCATACCACTGAAACCCTTATTTGCTATACCATGTGTTGTGTGGTCGTGCATTATTTTAGTTCGTATTTTACATCCACTATATATCCTACTCTTATTTTTCTAATTCCAATGTCCTCACCCTCATAATCATAAAGTCTATTTACACCGTAAGCTGTTACAGTCTTAGATTGCAAGAAATATTCTCCTTTATCCATCATTGTCTGAATCTGCGGTTTATATTCAGAAATTTCAATAATTTGTCCAATCGAACAATTTAAATGTGAAGCCATTATTTCAGCTTTTTTTGTTGCTTTATCAAGTGCAATCTTGGTCGCTTCAAGTTTTGTCTCCTCCAATTTGTCACTTTGTAAATTAGTCACAGCTACATTATTTGCTCCAGTCTCAAATAATTTAATTATAAGTGAGTCTACAATCTCAATGTTATCCAGTTGTAGTTTAAATACTTTTGACATTCTCACTTTGTTCGATGACGAATTATAATACCCATATCGGTTTGCAGCAAAATTATCAATTGTCAATTTTTTCAAATCAATCGAGAAGCTTTTTAATAGTTTAATCAATTCTGCTTCTTTCTGCTGTAATTCATTTTCTTTCTTAATGTTCTCAGTCTCAGAATAAGTTATTGTCAATTCAATCCTATCTGGGACTATATTTATCTCTGATTCTCCGCGTACTGAAATAAATCTTTGTGTTTCATTTTGTCCAAAAGTCAATATTGGCAAAAAGCTTAAAATTAAAAATAGATGTTTCATTTATCTCGATGTTATTTGGGTTTGTTATTTAAAATCCGAATTTCTAATTGGTATTCGTCAGCCCGCATGCCACACAACGTTGGCAATATGCGGAGGCCGGGATTTCGAAGCTCCAACTTGTCAAACCGTTTCAATTTTGAGTAAATGTACAAAACTTTATAAACCCCAAATCCCCCGACTTAGTTATATTGCGTGTTGTATGCTGGTGATTGTTATTTAAAGACAATCCGTTACAAGTATTTACAAATATTAATGTTTTAGCTTATCAATCTGCACTGAAGTTGCAACGAAGCACGAACCGGAAAGAAGTGGAGCTCAGCGCAGCTAATTTATTTTGTTTTTTGTGGGGGGGGCAAATCCTAAACCGCCATTAAAGGCGGTAACAGGGCTGGCATTTGTTAGTTCTTTCGCAAGTTTTGGTCTGAGTAAGGCTCATGTGACTTGCCAATGTGCTTACAAATAGGTTTGGCAATCAGACTATTTGTTTTTAATTATTCATATCTTAATGCTTCCACTGGATTCTGAGAAGCCACCTTCCAGCTTTGTAAACTCACGGTCAATAAGGCAATTCCCAATGCCAAAATACCAGCCAAGGCAAATATCCACCAACTGAGTGTAGTTTTATATGCAAAATTTTCAAGCCATTTATTCATAGCAAAATATGCAATTGGGGAAGCAATAACAAAAGCAATGAAAACCCAACGCACAAACTTTTTATTGAGCATAGTCATTACTTCTGAAATTTTAGCTCCGTTTACTTTACGAATACCAATTTCTTTTATTCGTCTTTTTAGGGAATAATTGGCTAATCCAAAAATTCCCAGAGCTGCCAATAACATTGCCAAAATGGATATAAATTGAATAGAGCGAGCCTGATTCTCTTCTTTTTTATACATTGTGTCCATCCATTCATCATAAAAACGATATTCAAAATTAAAATTACCAGCAATTTCATTAAAAGCCTTTCCTATTTGTTGCATTGTACCTGCAATATCACGAGGGTATAATCTGACGTTCAGATGAGAAAGACCATCCTCATTTCGAATCATTAATGGACCTACTTCATTGTGCAAGTCTTGAAAATTAAAGTCATCAATAATACCTACTATCTCTGCTCCAAATATTTTTTTTCCCTCAAAAGAATCCCAATCCAATTGTTGCATTCCTTTTCTGTTAATCAGTGCTGTTGCGGCTGTTTCGTTTTCATAAAAATTGCGGCCATTGACAAGTTTTATATTAAATGTTTCCAGAAAATGTGAATTTGAACGTATTTCGTCAAATCTACCAAACTCTTCATTTTCAGAATTACTATATATTGCCCAAGGAGTACCGTGCGATGGACATATGCTTTTAACCCCAGATAGAGAGCCTATCCTATCCACTAAAGCCGTGAGATGTTCTTGTATTTTATAATGAACTTCAATACGCACTAACTGTTCGGTATCAAAACCTAGTTCTTTATTTTTGCAATATTTAATTTGCTGATTAATAGTAATAAAAGCGATTACTGCTATAATACTTGCTGTGAACTGAATAATATTTAATGGCATACGTACATCACGCTGTTTACTTAAATTAGTTATTTTACTTTTGAGCATCGCTATTGGTTTCGCTTTTAAAGCAAGAAAAGCAGGATAACTTCCAGCAAGTATAGATATAAAAACCACCGATAAAACAATAGCCAATATCCATGATGGGCTTTTTAGTAAAACGTTAAAAATTATCTTTTGACCTAATATGCTTTCTACGAGCGGCTTTAATAAAAACATTAGCGCTGCTGCAAAAAATAATGATATAATTAATTGAATTAAAGCCTCGAAGATAAAACGGCGGAATATATTAAATTTTGATGCACCCAACACCTGATGCATTCCTATGTTTTTAAATTCGCTTGTAATTTTTGCAATGTTAAAATTTATATAATTAAAAAGAGCAAAAATGAAAATACATAGCGTAAGCCAAGATAATAAATCGATTAGTTGTACATTGGAATGTTTAAGTCCGTCATATTTAATAGGAGTAAAATAAGCATCTTTAAATGGAGATAATACATAATCATCGGCATTTTGGTAATAATTTGGATTCAGATTATTTATGATAGGTTTTATTAGTTGCTCAACGTTCTTAATAGATGCATTTTCCGATAGTTTTAGTATTACATTGTCATAGTAAATTTTCTTCCCATTAAATCCGCCAGCACTATATGTGATTTTCAGTTTATTACTGCAAAAAACATCGCCGTAGAAAGAACGGTTTTCTGGAAAGTCATTAATCACTGCTGCCACCATTACATCTTCCTTATGCGACAGATTTATGGTTTGTCCTATTGGATTTTTATTTTCAAATATTTTTTCGGCAAACGATTTTGTCAAAACAACCTGATTTGGAACAGTATGAAAATCATTAATGTCGCCAGCAATTACATTTATTCCAATAAAATCAAAAATATTATTGTCTGTACAAATCAAGCGTGATGGATAGCTTTTATTTTTAAAAATAACTGGTTGATTTCCAACAAAGTAATTGGTTGAGTTTTCAACTTCCGGGATTTGCTCTTTAATAAAAACTGCAGCTTCTTCGGGAATAAATGCATTGTCACCATTAGCTAATACCCTATAGATCTTATTTATTTCTGGGATATCTTTATCGTAGCTTCTTTCTGTTGAAATAAAAGCAACTAGTAAAAGAATAATTGCACTAGCCAAAGCAAATCCACTAATTGAAATGATTGAAATTGTTTTGTTTTTGACGGTGGAACGTAATATTTGGTTGATGGATTTTAGCATAATTGTAAGCTATGGAAATTCTTTCCGGTTACATATATTTATTATTACAGTAAAGTTAAATACAATCTTAATGCCATTTTGTCAAAGCTCAGATCACAAGGATATTATAATTTATAAATATTTTTTCGCGTAAAAATATTTTACAACAACTGTCAATTTATTTAACAATTCATTGATTAGTACTGGTGCCTCAGTAAAAAACAACTATTTTGCAAACTTTGGCTTGCAGGGCGGTTTGTAGCGGTTTGCAAATGTGTTGTTTTGTGGGAAGGGTTTTCTCTTTCTTAGTGCGGGGGAGAAAAACAAAATAAATTCCCATCAAACTGCACCGCCTTAACAACGGAGTACCAATCGAGTCAATCCGTTTTCATCTAATTATTCCAATTTTCTAATATCGTATCAATGTGTTATGTCGACTCTCCACTTGCATACAACGGCAGTTTGTCTAAAAACTATTTTTAACCTCCTTAGGTTTTAATATTTGGTTGAATTTACAGATACTTACCCAAATGATAAAACATGGTTTTTAGGTTTTTAGACAGTCTGACGGACGGCGGTAT
>JBNKCO010000010.1:0-152478 GCA_050287785.1 Bacteroidales bacterium
TACAGGAAAAAGATTGGTCTGGGTACGATTTTGTCCTTGTAAATACTTCATATGATCAAGTTACAAATACCTTAGATCCGAAAGAAATACTCAACAATACTCTTATTAACAAGTTATGAGGTTTTTAGACAGTCTGACGGTTTTAATATGAGGCGGCGGGCATTTTCTTGCACTCTACTATCCTCTAAAGTTTTTTATAAATGTAATAAGTTACCTATTTATAGCATCACCCCGCATTAGGTATATTTTTTGTTAGCAATAGTATTATGGTTAATACTCTTCATATATGTAATTATAGGTAACCATACTGTTTGTATCAATAACCCCTGGATATTCTTCTGTTTTAATTAGTAATCCTTGTTCATTATAAACTTGATTTAAAATTTTAATAATAGTATCATTCCCAGATCTTGAATTTACCTCTTTTATTAAGTTATTCTTTGACTCGAACAAATAAGGACTATTATAGGAAGTTTGCTCAAATAATGGATTTAAAAATGAGTCATACTCGAAATATTCAACCGGTAATTCATAATTATCAAAATCTAAACGGAAAGTTTCTTTTTTTATAAGATTATTATTTTCCCAATTGAGCAGTTCATATTTTAAAGGAATTAAACTATCATTATCATATCTTTCGTAGTAAATAGTTTTTCTTAGGATACCCCCATCTACAATATGTTTTTTTACATAAATCTTGTCTATTAAAAGCCAAGTATTAATTTCAATTGTATCATTTTTATACGAATAATAAGTGTAGCTTGTAATCCTATCTTCTCTAAAACTATAGCTACAAGATGAATCTATTCTATTGCTTTCATAAAAATAGCTGGACTCGAACATAGGATTCACTGATTCACCTGAAAACTTTTCTTTCCTACTGATTTGATTTAATTCATTATAATGAAATACTTCTTTTTCTCTAATATCTCCACCAAAAATCTCGATAATTTCTTTAATCCTATGATTTTTCTTCACAAAGGAAGTGTCATCTTTTTGGCAACTATTTAACGTTATCATACTTATTAGAACTGCTATTATTTGTTTTATCATTTTGTATCTATTTTAAGTTATGTCTTCATATTATTGGTAACGTTGATAATATGGGGCGTTTGGCACTTCGAAGCTCCATCGTATCAAACCACTATATGTCTTATTAAATGTATTCATTTTCAAATTTAACACTATCCGCCAAATGACCTATATTTATTGTTGCCTGCTGGCTTTAAACGTAGAATTTGCAATCATGATATCCTTATCAGACATATTATGAACTTGTAGTTTTCTATTATCCTTTTCAGCAGTTCTATAACTCTCAACTAAAAAATTATAAACTTTAAAATAATCTTCAAATCTTGTATTTGAGTTGTACTCAATGAAAAAATGAATGCGATTTTTCTTTAATTTCAAATCCTCAGTTAAATGTAAAGAAAGACTATCAACTGGGATTGTTTGACCGTTAAATGAGACTGTTCCGTATTTATCAATTATTATCCGATTATTCAGATCTGCAATCTTACTGTATAATTTATGCTTACATGTATATTCTAGAGGGGGACAAATTGGAATGCAAGTGTATTCAATACATTCACAAAGATGATATGGGGTGGTTTTTAAGTACTTAAATTCATTTTCAGGAGTTAGTCCAGCAAGATATAATGGAAAAGCTGACAAAATATACCTTAAAGAATCTAGAGTTGCTAAATCTAAATCCTTGTCACAGAATAAAGCTATCTTTTCTTCTTGAAATCCCTCTGGAACAAAATCTAATATACTTGGGTCATTCGGTAAAACAACATCATCATTAAGTTGAACATAGAAACTGTTTGTTGAAAATCTTTCAATCAGCTTTAGTTTAGCTTTCCCAATAAATAAAAACCCTAGCTCATAAAGTTCAATGTTTTGTCCATTTTCAAATCCAGGAATGTTTACGTCAATTAATAGGTTTGGTAGTAATTTTTCATAAATACTCAGACTATTATGTCGTGTTAACCTAGAATTAAATTCATCATTTGAACAACTTAGTTTTAGGTTTTGACCTTTATTAAGTAACGTAAACTTCAAAGTGTCACAAGGAAGATAATACATACCATCAAAACTAATTACCCCTGAGTCAATTATAAGTCTGTTTCCTTTTATTCTATATTTTGCATAATCAGCATATGGGCTAATCTGATTTGAAATAATAAAATCTTCATTAAAATCAATTGTCGTAAATGCTGTGTCAACAGGATTAGAAATCCATGTTCCAATCAATTTATCAGCCTTATTACACCCAAATAAGAATAAAATCATGGCAGGTAGTAATATATTATGCAGTGTCCTCATAAGCTTGCATACAACTTGTTTATATCTGAAATAAAAGTACTGATTATATACATACATCTGGGTAAAAACTGTAATAACAATGCTTCTTTTGCATAAATCGGATAGAGGTATTTTAAATAAATAGTTTGAAATTGGTTGGAGTTTCCTATCCCCTCCCCTGAAAGAAAACTAAGTTAATTTAAAAGGAAGATTCCAAAGCAAATTAACATAACGTCATTCATTATATCAGGTTAACACCTACTATCTGTCACATAGAAATAGATCGAATGCTCAAAAAGCAAAAGCCCTGAAATAAATTCAGGACTTTTGCTTTTATCCTACTAAAACAGTAGCTTAATGTATGTAGAAGATTGTTTTATCTAAATCACAAAGTTTATTGGCTCTTCACCACTAATTTTGCTGTCGCGTATTACAGTTTTACTTTCGTGATAAACTACGCTATATGGAGGAACACTCTTTGTAAGCCAAACATTTCCACCAACAACTGTGTCGTGACCAATAAGGGTTTCTCCACCTAAAATTGTACTTCCTGAATACACAATCACATTATCTTCAAGACTAGGATGACGTTTTCTACCTTTCATGGTTTTCTCAACACAAATAGCACCCAGAGTAACACCTTGATAGATTTTTACATTATTGCCAATAGTTGTAGTTTCTCCAATAACAACACCTGTACCATGATCAATAAAAAAGTTTTCTCCGATTGTTGCTCCCGGATGAATATCAACACCTGTTTTACTGTGAGCATATTCACTCATCATTCGTGGTAAAAAAGGTACTTTTAGTTTGTACAATACATTGGCTAATCTGTATATCGAAATAGCATAGAAACCAGGATAATACAAGATAACACTTTCAACCGATCGGGCTGCCGGATCAAAGTCAAGAAAGTTCCTTGCATCGTTTATTAAACTTTTATAGATTTCCGGAACTTGTGTAAAGAACTCCTTTGTTACTTTCGCAATTGATCCTTCAATTATTCCCTCAAGTGGTCCAACTAAATCTTTAAAATTAATATGTAATTGAGCGAGGTTTAACTCTATTTGTGGTAAGGTGCATTTTTTATCTACTTTAAAAGGAAACAAAAAATTAATTATACTTTCTGTAAAAGTTTGCGCCTTTATCATTGATGGCACATTGGGATTAAAATGCTTGTATTGTTCAAGTAAAACCTTCGGAAAATTTCCCTCAGCATCGTAGATTTTCATGACCGTAGTTTTTTTTAGCTATTTAGTATTATTTTCAAGCTAATGTCCAAGTTTATTAAAAGAAGTAAGCAATCCTTTAATAACTGAGGAACTAAAGCCCTGATGTTCCATTTCATTAAGGCCTGAAATTGTAACTCCCATCGGAGTTGTTACTTTATCTATTTCCTTTTCAGGATGATTCTCACTTTCAAGAATTAGCTTTGCTGCTCCTTTTATGGTTTGAGCAGTTACTTGTTGAGATACTTCAGCTCCAAAACCTATTTCAATTCCACCTTGCGACATTGCTCGCATAAAGCGTAGGGCAAAAGCAATACCACAAGCACCAATTACTGTGGCTGCTCCCATAAGCTCTTCATCAATAATAATTGCTTCTCCGAGTTTCGAGAAAAGCTCCTCAACTTCCTTTTCCGTATCCATAAACTTTCCATTTCCAGCAATACAAGTCATAGATTCGTTAAGTGCAATTGCTGTGTTTGGCATAGCTCTAACTACTGGAATTCCGGGTAAAGCATCTTGCAATTGCTTTAATGAAATACCAGTTATTACAGATACAACAACTTGCTTTCCACCATCCAGTTTTGTCGATATTTCTTCAAGAATAGAAAAAACCTGATGTGGCTTAACTGCAAGAATAATTAAATCAGCATCCTTTATGGCTTTGGTATTATCATCTATTGTGATTACTCCCTTTTCCGCAAAATTTTCAATTAAATGAAGTCTCCTGCGTGTTACTGTCAGGTTTTGAGGCTCAATAATCTTTGCATTCAATAATCCAGTTGCAATTGAAGAGCCAAGGTTTCCACCTCCAAGTATTGATATTTTTCTAATATTCATGCCAGTTGTCTCAGGTTTTAATAAAATAACCAAGTTTAGGTTATAAAAATCCCGATTCAAAGAACAAACTCCGAATCGGGATTTAATGGAGTTTATTTTGTGCGTCTAACCACGAACTGCTTTAATTCCCGGTAGTTCTTTTCCTTCAAGAAATTCAAGTGATGCTCCTCCTCCAGTAGAAATATGACTCATTTTATCTGCTAATCCACTTTGGTTAACTGCAGCAACTGAGTCACCACCACCAATAATTGAAATTGCAGAAGAATCAGCAACCGCCTGGCAAACACCGAAGGTACCTTTCGAGAAGTTTGGCATTTCAAAACAACCCATTGGACCATTCCAGATAATTGTTTTTGCTTTTGCAATCTCAGCAGCATAAGCTTTTATTGTTTCTGGTCCAACATCCAGAGCCATTGTTCCTTCTGGAATTTCAACACCTACAGTTTTAATATTTGCATCGTTATCAAATTTATCGGCTGCAAGGTTATCTGTTGGAAGCATAAAATTAACACCTTTTGCTTTTGCAGAAGCGAGTATCTCTTTAGCTGTTTCAAGTAAATCTTCTTCTACTAAAGAATTTCCTATTTCATGTCCCTGAGTTTTAAGGAATGTATATGCCATTCCGCCACCAATAAGAATTGTATCAACCTTTTCGATAAGCGATGTAAGAACTTCAAGTTTGCCCGATACTTTTGCACCGCCAACTATAGCGATAAAAGGTCTCTCTGGATTTGCAACTGTATCACCAAGAAATTTAATCTCTTTATCTAAAAGATACCCAGCCATTTTCTCTTTAACAAATTGAGCAATTACAGCTGTAGAAGCATGACTGCGGTGTGCAGTACCAAAAGCATCGTTCACATAAACATCGGTTCCTTCAGCTAATTTCTTAGCAAATTCTGGCATTCCGTCTTTATCTTTGTTTTCTTCTTTGTAAAAACGTAGGTTTTCAAGTACAAGAACCTCTCCTGGTTTTAACGCTGCTTTGGCTTCTAATACTTTATCGCCAATACAATCATCGATAAATTTTACGTCAATACCCAAATGTTTCGATAGTGAAGGAATGATATGTTTTAAAGAAAATTTATCTTCTGGTCCTTCTTTTGGACGACCTAAATGCGACATTAAAATTGCTGAACCACCATCAGCAAGAATTTTTTTAATAGTTGGAAGAGCTCCAATAATTCGTGTATCATCAGTTACTTCAAATGTCTCTTTATCAAGAGGTACATTAAAATCAACCCTTACTATTGCCTTTTTCCCAGCAAAGTTGTAATTATCAATATTTAGCATATTCAAATTATTTGTTTATTACGATTTGAATCACAAAGGTAAAAAAAGTTATCCAACTGACCTATATCATGTTTTGGGTATTGTTATGAAATTCACAATTAATTAGTATTTGTTTAGAAAGTTCAATCATACGATTTAACCCGTATTATGCATTTGATTATAAATGAATAATCTGACGATAGAAATTCAGAGAGTTACAAGGGTATTAATAATACCTGTTTATTGATTTTTTTGTCAGGCTAAAACCCGATAAAAGTCATCTTAAACAGGACTTTTAGTCGGCTCGCAGAGTCAAATATGCTTGTTTAATGTATATTTGAGGTTTAATGAACAAGCTCTAATTAACCTAAGTAATGAGTTTTGAAATATAAGATGATTAGTCAGTTACAACAATAAAAATTCTTAAGCAAATCTTGGTACTTATATCTTAATTCTATTAGTCTTTCAATAAAGAATGTATATTTTTGGAAAGGTATTAATCGAGATAAGTTCACATGCAGTTTTCAAAAGTAATTGGCCAGGATAAAATTAAAAAACAACTTAAGGCATCTGTAAAATCAGGTAGAATACCTCATGCCCAAATCTTTCATGGTCCTGAAGGTTGTGGTTCGTTACCCTTGGCCATTGCATATGCTCAATTCGTTGCCTGCACAGATAAACAAACTGATGATTCCTGCGGAATTTGTTCAAGCTGTAAAAAGTTCGAACACTTAACGCATCCTGACCTGCACTTTTCTTTTCCGGTAAACACATCTAAATCTGTTAGTAAAGATCCTACCAGCGACGATTATATTAAAGGTTGGAGAGAATTTGTACTACAGAGCCCCTATTTCAGATCAAGTCAGTGGTACAACTACATAGGAATTGAAAACAAACAAGGATTGATTAGCAAGAACGAGAGTGAATTAATTATGCGCAAGCTTAATTTAAAATCGTTCGAAAGCGATTATAAATTTTTAATTCTCTGGCTGCCTGAAAAGATGAATGCTACTTCAGCTAACATGCTACTCAAATTAGTTGAAGAACCACCAGAAAAAACCATTTTCCTGTTGGTATCTGAAGCACCAGAGGAGGTCTTACTTACTATCTCCTCCAGAACTCAACCAATTAAACTTTCAGGAATTGATTCAGACTCTATAAAGATTGGGTTAATTGATAATTTCAATCTTTCAGAAAAAGATGCTAATAGTGTTGCCAGACTCGCAAATGGTAACTTTATTGCTGCTCGTGAAATATTAGAAACCTCCGATGAGAACGCTTTTAACTTCGAACGTTTTACAACTCTTATGCGCTTATGTTACGCTAGAAAAATTCAAGAAATTAACGGTTGGGTTGATGAAATGGCTGGTTCTGGAAGAGAAAAATTGAAAAGCTTCTTCTCATATTCTACTAGATTAATTCGCGAAAACTTCATTATGAATTTAAAGAATGATAAAATAGTATACCTAACACAGGAAGAAGAGCAATTTTCACAAAAGTTTCACACATTTATAAATGGCAGAAATATTATAGCCATTTCCACTGAATTTAACCAGGCAAGTGCCGACATCGAAAGAAATGCAAATGCAAAGATTGTATTATTCGATATGGCTCTGAAAATTGTTAAACAAATAAGAAAATAGTATACACTTCTTATTACAGATATTTTATACCATTTTAATAACTCCAATATTTGGTTTATTTATAGAAACTATTTTTTATTGATTGTATATAAAGTTGAATCGCCCATATGAAATATTATTTTCCATTTTGTATATTTTTGATATGTTTAAAAATTACCATTTGAAAAGAAAAGTTGATTAACGGTAAACTAGATTATTGAGGTTCTGGAGATAAAAGACCATAAAACAGACATAACTAGTCAACAAACTTTAACAATAACCACTAAAATATTAAGATAATCATGGTCAAAAAGCATTTCCTATTTACCATTAGCTTATTAATTTCTGCCTTTGCATTTAGCGGTAATATCAATACAATTACCGAAAAAGGTGCTTGGTGCTGGTTTGCTGATCCTCGGGCTTTACATTACGAAAACGAGACTGGAACAATCAACAGCACCTATATTGGATATATTGATGTGCATGGAAACATCAAGGCTACGCAAATCAATCATTTAACTAATACAACCAACGAAGTTCTGATTCGTTCCTATTTTCAGCCTGATGATCACGACAATCCAACATTTTTGGTTTTGCCCGATGAACGAGTAATGATTTTTTACTCCCGCCACACAGATGAAGCATGTTTCTACTATCGAATATCAAATAAGCCAGGCGATATTACTACCCTTGGCAAAGAAGTAAGACTAGCGACAAAAAATAATACAACTTACCCTTCACCATTTATTCTTTCAGACGACCCAAATCATATTTATTTATGCTGGAGAGGAATTAGCTGGCATCCTACAATTGCTCGATTAACCATTCCCGATGCAAATGATAAAGTTGATTTTGATTGGGGGCCATATCAAATTGTAAGTTCAAAGAATGGCCAGAGAGGTGTTAGACCTTATGCAAAATATATCTCGAACGGTAGCGATAAAATTTACATGGCTTATACAACAACTCATCCCGATAACCAAAACGTGAATTACATATATTGCAATTATATAGACATAAATACAAAAGAGCTAAAAGACATAAAAGGTAATCGACTTTCAATCATAGGCGAAACTGAGTTACATAACGTAGACGCAACTCAGGACTATAAGACAAGCTACCCTGATGCTATTGTTGATGACACACCTGAACGTAACTGGATCTGGGAAACAACATTAGACCAGAACGAAAATCCTATTATTGCAATGGTAAGTATTAGTAAAGATAAAAGTTCACACGACTATTTTCATGTAAAGTGGACAGGTGACCGATGGCAAAAGACATTCCTTTCCAACGCGGGAGGACATTTTCATCAATCACCTAATATTGAAAAATGCTATAGTGCAGGAATGGCAATTGACAAGACCAATCCGCAGGTTATTTACGGTTCGGTTCCAGTAAATGGTAAATACGGACTGGTTTATGAATTGAAGAAATTTACTGTCGCCAGTGACGGAACTTTAGCTTCAGCAGAACAATTAACTTTTGATTCTGAAAAAAACAATGTTCGTCCATTTGTTATTGCAAATAATAAAGGTGAAAGCCCTCTTGTATGGATGTATGGCGATTATTACGATTGGATGGTCAGTTCTTCGTATCCAAAAGGTTATCCTACGGCTATACGCACAAATATGACTATCCCATCTGGTAATATCGATTTGCAAAATAAACTTGTATCTCAGAAGTCTTATAATCAGACAGCATCGGAAGAAATCCATAATGTTCGTGTTCCGAAAACAAAAACATTTACACTTGTCATGACTGTTTCGCTTGATTCGGCTTCCTATTTCGGAGAAATCATAAAATTTTGCGGGCTTACCTATGGTGTTTCACAGGATGAAAGACCAAAACCTTATCTGAAGTCAGAAAAAACTACCTATTCAAGCACGAACGTATTAGGCAATTCTGATCTGTGGCAACATAAAGGAAGAAGTACCGATGGTAGTTGGGCAATACCAACTAAGTTCAAAGAATTTTACTTGGCAATTACCTATGAAAATAACATTCTAAGAACATATGTAGACGGCTTGATTGACCAATATATTGAAATAAAAAGCTTAAAGATAGAAGAAGTGGCTAAAGGCGGATTTAATGGAGATGTAAGCAATTTTAAAGTTTACAGTCGGGCACTTACACAGGACGAGATAAAAACTTTAAATAAAACGAACGATTAAAACATTGAGGGCCAAAATTCTTTCTTTAAGCGAGAATAATAATAGTTAATTATATGAGATTGGCTTAAAAGAATATTCAAAAACCTATATTTAACAAATATCAATAAGCAGATTGGAATTGCTAAAAATTTTGGATAACAAATTTTTAAAACTTTTTAATCCTAAAAACTTATTCTTTACCATTATGAGTATTCGTTTCTAGTATCTGTATTTTGTCTTAATATTCCCCTTGGTTATGAAATCGCTTAGCTTTGTTCTCTTTGCTCATGAGCAAGAGCTTCTTTTTTTACCTCGATAAGAGAAAATTAATTGATCCCTCAAGAGATAGGGGTTAAACAATTGATTTTCAAACATCCATGTTTTTTACGAGTATAAAAACTAACAATAAAATTTACCTTAATTTATTAGGAAATATCCAAATAAAATATTTAATTTTATATAAGGATGTTAAACATCTGAAATTTCATTGGTGAAAAAATCACCATATTCTCAAAAAGATTAGTATTATTTTTAAAATTTGACAATTTGCTATTTTTTTGCATTTTCAAATATCCAGATAGAGTATAGTTTGCACAACTAAAGTTTTTATCCGGAATTATAAAAAAAATTTAAACTAAAAATACATTTACAGACAAACCATAGCACCATACTATTATGAGCATTAAAAAGAAATACTTAGAAACTTTACCTGAATGTAAAGTAACTTTTAAATTAAGCAAGAAAGTTGCAAACTCAGCCAGCAAAGCCAATCTGGTTGGTGAATTTAATAACTGGAGCGTAAAAAAGGCTCCGATGAAAAAACTAAAAAGCGGAGATTTTTCTATTACAGTAAGTCTACCTAAAGATCAGGAATATCAATTTAAATACCTATTAGACGGGAAAGAATGGGTAAATGAAGAATCAGCTGATAAGCATATCCCAAATGTTTACAACACCGAAAATTCAGTAGTTGTTGTATAAAAAATACCAGGCAAAAGGCAATAGTAAAGAGTTGTCTTTTGCCTCAATTCACTTCCTTTCTGTACTTCATTGCCAGAAGTATGTAAAACGTTATCCATTCATTTGCTTTACCTTTTGTTCCCACCTTAAACGGACTCTGAGTTGGAGTATGATCAAGAGTATAAAATCCCTCTTCACTTTTTCTGGATTCTAAAAGCCCCCATGCTTCAGACAGTTTTGGATCATTCCCTAATCCCATTTTTGATAAGGCAAGAAGCAATTCCCAATTGTTTGCACGCCATGTTATTGGAAAAGAAATACATCCAATATCTTTATTCACATATTGATTCAACTTAGAATTAAATATGCCTTTTCGAGTCATAAAATACTCAACCAGCTCCTTGCATCTCTTTTGTTCCCATACTTCCGGTATTTCCGAAAAAGCTAATAGCATTTTTAAGGCTCCCCTATAACAGCTCTTTTTATTCTTTCTTCTATTTTCATGCATATCGCATAAATAGCCATTGTCCTTTCGTGCTGTATTCAGCATTAATTCAATCGATTTCTTAACACGACGATCGTCTTTGTAGCCTAATCGAATAAAAGTCCGAATGTTTAAACCGGTAAGGCAAGACATATGGTTCCACCAATCACCATCTTCTTTTTGCAGATTCAGATACCTTTCTGTAGCTCTAGCAACTATAGGGTGCTCTTTTGTAAGTCCTAATTCCATTAAGTAACTTAAAACATAATGTGTTGTAGCAAATGCACCATATTCTACACCCTCACCTGCTATTTCACCTGTTCGTGGATTCTTCTGCAGCCAATAACCTTCAGGATGCATCTTCTCAAAAATGCTTTTTACAGGCAAAGAATTGGCTATACTTTCAAGTAATTCTTTTACTTCAGCATCTGACTTGTCTTTATCCAGAAGTTCAGTTAATGTTCGATACCGAATTGAAGGACTTTCTGAAGCCAGAAGCTTGTTTAGAGTTTCCATTTGGAATACAGGTTTTTGGTCTACCAACAAATCTACAATGTTTTTTTTTCAATTTCAGAAACCTGATCTTAATAGTTTATTTTGCAAATCGTTTGTGAGACTATTGCTTGGTAATCAACAAACCACACCGAACTCTCAAGCATTCCCATAAACCTAAAATATACAATTATGAATGTCGATGCCTTGATACTTTGTATATGTTCACTGTAACTATTCGCAGTTGGCTTAGTTTTCATGGGCATTAGCTCAGGAATATACCTAGGGCTAAAAAATGGAGAGAATAAATAGTCTACCTATTCTTAAAAGCCTTCAATAAAATCAATCATGAGTTTTGAATAGTCTTCGAATTCCGTGAATGGAAGAGTCTCGTATCTATCATATATGTCGTGGTACGCCTTAATACCTCCTAAGGTATAGATATAAAAACTTGGTACACCTTTCATGTAGAACGCACAATGGTCGCTAATACATGCTTCGCCACGTTTTTTAACAGCTGGCAGATAGTTTTTCACCTGATTAATTGAAGTTAGTCTATCAAATTCGGCCTGAAAAACACTCCCATTTACAACCTTTATACCTTCATCGCCTGTACCAGCCAAATCAAAATTAATAAGGAACTTCACTCTCTTTAAATCAATCGGTGAATTTTCAACAAAGTATTTTGCCCCTAAAAGGCCTAGCTCTTCTGCTGTAGTAGCAAGAAAAACAACTGAATAATCTGGCGAATTATCTTGGAAGTATTTTGAAAGTGTAAGCAACATTGCTATACCGCTGGCATTATCATTTGCTCCTGGTATATAGGCCTCAGAACCTAAGTTGCCAAGGTGATCGTAATGAGCCGTCAACACTATTATTGAATCAGGTTCCGTTTTCCCTGAGTGAAAGCCAATAATGTTGCATGTTTCATAATTATTTTTTAGTTCCGCCTCAACTTTGAGAGTTACCTCAATGCCTTTTTCAATTTCGAGATCTGAGTTAACAATAAAAACTGGTCTTGCCGTTTGTACTGGAGAAATATGCCATGTAAGCTTCTTATCTGTTAGCATAATAAGCGCTGCATGCTTTAAGTCTGGGTTGTATTTTAAAAATCTTACAATTTCATCTAACCGTTGCTTTACAGATTTGTCATCGGTTTGATAGGCTCTTTCGTCAATAATAAGGACTTTGTTTTTAGAAGATTTTAAAGCCTTTTTAAGTTTTTCATTGACAAGTAAATCTGCTATTCTAATTGTAAAAACCTCAAAGGTTCCTGATTTTACAGGCGAAGAAGGATCAATAAGATAATCCTGACCGGCGATTAATTCATTCCTGCCTATTTTAAGACTCAGTACTCCCGGAAAAGTATTCGCATCAATAGTAAAAGGCTGACAATAATCGCCATTTAACGACTGTAATCCATTCTTCTTAAATTCTTGCTTTATATAGTTTGCTGCCTTAATTATTCCCTCGTTAGAATATCCACGTCCTGCATATTCTTCTGAAGATAATTCCTTTACAACTTCCCGTGCATAATCAATAGTTTGTGAAGTTGATATTAATGAAATTAAAAGACTGACAATAAAAAATATATTTCTCATTTAACTAAGCTTTAGAACTTTTCATTTCCTTGATTCAAAAATAATCAAAAAACCTCAGACTAATTTTTGACTCAATATCAAACTCTTAGACACACATAGAACTCTTCATATCGAAAAAAAGACATCAAAAGATAAGGGTAAAAATAAATTATTGTGTGGTATTAGTGAAAACAGAAACTAATAATCAATTTATAATATCATGAAAAAGACAACATTTTTAAAAGCACTATTTATAGCAATTCCAATAGCATCAGGAATATTTGCCCAATATATTGAAAACAAGTCGAACAGACATTCAGAAGAAACTATTGAGAAAACAAACAGTTCCGATTTACTGAAAAAAAAAAATTACAATAGCTTCACTTAACCACTAAACAGTCCATCATTAAGCTTCCAGTCTATTTCTGGTAACCCGTGACGTTTTAGTATCTCATTTGATTTAGAAAAATGTTTACATCCGAAAAATCCATTATAAGCCGAAAAAGGCGAAGGATGTGCAGCCTTAAGAATATAGTGCTTTTTGGTATCAATAATCTCTTCTTTGGCTTGTGCATACCTACCCCACAAAATAAATATCAATCCTACACGCTTTTCCGATAGTCGTTTAATCACTGCATCGGTAAAGGTTTCCCATCCTTTTTTTTGATGAGAACCAGCTTGATTTGCCCTAACTGTTAATGTTGCATTAAGAAGCAACACTCCTTGATCGGCCCATTTTTCAAGATTGCCATGAGATGATACAGGAATACCCAAATCGCTATTCAGTTCCTTAAAAATATTTACCAGCGAAGGAGGAGGCTTTACTCCATCAGATACAGAAAAACATAGCCCGTGAGCCTGTCCATAACCATGATAAGGGTCTTGCCCGATTAATACAACCCTGACATCATTAAAAGGAGTGTGATTAAAAGCGTTGAAAATTAAACTCCCTGGTGGGTATATTTTAAAATTCTCTCTTTCCTTTACAAGGAACTCCTTTAATTCATGAAAATATGATGCATTAAATTCTGCTTCTAATTCCTTTTTCCAACTTTCATCTATCTGTGGTTTAATATCTGTCATTTCTTCTTGCTTTTTACTTTAGGTTTCTCTGCAATAATTATTCTTGAGGTGTTGGTGGCATGACTACAAATAACTTTCATTAAGGTTATTAGCTCAAGGTGTGTTTTACTGCTGGTAATAGTTTCTTCAATATTACTCTGCAATCTTAAGTAATGAGAACGCTCCATTTCAAAATACTCTTCACGAAACCCATTATATCTTTCCCTGAGTTTTTCTGCTTGTTTGAAATCCAATGTTTGATACACCTGTATCGATTTCTTAATAATCTTTAATGTTAGTGCGTGAAAAGTTTCGATTTCGGCTTTCCCAATTTCAGAGAAAACATAATTGTTATTACACCAGCTAACAGCCTTACTTTTCATTTTTGTTGAAATAACATCTGCGATTTCCTCAAACTCTCTGACTGCATTTAGTAAAATAAAGGCCTCTTTCACACTATTTTCGGATATATTGCTGCGAGTAAAATTAATTAAAAAGGCTGTGAGTGAATCTCGAAGAAAATTAACCTTTTGTTCAGAATCATCTATCTGGTTTTCAAAACCGACTGTCTTATCAAAAAATGGTTTTATAATTAGCTTGGTCATTTTTTGAGTTTCTTTCATCATTCTAATAAGCTCTTCCCTGGAGGCCTTTAGTGCAAGCGAAGGTACTTCAAGTAAACTTTCATTGATATATTTTACAGAAAGGGTTTCAACTTCTTCTTCGGTTACAGGTAGTATTTTATTGATAACCCAAGCAACCCATTGGGTAATTGGCAGAAAAATAATCGTAAGAACAACATTATATATTGTATGTGCATTTGCTATTTCGCGAGGCGATGCAATTTTATCTGAATTATTACTTAGCATCTCAACAGATTGTGTAAACCTTGATATCAGAAAAAAGAAGATGAATGCTCCAACAATTTTTATTAAAGTATGTGCAAGAGCAACCTGTTTAGCTTCTCTGGTTGTATTAATTGAAGCCAATATTGCAGTAATAGCTGTACCTAAATTTGCTCCAATAATTAAAGATACAGAGGCCTCTATTGATAACAAGCGCTGCATTGACAGTATAATGAGGATGCCAATAAAAGCACCACTACTCTGAATTAAGGCTGTAAATAAAGCCCCAACAAGTATTCCTATCAAAGGTTTTTCCAGATGGACTAAGACATCGATAAATGGCTGGAATGAACGCATGGGATACATTGATTCTGACATGATATGCATACCAAAAAACAAAATACCAAATCCCAAAATGCCTCTACCAATTTCTGAGTATTGATTTTTCTTTGACACTAAATGTATAAACAGTCCGATTGAAACAAACAGCAAAGCAAAATCGGTAATTTTAAATGCAATAATCTGTACTGTTATTGTAGTCCCTATTGCTGCTCCGAGAATCATTCCAATGGTCTGCTTAAAACGCATCAAGCGCGAATCAACAAAACTAACAAGCATTACATTTGTGGCACTACTACTTTGAATTATTGTGGTAATTAAAGCTCCAATGCCTACTGCCACAAAT
Organism: Bacteroidales bacterium; assembly: GCA_050287785.1. Lineage (GTDB taxonomy): Bacteria > Bacteroidota > Bacteroidia > Bacteroidales > UBA10428 > UBA10428. Next base: position 15,529 of record JBNKCO010000010.1, read on the forward strand.
CTGTTATTCGTGAGCTTATTAATTAAATACCGCAACTGATCGCCGGCAGAATTTTGCAAGCCATTGCTCATCATATTCATGCCAAGAAGGAAAAGACTTAAGCCTCCAAGAAGGCCAATAATCATCATAAAAACCCAATTAGAACTTCGAACCCTAAATTCAAAGACCTTAGGAGAGACCAGATAATTGGTTCCAGACGTAAAAAAAACTAGCTTATATTCTTCCCCCTCCTTGAATTTTGTGAATACAAAGCAGGCATTCCCCGTTGAATCAGTAAATACCCTATCTGAATTAATTGTTATAGCATTGTCAGACTGATTCTCGTAGACAATCCCAAGCTCATTAATTGGAGAGCCATCAACGCCTGTAACTATTACATTAATTACTAAAGAGTCCAGACTCTCTGACACAACCTCTGGCCCATCAAGCTCAATGATAACCTTCTCCTGAAGTTGATTTTCAAAACCTATGCTTATTGAATCGCTCTGACAAAGTACTTTTGCAGAAAGCATTAATAAAGCCAGTAGTATTATATAGATATTAAATCGCAACAGAAAAAGTATAAAGTTCTGCCTAAAATTAACAAAAAAAGAGAGTACACAACCTGATAGTTAAATAAGTGCTAAAGATTTAATCTAAGTGTTCCAATAAAGTTTATTCCCGGTGCAGGTATTCCGGTAGCGAAGGGCTGATAAAAATTATTGGTTATATTTTCTATTGCAAAAAGTACGGTTAATTGCTTTGTAATTTTATAAGAAGAGTTAAGATTAAGTGTATACCAACCTGGAAATCCAAATTCAGTTGCCTTTTCATGTTTATCTTCCCCGGTAAGTACCATATCTTCAATATCTTTCCACCCTGAATATTGTATTGAAAATTCAGTCATAAACCGTTTTATTTCATACGTAATATTTGTTCTTCCGAAAACCGGTGGTATATGCGCAAGTGGTGTTTGTTCTGTTAAATTCTTACCAAAAGTATAATTCAAAGTACTTTTAAAACTTATGTTAGAATTTAAATCAGATATAAAATTTAAGTTAAATCCATGAATAATGCCTTCGGCTGCATTATTATTAACATAGGTTGATCTGTATCTTCCTTGAAAAAACAAGGAATCTGATCCATCCGCAAAAGCATATGACTCCCTAACAATTGCATCAGTTAGATATGAAATGTAATAATTCCCGTTTAGTTGTATATATCCATCAAAGGTTTTGGAAAGTCCGAGCTCAAAATTGTACGAATTTTCAGGCTTAAGATTTGGATTTGGCAAAGTAAGTTTCCCAGAAGTGGTTCTGATTTTTGCTAAATCATCCAAATTTGGACTTCTAAACCCGGTTGAAAGAATTGCATGCCAGTTTAAGGTTTTTGTCTGGTCATATATAAAACTCAACGAACCTGTTAGCGAATGATTATTTAGGTTAATTGAAGTAAACAAATCTGGCAAATCATAAAAAAGAGCACCATACTTGCTTGTCAGGCTATAAAACTGATAGCGCCCACTAATAGAAGCAATAAGTTTATCATGTAAATACATTTTATACGATGCATAGGCACCTATATTTAAGGTGGATGTACCATCGTCAGGATAACGAGACATGAATGGCAACTCTGATTCGGTCAAAATATTTTGCTTTGAGGCTTTAGAGTTCACTCTGTTATGACTCACCTCTAACCCATAGTTTACGCTATTTCGCCCATAAAGAAATTTTACAAAATCAAAGTTTGCAGAATATACTTTTACCCCTTCTACCCCTTTAAACAAAGTATCTTCCTTGAAATTCCGTGTGTACCGACTTTCTTCAATACTTTGGTAAGCAATGGTAGTTGCAAAAGTTGAAAATATTCCTGTGCTAGCAGTAATATTCGAACTAAGCGATGTTAAAAATCGTTTTTGAGGCCCATAATACCACTCAGCAAACTCTGGTAAATCATCTTCAATATTACTTAACTGATCGTTTCGATTTATGTTTGAAGATTCTGAGAATTGAATATTCAATATAAAATCGGCAAAAGAATTTGGCTTGAATCTGAATTTCTGCAATACATCGGTTTGCCCATAACTAGCCAACAATAAATTATTTTCAGAAGAATTCACCATGCATGAATCAACACCGTTCACACGCTGAACATACCATTTTTGCTTACCCCAATCACCCATAAAAGGATCTCGACGAGATCCTAATCGAACATCTCCAAAATTAGATTGGGTAAAACTAGTTAAAGACCCAAACTTTGAAGTTCCAATATTTATATCAACATGATTTTTAAGTGAAGAAAGTGCAGATGCTGACTGTATATATGCCTGTGCACCTAATTCAAGACTTTTTGTTGAATCTGAAAGCTTAGGATCTCGTGTAATGTAATGTACTACTCCTCCTAATGCATCGCTCCCATAGATAACTGATGATGGCCCATAAATTATTTCGGCTCTTTCTAAGATAGCATTGTCGATAGTAATTGAGTTTTGAAGGTGTCCACTTCGATATATTGCATTATTCATCCGAACTCCATCTACAACCAATAAAATCTTATTCGCTTCAAAACCCCTAATAACAGGGCTTCCGCCTCCAGCCTGACTCTTTTGTACAAATATATTGCCTGTATTAGTTAAAATATCAGCAGATGTCTGTGAGGGAATTCGGGCAATACTTTTTGGAGATAAAACATCAACCTGATAGGCTATATCGTGTTTATTTTCTATATGCTTTGAGGCAGTAATTACAAATTCAGGTAAAATAATGTTTTTGCGCTCAAGAACAATTATCTTTTTTCGAACAGCCTCCTTAAAAGTTAAAGAATAACGAATATAAGAAGGGTGCTGAAAAAAAAGTGTGTCGGTTTCTTTAAATAAACTTAAAGATACGCGGCCTTCTGTATCAGTTAATATAGAACGTGATTTATCATTATTAAAAATAGCGACACTTACTGCCGGTTCTCCGGTTGAAGCATTTTCAACATAGATTTCCTGCCCCATTAAAATACTTGTAATTGTCAGCAATATACTCCCTAAAAATATGTGTCTCATTTTCATATAATAAAAATCTATAATTGCTACAATAATTATACCAATCAAAAAAATACAATTAAAAAAATTCAAAGATAATATATTGATAACTGTTAGTAAAACAGCTTTATCCACATGATCTGTTTTATTAAATTTGAGATCAACAATATTTACAAGGGCATGGAAAGACGAATTCTGATTTCAGGGGTGATTTTAACAGTGAGCATTGTTATTATAATAGGAATTTTTTTTATTCATTCGCACTCAAAGGATAGAAGTAATCCTATTAAGTCGATTCCCCAGGATGCGGCAATTATTTTAAGGCTAAATGGATTTAATTTAATGACCACCCTGATTGAAGAAAAAACAAAGGTCTGGAGCGATTTGCTACCCATTCAATCGGTTGATGAAATAAATACTGAAATAAAAACCATTGATTCCTTATTTAAGAAAATTCCACATTTGCATGAATCCATAAATGAAAGTGATATATACATATCAGGCCATCTTTCAGGCAGTAAAAAGATTTACTTTCTCTCCATTATGCCATTACCCGAAGAAATAAACAAAAAAGACTTATTGAGAATACTCAGTGAAGATTCTCAAATATCTTTCTCTGAACGTAAATATGAAGGAAAACAAATCTTTAATATTATTACTTCTCAGGAAAGAAACATTCACATATCTATTGAAAATGGTCTGTTGTTATTTAGTACTTCTCCTGTATTAATTGAAGATGCTATAAGGCAAACAACTCTTCCAAACTCCTTGCTAGACAACTCATTTTTCGCTAACATGTTCAAGGCTACAGGTAAAAACAAGGACGCAAATTTATTTATTGATTTGAAACAGGCAGGAAAGATTTTTACACTTTATGCAAATAATACTTTGAGTAATCAGACTCGCAACTACACTAAGCTTGGTAATTGGGCAGAATTTGATATAAATATTAAAGAAGATATTATTCTTTTAAACGGTTTTTCACAATCTGAAGATACTTCAACCACTTTCATAAAAACAATTTCAACTCAGGAACCTGTTAAAATAACTATCCCTGAAGTTCTTCCATCAAACACATCGGGGTATATTGCCTATGGAATTTCTTCACCTATGGAATACTATCAAAATTATCTAACGTACTTAGGAGAAACTGGAAAACTAACAACCTATAGGGCAAATCTTGATAATATGAATTCAAAGTACGGTGTTGAATTCGATAGCTTTTTCCTCAATCTGATAGATAATCAATTGGCTCTGGCATACAGAAACGATCCATCGGCTGATAAAGGAACTGAATATTTTGTTATAAAATGCAAAAGTGGAAATGATACCCGAAATGCCCTTGAGGAATTAACACAGAAACTAAAAACTAAAACCAATGGTAAACTAAAATATACTTATAGCCCGGACAAAGAAGTAAATTTCACAATCTACAGAATTCCCATTTATCCACTTTTTGGAAGATTAATAGGCGACTTCTTTAAAGGCTCTCAAGATAACTACCTGGTTGTAGTTGATAATTACCTTGTAGTGACCGGAACTTTTAACGAAGCATCGCAATTACTCTATGACTATATGCTTAAGCATACTTTAGAACACAACGATATCTATCGCGAATTTGCTAACAATCTCTCAATGAAATCTTATTTGCTGTTGTTTAATAAAAATTTTAATAACACTCAGTTCTTCGAAAGATATTTAAATGATGAGACATTAGAACAATTGAAAAAAAACAAAGTAGCCTTTCAAAAAGCTCAAACAACCGGATTGCAAATAAGCGAGGTTAGTAACTTACCATATTTTAATCTATTCCTAAAACACCACGATGATTTCAGGGGTAGACCCCATACGGTATGGGAAAGTCGCCTCGACACATCGGTTAGTATGAAACCAAAATTTGTAATTAATCACTACACACAACAGAATGACATTGTAATTCAAGACGATAGAAACAATCTCTATTTACTAAATCAGGCAGGGCGAATTATATGGAAAATTGCACTTGAAGAAAAAATAAATTCAGATATTCATCAAATAGATTATTATAAAAATGGAAAACTTCAACTATTATTCTCCACCAAATCGTCACTACATTTAATCGACAGAAACGGAAATTATGTTGAAAGGTATCCTGTAAGACTTCGGTCTGAATCAACAGCTGGGTTATCAGTGTTTGATTATGAATCGAATAAAAACTATCGAATTTTTGTTCCTTGCAGAAACAAAAAAGTTTATGCCTATTCGAAAGAAGGAAATGTTATTAATGGCTGGAAATTTAAGCAAACTGATTACACTGTTACACAAAGCGTAAAACACTTTAGAATTATTGATAATGACTATATCATATTTGGAGATAAAACTTCAACTTATATTCTTGATAGAAAAGGAAATCAGCGTGTAAAACCAGAAAAATCATTTTCAAAATCAATAAATAATACCTATTATCAGTACGATTCTGGAAATTTAGAAGATTCGTATTTTGTTACAACTGATACCTCAGGAAAAATATATAAAATTTTCACCTCTGGAAGGATTAAAACTCAAGAAGTTGGAAAATTTTCAAACCAACACTTTTTCGACTTTAAAGATGTAAATGCAGATGGCAAAAGTGATTATATATTTCTTGATAATAATGAGTTAACCATTTTTAGTGATAATGGCAACAAAATTTTCGACAAAACATTCAAAGAAAACATCTCACAACACCCTGTATATTACCACTTTTCGTATACAGACAGAAAGATAGGAATTGTAACTGAGAAGAATGAGATCTACTTAATAAATAACAATGGAGATACTTACAAAGGTTTCCCTGTTGAGGGTAAAACACAGTTCACAATCGGATATTTTGACCTAACTACCAGCAGATTTAACTTAATAGTTGGTGGAAGGAATAACTTTTTATACAATTATGCCGTAGAATAGTAAAAATTATAACCATACTAATGAAAGCAGTATTAAAAAATGCAGTGTTACTTGCATTAGTGCTATTAACAGCATTAGCTTGTAAACGTGATGAGCTTGACCCAGATAAAATTACAAACCGTTTACAAAACGATAGGAATATTGCTATTCCTTTGGTTTTAGGCAAGTTTTCAATTCGCGATTTTATTGAAAAAGATAAAGATTCAACTCTTGTAATAAATGGTGATACCATTTCTCTTTTTATTAGAGAGGACTCTATTATTACCTTCAATGCATCTGACTTTGCAGATATACCCGAACAAGGTACAACGGACTATTATTCTATTCCTGGTTATGATATTGTAACTACAGGTATAGATGTTATTGATGACAAGGCTCTTGAAATCGATACATTGTACATTTTGAACCTTGAAAACTCAATGCGCCTTGATAGTGCATATTTAAACAATGCTCGACTAACATTTAATTTAAATAATAGTTTTAACCATCGAGTCTCATTAATTTTTAGTTCAAAATCATTTATAGATGAAAATGGCGATACTCTTGTAGCTACATTACCAGATATTGCTCCAAACAGCTCACTAACTGCAACTTTAGATGTTAGTAATTACAAAGTAGTTGCGTATGAAAAACCCGACAAATCAAGAGGATTACATATTAACTTTCATCCCATAGTATACAATGACAATAACCAAGACTATATTCTTTCAAGTAATAGTTTAGATATTCAATTTGGATTTGAAAAACTGAACGATTTCAAATCTACTTTCGGATTTTTTGGATATCAAAATGAACAATACGATACAGTTCTTACTGAATTACTACCCGATATGCTAGAAGGATTAGAAGGTTCCTTTTCTGTTACCAATCCAAAAATAAATCTAGTGTACGATCAATCATTTGGTTTAGGAGCTCCTTTTGATTTTTACATGGAAAGTTACTACTCAGATAATTCAGTTGTAATAATTGACCCACCGGTAGATTATATTAATTATTCCTCAGATTATTTAAACCCCATGGTTCATGGTGCGATTAGCTGGAATAAAACTACAATCCCGAATATAGATGAGCTTATTTCCTTTCCTTTTCCTGATAGTTTGCTTCTAAGAGGTGATATATCAATTAATGAAGGCGAGGATTCTCTTACTCATGTAAACTATGCGGTTTGGGAAAGTATGCTAAACTTTGGATTGGAAATTGAAATACCATTAGAGTTTAGTGCTGACCTAACATACAGCGATACTATTGAGTTTGATGGCCTTGATGAAAACACAATGGTAGAAGTTGAATATGCCAATCTTGAATATTGGTTCGAAAACTACTTCCCTATAGGTTTTGACGCAGATTTAATTCTATATGATAGTATATCTAAAGTAAATCTTGATACAATCCGGTTAAACACTGATCCATCAAATATGTTCCTGGCTCCTGCTCCTGTCGATGGTCAAGGAAATGTTATCCGTAATGAGGTAACACGACATGATGGTACTATTGAAATGGACAAAGCTAGCGCAGAGAGTTTACTGAATGAAGCTACTCATTTAATTGTGCAAGCCCACTTAATAACAACAAATACAAATTCATCCAGAATTGGTATCGATGCTGAATTATTATTTCACTTTGGACTTGATGCCCAATTAACAATTACAAGTTATTAATACGGAAAATTATTGCTCCATGAACAAACTATTTAGAGAGATAATATTATTTGTTTTTGCCATTTCCTTTACAGCTATTGGATTAGCGCAAAGTAGTACAATGTATTATATGGGTACCGTTCCACAGTCCTATTATCTAAATCCGGCAACTCAACCGGAGTGTAACTTTTACTTAGGTATGCCTATTGCATCGCCATTACAATTTAGTTACTATAACAGCGGTTTTAGTCCTAACGACCTTTTATGGTATGATGCTGAAATTGATTCTAATATCCACCCATTATATTCAGGAGCAGCTGCAGACAAGTTTCTAAGCAATCTGAAGGATGTTGAATTCCTGCGAGCCGATATAGCTGTAAATTTAGCTTCTTTTGGTTTCAGAGCTGGCGACATGTATTTTTCTTTTGATGCTACAATTAGGGGAAACGAATACTTTTCTTATCCTAAAGATTTAATGACCTTTGTGTTAAAAGGAAATAGAAATGGTGATGTTTTTGATTTCTCTGCCCTAAATTTTGAGTTTTTAAACTATGCTGAATTTGGAGTAAACATCTCCAAGTCTTTTAGTTCTACCTTTTCTGTAGGTATTCGTCCAAAAGTGCTTTTCGGATTAGGAACCTTTGTTACCCAAGATAACGACATAACATTAGAAACCAATACTGATGAATGGATTCTAAACAGTAAGTTTAGTGGAAAGTTGGCTGTAACAGGTATGACCATTCCAGTTGATGGAGATGGTTTGATTGACACGGAAGGTGACTTTAGTTTTGATTCAACAATAACTGACGATCCTGCTAAAAACTGGAATAAAGTATTTAGCAAGAACAGAGGCCTGGGAGTAGATATCGGCGCACATTTCAACCCTGTTGATGATATACAATTATCTATTAGCGCCCTTGACTTGGGCTATATCAAATGGAAAGAAAATCCACAAGTTGTATCTATGGATGGTGCATTCCATTTTCAGGGATATGAATGGATTCCATCAGATACAATAGATTATGGAGAAAAAGTGCTTGACACAATTAAAGCCAATCTTGCGGTATCTGGCACAAGCGAGCCCTTTACAACCTATTTAAGACCCAAGATAATTGTAGGTGGACGTGTTTTTTTAACACCCGGCTTCGATTTAGGTCTTTTAGCTAAAACTGAATTTTATAAGAAGAAAGTAAATCAAGATTTTACATTACTTGCGAATTGGCATCCCTTCACTGCATTATCAGTATCTGCCAGTTATTCACTTTTGAATAAAACTTACTCAAATTTTGGACTTGGTTTAGGATTAAAATTTGGTCCACTGAATATGTATATCATCTCAGACTATATTCCAATGTATAGAGATGAAATTCTTCAAGAAGGTTCATCTTTTGCTATTCCTCTTCCTGTAGATATGTATAATGCCAACCTTCGCTTTGGTTTAAACCTTGTCTTTGGTTGTAATAAAGCAAAACGTATGGGACGGGATAAGCCAATTTTCAATTCAACTAACTGGATGTTTTAACGAATTTTAGCATTAAAAAAACGGAATAAAATAGAAAATGGCTAACTTAGTCAATTCATTTGCCAACAAGTGAGTTGACTAATTTTTTTTATATGTTTCTAAGACTTTTATTAATATTCTTCATAATATATCTGGTCGGTAAACTCATACAATCTTTTACCCGACCAGCAAAATCAAATACTAACTCAAGGTATTACAATAATTCAAACTCAAAAAAAGAGGGTGATATAACAGTTACAAGAAGTTCTGGGAAATCTAACAAGAAAATCCCCGATGATGAGGGAGAATATGTTGATTATGAAGATGTCTGATCAATATTCTTTTTCATCTGTTTCGCGAAATCTGAGGCAAATATAAAATCATTCAAAGCTTCATCTTTTGAGCTTAATATTTCCTTGCTATTTCCTTCCCAGCATTTACGCCCTTCGTAAATAAAAACAACCTTCTCGCCAATTTCCATAACAGAATTCATGTCATGGGTATTAACAATTGTGGTAATGTTGTACTCTTTGGTAATATCACTAATGAGTTTATCAATAACTATTGCTGTTTTAGGATCCAAACCAGAGTTAGGCTCATCACAGAATAAATACTTTGGATTTAGCACAATTGCACGAGCAATTGCTACCCTTTTCATCATACCACCACTAAGCTCGGCAGGAAAAAGCTTGTTTACATTATCAAGATTAACACGCTTTAAACAAAAATCGACCCTCTCCTTCTTTTCTTTCTCCGACATTAAGGAAAACATATCTAATGGAAACTTTATATTTTCTTCAACAGTTAAAGAATCGAATAATGCACTTCCCTGAAAAAGCATTCCCATCTCCTTTCGAAGGGCCCTCTGCTCGTTAGGAGGCATTGTTACAAAATCTCTATCGTTATAGAGTATTCTACCCTCATCGACAGTGTGCAGTCCTATAATAGATTTCATAAAGACTGTTTTACCTGAACCACTTTTCCCAATAATCAAATTAGTTTTACCTGGCTCAAAGACAACAGAAATATTGTGCAATACCTGCTCTCCAAGAAAGAATTTGCTAATGTTTTCTGCAATAATCATTTCGCCAAAAGTAATTGAGTTAGAATAAGATTAAATAACAATATAAGTACCGAACTAGCAACAACTCCTTTGGTACTTGAACGACCTACTTCCAACGCTCCACCTTTAACATAATAGCCATAAAAAGCAGGAACAGTAGTTATTATAATTGCGAAAACAACCGTTTTAATTAACGAATATGAAATGTAAAAAGGTACAAACCAATACTGAATTCCATATATATAGTCTGCCGAAGATAAGGCTCCTGTTGTAACGCTAGCCAACCAACCGCCAAATACACCAACAAACATGCTAATTATTGTAAGAATAGGATTAAAAACAATAGCAGCTACCACTTTTGGTAAAACTAAATAGCATGCTGAATTAACACCCATTACTTCAAGAGCATCAATTTGTTCAGTTATTCGCATATGACCAATTTCTGAAGCTATATTTGATCCAACTTTTCCGGCCAAAATTAAGCCAACAATAGTAGAGGAAAATTCAAGTAACATAGTATCACGGGCAGTGAGTCCAATTAAATATAGTGGTATTAAAGGATTCTCAAGATTATATCTTGTTTGAATTGTAACAACGGCTCCCATGAAAACAGAAATAATAATTACTATTCCTATAGAATTAATACCAAGACTCTCTATTTCTCTTAAAATTTGCTTGTAATACATTCTTCCTTTTTCAGGCCGAGAAAAAACCTTTTGCATTAAAAGGAAGTATTTTCCAATCTCATGTAGAATTTTCATCCAAAAAATTTTAACGAAAATAGTAAATAGAGTTGAGAAACACATTGAAAATACTAGGATGTTATTAAGCTTAACAAATCTTTCATAATTAGTACATCAAAAAAATACTAGGTTTTAATGTGGGTTTTTATAAATTCGTCGATAAATAACATATTTTATAATAATGAAAAGTAATAACTTTTGTGTAATTATGGCAGGTGGTATAGGAAGTAGATTTTGGCCATATAGTCGTTCCGCCATGCCAAAACAGTTCCTAGATATACTTGGTACCGGTCGAACCTTACTTCAACTAACTTATGATAGATTTGTACAGGTAATGCCAAGTGAGAATATTTTTATTGTTTCCAATGAAGATTATGCTGAAATAATTTTAGAGCAGTTACCCAAAATAAAACCAGATCAAGTTTTACTTGAACCTATGAGACGTAATACAGCTCCTTGTATTGCATACGCAAATCATAAAATAAAATCAATTAATCCAAATGCTAAAATAGTTGTTGCTCCTTCTGATCACATTATTCTTAAGGAAATAAAATTTCTTGAAGTAGTAAATAGTGGGTTAAAGTATGTGGAAGAAAATGATGTATTGCTTACATTAGGGATTCAACCAAGTCGGCCCGAAACAGGATATGGATACATTCAGATTTCAGGCGATAAAGATAATGTTGTATTAAATGAAAGTTTCAGAAAAATAAAAACCTTTACTGAAAAGCCAGATCTCGATTTAGCTAAAAAATTCCTTGAAAGTGGCGATTTTTTCTGGAATTCAGGAATGTTTTTCTGGTCACTTAGCACAATTAATAAGGCCTTTGACAATTATTTACCTGATATTCAAAACTTATTTAGCGAAGGTGCTTTTATATATAATTCACCTAATGAAAAAGATTTTATTTCCAATACCTACGCAAAATGCAAAAATATTTCTATTGATTATGGTATTATGGAAAAAGCTGAAAACGTTCATGTTTTTTGTGCAGATATAGGTTGGTCTGACTTAGGCACTTGGGGTTCATTATACGATATCTCAAAGAAAGATAACTATAACAACTTCACAAAAGGGGGTAAAACCTTTCTTTACGACACCAAAGATTGTTTAATTAACTTGCCTGATGGGAAGCTTGCTGTAATTCAAGGTGTTGAGGATGCTATAATAGTAGATTCTGACGATGTTCTTCTAATATGTAAAAAGAAAGAAGAGCAAAGAATAAAACAATTCGTTACCGATATTCAATTAGACACAGGTGAAAAATACACTTAATATTTATTATTAATACTCTAAATAAAAAAGGCCGCCCGATGGACAGCCTTTTTTTATTTTTAATCTTTAAAATAATTCTTTCTAGTATTCCCAGAGGTCGTGTTCCATATTAAACAACCATTCTTTTAGCTTTTCAGACTCAAGAAGAGCATCAACCCCTAAAGTGTAGGAATTAATCCACCTGTTATCATAAACATTGGAAACAGCGAAGATATGACTGGCAAATCTTCTTTGCATAAAGAAATCATCAAAGGATATTCTTTGGGAATCGTTAAATCTATTGTAAACTTCGTGATTTGCTAATATATGTCTAATTTCAGGGAAATACACCCACATCACCTGCTTTTGCTCAAAATCATCTGTAGGCATACCTTGCTCATCCTCGCGATAAAAAGTCCGAATAGGACAAACACCAATTATTCTAACCTTCATAACCGAGTGATTTTTATCGAAAAACCATTTCTCTTTTACAAGTAATTTTTTGACTTCTGCAGTTTTCCTTGGTCTATCAATGATTTGTGGCACTACTTCGCCTGTTAATGGATCTGTTGACAAGACCGTATCTAATCCAGCATCAAATGCTCTGTTAATCTCATCTAAAGTCATTTGAGCAGTAAACTCATTTGTCGCATCATTAGTAGAAAAAGCTCGAATACCTTCGTTGTCAATCCCACGCAAAACTAAATCAATAAAACTCATTCTAGCACCAATTGGCTTTGTCGGATAATACAAAGGAAGGTTTTGTTTCTGACGTAAGTCAATCATACGATAAACTATCTTTGACCACATCACATCTGCTTCACGTATGTATTCATAAGGCACTGGTTGTTTATTTGGAATATGTTCCTTAGTATAAATTTCAACCATATGGTCTTGTGCTGAAAGCCCACAAACACTAAGTGTAATAATGCTTAATAAAGCGCCTAATTTCTTCATAATATATTATTTAAAGATCATTTCAATAATAAAGCTATAGCAGGTAGGCTTCTGGTAGAACCATCTGGTCCAACTGCTTTGATTTCTTCTATGTATACTTTTTTCCCTTTTGGCAAACTTTCAATTAAATTCTTTTGGGCTTCAGTAAATTTGTAAGATTTTGAAATTTCATCTTTTCTAAATCCCTGAATACTAGCGGAAACAGTAAACTGAGTTACTCTATACTTAATATCAAAAACAAAGTTTTCGAGATCAGCTTCAACACCAATTTGTGCAAGTAATTCTTGCTTACCAATACCACCACTTTTTTTACCCATCACTTTCCCAACAGGATCAGGTACTTGTTTAACCCTGAATTCTTTAATACCCATCTGCCGTTTTACTCCATCAATAGTAGCATAAACTGTAACATTACTGTTACCCCGACGTCTAGGATTTACAATATACGAATTACCTCTTTTTATAATTTTTCCATTTGTAATACCAACAGAAACAAGTTCAGGTTTTACACCAGCAACAGATATATCAACAGGATTATCTACTCCTAAATAAAAAACATTCATTTTTGTAGGAGCAACAGTTACAGCACCTTCGGCAACCATGTAACTTCGCTTAAATGGACGCGCAATTGTATCACCAGCTGGTCCTATTAATTCAATAATTCCACCCCAATATTTACTTCCCAAGCTATTACCAGGCTTTTTGTAAATAGCCTTACCAGTAATTTTATCAGCTAAAATTGTCTCATAAGTAAGGTCTGGATTCTTGAAGTATCTATATCTTCCGGGTTCTTCAGTCATCTCAACTGAGTCATATGGATTTTTACTTTCTGCAACATGAATTCTTGGTATAGCAGTACTGTCTCGAGCAGCAATAAACACTTCTGCGTTGTACTGATTGCCCCTAATAATATAGCTTGAATTTGGAATTACCGTTGCATCAAGATTTGTGAATTTGAAAGTTCCTTCATCAATTTTATTGTACAAATACTTAAGCACTTCAGCTTCAGCATTCCTAACATTAATTTGAATACCTGTCATAATAGATAAAACTCCTGATTGAGGAAGATGCTCAAAACGGGACCTGGCCCAATCAGTAGATTCTCCATGTTTAACCCTATCATTAGTTTCCAAACTCTTTTCAATTGATCTTCTTAATCCCTCTTTAGCTGACGCACTAAGCGCATCATTTAAAAGAAATTCCTTATAGGAATTAACTTTACTTTTCAACAAACTACCTGCTTTATCATTGTTATCACCTATCATTACAATAGCAGGAGGATCTGTTTTATCTTTCCCTTTAATATCATCCATACTCAAATGACCATGAGCAAATATTAAAGCTGTATCTTCTTGGGCAGCAATTAATATTTCTAATTTCTTCTCATCGATAAAATTAACAATCGAATCTGCCTTTCTCTTAACTTCATTAGCTAAATAATACCAAGTTACTACTTTCTGCTCATTTAATTCATATTCCTTCTTAAAATTAGCAATAAGTATTTTATTTGTTTCTTCTATAGAATGTTTGGTTTTACTTAAACCATCGTTTAATACAGTAAAGGCATCTAGTACTTGGTTTGATACATTTAGTGCAAGCATAGCCATGAGCACTAAATACATCATGCCAATCATTTTTTGTCGGGGAGTTTCTTTTCCGTGGCCCATCTTCTTTTAAGAAGTTTCAGTGGTTAAAAAATTACTTTTTCTTTGAAGTCATCGCATTTAACATATTACCGTATATGTTATTCAGCGAAGAAATATTTTCTTTAAGTTTTGAGATCTCATTCTTATACTTGTTTGTTTCATCTACAGACGCTTTCAGATTGTTAATCATATCGGTTAAACCTGTATAAAGATCTTGCGAGCCTTTCATTTGTTCGCTTGTTTCCTTAATCTGCGAAGAATAAACAGTATTTAAATCAGAAAGATTCTTACTTAATAAAGAAAGTTGACTTTCATATTCCTTACTTCCTTCTAGAATAGAACTATGACCACCCTTAATTGTATTAGCAATTTCTTGGTAAGAACTTGCAATTTCCCCGCCTGATTTTCTGATATTATCAGCAGTTTCAAAATATGCTGAAGAAAGAGATGTTGCAGATTCTTTTATAGAATCAGCACTATTAGTGTATGTTTCATGCAACCCACCGATTGAGCTGGCTGCACTTTGCATATGAGAAACAAATTCTTTTGTTGCTACAGTAGCTCCTGATATTTCTGCTAAAGCAGAAGCACTTTCACCCAATTGACTAAATCCTTTGCCTAGTCTCTCCATGACTTCATTATCGACGCCGGATGAACTAAGAATATCTTCAATCTTTTCAATTGGCCTATTACCAGGCTCATAAATATTTTCCTTGAAATTCTCAATCTCATCAGGATCGGACATTCCGGCCAACTCAGGATATACTAAAGTCCAGTCAAGCTCTTCATGAAGTGGTTCAAATGAAGAGAAGAAGAAAATTAATGCTTCAGTAACAAGACCGAGTGTAATTACAAGTGAACCTCCGGCCCAGTGGTTAATTTTAAACAAAGCTCCAACAATAACAACAGAAGCACCCATCCCATACAGCTTTGCCATGAAGTTCTTCCAACCTGAACTTTGAACAAGATCTGTTAAATTCATCATATTAAATAGTCTTTATCAGTTTAGTTAAATTTGATTTGCTAATTATTTCCGAGATATGAACGTACACATCTAAATCCAATATATGATTTAGCTGTATCTTGATATTCATATGTACGTACTCCATTTTGAAGATAATAACCAATATCTTTCCATGAACCACCTCGAATTACTTTTCTCTTCAGTACAGCAGGATCTCCAGGTCTTGCATTATACTTATAATCTGGATTCAGGTCATGACTAAAAACATAGGCAGATTCATCAAATGCATTTGAAGTCCACTCAGCAACATTACCTGCCATATCATACAATCCAAACTCATTTGGTTGATATGTTCCTACTGGAAGTGTTGTTGAACCTCCATCGTCAATATAATTTCCTCTAAGAGGTTTAAAGTTAGCTAAAAAACACCCTTCTTTATTACGAGTATAGTAGCCTCCCCATGGATACATTGAATGATCAAGTCCTCCACGAGCTGCAAATTCCCATTCCGATTCAATTGGCAATCTATAATCATGAACATGTGCTTGTCCACTAGATCCTAGTGCACTATTCAATAATCTTGTTCTCCAAATACTAAAAGCTCTTGCTTGTCCCCAAGTAACACCCACAACAGGATAATTATCATATGCTGGATGCCAGAAATACATGTTTGTCATCGGCTCATTATAAGCATAGGTAAAATCCGCAATCCAACATAATGTATCAGGGTAAACATTTATAATATCTCTAATAATAAAGCTCGACCTATCCTCAATATCAATTCTTTCCCCATCATTATTAACAACGGTTCCTTCATATTCCTTTGTTTCGAAGTTATATCGATTGCCTCTTTTTGCAGCCTGTTTTAAATCGATCCAGAAATATTCATAAGATAGTTTCCGAGTATCAATGCTCTTTTGTCCAAAAAAACGTTCTTCAACTGGATAATATATATCACTTAGAATTTCATTTATCTCTTCATCGCGAAAATCTATTCTGATATCCCAGTTAATTTTAGGGGGATCAATTGGATTTCCAAATGCATCTTCCTGGAAAATAAAATCATCAAGGTGCTCACCCAACATACGACGCATTATTGAGTCTTTAACCCAATAAACAAATTGTCGATACTCATTATTTGTAATTTCAGTCTCATCCATCCAAAATGGATCTACTGTTACAGTTCTAGTGTAATCATTTTGAGCCCATGGAACACTTTGATCGTTAATGCCCATTGTAAAACTTCCCTGCGGGATGAATACCATACCAAACGGATCTGGTTCAAAATAGCGCGAACGCCCTTGAACTCCAGTCAATTCACCACTACGGTAATTACTACAACTGCCCAATAAAATAACAGTTAGGATGAAACCTAAAGAAATCAGCTTTTTCATAATCAAAGGAATTTATCTGAAATATATCTTTTTTTCTTTTCGTTTAATTTATATAAATTTTTTATAAATATCTAATGCTTTTATATCTTTCTGGCGATTTATCAGTACCTAATTTAAAACAATAATTCAATAAAACCTCATATCCTCCCTGCGATTGCTTATTAAGTGAAGACGTATTAAAATCATAAGCTAAGCCAACTTTTAATCCATCAAGTACACTTATGCCAGCCATTCCAATAACAGAGGCTCCAGCTCTATATGAAACGCCGCCCCATATTTTTTTATTGTATGTTAATGTGCCATTTACATCAAATATTACTGAAACACCATCAGAATAAAACTGTACAGAAGGATCAATTTCATATGAAGGATTTGCCAACTGAATGCTGTAACCCGCTGTAACATAGTAATGTGGATCTAAAGATTCTTTTGCTAAAGAGCCAGCAGAGCCAGTTGCATCTTTTGTATAATCAATTTCTGTTGCATATACATTTAATACTGATGCTCCAAAGTAAATTCCCTCTGATCGATAAAAAACTCCTGCGCCAAAACCAATTGAATTAGCATCTAATTTTACCTGAGGAATATATCTATCATCTTTAGGTTCTATATTTGTACCATTTCCCTCCAACTTACTACCGTCAAGTGATTTTTGCCTAAGTCCACCATTTATACCAACTCCAAGAGTTCCCTCTCCGACAGTAAATCTAAAAGCATAGCCCAATCGAACATCTATATCGCTATATAAACCAATCTCATCTCTGTAAACAGATAATCCTGCACCATGCTTTGCTCCAAATAAATTAAATGGAACAGAGGCATTTACAAACAAATTCTGGGGTGCCCCAGGCATGCCTATCATTGATTGTTTTATTATTCCAGATGTACAAATCATATCATTGCTTCCTAAACTTCCTGGGTTAGTCCTTGTAAAATCATACATATAGTGACTAACTACAGGTAATTGTTGCGCTAAAGCGCTTGAAATCTGTATAATTAACAAAGCCAATATGAGATACTTTTTCATTATTTCTCTTTTTGCCTAGAAGCCTTGTACATTAAGGCCTAATATATATAAAAGTAAAATAAGTAAAAATATTGTATCAATACAAGCTAAGTAATCAACATACACATTAATACTTAGTTTTATACTTAAAAAACTACTCTGAGGTTACCTTTTTCCAGAAAAAACTTTCTTGAATACAACATTAATGAGAAATTAGTTGAGCTTTTGAAATGTCTTCCACCAAATATCAGGCACTTCATGATTGCAGGCTAATTGGTAGTCTTTATCGGAACATGCGATAATAATTGAGCTATTATTCTTAACATCAGGCACTGCAAGCCACCAACGCTCTGTGATCATACTTTTATAAAAGGTCATATCGTAATCTAAATCGGTATGTCCAACAATAAAAGTTTTAAAATTAGAATTTTCGTCCTCTGGAGTTTCAAGAATTCGAAACTCCAATCCATCAATAAAATGCCAAATTATTTGAGCTGCCAAAGCTGCAGTATGGTTATTTTGATCTAATCTAGAATTCGTTTCGAAAATCCCAAAAAGCCTTAATCGATCACTTATTCCTGCATATCTGGCAATCTGGCAACCTTCTTCAGAATAAAATCCATTTGGTGTGTGCCTAAAATGACCAGGAGCATCAGATTGTCTAATTGCTCCTATATCAAAACTCACAATATCTGTATCGCGTAAAATAGGTTCTATCATTTTAATATCAGAACGCACCTGACCAAGCCGAATTGCTTCATGAAAAAGCTTATTAAGAAAATCCAGATTATGTTTTTCAGTTAGATATGCCTGATGACCAATATTCACAAATTTGAATAGTTTTTGTTTCTTCAAAAGTAATTCTAGCAAATATGAGTCGGAATTTGATGTTAGTGATTCTTTGTAGGAGTCTATCTTTGAATCTACAGCTACAAGATTTATTTTTTCCTGATAAATTTCAAAGGCCTGAAAGGAAGGTAATGTTAAATCCTGACTACCTCCAATTAAAATAATAGTTATGTTATTGCATAGTAATTGGTATACTATGTCTTTCAAGGCAAAATATGTGTCAGTATATGTATTTCCTGATTTCAGGTTACCTAAATCAATTAACTTTAACTTGTTTATAGGGCTTATTAATCTGTAAAGTTCACCTCTAATATTATCAGGGGCAAGTGCTGTTCCTTTGTTATAAGAATTTCTTTCCTCTGGTATTCCTAAAATTGCAACATCATACTGACTTAAGTCACCAATTTCTAAGCTTGCTGTATTAATAGTAATTGTTCGCGGAAAAAGATCTTCACTTTGTAAATAATCTTGCTCAGGTTTCTCAAGCTCAACAGGGTCAATATAATTTGATAACTCCATTAAAACTTACTATTTTTTAGTTTTTTTCTTTCCAGCATCCTTAACTATTTGCATACAATCTTCTTTTGATAGATCTTTTGCTTCTGTACCTTTTGGAATTCTATAATTCTTCTTTTGATAAGCAATATATGGACCCCATCTACCATTTAGAACTTGAAGATCTGGTTCATCATCAAAAGTCTTTATGAATTTATTCCTGTCTTTTTCGCGTTTTTCTTCAATCAGCTCAATTGCCCTTTCTGCCTCAATGGTATAAGGATCGTCAATGTTTTTCTTGAGAGAAACAAATTTATTATCATGACGTACATATGGTCCAAAACGTCCAATTGCAACTGTCATTTCTTTCTCTTCATATTCGCCTAAACTACGAGGTAGTTGGAATAAACTTAATGCTTCCTCCAAAGTAATTGTCTCAATTTGCTGCCCCTTAAGCATACTGGCAAACTTAGGTTTCTCTCCAGTTTCTTCATTTTTTTCTCCTATTTGAATAACTGGACCATACCTTCCCATCCTGGCAATAACTCGATTACCAGACTCTGGATCAGTTCCTAGCTCTTTTTCTCCTTTTGAATATTCCGAAACTTCAAGCGTTTTCTCAACATTATTATGAAAAGGTTTATAAAACAAATCAATCATTTTTGCCCAATCTAATTTTCCAGCAGCAATCTCATCGAAATCTTTTTCAACTTTGGCTGTAAAATTGAAATCCATAACATCCTTAAAATATTCCAAAAGAAAATCGTTCACAATCATGCCAATATTATCTGGAAAAAGCTTTGCTTTCTCATTGCCGGCAATCTCAGTTTTTGTTTCCTTATTAATTCCTTTACTATCTAAGATCAATACAATATAATCTCGTTCTTTCCCTTCTCTGTCTTCTTTTAAAACATATCCCCGGTTTTGAATTGTAGAGATTGTGGGTGCATAAGTAGATGGACGTCCAATTCCAAGTTCTTCAAGTTTTCGTACCAAACTTGCTTCTGTATATCTTGGAGGCCACTTAGTGAATCTTTGGGTGGCATTTATCTGATCTCGCTTAAGAGCTTGCCCTTCCTTAATTGGGGGCAATAAACCTTTTTCCTCTTCCTCAACTTCATCGTCGGTGGATTCAATATAAACCTTCAGGAAGCCCTCAAACTTTAATACCTCGCCTTGTGCAATAAAACGCTCTTCTGAATTTGAGACTTTTACATTTACAGTAGTTTTCTCAAGTTTTGCATCACTCATTTGTGATGCTACAGTACGTTTCCATATTAACTCGTAGAGCCTCTCTTCATTGCTGTTCCCTGATATAGATTTTTTATCTAAGTATGTTGGACGAATAGCTTCGTGAGCCTCTTGTGCTCCCTTAGCTTTTGTCTTATAACTCCGAGTCTGGGAATATTCTGATCCATATTCATTTTCAATTACCTTCTTCGCTGCATTAACTGCAAGGTCTGAAAGGTTAACAGAATCGGTACGCATATATGTAATATGTCCTGACTCATACAATCTTTGAGCAACAGCCATAGTTTGTGAAACAGAATAACCTAATTTTCGACTAGCTTCTTGTTGCAATGTTGATGTTGTGAAAGGAGCTGCCGGAGATTTTTTCGATGGTTTTTTTGTTACATTACTTACTGAGAAATCTGCAGTTTCACACTTTACTAAAAATTCATTCGCATCTTTCTCTTTGTCGAAACGCTTATTTAATTCAGCATTTAACATGCTTTTTGTACCATCAATTTTAAAGCTTCCTCTAACTCTATATGCTGAACTTGATTTAAAGTTAATGATTTCTCGTTCTCTTTCAACAGTTAGTCTAACTGCAACACTTTGGACTCTTCCTGCCGATAATTGAGGTTTAACTTTTTTCCATAATACTGGAGAAAGTTCAAAACCAACCAATCGGTCTAAAATTCTTCTTGCTTGCTGTGCATTTACAAGATTTTGATCAATGGTTCTGTAGTCTTTTAAAGAATCTTTAATAGCCTTCTCTGTAATTTCATGAAAAACAATTCTTCTGGCTTTATTAGTATCTAGTTTTAAAACTTGTGCAAGATGCCAAGCGATAGCCTCACCCTCGCGGTCTTCATCGGATGCTAGCCAAACTACCTTCGAATCTTTAACTAACTTTTTAAGTTCAGCAACAATTTTCTTTTTATCATCGGGGACAATATATTGAGGCGAATAGTTCTTACTAATATCAATTCCGAAATCTTTTTTTGCCAGATCCCGGATATGCCCCATACTTGATGTTACCTGAAAATTTTTTCCTAAGAATTTCTCAATGGTTTTTGCCTTTGCAGGCGACTCAACTATAACCAGATTCTCAATCATTAGCTATTATTTTGGTTATTGACAAACAAATTTTGTTAAAATTTATTGTGTTAAAGACTTGTACACAATAAACTTCCTTAAAAAAGGTTGAAAGATTATTTAGTTTATAAGTTATATTAATTACTATATTTTCTGCTAAATTAAATAATTAATACTTTTACATGCAAAAGAATCAAACTACAAAATTGTAAGCACTCTCATTTAACAATTCTTTGGCAAAGATGAATATTTTTATTTTAATGCCAAGAGAATTTTCAAACTGGGAATGAAAATTATAAATGATTGAAAATATCAACCCCTAAATGAAAACACATAATCCGAAGTTTAAAAAGTTTACCATCTTGTTCTGGAGCTTAGTGTTAACGCCACTTTTGTCAATATTTATATTGTTTTGGCTTTCATCTTCTGGTAAGTTGGGTTATATGCCTCCAATTGAAGATTTAGAAAATCCGAAAATTAATCTGGCAACCCTAATAATCTCAGAAGATAATGAAGTATTAGGAAGTATTTATTCCACTAACCAGAATAGAACTAATGTTGAGTATGACCAGTTGCCAAAACACCTTGTTGATGCATTAGTAGCGACTGAAGACATAAGATATTTTAAACACTCTGGTATAGATTTCAAAGGAACAATCAGAGCCTTTGTTTTTTTAGGTAGAAGAGGTGGTGGAAGTACTATTACTCAGCAATTAGCAAAACTTTTATTTCATAAGCAAGCTAGAACTCTTCCTGAAAGACTTAAACAAAAAATAAAAGAATATGTAATTGCGATAAAGCTCGAAAAATCGTACACTAAAGAAGAAATTGTCGCTCTTTATTTTAATCAATACGACTTTCTTTACAGTGCTGTAGGAATACATTCTGCAAGTCAAATTTATTTTAATAAGGTTCCTGATTCTTTAAAAATAGAGGAAGCCGCTGTATTGGTAGGAATGGCAAAAAATGCCATTATTTATAATCCAAAAAGATATCCAGAGAATGCTTTTAAACGGAGAAATACTGTCCTAGCTCAAATGGCAAAGTATAATTACATTTCTGACTCTGTAGCCGATTCTTTAATGCTTCTTCCTGTTAAAATCGATTATCAGCCTGTTAGTCATAATGTTGGGCTAGCAACTTATTTTAGAGAGCACATCAGATATATGATGACTCGTAAAGAAATAAAACGTAAAGACTACACTTATTACTCTTCTTTTCAAAGAGATTCTACACTTTGGGCAGACGACCCATTATTCGGTTGGTGCAATAAAAACAGAAAACCAGATGGTAAACCCTACGATATTCAAGTTGATGGCTTAAGAATATATACAACTATAAATTCTAAACTACAACAATATGCAGAAGAAGCGGTCCGAGCTCATATTGGTGGCTATTTACAAAAAGAGTTTTCAAAAGAAAAGCAGGGTAGAAAACGAGGGCCATTTTCTGATGACCTCACGAACAAGGATATAGACAAGATTCTTAAGAGAGCTATTCGAAATTCTGAGAGAGGACGATCACTCAGAAATCGGGGAATCTCAATGGACTCTATTTACAAAGTTTTCAAGGATTCAGTAGAAATGGAAGTTTTTGCTTGGGAACATGATATTGACACTGTAATGACTCCTTTGGACTCAATTCTTTATTACAAAACTTTTTTGAATACTGGCTTCATGTCTATGGATCCTAAAACAGGACACGTTAAAGCCTATATTGGAGGAATAAATTTTAAACATTTCAAATACGACCATGTAAGTGTAGGTAAAAGACAAGCAGGATCAACCTTTAAACCATTTTTATACATTCTTGCAATGCAGGAAGGCTATACTCCTTGCGATGAAGTACCTGTATCACCCGTAAGATTCAAGGTTAACGACACTATATGGGTGCCGAACACAACATGCAATCCAAAGCATTTAGGCACATTGAAATCGTTAAAGTGGGGACTTGCAAATTCAGAGAATTACATATCTGCTTTTCTGGTTTCCAGATTTAAACCTCAACCTATTGCTGATATAGCTTACAAAATGGGAATTGAGAGTCATATTGATCCTGTTCCATCTATGATTTACGGAACCTCTGATATGTCGGTTAAGGAAATGGTGGCAGCTTATGCAACTTTTGCAAATAAAGGTATTCACACAAAACCATTATTTGTTACCAGAATTGAAGATAAATATGGGAATGTTCTGGCAACTTTTCAGCCAGAAACTAAGGAAGCAATCAGTGAGGAAACAGCATTTTTAATGCTCAATTTAATGCAGGGAGTTACAAAATTTGGCACAGCTGCAAGATTGCGTTACAAATATGGTATGGATGGAGAAATTGCCGGAAAAACCGGAACAACGAATAAACATAGCGATGGCTGGTTCATTGGTATTACACCAAATCTTGTATCAGGTGCCTGGGTAGGCGCTGAAGAAAGATCTATTCATTTTGACAGACTTGGAATGGGTTCCGGCACAAGTATGGCATTACCAATTTGGGGTGAATACATGACTCGCGTATACAATGATTCAACTTTGTTTATTACAGAAGAAGATGTTTTTGAGGCTCCTGAAGGTTTTAAAGTTGATCTTGATTGCGACAAGCAAAAAGAACCCGAAAATAATTTCGATGATGGTAGTGACCCATTTAGTGATTTTGGCTTTGGAAACAACTAACTAAAACATTTTTAGTTTCGAAATATTAATCGAAGAGCATCGTTTAACGACGATGCTTTTTTTATTTCAATGTCCTTATTTATAGGTAAATCTTTATGATAAGAAGAAACAATAAACTTGTTAAATCCTAGCTTTACTGCCTCTGCCACCCGATGTTCAATTCTTGATACTGGCTTTAATTCTCCTGTAAGACTTACTTCTGCGCAACAACAAGTTCTTGGTGGTATAGCCTGATCAGTTCTTGAAGAGACAATCGCGGCAATAATAGCTAAATCTGCAGCAGTATCCTGAATTTTTATGCCTCCACCAATATTTAAGAAAATATCCTTGCTTGAAACATTTAGCCCAGCTTTTTTTTCTAACACAGCGAGTAACATATTTAAACGCCGTGTATCAAATCCAGTGGCCGACCGTTGCGGAGTTCCGTATACAGCGGTGCTAACAAGAGCTTGGGTTTCAATTAACAAAGGTTTAATTCCATCAACAGTACATGCTATCGCAATTCCACTAAGGTTATCAACTGATTCGTGCAAAAAATAACCTGCAGGATTTAACACTTCATGCAAGCCGGTCTGATTCATTTCAAATATAGCTAGTTCAGGTACTGCTCCAAACCGGTTCTTTAGTGTTCTCAAAATTCTAAAATGAAGATGTTGGTCTCCCTCAAATTGAATAACTGTATCAACAATATGTTCAAGTACCTTAGGTCCTGCAAGGGAGCCATCCTTTGTAATATGACCTATTAACAATACTGGTGTTTTACTTTCTTTAGCCGCATTTAACAAAGTTGCTGCACATTCTCTAACCTGAGATACACTGCCGGGAGCTGATTCAATATTTGAGGTATATATTGTTTGAATTGAGTCTATTACAAGTAAAGAGGGTCTTTCTTTTTTAAAATGAACTAGTATATCATGAAGATTGGTTTCATTGTATACAAGACAATTATCATTCAGATTTCCAATTCGGTTGGCTCTCATTTTTATTTGACCTCCGCTTTCTTCACCAGAAACATATAATACCTTGCCTTTTATTTCTAATGCTAGCTGAAGCGCAAGGGTAGATTTCCCAATACCAGGTTCACCTCCCAATAAAATAAATGACCCGGGTACAATTCCTCCTCCTAGAATTCTGTCAAACTCCTTTATTCCAGTTTGTGCTCTTGCATAGTCCTCAGATTTTATCTGACTAAAATTCTGTGGTGAAGATTTTTCTGAGTCAAATACATGAGTTTGCCTTGTACTTGATGTTTTAGTTATTTTAACTTCTTCTACATAGGTATTCCAATTATTACAAGCGGCACACCTACCGATCCATTTTGGGGATTCGGCACCACATTCCTGACAAACAAAAACATTTTTACTCTTAGCCATATAATGTCTACAGGTTAATTTTGAATACAAAATAAAGAAAACAATAATGCTCACCATGAAATAAACATGGCGATGATAAAAGTAAACAAGCTAAGCTAAACTAACGAAGGGTATTATTCTCGTAATCAGGAAAAATAATAGTAGGATTAAAGCCTTTAGCTTCTTCGAGATTCATCATGGCATAGGCTATAATAATAATAATATCGCCAACTGCTACTTTCCTTGCTGCGGGACCATTCAGACAAATTTCACCTGAGCCCCTTTCCCCTTTGATTACATAGGTTTCTAAACGTTCACCGTTGTTGATATTAACAATTTGCACCTTTTCATTTTCTATGATATTAGATGCCTCCATTAAATCCTCATCAATGGTAATACTTCCTACATAATGTAAATTCGCCTCGGTAACTTTTACCTGGTGGATTTTTGATTTGACTACCTCTACAAACATAGCAGTACAAAGTTACAAAATTATTTGGATATTATCGATTAATCTAATCTTTCCTGCATGTACAGCAATACAAGCAGTAGTGGGAGTTTCAGACCTAAAAGCATTAACTGGCTGAAGTGTTTCATTATCGACAATTTCAAAATATTCTAAATCAAGTTCTGAATTTTTCAAAAAGGCCTCTTTCATCAAATCCTTTAATTCTTTTGGACTTTTCCGAGAACTCTCATTAACTGTAAACTTAAGCATCTCATAAATAAAAGGTGCGGCTTTTCTTTTTCTCTCTTCAAGCAAAACATTTCTTGAACTCATAGCCAATCCGTCATTCTCTCTTATTATTGCACAAGGAACTATTTCAACCTTGAAATTATTATCCCTGACTAATTTTTTAATGACAGCCAGTTGCTGAAAATCTTTTAACCCAAAGTAAGCACGACTTGGCTCAACGGCATCAAATAATTTCGATACAATTTGCCCCACTCCATTAAAATGATTTTGTCGAAATCTTCCTTCCATTACTGTTTCCAAGCTCCCAAAATCAAATGTGCGAGTATCAGGTTCGGGATACATTTCGTTAACAGAAGGAGCAAACACCAGATTGCATCCTACAGATTCTAACATTTGGCAATCCTTTTTCAAATCTCTGGGATACCTTTCCAAATCAGACTTATCATTAAATTGAGTTGGATTAACAAAAATACTGGTAACAGTAAAATCATTCCCCTGTACACATTGTTCAACTAAAGAAAGATGACCATTATGCAAAGCTCCCATCGTAGGTACAAAACCTATACTTTCATTCCCTTGTTTAGGATTAAGTATTGCCTTTAATTCTGCTATTGTGTTTACTACTTTCATATTCAAAAAAACCGCACAAAGATAAGCAATTTATAAAGCCTGGAAAGAATTGCTGCTAACAATCAACAATTAACTTTTATTAACATCAATAAAGACAGGCTTTAGGAGACGATTCATTTTTTAGGCCGGATTATTTTTAGTACTTTTGCAGGATATTTCTGAAACATAAAGAATAATATGGCTAAAAGAGTATTGTTTGTTTCGCAGGAAATAACTCCTTATCTTCCGGAAACAGAATTATCAGTTATAGCAAGAAATCTTCCTCAGGGAATTCAAGAAACAGGAAAAGAAATCCGCACTTTTATGCCAAGGTTTGGCTGTATAAATGAAAGAAGAAATCAGTTACATGAGGTAATACGCTTGTCTGGGATGAATTTAATCATTGACGATAATGATCATCCTTTGATAATTAAGGTCGCATCAATACAAGCGGCCAGAATGCAGGTATACTTCATTGATAATGAAGATTTCTTTCACAGAAAATACACCCTTCAAGATCAGGATGGCAATTCCTTTAGTGACAATGATGAACGAGCTATATTTTTCACTCGTGGTGTTGTTGAAACAGTAAAAAAACTTCAGTGGGCTCCGGATCTAATCCATTGCCATGGTTGGTTTACTGCCCTGTTGCCTATTTACATAAAGCAATATTACAACGACGACCCTCTATTTCAAAATACGAAGCTTGTAACTTCTATTTATGATAAAGACTTTAAAGAACCTCTGAATAATCGTTTAAAAGAAAAGCTTGCCAGCAGCGGATTAAACACATCCGATTTAGATGTTGTTTCCGATCCTAGTTATGAAAACTTAATGAAGTTGGCAATAAATTCTTCTGATGGCGTTATATATGGTAGTAATGAAATAAATTCAGAGGTAATGAAGTATGTTGAAAGTACTGGTACTCCAAAACTCGAATACCAAGACGAACAGACTTACGTGAAGGCATACTCCGATTTTTACGATTCTATACTTGATTAATTGAACAATTTTCGCATGAATAGATTAAATCTCAAAGGTCTTCCAATTTTATTAATTGGGATTCTAATTACTATATCTTGTGCTGACGACCCTTTGAAAGTAGGTATTGAAATACTACCCAGTGGAGATAGGTTTGTTGCTAAAGCAGATACATTGAAAATAAAATGCACTACAAAAGATATTGCAATGTCGGGTTATTCCACATCGAATGGAACTGAAACAGACAATTGCCCTATTGGTCATGTAAAAGATTCAACTTTTGGAGAAACCTGGGCTCAATTGTTTACCTATTTTAATCGCGGAAATAAATATTACAAAATTGATACTACCATTGAAGAATCTGATGAATTTATAGAATGTGCAATCTATTTAAATATCGAAGGTTCAAATGTATATGGTACAAAAGACGGTTTCAAAGTAATTGTGCATCCTTTAACCAAAGCAGTTACTTATGGAGAAGTTGCTGGAGCTCCAAAAACAAACTATATTGTCAAGTCAGATTTATTCCCCTTTAATGAGAATCCTATATCAATGAAAGATTCTACTTTTTTTATATCAAATGACCCAGAATCTGAAATACCCGTTCTTGATAGTGGCAATTATATCAAAGTTAAGCTTGACAAGACATATGGAGAAATGCTTATGAATACCAGTCTTACACAGAGTGCGGATTTCAATGAAAATTTCCCCGGTTTCTATTTATATGGACAAGCAAAAACAGGCACCTCCGGTGGTTTAAATAATTTCTTTTACAAAAAATCTAAGCTTCTTGTGAGATTTAAGCGCCCCCATGGCAGCAAAGATGGAGTAAATGATACAATATTGTATGCTTACCATGACTTAGCAAATTACCAAGGTTTTTACAAGCATGATTATAATAATGCGTCTATAAAAAATGCTATTAATGACTCTGAAGAAAGCCAAAATTTTTATTTACAGTCTATGGATGGTGTTAAAGGCTTAATTGACTTGGTTGAGTTAGATAGTTTCCGGAATGCGAACATGGATAAAATTGGAATAAATCTGGCCGAACTTGTCTTTCCCGTGACGTTCACAGAAGATACATCTTCGTATTCTTATCCAAAGAGAATTGCCCCTTATTCTGTTTTAGAAAATGATAATTTTATTTTTACAGCAGACGATTACTTTACAGACAATGCATTATATTTTAATGGCTTTTTCGATTCGGATAACGACGAGTACCGAGTTAATATTACTGAATCGGTACACAAATTTATGCGTGGTGAATGGAATGATGAAAGGCTATACCTGAATATTGCTAATAATAATTTTACAAGTACATCTTCTATTGACTATAAGAATCCATCCAGGATAATCCTGAATTCAGGAAACCATGCTACTAAACCAGCCTATTTACGTTTGATATATACTTTAACCAATTATTAATTATGTGTGGAATTGTTGGGTATATTGGCGACAGAGAAGCCTTACCAATCTTAATCAACGGCCTTAAAAGGCTTGAATACCGTGGATATGATTCCGCTGGAGTAGCTATTCTTGAAGACAAACCTGAGGTTTATAAACAGAAGGGGAAAGTATCCGATTTAGAAAAATTTATTGGAGAAAAACAACTAACCGGAAATATTGGTATAGGACATACCAGATGGGCCACTCACGGCGAACCTAATAATGTTAATGCCCACCCTCATTCCTCTATGAATGGCAAGTTCACGATAATTCATAATGGTATTATTGAGAATTACGCTCGTTTGAGAGATAGATTAATGGAGCGCGGTGTGAAATTTCAAAGTGAAACTGATACTGAGGTTCTCGCTAATCTGATTGAATACATTTATGAAAAAGGACAAGTCGATGCTGAAATTGCTGTTCGACTCGCTCTCACAAAAGTTGTTGGTGCTTATGGCTTAGTTGTTATGTGCGCCGATGAACCAAACAAACTTATTGCTGCAAGAAAGGGTAGTCCGTTAGTAATTGGTGTAGGAAACGAAGAATATTTTATTGCCTCAGATGCAACTCCTATTGTTGAGTATACTAAAAGTGTTATTTATCTTAATGATGGTGATGTTGCGGTAATTAAAAAAGACCAGCTTACATTAAAAACCATCAAGAATGATGAGCAAACTCCAACTATTCATGAACTAGATATTGATATTGGAGAAATAGACAAAGGTGGATACGATCATTTCATGCTTAAAGAAATATTTGAGCAATCCAAATCAATAAATGACACATTTAGAGGAAGAGTAAGAAGCGAAGAAGATGAGATTCATCTTGGAGGATTATTTGAAGTATTACCCACTCTTGAAAAAGCTAAGCGTATTATTATAATTGCATGTGGCACCTCTTGGCATGCCGGGCTAGTTGGAGAATATTTATTTGAAGATCTGGCCAGAATTAACGTTGAGGTTGAATATGCATCTGAATTCAGATATAGAAATCCAATTATTAGTAAAGATGATGTAATTATTGCTATTAGTCAAAGTGGAGAAACTGCTGATACCCTTGCTGCAATTAAGCTAGCAAAGGAAAAAGGTGCTACAGTTTTAGGAATTTGCAATGTTGTAGGTTCTTCTATTCCGAGGGAAACAGATGCAGGAGTTTACACGCATGCCGGCCCTGAAATCGGAGTTGCTTCAACAAAAGCATTTACAGCTCAGGTTACTGTTATAGCCATGATGGCAATTGTTGTTGGAAGAAGCAGAGGCTATATTAGTGATGAATACCATCGTTCGCTTATACGTGAATTTAACCTAATTCCTGATAAGATTAATGAAATTCTTGAGCATAGCGAACAATATAAACATGTTGCAGATCTTTATAAAGAAGCAACAAACGCTCTATATCTGGGAAGAGGCTATCTTTTCCCTGTTGCTCTTGAAGGAGCACTGAAACTTAAAGAGATTTCATACATCCATGCTGAGGGGTATCCCGCTGCCGAGATGAAACACGGACCAATTGCGCTAATTGATGAGAATATGCCCGTTGTCGTTGTGGCAACCAAGGACTCCTCGTATGAAAAAATTGTAAGCAATGTCCAAGAAGTTAAGGCACGAAATGGTCTAGTTATTGCCGTTGTTACTAAAGGCGATACAATTATTAGAGACATGGCCGATCATGTATTTGAGATTCCTGAAACAGAAACAATATTAACTCCTCTTTTATCGGTAATTCCTTTGCAATTATTCTCATACTACATTGCAGTAATGAGAGGTTGTAATGTTGACCAGCCAAGAAATCTGGCTAAATCGGTGACTGTGGAGTAATAAATAAGATATTTGACTAAATAAAAAATCCACTTTGGTAAACTAAAGTGGATTTTTTATTTATCATTGGTTCGTTAGTCTATCTACTTTCGTACATAGAGCTATAGTATTTTTCATAGTCTCCCGAAAGAATATTCTCGAGCCATTTTTCATTCTCAAGATACCAGTCAACAGTCTTTTCTAAACCTTCTTCAAAAGTAACTGATGGCTTCCAGTCAAGCTCATTCTGTAGTTTAGATGAATCAATAGCATATCTTAAATCATGTCCTGCACGATCGGTTACAAATGAAATAAGTTTCTCTGATTCGCCTTCTGAACGACCAAGCTTTTTATCCATTACTCTACAGAATATGCGTACAAGGTCAATATTCTGCCATTCATTATTTCCCCCAATGTTGTATGTATCACCCAATTTCCCATTGTGATATATTTCATCAATGGCTCTTGCATGATCAATTACATAAAGCCAGTCTCTAACATTTTCTCCTTTCCCATAAACTGGAATAGTTTTCTTCTTCAGAATATTGTTAAATACAAGCGGTATTAGCTTTTCAGGAAATTGATTGGGCCCATAATTATTTGAACAATTAGAGATCACAACTGGGAGTTTGTAGGTATTATGATAGGCTCTTACAAAATGGTCTGAACTAGCTTTTGAGGCAGAATAAGGACTCTGAGGATCGTATGAAGTAGTTTCCAGAAAATATCCTCCATCATCAAGCGAGCCATATACCTCATCGGTAGAAACATGGTAGAAAAGTTTACCTTCCATATTATCTTTCCAATGCTTTACTGCCGAATTAAGAAGATTTGCAGTTCCAACTACATTTGTTAAAATAAATTCGTTTGGATTTGTAATTGAACGATCAACATGTGATTCTGCTGCTAAGTGAATAATTCCATCAATAGAATACTTCCCAAAAAGAGCTTCAACTTCTTCATTTTTTACAATATCAACTTTTTCAAACTTGTAATTTGGAGCATTCTCGATATCTGCTAAATTTTCCAGATTACCGGCATAGGTTAGTTTATCAACGTTAATAATATTGTATTCAGGATATTTATTTACAAATAGTCTGATAACATGAGAGCCAATAAATCCAGCACCACCAGTTATTACTATATTTTTTTTCATCTCGATATTAGTTTAATCGGTTATATTTCGAATATTCTTTTCCCATTTCCAGGCAGAAGATAGGGTTTCTTCCAAAGTTTTTTCTGATTTCCAACCAAGCTCTTCATTTGCAAAGCGGGTATCGGCCCAAACTTTTTCAATATCACCTTCGCGACGACCAACAATTTTATAATTAACTTTTTTCCCGGTCGCTTTCTCAAATGTTTTGATTATTTCCATAACAGAAACGCCTTTACCAGTTCCCAGGTTAAATATTTCATAAGCCTTTTTAGACTTTTTGTCAAGAATTCTCTTTACAGCAACAACATGTGCTTTAGCTAAATCTACAACATGTATATAATCACGAATTGCTGTTCCATCTGGAGTATCATAATCGTCGCCAAAAATACTTAATTGCTCTCTTAATCCTGCTGCGGTTTGCGTTACAAATGGAATAAGATTTGCCGGAATCCCCAGTGGTAATTCTCCTATTAAAGCAGAGGCATGTGCACCTACAGGATTAAAGTATCTTAGAGAAATAGCCTTTAAATCAGAATTTGCATAAATTGAATCACTAATAATATCCTCAGCAATTTGCTTAGAATTTCCATATGGCGACAGAGCTTTTTTAGTTGGAGCCTCTTCGGTAACAGGCAAAACATCGGGTTGTCCATAAACTGTACAAGACGATGAGAATACTAATCCGGGCTGTCCATACTTTTCCATAGCAAGCATAATATTCATCAAAGAGCTAATATTATTATCGTAATAAGCCAATGGTTTCTCAACCGATTCTCCAACAGCTTTTAGCGCAGCAAAATGAATTATCGCTTTTATATCGCCATACTTTTCGAACAAATTAAAAACTTTATCTCTCTCGCAAAGATTAAACTCTTCAAAATGTGGTCGCACCCCGGTAATTTTCTCTATTCCATCAAGAACTTCAATACTCGAATTTGAAAGATTGTCAACAATAACAACCTCAAACCCGCTTTCGATTAATTCTACTGCTGTATGGGAACCAATATAACCAGTTCCTCCTGTAACTAATATTTTATCCATTTGTCGATATAGGTTTTACCTTATTATTTTCAAGTTTATATATTTGTTTGCTTTCAGGACAAATTGCTTCCTGATTCTCATTAAATTCTAAACGATGTCCGTATTCACTAACCCACCCAATCTGATGCGATGGATTTCCAACAACAAGTGCATAGTCAGGAACTTCCTTTGTAACAACAGCTCCAGCACCAACAAAAGAATATCGACCAATATTATTTCCGCAAACTATTGTAGCATTTGCACCTATTGAAGCTCCTTTGCAAACAACAGTCTTCATATATTCAGTTTTGCGTACAATCGCGCTTCGTGGATTTATCACATTTGTAAAAACCATTGAAGGCCCTAGAAATACATCATCTTCACAAATAACTCCTGTATAAATCGAAACATTATTCTGAACCTTAACATTTCTTCCAAGAATTACATCTGACGACACAACAACATTCTGTCCAATATTGCAATTTTCACCTATTCTACAATTAGGCATAATATGAGAGAAATGCCAAATTTTTGTTCCTTCCCCAATCTCACATCCTTCATCAATACATGCTGTTGTATGGGCAAAATACTTTTCCATTTTATAATTTATAAAATTCTTTTATAGTTTGTGCGATGTATTCTTGTTGGCTCTCATCTAGCTCTGTATGCATTGGCAATGAAAGTACACTATTGCATAACATATCTGACACCTCAAAGTTTCCTTTAGCTTTATACGCATTTTGGTTATGCATCCCGACAGGATAATAAATCATTGAAGGTATGCCTTTATTTTCAAGGTGCGATTTCAATTCATTTCGTCTTTCAACAATAATTGTGTACTGATGAAATACATGTGAAGAATTTTCCACTCTCTGAGGAGTTTTAACTTCTTTTATACCATATAAGAGCGTATCGTATCGATTTGCAGCTTCTCTTCTTAATTCATTATAGACATCGATATATTTCAGCTTTACAGACAAAATTGCGGCTTGAATTGTATCTAATCTGGAGTTAACACCTACAATATCGTGATAATACTTCACTTTAGCTCCATGATTTGCAATTACTGCTAATTGCTTACCCAAATCATCATTATTTGTGAAAATTGCACCTCCATCGCCATAGCACCCCAAGTTTTTTGAAGGGAAGAAGCTGGTACAACCAATATCGGCAACAGTTCCCGCTTTATGCCATTCTCCATTAATATTTATTTCAGCTCCAAAAGCCTGAGCATTGTCTTCAATTACATAAACATTATGTTCCTTAGCAATTCTGTTTATTTCTGAAATATTTGCGCATTGCCCATACAAATGTACAGGAATAACAGCCTTAGTCTTTTTGGAAATGGCCTTTTCAAATTTCTCGATGTCCAGTAAAAAAGTACCAGGACTCACATCAACAAATACAGGCTTAAGCTTTAATAAAGCAACCACTTCAGCTGTGGCAATAAATGTAAAATCAGGGATAATAACTTCATCGCCTGGTTGAAGATTCAATGCCATTAGTGCGATTTGAAGAGCATCTGTTCCATTGGCGCAAGGAATAACATACTTACAATTCAGATAAGCACCCAATTCCATTTTCAGTTCACTAACCTGTGGCCCATTAATAAAGGTAGAAGAGTCAATAACTTTCTGTATTGCAGAATCTATTTCCAATTTTATTTTTTGGTACTGCCCATTAAGATCGACCATTTTAATATTCATTGCCACTTTTTTTTTGCGAAAATAACTAAAATAGATTTACGAGGCTAAATCAAACAAAACCAAGTCATTCAATTTCATTATTAATTGATGAATTTAAAATAATTATAGACGAATATGAATAATTGTTTATTGTTTAAAAATTTAGGTATATAGAAAACATGTATTTTTGTGCAAGTAGTACTTTAGCATTTTTAAAGATACCTATTGAATTTAGCTCCATACATAAAAGAATTAGTTTTGCTTAATGAATGTATCATTCTGCCAGGTTTTGGTGGATTCGAAACTCAATATGCCCCAGCCAAATTTGATTCTGACACACAGCAAATGCTACCACCAGACAAAATTGTTTATTTTAAATCTGATTATAAGGTGGGTGGAGAGATTCTGGAGCGTCATTTACAAAAAGTCCTTTACATTAATGAACTAGAAGCAAAAGAACTATTAACGAATTATGTTGAAGAAATAAAATCAGCCTTAGCTGAAGAAAAATATTTTCTTGTCGATGAAGTTGGAGAATTTAGTGTTAATGAAAAAGGTATACTTAATTTTTCCGCTATACAGAACGAAAACTATCTTGCAGAATCTTTTGGCCTTGATTCCATTGATATCGAAGCAAACGAATTTGAATCGAGATCTGAAGAAATAAGAAAAAAGGTTTTAAAAATTCGCCCCAGAAGCAATACTTTAACTTTTGTAATAGTCGGTATATTAGTTGTAGTTGTACTATTAGCCATAACGGTATTTATTTCATCCAAATTCGATTTGTATTTATTTAATATGGGCACTACCGAGAAAACAAATGATCTTATTGTAATAGGAGGTAATTCCAACAACGATTCAACATACACCCAAATAGCACAAACAATTGATGAGATTACTGACTTAAAAAATGCTCTCCGGTTTTCCGAAGAAACAACTATTGTAAAAAAAGAACCTTCAACATTCTACATTTTAGTTGCAGGAAGTTTTAAGGGATTTAACAATGCTCAGGAAGTTCAAAAGAAACTTACAGACGAAGGCTTTTCAGCTGATATTGTTGAAGCAGGAGGCTATTTTCGTGTTAGTATTGGTCAGTTTACTAATAAGCCTGAAGCACTTCGCGAACTTACAAGAATAAGGACACAAATCGATCGTTCTGTTTGGCTATTAACCGTTTCAGAATAATAAATAAGTTTGAGATCAATATCAAGTTAAAAAGATGTTCTTGATTTTATTATTCCTCAAAAGATTCTTCAATTATTCCAAAATCTAGTTGCTTCCTTACTAAATTGGTTCTTAGTACTTCAACCTTAATTTTACTTCCCAGTTGATAGATATTCCCATTGTTACGACCAATTAACCAATAATTTTCATCATCATACTCGTAAAAATCATCAACCAATTCGCGAACAGCTACCAAGCCTTCGCATTTATTCTCTATAATTTCTACGAATATTCCGAATTCAGAAACTCCAGAAATAATACCATCAAAAGCTTGCCCTACTTTATCTTGCATAAATTCAACTTGTTTATACTTAATTGAGGCTCTTTCGGCTTCAGTGGCTAATTGCTCCATTTCTGAAGAGTGCTGACAATAACCTTCATATTTTTTCTTGCTCTTTGATTCTCCGCCGTTCAAATAATGATTTAACATTCGATGTACCATTACATCGGGGTATCTCCTAATAGGTGAGGTAAAATGAGTATAATACTTAAACGACAATCCGTAGTGACCAATATTAACTACAGAATATTCCGCTTTGGCCATGGACCTTACAGCAAGGGTCTCAACCAAATCTTGTTCAGGTTTTCCTTTAACATCTTTCAAAACTTTATTTAGTGAATGAGAGATGTTGTCAGCTGAAGTTAACATAAGCTTATGCCCGAATTTCCCTAGAATTCTATTAAACTTTTGTAGTTTTTCCGGATTTGGTTTATCATGAATACGATAAACAAAGGTTTTCTTATTCTTCTTATTCTCTACATTACCAATAAAGTTTGCTACCTGTTTGTTAGCAAGTAACATAAATTCCTCAACCAACTCATTCGAAAGTCCATGCTCCCTGAAATAAACTCTAAGTGGTTTTCCTGTTTCATCAATATCAAACTTAACTTCATCGCGATCAAAAGAAATAGCTCCATCTTTGTATCTCTGATTTCGAAGTATTTGAGCAAGTTCATTTAGTTTAAGAACTTCTTTACTAAAATCTCCCGGGTTGCCATCAATTATATCTTGTGCCTCGCGATAAGTAAACCGTCGATTAGAATAAATAACCGTTTTCCCAAACCATTCGTCCTTTAATTCAGCATTATGATCTAACTCAAAAACCGCAGAAAAACAGAGTTTCTCTTCTTCTGGTCTTAAAGAACAGATAAAATTCGAAAGTCGCTCTGGTAACATTGGAACTACTCTATCTACAAGGTAAACAGAAGTAGCACGGTTTAGCGCTTCCTCATCCAATGGAGATTTGGGTTTAATATAATGTGTTACATCTGCAATGTGTACACCAACTTCCCAATTCCCATTTTCAAGCTTCCTCAGTGAAAGAGCATCATCGAAGTCTTTTGCATCGTCAGGGTCTATTGTAAAAGTTGTGATATCGCGAAAATCACGTCTTTCGCTATAATCAATCTCTGTTATTTCAGCAGGGATTAGTTCTGCCTCTTTATTCATTTCTTCTGGAAAGCTATATGGTAACCCATATTCAGCCAAAATTGCATGGATCTCTGTTTCGTGTTCACCCGGATTACCTAGTACTTCAACAACTTCACCAAATGGGTTCTTTGCTCTAGCTGGCCAATCAGTAATCTTAGCAACTACTTTCTGTCCGTTTTTAGCACCATTTATTTTTTCTAGTGGGATAAACAGATCATGGGGCATTTTCCGCGAATCGGCCTCAAAGAATGCAAATTTATCCATTACTTCAATATTGCCTACAAAAGTATCACGTGCCCTTTCCAGAACCTCATGCACCTCTCCTTCCGGATTATGTTTCTTGCGTTTTGCAAAAAGGGTAACCTTTACCAAATCGCCACTTAGAGCATGATTAAGGTTGTTTTTCGATATAAAAACATCCTCTTCAATAGCATCTGTAATAACAAACCCATAACCACCCTGTGCTATATCAAGTCTGCCAATAATAAAATTAGCAACAGGCTTTAGTCGAAATTTTCCCGGAGTAAGTTCTTCCAAAATACCATCATCAGCCAATTCTCTTATTATAGTAGCAACAAGTATTCTTTCATCGGCTTTTTTAAAAAACAGTAGTTTAGCAACTTGTTTGAAATTGAATGATTTTTTTGGTGCATTTGTAAATAGGCCAATCACATTATTTGTAAGTGACTTTCTATCTATTTTCCCTTTTTTTGACTTTCTCGACATTGTTTTATTTATAATACATTTAAATAATAGGTTGTTATTTGCCTAAATATATGGAATTTAAAGTATTGTTGCTATTTAGAAAGATAGTTTATAAAATGTCCTTTCTCATATTTTTTAAAGATAACTGCTTCAGCAAATTAACCTGTGTTTGACAAACTTAATAAAACTGCAACCTATTTTATCATAATAATATTATTATTTTTGTCACCTAAATTATATGGCACATAAGACAGAATACATATTAATATCTCGCTCAAACACCTCTCATAAATCTACTATTATAGACTGACAACTCTATAGCTATAGGTTTTCACACAAACAAATCTTTATGGATATAAACGGTAAACTATACAAGAAATTCCTGGAAAGAAATGCTGCTTACAATCAGCAGCATGGAAATCTAGCCGCTTCTAAACAACATTCTAAAGGGAAGCTTACTGCACGTGAAAGAATTGAACTACTTTTTGATGATGGAACATTTGACGAAATTGACGCATTTACTCGTACAGCCCCTGCCGAATCAAACTTCGGAAAAGTAGTAACTGCCTATGGTGATGGTGTAATTATAGGGCATGGTAAAATAAAAGGACGAACAGCCTTTGTATATTCGCAGGATTTTACTGTAATGGGTGGTTCTTTGGGCTCAGTGCATGCTGAAAAAATTGTCAAGATACAAGATATGGCTATGAAAATGGGTGCCCCTATTATTGGAATAATTGACTCTGGGGGAGCCAGAATCCAGGAAGGAGTTGCCAGTCTTGCCGGTTATGCGAGTATTTTTAAAAGAAATGTGCAATCATCTGGAGTAATTCCTCAAATTTCAATAATTATGGGACCTGCTGCTGGTGGTGCGGTATATTCTCCATCAATTACCGACTTTATTTTTATGACAAATAAAACTAGTTATATGTTTGTAACTGGTCCTAACGTTGTAAAAGAGGTATTGAATGAAGATGTTAGTTTTGACGAATTGGGTGGAGCTGAGGTACACATGAAAAAAAGTGGTGTTGCTCAATTTGTATATGAAGATGAAGAAAATACGCTTTTAGGCGTGAAAAAGCTTCTTTCTTATATTCCCTCAAATAATCTTGAGAATCCACCAATAATGAACGCTAGTGATAATCATCAGGAAGCAGATGAGACACTTTGCGAAATAGTTCCAGACGATCCGAATAAACCATATGATATTAAAGATGTAATCAGACGCATTGTTGATAAGGAAACCTTTTTCGAAGTAGCTGAGTTGTTTGCTCAGAATATTGTTGTGGGATTTGCTCGTCTGCAGGGAAAATCTATTGGAATTCTGGCAAATCAGCCTAAAGTTCTGGCAGGGACCTTGGATATCAATTCTTCAACAAAAGGAGCACGTTTTATTAGATTTTGTGACAGCTTCAACATTCCATTATTAACCTTGGAAGATGTGCCAGGTTTTTTACCTGGAATTGATCAGGAGCATAGCGGAATCATTCGACATGGAGCCAAGCTTCTTTATGCTTATGCAGATGCAACAATTCCGAAAATAACTGTAATTCTTAGAAAAAGTTATGGTGGAGCCTATTGTGTAATGAACAGTAAAAACCTTGGTGGCGATTTTAACTTTGCATGGCCAACAGCAGAAATTGCAGTAATGGGTCCGGAAGGAGCTGTTTCGATATTATATAGAAAGGAACTGATAGAATCAGAAAATCCTGCGAAACTTAAAAAAGAACTTGCAAAACGGTATAGAGACGAAATTGCTAATCCTTACGTGGCTGATGAAAAAGGATATATTGATGAAGTAATTGATCCAGCAGAAACCAGACGCAAATTAATTTTTGCATTTAATGCACTTGAGAACAAGCATGTAAACAGACCATCTAGAAAGCATGGGAATATACCTCTTTAATTAAAAGACAAAAGTTTATTTTTGTCCAATCATCCACTAACTTGATTCGAATAAAATAACAAAAAGATGGGAATTAAAAGCTTGTTAATAGCAAACAGAGGCGAAATAGCCATCAGAATATGCGATACTTGTAAAAAGATGGGTATCAAAACTTTTGGAATTAAAACTTCAAAGGAACCCAATGCACTTTATTTAAAATCGCTTGACCAAATAATAGATTTTTCTGAAGATATTGATGATATCCCTGAATTCTTAGATGTTGAGCGATTAGTAGGAGTAGCTGTCTCATACAAGATTGATGCTATTCATCCGGGATATGGGTTTCTGGCTGAGAGTCCATATTTCGCAAAAAGGTGTGAAGAAGAGAAAATTCTGTTTATTGGACCTTCAGCAGATATTATCTATAAAATGGGTAATAAAACTATCGCCAAACAATTAGCCAGAAAATATAATGTCCCTCTGCTTTCAGGAAGTCAGGGAAATGTAAAAAATCCGGCAGAAGCAACTAAAATTGCTAAAACTGTTGGATACCCTGTTATTTTGAAAGCTGCTGCAGGCGGTGGTGGTAGAGGTATGCGAATAGTTGAGAAAGAATCTCAACTAGAGAAAATGTTTCGCTTATGTACAAACGAAGCTGAGAAAGCATTTAATGATGGCTCTGTTTTTATTGAAAAGTATGTTCGAAATCCGCGACATATTGAATTTCAGGTTTTTGGAGACAAACATGGAAACTATATCCATTTAGGTGAAAGAGAATGTTCTATCCAACGTAAGCATCAGAAACTGCTGGAAGAGGCGCCATCATCGGCTTTGGACGAAAAGCTACGAAAAGAGATGGGAGATGCTGCAATAAGAATTGCCGAATCCGTTAAATATTTCACAGCTGGTACTGTGGAATTTCTATTAGATGCAGATGGTAGCTACTTTTTTATGGAAATGAATACACGTATTCAAGTTGAACATCCGGTGACAGAACTTGTTACTGGTATCGATCTAATAGAACTTCAGATAAAAACTGCCATGGGAGAAAAGCTTCCTCTTAAACAAGAAGATGTAAAACTTAAAGGTTGGGCTATTGAGTGTCGTATAAATGCAGAAGATGCTCAGGCTGGTTTTTCTCCATTTCTTGGAACAATAGATAAAATTCAGTTCCCAAGAAGTAAAAACATTCGAATCGATACAGGTATTACCGAAAAATCTGTAGTTACTCCTTATTACGATTCAATGTTAGCTAAATTAATTGTTTTTGGGGAAAATAGGGAAAAAGCTATTTCAAATATGGTAAATGCCTTAAACAAATTCTGGATAAAGGGAATTAAAACTACTATTCCATTTCACAAAGCTGTGCTCACCAATAAGAAATTCAAAAAGGGAGATTTCAACACCTCTTTTATTGAAAAGGAGATGAACAGTCTTATTTATCAGGGAGAAGATGATGAAATGCTTGCTTCCTATTTGGCAACGTTTGATTTTGTTGCATCACTTGAAACTGAGGATAGTGCTCATGTTGATTTTGAAAACAAAAACCTTAGTCCATGGGTGTTAAATAAGCGTTTAAAGTCTTCCTAAATATTTAAAAGTAAACTTATGAAGAAGTCAAAAAAATCACCCGAATTTATAGCAGTTTCTGCTCAAAACAATAAATATAGAATAAAGGATCTGTTTAGTGAAAATTTAAAAATTAATCATAAAAAACAGGATATTCAGATTTTCGATGATGAAAATGGTTTTACATACCTCCTCTTTAAGAATAAAAAATATCATGCGGAAATAGTTGAAAAAAGCCAGAACAGGTATATAGTACTTATCAATGGCGTTACCTATAATTTCACTATTGAGACTCCAATATCTTTCAAGAGGAAGAAATATCTTGATAAGCAAAAGGCTAAAAACAAAGTTGAATCTTTACAGGCTCCAATGCCAGGCAAAATTGTTGATATTTTAGTTGAACCCGGTGCCGAGGTTAAACTTGGCGAAGCTATTCTTATTCTTGAGGCAATGAAAATGCAGAATGAGATTGCAGCTCCAATTGATGGAAAGGTTATTAAGGTTCATGTTAAACCAAATGAAACAGTAAATAAAGATGATATTCTGATAGAAATAGAGAGATAAACAAAAAGCGAGGTTTTCACCTCGCTTTTTTATATTTTAACTAGTCCGCTTTTTATTGCATAAACTACCAGACTAACTGAGTTTTTCGAATCGGTTTTAAAAAGTAAACTTGACCGATGCCGTTCAACAGTTCTCTGACTAATGAACAGTTTTTCGGATATTTCCTGATTTGAATGCCCAACACAAATTAGCTCAAGAACTTCTTTCTCTCTGCGGGTAAGCTCAACGGTATCGTCGGTAGGTTTATTCTTAATTAACTGCAACAGTAATTCCTGAGAAAAATAGCTACCCCCTTTGTATACTTTTCTTATCGCATCAATTAGCTCATCATTATCAATATCTTTTAAGATAAATCCTTTAACTCCAAGATCAATCATCGTGTTATAATAATCTACCTCCCCAAACATCGAAAGTACAA
This sequence comes from Bacteroidales bacterium, assembly GCA_050287785.1. Classification (GTDB taxonomy): domain Bacteria; phylum Bacteroidota; class Bacteroidia; order Bacteroidales; family UBA10428; genus UBA10428. The sequence goes on from JBNKCO010000010.1 coordinate 58,501, forward strand.
GCACTTTAAGATTCGGAAATTTCTCCAGTGCTCTTCTGGTGGCTTCAACCCCATCAACAACAGGCATATTAATATCCATTAACACTAAATCGGGTTGATATTGATCAAGGAAATCCAGAAATTCCTGTCCGTTTGATGCTTCAAAAGCAATCTCAATATCTTCTGTATCGCTAATAATAAAATTGATTCCACTACGAAAAAGTTGGTGGTCATCAACTAGGGCGACTTGAATTTTTTTTACGGTTGGGTTGCTCATTATAGTTATAAAATTAGACAATCATTCTATCTGAAACAAATTATTCTTGAATTAGAGGAACTACTAAATCAAATTTAAATCCGTTTTCCAAATTGGTATGAAAATTAAAATTTGCATTTAAGGATTTTGCGCGACTAATTATATTTGATAGCCCCATACCTCCCGGCTTTTTGGCAGCTAAAGCTTTTTCTTCCAAACCTTTGCCATTGTCCTCAAATTTCAAATATAAGGAATCATTTTTTTCAAAAAGTTCAATAGAGATTTGATTTGCTCCTGAATGTTTAATAGAATTATTTAATAGCTCTTTTGATACTCGGTAAACCGATAACTCTATAGCTGGAGTATACCTGGTACTATCGATTTCTTGATGAAACTTTATTTCAATATTGGATGAAACTTTATCGATAAATAACTCAAGTGCTGAAACTAAACCATAATTATTTAATACATGCGGATTTAAATCATTAGAAACATCTTTGGTTGTTGCTATTGCTTCTTTTACAATATCCTGCAAATTTTGAACAATAAACTGTTGTTTTTTTTCATCCTTTGCTTTATCAAACATTCCAATGTACATTTTTATGCTAGAAAGAAGTGGCCCTAAATCGTCGTGTAAGTCTTTTGCAAATCGCTCTCTTTCTTTCTCTTCAGTTTTAATTATTGCATCTAAAATTTGTTTCTCCATAATTTTGCGATCTGTAATATCACTAACGGTAAAAATAATGCTGCGAACTGAAGGATGATTCAGCATGCTTTGAGACTTAACTTCAAATACTCTGTACGAAGTATTGCTATATTTCATTCTTACCTCGTATGGAATGGTATAATCGCTGCCATTAATATGCAGCTGTATATTTTCTTCAGCTAACCATCGATCGTCAGGATGAATAAGCTCTTTTAAATTATAACCCAACATTTCTTCTACTGCAAGCCCAAGATATTCTACTGACGATGGTGTAACGTACTTAATATTTGCATTTTCGTCTAATAAAAAAACAACATCTGATAAATTCTGTACTATCGACCTAAATCTTTCTTCACTCTCTCTCAGAGCATTTTCAACCATTTTTTGATAGGTAATATCTCTACCAACTCCTACTATTTCTGATACTTCTCCTTGCTCATTTAAGATTGCGTTATTGCTCCAGGCTAACCATCTCCAACCATCCTTTGTTTTGGCTCTTTGCTCAAGATAACAACTATATGGAGGCTTGAATAATTTCTCCATTGCTAATTGAGTACTTACTTTATCTTCTTCATGTACCATTGGCACAAACTCTTCACCAAATAACTCTTCTTCGGTTTTACCAAACATTTTACAATAAGAAAGACTTACAAATAATAATTTCCTATTAGTATCTACTTTGACAATCAGGTCATTCTGCCCCTCAACAATCATTCGGTACTTTTCTTCATTTTCTTTCAAGAGTTGCTCGGAATCTTTTCTGACACTAATATCTCTAAAGATTCCGATTACGCGCTCAGCTCCATAGATCATTGCTTTTTTGAGTGTGATTTCAGCCCAAAATTTTTCTCCTCCTGGCTTAGCTAGTCGGATTTCAAGGTCTTGAGGAGCCTCTACTGCTAATTGAATTATCTCAATAAATGTTCTTTTATCCAATAATCCATTATCTGCAACTAAATCGTTTACATTAGTCTGAAGAACATTTTCATAGCTATCCTGAAACATTTCAAGCGTAGCCTGATTTACATCAAGAATTTTACCTGTTTCAATATTAAAAATGAATATAGCTTCGCTTGAAGCATTATAAATTTCACGATAAGTTTTCTCACTTTCCAGCAGCTTTTGAACCGCTTGTTTTCGTTTTACGGCTCCAACAAAAATATCACCAATTACCTGTAAGAGACTCATCTCATCTTCACTCCAATACCGTTCTTTATTACATGATGCTACTCCAAACAAACCGAGGAATTTGTTCTGATAAAATAATGCGGTATTTACAAATGAATGAATTCCATTCCTTTTACATTCCTTATAAATAAAACCTTTCGTATCAAGCTCATTCAGTGAATGTACCTGTACAATTCCTTTATCCAATAAATCTTTAAGGTGCTTACTAGTATTGTCTATCTGGAAAGTTTCTATTGAATTATTGTCGATGTTTAGATTTTCGCTCTTAAAATAATGAGCAAGTGATATTTCTTTACTGTTTTCATCAAAGAAATAAATGTAGGCTGATTCTGTTTCTGAGAAAAGGCAAATCTCTTTTAAGGCTTGGTTTATATTCTTGTCTACATCATCATATTTAATATTAATAAACCGTGTGGAAATATCTACAATCAGGCTTTCAAAATGTTGCTGAAAAAGAATTTTCTCTTCAGCAAGTTTTTTTTCTGTTATATCAAACAAAAAACCATCCCAAAATAAAATATCGGAAGTTCCGGAATTAGGTTTTGCACGCATATAAAGCCAGCAGGTTTCACCAGTTTTATCTATTATTCTGAATTCAAGATTAATTTCAGCATCTTTATCATTAAATTTCTTGTAAGCCTGAATATAATTAAGTCGATCATCTGGATGGATCATTTTAAGAAATTCCTGTTTAAAGTCTATTTCTTCCAGAGAATCGCTATTTAAAAGTTGAGCAATGAAATTACCAGCATATACAATACTAATATTTTGGGTACTATATTGGTATTTAAATCTGAAAATAGCTCCGTGAGGCAAGTTATTGCTCAAAGAATTCAATTGTGCCTCAGACTCCTTCATTTTCGAAGAATGAGAAAAAACAAGTCTCTTTATTTCAGCCTTGTAATTCTCAAGTTCATTGTTTAGCCGATGAATCTCAAATGCTCTATCCTTAACAGCAACTTCAAGCTGACTCTCATGTCGCTCTAACTCATTTAAAATTTTCTTTGTTGATGATTCGGGATCCTTAGATTTTTCTTTAAATATTATTTGTGAAGATTCAGTTTCAGTAAATCTTCGACCAACCAACTCGATTGAACTATCAATATTGTTACGCTTAATTTCCGCATGAAAGTGCGAGGTCTTGTTTTCTAATCCAGAGATGAATTTTCGTAAATCTTTTGGAATATTAAATAGATTAATAAACTCATCGTGCCCCAAATGAGAATTTTGTGCTTTTAATAAATTCTTTGCTGCATCGTTAAGCTGAACCGCTCCGTTACTATTTATTTCAGCCATCGCAACACCTGAAACCTCGGAAAGCCATTCTATCTTTTCGCTTGACGTTTTTAAATCATTTTCGTTCCTTTCACCGAAATTCGGCATAGCTGATTATTTTTGTAACGAATCAATTAAAGATATAAATTTTTCTTGCACCTGCATAACAATGGCTGGCTTTTATATACATATCCCCCTTTGCCGCAAGGTTTGCTACTACTGTGATTTTCATTTTGTAGCAAGTCTTAAACATAAAGATATTCTGGTGGAATCATTACTAACCGAAATAAAACAACGTAGTTCTGATTGGAAAAATCACACATTTTCAACCATCTATTTTGGCGGTGGTACTCCTTCTGTGCTATCAATTGAAGAGATAAATAAACTAGTATCTCAGGTATACAAATATTACAACATTGCAAATAAAATTGAATTTACTCTCGAAGCAAATCCCGATGATTTAAGTAAGGACTATTTGAAAGAGCTTAAACATTATACTAATGTTAATCGACTAAGCGTTGGTGTCCAATCGTTTCACGATAAAGATTTAGAATTCACAAACCGCAGACACAACGGAGGACAAGCGATAAATAGCATTAAAAATGCAAAAGAGGTTGGTTTTGAGAACATTACCTTGGACTTAATTTATGGCATTCCAGGATTATCGCTTAGTGAATGGAATGAAAACCTTGATACTTTCCTGCAATTGGATATTCCCCATTTAGCAGCTTATCATTTATCTATTGAACCAAAAACTGTATTCGGAGTATTTCAAAAAAAGAATAAAATACAGGAAATTAATGAGGAACTAAGCATTCAACAATACAATTTGTTAATTGATAAGCTAAAAGCACAGGGATACGAGCATTATGAAATATCAAACTTTGCAAAAAAAGGAATGTATTCTAAACATAACACTGGATACTGGCAAGGAAATGAATATATTGGAATAGGCCCTTCAGCACATTCTTTTGTTGGTAATACCCGAAGATGGAACATCGCAAACAATACTAAATATTGTAGTACAATACTAAAAGAGTTTTCAGACTGTTTCGAATACGAAGAACTAACTAATAATGACCGCTTTAACGACTATCTATTAACCTCGTTGCGTACAATTTGGGGTGCAAACCTGAATTTTATAAAACATGAATTTGGAGAAAAATATTTCGAATATTGCCAACAACAAATTAAAAAATATACAGATGCATCTCAATTAGAATTGAATGAGAATATGTTTAGAATATCAGAAAAAGGCTGGTTAGTTTCAGATTCTATTCTAGCAGATTTATTCTATCAGGAATGAAAAAACGGTTTTGACCTATAATTATCAAAACCGTTTTTCTTGAACTTCTATTTTTTTCTATTTAGTGCAAACTGCGTCATATCCATAGCTATCCCAACAATGCCATAGCTCATCATCAAATTTATGAGGAGCTTTTACATGACCGAAATATTCGGTTGTGCTCCATTCTATATCAACATTGACCATGGATTGTGACCAAATATCGTAAAAGTAAATATTAAAGAAAGCATTGTAATCACCTTCTTGCAAGCCAAATGTTAAATAACTTCCATAACCAGGTTCAGTTTCTCTCGCATTATTTAACTTACGAACATATGTATATTTTACCATTCCAATAACATCCGAATCCTTTTCCCAGTCAATTGTAAGAACTTCTTCCTGAAAATCATAACTATGGTAGAGGGTCCACTGTCCTGATTCTCTGTTAATATCAGATACTCCTTCAAACCACTTAAATTCAGCATAACCTCCAATTCCTTCTTTAGTAATATACATCTCCCACTTGATTTCATCCGTCATCAATTCACCAGTAAGACGGGCAATTATTTTTGAAGTAAACCCTTTCACTTCATAGCTCCATTGCCATTTATTATCTCCCAGATAGTTGGCTTTATTCTGGAAAGAAGCGTAGAAAGATGCCACAGGCACAGCAAGAGTAGTTCCAGTAATTAAGCTCCAGAATCCAACATTCCCTTTAGCAAATTGCCAATTTGCCATTGTCGTAGTATCCACATTTCCTATTGATTTAGTAGCATCAACTTTCAACTTAGAAAAATCGATTACCATAGATTCATATGGTGGCAATTCCGGCGCCACTGGCTCATTATCCTTTTCACAACTAATTGTAAAAACAGAAAAAAATGCAACCAGCAATAGACTTAATATGAACTTTTTCATTTTAGAGCAATTTTTAGTTATAAATCCGTTTTGTGTTTGCTTTTAAGAAATATACGATTTAATAAATTAAAAGTTTTAAATTAAGTGAAGATATAAGTATCACAAATTAGTAAGAGTAGGCATAATGCAAGATTTATTTATAATTTGCAGGTCGAAAACAATATCAATATCTCAAATTAAATCATAAATGCTTTCTATATTTAAAAAACATAAAACCGGCCTAGTATTAAGCGGTGGTGGTGCCAGAGGAATTGCACACCTTGGAGTTCTTCAATATTTACATGAAAATAAGCTCCGCCCATCAATTATTTCCGGTGTAAGTGCCGGCTCGTTGGCAGCTGCCTTTTATGCCGATGGACATGCTCCCTCTGAAATTCTTGAGTTCTTTAGTTCCAAAAAATTGTATCATTTAATGCGGCTTACTTTTCCAAAGTCGGGTTTTCTAAAGGTAAAAGGACTAAAAGATATATTATCCAAAAACCTAAAAGCTCAGAATATTGAAGACCTTGAATTACCTATAGTAATTGCCGCAACAAATTTTAATACTGGTAAAATTGAATATTTCACCCAAGGAAATTTAATTGATGCTTTATTAGCCTCATCTGCTATACCAACATTGTTCGAATTACACAAAATGAATGGTAATCTATACTTTGATGGCGGGATAATGGATAATCTGCCTATAAAACCCATACTTGGAGTGTGCCGAAAATATATTGCAGTACACGTAAATCCTCTAGCCCCTATAGAAAAAGCCAGCAGTCCGATACATGTTGCTGAACGTGCATTCCATCTCGCTATAGCTGCTGAACTGGAAAATAAGAAGGTTTTATTTGACACATTCATTGAACCACCGGAATTATCTGATTTTAGTATGCTTGACGTTAAAAAATCCCGTGAGATATTTGACATTGGCTATCATCATGCATCAAAAGTTCTAGCAAAATAATTGTTACCTTTGCTTCCTGTTATTTTTAAAATTTTTTGTTTCTATGGAACATAAGCTATCATTATATAATTCAATAAGTCGTAAGAAAGAACAATTCATTCCTATAAATCCACCAAATGTTGGTTTGTATGTCTGTGGTCCTACAGTTTACAGCGATGTACATCTGGGGAATTGCAGAACCTTTATATCTTTTGATATAATTTATCGATATTTATTACACTTAGGCTATAAAGTCCGATATGTCAGAAATATAACAGACGCTGGGCATTTAGAAGGCGACCAGGATGAAGGCGATGATAAATTTGCAAAAAGAGCAAAGCTTGAACAATTAGAACCAATGGAAATTGTTCAGAAGTATACTCTTGGTTTTCGTGATGTGATGAGTACTTTCAATAATTTATCTCCCAGTATTGAACCTACTGCTACTGGCCATATTTCAGAGCAAATTGAAATGATTAAAGAAATCATTAATAATGGTTTTGCTTATGAAAAAGACGGAACTATCTATTTTGATGTAGAAAAGTATAATACTTTATTTCCTTATGGACAGTTAACAAACAGAAAGTTAGAAGACCTTCTTGAAGGCACTCGTGAACTTAGTGGGCAGGATGAAAAGAATGGAAGACTTGATTTTGCCCTCTGGATAAAAGCTAAACCTGAAACTTTAATGAAATGGCCATCGCCTTGGGGGTGGGGATTTCCAGGTTGGCATATCGAATGTTCAGCTATGAGTACAAAGTACTTAGGAGAAACATTTGACATTCATGGTGGTGGTATGGATTTACAAGCTACCCATCATACCAATGAAATTGCACAATCTCAAGCTTGTAGCAATACCGCTCCTGTAAAATATTGGATGCATACAAATATGCTTACTGTAAATGGCACGAGAATGTCTAAAAGTGCTGGTAATGGTTTTCTGCCAGGAGAATTATTTTCAGGCAACCATCCCTTACTTGAGAAAGGGTACTCCCCAATGGTTGTTCGGTTTTTTATGGCACAAGCACACTATAGAAGTCCTCTTGACTTCTCTAATGAAGCCTTACAGGCCGCTGAAAAAGGATTTCAAAAGCTAATGAATGCAGGAGAGACTTTGCATAAATTGCAAGCAAATACTGAGTCGACTGTTAATATTAAAGCCCTTGAAGAAAATTGTTACAAGGCAATGAACGATGACTTTAATAGTCCTATTTTAATTGCACAATTATTCGATGCAGTTAGAATAATTAATTCTGTAAACGATGGAACAGAAAAAATCAATGAGAATGATTTAACTATTCTAAAATCACTTTATAATTCTTTTGTTTTTGAAATATTAGGTTTAAAAAATAATAATTCTGATTCTGAAGCTAAAGATGAACTAGCACCTGAATTAATGAACATGATTATTAATCTTCGGACAGAGGCAAAAAATAATAAAGACTGGCCGACAGCCGATTACATTCGCGATCAATTAAAGAAACTTAAGATTGTTCTTAAAGACACAAAAGAAGGAACCGAATGGGAAAAAGAGTAGAAATCGCAGACTCAAGATCGAATATAATCTTACTTTATATTCTTACATAGCGGATGATATTCGCCTTTTAGACCAATAGGTGTATTGTTTCTTATTTCATAAACAGTATCAATAGCTGGTTTAGAATCATAAATTCCAAAACCATCCCCTTTTAAAATATGCTGATAACTTTGAGTATGCAAATCGGTGAAACCTCCACTAAATTCTATTTCTTTATTGTTAATAGTTATTGAACGAAATGTCCGTTGTCCAGTAGCTTTAACTTCTTCAGGAATATCATCATAATCAACACTCAGATACCATTTTACTCTGGCTTTTTCCAGGTCAAGGTAACCGGAAGCTTTATCATCGCGAGAGATATGAACAATGTTCTGCTTCACAGATCCAAAAATCCATGTTAACATATCAAAGAAATGAACACCAATATTTGTTGCTATTCCACCTGATTTTTGCATATTACCTTTCCATGATATATGGTACCATCTACCTCTACTTGTGATGTATGATAAATCGATGTCATAAATTTTATCAGCTGGACCTTCATCTACCATTTTCTTCAGCTCAATAATTGAAGGGTGGAGTCTTAATTGAAGAATATTATAAATTCTATTTCCCGATTCTTTTTCAATTTCACCAAGAGCATCTACGTTCCAGGGATTTAGCACGAGTGGTTTTTCGCATATTGCATCTGCATTGGCTCTTAATGCAAAACGGATATGTGAATCGTGTAAATAATTTGGCGAACAAATGCTAACATAATCGAGGTGATTATTACATCTTCTTTGTTTGTCAACATGCCTGTCAAAACGTTCAAACTCCACAAAAAACGGACTGTCAGGAAAATAACTATCAATTAAACCAACACTATCGCAAGGATCTAGAGAGGCTAAAAGGTTATTTCCTGTATCTTTTATTGCTCTAAGATGTCTTTCAGCAATGTAACCTCCTACTCCTATTAAAGCAAAATTTTTCATAGTGAGTCAAATATTTTTATAAGCTTATGTAATTAATATTTTTTGTTTCTCCTCGGAATAAACCTTTAACATCAAAAAGGAAACCAGGCTCATTCATCATAGCCTTGAAATCACCCTCTTTTAAATTTAAATACGGTTTGTGGGCAACAGCAACTACAATTGAATCATAAATACCGGTTGGTTCTTTGACCATATCTATTCCGTATTCTGTCTTAACCTCTTCTGTATCTGCAAATGGATCAACAACATCAACCTGGGTGCCATAGCTTTTAAGTTCATAAATTACATCTGCCACTTTTGAGTTACGAATATCGGCAACATCTTCCTTAAATGTAATTCCCATTACTAAAACACGAGAATTAGGAATACTTTTACCTGCCTTAATCATATCTTTGATAAGGTTGGTTACTATAAATTTGCTCATTTCATCGTTTACAGCACGACCAGCTGTAATTACCTGAGCATGATGCCCCAGTTGATTAGCTTTAAAAGTAAGATAATAGGGGTCCACACCTATACAGTGCCCTCCAACAAGACCCGGAAAGAATTTCAAAAAATTCCACTTGGTTCCTGCTGCTTCTAATACCTCAAATGTATTTATCCCCACCTTTTGGAAAATGACGGATAATTCATTCATAAGAGCTATGTTTAAGTCGCGCTGGGTATTTTCAATTACTTTAGCAGCTTCAGCAACCTTAATTGATGATGCTCTGTAAACTCCTGCTATAATTATTTGTTCGTAAATCTTTGCTATCTCCTCAGCCGATTCTGCATCTCCACCCGATACAACTTTCACAACATTTGTTAAAGTATGCTTAGTATCGCCAGGATTAATTCTTTCAGGTGAATATCCAACTTTAAAATCGTCTTGATATTTTAAGCCAGATAATTCTTCTAATATTGGAATACAAATTTCCTCTGTTGCTCCAGGAAAAACAGTAGACTCATAAACAACATAATCTCCTTTTTTAATGATTCTACCAACAGTTTCCGATGCTTTCTTCAGAGGAGTGAAGTCTGGCAATTTATTATTATCTATGGGTGTTGGTACAGCAACTACATGAAATGCAGCTTCTCTCAAATCCTCAGGATTTGACGTAAACACAATATCTACATTCTCAAAGGAAGAAGCTTCAAGTTCCTTACTTGGATCTATTTTATTCTGTATCATTTCGACACGTTCCTGGCTAATATCAAATCCAATAACTTTAAAATACTTAGCAAATTCTAAAGCAATTGGTAAACCAACATAGCCTAATCCAATTAGCGAAATTTGTTCTTCTTTATTCTTTAGTTTTTCAAAAATCATAACTCTATAATAAAACTTATCCTTAAATATAGCCTTTTATACAATAACCTAAGGGACATTTCACACAAAAAAGAAAGCCAAGACACTGCCTTGGCTTTCATATATATTTGGATTAATTATAAGTTAAATTCCTTTTTCAAGGCATCTACATAATCAAGTTTTTCCCATCCAAAAAACTGAACATCTTCTTCTTTTTCTTTTCCATTAACAAGGGAAATAGTCTTTCTAACCTCAGGGGTTCTTCCCATATGTCCGTATGCTGCAGTTGCTCCAAAAATTGGTTTTTTCAGATTAAAACGCTTAACAATTGCACTTGGTCTAAGATCAAATACCGATTGTATTTTTTCTGCAATGGTACCATCGTGCAAATCAACTTTTGCTGTACCGTAAGTATTTACAAAGACACCTACTGGTTCTGCAACTCCAATAGCATAAGCAACCTGAACTAAGACTTCATCAGCAATACCTGCAGCCACCATATTTTTAGCAATATGTCTTGATGCATATGCTGCTGAGCGATCAACCTTCGAAGAATCTTTTCCAGAAAAGGCTCCTCCACCATGAGCACCTTTACCACCATAGGTATCAACAATAATTTTTCTCCCAGTAAGTCCGGTATCGCCATGTGGTCCTCCAATTACAAATTTACCTGTTGGATTTACATGGAGTATATAATCATCTTTGAATAATTCCTGCACTCTTTTAGGAAGAATCTTTTTAGTTCGTGGTATCAGAATATTTTTTACGTCTTCACGAATTTTTGCAAGCATTGCTTCATCCTCGTCAAAATCATCGTGCTGTGTAGAAACAACAACTGTATGAATTTTCAAAGGATTATTATTGTCATCGTATTCAATTGTTACCTGCGATTTTGAATCGGGTCGCAAATAGGTCATTTCTTTACCTGCGCGACGAATATCTGCCAATTCCTCAAGTAGTACATGAGAAATTTCCAGAGCAACAGGCATATAATTATCAGTTTCTTTACAAGCATAACCAAACATCATTCCCTGATCACCGGCACCTTGATCTTCTTCACTGGCTCTAACAACACCTTGATTAATATCGGGTGATTGTTCATGAATAGCAGAAATTACACCACATCCATCGCCTTCGAACATATAATCAGCATGGGTATATCCAATTTTCTTTATAACTGCTCTTGCAACCTTTTGAACATCAACATATGCATGGGTTTTAACCTCTCCGCTTAATACTACTAGTCCAGTAGTAACTAATGTTTCACATGCCACTTTCGAATCCGGATCTTGTCTTAGGAATTCATCAAGTAAAGCATCTGATATTTGGTCGGCAACCTTGTCTGGATGCCCTTCCGAAACTGATTCTGAAGTAAATAAATAGCTCATATTTTATAATTATTTATAATTGATAAAGTTAAAAATTTTATAATAACAGAATTGAATTGTCTATTTCGAATCTTTGGCTGATAACTCTCTAAAAGTATCTTCAAGACTACGTTTAATAGATTGTAACTCTAAAATTCCAAGTTTATTACTCATTGCAAAGTTAAAAATTCCTTCCCGAATATCTTCCTCAGAAGAACTTTCTAATAACCAGGTATTATTGTTATGTTTTTTCCAGCTGGTTACATTTGGGATCTTCATTATTGTTTCCTCTGAAACAACTTTATTAAACTCAACTAAAATTGTTTGCTTTTTAATGTTGCCTATATTCAGTTTATCGGTTGTTTCATCAACTACAATTTCACCATTATTTATCATAATAACTTTATGACAAATTGCTTCTACTTCTTGCAATATATGTGTTGAGAGAAGGACTGTTTTTGATTTTGCTATGTTTTTAATTAATTCTCTGATTTCGATGAGTTGATTTGGGTCTAATCCGGTTGTGGGTTCATCTAGAATTAAAATTTTCGGATCATGAATAAGTGCCTGTGCAAGTCCAACCCTCTGCTTATAACCTTTTGAAAGTTGACCAATTTTTTTAGTCTTCTCCGGATTCAAGCCCGTCAATTCAATTATTTCTTTTACTCTTTCCGACAAATTGTGAATACCATACATTTTACCCACAAAACGAAGATATTCCGAAATATACTGATCATAATAAAGGGGATTGTTCTCGGGCAAATAACCAATCTGACGTTTAATTTCTAAGGAATCTTCATCTACGTTTTTACCAAAAATTTCAATTCTGCCTGCATCTGGTCTTATCAATCCACATATGGATTTCATAGTAGTTGATTTCCCTGAACCGTTTGGTCCAATAAAACCAGTTATTTCCCCCTCCTTAAGTTGAAAACTAATCTGGTCAACAGCTAACTGCTCACCATATTTTTTGGTCAGATTTTCTATTAATACACTCATTAACTTTCCCGTTTCAAGTATTAGTTAATTCCCTGGAAGCTGTTGCTTAATAATTTTAGCAATGTATTTTCCGATTATATCAAATTCAAGATTTACAACTGTACCGACCTTAATTTGGTGAAAATTAGTAAAGTCATAGGTAAAGGGAATAATTGCCACCTGGAAAGATTTATCCTTAGAATTCACAACTGTTAAACTTACTCCATTTATTGATACAGAACCTTTCTCAACAGTAATGTAATCATCTTGTGTAGGCTCATACTCAAATGTAAAATACCAACTTCCATCAGCTTCCTCAACTTTAGTACAAATAGCTGTTTGGTCAACATGGCCTTGAACAAGATGCCCATCCAGTCGGCCATCAAGCTTGGCACTTCTTTCAAGATTTACTTTATCTCCAATCTCAAGTTTTCCAAGATTTGATTTAAGCAGTGTTTCTTGTATTGCTGTAACAGTATATGTTTTATCTGTAGTCTTTACAACTGTTAAACAAACTCCATTGTGCGATATACTTTGATCTATTTTAAGCTCATTAACAAATGAACATTCCATTGTAATGTGCAGATTTTCCTTTTCTTTCTCAAGGGCCACCACAGTAGCAGCTTCTTCAACTATTCCTGTAAACATTTTATTCTTTTTGTTTGCGAAGGTAATAATATTTGGAAAATGTGACATGAGAAATTATGCCTGGCAATGATTTTTACTACTAATTAAAATATTTTACGAGTTATTATGATTAGTAAATCTGAATCTGCTATTTTTAAAATAAAAACATGATGCTTGAAAAACTGAAGCAGACAATTGACTTTTTAGAATCTGCAGGAATTAAATCTCCGCAAACCGGAATTGTTTTAGGAACAGGATTAGGACAAATGGTTGATCAAATAGATATTATTAAATCTATTGAATATGACCAGATTCCAAATTTTCCTGTATCTACCGTTGAAAGTCATAAAGGTCGGCTAATATATGGCACAATAGCAAACCATCGGATTATTGCTATGCAAGGCAGGTTTCATTATTATGAGGGATATGATCTAAGCGAAGTTACCTACCCCATTAGGGTAATGAAATTATTAGGAGTAGAAAGACTTTTACTATCAAATGCTGCTGGTGCGTTAAATTTATCCTATAAAAAAGGCGATTTGATGCTACTGGATGATCATATTAACTTTTTGCCAGACAATCCGCTACGTGGTAAAAATCATGATAAATTAGGTCCTCGTTTCCCTGATATGAGCAGACCATATTCATTAACACTTAATGAAAAAGTTAAATCAATCGCAAAGCTAGAAGGAATTATTATTCATGAAGGAGTATATGTTGCAGTTATGGGACCAAATTTAGAAACAAGAGCAGAATACAGGATGCTTTCCAATTTTGCTGATGCTGTGGGAATGTCAACAGTTCCTGAAGTAATAGTTGCAAACCAAATGGACTTGCCATGTGTTGCTATTTCTGTTCTAACCGATGAATGCGATCCAGATAACCTAAAACCTGCAAATCTTGAAGATATTTTAGCTGTTGCAAAAGTATCAGAAAAAGTGATGACACGAATATTTGTGAAACTAATTGAAAGTTTTTAAGCTCCTTCTAACACATCTTCTTTATTTTATTTCAATAGCAGGTACATAAAACCGTAGGTTGAACACAGTCCTAAAAAATAACCTGAATAGATTTCGAGTTGACTATGAGCTTTAATATATAACCTAACTGAGGAAACTACTCCTGAAACTAATACAGTAATTAATAATATTACAAACATGTTTACATGGTAGTTGAAGGCAAGAAGTAAAACTAGCCCAGTTATACCACCAAGACCCGTGGTATGTAAACTAATTTTCAGTATGAAATTCATAAATAATATTAGAATTGAGGCAGCAGCAATAGAAAAGGTATATGCATTAATTATTTTTACTTGAAAAATCCTGTTTAGCATAATATTCAGAAATACTAGTGAGGCTGAAGTAAAAATTAGCGGAATAAACCTCTCTCTACGATCAGTTATTTCAAAAGATTTTATTATTCGCCAATAATATAAAAGAGGTAAAAAAGAGACTGGTAATAAAATGCTAAATAAAGCAAAGATTAAATACAGTGATTTTTGATATTCTTGAGGAAAACTAGTCTCCATTAATCCTGCATTGATTAGTATATAAATACCAATCAGAGGCATAAAAATAGGGTGAAATAGTATTGAAATAGTTTGTGTGAGTTGCTTCATTCACTTCCTTTATAATTCTTTTCTCATACGTGCAACAGGAATATTCAGTTGTTCACGATATTTAGCTACTGTCCTACGGGCAATATGATAACCTTTTTCTTGTAATATAGCGGCCAATTTATCATCGGTAAGAGGTTTTCGCTTCTCCTCCTTATCTATACAATCCTGCAAAATCTTCTTTATTTCTCGTGTAGAAACCTCTTCTCCTGATTCTGTTTGTAGTCCTTCAGAAAAGAAGAATTTTAATGGGAAAATGCCAAAGTGCGTTTGAATATATTTACTGTTTGCAACCCTGGAAATTGTGGATATATCTAAATTTGTTTTATCGGCAATATCTTTAAGAATCATTGGCCTAAGCCTGGTTTCATCTCCTTCCTCAAAATATTCTTTCTGGTACTCTAGAATGGCATTCATTGTAACCAACAGTGTATTCTGACGTTGCTTAATGGCATCAATAAACCATTTTGCCGAATCTAGCTTTTGCTTAACAAAAGTAACAGCTTCTTTTTGTTCGGTTGAGCGCTTATTCTTAGCCGCAGAATAAGACTCAAGCATATCTGAATAAGTGCGACTAATCCTTAATTCAGGAGTGTTGCGGCCATTTAAACTAATTTCCAAAACGCCTTCGTCGTTTTCGAGAATAAAATCAGGAATAATTACATGGGTTGTTTTATTCAATGGATCACTAAATGAACTTCCTGGTTTTGGGTTTAAATGAAGTATTTCTTCAATTGCGTCTTTTAGTTCTTCATCAGTAGCATCAAGCTTACTTTTTATTTTGTCGTAATGCTTCCGAGTAAATTCATCAAAATGATATCGAATAATTTCAGTTGCAAGGATTACATCCGGATTTGTTTGGTCTTTTGCCCTAATCTGAAGCAATAAACATTCCCTTAAATCTCGCGCTCCAACTCCAACAGGATCAAAATCCTGAATAATGCGAAGTATCTTTAATAACTCTTCTTCGTTAGATTCTATGTTTAGTGAGAAAGCCAAATCATCTGAGATAGCCTCAAGTTCCCTACGCAGGTACCCATGTTCATCAATGTTCCCAATAATATATTCGGCAAGATCATGCTCTTGTTGGTCAAGCATTCTTAAACCTAGTTGAGTCTCCAGATGATCATGAAAAGTAGCGCCAACACTAAAAGGAATCTCTGTTTTCTTATCGTCTTTGGAATAATTTCTTGAATAGAGTTTATAGGACGGAATGTCATCTTTATTTAAATACTCATCAATAGAGAAATCATCTTTTTCGTTTACTCCGGTATCTCCATCATCATGATTATTATCAAACTCATCTTTATCTTTCCCCTCTTCGAGAACTGGATTTTCCTCAATCTCTTTTTTGATACGTTGTTCCAACTGCATAGTTGGTATCTCCAACAACTTTATCATTTGAATTTGTTGAGGTGATAACTTCTGAAGTAACTTTTGTTGTAAACGTTGTTTTAGCATTTCCCCCCTAAATGAGTAAATTCATTTATTTATAAAATATTCTCTTCTTAAACTATCCCCAAAATTATCGGGATTATCACGAGTTTAGTATTAGTAATTTATGTCCATCCAAATTAATTTATAACTCATGGACAGTTCTTTACTGGTCTAAAGATAAAAAAAAGGCCTGAATTTTCAGGCCTCTATGTAATGTATATTCTATTAGACTAAAACTCAGCATTTTTAGGAGCTCGCGGAAAGGGAATTACATCTCGGATGTTGCCCATTCCTGTAACAAAAAGCATTAATCTTTCAAAACCTAATCCAAAACCACTATGCGGAACACTTCCAAATTTCCTTGTTTCCAGATACCACCACATTTCTTCGGTAGAAATGTTAATGTCTTCCATTCGCTTTCGAAGTTTATCATAATTGTCTTCGCGTTGCGATCCTCCAACTATTTCACCAATACCTGGAAATAGTATATCCATTGCACGAACTGTCTTGCCATCGTCGTTTTGCTTCATATAAAAAGCTTTAATGCCTGCCGGGTAATCTGTTAGTATTACAGGTTTTTTGAAATGTTTTTCAACTAAAAAACGTTCGTGTTCACTTTGAAGATCTGTCCCAAATCCATTTATCGGGTACTGAAATTTTTTCTTTTTATTAGGCTTGGAGTTTTCAAGAATGGCTATTGCTTCAGTATATGTCAATCTTACAAAGTCATTCTCCAACACAAATTTCAGCTTCTCAATTAACTCCATAGAGTGTTGATCTTGTGGCTTACTTTTTTCTTCTTCCTGCAACCGATTACTTAAGAAAACAAGATCATCCATGCAATTATCTAAAGCATACCTCAGCAAATATTTTAAAAACTCCTCTGCTAAGTCCATGTTATCGTCTAACTCGTAAAATGCCATTTCTGGCTCAATCATCCAAAATTCAGATAAATGACGAGTTGTATTGGAATTCTCTGCACGAAATGTTGGCCCGAAAGTATAGATGTCACTCATTGCTAAAGCAGCTAGCTCACCCTGCAATTGACCCGAAACGGTAAGACTTGTTTCCTTTCCAAAGAAGTCTTGTGAATAGTCAATATTTCCATCCTCATTTCTAGGTGGATTATTTGGATCTAGTGTTGAAACGCGAAACATCTCCCCAGCTCCTTCGGCATCGCTACCGGTAATAATTGGTGTATGTATATTGTAAAATCCTTTATTTGTGAAAAACTCATGCACTGCAAAAATCATTGCATGTCGAACACGTGTAACTGCGCCAAAAATATTAGTTCTAAATCTCAGGTGGGCTTTCTCACGAAGAAATTCTAAACCATGTTTCTTAGGCTGCAAAGGATATTCTTCAGGATTAGCAATTCCAATTACTTCAACTTTTGTAGCTTCAATTTCAACTGTTTGTCCTTTACCCTGAGACTCAACCAAGTTACCAACAACAGCAACACTAGCTCCAACAGAAATATCTCTGATAAGTTGCTCTGTTAAAAGAGAATCATCGGCAACAGCTTGAATGTTATTTATGCAAGACCCGTCGTTTATAATTATAAACCGATTGTTTCTGAAAAAGCGGACCCAACCTTTAACCAGCACTTCTGAACCTATTTTATCAGATTTAAGTAAATCAGCAATCTTTGTACGTCTTAATTCACTCATATTTTTGAGATTTTTATAAAATTGAAGTGCAAAAATAGTGAATTTTGTTTTAGCTACAGCTATTGACATAACAAACTGCCAACTTTAGAATTGAAATAAACCTTAAGGTAGGTAGTCATCAATTGAACTCAAATGATTTTTCAAGCGTGGACTTCAAAAAAGATGGTTTTTGATAATGATAATCCTGATAAACAAATTATCGGGATTTCTTCGACTTGCAACTTTTAGTATTTAAAAGTTGAGTCTTAGGAAAAAGAAAAGGTCGTATCCAACGACACAACCCCTCTTACCTAAAATCCAACCAAACCCTACATCAAAATCTTTATATCTTATCTTCTGGTTTTATCTTTTTTGTACATTATAAATATACAGTGATAATCAAAGTTATTTATGAGTGTATTTGCTTAAAATTATGGCAATTAATACTAAAGTTTAATAGGGATTTACCGAACTACTGGCATAAATCCTAAGGAAGAGTCCCCGTGCATTCATTTAATAATAATACTCAATATAAATATACAAGGATGAAGGACAAAAGTCATTAGCATTCTACCCAAATTATTAACTATAATCCTTTAATATCAGCGATTGCACATCCACCATTTCCTATATAAAAAAGTATTTGAAATTCAGAATAATATTGTTTAATAAGAACAAATATTCTTATTTAAAATCATTCTGTATTACTCTTTAATTTGAACCATCGTAGAGCATTAATGTTTTTGAGCTACAAGAATCTTAATTTTACTTCTTCAAAAAATACAATAGAATCTACAAATTAAAACATACAATTATGGCTTTTGAATTACCAAAATTACCCTATGAATTAAACGAGTTGGAACCAGTTATAAGCAAACAAACTATGGACTTCCATTATGGAAAACACCATCAGGCATATGTAACCAACCTAAATAATTTAGCTAAGGGTACAAAATTTGAGAATGCTACCCTTGAAGAAATAATTCGTGAAGCAGATGGCGGAATCTTCAATAATGGAGCACAAGTTTGGAACCACACATTTTACTTTATGTCTTTTCGCCCTAATTCTGGAGGTGAGCCTACAGGTCCGCTTGCTGAAGCAATCGATAAAAGCTTTGGTTCGTTTGCTGAGTTTAAAGAAAAGTTTTCTAAAGCAGCAGCTACATTATTCGGTTCGGGTTGGGCATGGTTAGTTAAAAAAGCCGATGGCTCATTAGATA
Source organism: Bacteroidales bacterium (assembly GCA_050287785.1). GTDB lineage: Bacteria > Bacteroidota > Bacteroidia > Bacteroidales > UBA10428 > UBA10428. Next base: position 77,728 of record JBNKCO010000010.1, read on the forward strand.
TTGTTCAGGAAAGCAATGCGGGAAATCCAATAAAGCAGGGATTAATTCCAATTCTTACCTGCGATGTATGGGAACATGCATATTACCTGGGATATCAAAACAGAAGACCTGATTACTTAAATGACTTCTGGAGTATTATTGACTGGGAAGTTGTTGGCTCAAGGTATTAAACCCCTGAATTTATTAGAGCCCCAAGGAATAAAATGAAACATCATCTGGAGAATATTCCTAATTTCTTGTATTAATCCAGAAATAAGAAAATAAAGGTGCGTAAAAGCTCACGCCATCGAAAAGTGTTTCGATCTGATTTTGAGTTAAAAAAAAGACGGTAGTATAGATCTTTAAATGGTTTATACTACCGTCTTTCTTTAGTTTTAAAATTGTTTTACAAACTTATTGCAAATTTCAGCCCTACAACAATTATTGGGACAACATCTTTTTTATTATTTATAGAATATGAAGAAGTTGATGATAAGACCTCATCGTATACTCTTGTACGAATTCCAAATCCTATATAAGGATCAATAAAGGCATTTTCATCAAGCATATAAACATATCCTAAGGCAAGAAATACATCTTTATTTACTCTTGACAATCCTTCGCTATTAGCTAAAATATTATTTACACTTGTTAGTGTTGAAGAGTATTTTTGCTGCCTATAATTTAGACTGAAATATAATCCTTCTGGATCAAATCCATAATTTGCAGAATAATATCTTATACCAATTCTGTAACTATAACCAATGTTTATTTCTTCTTCGATATTAGGATTAAAACTACTAAACCATGTTGAATCTGAAGATGAATTTGCAAGAAAATCACGAAGAGTTAATCCAACTCCAATTTCGACACTTATATTATTTCTAAAATTGTTTTCGTAATAAATTGGTATATCTCCTCTAGTAAAGATTATCGGATTTAGCTTTAGTAAGTGATTAAATTTTACGCTTTTAGAATCTTCTGAAAGTTCATCTTCCATCTGAATCTTTACTACAGGTTTTTCCTGTGCATTGGAATTGACAAAAAATAACATTCCAAGAATTCCAATCAACCAAATATTTTTTCTCATATTGCCCTAATTAAACAAATATTAAACAATATTTCTTACACGTAATAAAATTAATCTGCAAGAATTAGATCCCGAAAATTCTTATCGGATAAAAGCTTTCCTTGCGATTCATCAATTGCACCTTCCATAACTCTTTCCATTATTTCAGATACAACAAATCCTTTTGGCTTTTGTATTTTAATAAAATAAGAACCTTCTGTTGTATTAAAGTAAACTACTTTATTTTGATCTATATCATATAAGTACCATCTTATTATAATTTGCGCCATCATAAATCGAGGTGCTTTATAGACCGACCTATATTGCTCCGAGTCAACAATTTCTATGCCAATCTTATACTTGGTATCATGTATATCATTTTCGGCACCAGTAAATAATTTAATGTCTGATCCGATTAGAAAATTATTTTCAACAAAATTTCTTTCAATAATCTCTTTTAAATCATTTTTAGTGAAGTTGGTAACAATTTTGGAGACCAATAAAGTATCTGGTTTTAAAAGTTTTTTATTAGGTAGCATAGTTGACTTGTCTTTTTTTATCAAATCAACAGTTAGCTTTGCAAAAGGCACATCTGGATCAATTTCTACTCTCTGACTATAATACCCCTTCTTGTAAAAATAAATATTTTTATTGAGGTCAAAATTTATCTTTAAAATCTCTAAGTTTTCCCCTACTAGCTTATCATCTAGAACTACAAATACCTCTTCTTGCTTAAACTCTATTTGCACTTTTTTTATTTGCCCATAACCAAATACCTGAATGAGAAAAAGCAATAAAAAAGCTCCTAAAATTCTTTTCATAAACACCTTGTTAAATTAATATCCTTTACTAAATTATGTAATGCCGGTTAATTTATATTACCAATAAACTAACCGACATTTATTTTATACAATTCTCAATTAATTAGTTGCTTCTAAAGCTATAGAAATTTTCTGAAGCTTTCTTTGATAATATACTACGGCAATTTTACCTGCAGAGTTTCGTAGTGCATTAAAATAACCTACTTTCCCTTTTTCAAGATCTACTTTTGACTGCTGTTTAAGATTAATGGTTTTTTGTGCGTAATTACCATCTAATGTATACGTAAAAACGCTAGGCCCTTTATCAATAAGGGAAGCTTCAAGAGTTTTTCCAGATTTCTCTGCTTCTGCATTATCCTTACAAACCATAACTATCTGCCCATTTTCATCCTTCTCAACAAAAGCATAATCGAACCAGCCTTGACTACGAATTTCTCTTGCAAGAGGTAAGCCAGCATAACCTAAGTAAGGATCCCAAACGGTAATCTTCATTTTCTTTTCCTTTGGAATTGGCTTAATTTCAACTAATTCTCCTTCAGGATTAAATTTAAACAGAATAAAATCCTGTATTTGAAAAACAACTTTACTTGTTTTCTTGTCATCAGGTTTAGGAGATCCTATATACTTACCAGTAATAAGGTCACGAGTCCATTGAATTCTCCAGGGAGTAGCATTAAGATTCTTACTAAACATTTCAGAAATTACATAAATCGCATCATTATCAATTATCAAATCTTCAATGAAAACCTTATCCTTACTGCCTACCGAAAATCCCGTACTTATTGCTTTTAATGCTTCTTGTATCTTTTCTTCGTTGCTTACTTTATTATAAAGCACTTCTTTACCATCAACATTTAGCTTTAATAAATAAATACCTGCATTGTTTACATCTTTAATTTTTTCGCCATCAACATATGCTCCCCCTGCAAATACACTTCCATCATCGCTAATTCTAAGTTGATTATAAAGGATAGTACTACTACCATCATATGCTTCTCGTGAAAATATTTTTTGTCCAGTTTTAGCATCAAATGCAACAATTGCAGGTTTAACAAAATCACCTGATAGTTTAGGATTATTTTCTTCCCAAATTACAAATCTGTCTTTGTTGTTCACAAGATCAGCAATTGATTTTTGACCTTTAACTGGTACTTGCTCAATTTTCCATACTTGGTCTAATTTATTATTTACTTTTTCAATTGAATACCCCTTCACTTTTTTGCCCAGAACAGGAGCAACAATGTAAAAACCATCACCAGTAGCGTCGGCATAGATGTCTGCATCTGTTAACCATCTTTTTTCAGTCGGAATACCTTTATCAACAACAATTTTACCTTCGGTATCAATTATATTCAATTTTATTTGCTTATTCTTAATATCATCATAATGAATTAGCATAAAACTACCGTTGAAAACTGTATTTTTAATAACAGCTCTTTTATTCATGGTAATTTGAGTTTTCTTTACTCCTGATAATTCTTTGTCAATTAATGCAAATTCGAATGTTCTTTCCCCTTTTTCACCCTTTTCTACCATATAATAGGTATAGTACCCACTTACGGTTTGATCTTCCCCAGTCAATATAGGGTTTACACCTCGAAAACGAGACCCCTTTACACCTTCGATTTCGACAAATTGAGCATTAATACTTAGCGCTAAAGCTAGCATTAGCAGTATACTTCCAATAGTTTTCATAAGTTAATCGTTAAGTTAATTATAGCATGTTTCCTATATAAATATCCTAAATTATACTCAATCTGAGCCAAATTGTTACAAACAAGAAAAAAACTTAACTCCTACTATATAAACTTTTTATTTCAATTTGTTCTTTTAACTACAATAAATCCAATTTCAAAGCTCTCTCTAAATCTTCAGGTGTATCAATACCATATGATTCGAACTTTGTAACTGCTGTTTGAATTTTATATCCATTCTCAAGCCATCTTAATTGCTCAAGCGATTCCGCTAGTTCAAGTCCTCCTTGATCTAGTTTAGTAATTTCTGCAAGTACCTTTGAGCGGTAAGCATACATCCCAATATGTTGAAAATACTTATGCGCTTTTAACCATTGTTCTTTCGGCTGACCTCTGAAATACGGTATTGGCGACCGACTAAATAAAAGGGCCTCCTTAAACTTATTTACCACAACTTTTGGCCGATTTGGATCGAATATTATAGTATGATCTTCTACTTCTTTAATTAATGTGGCTATTTCAACCGTAGGCTTAATAAAGCAATCTTTCAATAAACTTATCTGATCTGGCCGAATAAATGGTTCGTCTCCTTGCACATTAATTACTACATCAAATAATTCCCCCGACTGCTTTTCGAATGTCTTTAGTGCTTCAAAACATCTATCGGTTCCGCTTTGATGACTTTCAGAAGTCATTACCGCATTACCACCACTTTCATGAATAAGATCTAGAATTCTCTTATCATCGGTCGCAACAACAACATCGTCTAGAACTTCTGAGACTCGTTCATATACCCTAAGAATCATTGCCTTGCCCTTAATATCTGCAAGAGGCTTTCCAGGAAAGCGAGTTGATTTAAATCGTGCCGGAATAATACCAATAAATCGATCCATAATATTTAGCAATTTTTAAGACCTTTAGTTCGTATCTAACAACAAAGTTGTTATGTCATTTATTTAAATAGTTGTAATTTTGTCATGCGGTGTAAATTTAGGAAATTTAGTGCATTCATAACTTTTCTTTGAATAAACCGCACTAGTAAACTGACAAATTTTCGCTTATCATGAATACACAAAGTATTAAACAACGATTCGGAATTATTGGAAATTCAACCGGATTAAATCGGGCCATTGAGGTTGCTGTGCAAGTAGCCCCAACCGATCTTTCTGTTCTAATATCTGGCGAAAGTGGTGTTGGTAAAGAAGTGTTTCCTCAAATTATTCATAGTTACAGCTCACGTAAACATGGCTCATACATTGCTGTAAACTGCGGGGCAATTCCAGAGGGCACTATTGATTCAGAATTATTTGGACACGAGAAAGGCTCTTTTACAGGAGCATACGATAGCAGGAAAGGTTACTTTGAAGTTGCAAATGGAGGCACGATCTTCCTCGATGAAGTTGCTGAATTACCATTATCTACACAAGTAAGACTACTAAGAGTTCTTGAAACCGGAGAATTTCTACGCGTTGGTTCATCTAAAACTATAAAAACTGATGTTAGGGTGATAGCTGCAACCAATATTGATATACCAAAAGCTATTAAAGAGGTCAAATTCAGAGAAGACCTATTTTACCGACTTAATACAGTACCAATTGATATCCCTCCTTTGCGAGAGCGAAAAGAAGACATTCATCTCATTTTCAGAAAATTTGCTCTGGATTTTGCAGAAAGAAATCGAATGCCTTCAATATCAATATCCGACGATGCAAAAACAATTCTTGAAAACTATCGCTGGCCAGGAAATATACGACAACTGAAAAATATTACTGAGCAGATCTCAGTTATTGAGACAAACCGTACAATTGACGCAAACTCTTTAAGAACATATCTTCCTGATTTTTACGAAGATAAACTACCAGCCCTTTATAAAAACGCAATTGATCAGGAGACATTTAATTCTGAGCGTGAATTACTATATAAGATTCTGTTTGATATGAAAAATGATATGACTGACCTGAAAAAGCTGGTTTTGGATATCATACAGCAAGGTGGCACAGATGGCGATCTACATTCAAATAACGCCAACATTATTAAGAAACTTTACAAGAACGATTCAACAATAGTACAGGAAGAAATTCAAAAATCACATGTAAATATTATAAGACGCGAAGAAGAAAACATTCTGGATACTGAAGAAATTATAGAAGAATCTTTATCGCTTGAAGAAAAAGAAAAAGAGCTTATCTTAAAAGCCCTAACAAGACATAACGGCAAAAGAAAATACGCAGCTGAAGAATTAGGGATTTCGGAACGAACTTTGTACAGAAAAATTAAAGAATACAACATTAATTGAAATGAAGAAATTTTCATCCATTATACTTTTCGTATATCTGGTTATCACCGTGAGTAGCTGCTTTTCTTTAAATTACGATTTCAAAGGAGGAGTAAGTATACCTGCACATATTCAAAGCTATTCTGTTCAGTATTTTGATAACCGTTCTGACCTAATAGAACCTACATTTAGCCAGCGATTTACCGATGCACTTAAAGCAAATTTAGAAAGCAATACCAACTTACGATTAGTTAACGGAGTTGGTGATGTAGATTTTTCAGGTACTATTTCAAAATACGATATTACACCACAATCTATTGCTGCAGGAGATCAAGCCTCCATGACTCGATTCACAATTGCAGTAAAACTTGAATACAGAGACCAAAAAATTCCAGAAAACGAATTTGATAAAACAATTTCGGCATACCGAGATTTCCCAACTTCCGACTCTTTTTCTTCACGAGAAGAAGAATTATCACAAGAGATATTAGAAGAAATAATTGAACAAATATTTAATGCCGCATTTGTAAACTGGTAAACTTCCCATAATTGATATGTTATCAAAAGAATTAATATCATACATAAATTATCCTTCACAACTCAATGAAGAAACCATCATTGAGCTTACTCTTATATCTGAACGGTATCCGTTTTTTCAAACTGCTCAGCTTTTAAGGATTAAAAACCTTTTTAATATCTCACCAGAATCAATAAAGCCAGCATTAAATTACACTGCAGCATATGTTACCGACAGGAAAGTACTTTATTATTTACTTCACCCTATAAGTGCTGAGCCAGAAAAGGAAGTCCAAAAATCAATAGAAAAGGAAGTTAAAGATACCATTGGAGAAAACATTTCTGATACGTTAAAAAATCAAAAAGACTACCTGGAAAATAGTATTGATGAAGAAATTGAGTTTACTACCGGAATTGATATAAAAAAAGAATATGGCGAAGGAGTTAAACTGGATGAATATGTTGTTCGAATTACGGAAAATGGTCCGGAACTATTTGAATTAATAGAAAAACAGGACTCAGAAGAAAAGCAAACAGATTTCAATTCTGATAAACCAATAAAAGAAGAACCCCAAAAAGAAACGATACATACAACCGATGATATATTAACTATAATAAACAAAGGGATTCCATCGGAAAAAATTATTGATGAACAACCAATCAATCTTTCCAGTAGCCAACAACGAAATAATTCAATTATTGATAATTTTATTAAAGCAAATCCTAAAATAAAACCTGCTGACCAGATAAGTAAGCAAGCAACTGACTTTTCAGAAGATTCGGTAAAAGAAAATGACCATCTAATAACTGACACTTTAGCAAATATTTATGTAAAACAAGGCAATTATGCTAAAGCTATATTTGCTTACGAAAAATTAAGTTTGAAATATCCGGAAAAAAGTGCTTATTTTGCCGAGCAAATTGAAGAGATTAAAAAATTAATTGAAAAATCTAAATAGGTTAAAGCCATGTATACATTTATTTCTGTTATAATTCTGTTAGCTTGTGTACTACTTGTTTTAGTAGTTTTAGTGCAGAATTCGAAGGGTGGAGGATTAGCAGCAAACTTTTCTGGCACAGGTCAGGTTGGAGGAGTAAGAAAAACTGCTGATTTCCTTGAAAAAGCAACCTGGACACTTGCTTCTGTTTTAATTGGACTAAGTATTCTAGCAAGTGGAGTAATTCCAAAGCAAAAAGAAAGAGCTCAATCTCAGATTAAAGAACAAGTTACAAATACAGCAAATCCGATTAATAACAATATGGCTCCTGCCTTACCAGCAGATATACAACAACCTACTCAATTACCAGAACCAGCATCGGATGATGATGATGATAAATAAAAGTTTTCTTTAAAGAAAGAAAAAAAGTGTCAGTATGTCAGAAATACTGACACTTTTTTTTATCCTAAAAGTTGCCAGTAAAAGCAAGCCTAAATGCAGTATTAATGTGGATTATGGCAATAAAAAAGCTCCATCTGAATAATTTATCTCATTAATTGTCCTGCAAATATGTCAAAGGATTTACGCCAAATACCGGAAATCCTGAAATGGCACGGATTGTGATAAAAACCAAGCAATAAATATAAAAATATTTTAACTAAATAAATTCATAAAAATGTCTGACGTAAAAATCAAACTTTTAGACGACCGTGTTCTTATAGAACCTCAAAAAGCAGAAGAAAAAACTGCAAGTGGAATTATTATTCCTGATTCAGCTAAAGAAAAACCTCAACAAGGTTTAATTGTTGCTGCCGGACCTGGTAAAAAAGATGTAGAAATGCAAGTATCTGTAGGCGACACAGTTCTTTATGGAAAATATGCAGGTACTGAACTTTCTGTTGATGGAAAGGACTACCTAATTATGAGACAAGACGATATTCTTGCAGTTGTTTAATAAAACATAGTTTTAAAAAATAAATGAAATGGCAAAAGAAATAAAATTTGATGTTGAAAGCCGTGACCTTCTAAAAAAAGGAATGGATAAGCTGGCTAATGCTGTTAAAGTAACACTTGGACCAAAAGGTAGAAATGTAATTATCGAAAAGAAATTTGGAGCACCTCAAGTAACTAAAGATGGTGTTAGCGTTGCAAAAGAAATTGAGCTGGAAGATAAATTCGAAAACATCGGAGCTCAACTTGTAAAAGAAGTAGCCTCTAAAACTGCTGATGATGCTGGTGATGGAACAACTACTGCTACAGTTCTAGCTCAATCAATTGTTACAGTTGGTTTGAAAAACGTTGCTGCAGGTGCTAACCCTATGGATCTTAAAAGAGGTATAGATAAAGCTGTTAAAATAGTTATCGATAATCTTAAATCTACTTCTCACGAGGTAGGTGATGACATTGAAAAAATTAGGCAAGTTGCTTCAATTTCAGCAAATAACGACGAAGAAATCGGAAGCCTTATTGCTCAAGCAATGGAAAAGGTTTCAAAAGAAGGTGTTATTACAGTGGAAGAAGCCAAAGGAACTGAAACAAGTGTTGAAGTTGTTGAAGGTATGCAATTCGACCGTGGTTACATTTCACCCTATTTTGTAACTGACACTGATAAAATGGAATCAGTACTTGAGCAACCATATATTCTTCTATACGACAAGAAAGTTTCTACAATGAAAGACCTTCTTCCTGTACTTGAGCCAGTAGCGCAGTCAGGTCGTCCATTATTGATTATTGCTGAAGATATAGATGGAGAAGCTCTAGCTACTTTAGTAGTTAACAAACTACGTGGTTCACTAAAAATTGCTGCTGTGAAAGCTCCAGGATTTGGTGACAGAAGAAAAGAAATGCTTGAAGATATTGCTATCCTAACAGGCGGTGTTGTTATTTCTGAAGAAAAAGGATTAACATTAGAAGGTGCTCAGCTAGACATGTTAGGTTCTGCTGAAAAGATTGTTATCGACAAAGAAAACACAACTGTTGTTAACGGTGTTGGTGCAAAAGAAAACATCGATGCTCGTGTTAAGCAATTAAAAACACAAATTGAAAATACAACTTCTGATTACGATAAAGAAAAACTTCAAGAGCGTCTGGCTAAATTAGCTGGTGGTGTTGCTGTTCTTTATATTGGAGCTGCTTCTGAAGTTGAAATGAAAGAGAAAAAAGACCGTGTTGATGATGCTCTAAGTGCAACTCGCGCTGCTGTTGAAGAAGGAATTATTCCTGGTGGTGGTGTAACTTACATCCGTGCTATTTCAGCGCTTGAGAATTTCGAAGCCTCAAATGATGATCAAAATACAGGTGTTGCAATTGTAAGAAGAGCTCTTGAAGAGCCACTTCGTCAAATTGTTGAGAATGCTGGTTTAGATGGTTCTGTTGTTGTTCAAAAAATCAAAGAAGGAAAAGATGACTTTGGTTACAATGCACGTACTAACCATTATGAAGCTCTTTATGCAGCTGGCGTAATTGACCCAACAAAAGTAGCACGTGTTGCTCTTGAAAATGCGGCTTCAATTGCTGGTATGTTTATTACTACCGAATGTGTAGTTGCTGATATTGCTGAAGAAGCTTCTGCTATGCCTCCAATGGGCGGCGGAATGGGCGGCGGAATGGGAATGATGTAAATATTATCCCAATATATATAAAACCCTCTCTTGTAAAGGAGAGGGTTTTTTTATACATTTTATGGAAACTTTAAATTATCCTATTTCCCGATCTCGAAATCCCATAAGGTAAAGAACTGCATCAAGTCCAATAGTAGATATAGTTTGCTTGGCATTTTCCTTAACCTTCGGCTTAGCATGAAAAGCTATTCCTAATCCTGCAACATTTATCATGGGTAAATCATTTGCCCCATCTCCTATGGCAATAACCTGTTCCAACTTAATATCTTCTTTAAAAGCAAGTTTCTTTAGCCACTCTGCTTTCATTTCTCCATTCACAATATCTCCCAAATGGTTTCCGGTAAGTTTACCATTCTCAATTTCTAAATCGTTTGCGAATACATAATCAATATCAAATTTATGTTGAAGATATTTCCCGAAGTAGGTAAATCCTCCTGAGAGAATCGCTGTTCTATAACCATATTTTTTAAGGGTTTTAAATAAGCGTTCAGCACCTTCGGTTATTGGTAGGTTTTCGGCAATATCCTGCATAACTGATTCATCTAATCCCTTTAAAAGAGAAACTCTTTGCTTAAAGCTTTCGTCAAAATCAATTTCGCCTCGCATAGCTGCCTCGGTAATTTCATCTACTTTCTTTCCAACACCTGCTTTCTTTGCCAATTCAACAATAACTTCTGTTTGTATTAGAGTGCTATCCATATCAAAACACACCAACCTCCTGTTTCTACGGAAAATATTATCAACCTGAAAAGCAATATCTGCTCCAATTTCTTTTGAAACTTTCATAAAACTGCTTCTCATCTCTGCTTCATTTTTCGGATTTCCACGGACAGAAAACTGAATGCAGGCCTTAGGCTTGTTGCTGTCTTCATCTTCAAGAGAAACCCTGCCTGTTAACCTTGTAATTGTATCAATATTTAAACCTTGATTATAAATAATATCCGAAACTTTTGCCAATTGAAGCGCTGTAGCTTTTCTCGAAATCAGTGTAACAATATACCTGTCCTTCCCTTGCATACCAACCCATTGATGGTAATTCTTTTCAGTAATTGGAGTAAACTTAACGTTTATTCCTGCTTCATACGATTTAAAAAGCAAGTCTTTTAAAACCGGTGCCGATTCAGATTCGTGCGGAAGTTCAAATAATATTCCCAGAGATAATTGATCGTGTATTACTGACTGACCAATATCCAAAATGTTAACATTATAATTAGATAGAATTGTAGTTAGAGTTGTAGTAACACCAGGTTTGTCTTCTCCTGTAATATTGAGAAGAATAATTTCTCGTTTAGCCATTTAATTAACATTTGAAAGGACCAAAGATAGGCCAAAAGGTTTGAAGATGGAAGTTAGAACCAAGAAGTCTGATACTAAAAAATAAACATGTAGCATAAATTACTTCCGGCTTCCATCTATTCAGATTTTTTAGTACCTATCTGTTTTAATGAGTTTTCCTTGTTCATCGTAATACTTCCATTTACCAACAGGATTATCCTCTTCATATTGACCCTTAAGTTTTATCTCTCCATTCTGATAATATTCTCTGATACTACCATGTTTCAGTCCATTCTCTAATTCTACTTCGATCTTTTTGGATCCATCTTTAAAGAATTCCTCATATTTTTTAGCATCTAAATCAGAGATAATAATATTTGGCAATGTATCTTCTGGCTTGTCAGGTGTAGTATCCATAGTTGTTTGCTCCAAATAATTGAACATCGAAAAAATCTCACTCGAATTATAATACTTCTTCTTAAACTCTTCTATTCCTGGCTGATATTGAGCCTTAAGCAGAAAATGCATTAATTCATCTTCCTGATTTATTTGAATTGCTCCTTGTTCAAAACAAGTAATGTACTTTTTGTTTTGCTTAATTTTTTGCCATGTTTCAGTATCCAGAAATGCTCTTAGATTTTGAAACAAAACAGGAGGCTCAAAATACATGTATACACTTGAATTATTATCTAAGTGCTTATTAAAATTATAATAGGAAACAGAAGTGCTTAAAGTTGATCCGTTTAAATAATCGTCAATTATATTCTTTAGAGTTTGCGGGTGGTTGCTCAGAATAACATTTTTACCTAATTGAGTAAAATACGGTTTTTCAAGTTTCGCCAGAGTCTTTCCGAACAAAGCTTTAATTATACCTGGAAATGCAACATAGTCGATAATATAGCCTTTATAGTTAATTGATTTTATTTTTACCGGAGTATTTTTCTTTATTTGTTTCCATATAAATTTGAGGTTATCAGAAGCTATTGCTGAATCAGATGCATGCAGGATAGCTGCAAACTCATTATCCCTCCCAAGGTTTGAAGGTTGGGTTTGAAGCAAAACAATCTCCTTATCCATCCACTTAAACAGGTTTTTTTCAAGACTGATTTTTAATTTCTTTTCTGTTTTGGCTACTGTTTCCATATATTCCTCGTAATCCTCGCTACTCATACTTTTCATAGCCTTATTAAAGTAATCTCCGGCATCTTTAAAATTAATTTTTGCAAGTGAAGCAATTCTTAAAGGAATTACATTAGCAGATTCAACCTCTGTACTACCCTTAACTAGCATTCCAAGATATTCCTGGGGTGAACTATCGTCAAAGCTTGTATATCCTTCAATGCTTAAAAGGCCTTCCTCATTAATATCGAAAAGAATTCCCATGTATTTCATATACCTCGTGCTATTTGAATATGAGGTCAGAGCATCTTCAGAAAGTGACTTCATCGTTTCTGTAAGATTTTCGAATTTAAAATAGACACTCAATAGTCCCTTGTTGCCAATTTGCGATTGCACATCGAGGTATTTCATATCTCTGCCAATTACTTTCTCCTCTGATGCATCAATAGCTCTTTCAACAAGTTTTGGTTCGAAACTAAATATTAGTTTACCTTCGGTGAAAGCCATAAAGTAATAGTCTGATTCTTCAGTATCGTATAGCTCAACAATTTTTGTGTTTTTATAGTCTCTGCTAGTAACCTCATAGTTTCTCCCGAGAACTGGATTCAAAAGTTTTTCCGGACTTTTATATTTTGCAACCTTGCCAATATCAATAATATATATGTATTCATATTTGTTATTGCCAATATTATGCATAGACATTGTAACAGCCTTCTTTCCTACTAATTTCAATAAAAATTTACTAGAGCTTATTAGAGAGTCGTAGGAAAGTATTTCCTCATTAAGTTCCTTGAAATACTCGTTACTGCTAAAATGATTCCATGCTTTACTATAAATAATTTGGTTCCATGCCTCAACAGGATCAGCTGTTTCAACAACAAGTACTGCATCATCAGGCACAAAATAAATTGAGCGATATCCAGACGAACTCCTGACAAAAAAGAGCAATACAGCAACAACAATAATGATAATAAATGAAATAATGAGCAGAACCTTTTTCATATGTTTATATTTTAATTCCAGATAAAGACTTGTAAGCATACTTTGTCTCTGGATGTTTCATAATAACAAATGTCTAATTAAGAATATTCGTTTTTAGTCCAAAAGTTTATATAACAGGATCTTTGAATATTCTCTATTTAGAAGTTATTTGATCTAAAATTAAGAATTTTTATGCAGCTTATATTATCAGGCTTTTAACAATAGCTGATAATGGAATAAATATGAGCTTAGGCGAGTCTTAATTCACCCAGATAATCATAATGCTTACCTTCTTTCAGAATTTCAAACTTAAATCCGTTCTCTCCTGCAATTCTCTCTATTGTTTCTGTATCGATAAAAAGCCACTTAAACTGTTGTCCAGTAATTTTTTTATAACTTACAGTATATGATACTTCCCCATAGTATTCACTATTAAGGTTGATCCATTTGCTACCATCTTTTTCGTAAAAAACATAATCGATATCAGAGGAGTCGAATAATATTTTACCATTTGGAGCAAGTAGTTCTTTTGCCTTCGCAAAAAATCTCTTCAGCCCAAGTAGATCTCCTGCAATTCCAATACCATTCATTAGCATTAGAATTGTGTCGTATTTTTGATTTGCAGGTTTCATCTCAAAAAAATCGACGCATTCAACATTTTTAACTCCACGCTTCTCCATTGTTTGGCAGCAAAGATCAGAAATATCGACAGCCTTTACATTTATTCCTTTCTCCTGCAAATAAAGTGCATGGCTACCTGCGCATGCGCCAACATCTATAGTTGAGCCTTCGCATTTATCGAGTGCAAAACGCTCTATTTCAGGCATTCTTTTGTAATTTCTGAATAGATATGCTGGAGAGATCTTTTCAATTCCTGAAACATTGCAATCGACATAAAGCTTTGATACTTTCCACCTATTGGCAAAATAATCTTTCACTGCCTCGCCAAATGGATCAGGATTATGAGCTTCAATCATTTATTCGGAATATTTTGCCACGGCACGAACAGGAGAACCATCGCCATTTTCTATTTTCAAAGGAAAGCAAAAAAAATCAAACAATCTTTCTGGTAAAGATTCTAGATCTGCAAGGTTTTCAATAATTATTAAATCCTTTTTTAATATTAGCTTATGATTTACAAATTCTTCTGATCCAAGCCTATCGATAGAAATTGCATCAATACCAATTCCTTTTATCTTAAGTTCTGCAATGTATTCAAAGGTTTTATTATCGGGAAGAGGAAATTCCGCAAAATAATTATTGCTACCCCAATGTTTTGACCAACCGGTACAAAGCAAAATAAAATCGGGCTTTCCGAATAGCTCTATTTTACTTTCTATCTGACTTATCAAATTGGAATTATCGGTTTTGCAATCGATTTTTAATGCAGTACCAATAAATTTGCTTGGTGGGAAATCAGTTAATGCTTTTGCTCCTTTTATAATATGCATTGGAGCATCAATATGAGTTCCTACATGAGAACTAAAATTTAACTCAAGTTCAGCAAATCCATTTACCTCGTGTGTACAAATATTATTTGTTCGAAACGTGGGTGTACCAGGATACACAGGCATACCTACTCTAATAGTGTGGCTTAAATCAACTATTAATTTCAAATTATAAACATAGAATTAATAATACTAATCCTCATCTGCAATATCCTCAGCTGCATCTAGCGTTTCAAAGTTGCTAAACTCATCAGATGGAGTAGCTGAATCATCATCACTTTCTTCTGGTATACTATTATTAGGCATACGGATTAAGTATGATATTTCCTCAGTTTCCAGAGGTAATGCCAATGCTAATTCACCTGATGGCAAAGGTATTGAAATCAGATTCTCTTCATACCCATCTGGGTATCTCTCTTTAATCAGCTTGAGCACGTCTTCTGAGAGTTGCTCATACTTTTTTATTATTCTCTTTTTTCCCACGTTATAAAATAATTGAAGTTACTACTGAATAAACTCAGATTCAATAGAATGCTTTTTTATAAAGCAATTCAATCACAACAGGCTAAATGTATAATTTTTTTCTATTTGTAAAAACACTTTTTACAAAGAAATTTTGATGAGATTATTCACCTATATAGAACAGGCTAAATATTAAACTTTTATGTATATTAAAAACATTCTCCTTTAGATTTCCTAATTTATTGCTCCTATAATTATGATTTGATTTAATTTATGTATATTTTTACCATTGCATTGCAAGTTTATTCATTTTTTAAATCTCAATCATTTAACTTACAAAGCATTTCATAGAAAAAGGGGAAGAGGCTGTCTAAAATGACAGTCTCTTTTTTTTCAAGGAAGATTATAGTCAAACTCAATCATATAGATTCTATCTAAACCATTCTGGGGTTGATTAAGAATTTTTATTAATTCATTTCGTTTAAGTGGCTCTTCAAAATATTCAGGAAAGTTGTTTCTTCTACTTGTATAATACAATTTTCTATTTTTAATATCAACAAATGGACAATAATCTAACGATTCTGAATTGATATTTGCCCCTAAGTTTATTGATTTTCCCCATACACCATTTTCGTTTTTCCTGCTTATATACAAGTCTCCGCCTCCAACGGCACCACTACGTCCAAATGAGCTAAATATAATAAAAGATTCGTCTGGTGCCACAAATGCGTTAAATTCAAACATTTTCGAGTTTATTGAATCGCCCAAATTAACAGGTTCTGAATATTTGTTGTTATCGAAATAGCAAACATATAAATCTTCACCTCCCTTAACATCTTCTCTTTTTGAAGTAAAATAGATGTTTCCTGATTCTGCTAATGATGGGTAAAACTCGTTTTCGCTGGTATTTATAGGCTCTCCCATATTTTTCGGTTTCGACCAACCACTTTGTTCATCGATTCTTTCCACAAACCAGATATCATAATCCTTAGGTTTTTCCGAACTATCTGAAATTGGTCGCTGAGATGCAAAATACAAACGCTTACCATCTGGCGAAAAAGCTGGCTCTATATCGTTATAAGAACCAGAAAATCCAACTACTTCGGGATCCGACCACACACCGCTATTTTTTGAAATAAACAGAATAAAAGACAATTCATTTCTGAAACTTGTCACAGAAAAATATATTTCGTTTCCCGAGGGGGATAAGGCAAAATCTCGTATCTGTGGAAAATCTTTAACTAATAGGGGCTTGAATAATTCAGGAGAAGAAATAGAATCTCCAAGTACTAAATGTATTTTTACAACAAATAATGTTGTAAACAAAACTAACTTCATTAATCTATTTACCATGACAATATTTTTAATTCAGTAAATAAGACAATGTAATTCAGTATTTTTCTTACAAACTATGTAAATTTATTCCTGAAACAGCCACTCCCGAGCCTCTTCGAAAGAATTAAAAAACTTCATTTGAATACCACCTTTTTTAAAATGCTTCATAATCATATTGAGATAATACAATTTAAAAGCATTACCATCAAAAATCAAGGCCGTTTTCTTCAGTCCATTTTTGATAGCAAGGGGCAATGCTTCCGTTTCAAACCATTTTCTGTCATCTGGTCCAACAATGCCTTGCTCTCTAATATCCGATAAGAATAAACTTCCAGGGTGAGTTTCTGTGTATTTCGCTGTATCTAAAAAAGGTTGTCTGTATTCATCGCCAATAGAACGCTTTTTCCAAATAAAATGAACTAGTCCGGGTTCAGCATAATAATAAGCATCCAGATTTTCATTTGAAATAAATTTTTCAGATTCGTATGGTAGCAGATTAGTAGAATTATCTTCACTCATATCAATAAGATTTGCTATTCTATTCCTGATTAAGAAGTAAATTTAAAATATTTGCTGTTTAATTAAATACTTTATTAACAAATAAAGTTCGCGTTAAACACATTTCGTTCGAATACAACTTCATTTTATCTATAACAATAATCTATTCTTCTTGCTTTCTCATGTAAAAATGGAAAGATAAGTAGAGAAGTATGAAATTGTAGATGACGGCAAAAAATAAAACTAAAGAATTTGGGAAGGTCGTAGTATTAAAAAATCCATTATATATCCAATAATATGGAATTAATCCAAAACAATAAGCCAAAGGGAGCTTCACAAACAATCCGGCTATTGGCAAAAACAATATCATATTAAATAATTTGAAGAATGTAACACCTTCAATTTTGTTCTTAGACAAACTGGTAATAATAAAGGTGCTAGAAGGGCCAACCATGCTACATGAAAGAGATAATAATACTAGTTTAAGAAAACTAATTTCAATTAATCCAGTAGAAAGAATCAGAAGAATACAGGAAAAAAAGCCAAAAAGTAGAATAACCAATATCCTTATCAATAGAAAGTGCTTAAGTGAAAAAGGCATTATTTTAAAAACAGGCATAATATTTTGATCCTTCTCATCAAGAAGGACAAAAGACAAAACAAATCCCATTAATGCTGAGTTAATTATGCAAAAAAAAGCTAAAATGTGTGGTCTGTAATCAAAAAGAAGAGGAAAATACTTCTCATATATTGGTGGTGCAATTCGCAATAATGCCACAAATATAAATGGCACAAAAACAATAATTCGCAATGAAGCATCGCGGAAAATGATTTTTAAGTCACTCTTAACAATTGTAAGTAAATTCATCTGTTAATAATTTAATTTTAATTGTCTCCCAATAGTTATTGAGGTGAAATAGCTTGGTGCAAAATTATTACTGTAGTATGTATAATAATTATTTTTATCATGCTTATTTCATTGCATAAGGTATTTATAATAAGAGCGTTTTGCGAGTTTAAAAGCCAGAAAAATCCATAAGACAAGATAAGCAAGATGAGCACCATAAATAATTGGCATTGTTATTTCAGCCATACCAAAAAGAACATATAGCATTGAATAGGTAGGTATTATATTAAGAACCCAAATGTTCGTAACATCAAAGAAGTTCAAGATGGGTAATACTGATGGAGCCAGAAAAACCGGTATAACAATAATATATTGATTAAATGTTTTAACCCTGGCAGCTCCAATAAAACCAAGAAAAGTAAAAATAACTGAAGAAAGTCCAACTCCAAGAATTAGAGCAATAGGATTAAATCCAAAACCATATCCGGAGAAAGCAATTGCGAAACTTACTATCAGAGCTGGAATGAGTAATGCAAGAGCTTTTGACCATAAAAACTCTGCACACTTAAGTGGAGTAACCACCAATGCTGGGAGAGTATTATCAGATTTTTCGAAAAGAATTAATACTCCGATAAATATAAATCCAAGCATTGCCGGATCTGAAAAAATCAGGGTAATAATTACCTTATCTATTTTAATTACGGGCAAGCTCAGAATTAATGCGCAATACATAATTCCAATAATCAAGGCTATAAGGAGAATATTATATCTGACTAAAAGAATTAATTGCCAGTAAGTAATCTTTACAAAACGTTTCATATACTATAATTTAACTCCGGTAGTTTTAATGAAAATATCTTCCAGCGTAGCCTCCTGACTATGAATAGATGCAATTTCCTGAGTTTGCAAGATTGAGAGAAACTCGGTATTTGTTGCAATAGTATCCAAATCAAATTCCTTAAACTCAGCTTGTCTCTTTCCAAACTCAACTTTAACTTTTCTTTTACCATTGCGAAGCTTTAAATTATGAGGCGTATCTGTTAACGTGAGTTTGCCATCAACAATAAATGCCACCCTGTCGCACAGTTCATCGGCATCGTACATATTATGGGTTGTTATAAAAATTGTTTTTCCTTGCCTCTTCAGATCTATTATTATATTCTTTAGTTTACGTGCATTAACCGGATCAAGACCAGAAGTTGGCTCATCGAAAAACAAAATTTGTGGATCATGCATTAATGCCCGAACAAAATTCAGGCGCATTTTCATTCCCTTCGAAAAGCTTTCAATTCGTTTGTCTTTATCACCTAATAAATCTACCATTTCCAGCAACTCTTCAGGTCTGCGAGTTTTTTTTCTATAAAATTCCGAGAAGAAATTTAAGTTTTCGATAGCTGTTAATTTGGCATAATGGTTTGGCAACTCGAAACCAACACCAATATTCTCATAAAATTCACCATCCCATGCATTTAAGCTTTTATTCATCACTTTTGCATCTCCTGAAAAGCCAGATAAAATTTTAATAAGTATTTTCTGGGTAGTACTTTTACCTGCACCGCTCGGACCTAAAAAGCCAAATATTTCACCCTTTTCAATTGAAAACTGAATTCCTTTGATAGTTGGTGTTTCGCTCTTTGGATATGTATATTTTAAATCTTTAACATCTATCATAATCTACTGGTTTATTCCGTGAGTTAATATCTTCGCAAAATCTTTAACAACATCCATAACCTCCTGGTTTTTTGTGTTAAATACAGGCTTCCCCTCTTGAATATTCTTGATAAAATCTATATCGTATCTAAGGGACAAGTATTCGTATATTCCTATTTGTACTTGCATTATTGTAAAAGCCATTGCATTAAGATTAATAGTTTTCTTTAGCTTTCCATAGTTAGCATATTTCTGAAGGATATAGAGAGTTTTCTCCATTACCATATTTTTTATTTCAAGAGTTATCTCTCCTAATTCTTTATTATCCTTCTCGATCAATACTCTATACAGAAAACCACTATAAAGAGGAAACTTTTTATCGTACTCAATTTTGTTCCTAAAGTTTTCTATTAATAAGTCCTCAATGCTCTCCGGTAAATTGTCAGATAGTTCATCTATTTCCTGATACCTGATTTTGCTCGCATAATCGATAAGATATATATACAAGTCTTTTTTTGAATTAAAATACCTATAGAAACTTCCTTTAGCCAAACCAAGTGCTTTGACTATTGCTGAAAGTGAAGCATTTTGATAATCATTCCCAGTAAATTCCAGAAATGCAACATCAACGATTTCTTTCTGCCTTTCGGAACTAAGATTCAAAAATGTAGAATTAGCTTTCATAATATTACAATGCGACTACCCAGTCGCTAAGGTATGAATTTTTTTATTAATGCAACCAAAACATATTAATAATGTCTCTAAAAATAAAACCCGAGAAACCATGAAGAAATTTTTATCTCTATTTTTAGTATCCTATTGTTTGATTGTATTGCTGCCGGCGCAAGAAACAGAACATAATTTAGAAAACAAGCCGGCACAGGTTAGTCTCTTTTATCCAATAGGAACAAGCTCAGTATACTCTCAAAATTATTACTACAATTTCTCCCTTAACATTTTGGCCGGACGAACAGGTGGAACTGATGGTTTCGAAGTTGCGGGTTGGGTAAATATAAACGATAAATTTATGAAAGGTTTCCAAGGAGCAGGAATTGGAAATGTCTGTTTTGGAACCGGAGAAAATTTTCAAGGGGCAGGAATTTTTAATTTCGTTCTAAAAGACTTTAGTGGCTTTCAGGGCGCAGGTATTGTAAATACAATAGGCGGTAAAATGGAAGGCGCTCAGATGGCCGGTATCGGCAACTTCTCACAAGGACTTCAAGGCGGACAATTCGCAGGAATTTACAATGTAAGCCTTGGAAAAGTAAAAGGTGCCCAATTTGCTGGAATTGTAAATTTGGCAAGTGGAGAATCCGAAAACTATCAATTTGCTGGAATTGCTAACGCAAGCAACAAAATTACAGGGATTCAAGCTGCAGGTATTATAAATATAGCCGACAAAGTAAACGGAGCACAAATTGCCGGTATTGCTAATATTGCCGACAATGTTAAAGGAACTCAAATTGCCGGTATTCTAAATATTTGCGACTCTATTGATGGTGTCCCCATAGCTTTGGTTAGCTATGTACGCAAGAATGGTTACAAAAAGATAGAAGCTTCAACCAGCGAAGTAAACCAGGTAAACGCTACAGTTAAAACAGGAGTACGTAGGTTTTACACGCTTTTTACTGTTGGCTATAGTCCATCAAATACTAACTTTAATACGTCGTTCGGGGCAGGTATCGGGACAAGTGTTTTGCTGAAAAATAAATATGTTGCTATTGATTTTGAACTTAGGACAAGTCAGTTTTCAAAAGATTTCAAAATAGATAACACTCTTTTAAACAACTCATTAATAATTGACTATTCTTTGATTCTATTTAAAAGAATAGAAGTTTTTGCCGGACCAACATTTAACATACTCTATACAGAAAAGCCATTAGATGCAACATACATTGCGCCATCATGGGCCAGAGCATATAAATACAACAATAAAATATGGGGGTGGGTAGGTTTTCATGCAGGCCTTAGACTATAACTTATAACTGGTTCCATCAACTGATAGGAAGGGCTCAAAACCATTCAGTTTTCACAAATAATGGCTGCTTTTGATTTTCATTGGCAGCCTCCTCCTTTTATTGAAACAGTATCATTGTTGATACTACAGAACCACATACATTTTTTAACATTTTCTATTCCTCCAAAAAATAATCATACTCTTAGCAGTTACTTGCAACTTTTCTCAAGGTAATTTGAATAATAAATCTTGCTCATATACAACATAAATCACCCGAATTTAATTCCACTTATCACTATTTTAATAATCTACAATCTATTAGCTTACAAAACCTATAAAAACTTTGCAAAACTTAATTTGAAAGATTATTAGTCAATCAGTTAGCCCTTACAAGAAAACTTAAACCCATAACAAATCTGAAAGTGAACATTAAATTTCCCAGACTTACCTTAAGTAAAAATTCGCAATATATTTCTTAACACCATTCATCTTTTTGTTTTTTATTGATTAATTTTAAGTATGAACTGTTACTTAATTCAAATCAGATGAAGAAGATAGAGTTTGTTTTTTCGCTCCTATTGCTTGGCGCAGCATGTAATTTATACTCGAACAGCGAAGTTTTTATTGATAGAATAATTCACGAAAACCGATACTTGCAAGATATCGACACAGCAACACTACTTACAGATCTTACCCAAAAAGTTTCTGAACTTCAGGAACAAGTCGAAATATTCCAAAAAGAAAGAACAGAATACACTGCCCAATTGCAGTCGCTTGAAGAAAAAAATCTTGAGTTACAATCTCAGATTGAACAACTAAATGTTCTAGTTTCTAAACAGGAAACTACAAATAAAAATTTAACCAATAGTTTAAAAGAAACTGAAATTCAACTTATCTCAGTTACAAAAGAGTTGCAATCCAAGGAACTTGTAATAAGAGAACTCAATGATGAAAAAGAAATTCTATCTCAAAATGAGCTTACCCTGAAAAATACGATTCAAGAATTAGAAACTACTGTTATTAAAACCTCGGATGAAAAAGAAGAGTCGTTTAAGGAACTACAAAAAAAGGATGAGAAAAACTTCCTGCTAAGTCAACAGAATGAAAATCTTGAGCAAGACCTATTATCAATGCAAGAAGAGAGGCAAAATATGCAAAATGAAATTTCGAAACTAGAGCTAAAATATACAACAAACACACAGGAAATTCAGAGAATAAAGGAAAATAATGAAAACCTAACTGAAAATAATTTACAGTTAAACGTAACAATATCAGAAAATCAAAAAGACTTTAATCTTCTTAACGCTGAATATGAAAACCTGAATAAAAGTTTTAAAGAAACTCAGGCAGAGCTTTCAACTCTACAATCAGATTACAAACAATCAAATAATGAAACAGAACTTCTAAAGTCTCAGATAATTGAAAAGGATAATCTGATAAATTCGCTCTCAAATACCGTGACTGAGTTAAAAAGTCAAATTAAAGAATTGGAAACTTCCGGTAAAGAATTAATTACTGAAATAGAAATCTTGAAAAGTGAGATTATTGAACTAAATAAAAGAGTTTCTGAAAATAAAAATACAGCAGTTCTAAATAAAAATGAAGATTAATATTAGTCCCAGTGCATTAAAACATTAATTTTAATAACAGCTTAAATATATTAAAATAAAGACTTTATACTCCATCCCACATCAGTATAACTAATCTGTCTTTGTTAACTTTTTGTTAAATTTTGCGTATATTAGTTATTAAACGCTTGAATATCTATTAAGCTTTGTAAAGGCCTGACTTATGAGAAAACTTAAATTTTTGCTAATCTTTTCATTCTTTTTCATTGCCATCACAAGTAAATCAAATAATCTCTCTATTTCCAATGTTACTTATGATAATGTTACTTATCAGGTGAGCTTTGATTTATCCTGGGATAATTCCTGGCGGCGCGATGCCTCCATCCCCTTTAATTATGATGGCATATGGGTTTTTGTTAAGGTTAGAGAATGTACCCAAAAAGTTCTGGGAAATCCTACCGGTTATTACCATGCCTGGTTAAACACGAATGCTGTAAACCATACTGCATCTAATTCAGCACCTGGAGGAGAACCACTAACTATTGAAGTTGGAACAACTGATATTGCTGCTACACCCAGAGGAATGGGGATTTTTATATACCGTACTGCAGATGGTGGCACAAGCTCCATATCTACCACAGTTACGTTACAATGGGACAAAGCTGCACAGGCTGGTGCCATGGCAGAAATTGGTTTAGCAGATGACTATGATGTAAAAGTTTTTGGTACAGAAATGGTTTATATTCCGCAAGCCTCCTACTATTTAGGAGATGGTGGTAGCAATAATTGTTTCCATGATCTTGCTGGTGGTACAGGAACTCCTTACCAGGTTACCAGTGAAAACTCTTTCTCTGCTTCAGGAACCTATAATAGAGAAATTAACTCTGTAGCTGGAAATATAAATGCAAATTTTCCAAAAGGATACGACTCTTTCTGGATAATGAAATATGAAATCTCACAAGCTCAATATGCTGAATTCCTAAATACTCTAACCTACCAACAGGTTGAAAACCGAACCCAAGATGAAATTTTCTCATTAAATGGTAAAAGATATGTTATGTCTGACAGAGCTGACGTATATTATCGTCAGTCCATTTGCTTCATTCCTTCAGGAGATATCCGTACAGATAAGTTTGGTGTTGATTTTAATGACAACGACATCATAGATGAGGCAGATGATGGTGGAGGAATTGCCTGCAATTATTTAAACCTCCGCGATGTTATGGCATATTTGGACTGGGCGGCTCTAAGACCTTTGACTGAATTAGAATATGAAAAAACCTGCAGGGGAACTCTAACACCTATTTTAAATGAAAATGTCTGGGGAAATGGAGCTGAAACAGCTGTAACTGCAATTATTAACTCAGGACAACCAACCGAAGCTGCTTCAAATTTTGGAGATGGTTTATGTAATTATAATGGAACGACTGGAAATGTACCTATGCGCTGCGGATATGCTGCAACAAATAGTACTAATCGTTCTCGTGCAGGTGCTGCTTACTATGGTGTAATGGACTTGGCAGGAAATGTTCATGAACCATATGTTAGCTTCTATGCTGATCCAACTTACAGCGATGAATTTGATGGTTCTACCGGGGATGGAGAAATCGACATCAATGGATATCATGATGTTACTGGTTGGCCCTTACATACCGCTGACGCAGATGTATCTCGATTTATCTGTAAAGGAGGAAACAGTAACAGAAACGAAGCCTATCTCAGAATATCAGATCGAAGACTTGATAATGGCACAAATTATAGATACGATTCACCAGCCTATATAACTAGTAGATATGTATGGGGTGGAGGTAGAGGTGGTAGATAAATTCAAATTATGAATAAAACTTTTCTATTATGAGATTTTTATATATAACTGTGACTTTGTGCTTTTTTATTGTTTTAAGTACAATAGAAGTAAAAGCAACAAACGTCCAGATAAGCAACGTAAATCAGGTTAATATTGATGCCAACAATCACCGGATAGAATTTGACCTGACCTGGGAAGATAGTTGGCGGCAAGATAATAATGAACCCAACAATTACGATGGCGTTTGGATCTTTATTAAATACCGCGATTGTTTGGATAAAGCTTCAGGTAATCCAGGAAGCTATAAGCATTGTTGGCTGAGTACAACAACTACCGATCACACGATGGCTTCTGCTACAGTTGGCGGTGCGCCCATGGCCTTACAAGTCGAAATGGGCGTTACAAACATCAGCGGCACAGACAGGGGTATGGGTGTATTTATTTATCAACCTGCCGGAGATCGCATTGGTGATGTTTCTGCAACTACAGTTTCTTTACTATGGAGAACTGACTTACACTCCCCAGCAGAAAATGGTTTAACAAACAATTATGATATACAGGTAAATGCCATTGAAATGGTTTACGTGCCAACAAGTAGCTATTATTTAGGGGATGGAACAAGCACATATCGATTTTATGATTTCACCAATAGCAATGCCCCCTTACAAATTACTAGCAATTCAATGGATATTTTGGCAGAAAGTAATGAGTATTATGCAAGGTTAACTCCCGGAAGTGGCACACCCAATATATCGAATAACTACCCTAATGGCTACAATGCTTTTTGGACCATGAAATATGAAATTTCACAAGAACAATATATACAGTTTTTAAATACATTAAGTCGTACCGTACAAGACGCAAGAACTCAGACCAACATTGGACCTGCTATTTCAAATGTTACCAATACTTATGTAATGTATAATGCATCCTCTATTAGTTATAGAAATGCAATAGTTGTTGAGCCTAACATACCGGTTGGAGGAGAGCCTATCCGCTTCAGGATGGATTACAATGGTAACCGTATTTACAACGAAGCAGGAGATGGAGCAAATATTGCATGTAATTATCTAAGTGGTTATGACCTTCTGGCTTATCTTGATTGGGCTGCTCTAAGACCTCTTACCGAATTTGAATTTGAAAAAATGGCTCGGGGCCCGCATCCCGGTGCATATGGATACACCCAGCAAAAAGCCTGGGGCACGGCAACCATAACTGAAGTTACTGGCATTACAAATCCTGGTCAGGCTAATGAAACTGCTTCAAATACCGGAGAGGGTATATGTGTTTATAATGATAATGCCTCAGTTGGAGGTCCAATGCGTTGTGGTTTTGCGGCAACTCCCACCACCACCGACAGATTCTCATGCGGAGCTTCGTATTATGGAATATTTGAGTTATCTGGAAATATATCAGAACCTTATATGAGTATTGCTCGCGGAGCAACTTACGATGATAATTTTACTGGAAATTCTGGCGATGGAATAATACATGATGTTTCCGGTAATGCCACAGAGGCTACCTGGCCCCAAGGAGTAGACGGAACTGTAAATGGTGATAATTTTATGATATATAGAGGAGGAAATTTTCGATATACCAATGTTAACTATTATTTTAATATTTCAAGTAGAGTACCCGATAATGCCAACGTAACCAGAAGAGACTATGGTGGTGGAAGAGGTGGAAGATATATAAATCAATAAGAATAATTATGCAAACAACAAAACAATATAATATTATGAAGTACAAACTGATTTTTCTTTCGGTTGTTTGTTTATTTGCCTTAACAATTCATGCAAATAATCTCACAATCTCCAATACCACTTATGATGGTAATGAGACTATTACCTTTGATTTATCGTGGGAGAATAGTTGGAGGACTTCAATTACGCAACCATACAATTACGATGGAATATGGATTTTTGTAAAGGTTCGTGAGTGCACACAGAAAAACCTTGGTGCACCAGCCGGATTCACACATGCCTGGCTAAGCACTGTTGGTGGTGACCATTCTGCAACAAACTCAGCCCCGGGAGGAGAAGCTTTGACTATTGAAGTAGGCACTACAGATATTGCTGCTACACCTCGTGGTATGGGTGTTTTTATTTACCAAACTGCAGATGTAACAGAAGCAACCGATATTGCAACGACTGTTACTTTGCGATGGGACAAGACAACCCAGGCCGGACAAATGGCTGCCATTGATGCTGCCGACAACTATGATGTTGAAGTATTCGGCATTGAAATGGTTTATGTACCACAAGGCGATTTTTATGTTGGCGATGGTGCCAGTTCCAATTGTTTCCAGGATGCTGGAGGTAATCCCTACCAAATAACCAGTGAGGCTTCATTTTCTGTCTCAGGAACAAACAACCGTACTATTGACCCTGCGGCTGGAAATGTAAATGCTAACTTCCCTAAAGGCTGGGATGCATTCTGGATGATGAAATATGAAATTACGCAGTACCAATATGCTGAGTTTCTTAATACCTTAACTCCTACCCAAGCGCAGGAGAGAACGACAGATGACCTGTTCACCATGACAGCAAGAAATTATGTAATGAGTAATAATGCAGGCGTTGTTAACAGACAAGCAATTGTTCTTGACCCACAAGGAGATACTCGATCAGACAGGTTTTATGTAAATCTGGATAACGATAATAATTACAACGAAGCTGAAGATGGTTTAGGAGTTGCATGTAACTTTCTATCTCTACGCGACGTTTTTGCCTATTTGGATTGGGCTGCTTTAAGACCAATGACAGAACTGGAATATGAAAAAGCATGTCGTGGCTCCATCTATCCCCAACTTAATGAATTTGCTTGGGGTAGTGTAGGTATCACATCAATGCAGGGAATAGTAAACTCCGGTCAAACAAATGAACGGGCTATTGCATCAGGGGTTGGCCTTTGTTGTTATGGTCATGCTGGAGCGGGTGCATCTGGTCCCATGCGTGTTGGTTTTGCGGCAACCTCCTCTACAAACCGTGCAGAAGCCGGTTGTTCATATTATGGTATAATGGATTTAACAGGCAATGTAATGGAGCCATATATTAGTTTCTACAATAACACAGTTATTTCCGATAACTTTAATGGAAGCTTTGGTAATGGAGAATTAACTACAGATGGTTATCAGGATGTTGCTTCCTGGCCTTCTCATTCTGGAAATGCTGATTATAGTATTGCAATTACTAAAGGTGGTTGTTGGGCACTTGGTAGTGGTTACCTACAGGTATCACGAAGAAATGAAGAAGAATATTATGATGATGCTGCTTATGTATTTTCCAAGAATAATTATGTCGGTGGTCGAGGAGGCAGATAACTATTAGTAAAACTAAAAATTATGAAAAGAATCAATATACTATTTGCATTCATATTCTGTACTGTACAATTTGGTTTCTCATCAAATGTTCAGGTATCCAATATATATCAGAATAATATTGATGCTGATAACCATCGAATATCCTTTGATATTCAATGGGACGACAGCTGGCGAAAAGACAGTGAAGAACCAAACAATTACGATGGAGTCTGGATATTTATTAAATACCGCGATTGCCTGGATAAAGCAAGTGGAACACCAAGCGACTATAAGCATAGCTGGATAAGTACAACAGCTGTCGATCACACCATTAATTCTGCAATGGTTGATGGTGCCCCGGTTACTATGGAAGTTGAAGTGGGTTTAACAAACATTTCCGGCACAGACCGGGGCATGGGAATCTTTATTTATCAACCTGCCGGGGATCGTGTAGGTTCAGTAGTTATTGACTCCTTATCGATATTATGGAAGTCGGGCGATCATTCCCCTGCTGAAAATACTTTAACTAATAGTTATGACATACAGGTAGTGGCTATTGAAATGGTTAACATACCAACAGAAGGATTTTATTTAGGCGATGGAAGAAGCCAATACTACTTTAGAGATCCTGCTAATTCTGACAAACCCGTTTATGTCAATAGCAATAGTATGGATTTTCTTATTCAGACTGGTGGATTGTATGATTTAACTCCAAATGCCGGAGGAGCTGCAAATATAAGCAATAGCTTTCCAAATGGATACGATTCTTACTGGGCAATGAAATATGAAATATCACAAGAACAGTATATGCAGTTTTTGAATACTTTAAGTCGTTCTAATCAAAATTATAGAATTGAAACTAATATAACTCCCGCGACTTCAAACGTCTCCAATGTGTATGTAATGTCCAATAATGCCTCACGTCAGTACCGAAATGCTATTGTCTGTGAACCCATTATTCCTGTAGGTGGTGAACCTATTGAATTTAAGATGGACTATAATGGCAATAGAGTTTATAATGAAGCTGATGATGGAGCAAGTATTGCCTGCAACTATATGAGTGCACACGATCTAATGGCATACTTAGATTGGGCTGCATTACGCCCTCTTACTTCATTTGAATTTGAAAAAATGGGTCGTGGCCCCTACATTGGAGCTTACGGATATTCCTATCAAAAAGCATGGGGAACAGCTGCTATTACAGAAGTAACTGGAATAACAAATCCTGGAACATCAACTGAAACTTCTTCAAATTCAGGAGATGGAATTTGTGTTTTCAACGATAATGCCTCTGTTGGAGGTCCATTACGTTGTGGTTTTGCAGCCAACGCCTCAACGGCAGATCGTTATTCTTGTGGGGCTTCCTTTTATGGTATTTTTGAACTTTCCGGCAATGTTCGTGAACCCTATATGGGATTTTGGGACAATGCAAATAGTGATGATAACTTCGGTGGAGAATCTGGGGATGGAATACTAAATGAAACTGGGGATGCAAACCAGGCAACCTGGCCCCAAGGTGCCGATGGAAGTGGTACTACCCAAACATATATGTATTATCGTGGAGGAGATTGGAGGATGACCAATGGTGGCAATAATGTTACTATTTCCTATCGTGATGGTTGGGATCCCACTAACACAAGAGATAACCGTACCGGTGGCAGAGGTGGAAGATTTGTCTCTAAGTAAAAGTTTTACTCAATAGTTTTTTAACCTCTATTGATAGTAATAATGCAGCAGATGGAATCAGACATGTATGATTAAGCTAAATAAATACATATCATTATTGATTGTTATTTATTTTGTCTCAACTATAATACCAAGCAAGGTTTTTGGTCAATATGAAGGTGGTGAGGGGCCTGGATTTTCCTATGGAGAGGATTTTACAAGCTGTACACTTCTGAGTATTTTTCAGGGAACCGCAGGTGATGGATTTGATTACGATTATATTAATCAGATTTGCACTTCAAACTTATTTACAAATGGTGGAGATGGCAGTGGCTTCTCAGCTGACACAAATATTCAGAACTGTTTCTATCCTAACATTTTTACTGGAGATTCTTATGATGGATTTAGTAGTATTTTAAACAGTTCTTGTCCTGATGATTCCATTGTTATTAATGCCCAGGTTCTGATTCAGCCACCCTGCCCCGGACCTGGAACCGGAACCGCAACCGTTTCTGTTCTTGACGGTTATCCGGTTTGGCTTTCCACTGCAAATTTCACTTACATCTGGAAGGATCGGTATGGAGACACATTAGCAGGATATCCGATAACAAAAGCCTCTATGAACGATACAGTTACAAATCTTGCTGTTGGTGAATACACTATTATTGTCTACGATGCAAATCTAAAAGTAGACTCTACTATCATATACATTAATGCATGTTTATACAGAGGTGGAAATGGTCCGGGATTTTCATATGATTCTTCAATGACTAACTGCAATCCATCTTCAATTTATACAAATTCTGGCGATGATGGATTTGATTTCGCTATTGACACTATTTCATGCGATTTCTTCCTATTTTCAAAAGGGGGCGATGGCAATGGCTTTTCAATTGATACTAATATTCAGACTTGCTTACCTCCTCAAATATATTTAGGTGAAACTGGAGATGGATCCGGCGCTATTGAAGAAATGCTTAACTGTGAATCGCGCTTGTTCTCAAGTGGTGGTTCAGGAAATGGATATGCAAATGATACTACTCTTCAAATTTGTCAACCGCTAAATATCTTCACCGGAACAGAAGGAGACGGATTTGACTTTGTTAAAGAAACACTAAGTTGTGATGTCTATCTTTATTCCAAGGGCGGAGATGGTACAGGATTCAACGTTGACACAAACATTCAGGATTGTCAACTTAGCAGCATATATACAAATTCTGGCAGCGATGGCTTCAACATGGTCTCGGATATTTTGAATTGCGAATCGGTATTATTCACTCAAGGTGGAAATGGCAATGGTTTTGCTTCAGATACTTCCATTCAGGATTGTTTACCCCCAAATATTTTTACCGGTAATACCAGTGATGGTTATAGTTTTAGTGATAACATACCATGCCTTGCTGATTCAATGGTTATCATAGCTGATGTAATTGACCAAATTACTTGCCCGATAACAGTGGATAATGGTAGTGCATATGTTTCAATTGTTGAAGGTTTTCCTGACTGGCGCTCAATTTCAGACTA
The DNA here is from genome assembly GCA_050287785.1 of Bacteroidales bacterium. Classification (GTDB taxonomy): domain Bacteria; phylum Bacteroidota; class Bacteroidia; order Bacteroidales; family UBA10428; genus UBA10428. The sequence goes on from JBNKCO010000010.1 coordinate 109,078, forward strand.
CACCTATGTATGGAAAAACAGTGCTGGAGATACTCTTGCTGGTTATCCCAGAACAACCTCCGAGACAGCAGATACAGTTTACAACCTTGGTATAGATGAATATACCATAGTTGTTACAGATGCCAGCAATAATGTTGATTCTGCCACAATCTATATAAATGATTGCATGTATCGGGGAGGTGAAGGTTTCGGATTTAATACAGACAGTTCACTTACAGATTGTCTATTGAGTTCAATTTATTCAAATTCCGGAAATGATGGATTTGATTATGCTGTGGATACTCCTCTTTGCATAATTGGATTATTTAGTAGTGGCGGTGATGGTAATGGTTTCTCGGTGGACACTTCAACACAAAATTGTTTGCTAAGCAGTGTCTATGCAAACTCCGGCGACGATGGGTTTGATTATTCTACTGATATTCTTGCTTGTGAAATGACCTATTTCTCATCGGGTGGAGATGGAAATGGTTTTGCCAACGATACATCAATTCAAGCTTGTCAACCTCCTATTATAACTTTAGGTGAACAAGGTGATGGATCTGATCAGATCTATCAGGGATGTACACCTTATATTTATGAGTTCCCATCGACTAATAATACTTGTCTGGAGGCTGATACTATTACATCAAACGGTTCTAACCAGTGGCAGACAATCATGCGAAACGGACAGGTTGTTGCTGCTATAAAAGATAATGGAAATAACCTGGGTGAAATAACAACACAGTTTTATGTTAATGACAACCCTGTAAGAATTGATCCACATGGAATACTTCCATCATTCTATTTAGACAGAAATTATAAAATTTCATCGCAAAACTTAATATTTGGTTCACCTGTCAGAGTCAGGTTATACTTCCTTTCCAACGAAATCCAGGCATTAATAAATGCTGATGTTAATGTAACTTCAATAAACTCTGTAGGAATTACAAGGTATCATGGCACAAATGAAAATTGCTCACTAATTGACAACATTGACAATAACGATAATAATAATTACCTGCATATTACCAGCTATGTTTGGGATACTTATGAAAATGGGTATTATCTCGAGTTTGATGTAAACAGTTTCTCTGAATTCTATATTAATAATAGTACAAGTCTTCCTCAACCTTATGAAATTACTGCCGATATAAGTGTATCTTCTGATTATAATGGTACCGATGTTTCCTGCTATGGTGCTGCCGATGGTGAAGCAACAATAACTCCAACATACGGATTTGAGCCTTTCACCTACCAATGGGATGATCCTCTATCACAAACCGATTCAATTGCAACAGGTCTGGCAGCAGGAACTTATCATGTAACAGTTGTTGATAATAATAGTATTACTTATCTGGATAGCATTACTATTACTCAACCCGATAGCATTTCTGTTAGCGGTCTTGTCACAAATGCTTGTGCTGGTGAGAATAATGGTTCAATCGATTTAACAACCACTGGTGGAACTATTGTTACTGATTATACTTATACATGGTCTACCGGAGATGGTTCAGGAATTGTTGCCGGAGATGAAGATCAATTAAGCCTATCATCAGGAACCTACAATATTACCGTAGAAGATGCTAATTTATGCTCAAAAGACACCATTGTTATTGTTCTTGAAAATGCAAATTCGACAGCTGCAACAGGAATTAATATTGCTAATGATAATACTTGTCCGGGAATTATAAAAACTTTAACTCCAACAGGAGGTATTTTAGGATATAATGCTTCATGGAACTGGTACTCTGAAGCAGCTTGTACGAATCTCTTATTTACAGGAAATTCTTATGATGTTGATCCAGCAAGTTCAACCAGTTATTGGGTAAGGGCCGAAGGAGATTGCGATACAACTTTGACTGCCACAGTTACTGTTGCTGTACTACCATTATCTGTTGCGGCAACAAGTATTTCGATGAGTGATAATAATATTCCCCCGGGAACAAATGATACCCTGGCAATACAAGGTGGTATTCTTGGTGATGGTGCAAGTTGGAACTGGTATTTGGATCCTGCTGCAACTATTTCAGCAGGACCTGACAATGATACACTAATTGTTGCTCCACTAGTAACAACACAATATTGGGCAAGAGCCGAAGGTACATGTAATACTACAACTCTGGTTACAACCATTGTGACAGTTAACCCGCTTCCAACGCAATCGGGCACACCCGTTGGGGTTGATACCCTTTGCCAGGATTCGCCTAATGAAGTTTATACAACATCTGGAGCAACAGGTGCCACTTCCTATACATGGACAATTAGTCCGGTTGCAGCAGGAACCATCACAGGAACTGGACTTGTAGGAACCGTAGACTGGTCAGCTACATATTATGGAGCTGTTACAATAACTGTAAGAGGTGAAAATGTCTCAGGTTCAGGTCCGGAATCTGATCCAATAAATGTCTGGATATGGAAAATTCCTGAAACCGGACCAGCCTATCATATTCGAAATGATTTTGCGCAGTAGGAATTATGACTTGTGACTTGTGATATTCTTTTTAAGAAACTTCAGTTGAATTGAAAAATGCTAACGCTACTCCTTGATTCCAACGTCATTAACCCACTTTAACCCTAATGTTTTGTAAAATTTTCATGAATTTTTCGGATTAAGTTAAGCAAAAACTTCTCGACTCCCTCGAAGTGACACAAGGAGCCACTTCGGGAGTCGAGAACAATTTTACTCATGATTCAAAAAAGTGTTCAACCCTTGCTGAATTTGTTTTTTAGTGTAGCTTTATATTCCGCTGACTAAAGTCTAGTGCTACCCCTTGATCCCCTAAAGGGGAAGGCTATCGCTCTACAAACCTTACATTTTACAAATATTTAAATTGCTCCTGAAGTTATGCCTTGAAAAGGCTTAATCTGAATAACCTCCGGTGAACCCGGGGGAACCGCCCACGCAAATCATGAGCACTGAAAGTGTTCAATCCTTATTGAGTTAGCTTCATAGTTTGGTTTTGATTCCTATGCATTGAAGCCTTTTGCTTCCGTTACCTAGGCATTATTAAACACATAGTTACCAAAATAACTTTTTATTGTATATAGAAGTATAAACTTTATCTTTAAAAGAATTTATTATAACTTAATGGTTAACCCAAATTAATTTATTTCTATTTTGAAATTAAGAGGCTATTCAATATTTATTGGTGATGTTATTTTAGTATTTCTATCCTACCTGGGAGTAGAAATATACAAACAGGGTGTTTGGGTACCTGTTATTAGTCGATATGCTCCCTCCTTCCTACTATTCTTAGGAATTTGGATTTTTGTTTCTTTCCTTTTTAAAAAATATTCTGCTTTAGAGGATAGAAAGAAACTTATAATCCCAGTTTCCAGAATTCTGCTAACAAGCGGAACCGTTACCGGCATTATCACAACTTTAATGTTCTTTACCCGAATTGACTATTTCTCAAGATTGGTTGTGTTTGGAACACTAGCAGTTGCAACAATAATCGAACTTGTTATCTGCACCCTGTATTATTGGTTCATCAATGCTACTAAGGCAGAACCAGTAGCTGAGCAGACTCCTAAATCATCTTATATAAAATCTACACCTCTGCTTACCACCCGATTGCTGAGCAAAACATCAGATACAAAAAACCTTCTTACTGACGATTCCTTACAAAAAAGACAAAAAGTAATTCTTAATGAATTTAGTAAACAGGTTTACGATTTCATATTTAAATATGTGCCTGTAGATTCATATAATACATATATTATAGATACAATTTCACATATTAATATTGAACTACTAACTTTAAAATCAATTAATGCTATTGTTAATCTAAAGCGTATAAACGATATACGATATATAAATAAGTTTTTTGAATCGGTAAATGCTCAGATTCCCGATGGAGGAGTGCTTGTTGACTTTCTTGAGACTAAAGATCAGCGAAAAAAAAGAATCCTAAAAAAATTTCCTCCGATCCTGGATTATATATTTTACTCTTTCGATTTTATGTTAAAACGAGTTTTTCCAAAATTTGCTTTAACTAAAAGTATTTACTTTCTTTTAACCCGAGGACAAAACAGGGTACTTACAAAAGCTGAAGCATTCGGAAGGTTATACAGTTGCGGATTTGAGATTATTGATGAAATGGAAGCTGATGGTCATATATATTTTATTGCAATAAAAACAAAGAAGCCAATATTCCCTGAAAAACCAACTTATGGTCCAATTATTCAATTACGACGCGTTGGCAAGGGTGGAAAGCTTATAAAAGTATATAAGTTAAGAACTATGCATCCCTATTCTGAATTTTTACAGGATTATGTTTATAAAAAGGAAGGTTTGAAAGAAGGAGGTAAGTTTAAATCCGATTTCAGAGTATCGAATTTGGGAAAGTTTTTTCGAATGTTTTGGCTAGATGAATTACCAATGATTGTAAATTTTCTGAGAGGAGATTTGAAAATTGTTGGAGTAAGACCTATAAGTCAGCACTATTTTGATCTTTACCCTGAAGAACATCAAAAACGTAGAATTAAGTATAAGCCAGGATTAGTACCTCCATTTTACGTGGATAATCCAAAAACTCTAGAAGAAATTATTGATTCAGAAGGAAGGTATTTTGATGCCTATGATAAAAACCATGTGCTAACTGACTTAAGATATTTCTTCAAAGCTTTTTACAATATCGTTTTTAGAAAAGCAAGGAGTGCTTAATTGATTGATCCTTCGACTACGCTCAGGATGACAATATGAGACTACGCTCAGGATGACAATATGAGACTACGCTTAGGATGATAAAGAGGCAACTACACTCAGGTGATATGAAGGCCCAAAAGATAGTGTCAGTCTAAGCGTAGTCGAAGACAGAACGATTTGAAGCAGAATACGTTCGCTCCCCCCTAGCTCCTGAAAAGGGGAAGGCTAACGCAACACCTCTTGAGGCTCACATAACAAATAAATCATGAATACTTATTATGTCTACATTTTGAAATGCTCAGATAATTCTTACTATACAGGAATTACTAATAACATTGATCGTAGATTTACTGAACATCAAGATGGAGAAAATCCAAAATCTTATACTTTCAATAAGCGGCCTGTTGTTCTTGTTTTTCTAGATCTTTTTAATGATGTAAATGAAGCTATTAATTTTGAAAAGCAAATAAAAGGATGGTCAAGAAAGAAAAAGGAAGCTTTAATTGATAGAAACTATAATTTGTTAAAAAAATTAGCAATTTGCCAGAATTACAGTTCACATAATTTGTATAATAAAAGGAGTCTAAACTTCGACTAAGCTCAATGTGATAAAAATACCATGGTAGATCTTACAAAACAAGCCCTTGACAGTCTCTTGTTCCGATAGTTTTAAAGTTGTCGAGAATAGAATAATATATAGCCTAAAACCCAAAATTCATACCCACCGACCAGCTGTTGGTTATGCCATGATAGAAAGGCGCAGTATATTTCTCCTGATCGCCAGTAATATTTTGATGTATAAACTCCCCAAAGACATACAAATCATTAATGATTTGACAATTGGCAGTTACTCCAAATATAGTATTCTCCCATTCTATAGTTTCCAAAAACAAGTGAACTACATCTATTCTACCTGTTCCAAGTTCAGCATGATCTGATCCATGTTGCTCATGCCTGTAGAATGCCCTTAACGCTAGTGTTCTTAAAGGTTTAAACTCAATTTCAGTATAAAGTGCACGTGAATTATCCTGCATATAATGCCCGAGATTATAATGGTTGGACTCGTAGGTTGTAGTTGGCATATTGTGTTTATACACTAAAGGATAACTTTGGAAAAATTCTAGAGTAAGAGCGGTATTTGGAATTAAATTGGAAAGTTTAAATCCTGTATTCAGACTATAATAATCAAGATGTCCATTCTTCTTTAACCTTGAAATTGAAATATCATCAAAATATAAAGTCGCATACAGATGTAGGTGATTTATCTGTCGAGAAGAAATATCGACAAAAAACTGAGAGTTTTGACCACCATCATTCGTCAGTCTATCGTTAAGTGTATGATCGATTGATTTATACAGCATAAAAGGAATAAGATATGCCGGATGCACATTCATGTCGCTATAAACAATAGAATTACCTACTGAGCTATAAAATCCTTTCCATGGTTTAAAAGTAAAAAGGTTTGCCGCAATGTATTTCGGCTGATAAACAGTTCTGTAACCTGTACCATAACTATTTGTATAATGATAACTATTAACACTATCGATTACTCCTGAATTTAACCAGCCATGTATGTAGTTAAACTCAAACCATTTAGCCGGAGTTAGATTTAGCTTAACATGAGCTATTGAGGGAGCTTTTGAAGAGAGTATAGATGAATAATTGTAGGCATTCCCCCAATCAAAATGGTCTTTTACAAGACCAACTACTCCCCATTTCCAGGAAATAGTGAAACCTCCTCTCATTTCGCTAAAATCATCACCATGCTTATACCTGGCTGCTGGTCTTTTATCCAGATATGCTGGAGCTGAAAGTCTCTTATCTTCGTGATTATCCCGCAAATTTGCATATACTCCCAGATGCTTTCCTGCATACGAAAAAACTTCTGCCCCATTCCACCTATGGTAGTTTGTACCATTTCTATTCGACCAGTATTGCCCCCCAAGAATCGGGTTTAATGAGAAAGTGAACAGTGAATCTTTGTAGTAGAATAAATCAAGTCTCTTCTTATGATATTTCCTCGGAAGAAGTTCCTTATTAAAATCCCGTAGGTAGAAATTCAACTCGGCAAGTTGTCTTTTATTGAGTTTATCAGATTGCTTTTGAACTTCATCCAGTTTAGCAGCAATAAGGACTCTGGAATAGGGTTTTATTACAGAATTTAGTTCTATTAATTGGAGATTAGCCATTTCATCAAGGAAAAGATAAACTTCTTTATTCGAAACATGGTGATATACTGTTTGGGCAGTTAGCTGAAATGTATTCAACAACAAAAAACAGAACAATAATATTCTAAAAACTATTCTATTTATATACATAAACAAAATGATTACAATTTTAAACTTCATGTATAACGAAGTATTTCAAAGATAGTTATAGTTTAGGAAAATCTTTTGTGATTGAATAATCCATATTGAGCCCATTACTCTTCGACCACTATTGAAATTAATCGCAACAGGGTGACAAAGAAACCACTCCCGCACAGCTGAGACAACATAATACTGAGGAAGCTAGGCTAGGTTAAATGACTACTAGCATTACCCCTGGCCCCAAAAGGGGAAGTCTAACGTAACACCTTTCGACTACCCAAAGGGTTACAATGAGGCGACTCGTTTGACAAAAAAATGTCAGTCTATTCAGACAGCTTTATGGAAGGTGTAGAAAACAGAAAGAATGAAGCAGAATGTATTCATTACACCAGGCCTCAGCATTACTCAGCTGAGAGGCTACGCATAGGCAAAGAAGGGGAAGGTATACACGTAAAATAATTATGGATTAAGAAAATCCTCTGCCAAGGAAATGGCGAGTGAGGAAGAGACTATGAAATTCTGGCAATCTTGTGTAAACGTCTGGAAACACTCGGTAAAATAAGTACCAAACCCAAGATTATGCCTATAATATTTGCAATTAAGTCATTAATGTTGAAAGTACGGTATGAAAGGAAATATTGAATAGTTTCTGTGCCTGCCCCAATTATTAAGCCAAAAAGCATAGCATATACTAATCTTATTTTTAAACCAGAAACAGAAAGAAATATCCAGGGAAAATACATAACAAGATGGATAATATAATCCAAACGAAAATGAATGTTAAAATTATTTAAATGTATAACCGGGGTCCCAAATGGAAGAATGGCAAGGATGATAATAGTTAAAAGGTATATAAAAAATACTAATCTGAAAGACATACAAAATAAAATTATTTATTTCTATTAATATGTTGATTCCTAAGATATATAGCAAGGATATTATGGAAATTGACAACTTCTGTCATTCTTCCTTATAAATGAATCAAACATACAACATTTAAACTATCTATTAATTCCCCACCATTTGTTGCTTAGCTTTGTGTTGCCTAAAATAAGCTTTAATACTCTCCATGAAGTATTCTCAATAGTGTACTCATTAGGAATTTTATCATAATTCCTAATGGATTGCTCTTCAACCACTGTTCTTATTGAACTTAAAACAATTTCCGAATTGAACCCGGTTAAAACAATTGTACCTGCATCCTGTGCTTCGGGCCTTTCCATCGACTGGCGTAGAGAAACGGCAGGAAATGATAACATTGCACTTTCTTCACTTATTGTGCCACTATCAGAAATAGTACACAATGCGTTCATTTGTAAATGAATATAATCGTTAAAGCCAAATGGCTTAAGAAACTGGATTCTATTGTCAGCTTTTAATCCACTAGATTCAAAACGCTTTCTTGTTCTAGGGTGAGTTGAAACAATAACAGGATAATTATAATCTTCCGCTAGTTCATTTAAAACTGTAATAATTTCTTTAAGGTTTTCAGGATTATCAACATTTTCCTCACGATGTGTGGATACCATGAAGTATTTTTTTTCATCCAACTTTAGTTCGTTTAAGATCTTTGAAGCCATAATTTTATCCTTATTCTGATTCAGTACTTCATACATCGGTGAGCCTGTTAAGTAAATTCTCCTGTGTAGAAGTCCTTCACTAATTAAATGGCGTCTGGCATGCTCGGTATAAACTAAATTGAAATCTGCAATATGGTCAATTATTCTACGATTTATCTCTTCAGGGACATTGAAATCAAAACTCCGGTTACCTGCCTCCATGTGGAAGATAGGAATATGCTTTCGCTTTGCCATATAAGCTGACAAACATGAATTCGTATCGCCTAGTACCAAAAGGGCATCAGGTTTCTCTAAATTAAGAATTTCTTCAGTCTTTTTAAAAATATCACCTATTGAGGAACCTAAAGATGTTGTATCAACATTCATAAAATGATCAGGTTTCCGTAAACCCAAATCCTTGAAAAATACTTCATTCAATTCATAATCATAATTCTGTCCTGTGTGAATTAAAATCTGAATTAAGTGCTGATCTAAAAGCTTAATTATTGCGCTTAGTCTTATTATTTCTGGTCGTGTTCCAACTATTGTGGCTATTTTTAGAGATGATTTTTGCATTATAAATTTGTTTATTGTTGTTTCTAGAACGTTGCTTCGACAGACACAACCCGCATCTTGAACCTATCAAAGGGTACTACTCATTATAGGATTCTTCCTTAAACGGGTTCAAAAAAAGTGTCTCCATCCTCTGGATTATAGTGTTCATTTATCCAAAAGAAGGTATATAAATCTTCTTTGCCAATGTTAGTAATGTTATGTGTATACCATATTGGCATATCTACATAAGCTGGTTCATTTCCATCAAGATAAAAGTCAAAAACCTCTTTAGTACCAATTTTGCGTAACTGGATTCTTGCTTTCCCCTTTATTACAGCAAATCGCTCGGCTTTTCGTATATGGAAGTGATTTCCCCTGGTAATACCAGGTTTTGTGGTAGAAAATGATACCTGTCCACCACTGTTTAGCTTTACTGTTTCAACGAAACTGCCACGATCATCAGTATGCAATTTTAGCTTAAAAGGAAAGTAATTCTTAATATCAAAATAACAAATAAAAGTGTTAAACAGATTACGCTCAAAACTATTATCTAATGAAGGAACAATTCCTTGCTCAAAATAGTTAGCCTTGAAACCTTCCAGAAGATTAAGGATTTCCGATACTTTGTGGACTGAAGTGTGAGGTACATTGTATAGAAAAACAGAAGAATTCTGCCCTGAAAGTTCTCTCTTTATTCCTCTGTAAAATTCTTCTACTAGTTCATTGATGTATATAAGTTTCAATTCTCCATCGACCTGAATTTGTGGTTGCTCATTGTGAGTTAACTGATGGCTAAAAGTTGCAACAACGGAGTTGTAATACGGATGACCGAAAGGACCAAATACATTTGGAATCACAAATCCGGTAAAATTAGCCTTGTTCTTTTCTGCCCATTTTTCGAAAAGTTTTCGCCCTTCAAGCTTTGACTTCCCATACAGATTATCCCGCTCTTCCTGGGTAGATGAAGAAAACAATATATGAGGCGTTGAATTTGTTTGCTCACAGGCCGCTATTACTTGTTTAACTAGCTTAGTATTTATCTCGTAAATTACCTCAGGATCGTTGTGGCGATTCATCGCTGCCAGATGAACAATAACATCACACTGCTTCACAAATGCCTGTAATTCTTCTTCGTTTTTGAAAAAATCGTCTCTAAAATTAATTAATTCAACTTCCTCTTTCAGGTTCAGGTAATTATATAAATGGGTTCCCATGAATCCTGGCTGACCTGTGATTCCCACTTTAAGTTTATTGTTCGTTGTTTGTTTTGTTATCATCATGCTTTGACTATCCTCAGAATGACATTTTCAAATACTCCAGATTATTATCGGGAGGGGAATTAAGAAAAGGAGGAGGTTAGTTAATATCGTCTTGTACTTCTTTTAGTTTCAATAAAAGCTTTTTAGTTCCTTCAACATTGAGTCTTGTGGTATTATGTGAATGATATTCCACTACCTCTGACTCATCAGTCCCTTCGGAGAAATACTGTTCGTAATTTAAATCACGAGTATCTGCAGGAATTCGGTAATAATCAGCCAAATCCTCTGCTTTTACCATTTCTTCACGATTTACCAGAGTCTCATATAGTTTCTCTCCGTGCCGGGTTCCTATTACTTTTATTTCACTTTCAGATTTATATAATTCCTTAAGTGCCTGTGCCAAATCACCAATAGTTGATGCCGGCGATTTTTGCACAAAAATGTCACCTTGCTTACCATGTTCAAATGCATATAATACTAAGTCTACCGCATCATCAAGGGTCATCATAAAACGGGTCATTTCCGGATCTGTAATGGTAAGTGGATTATTTGCTTTCATTTGCTCAATAAAAAGAGGAATTACTGAACCTCTTGAAGCCATTACATTACCGTAGCGAGTTCCACATAGTACTGTTTCATTTTCAGAAAGATTTCTGGAATGTGCTACCATTACTTTCTCCATAAGTGCCTTACTAATACCCATTGCATTTATAGGATAAACCGCCTTATCGGTACTCAAACAAATTACACGTTTAACATTGTAATCAATTGCTGCCTCAAGAACATTCTCAGTCCCCAACACATTTGTTTTTACAGCTTCTACAGGAAAAAACTCACATGAAGGAACCTGCTTTAAAGCTGCTGCATGGAAAACATAGTCGACACCTTTCATTGCATTTGCAACACCCCTGTAATCGCGCACATCTCCAATGTAGAATTTTACCTTTGAATTATTAAGCGCTTTACGCAAATCGTCTTGTTTCTTTTCATCACGACTAAAGATTCTGATTTCTTTTAATTCAGAATTCAAATAGCGACGTAAAACAGCTTTCCCGAATGAACCGGTTCCACCGGTTATAAGTAGTGTTTTGTTCTTGAACATATGATAAATCTTTTATTATTGTATTACTATTGTTAGCCTTTTTCAGGCTTTGACTACTATCGAAATTTATAAGGACAGCCTGACAAAAACGTCTAAGCTCAGCCTTTCTAACACATTTAGCCAAATTTGATAGTAAGCCAAACATTCAAGAAAGACTCCGCTAAAGGATTGCTATTTTACAAAAAAGTATTTCTTGATTATATTTTTGGCATTCTGCCAAACCAGCTCTTTAAACCAAGGAAATGGTTTATCTGTCCAACGTTGTGGGTGAAAAGTAAACATTATCTTATCTGGCAATTCATTTTTCTCGGCAGTTCGAATAATATCTGAGGTATGTCTGAAATTATATTTTTCAAAAACTACCTGTTTCTTGTCACTTGTATCTTTTATCTTGATTTTGTCTCTAACACTTACTTTATCTCCATCCCATCTTCTGCCAGTATCAGTTAAGTACAAAACTTTTGAAAAATCTATATCAAAATAAGGTTCACCAATAATACCATAATCACGATAATTATAATGCTTCCATAAATCTTTGCTATCGTACGGTGAACGGGGACTTCCATGCATGCATATTGTTGAAACAGGAACCAGCTTTCTTAGCTTTTCTAGGTTTTGTTCAAAGTCATTTATTGCGGCTTCCATATTGCCTTTACAAGTAGTTAAACTCTCGTAATGGTAACCAACTTCGTGTCCAAGATCAGCTATTGTTTTAATAATTCTTTCATCCCAACTCTCAGGAACTGCACGAAAATAATAAGTACCTTTTATTCCTAACTCGAATTGGATTTTAGCAAAGTGAAGTGAGTTTTTAGGAAGAAGATCAACATCGTGGCGAAGAATAATAGAATCTAAATTAGTTTTTAAAAATTGCGGAAAAGAATGAAAATGGTATTTTTCTGCCGTAAGTGAAGTAAGTAGACTTTTATAAATTTTAATAGTAAAATCCATAAATAAAGATGAGTTACTCAATAAGATTGTATTCCTCAAAAAGCTCTAACAATGAAAGATCTGATTTGCTATCTGATATAGAAAACTTATAATTGTATTCTGATTTAGGAAAATATTTTAGAATAAACTCCTTTTTATTGGAGCCGTAAAGATGAAGAAATTGACCATCATCATTTATATGACTTCCATAACCCTTCCAACCCAATTTACTAGCTATTGCCGATATATAGAAATCTGGACTAGCTGAACAAAGAATATTTATTGTATTATTATCCGTTTTTTCTTTTATTATGTCACTAACATGAGAGTCAATATTTCCAAAAAGATCATCACAAAAAGATTCTAGTCTAAAGCTGTCAAAGGATGATTTCAAAACAATATTTATTATTAATCGTTTATAAGTTCCTGCATTTATAATTCTAATAAACCGCAAAACTGAAATTAACAAAAATGATAATCTAAACCTTCTTATCTCTTTTAAAACAAATGCTCTAAAAGAGTCAAAAGGTATTAGGGTTTTGTCAAAATCGATAACATTTATACTTATCATAGAATTTTCCTAAGAATAGTACTCATATAGCCTTTAAAATCATCAAAAACTGAAATATCTGCGCTATTTCTATAAACATTCCCTAAAAATTTTAAAATCGGTTTGATCTGAAGCTTCAAAAAATATTTTAAAAAAGCTTGAAATAGAAGCGGAGATAGATATGTGTAAACATCTCTTTTAATTGCTTCATCAGGTTCACCCAATAGAAATTTGAAATAGCAAGCTCCATTTTGAAGCCCTTGGTTTATTGATCCCCAGATTCTGGGATTAACTTCAATCAGTATTATTTCATTTGACGGTGTTAATTTAAATTCAAACATAGCAAAACCTGACCAAGCTGTTTCCTCTAAAAGCTTTTTAGCAATTTCAAACATTTCCTGGCTTTCGAAGGAAGCTCTATAAACACTTGACCCACCAGTAATAGGGTACTCAGCTAATCTAAGATGACCATGAGAAACAACAATATTACCCTTTGATGCAAATACAGAATAACCACATCCAACTCCTTCGACATACTCTTGCAAAATAAATTTTGAATTTATTTTTATTCTATTTCTTTTTTTTTCCGAGAAAACGTATTCAACACCTTTTGAAGAGGAAAGATTTGTTGGTTTCACAACAAATGGAATTTTTGCTTCATTTATTGAGGAAAATGTTTTTGGAATTCGAATCCCAAGGTTTGAAGCAAGTATTGAGGATTTCGATTTATCGTGGAGCTGCTCATAAATATTATATTCTCCAATATAATTAAATGACTCTCCAAATGATTCTTTTGATTTGATATACTCATCGTAAGTACCACTATCAACAGGAATAAATAATTCTATTTCTTTCTCCTTTATAATTTTTGATATTGAACTTATATGATCTTGAATATTTTTTTGGGGAGATACAACAATAACAATTTCATTACAATATTTTGTATGAATAGTCCTTGTAATTTTCTTATAATCATACCCTATAAGATAGATGTCAATATAAGATTCTTTCAGAAACTTAGCTATAACTATAGCCTTGTAACTTGATATTTCGCCTAATAAGATTCTTTTAGCTGACATATAAAATTTCTAAAACGATTCTTTTATTAAATTAATAAAGTAGGGTATTGGATCAATCTTATCCTTAAAAAGTGATGCTAATTTCTTTTGATTACATTGCTTAGCCTCTGGGTCAAGTAGGTTGGTCAGACTATTCATCACTCCAATTGTGTTTCTATAATTATGCATCAAATCATACCTTTCAGCCAACTCTTTACAGTAATTTGTATCTAAACTATTTATGTAAATTGATGGAACTCCAAGTAATGCTGCTTCAGCTGCAAGTGTTGCACCCTCTCCAATATATAAGCTCGAAAAGTACAATATACTATGAATATCATATGGTTTGGCTTGCAGTCTATACTTTTCAAACTCAAAAGGAAGTTCAATTTCAGATGTGATAAATACCAATAAACCTTTTTCTTCTATTACTTGTATTAATTTCCTAAGAAAGGACATACTTATACCCGCCTCATTTTTATCGTGATGCGCATTCCAAGAAACTAAACGTAAAACTGCATATTTATCGTTTGTATTTAGTCCTATTTGCTTAAGAACAGAATTATCTGGACTAAAGTTGTTTGCATGTAAATATAAAAGCTCAAAATAGGTCTTTAGAACCACTTGCTTTTTACCAAATTTTATAGGAAATTTCTCTGTAGTATATATTCTATTGCAAAAAGGTACTGTTACTTTATGTAAAGCCGAAACATGGTCGGTATCTTCTAAAATAAAAAACTTAATGCGTTTAAATAAAAATGAAGAAAAGGCAAAATGCGGAAGCGCTTGCCCCACCAACATGTTGGGCCTATACTTAATAATACAATAAACCATAAAAAGAGTGTACCAAATCATTTGAAGGCTTTTGTTAAGTAAACCCTTTTTATTTGAACCAAGTTTAATATATTCTAAACCCGATGAATTTAACAGTTCTGGCAATATATCTTTCTCAGAAACAAATACTTTGCATGAAATACCATCCTCCTTAAGATGGCCTATTAAATTTTTAAACATCCAAAAGTGCTTTGGATGATTCATCCCAAAGAATATCATTTCTGTTTATTAATAATTTCCGTATCAATAATCTCTTTAATTCTGTTAAAAGATGCTTCTATGTCTGCTTTTGTATTATCAAAAATGAAAGCATTTTTTGACTTAGCAAATTTCAAATACAAATCACGTTCAATTTGCAATTGTTCAGGCTTATATGCATAAGGATCATTTCTTGACAATTGCCTTTTAACAGAAGTCTCAACATCAATGTCAAACAGAATAATTAATGGCGGATGTATATTCCACCAAATAAACTTCAACCATTTTGCTCGATAATTCAAAGCAATAAATTTAATTTGTGTTGCACATATAAAGCGATCGTACAAATACACTTCCTTTTTTTTTCCTGGCCTATTAAGCCAATAGAATAAAATATTATCTAATAAGGCAACAAAAGGTTTACTTAATGCTGCTAATGAGTTTTTTTTAGGAGAATATGGAGCATTTCTACCTGTACGACCCTTATCCAATGCTTTTCCAAAAACATTTCTTAGTTTATCTGCAAAAACCCATTTATGAAAAGGTATAATAATTGCCTCGTAACCTTGTGATTTTAAGTATGCCCTACTATGCTCTACCATAGTAGATTTCCCAGCTCCATCAATACCTAAAAAAACAATCTTATTATTTCTCATCTTTTGTTACTGTATTAATAATTTGCTCAGTAATACCTCTTGAATACTTCTGAGGACTTGTAATCCGGAATACATTACATTCAATAAAATTCTCCATAAAAACCTTTTCGAGTTTGCTCTTAAATTCATTTAGGAAGTTAGGCTCTATCTTTGAAATTGTTTCACTAAAGTAATTATAGTTTATTCCGCTTAAAGTATGAGTAGGTGGTATGCTTAATTCCAATAATTCGTTCTCAATTAAATCCGGCATGATTTCTTCAAGTGTTACTTTTTTAATGCTAAAATTATCACCCTTACTTAAATAACATATATTATTTATTTTTGATGGCTTTGGTAAATCAAGGGTAGATTTCTTTCTTCTACTACTGAAGATTAAATGCAAGCCTAGCAATATTTTCTGAAACTTACCACTTGGATTCTCATCTTTATATTTTTTTATTTTATAACCTATTGAATCAATATTTAAAGGAAATGGGTATACTAACCCCTTATGTATAAGACAGTTTTCCTCTCCCAAAAACTGACCACCATATTCTCTGATAGCATCCATTAAAATAGATGTTTTAAAAACTCCCGGACGACCTGCCAGGATAAAAGTTTTATCGTTTACCACAAATGCAGCAGAATGGACTAAACTGGCATTAGACTTTACCAATTGGGTTGAAATAACTGATCTTACATAGAGGTTCTTATACTTTAAGAAAAAAGATAACCCATCTAGTTTTTTAGGATTCTTTTTTCCAACTTTTATTTTTTTTTCTTTTTGGAGTAAGGAGAAATCAACTCCCCATACTTTCTGATTATGTGATAATAATTGAAAGTTATCAGATAGTTCTTTAGTTATTATTATTTCAAAATGGGTTACATTTTGCTTCTCAGAATAAAAACTTTTATATTCTGCATTTAAACTTGAAAATAACTTTCTTCCAGTTGCATTGATTAGAGAAAAAGAAATAAAATCATAAATGTTATAATTCTCTTTTTGTAGCGACATTATTGAGTATATAAATTATAGTCATTGGGGTACTTTGGCAGACAACTTGTGAATATGGCTATGTAAGCCGAAAGTAGTTAGCAATCGCATTACCCATCCTATTTCCTATAACAGATTTATAGTTCAAATATTATAAATAGGAATTGTATGAAAACTCTTTTCTATCTGAACGAATAAAAAAGGTATCCATTTGCCAAAAAGAATCATCATGTTTTCTTAATAAAAGATCAACCATTTCAATTGAAGTAAACCCTAATTTTGCCATATAATCACACATTTGATAGTATTTCAGACTATCATTAGTGAGTTGATAATTATAGGTTTCAATTATTATAAGTTCAGCATTTTTTATGGCATTTTTTGCACCCTCTAAAATGGGAACCTCAAATCCGTGAGTATCAAGCTTAATTAAAAAAGGCGGTTGTAATTGGTGTCTTTTAATTTCATCGTCAATAGTAAGAACTGGTACTTCAATACAATTATTTTCAAATGGTACTTCGGAAGCAATGCCCCCAAATAGGTTCCCATTGTCAAAATAGATTTTTCCATTTTTCCTTCCTGCTGCCGCAAGTATATAATCTGCATTAGCATTTTCAGATATAAATTGCTCCAATCCTTTTTTATGTGCAGCCTGTGCCTCAATAAGTAAATATTTTGCATTGGGCAAATAATTCATACAAATTCTTGACCATCGACCATCAGAAGCGCCAACATCTATTACAGAGTTAACCATTAAGCCTCTATTTGAACATCTCTGTAATGCTCCTTCCATTGTCATGTCATTTGGATGAAACCTTTGAAGTTTCAAACCCAACTTATTAAATCCAAGTTTTACAAGTTTTTTTATCATAATCACTCTAACTTATTATTGATATTTGTGCAAATACAATATTTTTGAACTTTATTTTCCAGAAAATAATTTATTTAGTATTATCTAAAAATTTCAATTTTCTTTTTCGCTGGGATTTTAAGATGTGAACTTAAAATTGATAATTCCAGCGTAATAAAAGCTTGGGAATCTTTCATCGAATTATCGCGGAATCATTTTGCTATAGAAGTCATTTAATTCTTGAGATCTTTCAAACCAAGAAAAATTTTCTTCAGAAATATTACGTATTTTCTGACATTGTTCTTTATATTTTTGCTGAACAATATTTTCAATAGCATATTTGATGTCCTCAATGTTATTTGTAACCACTTTAAATGCTATAGGGAATTGCTTAACACATTCTATTACATCAGCTGCAGGGATAACAATTGTAGGCCTACCTGCAGCAAAAAAATCACCAATAATATTCGGCCAACGCGTGGCGTTTCTAAGATTTTCTTTTTGAATTAAAGTAAAACAATTCGCGCAGCTTAATAGCTTTCCATAATCAGCATATGGTACTGAATTTAATTCTATTAATTCTTCCCCAATTTTATATTTATCTCTTAGTTCTTTTGACAATAATTCTCCAGTTCTTATACCCCTAATATTTTTATTGTTTTTAAATAATTCTCGAATAGCCATTAAGGCTTGTAAGCTATCAGAAATATCTCCCACTCCCATATTAACAAAAGATACTAATATGGCATTTTTAGGTAATCCAAAATATTTTCGATATGTAGTTGGATCAGACACATAATTAATTCCTAAATTATCACTGCCACCCCATAGCTTAAGTATTTTGTTTTGAGAGAAACCTAATTTTATTGACATCTGTTTCAGTTGCTCTGATAATACAATTATAGCATCTGATTTCTTCTTGGAATAAAACTCAAGCCAATTATCAATAACACCAATAGTAATTTTCCAAATAGGACTCTTCGTATCATAATAACTCCCTTTACCCATGAAATCCATCCACTCATTGACTAAAAGACCTCCTTTGACTAGCTTATAAATGTAACAAGGGAAAAAACTGGAAGGCCTATAATGATCAGAATGTAATACATCATATTTTTGGGGAAGAATGTAACAGAGCTTTAATAAACTTGATATAAGCCCGTAACCAAATTTACGAAACCTATAAGGTAAAATACTTGGAAAGGCTATTATTGTGAGCCCATCCCTGATTTCTTTCCTATATGGAAACTTATAACCT
This sequence comes from Bacteroidales bacterium, assembly GCA_050287785.1. Lineage (GTDB taxonomy): Bacteria > Bacteroidota > Bacteroidia > Bacteroidales > UBA10428 > UBA10428. The sequence continues at coordinate 127,796 of JBNKCO010000010.1, forward strand.
TTAGATTGTAAAGTAATAAAAGTAACCTGATTTCCTAAGGATACAAGACCTTGACATAACATATAAGACCTATAGAATGCACCCTGTGGGTGATCAAGCATACTAATGTTTGAATATAAGATTTTAAGCTTATGGGGCATGGTTTATTTATGAAGAAATTCAACCAATTTTTTTGTTTGAATAATGTAATCAAAACTATTCAATGCAATTCTTCTACCTTCTTCGGCTACTTTAAGTGCTACATTGTAGTTCTCTAGTATATAATTTAATTTAAGCGCAAAGTTGGTAGGATCGCCTGGTTTAGCCAGATAAATAGATTTACTATCTTGGAGGTACATCGAAATATCCCCAATATCTGTAACTAATACGGGCTTACTAGTTAATAAATACTCTCCTAATTTTGTTGGGAAGCCCCCTTGATTTCTTAAAGAAAACGGTCTGGCCATAGCTAATATATAAGCATTCATAAGAAAATCTGGAACCTTATCGCGGTGTAAGCGACCAATAATATGCACTTTATCTTCAATTTCAAAAGAATTAATTATGCTTTTTACTTTCTCCATATCATCCTTTTTCCCTTCACCTGCCAGTTTAAGGGTAATATCTGGATGTGTCTTCAAAACTTTTGAGAACGCCAAGATTAAAATATCGACACCATCTTTATCAATATCAAAGTTGCCAATATACACAATAGACTTTTCATTTTTAATTGCCTTTCCCAGAAAGCGATCTGATTCCACTGTCATAGGTATAATAATACTTTGCTTATCTCTAATTATTTTTGAGTAAAAATCTTCAAGAGGTTTTGTCATTGAGATGAGACCATCATGCAATTTCAAACTTCTAGAATAGAACCAATTAGTCATTTTGGATATTTTCTCTTTTCCAATCCTGATTTCGCGTGGATATTCATCAACCATCATATAGATTTTAGTTTTCAAAAATCTTCTAAGAAATTGAGTTATTATCCACACCAGATGAGGCCGATCAGTATCAATTAGAATACAATCGAGAAAATTTCTATCCTTATAAATATTCTTAAAAAGAAATAAAAATCCAAAAAATAAATCCAGTAATTTGCCTACTTTTGATGACCTTTTTACAGTATTAGATTTTGGATATATAAAGTTGACCCCTTTATACTCCCCTTCAGGAATAGCATTAATTATATTATTGCGTAGTTCAGTGGGCTTATATAAATAGACTTTAACATATTGTTTGTTAGCAAATAGTCCTCTTGAAATTGAAATAATCCTATTTGTACCTGAGTAACCTATGGGAAATGGAAAGCCGCATATTATCCCAATACCTAGGTTTTTTTTTGTAGTATTATCCATACTATAAATACTTAGTTTTTTTTCCGTATTAATTCAAAGATCATGTATCTTCTTAAGATGATTGACAGTAAATTTTATAAAAAATAATTAGATATAAGAATAATTAGTAATATTTTCCAGAACACCTGTATTTAAAGCATTGTTGGTGTTCCATTTTGTTGACAATAACACATTAATTTTTTATAAGAGCTTTTTTTCATGTAGATTCAAACCAACCAGCAAGATAAAAAACAAAATAACGTAGTGTTCTCTATTGTCTGAATTTTTCATAAACCCAAGAACAATAAACATCGTTAATGCAATGAGGTAGTAGACATAGGTTTCTTTAAACCTTTTTATAACGATACCGTTGTTATTTTCCCTTAAAAACATAATCCAGAGAACAATGCCAGGTATGCCATAAAGGGTTAGATGATCTAGCGAAAAAATATGACCAGTAGAAGCCTATCAACCAAATATTGGATTATTAACGAATTTTAATAATAAATATTTCACGAAAAAAGTTATCCAATAAATACTTCAACAGCAACACCTTGAATGATATATAAAACACAAACCCTCTTCAGTATTCTATTCCTTTTTCTTTGGAGTTAAATTTATCAAATAGAGCCCGGGTATTATTATCAATAAAAACAACCAAATTTCTCGGCCTGTCAAATTTTTTATTAAACCCATAATAAAAACAGAAAGCAAGGATAAATAATAATAAAATTTGAACTCATTATCAAACAAGCCAAGTACTGATCTAAAGATATTTCTCAATATTGTAAGATACCCCATAAAACCCAATAAACCCCAAAGTGCTAAGTAGCTCATCCAGTACAAATGTCCTCCATTTTCCATTTCACTAGCATAAGTGCTTTTATAGCTGGCATCACCGAATATCGGCCGAGCCAAAAACACCTCAATTAGCTCTGGATAACGGCCTGCACGGCTTCCAGCACTTGTAGAGCCATCCAACTCTGGATTCTGAATAAATGACGCCATATCAATAAGTTTAAAACTTATATCACTTTCAGGATTAAAAAAATTACTGAATTCTAAAAGAAGATTAACCCATATGCTATGGGGTATTATTATCAGGATAAAACCACTTAACAATATTAAGATGAAAGTTTTTTTAAATCGTTTTGAGCCTAAAAATGAGAAAAGCAAGATTAAGGAAGCTGATAATATATTCGCAAATATTTGAGATCTAAGTAAAACAAAAAAAAATAACAGAATAAGTACTATTATTGATCTTTTTGATAGCCACAATTTTTCCTTTTTTTTATAAAAATAAACTAGACAAGGAAAAAGAGTGATTAATGCGGTCATATAACCATAAGAGCCAAAACCCAACCTTTGCATTGCTTCAAAACCAACCAAAGTATCTTCACCAGTAGAGTAAGAGGCTCTAACAACCATTGGATTAATTGTGGTTGCTACTATAGTCATTACACCAGTAATTATTATAAATAAAAGTCCTATTTTTGCCAATTTCACCCATAAATCAATGTAATTGTTGCGTCTCAGGTATAAGTGTAATATTATTATCACGAGCATGGCATAAAAATTTTCAATTAACATATTCTTATACCAATCGTTGGCATTGAACCAAAGCGTATACTGAAGAATGCCACAATAAAGCATACCAAAGACAAGGCTATTTCGAGACATTTTGTAACCAAAAACCTTAGTTTCAAAAACAAGAGCAATAAGTAAAAATACAGGACCCCAAAGCCATCTAAAGCTGGCAAATATAGGCACATTGTTCGCAACAATCATCAATAATGATGATATCAAAAGCATTACGCCGATGAAAAGAGACAAGTTTTTTTTTGAAAACACCTAATAAATTTTACATTAAAAACTGTTACTAACTTGCTATTTCAAATAATCAGTTTTAAATATTCTTTCCAATCCCCAATATCTTTCCAACTTCCTTCACTAACAGGAAAAACACCAACTTTACCACCCCTGTTTTTAATGTTGGCTATAAAATTTGTAATGTGTAAAAAAGAATTTCCAGATATTTCATCCAACAAATGAGGTTCTAAAATATACATTCCTGAATTAATTTTAAAGGTCAATTCCGGTTTTTCGATTAGATTTTCCAAAAGACCATTTTTACCAGTTTCAATAATACCATAAGGAATAGAGAAATGTTTTAAGGCTACAACAACCGTAATTTCATTTTTGTTTTCTCTGTGGTATTCAAGCATTTCTGAATAATCCTGTTCAATAAGTATATCACAATTTGTAACAAAGAAAGTCTGACTTATTTTTCCTTTTAGTAAGGATAGACTTCCTGCTGTACCCAAAGGTTGGTCTTCTTTAATGTAATGTAGTTTATACCCTAGATTTTGTTCCTTTAAATAGTAATCAATAAGATCGGCTTTATAATTTACAGAGATGTAATAATCGTTACATCCATACTGGGCAAAGCGTTCAAAAATATTTTCAACAATAGTTTTATTACCGATTGGAATCAGTGGCTTGGGAATTACATTAGTTAATGGTCTAAGCCTAGTGCCTAACCCACCTGCCATAATAACCACCGGCAATTCAAACTGCTTGGCCGGTGCTATAACTTTGTCCTGAAAAAAGTCAGACCAGAAATAAATTTTCAATAAGCGCCCACTTTCGGAATCAACAATAGGTAAAAACTCCATTCTGTACTTTACCATAAGAACTTTTACCTCCGCGGGGCTTTGATCATTATTGAGTACCCGAGGATTTGGACGTATAATAGATGAGACCGGCATATCCAAAGACGTGCTTTTTATAATGGCACGCTGAATATCACCAATACTAAGTATTCCATCAAGAATATCATCTGAAGAACATATCAATAATGACTTTACTCCCAGCTTATCCATTGTTTTTAAAGCATGCAAAATGGATTCTTCTGGATTAATTGTCCGCTCTTGTGTTCGTTTATCATTAATCATTTAAAACCTATATTTTAATAAATGATTCTTAAATTCTTCTTCTTTCTCAGGATAACTTCTTTTCCACTGACCAACTACCTTTTCATAAATATTAGGGTTATGAATTTTCTTTCCAATGTAAAACTCACTAGATGTATCAGAAAAGTTCATCTTATATTTTAATAAAGGATCATCTGCATTATTTGTGGTGCCCCCTCCAATATGTAGAAATCGACAAGATCTTTTCTGTCCGAATCGGATCATCTCAGCGTATAAAAGGCTAAAAGCCGACAAATTCATAAACTCTGTTAATGATCCACCCAAATGACCATGAATATATGTTTTATTATAAAATGCAGTAATTGCAGCAATCGGCTGATTATTATAACTGGCGAAAAAACAATGGCAACCTTTAGTTTTTAAAAGCGATTTGAAATAGTCTTTTGTGAAATGTAGATAAGGTATTGCTCCAATTCGATTCATTGATTCCGTATAAATTGACCAAAAATCATCCAATACTGAAATATCATTTTCGAAATGTAATACCTGAATATTATGTCTATTTATAGCCCTTTTAATTTGCTTTTTTGTGGTTGTTTGAAACTCCTTAAATATGATCTCATATGGTTTAGCAAGTTCTATGTAAATTATTCTCCGATCAAAAACCACATCAAGGTTATTATTGCTAAAAATCTCGTTTTTAAGTATTGGATGAAATCTCGTGAATTCCGCAATTATATTTTCTTTTTCACAATAAGAATCAAATACCCGATAAAAGCTTTCAATAAAATCATGGTCGTATGAACTTGCAATAACTCCATTATACCCGTAAGCACCTTGAATATCAAAATATTTTCTGTCTAATTCATATCCCAAAGAGTTAATGTCGTTTTTAAGAAAGGGATACATGGCTAAATCATTTCCTTTCTGAAAAACAAAACATTGAGCTAAGCCATCACCCAATAATTCATATAACTGATAATATTCTGGAGTGAAATAGATATCTTGCTTCTCAACTGGTAATTGTTGCAGGTATTCACGCCACTTATCCGAATTTGATAAATTTAATACAATGAAATTATACATATATGATTCTTTTAGCATCTCTTTTTAATTACCAATCTCTTAAAAAAGTTGAAACCATATTGTATTTATAAATTTCCACAAAACCAAGTTTCTTTGCCAATTGAAAAGAAGCAACGTTATCAGAAAAAGTATCCCAGTGGGCAATAAATCCATTATCTATTGAAAGCTTAATAAATGATTGTGCCATAATTTGGCCAATCCCTTTTCCTTTGAATTCGGGTAAAACGTAGATTTCTAACTCAGCTATTCTATCTACAATACAAATAGAATAGCAAATAGCTACTGGTTCGTTATGCTTATTTACAACACAAACACCAATTGCATTTTTATAGAAATCATCCTTCGAATTCCAGTAGCGTTTATCAAATTCAAGTTCAAACAGTTGTAATTTTGAAAACTCTACGCTTTGTATTTTCACAAGCGAAAAATCTTGAGGCAAAGTCATTATCTGATTAAAGGATGGCGTACTACCCAAATATCTTAACTGACAACGTTCGCGTATTTTATATTTTGGCCAATATAATTTTATATAATCAATTAAGTCCTCATTTGGTGGCAAAAGATGTATATAATCAGGGATTTCTCTATTGGTTTTTAAAAATTCAAATAGTGATCCGATTTCATTTACATCTTTAGCAATTAACATGCTCCAACCATGTTTTGCAACAACAAACAAATTATTTCTATTGATATCCGAATAAATATTACCAAACTGAGTATTACTAATTACAGCATTAACTGTAGGATGCTTTGTTATATATTTTAAAAATTTTAGTTTTAACTTTGCAAATTCGGCAACATCAATTTTTTCCATTTATTCAAGGTTGTTATACTAACGATAAGAGGGGAAAAATGTTCTATCTATTTTATCACAATTAATTAACAATTTCTTATAAATTTTGGGATTACAAATTCGATTTCCTTTATAAAAAGGGAATTCTGTTTTTTTTGTAAATCCCATTTTATGACGTTGTATAGCAGCATTACCACCAGCACCCCCTAACATTAAATATTTATACCCATTATTTTTACTGTATTCTGCTACTTCATATATTAATGCATCACTTGCAGGAACTCCACTATAACTTCCATCATTTGCGGCAAGATGATAATGGATATAATTATCACCTATGAGAAAGACAGCAATTGAAATAATGTTTTTCTCATATTCTGCATATGAGAGAAAGATTTTACCTCTAAGAATGTTAAAGTTATCAAGCAGAAAATCTTTTGTAAATCGATAGTAATTAGAAATGTTGTGCTTTACAATAGTTTTTTCATAGATAGCTAAAAAAGTTTCAAGCTTTTCACCTTCAAAATCAAAATGAATTGTTACTCCAAGTTTTTTAGCCTTTCTAATCATGTTTCGTTTCTTTGAGCTTATTTCATCGGTGAATATGTTTCCAACACTCAAATCAATGCCTAAGGTTGAATAATTTGGTATCAATTCATACATGTGGGTAAAATCTTCATGATTTTTTAACCATGGATTAAACCTGCATGAATCAGTAACAATATCATTTATAACACAATATTTATCAAATTCGATTTTAAATTCCTCTAAAAGTGCATTTTTTCTATTTACGTTACAATCTATAATAACAGGTCCGCTAAACCCATAAGGTGTTATAATATCAAAATACAACTTGCCATCAACTCGGATATCTATGACTCTCTTTACAAAAGAATAATATACTTGCCCATTGTTGGAATTTAGCAAGAAAGTCTGATGAGTGCCATTGTCTTTTATCGCGTACAATTCTCCCCATTCGGATTCGAAATAAATATCAGGTAGTTTCATTCTTCAATATTTCTCAAAACAACTATTTATCACTTCTAAAACCCGTTGTAGATCTTTAATATTATATCTTTGATCGCAAGGAATTCCTATTACTTTATCATAAATATATTCAGTTTCACTATCTAGTTCTGTAATAAAATTAGATCTTGGCCAAATAATTGTTGCATAAATATCTTTCTCGCTCAAAACACTTTGAAAAATTTCCCTTTTTTCAACATATAACGGAAAATAAATGGGGCAAATATTGTTAGCTACTGCTGCTGTGAATACAGATATTATACCTTTATATTTATTTTGGATATTATTAAGTAAAAAGTTAAAATTTTCAATTCTCTTTCTCTTCATTTCTTCTAAATTATATCCATTTAAAATACCTTTTGATATATCCGCCATTTTGTAGCAAGTAAAATCACTATCTATTAAGTTTTGTGCTTCGAGATACAATCCTTTATATTGGAGCTTTAAATTTGCATCCATATTCTTGGTATAGCTAGCCTTTAGCATAAATGCTTCTGTTGTCTGGGTGATGAAATCAACATTAATGGAGCTAGAGATTTCAGGAAGTTTGTTAGAACTACATATATATGCTCCATCAGGAATTTCCAGCCATTTTCTAAGGCTTCCTAAATAATAATCTGCTGGTAAAATTTCAATTTCAGAAAAAACAGTTTGGGTATCATCTTCAATTATTATACACCCATTTTCTCTAGCTGATTGGATCAATGTCTTTGCTGATAAAAAAGTATTATAACCATAAAATCCATGAATAAGTAAAACAGTAGGACTATAATTAGCAAGTTTTGATTTTAGATCAACCAGATTTATTGTTAAATCTTTATGAAAGTTATAAAAAACAAGTTCATAATTCTCATTAATGAAAGGCTCAATAACTGTCTCACAGGTGTAGCCTGGCAAAAGAGCTACTTTCTTTTTTACATTAATTTCTTTTAATACTATTGATATTGCATTTCTTCCCAGAGAAGGATAAACAATACTATTTGTCAAATTATATTTTTCTTTAATGATATGATCATCCAAATCGCCTGATGAAATGAAATTACTAGTATAAAAGTTACTCCCTATTTCTTTAAACTTCATTCTTATTGTTTTGTGGGATAAAATAATACGCTCTGTTTTCAACCAATAGTAAATTCTTTATCATTTTTAAAATGTCTTAATAATATCCGAATAAGCATTTCTTAAATCAGAATATATTTTAGCTGGTTTAATATTTTTTCCAAACATTTCATACGCTCTTTTGTAACCTTTTTCTCCAATTTCTAATTGCATATTTCGGTCATTAATCAAATTCAATATTCCATTTGCCAGCCCTACAACATCAAATTTTTCAACTAGGGTAATTATCTTACCATTTTTGTTAACTTCATGAATACTTCCTACACTATATGCAACAACAGGTAGTTTTAAAAAAAGGCTTTCTGAAATAGTGCCTGAAATAATATCAAAATAAGTTGGCAGAACGCTTATTCTTGCAGAAGATGCCATTTTATGCACTTCTTTTTGAGTAGGTAAAAAGCCAGCCCAGTATATGTTTTTACTTATATTTAACATCTTAGCTCTATCTTTCCATATTGCAATATTTCCGCTACCAATAACACATAAACTTATATCAGATTTTCTTTCTTTGATAATTGAAACCGCCTGAAGTAAATCATCAATTCCTTTTTCTTTACTAATTTGTGCAAAAAACACCAAATCATATATTTTTTCTACATTTATTGGCTTTGGCAATTCAACTGCATACTCATGCCAATGCAGCAATGCTCTTGGATTAAATTTTCTAATATTCTCGCCCATTGTTTTGGTTCGGTAACCAAAATGTTTAAACGAAGTAAGGATTTCTTGCTCTACTTTCACCTTTTTAAGATGTTGTTTATCGCAACGCTGCGTTGCATGACTAATAAAACCTTGAATAGTTACCAAAACAGGATAGACCTTTTTAAATTGAATTATCGTGGAGGAATAATATGCATTTTCAGCCCCATGTAAATGAATTAAATCTGGATTAATTTTATTTATAATTCTTTTAACTATATGCTTATTTAACCAATAATTGCATAAAATATCAAATTTAAAAAAAACTGGCCAATGTCGACCCCATACTGGAATATGCGGATTATAAAAATGATAATTTATATTTCTTAATTTAATGCATTTATAATTAGTTATATATTCGTGGGGTGAGACAATATGTATCTCTATTTCTTTTGATTTCTCTTCAAAAACTTTCGCTAAATTTGGAATCCAAGGAGCAAATTCATTAAGCTTTTTAAAAGGCTTCAATAAAGCTTGCACCTCCTGATTCGTAAAATGACATAACCATACTACTTTCATTTTCTTGCAATTCTTTTTATAAGCAGTTTTATTGATTTCCAAAATATACGTTTTACAAGAGATGATTTCATCATTGGAACCCAATGATTTTTAAAATGATAATCATCGTAATACCTTGATGCTAAAATAAAATCAGGATGTTTTTTTATTATAAATTCATCATCAACAGCCCTATTGTGATATTTTGAAGCTTTAGAAGAATGGGTGCCAACAAAACCAATATTAGTAACAAGATTTTTAGAAGGTACAATACAAAGTGCTCCATTTGAAACTAACGAAAATCCAAATTGAAAATCCCATATGTGGCTTAGATTGTTTTTATCGGAATAAATGCGATTGTATATTTTAAAAAAAAATTCGGCTTGCTTTTTATCTGGAAAAGAATTAAAAATTTGGTTCTGCACAATAAATTTTGGAAACTTACTCATAGTAATATCAAACTCATTCCAAGCTCTTTTCCAGGTTGCCCAACCCCAACTATGACCATAGCGGGATATAAAATAACTAAAGTCTTCAACTTTTCGTTCTTCATTGTAATTGTTTCCACTAATGAGCCATATTCTATTATCTTCTTTATATTTTTCCAACAACTCATTGCAATATTGGAAGAATGAGATTGCTGGAACACAGTCATCCTCAAGTATAATTGCCCTATTTTCATGTTCAAATATCCATGATATAGCAGTTGCTGGACCAGGCCCACAACCCAAATTTACATCATGAAACTGATAGTGAACATCGCAATCCCAATCAACATTTTGAACAATTGCTCTGGTTTCCTTGCAGCTTACTTCATCATTTATATTTCCTTGTCTAGGTGCATCAGCCGAAACATAGAGTTTTTTTGGTCTAGCAATTCGGATCGCTTCAAAGACTTTTGTGGTAGTATCGGGTCTGTTGAAGACAATTAATAATACTGGTGCTTCAATTACTTTTGACATATAATTTGTTTGTTTTTAACTTAACCAGTATAAATGCAAAACCTAAAACAGACATTAATAAAAATGCTAAAACTTGTCCCCAAGCAGCTCCATAAAAACCAAAGTTTTTAATGAGTATGGTAAACATTAAAATACATAGTACTGCACCAACTGCTCTAAGCCCTAATTCAGATTTTGTGAACCCAAAACCAACAATTATGGTAATTACACTATAATATAAACTTGTTGTAATTACTTTCAATGAGAGTATACGTGCAAATGGTGCAGCGTCAGTATATCTACCAGCTGTTAATAAATTGGTTAATAAAGGCGCAAAAAAGATAAAGAGAATTACAGGAATTGCATTAAAAAGTACAATTCCTGTAATTATTTTAATAAGTCGGCTAAATTTCTTATCTGCAATAGCTTTATATATATCAGGCTCGAAGGTTTGAGCTATTGCAATATAAAATACTCCAAAAAAACCACTTAAAGTAGCACCTACATTATAGAGTCCAAATGTATAAGAATCATTAAGCTTTTCAAGCATTAGTCTGTCAACCCCAGATAAAAAGTACCAAAGAAGTGCAGATAAAGCTATAGGCCAACAAAATTTCAAGGCTTCATGAAAAATTTTTTTATCAAATTCTATTTTTGTTATTGCCTTTCTAAAACTATAGATACCAACTAAGATAGCGACAAACAGATTTGCCCCCATACTTCCCTTTGCCCCTAATTTTAACACAACAACCAATAAAAGAACAATAATTAACCAAATCAATGAGCTAACAATAGCTAATTTAGCAAATTTTTTAGCTTCTCTTTGTAAACGGTATTGGGCTTGTAAAAACACAAGGAAATTATTAAAAACTATCTGATAAACTGTAAAAATTGCAAAGGGTAAAAATGGAAAACTAACATTAGTGTATTTACAGTAAGCATAAAATCCCAACAATACAATAAAGGACACTGAACTTCCTATTCCCAAGAGGGAAAGTAGTATTGTATTTGCAAGCTTTTGCCGTCTTTCTTCAGAGATTAAATAATAATTCCGCTGATAAAAAGTTACAAATAAAAAACTGAGTAAAGGTAAAAACAGAAGGCTAAAAGAACCATAATATCCTGTAATTGCATAATCCTCATGTGTGAGATTTTTTGCTAAGACAGGATTTATAAGCATTTTTAGACCCGCCGTGAAAATAGAAGCAAAAAAATATAAAGAGGCACTTTTCAAGTATACTTTATATTTTGAATAAATTGCTTGTATCCATTTATTTAAAAATAGCATCCGCCTATTCATTTCATATTTACACTGCTAGGTATATTTACTAATCTTTCAGAGATATCTATTGCGTTTTTTAAATCACTAGTTTCACAATTATTGAACATTTGCAGACTATTCATTAAGACCCACGCAGGTCGGGTCATAATACCATTTTCATTAGTATATTTTAAAAATGAATCACGCTCAATTTTATCTTTTAAGAGTATGGAATTTAACCAATAGTTTGATTTTGCATTTTGCGGTTCTGAAATAAACCTTATCGAAGAATCTATGCTAGTGAAAAAATTCCTGTATTTTTCAGCAATTAGTCGTTTTGACTTTAGAAAGGTATCTAACTGCTCAAGTTGTGCTAGCCCTAACGCAGCATTAATATTGGGCATTCGGTAGTTATATCCAATTTCATTATGAACAAATTGCCAAGGATGTGGCACTTTAGCTTGAGTTGATAAATGTTTTGCACTATAAGCCAATTTCTCATCTTCAAAAAGAAGTATTCCACCACCCCCAGCAGTTATAATTTTATTGCCATTAAAACTTAAAATACCTACAACTCCGAAAGTTCCAGTATGTTGGTTTTTATAAAAGCTCCCCAAACTTTCTGCAGCATCTTCCACTACTGGGATATGGAATTGTTCACATACTTTTACTATTTCATCAATCTTGCAAGGATGCCCAAACGTATGCATAGGAATACAGGCAGTTATTGGCCTCTTAGTTGTTTTATTAATTTGCTTACTAGTAATTTTATTGAATTCAGTATATATAGTTAACCAATTTTCAAGTTTTTCAGGTGATAGCCCCAAAGTGTCCTTGTCTATATCAAGAAAAACAGGATGTGCACCACAATAACTAATAGCATTAGCAGTAGCAATAAAGGTAAGTGGTTGCGTTATCACTTCATTGTCTGGTTCTACTCCAACCAATTTTAAGGCAAGATGTAAAGCACTGGTTCCATTAACACAGGCAACTGCTTTATTAGCTCCTGTATAGCGTTCAATTTCTGCTTCAAATTGGTTAACAAATTTACCAACACTTGATACAAAGGTTGAATCTATGCATTCTACAAGATATTTCTTTTCATCACCACAAAAAACCGGTGTATGTAGCTGAATAAAGCCCTCTGGGTCATTGTAAAGTTGGCGAATGAAGTTTATTATTTTTTCTTTGTGTTCTATTACCATTATTGAATTCTTAAATTCGAAGATTTATTTATTAATAATTGCATCTAAACTCTTAAAAAACGTGTCGTAATTCTTTGAGTCTCCAATCTTAATATGTCCTTATTAATAGCAATACAATAGAAAGGTTTCTTATCTTCAAGCCACTACAATACTGCACTAACAATATGTTTAATCCAAAACCGTACAATATAATGGGCAATCTTATTTTTCAATAAATCTTTCATTAAAGAATTCTTTTTCAATATAAAAAGCATTTGAGACAGAGTTGCATAAAAACTTGTATCCCACTTTATTTAAAAATTGAAATACTCCATCACTGTGTAATTCATCTAATCCTTTTGAAAACCATTCAGTAATAACAATCTTTGGTCTATAAATATTCCAATTATTAGACTTCATTACTTCTAAATCCAAACCTTCAACATCCACAGACATAAAATCAATATCCTTCACCTTCAAAGAATCTAATATATTTGAAAGTTTAATTGTTTTTATCTTTTTTTCGCCTACAAGCTTTGTGACAGTTTTTATTTTCTCAATATCCTTATTATAGAAAGTGTTATAAAAGGAGGAACTAAACATATAGTATATTAATTCTTTTTCATCATTACTAATGGCTGCCTCTATATTGGAGTCATGAGGTCTAACTTTATTAAATCGTTTCATACTATTAGGCAGCGCATCAATATTAATTCCTCGCCATCCCTTTTTATAAAAGTAATGTGTGTTTGACTGCACAAATGGGTTGTTAGCTCCAATATCTAAATAGGTGCCTTTTTTAGTGTTAAAAAAAATTGTATCCAGAATCATGTCTTCTCCAGATTGCGAATAAGATAATCTTGCATTTTTAAATACTTTTTCCCAAATCTTTATCTTTATACTTTTTATTATATCCATTATAAAAAAAATTATATATTATATATTCCGGCCTTATACATTTTTAAATTATCTTGTTTGGAAAACCAGTCACAAGTTAATCTTAGTCCATCTTCAATAGAATATTTGGGTATAAAATCTGCCAATTCCTGAATTTTTGTGTTATCACCCCACAAACGAAAGACTTCAGAATCTTTTGGTCTCAAACGTTCTTCGTCTGTAATAAACTTTACGTCCGATTGCATAATCTCTTTAATAATATTCAGAGTATCCTTCATTGTTATCTCAAAATTAGATGCAATATTTATCTCTTCCCCTATTGTACGGTCGTTTTCTGCTATAGCCAAAAAACCGGCACAAGTATCTTTTACAAAATTAAAGTCTCGGGTTGGTGTTAAGTCTCCTAACTTAATTTCTTTAATACCACTAGCTATTTGTGTAATAATAGTTGGTATAATGGCACGGGCTGATTGTCGTGGCCCATAAGTATTAAAAGGTCGCGCTATGGTTACAGGCAGTTCAAATGCATTAAAGAAACTAATAGCCATAGCATCTGCACCTATTTTACTTGCACTATATGGTGATTGTGCTTGCTTAGGATGCTTCTCATCAATTGGTACATATTGTGCTGTTCCATATACCTCTGATGTAGATGTGTGGATAACACGTATGTTACCATTCTCTTTAGCTGCCTGGCAGATGTTTAGAGTTCCCTTCACATTGGTATCAACATAACTATCAGGCGCAACATATGAAAAAGGAATTGCAATTAATGCAGCCAAATGAAAAATTATTTCAACTCCTTTAGTAATTTCCTTACAAAAATGTGGATCACGAATGTCCCCTGTAATTATCTCTAGGTCTTTATTCTCAGTTATATCCTCAAGCCATCCCCAATAGTTGAAAGAATTATACTGAGCTAATGCTTTAACACAATAGCTCCTTGAAAGTAATAGTTCCGTTAAATGAGAACCAATAAAGCCATCTGCTCCGGTAATTAAAACTGATTTTCTTTTCATAAAAAATCTATTTAAACAGACTATTTATTAAACCTCTAATTCTTGTCTCTTTACTATTTTCATCATAATATGCATCACGATAACTATAAGAGTAACCATAACCATAACCATAACCATAACGGTACGAATATCCATAATATCCTTTAACCTGAATATCATTAACTACAATTCCAATATTTTTTATTAAATGTTTTTCATAAATACTATTAGCCAATTCAATAACTTGCTTATCGGAATAATTATGTCGAATAACAAAAACAAATGCATCAAGCAAATCTTTTAATGTAAGTGTATCAGTAACTATGGCGACAGGAGGGGTATCGAGTATAATATAATCAAATTTAGTGCGAGCCTCTTTAATAAATTCCTTCATTCTATTTGAACCTAAAAGTTCTGCTGGATTAGGAGGTATTGGTCCGGATGTTGCAACATACAAGTCCTTAATGTTTGTTTCGCTTATTATACTTTCGAAGGAGTTTTTGTCAATTAAGTATGTACTCATTCCTTGCTTATTCTCTATGTTAAAAATTTTATGAACCTTAGGCCTGCGCAAATCAAGGCTTACAATTAAAGTCTTTTTACCATTCATTGCCAGTATGCTTGCCAGATTAATGGAACAGAAAGTTTTACCCTCTCCACTTACTGCTGATGAAACAGCTAAAACTTTTGCGTCAGGGTTCTTTAATATATATTGTAAATTTGTGCGAAGTGCCCTAAAAGATTCTGATAATGCTGAACGCGGTTTTTCACTTACTGGTATATCCGTTCCTTCATCGTTATGGCCAATATTCCCAATAATCGGGGCTTTTAAGTTTGATTCCAGGTATTTCCTATCGGTGATTTTAGTATTAAAGAAATCTATTATCAATAATAAAACTAATGGAATTGCGCCTCCAGCTGCTAGAGCCATCATGTAATTCATAGAGACTTTTGGTTTTATGAGTGTAGCATTCTCAGGTCGTGCTACGTCCAATATCTTATGATCAGAGGTATTTGACGCACGAGTGATACCAGCTTCAGCCCTTTTCTCTAAAAGAAACGTATATATCTGATCGTTAATGGTAAACTCCCTCTCAATATTTATTAATTGTCTTTCAGTACCAGGCAGTTTTTGTACTTCAGTTTCTATTTTGCCTATACGTACATCAATTTCAGTAATCGCAATTTTATTTCCTTCAACTAAACTTAATAGGTTTTCATATAAGGCATTCCTGGTATTTTCAACCTGATTGTTTAATATTGCTATTTGCGGCGAGGCCTCTACTACACTTAGTCCAAGGTTTCTCCTTTCTAGGTTTAATTGGTTTAATTCAGCTACTAATCCATTCAATAAGGGATCTGCAATTCCAACTATAGAAGGAGCAACAACATCGCTAAAATCTGTTCGCTTTTGAATATATTCCAATAAGTATTTACGGTACCTATCTTTAATTTCCAAAGCCGCTTTTTCACTTTGTAAATCCTGCATTTTTTCAAATAAGAATTTTCCTTCCTGACTTAAATTTATAACTTTATTTGCAGAACGAAATTTCTGAAGCCTTATTCCTGTAATCTCTAACGAATCAACCACCCCCCGCAATTGCTCATCAATAAACTGAATAGTATTCTCTGAAGCAAGGTTTTTTTCTTCCAGGTTTGTACGAATATAGACCTCCGAAAGCTTGTTTAAATAGTCGGTAATTTGTTGTGGAACAAAACCTGACATACTCAGAGATAATATTGAGCCTTTTTCTGCATTTACTTCAACGTCCAATGAATTGCTATATGCTTTTGCTTGTCCATTAAGATTTTCAAATGAATAAAGAAATTTATTTGACCTTTGGGGCTCAAATATAAAATCTTCCTTGTCTCTAAGTAAAATGGCAAAAGCAAAGTCATTAAAATCAATCAATTCACCAAACGAATATATTTGTTGTTCTTCTTCGCCAATTCTAAGAGCAAATTTAGTATCGGAGAGAATAATAAGATAATATTTTCCAGAAGGTAGTAATTGTTTAGTCGTATCAGGTAAAACCACAAATGGACTTGAAGAATACAATTGGCTTTCTGCAATATTTCTTCTTCCTATTGCTGTATAATTAACACCAAAGTCTAATTCTTCTAAAGCCAAACGAGCCAATTTATATGATTTTAAAATACTTATTTCGTTTTCAACAACGGCTTTTCTTTTTCTACTTCTATATCTTGACAATTCATCCATCATGCTTTCAATACTACCAGCTGAAGATTGTTCTTCTCCAACAATAATAGAACAACTAGCACTATATACTTCTTGTGAATATCGGTTTATAAGGTAAGCAATGGTAAGGGAAACAAACAATGTAATTGCAAACCACCACCAATGGCTAAGAACTAAAAAGATGTATTTCTTTATATCTATACCTTCTTCTTCTGGAAGTTGGAAGTTATTTTGTTGATCGGTCATATCTTAAGTGAAGATAATTATTAATGATTAATTTATTAAATCTCTATTTAACAGATTCCTTCACCTCCTCCCGATAGTTATCGGGACAGGAGGTAATTGGGTTGCTACTTTCTAAATCATACTCCATTTTTAAAAACCCTATCTAAAACCAATTCAATAGATTCTACAATGGTTTTACCGGTTGTATCAACTCTTACTTCTGGATTAATAGGCTCTTCATACGGGGCGTCTATTCCGGAGAACTGTTTGATTTCTCCTTGGCGAGCCATGGCGTACAAACCTTTTACGTCTCTTCTCTCACACTCTTCCAATGGGGTAGCAACATACACTTCAATGAAATTATCACACATATTGCGAACAAAGTCCCGTGTTTCCTTATAAGGTGAAATAAAAGAAGCTATTACAAATACTCCATTTTTTTCTAAACTACTGGCTAAATATCCGACCCATTTAATATGCCTATCTCTTTCTTCTTTGGAGAAACCTGTGCCGGGAAAAATATTGCGAATTTCATCGCCATCAAGGTGTTCAGTTATTATTCCTTTAGCTTTTAATTGTTTATATATTCCTTCCGAAAGTGTACTTTTCCCGGATCCAGAAAGGCCTGTAAACCATAAAACCGCAGATTTAACTTCTTGTATTTGCGAATTATCTAAGTTCAAGATGCTGGCAATAATAAGCTCAAAGATAAATAAGAATGCTTGAGCATTATCCTTAAAAATTAGATACTATTAGCATTTCTATGTGTGTATCTCTTGCTCTCTCATTAATAAAAACAGATTCCTGTCTCCCAATAGCTACCTGGACCAGGTACCTTTAGTTAACGACAGGAGTTATGATGAACCGACAACCTACGCTTTATAATCTTCATAGACACTTCTAATACCTTGTTCAAGGCTTATTGTTTCTTTCCAACCCAGGGCATGAAGTTTATCTACGTTTAATAACTTGCGTTTTGTTCCATCGGGTTTGGTAATGTCCCATTCCAATTCTCCTTCAAAGCCAACAATTTCTTTAACTAAAAAAGCAAGTTCTTTTATGGTTTGATCTCTACCAGTACCAATATTAATATGCGTATTTCTGACTTCTTTTTCAGCCAACTCACCAACCGTCTGTTTTCGGTTTTCAACTAAGTCTTTAAAGTCAATATTCTCAAGCATATATACACAGGCATCTGCCATGTCATCGGAATGAAGGAATTCTCGCATCGGACTTCCAGTTCCCCAAAGTTTTACAGAAACTTTATCTCCAGTGGCCTGAACTCCATACTTGTTTATCTTTTCTAGTATTTCGGCCTCTGAAGCTTCACCACTTACACCTTCAACAGGTAACCTGTTAAAATCGGAACGAATTGCTTCCCAATTGTTATTCATTAAACATTTGCCTAAGTGCATTTTTCTAATTAATGCGGGAAGTACATGCGATTTCTCAAGGTCGTAATTATCGTTTGGCCCGTACAAATTAGTTGGCATTACCGAAATAAAGTTAGTTCCATACTGCAAGTTATAGCTCTCGCAAACTTTTATTCCTGCAATTTTGGCTATTGCATATGGTTCGTTGGTATATTCCAGAATATCTGTCAATAAATATTCTTCCTGAATTGGCTGAGGGCAGGCTTTTGGATAAATACAACTACTGCCTAAAAACAGAAGTTTCTTAACTCCATTTAAATATGCCTGGTGAATTACATTGTTCTGAATCTGTAAATTTTCATAAATGAATTGTCCTCGATAGGTATTGTTGGCAACTATTCCACCAACTTTTGCCGCAGCAAGAATTACGTATTCTGGTTTTTCTTCCTGAAAGAACTTACCCACCGCTTCAAAATTCATTAGGTCAAGTTCATTAATACTTCGACCAATAATGTTTGTATATCCTTTCTTTGTAAGATTGCGGTTTAGAGCGCTACCTACAAGGCCAAGGTGACCGGCTATGTATATTTTGCTATTTAGTTTCATTGGTTACAAGTGATGGGTGATATGTGACTTGTGATGGGTGATTAGTGAAAAGTTCTAGTAGTACCATAGTTACTTTGGTTTGTTTTGCAAATAGTTTTTCAGACCCCACATCATTTTTCTTATCTCTTCTAAAATTTTAAAAATTTCTTTTGATGTCAAATATTTCAAGTTCTGTGAAATAATTAATTGCGTTTCCAGTTCTGACAGAGACCCTTGTGCAATATTTAAAAATCGAATAAACTCCGCATCGCTTCCGCGTCCAGCACCTTCGGCAATATTACTTGGTATTGAAACAGCTGATCTTCTTATTTGATTGGTAATTCCGTAAACTTCTTCTGTTGGAAACGATTTTGTTATCTCATAAACTAATGTAACAAGCTCAATAGATTTTTTCCATACATCCAAGTCCTTATGACTTTTTTTCATCGTTGCAACTTCCTATCACGTATAACTTTTCACTAATCACCCATCACTAGTCACTATTCTCCCTATTCATAATAATTCATAATCTTAAATCCACCTTCACGAAGATATTGTTCCTTTTTCATGAGATTGATATCAGACCATATCATATCCTTTACTAATCCATTAAGATCGTATTCTGGTTTCCATCCAAGTTTTTGATTTGCTTTTGTTGGATCTCCAATCAATAATTCTACTTCTGTAGGTCTAAAGTAACGAGGATCAACAGCTAGTATTTCCTTGCCTTTTTCAATTTGATATTCTGGATTTTCGCACTGAGCTATAACGGCTACTTCATTTACCCCTTCGCCTTTAAATTCCAGTGTAATTCCAAGTTCAGCAAATGTCATCCGTACAAAATCACGTATTTCGGTAGTTACACCTGTAGCAATTACAAAGTCTTCGGCTTTTTCTTGCTGAAGCATCAAATACATTGCTTTTACATAATCTTTGGCATGTCCCCAGTCTCGTTTAGCGGAAAGGTTTCCCAGAAAGATTTTATCTTGTAATCCAAGTGCAATTCTGGCAACGGCTCGTGTAATTTTTCTTGTTACAAATGTTTCCCCTCTGATTGGAGACTCATGATTAAACAATATACCATTACAAGCATACATGTTGTAAGCTTCACGATAATTTACGGTTATCCAGTAACCGTACATTTTTGCTACTGCATATGGACTTCTTGGATAGAAAGGTGTTTTCTCTGATTGAGGAACTTCCTGCACTAATCCATAAAGTTCACTGGTAGAAGCTTGATAAAAACGTGTCTTTTCTGTTAATCCTAACAAACGAATTGCTTCAAGTATTCTTAAAGTACCTATACCATCGGCATTTGCTGTATATTCAGGAGTGTCAAAAGAAACCTTAACATGACTCATAGCTGCCAGGTTGTAAATCTCATCTGGCTGAGTTTCCTTGATAATGCGTATGAGATTAGTAGAATCTGTTAAATCTGCATAATGCATCGCGAAGTTCCTGTTTTCTACATGTGGATCTTCGTATAAGTGATCAATTCTATCGGTGTTAAAAAGAGAACTACGGCGTTTTGTTCCGTGTACCATGTATCCTTTTTTCAAAAGAAATTCTGCTAAATAGGCACCGTCTTGTCCTGTAATACCTGTTATTAAGGCTACTTTTTGTTTACTCATTATATAAAAATTGATGAATAAGTTAAATTCAGAAGTGCGAAATTATATTATATCTCTTACCCTGAAAAGGATATATGAGGAATGTAATGTATTCTTTGATAAGCTAGCTCATTTGTTAAGTAAGAAGATTGAATATGGATAATTAAGTATAATGTATTAGTAAATAGTTAAATTCGTTTGTTTGCTATTAATTATATCTGTATGGGCAACCTTCTGTAAATAAATGATGGGTAATGGACATTCAAAGTCTATAGTAGTTATTACTTCGGACTAACATAGCTCAATACCAACACAAAAGTTGTAATAGCCCCTAAAACTAATGAAATAGTAGGTATATTATTTCTGAAGTTTCGACTTTTAACAGGTTCAACATATACTATATCGTTTGGGAGTAAGAAAAATCCGTCGGAAGTTAGAATATCTTTTTGAGTTAAATCCAGACGAAATGTTCTTGTACCGGTAACATCTGGTCGGATAACCATAACCTTTTTCCTGTTTCCAAAGGTCGAAATATCACCAGCCTGACTAATAGCTTCAAGAACCGTTAATTGATTATTGAAATTGGTATACAAGCCTGGACGAATAACCTCACCCAAAACTGAGTATTTAAATGAGATTAGCTTTACTATTACAGTTGCCTCCTTAAGTATCTTCTTGGTTTGAGCAATAATTGCAATTTTTGCCTCTTCAAGTGTTAGACCTACAACATTGACCTTACCAATTATTGGTATTTCAACATAACCAGAATCACTCACATTATGGCCATAGATATAAAAACTTGCTTCATTATTATAAATGTTAGCTCCGTATGAGGGTACAGTATTAACAACTTCTGTCACCTCCTTATTCATAGAAATAATCTTAATATACAAAATATCTCTCTGCTGAATTTTATAACTAGGAACATCGTAAGCATAGAATGTCGTATCTACACCTTCTTTGTCGTCCTGTAAATAAACTATGTTCTTGTACTGTGTGCAGGAAACTCCAATTAGAATAATTAAAAGAACAAAAAGAATATTAGATTTATTTCTCATGTAGGGTAATTTAAAAAGTAGTTTAAAGCCATTAATATATCGTCTCCAGATGCAGCTCCGCCCCGTCAGTCACATGAAATTTTTCACTACTAACAAGGCTATGTTAATGTATTTTAAGACCTTATGCAGGTTCCTTTGGTAATCTCACCATTTTTATTTGTTCCGAAAAACAAACTATTGAAGTTAAAGATAAAACTTCAATTTTCCTTACAAAGATAGCTTGTTGGAATATTTACTAACAAGTTCTGACTTATATGATCAATTCGGACCAGTACCCGACTTTTTCTGCCAGATTTAACTAACTCTCCTTTAAGTCCTTTCATTGAACCCATTGTTACCTGAATTCTCTCTCCTTTCTTAAAAACAATATTTGAGTGTTCTATATCAGCATCACTATTTTCAATAAGTCGCAGGTTCTCTATCTGATAGTCGGGTATTGGAACGGCTTTTCCTTCGAAACAAATATATTTTACAACACCATCAGTCTTTAATACTGTATAATATTCTAACTGAGTAATATAAACAAAAACATATGAATTAAATAAAGGTTTCTCTACCCACTTCTTTCTATCACTCCATTGACGAAGGGTTTTAATAATAGGTAAATATGAATCTATCCCTTGCTCTAATAGACGAGTATAAACAGTTCTTTCAGCACGGGACTTTGTATAAATTGCGTACCACTTTTTTTTAACACCCAAATCTCCTTCATCACTTGAAACTAACATCAATCGCTGGTTTTAGGTCGTCAAAAATAATAATAGTACAACAACTAAGCGAATAATTGGTTGAAATATATTATAAATTTTTCAAGATGCTGATTCTAAAAATTTCTCGCAAGTAAACCTTATGGTTTCCTCAATAGGAATAAATTCAAAACCAATTTCTTTACATATTCTACTCGAAGAGTAATTTTGTACTTTATGCGAAGCTTTGGCAACACTTTTTGTTAAGCCTGGTTTAGTAAAAGTCATAATTGAAATTAATTTAGAAATGCGCCATGCAAATTCAGTAATGTTTGGCGAGGCATATTTAGTAGGAGGCCTTACATAAAGATTTTCAGCAATAGTTTTAAACAGTTTTTCATAGCTAAGGTTAGCACCATTTAATATGAATCGTTTCGAATGAATCTCTGAATCCATTAATTCAAGAATAATACTTACCACATCTCGAACATCAACAAACCCAGTTACTCCTTTTGTGAAAAAATTTGTGCCCCTATATACTCTTTTGAACAACAAGGAGCTTCCTGAATTCCAATTGCCTGGCCCAAGAATTACTGAAGGGTTTACTATTACAGCTTTTAAACCTTCTTCTATTCCTCGCCAAACTTCAAATTCTGATTGTGTTTTACTAAAAGCATATGCCTGCAATTTACCACTTGGCCATCCATTTTCTTCAATTACTAATTTGTTTTCACTTGTTTTTTTTACTGCTGCAATAGAACTTATATGCACAAGTTTTTCAATATTATTTTCAAGGCAGCAATTAACAATATTCGCAGTACCGCCAATATTAGTTTTATTAATCAGCTTCTTATCTTTCTCATAAAAGGAAACCGAGGCTGCACAATGATATACTTTATTTACAGACTTAAATGCTTCTGAAACCTGTGCTTCATTAGTAATATCTCCATAAACCCATTCGATATTATTCCTGAATTTAGACAAGTCTAAATTATAATATTGGAATACTTCAACAATCTTCTTTATAGATTCCTCTGTTCTTATTAATGCTTTGACCTTTTCTTGCTTTTCCAATAAGCCTTTCAACAAATATGAACCAACCAGCCCACTAGCTCCAGTTACTAAAATCATTTCTCAATCTCTTAATTGCTGTACAAAGTAAACTTTTCTTACGATATAATACTATATCTATTATATAGTTGTGATATGTTGAAAAACAGTTTATTCCTCATAATCTAGAAACTACATTTTTTTGTATCTTTAAAGTGTATTCTAATGATAATTAAGCCTTTATGATTCCTTCATGTGAAGTCAGTTCTAATTAAGTGAAAGTGTGTTGATATGAGTGGAGAAAAAAAACCAAAAGTATTAGTAGTAGATGACATTCAGAGTAATATTGAATTTGTTACTGATGTTTTAGAACTACAAAACTTTTCTATTTCAGCTGCAAATAGCGGAAAAGAAGCGTTAGAACTGACTAAAAAAATCCGTCCCGACCTGGTTCTTCTGGATATTTCAATGCCCGTAATGAATGGTTATGAGGTGTGTAAAAGAATTAAAGATGATCCTGAAACAAGTGATATACCAATTATATTTTTAACAGCCAGGGTTCAAAAAGAAGACATAATTAAAGGCTTTAAATTAGGGGCTGTAGATTACATAATTAAACCTTTCAATTTTAACGAACTAATTTCCCGCGTCAAAACCCACGTCGATTTAAAACAAAAAACAGAACAACTTCGAAATATAAATGCGGAATTAGAGATTAAGGTAGAAGAAAGAACTCAAGAGCTAAGACATACAAACCATCAACTTAAAAAAGCAATGGTTGAGCTGTCAAAACTTGATAAAGCTAAAACAGAATTTGTACTTCATATAAACCATGAACTTCGAACTCCATTGAACGGGATTCTTGGATATGTAAATCTACTTGAAGATTACATAACTCAGGAACCATATTATTCTCATCTCCGCTCAATCGACAAGCTTACCGATAGATTAATAAAGCTTGCAGAACTATCTTTGCTGTTCACAGAACTTAAAACACGTGAGCAACAGTTAGATGTTTGTAAAATCGATTTTAATGCAGCTATTATGGATTCGCTTGATTGCAAAGAACTAAGCTCAAAGAATATTGAGATTGAACTAGAGAATCCTTACGAAGAAATATATGTTAAAGCAGAGCCTAAACTACT
>JBNKCO010000011.1:0-2127 GCA_050287785.1 Bacteroidales bacterium
TTTTTTTGTTTGTGCATTTGTCATGGCAAGTATGCCCATATACCTGATTTTATAAAAATTACGGGGTAGCACATGTTGCAAGAGATAAATAAGTGCTTACTGTACGCTCGCTATAATTGCGGATGCGCATCTCCATGAGCAAATGCTCATCAATACTTTTTTTCATCTTTTAATTGTTTAATATTCTGTTACAAGTAACGATTTATTTGCAAATTACCGCCCTTAGGCGGTTTAGTTCAACGTTGAGTGTATGGTGTCGTGCGGGATTACGAAGTGATTTCCTATCAGGTTACACCAACCTTTTTTACGAGCCTCACACGCTCGAAAACCTCTGAAACCCTTATGAATTATACATTGTTGGCTGCCGTAATTTATTGTCATCTAATATTTTAATCCATTTATTAAGGAAATCAAATCGCAATTATTATGGTTTTTATCCTCATAAATATCATTTTTCCATGTAATCCGTTCAAATTTTATGCCCGTTAAACTCTCATTCAATTTTAATCCCCATTTTCTAACTTGTTTCATGTCTTTTGAACCATAGCTAAAATAAAAATCGATATCAACCGATAATTCTTTATCCAATCGCCCATAAATATCGGTATCAATGAAATCCATTATTGGTGTCGGGCTTGATGCAATATATTTATCAAATAATCCAGGAGATTGAATCATAGAGTTAATCACGAATCCACCTGCTAATGAGTGTCCAAATAAAATCCGATTTATCACATTATAGTCATTTTCAATATTCGGAATCAACTCTTTCTCAATAAATCCTAAAAACTTATCAGGATGATTAACAGGTAGCATGTCTCTTCTTCTATCCGTGTCAAGGATTCCAATCCCAATAATTTTTTTGTTTGGGAAATCATTTTGAATTTTCTTATATCTATAACCAGCATATTCTCCATTAAGTAGATATACAAAAATCACCGAATCAGTCCGAATCAAATGAGTTGGTTTAAAACAATAAATCTTTCTGTTCTCGTTCAAAATATCAGAGTTAATATCAATCGTGTCAATTTGATACTCGAATCCGAATACATTAATCGAGCTTATTAAAATCAATATTGTTATCAGTTGTCTCATTGCTCTGCTTATGGCAGCCAACGGCTACAGCTAAAAAACGTAAGGGATTAAATTCAATCCGAACTTTCCTGTTGCTAAGTAGCCAAATATTTTGATTTTCATTTTTAATTCAATTTAAGCCAAATCAAAAGATTTGGCGGGTTAAGTTAGTAAATTTACACTTTAAAACCGCAGCAAAACCCTTATGATTTTTAGCTGATGTTAGCAAACGTAACTATATTATTTCATGCTAATTAGCTGTTTTAATTTATTTATTTTTTTTCCTCTAAGTGGTATTGTCAACATGGATGGTCCAGAATAATACCGAAATAAAACTTCGTCTGATTTTTGTAATTTTTCTATTACTTTATCTGTTAACTTATAGCTGAATCTAGTAATTTTTCTGTTGTTAATGGAATAGCCAGTTACAACGGATATATTTGTTGAATCTGAAGTCATTATATTTTTAGTGTTCTCCGAAATTTCTTTTGTATTTTCATATTCTTTAAAGTCTAGTAACATTGGAAAAACTTCATCATCAATAATTAAAAATACTTTGTCTTCAATTTTAAAACTTGAACTTGTTAACGTTAATACATCATAAACTTTATATATCGCTTCATTGTTTGATGCAATTTCTTTAATTATTGATTGTTCCATATAATAAATTGGAGACTTTCTTTCAAACCTGCGATATGACAATTTTAGTTCTAATCTTTTTGTTGAATATACAACATCTTTTTCTTCATAAATTTTATTTGTCACAGAGCAACTATTGGTAATTAGAATTGAAACAACTAATACTGAATAAACTATTTGAGAATATATTTTTTTTGTCATGTTATTATGAGTTTATTTTGTTTTCATCATTTCCCAAATATACCTTGTCCAAAAATATTTGCTAACGGATGGGTATCGAGTAGGCAAGGGGAATTTCACCCCAAGCCTCTCTCAGAACCGTACGTGACAGTCTCCCGTCATACGGCTCTTCTAATTTCTCCCACAAATATAAACTCATCCTCTTTCAAGTTGGCAAATCGTAGTCGAAATTAG
>JBNKCO010000012.1:0-270837 GCA_050287785.1 Bacteroidales bacterium
TTCTGCCTGATAAAACATGGAAAAACCATGGCATGCGCATTGACCTTGCAGAGGCGATTGATGCTATCCAACCAACGTTTTTTCGTTTCCCGGGAGGTTGCTGGGTTGAAGGCAATGACATGGCACACATGAACCAATGGAAAAAGACTATAGGTAGCATAGATACACGAACCTCGCTTTGGAATTTTTGGGGTTATAATGCCACTAACGGACTTGGTTTCCATGAATATCTTCAGCTTGCAGAAGATTTGGGTGCAGAGCCTCTTTACTGTATAAACATAGGAATGTCGCACCAGGAGGTGGTTCCACTTGATCAAATGGGGCAGTGGGTACAGGATGCCCTTGATGCAATAGAATACGCCAATGGGTCGGAAACTTCGGTATGGGGCAGCATAAGAGCCAAAAACGGCCACCCAAAACCATTCAACCTGAAATATATAGAAATAGGAAACGAAAACGGTGGTGAACCTTACAACGAACGCTGGCCCTTGTTTGTAAAGGCAATTCTTGCAAAATACCCTTACATGAAACTCATCGCCAACGAATGGGCCGGCGGACACCCCAAAGAACCTACACCTGAAATCATTGATGAACATTATTACAACAATCCTGATTGGTTTATCGGGAATTCAAATATATATGACAGTTACGATCGTAATGGTTCTAAAATTTTTGTTGGCGAATATGCAGTTACCTCTGGCACAGGCAATGGTAACCTTCGTGGTGCAATTGGTGAAGCTGCCTGGATGACAGGAGTGGAACGCAATTCGGATATAGTTGTAATGGCCGCTTATGCACCCTTGTTCTGTAATGCAAATCACAAAGCGTGGCCTGTAAATCTTATTAATTTCGATAGTTTTAGGTGGTTTGGTTTACCAAGCTATTATGTGCAGCAAATGTTTTCCAGCAATCAAGGAACTAATGTTCTGCCTTTCTCGGTAGAAAATAACCCGCTACTTGAAACAACAGGGAACACAGGTTGCATTGGATTCGGAACATGGATGAATTCGGCAGAATTTAAGGATGTTGTTGTTACGGCCCCAAATGGGAAAGTCCTTTATAAACCAGATTTTTCAAAATTCGACACAACTTTAAGACAATCGGGAAATGGAGAATGGAGTGCAAAAGACGGCGTTTTGAAGCAGTCGGCTATAGCTCCGGGCGTTACTGTGTTTATGGGCGATACAACATGGACAGATTACACAATTTCTTTAAAAGCGCGCATGACATCGGGTGAAAATGGTTTTCAGATACTTTTCCACAATAGAAACAACGACGAACGATATAGATGGGAAATGGGAGGTTGGAACAATACTGTTCACCACCTTGAACTAGGTATGGCTACAGTTGAAATGAAAGGAGAAGTTATACAGGGGCAGTGGTACGATGTGAAAATTGAAATTAATGGAAACACCGTAAAAGCTTACCTCGATGGAAACCTGGTTCAGGAAATTTCTGAAGAAACAGCTTCGGTAAAAAGCTTGATAATGAGTGCTTCCATTGACTCTGAATCTGACGATATAATACTGAAAATTGTGAATGCATCTGCAAAAGCAATAAAAACACAAATTAATTTGAAAGAAGCCAAAGACCTGACAGGTACAGGTATCGCCACAGTTTTGACATCTGCCAGTCCGCTCGATGAAAACACCTTGGAGTTACCCAAAAAAGTATATCCGAAAACTGAAAATGTGAAACTAAAGGGAACAAGCTGCAAACGTACTTTCCCTGCAAATTCACTAACCGTAATTCGGTTTGGTACAAAAAAATAGGTTTTTACAAATATGATTTGTGAATGAAAAAAGAATCAACAATTGAGCTTAGTAAGCTTTAATGCTAATGAATGTCAAAATGATATAATGTTCCTGTTTAAAATGTTTTAAGTCAGTAATACTAGCAAATAATACAATTTATATGTTAAACTTATTAAAGAAAAGATGTTATTTTATTAAGCAAATTGCATTGGGTTTTATGCTTTTTGTAATCTGCTTTCCAATTCATGCTCAATACGATGCAAGCTTTGAAAGAAAGCAACTGTTCGATTACAATTGGAAATTCTTCTTAGGCGATATTGCTTCAGCCAATTCCGCTGATTTTAATGATATGAATTGGCGCAAACTTGATTTGCCACACGATTGGAGCATTGAAGGGAAACTTAATCCTAAAAATCCGATGGGAGGTGCCGGAGGCTACTTTCCGTCAGGGATTGGCTGGTACCGCAAAACCTTTGTCACGCCTAAAGAATGGAACAGTAAACGTGTTTCAGTTTATTTCGAAGGCGTTTATATGAATTCCGAAGTTTTCATTAACGGGAAATCGCTTGGAGTGCATCCTTTCGGATACACATCTTTCACTTACGACCTTACACCTTACCTGAATTTTGGAAAGGAGAACGTTGTTGCGGTACGGGTTGACAATTCGAAACAGGTAAACAGTCGTTGGTACAGCGGTTCAGGTATTTATCGCCATGTTTGGTTAATGGTGAACAACCCTGTTCATGTGGCTCAATGGGGAACTGTAGTGACCACTCCGGAAGTAAATTCTGAAGGCGCAACCGTTCAGGTTAGGACTTTGATAAAGAACGAAAGTGAAAATTACCGGAAGGTAACAGTCAACATTAGTGTGCTGGATAAAAATTTAAAAGAAGCCGGTAAAGGAACAACCGAAATTGAATTATCTGCTCATAGTGAAAAGGAAGTGCTCCAAACTATAAGTGTAATCAATCCTTTATTGTGGAATTTGGATTCACCGGATTTATACAAGACCAAAATTCAGGTCATGAATGGCCGCAAAGTAATAGATGAAACCAACACCAATTTCGGAATTCGAACCATAAAATTTTCGGCTGAAGATGGTTTCCGGCTAAATGGTAAAACGGTGAAAATAAATGGTGGTTGTGTACATCATGATAATGGTTGCCTTGGCGCCGCGGCCTACGATCGTGCAGAGGAACGCAAGGTGGAGTTGTTGAAAGCAGGTGGTTTCAATGCGGTACGTACATCGCATAATCCGCCATCTGAAGCATTCCTTGATGCTTGCGACAGATTAGGATTGTTGGTCATGGATGAATCATTTGATTGTTGGAATGTGGGCAAGACCAAATTTGACTACTCCAACTATTTTAACGATTGGTGGCAGCGTGATATTGAAGCCATGGTTAAACGGGATCAAAATCACCCGTCAATTATCATGTGGAGTATCGGCAATGAAATACCTGAAAGAAAAGAACCTCAGGCTGTTGAAACTGCAAAGATGCTTGCTGGAGCAAGAAAAAAAATAGACAATACACGCCCCATTACATCAGCTGTTGTGGGTTGGGGAGATGATTGGTACATATTTGACACACTGTTTGCAGAACATGATGTAGCGGGTTATAATTATCATTTAAATAGTGCCCCCGATGACCATAAGCGAGTTCCGTCACGGGTGATTGTTCAAACTGAATCGTACCCGAAAGATGCTTTTGCCAATTGGAAATTGGTACAGGAAAATAATTTTGTAATTGGTGATTATGTTTGGACAGCTATTGATTATCTGGGCGAATCGGGGATTGGTCGTTATTACTATTCCGGTGAAACTCCCGGCAATCATTGGGAAAATGATTTTTTCCCCTGGCACGGTGCTTATTGTGGTGATATTGATGTAATTGGTTGGAGAAAACCCATATCGCATTATAGAAGTATGTTGTACAATAATACTGAGAAAATTTACATGGCTGTTCGTGAACCAGAGCCTGCGCCTTTGGAAATAAAAACTACATGGTGGGCGGTTTGGCCAACATGGGAAAGCTGGACATGGCCGGGTTTTGAGGGGAAGGACATTCATGTTGAAGTATATTCAAAGTATCCAAAAGTGAGGCTTTACCTTAACGACCAACTCATTGACGAACAGGCAACAACGGTTGACCAGGAATTTAAAGCAACATTTAACCTGCCTTACACTCCGGGTCAACTCAAAGCGGTTGGCGTGCAGAATGGTATGGAAGTCGAATCAACCTCATTACAAACAGCAGGGAAAGCAGCATCTCTAAAACTAAGCATTGACAGGCAGAAGATAAAAGCCAACGGACAAGATTTGTGTTATGTTACGGTTGAAATAACTGATGAAGGTGGAACTATTCAACCCAATGCAGATAACCTACTCGAATTTACTATTGAAGGGGAAGGCACTATTGCCGGCATTGATAACGCCGATTTAAAAGATACAGACTCTTATGTTGGCAATTCCCGAAAATGTTGGAAGGGGAAGGCATTAGTTGTTATTAAGAGCACTCACAAGGATGGAGATATCCGACTTACTGTATCATCGCCGGGATTAAATAATGTTAGTACTGTAATAGCCAGCGAGCTAGAATGAATTAAAAATATTGTTTTAGAAAATAACTTAAAAAATCAAAAATGAAACGAAAATTTTTTTCAATACTTCTTTCAAGTATCAGTGTACTTATAATGGCTCAAAAGTTTGATGATTTGGCATTAACACCACAAATGGGTTGGAATAGCTGGAATACTTTTGCAACCGAAATAAACGAACAAATGATAATGGAAATTGCTGATGCCATGGTTAGCACAGGTTTAAAAGATGCTGGTTATGAATATATCGTACTTGATGATGGATGGATGGCAATGGAAAGGGATGCTAAAGGAAATTTGGTGGCACATCCGGATAAATTTCCAAATGGAATAAAACATCTTGCTGATTATGTGCATTCGAAGGGCTTGAAGTTTGGGTTATACAATTGTGCTGGAACTTTAACTTGTGGAGGTTACCCGGGCAGCAGGGGACATGAATATCAGGATGCTTTAAAATATGCGGAGTGGGATGTAGATTATTTAAAATACGATTGGTGCCATACCGATAATTTGAATCCTGCTGAAGCTTATATAACAATGCGTGATGCTTTGCATGCAGCTGGCAGGCCTGTTTTGTTCAGTATCTGCGAATGGGGTAATTCAAATCCGTGGGAATGGGCTGGTGAAGTAGGACATAGTTGGAGAACTACCGGAGATATTTATGATTGCTTTAATTGTGAAGTTGATCATGGAACCTGGTCATCGTTTGGTGTAAGTAAAATAATGGACATACGAAATAACGATACCCTACGAAAATATTCAGGTCCCGGACACTGGAACGATATGGATATGCTTGAAGTGGGTAATGGAGGTATGAGTTTTGATGAAGATCAGAGCCATTTTATGCTATGGGCATTATTAAATTCACCACTCATTCTGGGTAATGATATTAGAAAAATGAGCCAACAAACCCTTGACATATTAACCAACAAAGAAGTTATTGCTATTAACCAGGACGAGCTGGGAGTTCAGGGATTTAAACAAACTGAAATTGATAGTGTCGATGTATGGGTAAAACCCTTAAAAAACAATGAATGGGCTGTGTGTTTTTTGAACCGTTCAGCTACAACAAAACAAATTGAATATAATTGGGAGGGAACAACTTTTGAAGATCAAATTAACGCTATAAAAGCTGTTTTTGCTAAGGACAATGTATTCAACATCAGGGATATCTACCAAAAAAAGAATATAGGGACAACAAAGAAACCTTTAAAAATTAGTCTGAATAAATATCAATCATTGACAGTAAGGTTAACGAAATAATGAACCATATTTAATAGTATAAAAATGAACAGGCAAAGAAACAACTTTTTAAAAGGATATAAAGCACTTATGTTCCTTATCGTTTTAATTACCTGTAATGCATTTGGTCAAACAGCCATGATTAATACAAAGGCAAGGAATACAAAATGTTTAAATGGTGACTGGCAGGTAATCATTGATCCAGGCGGTGGCGGCGACTGGAGACAAGTTTGGCAGGGAAAAAAGCCACAAAAGAAGACCGATTTTATTGAATATTCCTTTGATGGTGGGCCAATGCTAAAAGTACCGGGAGACTTTAATTCCCAACGATGCGAATTGACTTATGTAGAAGGGACTGTTTGGTACAAAAAGCAATTCAAATATACCCTGAAATCCGACAAGCGATTGTTTCTGCATTTCGGAGCGGTGAATTATTTGGCTGATGTCTATTTAAACGGCGAAAAAATTGGCAGCCACGAAGGCGGTTTTACACCCTTTCAGTTTGAAATTACCAATAAAGTGAAGAAGGGGGAAAATTCAGTTATCGTCAAGGCTAATAACAACCGTAAAGGAAATGGTTTGCCCGGCTACGGATACGACTGGTTCAATTACGGCGGCATTACACGCAGTGTTGACCTTATTGAAACCGCCAATACCTATATTGAAGATTACTTTCTTCAATTAAAAAAGAAAAGCACTGATACAATTCTCGGATGGATACAATTGAATGGAGACAAAGCAAAGCAGAATATTCAGGTGAAAATACCCGAACTCCATGTCGATTACCAAACCTGGTCGGATGAAAAGGGCCTGGCAAAAGTTGAATTTTCTTCGGATTTACAATTGTGGTCGCCTGAAAATCCTAAGCTCTATAAAGTAATCATCGAAAGTAAAACCGATACTTTAGCTGATAATATTGGGTTCCGTAGTATTGAAGTTAAGGGAAATAAAGTTTTACTGAATGGAAGCCCAATTTTTTTAAAAGCAGTAAACATTCACGAAGAGAACCCCTCTAAAGGCTCAAAAGCTTACTCAAATGATGATGCCAAAATATTGTTGAATGCTGCAAAAGAATTAGGATGTAACCTGGTTCGCCTGGCCCATTATCCGCACTCTGAAAACATGGTAAGGTTAGCTGAGGAAATGGGACTGATGGTATGGGACGAGATTCCGGTATATCAGCACATCCAATTTGCAGATAGTCTTGTCCCCAAAAAAATGCAAACCATGCTTACCGAAATGGTAAGAAGGGATAAAAACCGTTGTGGGATTATTATCTGGAGCCTTTCAAACGAAACCTATCCGGGAACTCCCAACCGCAACGAAGCACTAATTGAGCTTACCCAAAAGTGCAGGGCATTAGATTCCACCCGCTTGATAGTACATGTGATAAACACTCAGAGCTATGCAAACAACACATTTAAGGTGTGGGATCCGCTTTATAACTATTCCGACCTGATTGCTCTCAATGAATACATCGGGTGGTACATTCCATGGCAAGGTAAACCTTCTGAAACGCAATGGAATATTGCATTTCCCGATAAACCGGTTTTTATTTCTGAATTTGGCGGTGAGGCTTTGTATGGCAGTAAAGGCCCAACAGATGAAGCGGCTTATTGGACAGAAGAATATCAGGCGAAAATTTATAAGGATCAGATAGAAATGTTCAATACTATCCCCAATCTGTATGGTGTTTGTCCCTGGTTGTTATTCGACTACCGGTCGTTGGGAAGAATGAACCAGATGTATCAAAACGGCTACAACCGTAAAGGGTTGATTTCAGAAAATGGAGAAAAAAAGAAAGCTTGGTTCATTATGCACAACTATTTCTTGCAACACTAAAAACTATCTAACCTAACTATCTATGACTGGCTAAAAAAAAGTTTGTTACTGATCAAAAGATTATCATGTTTGATGCTTAAGAAATTCGCAAAAGATGTATGAATCTTAAGACTATATGACAATAAATGAAGCTATAGGTAATAATTGTGTTGTGGTTAGAATTAATTAAATTTATAGTATGATATGGAGTTTAAATTATATTGGAATTATTATTCGAAAAGGAAGGCAATTTTACTTTGCAGTCCTTTTTTTGTTTGTATTCTTACAAATTAACGGACAACCTTCTTTAATATTCCATCATTTAACAACTGAAGATGGATTATCGAACAATAATGCCAGAGCTATTATAAAAGATGATTTAGGATTTTTATGGATAGGTACAGAATCGGGTCTAAATCGTTACGATGGTTATAATTTTAAATATTATTCAATTAAACAAGCTGAGCCTGGGGCTTATCAGGAGAATGTTATTACTAGTTTGCAGAAAGATGGATTTGGAAATATTTGGGTGAAAATATATAATAATTATTCAATATATGATCGTAATAAAGATGTTTTCAACTCAGACATATCTGCATTTCTTTTTAAACATGGAATCTATACCAATTCAGTTAATGAAGTGTATGTTGACAAAAAGAAAGATTTGTGGGTAGTTTCATACGATACAATTTACAGTTTAAATGTCAGTACAAAATCTGTAAAAATATTCAAACGCAAAAAGGAGTATGGTGAATATGTGTCTAAGGTACACGGAGGGAGCGATGATAATTTTTTTATTTTCCTAAACTCAGGTTACTTATTGCAGTTAAATAAAAGAAATGGTAGTGAAACAATAATTGAAATACCTGATAAAATTAAAGAAGAAATTCCAACCGATGAAGCCAAGCTTTTTATTGATGCATACGAAGGAATATGGTTTTATTCTGATGTTAGTGATATAATTTATTATAAAAAAACACAAATAGCAAATTGGGTTAAATTGGATCTCGATACTGAAAAGAAAACTCAAAGTAACGTTGTTCAGGATATTTTAGACGATGAGAATGGTAATGTATGGATCTGTACTGATCATAGCGGATTATTTATTTATAATAAATTCAGCAATACATTCATTAATTATACAAATAACAGATATCAAAAATCAAGTATTGCTTCAAATAATATAAGATGTATTTTTAAAGACGATGATGGGGTTGTATGGCTGGGGCATCTTAAACACGGATTATCATATTATCATGAAAGTTTTCATGGTTTTACACGTGTTGAAGACCCAGAATGCTATGATGTAAGTGTTATAATAGATGACAGGTCAGGAAACATTTGGATTGGTACTGATGGCAATGGGCTTTTTTTACATAATAATAAACAAAATGGAAAATTGCAAAAGCTGAATTTACCAAGTAATGTAGTAACTTCATTATTGGAAGATAAAAAAGGGCGTATATGGATTGGCACTTTCCTAAACGGTTTATTTTGTTATGATAACAAACAATTTGCTCATTATACCCTTGGTAACAGCGGTCTGTCTGTTAATAATATCTGGAAATTGATTGAAGACAAATATGGAAATATTTGGATTTTGACACTTGGCGGTGGTATCCAACGCTTGTCAGTAGGTCAATCAATTATTGATTCATTAGTTCAGCTAAGTGATGAATTGCCATATCCAATCGATATTTGCTACGATGGGATGAATAAGCTCTATATAGCCACTGTATCTGGTGTTTATATTTATGATATAATTACTGGTAGAATTGAATCAAGGGATGGGAATGCAAAAGGAACGCAGCGTTTTAAACAGTTGTTAAATAGATCAGTTTTTATTGATTCAAAGAATCATTTATGGATGGGGCATACCGATGGAATAACATTGTGGGATATGACAAATGACACAATTTATTATATAAACAAAGACAATGGACTGTGTGATAACCTCGTACGAAGCATAACTGAAGACAACAACAGTAATATTTGGGTTACAACAAGTAACGGGGTTTCATTAATAACCTTGACAAAAAATGAACGGCAAACCTTAAAATTTTCCACCTACAATTTCTCAACAAAAGATGGTTTAATGGATAATAGCTTCAATAACAATGCTATTTGTAAACTGCATAATGGCGACATTGCTATGGGAGGACCAGAAGGATTGTCAATTCTTAATCCAAACAAAATAATTGAAAAAAACCAACCACTGGCTAATATTTTAATAACCTCCTTAAGTATTGGAAATAATCCAATATTAATTGATTCTATTTATAACGGGCACAAAGTACTTGAATTACCTATTGAAAAAACAAAATCAATTACACTTAATCATTTCGACAGATTAATAGCATTTAGTTTTACTACAGGAGATTTGTTAAATGCCGATAAAGTAAAATTTATGTATAAAATGGATGGCTTTGATGATCAATGGCTTCAAGTACAAGGGAATAAAATAGAATTATCTTCATTACCCCCTGGTAATTATCAACTCTTAATGAAAGCCATGAATAGCGATGGAGTTTGGAATGAAAGTGAAATGATGCTAACTATTAAAGTTAGACCGCCATGGTATTTATCAAGGTTGGCTTTGGTGTTTTATTATACTTTTGTTTCCGGCCTGATTATATTTATAATATTCAAGACACGCAGAAACCATAGAGTTAAACTTGAAAAACAAAGAATGCAGTTGGAAAGGGAGCAGGAGGTCAACCTTAATGAAATGAAACTAAGGTTTTTCACCAATATTAGTCATGATTTACGAACACCCCTAACATTAATAATAACCCCGTTACAGACCATTTTGAGTGGTCAGTTAGATGATAGATTACGTAAAAAACTTGAAATATTAAACAAAAATGCCGAGCAGTTACTGCACATAATAAATTCATTACTTGATTTTCGAAAGCTTGATGTTGGTGCAGAATCTTTGCAATTGAAGATAGGTGATTTTGTCGGTTTCTTGAACATGGTTTGTAATCCTTTTCACTCATACGCAAATGAACGTTGTATGAATTTTAAATTTCAAAGTACAATTGATCGTTTGTCAATACAATTTGATCCGGAAAAGGTTAAGAAGATATTTACCAACTTATTATCGAACGCTTTTAAATACACGCCTGATGGCGGAAGTGTTGAGGTAAAACTTTCTACCGAAACAAATTATATAGTAGTTAGTGTTTCCGACACAGGCCAGGGCATTAGCGATAATGATAAAATGCAGGTATTTAACCGGTTTTACCAAACTTCTCAGAGCAATGAGAATACAGGTAGTGGCATAGGTTTACATATTGTTAAAGAATATGTAAACCTTCATAGTGGCATAATCGATATTACCGATAATTTTCCTCAGGGGAGCATATTTACAGTTAAGATTCCAATGCGTAAAGTAAGTGCTAATGATGAACTAATAATTGATGAAGAATCCAATGATCAGGAAGAAATTGTATCGATTGAAGAACAAAATAGGTCCAACTTACTTTTTGTTGACGATAATAAAGACTTTTGTGATTTTATGGAGGAAAGCCTGTCGGATGATTATAACGTTATGATTGCATATAATGGAGCTGAAGCTCTTGAATTATTAGAAAATAATGACATTAATGTGGTTGTTAGCGATATTATGATGCCTATCATGGATGGTACCGAATTGTGCAATAAAATTAAAACCAATATTCAATGGTCGCATATTCCTGTAATATTGTTAACAGCCCGAACAGCAGACGAATATAAACTTGAAGCCCTGGAAATTGGAGCTGATGACTATATCACCAAGCCGTTTAATTTTAATTTATTAAAACTTCGTATTAATAAGTTTTTAGAGTGGCGCGATAAATGTCATGCGTCGTTCAGCAATAAAATAGACATATCACCAAGCGAAATTACAATAACATCGCTCGATGAAAAACTTATAGATAAAGCCATTAATTTTGTAGAAGAACACATGGAAGAGACAGATTTTTCAGTTGAAGAACTTAGTGAAGCTGTTGGTTTAAGTCGAAGTCATTTGTACAAGAAACTTATGAGTATTACCGGTAAAGGGCCGGCTGAATTTATTCGTACCATACGTCTTAAGCGCGGTTTGCAGCTATTAGAAAAAAGTCAGCTTCAAATTGCTGAAATAGCCTATATTGTAGGTTTTAATTCACCTAAAAGATTTTCAATAAACTTTAAAAATGAGTATGGTTTATCCCCATCAGAGTATTTAAAAAACCTGCCTGATAATACACAATAACACTGCCACTCAAGGTTACTTTAACATACAAATAGTCTTGCACACAAAGAGAAAAATCTGAAAATTACAGTTGATTTGTAGATACGTTAAATTTTCATAATAAGAAAGGTTGTCATTTTTTGACAACCTTTCCTCTACTTGTTTAATTTATGAAAACTCCCCCTAATTAATATTTAA
This sequence comes from Bacteroidales bacterium, assembly GCA_050287785.1. Taxonomy (GTDB): domain Bacteria; phylum Bacteroidota; class Bacteroidia; order Bacteroidales; family UBA10428; genus UBA10428. Next base: position 11,833 of record JBNKCO010000012.1, read on the forward strand.
TAAATTTGGCAATGCTCCTAGAATCTTCTGTTCTTGCTTTAATTATATATAAACCATTTACTAATGAGCTTATATCAATCCTTTCTGTATTTGTTGTTTCTAACATAACACTTCCCTTAAGATCAGTTATTATTACTTCTGTTGCATTTTCGACAACAATATAGTCAGAAGCAGGATTTGGATAGAATTTTAATTGCTCAAGCATAACTTTACTGACGGAACTAACTACACTATCAGAACCAGCATTGGGATCAGCTGCTGACAACCACAAATCATCAATAAAAAAGCTTGCACCAGCCTTGTAACTCATTCTAAGATTAATAGTCTCCGGATTTACTAATCTTAATCCTTCAGCTGTTGTTAGCGGATATTCAACCAAGACAAAAATCTGATCTTCAAATTTTTCCATCTCACCCCATCCTAAATCATCGAATTCACCAGTTGATTGAAGAAAAGTACTTTCACTAAATATTTCATAAAAAGCCCCACCATCAACCGATATTTCAACTTTCGGCCTTGCATTGGCAATCTCTGCATTATATGGCCACCATAGCTGTGTACCAAATCCAAAACTTAAAGCATACTCAGAGCTATCTGCAACAAGTGAAACATCAATATCGCCAGTTTCCAGAGTGCCTGGTGCAAAATTTAAAAATTGCAATCTTCCACCATCTGATGGCCCCTCGTATTTTGCAGGCATTCCGTAAGTTCGTGCATAAAATGCAGCTGCTGTATCAGCATTTATGTCTTTAAATGTAAATGGTATTCCTGATGTAAAACCACCTATTGATGCATATACTTCCGCTGTTCCAATTTCGCCAGGACCAATAGTATCACCATCACCATTAGTAATAGTAAACTGCCCTTCAAGGTTTCCATCTTGCCATTCTGCATTATATACACCAAAAGTTTCATAAAAAATGGTTGCTGGAAGGATAGCTCCGTCTTCGGGAGTTTTAAACCCAATTTGGTCAATTAAATATTCTGTTCCACCCAGCGCTGATAACGAATCAGTAGCATTTATTGAAATTTGAATGGTATTATATAAATCGGAAGATTTTAATTTGCCTAAAAATGCTGTCACTGTTGTCCATTCATCCTGAGGAAGGTTATTTAGTGTACCACCTGAGCTTACTAAATCACCTTTATCGTTTAAAAGACTTATATTTACTTCGGTAGTATTTGGTGATTTACCAGCAATCGGATAAACTTGCACTTGTAAATAAGGTGTTTTCGATAGATTTATAGCTTCATCAAATCGTAAAAAGATTGATTTATATTGCCCCTCAGGTCTGACATATTTTGCTGCTTTAAGGCTTTCGTTCTCCAAAGGAAAAGGATTATCAATAATAGAAATATTATCACTTGAAGCTGTTATAGGGGTTGTCATTGTAGTATCCGTCCAAAGACTATCAACAACCGCTAGGTTAACATCTTCAAAGTCACAAATTAGAACATCATTTGGACCAAAATATGATCCTGTTTGTGCATAAGTAAAACTTACTATGCAAATAAAAATGAAAGTAAAAATATTCTTTTTCATAATATTAAGATTAGTTTATAATTAATACTACCATCCAACATTTTGGACTAGTAATTCAGATTTCTGTATTTCATCATAGGGAATGGGCATCACATTCATTTTTGAATTAAAAACCCTGTCTTCAACTTTAAAAACATCGTAAATAAAAGAAGAATCTGATTTTGTAATTTTCATTCCAGTTATTGGAGTATTAAAATGTTGCTCACCTTGATTCCATCTTCTAACATCCCAAAATCGGTGACCTTCGAAGCATAGCTCAACTCTTCTTTCATTCCTAATTCTTTCTATATATTCCTCAACTGATAATGATTTAATATCCGATTCACGTGTATATAGACCAACTCTATCCCTAACCATTTTAAAAGCATCATATGATGATAATGAATAACCACTAGGGATATCAGTGGTACCATAGGCTTCAGCCATAGCTTCAGCATAATTCAATAATATTTCAGCGTACCTGAAATGAACCCAAAAGTGAGTTGCTAGAGTATTGTTGGTAACGATATCTGCTGCAGGATCAATAAATTTCCTGATATAATAGCCAGTTTTTGTGGTACCAATCTTACTGCTTAATCCATCTTTTCCTCCAACATAACTGTCTATTGTTGATTCTCCGATATTTGAACCATTAACTACAATGAAAAACTGTAATCTTTTATCACGTCGGTAATATGGATTGTCAGGCAAGTATCCACTACTTTCATTAGTAATAGGCAAACCTAAAACAGTTTCGAATGCATCAACCAAATTCTGAGAAGGATTTATCTGTCCTCTTCCCGAAAAACTTGGAGGTAAATTATTACTTTCAAAACTATTTGATTGAACTACTGGACTTGAAAATAAAACTTCGTTATTATTGGGTTCTGTGAAAACAGATAACATATTATCGGTAAGCACAGTTGCTTTATCGATTAATCTATAACTAGGTAAATCCAGTAAGTCCTTGGCTGCTTGAGCAGCTAATTTCCATTTTTCAATATCACCCAAAGGATTTGCTAAAGGACTTGCTGCATATAAAAGTAATCTCGATTTTAAAGCCAATGCTGCTGCCTTTGAGGCTTTGCCATATTCAGAGCTATACTGTCTATTAGGTAAAACCTTTGCTGCCTCATTGCAATCATTGACAATATAATTTACACATTCTTCATAAGAATTGCGTTTAAGATCAATCTGATCATTTATTGATAATACTTCTTCAGGTACAATGGGTATACCTAAATTAATAGTTGGATCACCATACCTTTTTAACAATTCAAAATAATAGAAAGCTCTTAAAAATTTAGCTTCAGCTGTAAACTGTTTGCGTAATGAATCGTTTACTGCAGGGGTTAGTTTATAGGAATTTGGATCAATGAAGATTGCAGTATCAACATTGTCTAAGAAAATATGAATTCTTCTTATTCCCGCATAATAGTGTCCCCAGGTCCAACCATCAACATAAGTTCTTGAATCCCATGACCCATTATTCATAATATTGTAGTATGATCCATCATCAGAGTGCTTTGCCTCATCAGTCATATATGTTTCATTAGAAGCATCAGAAGGCAAATAGCTATAAATTGTTCTGACATAATTTAGTGCATAGGTATAGGAAGAAAAGACCTCATCTTCTTCTAAAAACTCATCGTAACCTGGATCAAGGTAATCCTCACAAGAGCTTATAGCTATCGTAACAAGTGAAAACAGAATTATATTAGAAAATATTTTTTTCATTTTTCAAACTTTTAATTCATACTCGAAAACATTGTATTAAAAAGTAACATTAACCCCAATTGTATATATGCGTTGAAAAGGATACCTGCTAATAGCTGCATTGGGATCTTCAGGATCAAAATCCTTAACACGATCAAAACTTAGCAGATTATATCCATTGAAATAAAATCGTGCTTTTGACAAACCAATACGCGTTATAGCTGATTCAGGGATATTTATACCCAATTCAACGGTTTTAAGTTTAATAAACGAACCATCCCGAAACCAAAAATCAGAGTATTGTTGATTATTACTATTATTGCTGATTGATAACCGAGGATACTTTGCTGATTCTGCATTTTCCGGTGTCCAGGCATCTAAAGCATAAACTGAAGAATTTCCACTTGCATCAAAATTGGTTCTATAAACTCCTGGTAAATAAATTGACCTTTCTGCCATACCCATAATATGAGTTGAAAAGTCGAATAATTTATATTGAAGGAATAGGGTTATACCTCCGGAAATTTCAGGAATAAAACTTTTTGCGATAGGTCGGGTATCTTTCCCATCTATTATATTATCATCATTTAAATCTTTATATTTAATATCCCCAGCTCGCAAGTTGCCACCATTTTGTATTACATCATAACCCAATGCAATCTCCTCTTCAGTAAAATTCCCATCAGCTCTGCGAACAATTTCTTCTTCTGTAAAGAATCCGTTGCTTACATAACCAAAAGGTACTCCAATAGGATTTCCTTTTTGATATTGATATGCATCAATTTTAAATGTTTCATCTATATCGATAATTTCACTTTTGCATACCATTATATTACCCTTTAGCACAAATCTGAGATCCTTATTTAAATTTTTGTCATAACTTAATTCTGTTTCAAAGCCCCGGCTTTTGGTAGATCCGGCATTCTCATATGGCAAAGGGATACCTGCCATAGATGGAGTTGTTGCAAATTTTTGTACTAAAATGTCTTTTCGGGTATCAATAAACCCATCAATTGTCCATAAAAGAGAATTATTAAAAAATCCAATATCAAAACCAATATCTGTTTTAATGGAAGTCTCCCATTTTAAGTTCTCATTTCCAATTCGCAACTGGTCGGTTCCAGTTCTATAACTTCCTCCAAGACCAAATGCATAGCCTCCTGCATCTCCCCAATTTTCTCTATAAAGAAATCTATCACCTAACGGATTATCTAAACCCGTTTTTCCATATGATGCTCTAAGCTTTAGAAAGGAGAATATTGGATTGCTACTTAAAAAGCTTTCCTCGCTTAAAATCCAACCAACTGATACAGCTGGAAAAAGTCCAAACCTACTCCCCCTGGCAAAATTCTCTGAACCTGTATAACTTAATACTCCATCAACAAGGTATTTATTTAAATATGAATAACCTACCTGTGCTACCATCCCAACCGTTTTATAGGGCACAGAAATTCCCATGGAATTAAGTTCTCTCAAATAAAACAGTCCTTTAGCGTTTATCCGGCTATCGCTCCAGGTTCTTACAAAATCTAAGGATGTATTAAAAGTAAATTGGCGATCTTTGGCATTGTACCAAAAATTTTCAGTTTTTGCCTCATCCTGGGTTCCATTATCTGTATAAGTCCCATCATCTAATAATTCATAAACAGCAAATTGTGAGGCTGTTAATTGATAAGTATGTCCATCAATAAAATCGAGCCCTCCTTTAGCATTCCAACTAAGTCCGTTAACAAATTGAGACAGATCAAGCTTAAAATTTAGATCTGCATTAAAGAATCTATTTGTTTGTTCGCGTACTCCCATGTTATTCATTAAACCATAAGGATTATTCTTATAGTTACTTGTTCCCCCCAGGGAGCCATCTTCATTAAATATGGGATATGCATTTGTAGGAGTATTAACAAATTGGCCAAATATAGCATAGGCATAATTTGCTCCAGGTGTGGGTTGGTTCTCAATTCTACCAGCCATATCTAAACTTACTGTAAAGCGGCGATTCAGATCAACATCAACATTAGTTCTAAAGTTGTACCTTTCAAAGGTATTATCACCATATTTATAGATACCCTCCTGATTCATATAACCCAGTAAAACAAAGTATCTGGCAATTTTATTTCCGCCTGTCATTGTTAAATCGTGCTGTTGTTGTTTAACAATAGGTTTAAGAAACTGGGAATAAAAATCAACATTTGGATAGAGGTAAGGATTAGCTCCTGGTATACCATCAACTACATCTTTATACCCTTGAAGATCGGTTTCAGAATAGGTCAAATTTTCTGTAGCCACTCCATCTAGAACCTGAGCTTCATTGTATAACCGTGCATAGTCATATGAATTTAAAATTTGTGGTGTACGCAACGATTGGGCAAGTCCAACTTCGGAATTAAGTATTATTTCTTTTTTATTGTTTGATCCCCGCTTAGTTTTGACTAAAACCACTCCATTGGCTCCCCTAACTCCATAAATGGCAAGAGCAGCTGCATCTTTTAAAACTGAAATCGATTCAATTTCATTGACATTCAATTGACTAAATTTTCGTTCAACATCATCAACCAATATCAAAGGAGCATTATTTGAGTTTGTAGTTTTTAATCCCCTGACATAAAAAGAAGGATTTGACCCCATATCCTGCCAGGCAGATGACATCACTATCAAACCATTTGCTAAACCTCCCAGTCCATTCATAGGATTCATATCCTTCCTTTTTGCTATATCACTATACTGGATGGTTGAAATTGATTCCGTTAAATCACGTTTATACTTGCTTGAATATGCTGTGTGAACAACATCATTCTCTGTAGTACCAAAGGGCAAATAGTTCAATATTATTTCAATATTATTTTCTTTACTGTTAACCAATCTTGAAAATGATTGAAATCCACTATGACTAAATGTTAGATTGTCTCCTGAATTAACTTGAATTGAAAATTCACCTTTCTCATTGGTTTTGCTGGTTATGGTTGATTCTTGAATTGTGATAATTACACTTTCCAAGGCTATTCCTTGATCATTTTTAACAACTCCTTTTAGATTAAAAGCAGATTCTTGTGCAAAGGAAAATCCATTGAAGATAAAAAGTAATAGAAATAGAGCTATTGCACTTTTAAAAATGAAAGTATAGTAAATATGTTTTCTCATAATATCATATGTTTCAATAGTATGTTCATTGTTGTATTTTTTTTACTTATCATCTTACCAACCTTTATTTTGCTTAAGATTTGAGGATTTTTCAATTTGTGAATATGGAATTGGGTATTTATGCATATAATCCTCAAACACTCTGGTTTCAAGTTTTTTACGAGTAATTTCAAAGCTTAATGGATTTTGGGAAGTACGATAAATTCTAGCGCCATAGATATCAACTCCAAATGTTTCAACTCCTTTTTTATAGCGAAGTATGTCCCACCAGCGTTGCTCCTCGTAAACAAATTCAATGGCACGTTCATTTAATAATCGTTCTAAAAAATCTTCTTGTGTTGAAGCCTGAACATCACGCATATTTGGGTTAGATGGATTTAACCTGTTTCGAATTAAGTTCAGTGCCCACCGAGCTGTTCTTCCATTGCCTAATCCATCTACATCGGGTCCATATGCATTATTCATTGCTTCGGCATACCATAGAATTACATCTGCATATCTAAACCATATCCAATTCATGTAAACAGTTGCAGTATTACCCTGTCTTAACTCTTCGGGCCACATTTTTCGGCATAAATAGCCAGTTGTAGTATAGTCCTGGGCATCTTTCATTTCTGATCCGCTAACTGATGGATTATTTTTATCAAACCAAATTTCAACAGGTCTGTCTTGCCACCAATCCTGATTGCACAATACTGTTAGTTTTAATCTGGGATCACGATTATTCCACATATTTTGTTCACTATAACCTGATGCTGTATTAATGATAGGGCTTCCATCACTATTGTATCCCAAAATTGGAATACTTCCATCAGCCATTTCATACATATCAATTAAATTCTGGGTAGGATATGTTCCTGCAGATCCTCCATAACCTTTTGAGGCACCAACCTGCTCAAAGCCTACCCATCCCATAAATGCTTTACCTCCAGTAAATGAGAATAACCCATCGACACGGCTATAGATAACTTCATTATTTGTTGCCTCACCATGAAAAATATTACGGTAATGGGCAGAATCCAATAAATTGTATTGCCCATTTTCTTCAGCATAATTAATTAAATCATAAGCTGCTTCAGCTGCATCAACCCACATTTGATGTGTTTCTGCTTCGGTATTCGGTATTTCAGAGAAATATAACTCCGGATCATCAGAACCTGAATTAATAATATATGGCTCAGTATTTAAAGGACTTGCAGCATATAGCAGCACTTTTGCTTTTAGTGCCAGGGCCGCTCCAATAGTAGGCCTGCCAAAATCAGGATTTGATTGTACTGATTGTGAAGGTAAATGTTCAAGGGAGGCATTTATATCCTTAATAATTTTAGCAACGCATGTATCATAAGGTTCGCGTGCAAAATTCATGTCATCTGTCTCTTTTAACGATTTGGTTATATAAGGAACTCCTCCATATCGCTTAATAAGCTCAAAATAAAAGAATGCTCGTAGAAATAAAGCTTCAGATTTGTATTCGTTAACCTCATTATTGCTTAATTCTGGAACACTATCAACTCTTTCAAGAACTACATTACACTTGCGAATGCCTGCATAAGCTCCTTCCCAAGGCCATACAAGTTCAACTTTAGCTCCAAAAGCCAATTGCGACCAATTACCCAAATTAAAACTAGCATTTGTTCCAGCTACTGATCTTGAAGCCTCAGCTAAATCAGATGCACCTTCAAAAGATGAATATGCAATACGTCCTAATCCTCCGAAGGATTGCGAAGCCCAATCCCCTGGCCAATAGTGTAAATAAGAATAAATATCATCATGATATTTTTGGAAAAGAACAGGATCACTAAACACCTGTTGACCTGTCAATAGTTCACTTTCTTCCTTGTCAAGAAACTTTTCACTGCATGAAAACAATACTAAAGACAATACAATGGCAATTGAATTAATAAATATTTGTTTCATTATATCCTAAGCTTAAAAAGTTACGTTTATACCCATGTTATATATTGCCAACTGAGGATAGTTCCAACCTCTTTCCTGATTGCTGCCATAACCGGGTCCCTCGGGATCAAGTTGCTTAACATCTGAAATAGTTAACAGGTTATTGGCATTTATATACAGTCTCGTTCTGCTTATTCCTAAAACAGCCAATTTTCTTATTGGTAGTTCATATCCAATTTCTATATTTCTTAACTTCAGATAATCAGAATTATACAAAAGGAAATCATTAGTTGTCCAATTTGGACTAGAACTCTGCGAGTGTAATCTTGGATAAGTAGCTGTTGATCTTGTATCCACCAATTCTCCAGTAAACGGATCAGTATAATATGCCCATCTTTCTTTATGAAAATCCTGAACTCTCCCACCTTCGCTAAATTCATATAGACTTTCATTTGAAATATTCAAACTTACTTTTAGGGCTGCCTGCCACAACATACTAAAATCAAAACCTTTCCAACTAAATCCATATGAAAAACCCAATATTGTCTGTGGAATATCAGAATAACCTATTGGTAGTTTATCTCTATCATCAACAATACCATCACCACTAATGTCTGCATATCTAAAATCACCTGGTTTTGGAGCTTCACCTACCAATTGACGAGGGTATTTTGGATCTATTACTCCATTTTCATCAAAATCAGTAATATCAAAAAACCCAAGCACTTTATATCCGTAGAATTGACCAATCATCTGGCCTTCTTCCTTCTGCCACTCCAGTTTATTAGCTGGTTCATCTTTATCAATTATTTTATTCTTGGCAAAACTGTAATTCAGGTTTGTCCAGTAATTGAATTGACTACCAATGGAGTTTTTATATTTTATATCAATTTCACAACCCTTATTTTCGGTTTTACCCAAATTTCCTGCAGGGGGATCAACTCCCAGGAAAAGTGGTATAGAATTTCTATCCATAAGAATATTCTCTCGATATTCATAAAATACATCAATAGTAGTACTCAGCTTATTCTCCCATAAATTGGTTTCTAATCCAAAATTGAATTTATTTGCTGTTTCCCATGTTAAATCAGGGTTAGCAATACGAGCCAGTGTAACAACATCAGCGTTGCTTGCTGAAATTCCAAATAATGGTACTGATAAAGCCTCCCATGGACTCCGATACGAATATTCTTCAGCATACAAAAAACGGTCTCCTCCAATCTTATCATTTCCTACAAGTCCATAAGAAACTCTGAGCTTCATAAAATTTATTAAGGGTAGTTTTTCCTGGAAAAAACTTTCATGAGAAAGTACCCAACCCAATGAAAGTGAAGGAAAAAAACCAAATCTTTTACCACGGTCAAAATTCTCCGAGCCATTATAGCCCATATTAAATTCAGCTAAATACCGGTTATTATAATCATAAGTTATACGCGAAACAAGCCCCATAGACCGGAAGGGAATACCTCCTCCATATCTTTTACTTTCAATATTACCAAGAAGAAGTCCACCTATATTATTATTACCAAAACTGCGAGCATAATTGACAGAACCTTCTGCATAGAATTTCCCATAATTACCTAAACCTCCTCCATCGTATTTAATCTCAGTATCTTCTCCAAAAACGGTATAACTATCTTCTTCATCAGGTCCTGAATCCAATCTGTAAGATTCGGTATTTTTTGTAAATCTTTTTTGCTCACTATAATAACTATCATAAGAAAACAATGCCTTTGATGACAATCCTTTTGTTATCTTATCAAGATTGTAGTCTAATTTGACTGAGGTTTCTACCACATCTCTTTTATTCTGGGTATAACCAAATCCATTAATAGTTAACCAGGGATTAGTACCCATGGGACCAACACCTGGTTTGCCATTAGCTTGAAATAGAGAAGATTCATAAGGTGGTGTACGAGTTAAACCAGCAAAGGCAGTTTGCTTTTCCCCTCCTGTGTATCCGGTTGATCCTGGCTCATTGGTATCTTCAATACGAGCAGAAACATTAACCGACAAAATAAGATCCTTTGAAATATCTATATCCAGATTTGTTCTAAAATTAAACCTGTTATATTTAAAATTTGTTGAATAATCCTTATGATCCACTGTATTAAATAATCCGTCTTGAAAAAAATATCCTGCGGACAAAAAGTATCTTGCAGTTTTGGTACCACCTTTAATATTTACATTATACTGTCCTTGAGGTGTAACTTTTCTCAAAACCTCATCATACCAATCCACATCTGGATAATGATACGGATCTGAATGTGTTCTAAAAGCTTCTAGCGCTTCAGGTTGAAAGGGTAATTGATCGGCGGTGTAACCATCATTTATAAAAGATTCATTTCTCAATAAAGCCGTTTCATATGACTGCAAATAATTTGGCAACCGTGTTGGCTGTTGAAGACCATATTGTGCTGAAAGACTAACGACAGGTTTTTGCTCAGCCCCTCTTTTAGTGGTTATTATAATTACTCCATTTGCACCCCTAACACCATATACAGCAGTCGCTGATGCATCCTTTAGTATTGAAATGGACTCAACTTCGTTTGCATCTACCTGGGTGAAAGATTCTCTTTCTACTCCATCTACAATATATAGTGGACTAGCATTAACCCATGTGCTTCTTCCTCTAATATATAAACTTGCATCATCTTTACCAGGTTGACCAGTATTTTGAACAGTTGTCAAACCAGTTAACCTCCCGGCAAGTGCATTACTGAGATTAGCTGCTGGACTCTGAACAAGATCCTTTGCTGTAACAGATGAAATTGCCCCAACAACAGTGACTTTTTTTTGGGAACCGTAACCCACAACTACAACTTCATCCAAACCTATTAGGTCTGGTGTCATTTGGACTTTAATATTTGTTTGGTTACCTATTTCTCTTTCCTTTATTAAATATCCAATAAAGGAAAATTCGAGAATAGCATCTTTGGTATTTACACTAATATTGAAAACTCCATCAGCATTAGTAATAGTACCTTTTGATGTTCCTTTTTGGACAACCGAAACACCTGGCAGAGATGTTCCATTCTCATCAACAACTTTACCCGAAACTTGTATCTGCGAGAAAGCTTTGGTGATTATAAAAAATAATAAAAATATAAGTAGATGTTTTTTCATATTATAAATTTAAGTTGATAAGAAATCTGTGTTCATTCGATATTATTTATGCTAATTATATTTTTTGCTAAAGTATTGGGATCTAGGTAAAGAACAGGATTGTTTTGTTTTCAATAAAGGTCGTTTCGTTGCATTCTGCTCTGGGAGGCGTTTTTCTAAAACCAAAAAGTATTTAAACTCATAACAAGTACAACCAAGAAAAGATTCTTGTACTTTAAGAAACTTGCATATTATTTACATTAAGGCTAAAAAATTATTTCTAATTCATGAAAACAACATTTTCTTTTTTCAATAAATAAGATTGTGTTGTATAAAACATATAATTGTTTACAACTGACATATTGAGTAAAAACCGCAATTACATTTATCTTTTAGCTGTCTTTAGGATGTAGGTAAAAATTAGGTGTATTAATTAAACTTAAATTCACTATTAACTTGATCACTATAAATATGAAATTATTTTATTGACAATACTTATTCTATGCCCATTGAATACCACCAATGCTCCGAATAAATAAGTTAAAATGGAGATGGATTCGATATCATTCCACTCTGATAATTTAAATAAACCGAAAACATTTTGAATTACACAATCAAATTATTATTAGCAATGCTTTTAGTGTTTCGCAATTACAGATTTCATAGCTTAATCAGCGATTCAAGCTGGATAGGAATTTCCTATGGATAATTCTTTGGGGCGTGTCAGAAAACAATTTTTCGTTCACGATACTAACGTCCAAATTGATATTGGTGCAGTTAAATATGATTTGGTAAAAGATGAAGAAGGGTATGTGGATAGGTGAATCAGCTCTTTATTCGGGGAATATTATGTCTTTCTTTTTTTGTTATTAGTATTTGTTTATTAAATCATGACAAAAAATCTCAATTAGGAATAGCTTTAAGGAGATAAACAAGGTTAATTAATTTGAATCTATTTAAAATACGAATCGTTTTTTGTATACTACCAATTAACCTAAGACTAATGTTCAAAACCCAAAATTTTCGGAATAAAAATCGGGTCAATTCGGGGTTTATAACTCCATAATGCGTAGAATACAAGCAAGATATAAAGTTCTGTAGGGACACTTCTAAATCAAACGGTTACAGCGTTACAGTTGTAACCGTTTTATGTTTCTATACGGTAACTATACAGAAATGTCTTTCTTATTCCTCTATTTTATATTGATTTGTAGCTTTGAGCAATCGTTGATGCAACCTATTTCTAAGGGAGGGCGGAGATAATACCTGCATGCTTTCTCCAAAACCAAGTATTTCTCTTTCAAGTTCGAAGTTTGGAATTACTTTAATTACTATTTCAATACCATTTTCTGATTTTGAAATTATTTGCTGTGAATGGTGAATAGGTTTTGTAAGCACATAAGGTGCATTCTGCCTATCCACGAAAAGGTGAACATTTGTTGGTCGGTTACTATTGACTGTAACACCTATTATATCCTTGTAATATTGCTCTGGACTAAATTCTTTATCCTCCCTGTATTGTAATTCATTATTAACTTCAATTTCATGGATGCGGTCTAAGGCAAGAGTTAAAATAGGTTGATTAGCTGCTTTTCTACCCAATACAAACCATCTGTTTCTGTATTCTTTTAATAGGTAGGGGTGAAAGGTTATTTTGCCTGGTCTTCTGGCCTTAAATGATTGATACCATATATTAAGTACTTCCTTTTTCAATATGGACTGATAAACTGGTTCGAGATATTCCAATCCCTTTAAATTTTCATTTTTCTCTATTTCAATAACTGGCGGTTGGTTTTCCTTTTCAGCATGTACTTTATCTTCTAATTTTTGCACAAGCACACTCAAATCACTGAAATGACTGAATCCTTTAAATTGTTTAAGGATTGCAGTTATCTCAGTCAATTTGCTTAAGTCTTGCTGTGAAAGGGGGATATTTGTAATCGAGTATTCCGGGTCTTCGTAGGTATAGTATTTTCGGTCTACTACCTTAATAGGGGCATTGTAGCCCAGCTTATCACTTCGCATTACTTGTATATCGGATTGTATTGTGCGAAGACCAACACGCTTTGTAACTCCTTCAAATTCATATAGAGCATCACTACATGCCTCAATCAGGTCGTCCAGAGTCCAACGTCGAAACCGATTCTGAAGGCATTTATCTATCGTTTTATATCGGATAAGGGCATATCTATTTAAAGGCATAATTTTTCTTTCAAAGGTAAGAAATTAATATATCTACGCATAGAATATACGTAGAAATGTAAAATATTTTAATTTTTTTAACGAAAAAGTTTTGTTTTTAAAAATTTCCTTTTACATTTGCATCGGAATAACAAAAACACATGTAAAGATGAAACGTCTGAGTATAATTATCAATGAACACTTCTATTGTCAGTCAGCCGACTTATGGGAGAGTTGTAGTCCAGGCGAATTGTTTATATCATAAAAAGCTATTACAAAATATAAATAAGAAGCCTGGGCGAGAGTCCGGGCTTTTTTTATGCAATTAGATTATGAAAACAAGAGAGATAAATAACAGCCAATATATCCAATCATCATTTGATTATTGTGAGGAACTGCTATGGCTGTCACTGCTGGGTATTGAATGATTATATTTAAATATAACATTGATTAAACCCGGCAATAGTCCGGGTTTTTTTATGCCCTGATATGAACACGAAGCCGGATGAATTAGGCAGAAGACTGCAAATCTTTCTTTTGTGGGTTTGAACCGACGACTAAAAAGGAGGAGCTCACAAACCCTTGGGGTGAGTAACCCCATCGTGTTCTCTTTGAGAGTGCGCCCAATCCCGATAGCTATCGGGAGAGAGTTGGGCTGGACTGTAAATCCAGTTTTGCGAGAGCAAATTAGCAGGTTCGACTCCTGCCATTCTCACACTGCAAATGGTACCCCACAATACCTTTTGTTTAAACAGTAGACTATGGTGGATAGTCAAACTGGATAGTGTAATGAATTAAGCAACTATGGCTAAAGGTTCAGGTGCTTGGAAATTCAAGGTTCAATAATGGGCTGAATTAAAAGCAGAGCGACCTTCGGGCTGTGAAAGTCAGCCAACCATGCAGGTTAAAGGCCTGCTAGCACTATCAACTTTATGTTGGGTTCGTCTAATTGGCTCATCCCGATAGCCATCGGGACATTCACGGTGGAAATAGGGGTTCTACCGAGAACCAATGGGGAGGAGCTCACGATACGAGGTGAGTAATTCCCCTACCCGATACTAGATTAAAGTTTTTTCAAACTTTTTTGAAAATAATTTTAAATACGCATATACAAAGCGTAGTAATGTATAATCTTTGCTTTGTATTTAAATAATGGATGTTCTTTGAATTAAAATATTTCCCGTCCCGATAACTATTGGGATCAGGATAAAAATCTTCCTTAATCGGAAGCGTGGAAAGAGCAAATCGTAAAAGACCTGATGCAAGTCTCTCTATGGCTTCATAGTGCTATTGCAAATATGTAATTAGTATGCTGCTTTTCTTTTTGTTTGTTTTCACTCACTCTGTCGGTCGAGGGTTCGACTCCCTCTCGCAAACCAGAATGTTGCGATAGTTCAGCGGGTAGAACAACAGAAACAGGTGTTGCGGGTTCGATTCCCGTCTCCATTTAGGTTGGAGTAACTAAATTGGTAGAGTACTGGACTTTTAATCCAGATGGACTGAAAATCCATTTAACAAAGCTGACAACTTGTAAAAAATGTCACCTGAAAGCATGCAGGAGTAAAACCAGTTTCAGGTTCCCTTTCAAACTTGTTTTGAATAAGGAGCTGAGAAACAATCCTCTTAAAGCTTTGAAAGTTTGAGGATACCGTTTTGTAAAGAATTGAAAAAGCTTTTATTGATAATGTTAGGCATAATGATTACAGATTATCAATACGAGTAGCTTCGAGGACTTACACGACTTAACTGAATTTCCGTATTTAACAGGATGGTTTTGCTTTTCATGTTTTCTATAAATGAACCGTCCATAAGGATTCTTCATAAACCTTAATTAAGGCATGAAAATATACTTATGGTAAGGAAAATCAGATAATTAAAAGATAACTATTACTGATTAATTATCAAACCTTTAAATATAATGTTATGAACCGAGTCCGAAAGGACGAGCTGCATTTGACAGCTTAACTAAATTAAAATCAAATGAAACGTGTTATTGTAAACAAAGGAAAAATTGCTTTAGTATTTAAAAAAGGTAATTACAAAAAAGTACTTACTGAAGGTATGTATTGGATTGCTCCAAACAAGAGAGTATTCCTATACGATTTAGCTAAACCGTTCTATCCTTCAATAGAATTGAGTATCCTTTTGAAGGATGAAGAATTAACTAAATATTTGCATGTAATTGAAGTAGGTGATAATGAGATTGCACTGCAGTATGAGAACGGAAACTTTAAAACTATATTAACACCAGGCAGATATGCTTTCTGGAAAGGTGTAACAGAATATTCTTTTGTTAAAGTGGACTTAGGTAAGTTTGAGATAACAGAAAATATCGATAAGAACACCTTGCTAAGGCCGGAATTGTCGCAATATGTGCGAGCTATTGCAGTTGAACCATATCAAAAAGCACTCTTGTTTATTGATGGTAAATATGAAAAGACCATTGAAACAGGTGAGTATTACTACTGGAAGAACGCTACGAAAATCCATGTTGCAAAGGTTGATATGAGACAATTGCAGCTTGAAATCTCTGGCCAGGAAATACTAACAAAGGATAAGGCTGCTTTAAGAGTTAATTTCTATACTCAATATAAGGTAGTAGATATCATCAAGGCTATTAATGAAAACAAAGAATACGAAAAGCAATTGTATATCTTAATGCAATTAGCTTTGAGAGAATTCATTGGAACATTATCCTTAGATGAAATCCTTGAAAAGAAAGATTCTATCTCTAAATATGTCAAGGAATCTTTGAAAGAGAAATCTGCCGACTTAGGAGTAGAGATAAAAGACTGCGGTGTTAGAGATATCATTTTACCTGGTGAGGTAAAGGATATCATGAATCAAGTATTAGTTGCGCAGAAAAAAGCACAGGCTAATATTATCACCAGAAGAGAAGAGACAGCTTCTACCAGAAGCTTATTGAATACAGCGAAATTATTGGAAGAGAACGAAATGTTATTTAAGCTGAAAGAAATGGAATATGTTGAGAAAATCTCTGATAAAATCAACAGCATTTCATTATCTGGAGGCAACCAGGTTCTTAACCAATTAAAGGAAATCTTCTCAACAAGCAAGTAGGCTTCGACTACGCTCAGCCTGACAGAGTCCGTGGGGAATTAATTGTCAATCCCAGCTAGGGCGTTTGTTAGTCCGAGCGGAGTCGAGGACTTAATCTCCAAAGCTATATATTAGCAATATGAAAACTTATTGTGTATACATTCTCAGATGTTCTGACGATTCTTATTATACTGGAGTTACAAATAATATAGATAGAAGACTGGCTGAACATTTTGACGGACACGACAAAAAAGCATACACTTATAGAAGAATGCCTCTGCAGCTTGTTTTTTGTGAAGGCTTCATTAGCATTAATAAGGCCATCGACTTTGAGAAACAAGTCAAAGGTTGGTCAAGAAAGAAAAAGGAGGCATTGATAGAGAGAAATTGGGATAAACTTAAAGAATTGTCAGTTTGTAGAAATTCTTCCACTCACAAAAACTTCAGGATAAATTAGGCTTCAAACACGCTCAGCCTGACTGAGCGTTTGTGTAAAGCTAGTATTAATAAAACATAGCTCGGATATCAGTTAGAGCGAAGACGAGAACATGAAACAAGTAATAAACACAGAAAGAATTCCAATAAAACTTTGGATTGAAGATATTGAAGATGGAGCATTAGAACAAGCTCAAAATATGTCTAATCTGCCCTTCGCATTCAGGCATATTGCTATCATGCCTGATAGTCATCAAGGCATTGGAATGCCTATAGGTGGTGTGTTGGCAACTAATGGTGTAATAATTCCAAATGCTGTTGGAGTGGATATTGGATGCGGTATGTGCGCATTAAAGACTTCTATGACAGAGATAGAAACTGACACCTTGAAAAAGGTGATGAGTGGAATACGAAATAAAGTTCCATTAGGTTTTAATCACCATAACAAAAAGCAAAATAAAGCTTTGATGCCCTCTTCTGATACCATTGTAAAGGGTGGAATTGTTGAAAGACAATACGAAGCAGCTTTAAAGCAAATAGGAACTTTAGGCGGTGGCAACCACTTTATCGAGATCCAGAAAGGCTCTGATGGCCATATTTGGATAATGATTCATTCTGGCAGTCGAAATATCGGCTTAAAAGTAGCAGAACATTATAACAGGTTGGCGACCAAACTGAACGAAAGGTGGCATTCAGAAATTCCTTCTAAATGGCAATTAGCTTTCTTGCCGATTGAAACACAGGAAGCAAAAGACTATATGGCTGAAATGCAGTTCTGTGTAGACTTTGCTTTTGCCAACAGAAAGTTGATGATGGAAAACATCAAAGCTTCTTTTGAAGAGGAACTGGGGGGAGAATTTGCTGAAATAGACTTTGTGAATATTGCTCACAACTATGCGCGATGGGAGAATCATTTTGATACCAATGTTATTGTACACCGTAAAGGTGCTACAAGTGCAAAGGATGGAGAAATTGGAATTATTCCTGGCTCTCAGGGAACAAAAAGCTATATCGTAAAAGGTAAAGGAAATCCTGAGAGTTTTGAAAGTTGTTCTCATGGTGCCGGAAGAGCTTTAAGCAGAAAAAAAGCTCAAAACACTTTAAGCCTTGAAGAGGAAATAGCTCGTTTGGATAAACAAAATATCATTCATGCTATCCGAAATAAAAAGGATTTAGACGAAGCCCCAGGGGCCTACAAGAACATTGATATTGTAATGGAAAACCAAAAAGATTTGGTTGACATTGAAGTTGAATTAACGCCATTGGCGGTAATAAAAGGATAATAATGGAACGAATAATAAAACATAGACTACTCGAAATAGAGAAGAAATATGACATACAGATACTTCATGCCTGTGAATCTGGAAGCAGGGCATGGGGTTTTCCATCGCCAGATAGTGACTATGATGTAAGGTTTATATATGCTCACCCCAAAAATTGGTATCTGTCTATAGATGACAAAAAAGATTCTATCGATATACCAATAAATGATGAGTTAGATATATCTGGCTGGGAGATAAAAAAGGCATTAAGACTATTTAAAAAATCTAATGTTCCAATTTTCGAACACTTGCAATCGCCTATAGTTTATGCTAATTATGAGGGCTTTCATAAAGGACTGTATGGGCTTAGTGATGATTTTTTTTCACCTAGGGCAGCAATACACCACTATGCAAGTATGGCGAAGAATACAGTAAAATCCTTCGATAGTGGAAAGGTAAAACTAAAAAGGTACTTTTATGCCCTTAGAACTTCTCTTGCAGCATATTGGATTGCAACAAATGGAACTATACCTCCATTGCAATTTAATAAGCTATTAGTTCAAATAATAGATGATGTTCTGACCAAAAAGATACATTCTCTCCTTGAATTAAAAGCCATAGAGAATGAACCATATATGTGTAATCGTGATTCTTTTTTAGAAGATTTCATAGATAAGACTCTGGACTATTGTGATACAAATAGTAATCGGTTTGAAAAGAAAACAACTGATAGTGAAAAGCTAGATATACTTTTTAGGAAGTATGTACAATAAGTAAAAGTTATGACTATTCAAGAATTAAAGGATAAGAATCTCATCGTTTATGAAGCAATAAGTGGTAGCAGAGCATATGGTTTGGATACTCCCGAATCTGATACAGATATAAAGGGAGTATTCATTTTATCACAAAGTGATTACTATGGATTAGAATATGTTGAGCAAGTTAATAACCCAAGCAATGATATTGTCTATTACGAATTAAAAAGATTCGTTGATTTGCTTTATAAGAATAATCCAAATATTCTTGAACTATTAGCTACTCCCGATGAAAGTATTCTCATTAAACATCCATTATTTGATAGGTTTCAAATAAGTGATTTCCTATCAAAGCGATGTAAATCAACATTTGCTGGTTATGCCCTGACTCAAATTAGAAAAGCAAAGGGACTTAAAAAGAAAATTGTAAATCCTGTTGAGAAAGAAAGGAAAACTATTCTGGATTTTTGTTTTATTGCTCTCAATCAGGATTCTATTCCCTTAAAGGAATTTTTACAATCCCATAGAATTGAGTTGTCAGATTGCGGATTATCTCGTATAGCTCATATGCATGAAATATATGGTTTATATCATGGCAAAACACATGGATTCAAAGGTATTATTCAAAAGGATTTTGCAAATGAAGTTTCGCTTAGTTCTATTCCTAAAGATTTGAAGCCTATTGCGATAATGTCTTTTAATAAAACAGGATATTCCACTTACTGTAAAGAGTATAAAGAATATTGGGATTGGGTTGAAAAAAGAAATGATGCAAGATATAGAAATACTATTACTCATGGTAAAAACTATGATTCAAAGAACATGATGCATACATTTCGACTACTGGCAATGGCAAAAGAAATTGGTGAATTTGGAGAGATTATAGTAAAAAGACCTGATCGCGACTTTCTTTTAAAGGTAAAGTCTGGGGAGTTTGAATATAAGGATTTAGTTGACTTAGCTGAAAAGAAAATAGCCGAAATTGAAGTGATATATGCTGATTCCAGTTTGCCAGAGAGTCCTAACTACGCCAACATTAATGAATTACTAATTGATATAAGAAAAGACTATTATCAATTAAACACATAGAAGTGGGGTTCAAATTTGAACCCCATTTCTTTTTAACTACCCGCCTTAAAGTTATAAATTGGCTTAGCAATATCAATAATTTCAACAGTATCGCCAATTGCTGCCATAATTAAATCTTTCGATTTATAAGCCATAGGGCTCTCATCAATAGTTGAACTATTTACACTAGAACTATAAATTCCTTTCATGGATTTACGGTAAGCATCCAATGAAACTTGCTCTTTTGCTTGACCTCGGCTTAATACTCTACCTGCTCCATGAGGTGCAGAATAATTCCATTCTGCATTTCCTTTGCCTTTACAAAAAAGTACCCCATCTCTCATATTCATGGGAATAACCAGCATCTCTTCATTGTGCGCTGATATAGCACCTTTCCGGACGATATTATCCTTAAAATCAATATAATTGTGAGTACTTCTGATGCTTTGGATATCCTTAAATTTAATACCAAAAAATTTGTCAAAGATAACCTTTGCCATCACTTCTCTATTGGTAGAAGCATATGACTGAGCTAATTTCATATCAGATATATATTCTTCACCTTCACCATTAATTGGCAAATATTCACTTCCATGAAATGCTCCAGCCCCTTGGAAGGACTTCTTAATATAGGCTTTAGCTTTCGATTGATGGTAATCATAAACAGCAACACCTAAATACCGACTTCCACTATGAATTAACAGCCAAAGGTTATTTTCACTATCAATATTAACCTCTATAAAATGATTGCCTCCTCCAAGAGTGCCAACACTTTTATAAATTCTATCATAATTGTTTTTAGCCACCTTTATGAATAGTTCTTCCATCTCTGAAGTAAGAGTATAATAATCTGTTAATCTAACTGTATTTGTATCTCTACCTGATGGTATAAAAGCATTAACAAATTCATCAAATTCTCTCAGGTTAACATCAACATTCCCAATTTTATATGCATCAACACCGCATCCAATATCAACTCCAACAACGTTAGGACTTACATATTCATTAAGCGACATTGTAAATCCTACAACTGAGCCTTTCCCAAAGTGGACATCTGGCATAATTCGAATAGAAGAATCTGCGAAAGAAGGTATGTTAAGCATACCATATATTTGAGTCAATGCAGCATTATCTAATTCCTCTGCATATATAATGGCCTCATTATATTTTCCTTGAATTTTCATTTTTGTAGTCTTAAAAATTAAACATAAATCCTGATACAGCATGTTTCTTAATTAACATAAAGCACAGGTTTATAAACAACTTCTGTTAACGGATATAACCATTATGCACCAATAGAACTTGGTTGCTATGAGTTTAATGGTTATTACTAGAGACTACATTTTACTATTTATTAGAAGGTTATAAATTTCGGTCTGCAATATTATTATTTTTTATTTAAATAAAAAAATATACATTTGCAGCCATTCATTAACAAATATTCGGAGGACGAAAAATGCTCAGTCATATTAAAATATCAAGTATCCCCTTCGGTGTGTTGAATGAAAAGTAGATAAGAATTTCCTTTCTATAATTCATCCCGACATACCCAGTCGGGATTTTTATTTCCACAAAGTTTTTATAAAAACGATTGTCAAGTAATTCGATGATCACCCTTGATTTTTTGGTACACCAAAGTTCAGGGGACAATATTACTCAATTAATAAATCCCGGATTATCCGGGTACAAAATAACCATGGGAAATTTGCGCCTTAAGGGCAAAGATTTAAGAAAAATCGGATATAAATCTGAGCAAGCTAAAAGCATAGCTATCAACATAGTATCAAAACATTTTAAACACGAAAGAAAGGATGATACATTAAACATATTTAGTAACCTACTTCAAAAACCTGAGGAATATTTGGATAATGAAGTTTTACAAGAATTGGCGAAATTATTTATTGAGATACCAACAAAAGATAAATTGAAAGCAGTTATTGCTGAGCCTGAACCAAAAGAATTTGCAGTGTTTGGTAGCAAGCATATTTCTACGAACACTATAATACAAATGGAAAAAGCAATGATGTTACCCATTGCTCAAAAGGGTGCATTAATGCCGGATGCTCATGAAGGGTATGGATTGCCCATTGGTGGAGTATTTGCAACAAAAAATGAGGTTGTCCCTTATGGAGTTGGACTGGATATAGGTTGTAGAATGTGTCTAAGCATTTACAGAGAAAATGACAAGTTCTTAAATAGATATGGGTACCAAGTAAAAACAGCCATCAAGAATAACACTCATTTCGGAATTAGAAATGATATTGATTTTCACTATGAGCATGAGGTCTTGGATAGAAAAGAGTTTTATGATTATCCCATTGCCAAGAAGCTTCATGGTAAGGCAAGAAAGCAACTGGGAACCTCTGGATCAGGTAATCATTTTGTTGAATGTGGAATTGTTGAACTTCCTGAAAACAATTCTCTGGGAGTTGAGGCAGGTAATTACTTCGGAATTCTTACGCACTCAGGTTCAAGAGGCTTTGGGGCTGAAATTGCAAAAGCTTATACAGAAATTGCGATGAAACAGCTCCGTATGCCCAAAGGTATGCAACATCTGGCATGGCTTGATTTATCAACTGACGCAGGTATGGAGTATTGGAATCTCATGAACCTGGCAGGGGATTATGCAAAAGCTTGTCATGAAATGATTCACTTTGCAATCTCTAAAGAGCTTGGACTATCACAAATAGTTAGGGTAGAAAACCACCACAATTTTGCTTGGAAAGAAAAGCATGCTGATGGTGAGGAATATATTGTTCACAGGAAAGGAGCGACTCCAGCAGGAAAAGAAGATTTTGGCATCATTCCAGGCTCAATGACTCAACCAGGCTATATAGTAAGTGGACTTGGTTCTGAAATTGCTCTCAATTCAGCCTCACATGGTGCTGGTAGAAAGATTACTCGCACAAAGGCTAAAAACTCAATTACAATGAGTGAAGTCAGGAAGCATCTAAAGCAGAATAATGTCACCCTAATTGGCGGTGGAGTAGATGAAGCGCCATTTGTGTATAAAGATTTAGAAGGTGTTATGAAAGCACAATCAAATCTGGTGAAAACAGAAGGAAAGTTTATTCCCAAAATAGTAAGAATGGATAGAAATTAACCTGCGTAATGCAGGAGTTTAACTATGAGAAAGATTTATACACTAAATAATCTAAATACCAAACTACCAAATTGTTTAAACTTTTAAAAGTCGTAAAAATGGATACAAAAGAATATTTAATACATATAACATCTGGAAGAGGCCCGGCAGAATGCTGTTGGGTAGTAGCAAAGGTTCTGTCAAAAGTAATTGCTGACATGAAAATAAAAGGATTAGTCTATGAAGTTATCAGCCGTGAAAAAGGCATTGAAACCGGCACCTTATTGTCTGCTTCAATCAAAGTGAACGGTTCTGGATTAGAGCAATTTATTTTGAGTTGGCAGGGTACAATTCAATGGATAGGACAGAGTTCTTTCAGAAAGTTTCATAAGAGAAAAAACTGGTTTATAGGGATTAATTGTAGCCTTATTAAGAAGTCATCTCAACTATGTGAAAGAGATATAAGCTATCAAACTTTAAGATCTGGTGGCCCCGGTGGTCAGCATGTAAATAAAGTCTCAACGGCTGTTCGAGCAGTTCATAAACCCTCTAGGTTATCTGTCACTGCAAGTGATACAAGGTCACAAATGCAAAACAAGAAACTTGCGACTCAAAGACTATTTGAAATCTATCAGAAAAATGCGTCAGAAAATCTTGTTAGAGAACAGCAGAATATTTGGAATAATCACAATTCTCTTGTTCGAGGAAATCCCAAAAGGGTATTTAGAGGCAGAGATTTCATTGAGGTTAAAGTAAAAGAAAAACAACTTGAATAAATGAAAATCATGGACAATACATTATCAAATAAATATTATTTACAGGCTTATGAAGCATACCCATATGATTTGACTGAAGCACTTGAGTCATTATCTTATGCACTTAGCTATGAATCTGACCATGCAGGAGCTCATTGCTTATTGGGAAGGTTAAATATGGAACAATTAAAGCAATTTGAAAAGGCAGAGTATCATTTTGAACAAGCGCTTATTAGCGATATAAATAATGTTGCCACGTATGAACACTATAGCATGTTGCTGATAATTTTAAAAGAATATAAAAAGGCTGAAAAGCTAATTAAGCATGCATATTCAATTAAAGGTGTGAATATAGCTGCAATGCAATATCGAGAGGGTTTGCTTTATGAGTTTCGTAAAAACATTATTACAGCTAAAAAATTAATGAAGCAGGCTTATGACAATTCATGTAATGAAGAGGAGCGTAGTTTCTTAAAGAGTGAATTAGACAGAGTCAAATCAAAGCTAAATGTTTCCAAAAAGAAAAAGTCAAAAAAGAAGTCCTCTAAAAAATAGAGGCTTCTGGCTTTTTATGTAGAATTAGAATGTGTTTTTCAAGGATAAAATCTTGTAATAACCTAAGGATTAGTGTTTCGGCAACTTGGGTTTTCTTTTCGGTAAACGTCCAAATCAGTTTATCTGGCTTATATTAGCTAAGGTTTAATAAAAAAGTCTCTATTACAATAAAGCAATAGAGACTCTTATACTGTACTAATATATTATTTAGAAAGTTGCACTTGTTGTTTCGCCTGAATCTAAGTCTTTAACCCAATACGAACCATGTCCTGCAGAATCCCAGGTTATATCAATAAATTTTGTACCTGCAGAACTTGAGCCTTCATAAACCTTCATACTACCTGAATTATCGCTATTGGCAGTTACATCAAAGAAATATGCGCCAGCAATACCATAGTCTAACAATATTGTTGCTGTTACTGTACCTTCTGCTGTTTTTGCCCAGGTATAGGTCATTGAAGGAGAGTCTAATACTCGTGCATAGGCTATAAAACTTCCACCAAGTTTTGTTTTGAGCTCTGTTGCTTTACACCATAGAAACCTGGATGTCATATCTGCTGTTTGGATATAATATTCCCAGATATTTTCAACCGTTGACTCGCTAAAATCAATCCATATTGAATTCCCTTGGCCATCTGTCCAGGTCCAGCTGGATGTTGATGATTTTAATCCATCATTTGTAGCAGTTTGAGGTAAAGAGGAAAACATAGCCGGCATATTAGCAAAAGCATTTACCATGGTAATGTATGAGCTAACCATAGCAACTTTAGGATCTGCGCTAGTCTGCAGTCCAGTAGGGGCTTCTATTATTGTTGTTTGGCTTGCTACTTCCGGAGCTTTATAAGTTTGTTCTGGTGCTTCTTCATCTTTTTCACAGCCTGCTAAAACAAATAATGCTAATGCAAAGGCAATAAACTTAGTTAATTTGTGATTTTTCATAAGGACTTAGATTTAATTATTAAAAATTACTTCAGAATTATACGAGTTATTTTAAATATAGTTATTTTTTCGACTGATTATGTCAATTTCTGTGCCATTTTTTGAATAAATAAACCATGCCTTAATGCTTGTTAACCAACCATAACCGACAAAACAGGATAATACTTTTTATTAAAATGGCAGTGGGGTTAATAGTATATATCAATTATAAATGGGAGCATATTGAAAACGCACTTCTGGTTTGCTTTAGTATTTATATGTTGAAAATCTTGTTGCTAAATTTAGATTGATTTTAGCCTGACTAATTCGGATAGTATTGGATAATGAATTTCTCTACATTTTCAACTTCGATTTCAATATTAATAATCTCAGGGTTTTCAGATTTTACTGTTTCTGGATTTTTCTCGAGATAAATACTTTTATTGCTATCATAGGGCTCTAATTCAAAAACCAGGGGTTGACTTTCATTTAAGGATAAATCAGAAATGCAAATGGTCCATGTTGTGCCATTGTTAAAATTATCGGCCACCAAATTTTTACCGATCCGGCATTGCGCTTTGTCTCCTGTGTAATTAATTCTCAAGTAGGTTTTAGCATCCTGTTTCAGGGTGTTTAAATCAATCGGAACTTCATATCGATAGGGTGTAAAGTGCATATTTGCATATTCTTCGGGTTGGTTTTGAAGCTTGGGCACTGTTTTATTTTTTACCCCATCCCATGGGGCAGGTATTTTATATTGTTCAACTGTAAGCCAGGTAGAATCCGTAGTAAAACACTCCTTATTGGCATTGTAATATTCTACCTCCAGCATAGCAGCGTAGGCTTTGTTTTTATTAATATACGGAAAGTCAAGTAAAAGCCTATTATTACCCCTTTGTAAGTAGCCTGTTAGGTCAAGCTCATTTACAATGTTGGAGGTAACAGTTTGGTTTAGCCATTTGTTATTAATTCTAATTTTACATCCACTTCCACCCAGCAGAAATAAATTGGCTTTTCTTATATCGGCAGTATTTTCCAAATTAAACTCTTTGAAAAATTGTTTATGATACATGTTTTTTTTAGATGTGTAATTTTCCGGGGTTATTGTCAGCCATTCGCACTTATCCAACAAATCTGTCTTTTCCACTTTTGCATCAATTTGTTTGTTCGCATGCTGAATTACCCAGCTTGGAAATGGCGTATTTTTTAATTTCTTACAATTTTTATTTCCTGAACCAACAGAAAGCTTTGTATTTAATGCAATTAGTGTATCAGTAGTATGTGTAGAAAAAATATGCAGGTTGCTGAGTTTGTCAATAATTAAGTTGCCGGTTGATAAATAGGCCCATTCATTTCCATTTTCTTTAAAGTACCAGAAGTTTTTGCTTTCTTTTTCTGAAAGAATAAATACTCGTTGAATGCTGCCATCTTTCATTGTAATACGAATAGGATTCGCCAATCCGGCTTGGATTTCTGTTACAAAATAGTTTTTACTGTTTTTCGAAACTTTCTTATTCTTAATAGAAATTTCCTGAATGTTATCCGACAAAAACATAAAATTTGGATCTATGTTTTTTGAAGCTTTAAAATACCAGTCAATTGTATTGTCAGTTTTTATCTTTGATATTAACTGTGCTGTGGCATACTTTAATGTGGCATCGCCCAATTTAAAATTTACGGGCCAAATAAACAGTGTGCTGTCCAGAATATCAACAGGTGATTTTGGAACTACTAATTCTTCTTCTGGAAACTGAATTGCAAACTGCACATTTTTTTTGCTGGTTTTGGTATGCCCCCGGTAATAATTGGAAACAAACAAAAAGCCACTGCTTCCATCTGTTCTTATTGCATATTGAAGATTATCCCATTCATCGGTGTTAGTAGGTATAACTGGTTGCATGAGGGCTAATTGCTGACCAAACTGGTTTAAAAAGTAATGTAAAGCTTTTAATTCATGGTATGCCGGTTTTATTTCACCCGCTTCGCTAATGGCAGCCTGAAAATCATACGAAATATCAGGGTATTCATTCCAGTATCCCGATTCTAGTTGGTCTTCTTCAAGTGTGGAAAGTTTACCAACGGGATTTAGTCCTCCGGCAAAAACATAATAGCCTGGCAAGTTACTTCCCGAAGCTACGTTTGAGGTGGCAATAGCCACACCATCAATTGGATTAATCACCGGACGTCGGTGTTCCGAAACTTGATTGCCTATACCAAGCTCGCATGTTAGGTAAGGGTATAAAGAATAGTCAGGTTTGTACCCTTCATTATTTTCTTTGTGGCCGATACTTTCGTCATTTATCGGTTTTTTGAATAGGTAGCTGTCGTTGCGTTCAATTTTTTTCACATTTGTATTCCAGGGTGCAGCAGGATAACCGCCCCATAAAGGTATTGCTTCATTTTCGGGAACTGAGGCAGCTCGCCAACCTGTTACCGTATAAAGAGGAACATCTATGCCATACTTTTTTGCTGTTTGTTTAAGCCATAAGATATGCTTTTCGCCATTTTTGCCTCGCCAGTATTCATTCTCAAGCTGAACGCCAATAATTGGGCCACCATCTTTGTAATATAAACCTTCTAACTGTTGGGCAATTTCTCGATAAAGTCGTTCGGCATAAAACAAATAAGAGCTATCGTTCGAGCGTAGTTTCAGCTCCTCCTTTTTCATTAACCAGTCGGGTAATGCTCCATTACGTACTTCGCCGTGGCACCAGGGACCCAATCTGGGATAAGCCCAAATCTGGTGCTTTTTACATAACTCTACAAATGCGCGTATATCGTAATTGTCGCTCCAGTTAAATTCACCTTCTATTTCTTCATGATGAATCCAGAATATATAGAAGGCAATAATATTAATGCCGTTTGCTTTCATTTTCAGTATAGTACTTTCCCAATTTTCACGCTTTACTCGTGTAGGGTGTACTTCACCCATTACTGGAATAATAGCTTTCCCTCCAAGTGTCAGGTATTTATTATTCACCAATATTTCTTTCCCTTGTTGGCCGGGATTCCCCATAATTAAATGTCCCTGTTTGGGTAATTGTGGAGTAACACGCGCATCAATAGTTATTTTCTGACCAAATGAAGTAATTGTTATTATTGTTGCTAGAAGAAGGAGAATTATGGATTTCATTGTATTTCTTTTCAGATATTAAGTTCTTATAAATAAACTGATTATTTGTTTAAGAGTTAAGATTTCAACCTTAATCAGTCTTGTTGACTATAGCAAATAAAGTCATTTCTACTGAGGCTGTCCAAAAAGTCCTTACTACTGTCTTTCTGAGCGAAGTCGAAGAATTTACTGCTATAAAAATGATATGTTTCGACTAGGCTCAACATGACAAGAAGCCAAAATTCTAAACTTTTTGGACACCTTCTTTAGATCCAACAAAGCTTATTGAAGCAATATTAGGGATTTGCATTAACATACGATTTCCATCCTTGTCTTTCTTTTTCTTCAAATAATTCGTTTATGGTTTCAATATTTATTTCCATTCCGGGTTGAAAGCTATCAGATTGCAAATAATCCAGCATGCTCTTTCTCAATTGATTGGCAACAGGTTTGTTTTCGGTATTATTTATATTAATGCTGCATACCATTAATTTCCCATTTCCAACTTTAGCTTCAAAAAGCATAGCCAACCTACGGTTTAAAAACCAAGTGTCAATAGGTTGAACAATAGGTTTAAAATTCGGAGGAAAATTTTCCAGATTCATTACTTGTTGCCTATTAGCTAATTCCCACCATTGCAAGTCGCTGTAATAATCTGTCGGAAAACTATTAAACACTGGGTGTTGGTCCTGAATTAGGATGCCGGTTGTGTGGGGAGGCCTCATTCTAAACCACGATGTATTCCAGAATGCTGGATTAAAATATTGTACAACATCTTTCCCGTTTTCAACCTTACCTGCAGCAAGCAATAAGACTTTACCTCCGGATTCAAGTGTCTCCTGTGCTTTTTCATTAAGTTCGGTACAGATATATACACCAGAAACTTCTGGCTGATTGTTTGTTGACGGATATACCCATATATTCCACTGGTTGGTATACTTTCCCACATTTACTTTCAGAACTAGCTTATTTGCTTCTGCTATCTGACTAAATTCTGTTATAATTTTTCCCAAGTGAATGCAATTCCCTATTGGGATTTCTCTATTTTCTATTGACCCCGAAGCAACAAGTAGATTGTTTTTTCCTGAAATACTCCATGTAGTTGGAATGTCCTTAAGCAGCTTGCCGCTAAAATTTGCCACTTCAATTTCAGCTATCAGAGTATCTGTGTTGTAAAAAGTGTATGCAGGTAATCTTATCAGAGGTACTACTACGTTGCAGAAACTTTTAAATTCTGGTGCTGATATATATCCTTTCTCATCCCAGAAAGCATCTAGCACTCCAACCAAAGCTGTTCCCTGTCCAGGAAAATCATTTAAACTCAAGAGTTGAAAACCAGCCAGATTAGGTGTTCTTAAGGTTGCTTCAATTTCCTGTTTATAGCAAGAAGCTTGCAGTTTACCCGATGCCAATAGGAAGTCTTTAGCCTGACTGCTCATATGCTTATCATTCAGATCTTCCCTAAAAAGCTCGAAATTTCTTGCTTTCAGTGGCCCTGTATACTTTTCAATTTCTTCAAAATTTGGAAATACACACCACTGTCCCATTTCAAAAGTTACATAGGGCCTTTGTTGGTTTTCAGTTTTATTGCGATAATCAAAACTGCTTTCCGGTTTTTTGTTTTTCCAGTTTAAACCTCTTGGTGGTGAACGAACAATAAAATCACTATTCTCTATAATAGACCAGCTTCTTCCCGTAGATGCTCCGGTAAAAACACGTTGTGGATCGTATTTTCTGAAGTGGTCTACCCAGTTTTCCAAGTAAGCTACATAATGCCCTGAAGGTTCATTTCCATAGGCCATCATACAAAACGAGGGATGATTTCCATAGGTATCAATAATTCGTTTAGTTTCATCCATGAGGTATTTGTCAATGGGTTTGCCATCTCCCAGGCTTACCGAATATTTTGCCCAACTGGGACCTTCTACCTGAAGATAAAATCCAGCCTTATCTGCAGCGGAAAAAGCAGCTTCGGGCGGACAATAAGAATGAAAACGCATATGGTTTAGTCCAAATGACTTGCAAATTTCGAATATTCGGTTCCAATCTGCCTCATTTACTGGAGGGTATCCGGTTAAAGGAAAAACACTACATTCAGTCGTTCCTCTAAGGAAAATAGGAATTCCATTTATTTCGAAATGTTTATTATTGATTGTAAATGCACGCATTCCAAAAGTCTCTGGTTTTTCATCGAGTACATTTTTACCGTCTTCGATCCTAGCCTTTATTTGGTATAAGTTTGGTGAAAATTCACTCCAGGTTTTAAAAGCATTGCCCATTGAAATATTAGCTGTTATTTCACTTGTAGCATTGTTAAGATTAATAATGGAAGGAGCAATTTTGTGCTCATGGTTTAACCCTTCTACTGTCACAATTAATCGTGCATTTTTCAGCAAATCAGGGTTGTTGATACTAATACTTACACCTACCTTTTTTGCATCAACATCTGGTGAAAGTCGAATAGATTTTATGTAAGTATTATTCTTTATTGCTAATGATAACTCACCAACCATTCCATTCCAGTTGCCTTGTGTATGATCCGAAATGCTATGTGAGTTAATTCCCGGATCGATTTCACGGATAGCATTATCAACCCGAATGGTCAACTTGTGTTTGCCAGTAGCTATTTTTTTGGGAATAATTTCATAAAGGTGTGGTGTAGACAAACTATTTCTGCTGCCTAGCAATAGAGTATCAAGCCATACTTGTGTTTGCCAATGAGGTCTTTCAAGTAATAACAAAATGGTTTTTTCATTCCAATTCTCTGGAATATCAATTTCTTTTTGGTACCATGCTGCTCCTACATAATGTTTAATGGGTGTTAGCCAGAATGGAAATTTAAGGCTGTCTTTTATTCGATATTTTTGCATAGCAGGGTTAAAAAACCACGAACTATCATATATGCTTCCTGTCCACTTTGTTGTTAATGTGGGGTTGTGTCCTATTCCATGATCTCGCAACGAAGCAGGCATTTCTATAATATTTATAAATGTCTGGTTGTACCATTGCTCCTCTATACCCGTATTTTGTTCATCAAGCTTGTACTTCCATGTTCCTGAAAGATCAATTTTATCAGCCTGCGAACACTGAATAAAAAGAAAAGCAATAAATGGAATTGTAAAGGCTTTAAATTTCATATTTTATTGTGTTTAATGGGTATAAGTTTTCTCATTTCTCTTTATGCGTAAGTCTGAAAGTCTCACATACTCTAATAATCATTTGCCTCAATATCCCCGGCAAACATGCCAGCAGTTTTCTTTACCGCAGCAAAATCAGTTTCATCATAGTAAATAATGCAATTGGTTAAAGAAAAAGCCTCTTCGCTTGGTTTACCAGATACAAGCGATGTTTCCTGTGCCTGTATCGATATTGCGGTTAATAACAGATACGACAACATTGTTAGAATCCGTAACAAACGAATGGGACCTCTCAGAAAATTCAGATTATAGTACGTATAAAAATTGTTTTGTTTCCTTTCTGTGTTCACAGCCTTTTCTTATTTATGAGGGAAATCTCTTTCAAATGTTTTCCATTAATAAATAATTCTGATTAAGAACAATTATAACAAAAATGTCGAGTTTTGCTCAAAGGCGGATCAGTTCTGACTTTGAATTAATAATATATATTGTAATCTTTAAACTAAAGTTTAAAACCTTCCAAACAGCTTATGCTCCGAAGTATCGCAATAAACGAATGAATAGATATTGAAATTAATTCGGTTTGTCTCCATTTTTCGTTGGAGATTTAAGATTGGGGTGTTTTCTGTCACCTTTAAGTGTTTTTGAATATCTATATTTGGTTTTATTGCTTCAATAAATTGTTCTCCACTAGTAACTTTTACATGATATATTTCACGTAGAATATTGAATAGAGATTTATTATCAAGAATTCTGGATGTAAACCTTGGAAGATTAAGGTTCGGTAAAAAAGAGACATCGTAGAATATAGGTGAGTTATCTACTAATCTGAGCCTTTCAAAATAGATACAACCACTTTCCAGTTCAGTTTCCGAAAGTTCAAAAACAAAGTTTTCCGGCCACCTTTTTACAACAGGTTTCACAATAACTTTTGTCTTTAAGTTGCCTTGCCCAACAGCTGAGGTTGTACCACTTAATGATAAAATCCCAATACCTTTAGGTTTTTTCTGAACAACACTTCCAAGTCCTTGTCTCTTTTTAATATAACCTTCATTGGTTAATATATCTAAAGCCTTTCTTACAGTCGGACGGGTTACCTGATGCACTACACACAATTCATTCTCAGATGGAAGAATATCACCTTCTGAATATTCACCATTCTCGATGTGCTTTCTTAAGGTCTCGTAAACTTTTCTGTATTGCGGAACTGTAGTATTCAATGCATATTAATTATAAGATTTCAAATATAACAAAAAAATATATGTAAAGTCAAATAATGCATAGATGTAATTACACACAACAAATTATATGCTTGTAATAAATGGTAAATCAGATAGATAAAAAATTTCAAATCTTTTATGAAACACTTACATGTAATTACAAGTAAAAATAATATATCTTTGTAAATAAAAAATATCATATGGCAACTCCCATACTTTTGCCCCGCCAGGGACAATCAGTTGAATCTTGTATAATTTCGCAATTTTTTGTTTCAGTGGGTGAAAAAGTCTCAGCTGGAACTCCTCTTTTTGCATACGAAACCGATAAAGCATCTTTTGAAGAGGAAGCAAAAGAGGATGGAACTATTTTGGCCATCTTTTTTGAAGAAGGAGATGAGGTTCCGGTATTAACCAATGTCGGAGTAATTGGTGAAGAAGGAGAATCTATCGAAGAATTCAAAATTGGTATTTCAGGTATAGATATTAACAAAGAAGTTGAAGAGAAAAATGAGATAGTCGAAAAATCAACAGTTAAGTCTGAAGTTTCAACACAATTGAACCAACAAACCAATGGTGAATTATTCATTTCCCCAAGAGCTAAAAATTTGGCAGAGAAAGAAAGTTTAGATTATAGTAGAATTGTTGGCACGGGTCCAAAGGGAAGAATTATTGAAGCAGACATTTTACACATTTTGGCTAATCAACCGAAAACTACCCCGCTTGCGAAAAAAATTATAAAGGAAGAAAAATTACAGGCTGCTGAATCAGGTAGCGGTCTAAATCAAAATATTACTTCAAGTGACTTAGTAGCATCAAATTCGGTATATCAATCTGATTCGGAAATTGTGCCGCTACCTAATATCAGGAAGCTTATTGCAAAAGCTATGCACCAATCTTTGCAAAATTCGGCCCAATTAACGCATCATTTGAGTGCTGATGCCAGAAACATATTAGAACTACGCCAGAAAGTAAAAGCAGCACAAAAAGAGGGCTACGAGAACAACCTTACTCTCAATGATATGATTTGTTTTGCAGTTGTTAGGACCTTGAAAAAATTCCCCAATGCCAATTCTCATTTTCTGGGTGATAGCATGCGCATATTCAAAAAAGTACATCTGGGTCTTGCTGTTGATACAGAAAGAGGATTAATGGTGCCTGCCATTAAAAATGTTGATGATTTATCTATTCAGGGATTATCAGCTCAAATGAAAGCCGTTGCTGAATCATGTCGTAAGGGAAATATTGATCCTGAATTATTGGCTTCTGAAGCAGCAACCTTTACTGTTTCAAATCTTGGAAACTATGGAGTCGAAATGTTTACTCCTGTTATAAACCTACCCCAGGTTGCTATTTTAGGAGTAAATACAATTATTCCCCGACCTAAAGATATGGGTAATGGAGTTTACGGATTTGTACCTCATCTGGGTTTAAGTCTTACTTATGACCATCAGGCACTTGATGGAGGTGAAGCAACCCGTTTCTTGAAAGCAATAGCTGATGAAATAGAAATCCTTGATTTTGATTTATAAATATTTATAAAAATGAAATACGATTTAGCAATTATTGGTGGTGGCCCTGCAGGTTATGTAGCAGCAGAAAGAGCAGGCGAAAAAGGACTGACCGTAGTATTATTTGAAAAGAAAGAGTTAGGTGGGGTTTGTCTGAATGAGGGATGTATTCCCACCAAAACATTATTATACAGCGCTAAAGTTTATGATACTTCACTAACATCAAAAAAATACGGTATAACTAACTCGGAAACAAGCTTCGATATTAAAGATATTATGAAGCGAAAAACCAAAGTAGTAAAGAAATTGGTTGGTGGTGTTGGAGCAAAAATGAAGCATGCAAAGGTAGCTGTAGTGAAAGACTCTGCTATAATTCTAGGAAAAGATTCGGATGGAATAAAGATTTTGTCAGGCGAAATAGAATACTCAGCATTAAACCTGTTGGTTTGTACAGGATCTGAGGCATTTATACCGCCTATATCCGGCTTAGACGCTTCTTCTGAAATAATTTTAACAAACAGAGAAATATTACAGCTCGAAGAACTTCCTGAATCACTTATAATAATTGGTGGCGGAGTTATAGGAATGGAATTCGCCAGCTTTTACAACAGCCTGGGTGTAAAAGTTACAGTTGTTGAAATGCTGGATAAAATTCTGGGTGAAATGGATGTTGAATTGAGTGCTACTCTGCAAGAAATTTATGAAAAGCGTGGTGTAGAGATAAATCTTCAATCAAAGGTTACTTCAGTAACGGGCAACAAGGTAAGCTATGAGAAAGGTGGCGAAACTAAAGAAATTAAAGCAGAAAAAATCTTGGTTAGTGTTGGACGTAAACCTGTTGTTGAAGGATTTGGTCTTGAAAGCTTAGGTGTGAGTATATACAAAGGTGGTATAAAAGTCGATTCACAAATGCGTACAAATGTCCCCAACGTATATGCTGCCGGCGATGTTACAGGATTTTCCCTTCTTGCTCATACAGCGTATCGGGAAGCAGAAGTAGTTGTAAATAATCTAACAGGCCGTAAAGATACCATGAGATATAAAGCTATACCTTCCGTGGTTTACACTAATCCTGAGTTTTCTGGTGTTGGTCATACAGAAAAAACAGCAAAACAGGCCGGCATAGAATACAAATCTGTTCAGCTTCCCATGGCATATGCCGGCAGATTTATTGCTGAGAATGAAGGTGGAATTGGATTCTGCAAAGTGTTGGTTGGAGCTAAACATGGTGAAATCCTAGGGGTGCATATGCTTGGAAATCCTTCCAGCGAAATGATTTATGGAGCCGCAATGGCCATTGAAAACGAAATGACCCTAAAGGAGATGGAAGAGGTTGTCTTTCCACATCCAACTGTCTCAGAAATTTTTCGTGAAACAATCTTTTCAATCTAAATACTAATCACTGTTCACTATTAAAAATAGATATCATGCCAAAAGTACAATTTATAGATCCAGTTAAACAGCGCGAAGCATCACAAATAGAATTTAAACCAATACCGATAAACCAGTATAATAAGACGATTGAAGAAGAAAAGAAAAATTTTTCTAACGAAGATTTCAAACGAATTTACCATGACATGGCGGTTATTCGTGAGTTTGAAACCATGTTGAACCTAATTAAAACAACAGGTGAATACCAGGGTGTATCATATAATCATCCCGGACCTGCTCACTTATCTATAGGACAAGAAGCTGCTGCAGTTGGAATGGCTTATACACTTGATACTGACGATTATATTTTTGGCTCACACCGTAGCCATGGTGAAATATTAGCAAAGGGTTTAAGCGCTATTGATAAACTCAGCGACAAAGAACTAGAAAAGGTAATGACAGAGTTCTTCGATGGTGTGATTTACAACATCATCAAGAAAGAGTTTAAAGGAACTATGAAAGAACTAGCCGTTAAATTTCTTCTTTATGGTACACTTGCAGAAATTTTTGCTCGCGAAACAGGTTTCAATAGAGGATTAGGCGGAAGTATGCATGCTTTCTTTACACCTTTTGGTGTGTATCCAAACAATGCTATAGTTGGGGGTAGTGGAGATATCGCAGTAGGTGCCGCTTTATACAAAAAGGTCAATTCAAAGCCTGGTATAGTAGTGGCCAATATTGGTGATGCCTCTATGGCTTGTGGTCCGGTTTGGGAAGGCATCTCCTTTGCAACAATGGATCAATTCAACGAACTATGGGAAGGCAAACAAAAGGGTGGACTACCACTTATTATTAATATCATGAACAACCAGTATGGTATGGGTGGGCAGACTTGTGGCGAAACCATGGGTTATGAAATTGCTGCACGAATAGGAGCTGGTGTAAACAAAGATCAGATGCATGCAGAGCGTGTAGATGGTTATAATCCACTTGCCGTAATTGATGCGTACAAACGAAAGAAAACAATTCTTGATGAAAAACGTGGTCCTGTTTTACTTGATGTTTTAACCTATCGTTACAGTGGTCACTCACCTTCAGATGCTTCGTCATATCGTTCAAAAGAAGAAGTAGAAGCTTGGCAAGAACAAGATTGCATTAATTCTTTCGGTAAAAGTCTAATAGAAGCCGGAGTTTTAAAACAAAAAGATTTAGATACTATATGGGAAGAGATTCAGAAAACTATTTTGGATATTTTCAAGCTTTCAATAGACGATGAAGTTTCTCCTCAAATGGATTTGTCAAAGAATCCAAATATAATTGAAGAAATGATACTTTCTAATTCCTCAGTTGAAAAGTTTGATGATAGGGAAGTAGAGGTTAATCATAAGTATGAAGAAAACCCAAGAGTACAACAATTGTCACGTAAGGAACGCTATGCCTATGATAAAGATGGTAAACTCTATTCAAAAATGAAGCAATATCAATTACGCGATGGAATTTTTGAAGCAATTGCCGACCGTTTTTATAAAGATCCAACATTAGTTGCTTATGGTGAAGAAAACCGTGATTGGGGTGGAGCCTTTGCAGTTTATCGTGGTTTAACGGAAGCTTTACCATATCACAGATTATTCAACTCTCCAATTTCTGAAGCCTCAATAATTGGAACTGCCATAGGTTATGCTATGTGCGGAGGTCGTGTTGTTCCTGAAATAATGTATTGTGATTTTCTTGGTCGCTGTGGCGATGAGGTTTTCAATCAGCTTCCAAAATGGCAGGCAATGAGTGGAAATGTTATAAAAATGCCTGTTGTAGTAAGGGTCTCAGTTGGATCAAAATACGGAGCACAGCATTCTCAAGATTGGACATCACTTGTAGCACATATTCCCGGATTAAAAGTTTGTTTTCCTGTAACACCATACGATTCAAAGGGGTTAATGAACAGTGCTCTTCAAGGAACCGATCCTGTAATTTTCTTTGAAAGTCAGCGAGTTTACGATATAGGAGAACAATTTGTAAAAGAAGGCGTACCGGAAGGTTATTATGAAATTCCTTTTGGAGAACCAGATATTAAAAGAGTAGGTAAAGATATTACTATACTTACTATTGGAGCAACCCTTTACCGGGCTCTTGAAGCGGCTGAAATTCTTGAAGAAAAATATGGACTTTCTGCTGAAGTTATTGATGCTCGTTCACTGGTACCTTTTAACTATGAACCAGTAATTGAATCGATTAAGAAAACAGGTAGAATTATTCTTTCCAGTGACGCAAATTCACGTGGTTCTTTCTTAAAAGATTTGGCTTCAAATATTACAGAGCTTGCATTCGATTATTTAGATGCTCCTCCGGTTGTAGTAGGTTCAAGAAACTGGATTACTCCAGCATACGAATTAGAGGATGAGTTCTTCCCACAAGCATCATGGATTCTTGATGCTATTAATGAGAAGATTTTACCACTAAAAGGACATCAACCTTTACAAAACTTCACAGAACTAGAGCAAATAAGAAGAGCAAAAATTGGAGTTTAATAATCAAATTATCCATGATGATTGAAGGTGTTTTATTCGATATGGATGGGGTACTAGTTGATAGCGAAGAGCTTATTTACCTTTCTGCCAAACAAATGTTTTCAGAATATGGTGTTATTGTAAATAAAGAGGATTTTACTCCATTTATTGGCACTGGTGAGAATAGTTATTTAGGAAACGTTGCAAAAAAGTATGATTTCCTGATCGATATTGAACGCGATAAGGCCAGGGTATACCAGATATATCAGGAACTTGCCAAAAATCAATTAAAAGAACTTCCGGGGGTTCTCGATTTTATTCAACGATGCAAATCAAAATCGCTTAAACTGGCAGTAGCTACAAGCGCAGATGAAATAAAAATGCTTACTAATCTCAAGGCTATTGGTTTGAACATTTCTCTTTTTGATGCAACTGTAAATGGTTCTGAGGTAAAATATAAAAAGCCTCATCCTGAAATATATTTAGAAGCCGCAAAAAGACTTAACTTGAAACCAGAAAATTGCCTGGTAGTTGAAGATGCTATTAATGGTATTGAAGCTGGACTAAAAGCTGGTGCGAAATGCCTGGCATTAACCACAAGTTATCCTAAAGAACTTCTTGAGGAGGCAAATTGGATATGCCATAATTTGTCGGATGCGCCAGAAGAGTGTATTAACTGGTAGGCATCAATTAAAAAGACAAAGAATGAAAGATATAATTTAATAAGATAAACATGAGTTTTTGGAACCAATTTCCTAACAGCGATAAACTTAATATCGATAAGAAATTAACTAGCGCTATTTATAATGTAAACGCACATATTCACACACTATATTCTTTTAGTGCGTTTGATTCGATTAATCACGCACTTGATTTGGCAAGAAGTGAGAATGTAAAAGTGCTTGGCATCAATGACTTTTATTCAACAGAAGGATATGTTGAATGGGCTAACAAATGCATTGAATATAAGATATTTCCTCTCTTCAACATTGAGTTTGTAGGTCTGAGTCAGGCAGAACAGGAGAAAGGAATAAGAATTAATGATCCGAACAATCCTGGCAGAATCTACATAAGTGGAAAAGGTCTTGCTTATCCCGTAAACCTTAGCGAACCATATTTTTCTCAATTGGAAAAAGTGAAGGCAAGTTCGAACGAACAAGTGAAGGAAATGTGTGCTGCTTTGAATAAACATTTAACTAAAGTAGGAGTTGATATCCAACTTTCATTTGATGATATTATTAATCATTATACCATGGGAATGGTTCGAGAGCGTCATCTGGCAAAGGTTTTAAGAATAAAGGTCTTTGAAATGGCTGCCAATGAAGATGAGATAGTTTCAACCTTTTTTAAGATTTTTAATCAGGCTGAAATGAAATCTGACATTAAGGATCATGCAGCACTTGAAAATGAAATTAGAGGAATACTCCTTAAGTCAGGTGGAGCGGCTTTTATTCCAGAAAATCCAGAGCAGTTTCTTAGCCTTGAGCAAATAAGACAAATAATATTAAAATCAGGAGGTATTCCTACCTATCCATTGCTAGCGGATTCTGTGAATGGAGGTTTCACTGAATTCGAAGAAGATAAGGAAAAGCTACTTGAAACATTAAAAGATAAAGGATTCTATTCAGTTGAGTTTATAACGAATAGAAATACCACTGCAGTTTTGGAAGAGTATTCAAAGTTCTTTGTAAGTAATGGCTTTTTGGTAACATTCGGAAGTGAACATAATACTCCGGACTTGATTCCTATGGAACTTATGAATAAATCGGGTGAAACATTAACTGACAAATTAAAAGAAATCAATTACAATAATGCATGTATTCTTGCTGCTCATCAATATCTGACAGCAACTACCGGCAAAGGTTATCTTGATAGTGATGGAAAACCAACAATAAATGAGCTTGAATATTTTAAAAAGCTTGGAACAAGTTTGATTGAATATTTTATTTCAAAATAATTAATTATGATGTTTAAAACAGAACATGATATTATAGCTGCTTTAAGAATGCTTTTTTCCAGAGAACAGTTAGTTACTTTAACGAAAGTATTTATTGAGTCAGGCAAAAGAATTGATAATGCAGATTCGTTGGTTAAAGAAAAGTATTATCGAGATAAAGAGCTTATTCTGGAGTTAAAGAAATACACAGAATTATCAAAAGAAGAGCTAAGTGCTACCGTAAAAGATTGGTTTTTGAAGCACGATCGTCTTCCTGTTTTTATTGCTTTGAAAGATGTTGGAGCATTTGCTGTTGCAAAACATGCTTCTCAAGCTGAAGGATTAGCTACCAAATGGTCCACTTTTCTTTATAATAGCGATGTAAAGCGCATGACAAATAAAGTGGTTATAATTACCGGTGGTGCGCAAGGATTTGGGGCTGGAATTGCAGAGTCATTTTTTAGAGAGGGAGCTAATGTTGTTATTGCTGATCTTAACCTGGAAATAGGTATAAAATTGGTTGATGTTTTCAATAACAGTGATTTACCAAATAAAGCCTTATTTGTACAAACTGATGTTTCAGATTTTAAATCGGTTGAAAATCTTATTAATGAAACAATACTGCATTTTGGTGGTCTGGATGTAATGATTAGCAATGCTGGTATACTAAGAGCAGGAGGACTTGATGAAATGACACCTGAAAGTTTTGCCATAATGACTAAGGTAAACTATGAAGGATATTTCAATTGTGCCAAAGCAGCTTCAAAAATTATGACAATACAAGCAGAGTTTACTAATAAATACTATTTCGATATAATTCAGATTAATTCAAAATCAGGACTAAAAGGCAGCAATAAGAATTTTGCATATGCTGGTGGAAAGTTTGGTGGTATTGGACTTACTCAATCGTTTGCTCTTGAGTTAATGCCACATAGAATAAAAGTGAATTCTATTTGTCCAGGCAACTTTTTTGATGGCCCATTATGGTCGCATCCTGAAACAGGCCTGTTTGTACAATACTTAAAGGCAGGGAAAGTGCCGGGAGCTAAATCACTTGCAGATGTAAAAACATTTTATGAACAGCAGGTTCCGGCCGGAAGAGGTTGTGAAACGGAGGATGTAGCAAAAGCTGCTTTTTATGCAATAGAACAAGAATATGAAACAGGACAAGCAATACCAGTTACTGGCGGACAAATTATGCTACATTAAAACCATTTAAAATGAAAATTAAGTCTGTAATATTTGATTTAGACGGTACATTACTCGATACTATTGAGGATATCGCTGATTCAAATAATAAAATGTTAAGAAACTATGGTTTTCCAGAGCACGAAATAGAAAAATATATTAGATGGATTGGTAATGGAGCCAGAAAACTAGTCATTGCCAGCTTGCCTCCAAATGCCAATGTAAGCGAAGACAGATTATGGGATTATATTCATGACTATTCCAAGATATATGCACAGAATATTGCTGTAAAAACCAAATTGTATGAGGGAATATCAGATGTTCTAGATTATCTGGCTGCTAATAAGATCCCTATTTCAATAAATACCAATAAGCCACACGATTTAACAAAGATTATTTGCGAGAAGTATTTACAATCTTGGTCCTTTAAATATATCTATGGTCACAATGGGAATTTCTTAAAGAAACCAAATCCACAGGCTGCTCTTGCAATTGCAAAAGGCCTGGATATTAAGCCAGAAAATATACTTTTTATTGGAGATTCGGCTGTTGATATTAAAACAGCAAAAAAAGCTGGCATGCCATGTCTTGGAGTACGATGGGGTTATGGAAATCAAAAACTAATGGAAGAGTTAGGCTGTGAAAATATGATTAATTCTCCCTCACAAATAATAAAATTTATTGAGAGTCATCTATAAAACTTATATGATGTATTTCAAAGAACAGGATAATTAGAAAATATGAAAACAAAAGCAGTTCGATTATATGGTGCAAAAGATCTTAGATTAGAAGAGTTCGACTTGCCACCGATCAAAGACAATGAAATATTAGCCAAAGTAGTAACAGATTCTATTTGTATGTCTTCTTACAAGGCAGCACATCAAGGGACTGCACATAAGCGCGTACCTAATGATGTTCAAAAGAATCCAATAATTATTGGCCATGAGTTTGCAGGAGAAATTGTTGAAGTAGGCTCAAAGTGGGCAAATACTTTTCAGTCGGGAGATAAATTTTCAATTCAACCTGCATTAAATTATGAAAAGGGACCTGTTGGAGTTTTAAGTGCCCCAGGTTATTCATACCAATTTATTGGCGGCGATGCAACTTACGTGATTATTCCAAAGGAAGTAATGGAAAATGATTGCCTATTGAAATATACTGGAGAAGGGTATTACCCAGCTTCTCTGGCAGAACCATTATCATGTGTTATTGGCGCTATGCATGCGAATTACCATACAAAGCCAGGTTCCTATGTGCACGATATGGAGATTGTACAAGGTGGAAAAATGGCAATATTAGCAGGCGTTGGTCCAATGGGGCTGGCAGCAATAAATTATGCAATTAATAGAGAAGACAGGCAGCCAAAGTTACTAGTTGTTACGGATATTGATCAGGGAAGACTAGATAGAGCGGCAAGTTTATATACTGTAGAGGCAGCTGCTAAAAATGGAATTGAACTTAAATATGTAAA
This sequence comes from Bacteroidales bacterium, assembly GCA_050287785.1. Taxonomy (GTDB): domain Bacteria; phylum Bacteroidota; class Bacteroidia; order Bacteroidales; family UBA10428; genus UBA10428. Next base: position 54,728 of record JBNKCO010000012.1, read on the forward strand.
TACTTCCTCAATGAAAGATCCGATTGAGGGCTTGAAGAACATTTCCGGAGGAGAAGGCTTCAATGATGTGTTTGTATTTGCACCTGTTGCTCCTTTAATTGAACAAGCCGATAATATTCTTTGCCAGGATGGATGTCTAAATTTCTTTGCCGGTCCATCTGATCCTAATTTCTCTGCAAAGATGAATTTTTATAATGTCCATTATCAATTCACTCATATTGTAGGTACTTCAGGTGGAAATAATGACGATATGAAAGAGTCTTTATATTATTTCAAGAAAGGGCTTGACCCAGCGGGGCTCGTAACACACATCGGTGGTTTAAATGCTGTAATAGACACATCACTTAATCTTCCAAACATTCCGGGAGGTAAAAAACTTATTTATACGCACATTGAGCTACCCTTAACTCCAATTTCTGAATTTGAAGAAAAAGGGAAAAAGAGTGTTTTATTTAAAGAACTTTATGAAATTTGTGAAAAGCATAACGGATTGTGGAATATTGAAGCGGAAAATTATCTATTGAACTACTCATTTTAATCCAATATACATGATTTACCTGGCAGATACAGCTAATATTAAAGAGCTTAAAGAACTCTTTTATTATTTTCCTTTAGAGGGTGTAACTACAAACCCAACTATCTTAAAGAATGAAAACAAAGTATTTTCCGTTATCATACCAGAGCTTATTGAACTGGTTGGAGACAAAATGCTTCATATTCAAATGATTAAGTCAAATCATAAGGACATTGTTCAGGAAGCAAAATTTTACAAAAAGCATTTCAATTTGGGCAATAACTTTTATGTAAAGGTTCCGGTTACAGCTGAAGGTTATAAAGCAATACCCATATTAAAAGCTGAAGGATTTAATGTAACTGCTACTGCAATATTTACGCAACAGCAAGCGCTTGTGGCAGCAATAGCCGGAGCTGACTTTGTTGCCCCTTATGTAAATAGGCTAGATAATATTTCTTCTCATGGTATTGAGGTTGTCAGTCATATTGTTAATAATATTAAGGTTTACAATCTTCCAACAAAAGTACTTGCAGCGAGTTTTAAAACAGTTGACCAGGTACATAGGGTTAGTATTCATGGATGCCATTCAGCAACTATAAGCTACGAAATTTTAGAGCGTTTGAGAAGTCATCCAATGACAGATATGTCTGTAAAAAATTTCGAAGAAGATGGACAGGGTATATATGACTTAGATATAAAATAGCTATTGCTTGATTCAATTTGTCTTTTGAAATTCACTGGGATTCATTCCCACCTTTTTCTTAAAATATCTACTGAAGTAATGTACAGACTGAAATCCTAAGTCAAAGCAAATTTCTTTAATAGTCTTGTCGCTTATTAAGATCAACTCTTTCGCTCTAATTATTTTCAGTTCTAAATGATATTGCCGCGGAGATACTCCGGTATATTCTTTAAACATTTTACGAAAATAGGAGTAACCAATATTATTGTCTTTTGCTATTTGCTCCAAATTAATATTTTCAGTTAGGTTTTTCCTTATTTGGAACCGGGCATCTTGTATAATTTTTTCAATGGGTCTACCAATGAATATTTTTTGCTTTTGATAAGCAATAATATAGCCCAAAAGCTTTATAATTAAGCCGGAAGCTATTTGCTGAAATCCTGGTTTTTCCTCCTGCACCAGATCAAATATTTTATAATAAGTATCGATAAACTCTTCGCGAATACTGCAAGAAATAACCGATTGCCCCATTAAAATCTGGTTGTCGAGTAGAAAGTGTTTTGCAAACATACCATCAAAACCAATATATTGCTCAACCCAGCCATTTCCATCATTAGGGCAGTAGCGATGCCATTCTCCCTTTCTTATAATCATAAGAGAACCTGATTTTACAATAAATCTTCCACGCTCATTTTCTAAAATACCACTGCCTTCAGTTATATAATTAATCTGGTATTCATTTAATGTACGCCCATTTTCCCATGTAAAATAATAGCCTGTTGGATGATCTGTTGAGGGGTAAGTAGAATTAGAAGCAATTGTTGATTTTCCAGCAACATTTAAAAATAGTCCCCAGTTTTTATCTTCTTCGCCAGCAGTAAGGTATTTAAAAAAGTCTTTCATAAGAAGCAGTATCAAAAAGTGCAAATCAATTCCCAAAATGTGCATTGTGATTTACTAATTATCAACATACTTTTGGTTTGTTGATATTTCATTGACTGTGTCAAAAATATCAAATGCTATTTATATAACCTACGTAAATTACAAAAATGCAAGCTTTATTAGGAATAATCTATCATTCACTTGGTGGTATCGCATCAGGAAGTTTTTATATGCCCTTTAACAAGGTTAAAGGATGGGCATGGGAGAGTTTTTGGATTGTTGGGGGTCTTTTTTCATGGCTAATAGTACCACCTATCGCAGCTTATCTTACAGTTCCGGGGTTTATGGATATTATTGCTGCGGCATCCGGTAAAATAGTGTTTTTCACTTTTGTTATGGGACTTTTATGGGGTATCGGAGGTCTTTCTTATGGTTTAGGCGTTCGTTACCTGGGCATGTCATTAGGTAATTCAGTAGTTCTCGGATTTTGTGCTGCTTTTGGTGCAATTGTTCCTTCTATCTATTATAACATTAATCCTACTGAAGGTAAAATTTCTTTTACCGATATGTTAGCAACTCCCGGTGGACGACTGGTGCTTATAGGAGTTATTGTTTGTTTAATTGGAATCGCAATCTCAGGAAAAGCAGGAATGATGAAAGAAGGGGAGCTTTCTGAAGAAGATCAGAAAAAAAGTGTTGCAGAGTTCAGCCTTGTAAAGGGTTTAATTATTGCTATTCTTTCAGGAATTTTAAGCTCCTTTTTCAATTTTGGAATTGAAGCAGGTAAACCATTAGCTGAAGCCGCTGTCGATGCTGGTTTTAATAAGCTCTTTCAGAATAATGTAACTTTTGTTGTTATTCTTTGGGGTGGACTAACAACCAACTTTATATGGACAACTATTTTAAGCCTAAAAAATAAGTCATATAAAGATTTTGGTAACAAAAAAACACCTCGATTAAAAAATGTATTATTCTCTGCTTTTGCCGGTACAACATGGTTCCTGCAATTCTTTTTCTACGGAATGGGTGAAAGCAAGTTGGGTAATGGAGCAAGCTCCTGGATTTTACATATGTCTACTATTATTCTAACAGCAAATATGTGGGGTATCTATCGTCGAGAATGGAAAGGTGTTGCCCCAAAAACTAAATGGACCATTACCATTGGTATAGCTGTAATATTATTTTCGGTTGTGCTGGTTGGAATTGGAAACTCAATGTAATTATTAGACTATGCAGCGATTAGCATTTAAAATGCACCTTAACGAAGGTCAAAAAGAAGAATATATAAAGCGTCATAATGAAATATGGCCTGAACTTGAAGAATTATTAAAAGTATCGGGAATTGCAGAATATTCTATTTTCCTTGATGAAGAAACCAATACTTTATTTGCTTTTCAAAAAGTATATGGAAACAAAGGCTCTCAGGATTTAGGAAAGACGGAAATTGTAAAAAAATGGTGGAATTATATGGCAGACATCATGAAGGTTAATATAGATAATTCCCCTGTTACAGTTGAATTAAAAGAGGTTTTTTATTTAAAGTAGTTAAAAATGATTAAGAAAGAATTAGTAGAGAAATCATATAGGCTGGCAAAAGATCAGTATGCAGCACTGGGTGTAGATACCGATGTTGTACTTGAAAAAATTAATGAAGTTAATATTAGCCTGCATTGTTGGCAAACAGATGATGTCGGTGGTTTTGAAACACCCAATGCTGAGCTTTCGGGCGGTGGAATTCAAGCCACAGGAAACTATCCGGGTAAAGCCACTAGTATTGCTGAAATGCGTAAAGATTTAGAGAAAGTACTTTCTTTATTACCCGGTAAACAACGTTTAAATCTGCATGCTTTTTATGGCGATTTTCAAGGTGAAAAAGTAGATCGCAATCAGATTGAAGTAAAACACTTTCAGAGTTGGATTGACTGGTGCAAGAAACAAGGAATTGGCATGGATTTTAATGCAAGTTGTTTTTCTCATCCAATGGCAGATTCAGGGTTTACCTTATCATCAAAAAATGAAGAAGTACGTCAATTTTGGGTTGAACATTTAAAAAGATGCAGGGCAATATCTGCAGAAATAGGAAAGCAACTTGGCTCTCCATGCGTTCATAACACATGGATTCCTGATGGTTCAAAAGACACACCTATTGATAGGAATAAACATCGTGTGCTCCTAAAAAAGTCTTTAGATGAAGCAATGGCAACAGACTATTCGAAAGAGTATATGAAAGATGCTGTTGAAAGTAAACTTTTTGGTATAGGAGCAGAATCAATGACAGTTGGTTCCCACGACTTTTATTTAGGATATGCCATAAGCAATAATAAGCTAATCTGTTTAGATAATGGTCACTTTCATCCAACAGAACAGGTAGGAGACAAAATTTCTGCTTGCCTTCAGTTTGTCGATGAATTGTTATTACACGTAACTCGTCCAATTCGATGGGATTCTGACCATGTTGTAACCCTGAATGAGGAAATTCAATTAATTGCTTCAGAAATTATTCGTAATAATTATTTGAACCGTGTTAACATTGGGCTCGATTTTTTTGATGCCTCTATTAATCGAATTGGAGCATATGTTGTAGGTACGCGCGCAACCCAAAAAGCATTTATGTATGCAATGCTTGAACCTACCAAAACCTTAATAAAATATGAAGAGGCAGGGCAGAATTTTGAACGCTTAGCTCTACTGGAAGAGCTAAAAACAAAGCCTTTTGGTGCAGTATGGGATTACTATTGTCTTCAGAAAGGTGTTCCTGTAGGAGAAGATTTCATTACAGAAATACAGAAGTACGAAAAAGAAGAATTAGCTCACAGATAGTAATTTTCAAGTAGCAGAGATAAGTTTAAAAAGAAGGGTTGTTATTCTTTCCCGATAATTTCGAGATTGACTAGGAATCTAGTATTTTTAAAGAAAAGATACTAATTTAGTAAGGAGGATAATAAATAAAATTTTTACAAAGTTTTCTATCTTAAGCTTTCAAAATTATATAGCTAATACTTATCAACGCTATTTTAAATCAAATTATGGATAATAATATACAAGACTTAATAGATATATCAAGAAAGTTTGGTAGAAATAAAGACTATATAATTGCTGGTGGCGGTAATACCTCATTCAAGGATGATAAGAAAATTTGGGTAAAGGCCAGTGGCACATCTATGGCAGATATTGATGAAAATGGTTTTGTTTGCCTGGATAGAGAGAAGTTGAAAGTGCTTTCTACAAACAATTATAGCAAGAATCCATCGGAACGAGAAGAACAAGTAAAGAATGACTTAGCTAATGCTATTCTCTACCCAGAAGATAAAAGGCCATCGGTTGAAACTTCTATGCATGAAATAATACAGTTTCCTTTTGTAGTGCATACGCATCCAACATTAGTAAATGGCTTGTTATGTGCAAAGAATTCAAAAGAACTTGTCTCGAAGTATTTTGGAGATGATGTTTTATACATCGAGTATATCGATCCTGGATACACACTTTTTAAAGCAGTTGAGAATGCATTAATAGATTTCAGAATTAAAAAAAATAGAGAACCTTCAATAATTTTTTTAGAGAATCATGGTGTTTTTGTAGGTGCCAAAACTGTTGAGGAGATTAACAGCCTCTACCATGAAATTGAAAAAACTTTAACAGGTCATATTTCATCTTATCTAAATATTTTTGAGAATAGGGAAGACACAAATTTACTAAGTGCTACTTGTCTTATAGCAGGACATTATGAAACAAAAAAACTAAAAAGTATACCTTTTGCAAATGAATTAGCGGATCAATTTGTAAAAAATATTGATAGTTTTGGAAAAGTTAAAATTCCTTTTACACCTGATAATATAGTCTATTGTAAATCAAACTATCTTTTTATCAAAGATACTTCTGAAATAATATTTGATATGATAAATTTCAAACATCAGTATGATTATTTTCCTAAAATAGTTGCTTTAGAGGGCCATGGATTAATAGCTTTTGATGAAAATAAAAAATCAGCTCAAATAGTTCTGGATGTATTTGTAGATATGATGAAGGTAAGTTACTTGACTGAAAATTTTGGGGGACCCAGGCCAATGTCTAAATCTCAGATTAAATTTATTGATAACTGGGAAGTTGAAAATTATCGTAGAATGATTTCAAAGAAAGCTTAATATGAAAAAGATATTTGCATTTTATAACCTTGGAAGATCAAATAAAATTCTAATTGTAAGTAAAAAAATAGTTGATTTTCAAGAAAACGACAAATCTGAGGACACTCACTTACGAATTTCGAAAAAAGGGTAATTTGTGATGTCTGAAAAAGTTATTGCTGTATTTGATATTGGTAAAACCAACAAGAAAATTTTGCTCTTCGATGAGCAATTGAATGTTGCATATCAGCACGAAGAAAAGTTTAAAACCACTATTGATAGCGATGGTGAAGAATGTGATGATTTAGATTTGATCGAAAATTGGATATTAATTACACTATCTGATCTGATTACTGGAGGTGAATATAATGTTACTTCTGTAAACTTTTCTACTTATGGAGCTTCTTTAGCCTTTATTGATGAAGATGGAAAACGCTTAACACCCATTTATAACTACCTTAAGGAAGTTCCTTCTGAAATTCAGGAGAGTTTATTTAGTAAATATGGTGGTAAAACAGAATTCTGTCGGAAAACAGCAAGCCCAGCTTTAGGGCTCCTTCTAAATTCAGGAATTCAAATTCAATGGATGAAGCAAAAGCATCCCGATGTTTTTAAAAAGGCTACAGCCATTTTGCATTTTCCTCAATACTTGTCTTATCTGCTAACAAAAACTATTGTATCTGAATCGACATCTATTGGTTGTCATACCTTTATGTGGGATTTTGATAAAAATACATATCACCAATGGTTGAAGGATGAAGGTATTTCCCTACCCGAACCAATGCCAAATAAACATTCTATTCCTATCAAAATAGAGGGCCATACGCTTAGAGCAGGTATTGGAATTCATGATAGTTCTGCTTCGCTTGCGCCTTATATTAGGGGTAGTAAAGAAAATTTTCTTCTTGTATCAACGGGTACATGGTGTATTAATATGAATCCGTTTAATCATTCTCCATTAACCAAACATCAGTTAGAAAACGATTGCTTATCATACCTGAGTATTGATCAAAAACCTGTTAAATCTTCCCGATTATTTATGGGACATATACATGATGTAAACACAAAGCTGTTAACAGATTTCTTTAAGGTCCCCGAAGATAGCTTTAAGAAGGTGAAAACAGATGAAGCAATGTTATCAAAGTTTATATCTGAAGGAAAAATAAAAGTATTCTTTATGGGTGGAATGCCAGAAAATTATATCGACAATTCTGTTGATTTGAATACTTTTACTGATTTTTCAGAAGCATATCACAGGTTGATATACGATTTAACTCTTTTAACTAGCGAATCAATCAATCTCATTTCCGAAGAAAATGATGGAGTAAAAGCATTTTATGTTTCAGGTGGTTTTGCAAGAAATGAAATATTCGTTCGTTTGCTGGCCAATTTTTACTCAGATAAAAAAGTATATACCTCCGAAGTTGATAATTCAAGTGCATTAGGAGCTGCTCTTGTTGTATGGGAAGCAATGTCGCAAACAAATAATCCAGAAATAAATTTAGGCCTAAAAGAGTGGACTCCATTTTGCATTAATGTTTTATAGTTAAAGCATATCAAAACTCTTTCATGTGATTTTATTCATTTATGAAACACTCATAAATGTATGAGTTTTACATAACTAATTTTATACTGTCTCAGCAGCTGATTTTTGGTTTAGTGTTGAGCTCAGTAATCCCTATAAATCATTTAGACAGATTTCTTCAGGGTAAGTCATGTTGCTAGTCATATAGTTTAGACTATCGTAAAACTTCTTCACCAAGACGTTTATCATCAAACAACGGCAATAAAGATCACCTAACAATAAATGTGTGAGTTTATTAATGATAACCTATATGTAAAATATGATACGTGATTCATAAGTATTTTTCTTTACTTAACCGTTAAGTAACTAACCCATATTAAAAGCAAGTAGGTTGTTTAATAATTCCTTAACAGCTAACCTGCATTAACTAATTCTAAACTATTTTATCTATGAAAACAAGAATTACTTTATTTCTGCTATTAATAGTAGGATTAATTCCATGTAGAATTGATGCCCAACGAAACATGGAAAAATTAAATCGTGCAACGGTTGCTGTTAGAACCAGTAGCAGTACCGTATTAATTAGCTGGCGAATATTAGGTCCCGAATATTCCAGCAATGCCACCTATAATCTTTATAGGGGCACAACTTTAATAGCATCAGATTTAAGCGTATCAAATTTTACCGATAACACAAGTACAGATTATTCTTACAGTGTTTCTGCAGTAATTAACGGAACAGAACAAGATCTTTCAGATCCAGTAAGTCCCTTAGGAAATCAGTATTTTACTATTCCTGTTAGGTCAATTAATGGTGGTTATAGCACCTATAATATAAACGATGCTTCTGTGGGAGACCTGGATGGTGACGGAGAATATGAAATAGTTGTAAAACGACTAGCAAACGATGTTACCCCGGCAGCCACAGATTATCACTACCTTGAAGCATATGAACTTGATGGTACATTTCTTTGGGCTATTAATCTGGGGCCAAATATTTGTAACACAGTAGAGGTAAACTTTTTAGTATATGATTTAGATAACGACGGAAAAGCTGAGATTGCTACCAGAACTTCAGATGGAATGATTGATGGAGTAGGTAATAATATTGGCGACAGAGATAGAGACGGACAAATCAGCTATCGTTCTACCATGGTATTGAACAATAGTTATTACAGAATTGACGGTCCTGATTATATTTCGATATTTGATGGAGAAACGGGTAGAGAAATTGCGTGGAGTTGGTATATCGATCGTGAGCCATTATCTCAATGGGGACCTCCCGGACTAAACGAGTCACAACTTGGTCATAGAGCAACAAAGTGTATGTGGGCTGTAGCTTATCTTGATGGAGTAAACCCTAGCTTTGTGATAGGAAGAGGAATTTATGAAAGAATAAAACTTGAAGCCTGGGATTTTAAAAATGGCGGTTTAACAAAAAAATGGGCCTGGGATAGCGATCCGAATGGTGTAGCCTCAATTTATCATGGACAAGGAAATCACAACCTCGCTGCTGGTGATGTAGATGGAGATGGCAGAGATGAGATTACTTATGGAGCAATGGCGATTGATGAAAATGGTAACGGACTTTATTCTACCCGCTATGGTCATGGAGATGCAGGTCATTTAGCCGATATTAATCCTAATATTGCCGGGTTAGAATTTTTTGGATGCCATGAGGGTGCCAATGGTTCAACAATTCCAGGTACATCATTAAGAACTGCTGCCAATGGCTCTATACAATGGCAATATATGTCAAGTGGCGATATCGGAAGATGCATGGCTGCAGATATAGATCCAAACTATTATGGCATGGAAATCTGGGGCAGCGAAGGTTCTGGTATATACAGTTGCACAGGAACACGTATATCTACAACATTGCCAACAACTGCAGGAGGTGGAGCAACTTATAATTTTGGTGTTTGGTGGGACGGCGACGTTCAACGTGAATTACTCGACAGAACAGTTATTACTAAATGGAATGCCAGTAATCAGTGGACCGACAGAGTAGCTACATTGTATAATATAGCCAGTATTGCTGATAATAACTATACAAAATCGAACCCATGTTTAATGGCTGATATTATGGGCGACTGGAGGGAAGAAATAATATACAGAAGTGCAGACAACAGTGGTATGGTAGTTTTTGTAACACCATTCAAAACTGAACAAAGAATGTATACTTTAATGCACGACCCTAACTATAGGTTAGCTATAGCATGGCAAAATAATTCGTATAATCAACCTCCAAATCTTGGATTTTATTTTGGTGGTGGAATGGCAACACCTCCAGCACCAAATATTTCTATTGTTGGTGAAAATCAAATTTCTGGAACCATTACTCTTACTGCTTCTGCCGATAATGGTCAGGTGAATTTAGACTGGACTTCTACTGCTATTTCAACTAATTATCAGATAATGCGAGATATAGACAGTGATCCTGTTGGTAGGGAACGAATTGCAATTACTCCTAATTATACTACAACTTATACCGATACCGATGTTACAAATGGGACAACCTACTATTATTGGATTAAAGCAACTGATGTATATGGAAATGTAATTAATTCTAATGCTGCCAACGCAACCCTGGGTGAAGGTGCTATTATCACTATTCAGGAAAATGAAACAAGCTTCTGCAGTGTAGATGGTTATGTAGAAAATAACAATGTAGGTTTTACCGGAGATGGGTTTGCTAATACAAATAATGCATTAGGCAATGGGGTTGATTACAAGGTAAGCTTCTCAACAACCGGTACATATACTTTTACCTTTAGGTATGCCTGTACAAATGACAGGCCTGCTAAATTATTGGTTAATGGTACAAGCCTTGTTTCAAATATCAATTTCCCATCAACAGGAGCATGGACCACATGGAGTACTGTTTCTGCAACAGCTACTGTTAGTGCCGGCACTTACAATGTAAGGTTAGAAGCTACAGGAACGAACGGACTGGGTAATATTGATTACGTGCAGGTTTCCGGAATAACACCTTCTGCAACTAATTGTGAAGGATCAAGTATTCTTACTTATACACTTCAAGAAAATGAAACAGGTTTCTGCAGTGTAGATGGAACTGTAGATAACAATAATGCAGGTTTTACAGGAACAGGTTTTGCAAATACTAGTAATGCATTAGGTAATGGAATAAGCTGGTCAGTTAGTATTCCTACGACAGGAAGTTACAGTCTGATCTGGAAATATGCTAATGGCAGTAGTACAGACAGGACAGGAAAATTAATGGTTGATGGCTCTACAGTTGTTTCGACTATAAATATGCCCTCTACCGGATCTTGGACAAATTGGGCAACAACTTCAGGAACAGCTATAAACTTATCAGCCGGCACAAAAATAATAAGGTTAGAAGCTACTAATACTTCCGGATTATCAAATATAGACTATATGAGTATAACCGGAATAAATCCAACAGCTGTTAGCTGTGTTGGGCTTAAAGTTGCTGGCGATGCATTTACTAGTAAATTAGATTTTGAAGTATTTCCTAACCCTGTAAAGGGTGATATTATTAATATGGAAGGTATGCTTGAAACTTGCAGCGAAGTAAACATTTATATTTACAATGAACTGGGACAGCAAGTAGGTAAAAAGGATTTGGGCAGGCTTGGAAAAGGCAAGTTTGTACAGAGTCTATTAGTAGAAGGAAAACCTGGCATGTATATAATTAAAATGATTACAAATTCGGGTGCAAAATCAATACGTTTTATAAAAGAATAGGTTTTATTTACCTCTAACATTTATATCTTAAGTTAAGATATTCTATAGGCTGCATTTCATGAGTAAATGCAGCCTTTTTTATAAGCTTAGCTACCCAGAAGACAATTAAAACTCATAGTCTTTAGGCATTATAAGAAAAACATTCTAATCAGGTATTCAAGGTTTTAGTACAACAAATTTCGTCGGCTCATATAGATAAATATGCTTGCTTAATGCATATTTGAGGTTTAACAATAGATGCAATTTAAAAATTATGTTTTTAGTATTATTCTGAATGGGTTTTTAATTTAAATTACTTACAATCCAAGGCTTAGGTATTAGTAAGCGTTTTCCTTATTTAAGTAATTAGATGGAAACACTCCTTCCTATCAAAATTAACTTTCTGCGTGGGAGGGAGTGTTTCCAATATCTAATAATTATTTTACAATAAAACGGTTCGTTGTTCCAATATATTCATAAAAATAAATTCCCGAATTGATTAGTCTTTATTGTATCAGTAATTATCGAACATAGCAATTGCAAACCTATCGCCGAAGTATCTGTGGTTGAATTTGTAGCAGAAATCATCAAAACATTCTTTAACTACTTTGTTAATTTCATCAGATAAGTGACTTTTAAGTACTTTCATTTTAAAATAGCTCTTTGGCAAGTTTTGGTTTGAGCAAGACTCGGGTGACTTGTCAATGTGCTTACAAATAGGGTAGGTAGTTTGAGCTAATACCGATGAAGCCCTGTTGGACTCAACCATCAGTTTAGATAAAATTGGATCGGTACTTGTCAACTACATACGTCATAGATAAAGCCCTCTATTTGCCTTATCTTCGAGAGTTAAATTTCCATCATAAGGCACTTCAGCTTTTTTACCTTCACTATCATTTTGAAATGTTGTTTGTCACCACCAAGAGTATTTGTGGTAACGATACATTCAAAACGAATTCCTCTTATTCTTTTATAACCTTTTGAATCTTTATGTTTTCTGAATTATTCAGTTTTAGTAGATATATACCTTCATTCAACATAGATAAATCAATCTTATAACCTTGGGTTGCCAGTATGCTTTCAAATGTTTTATTAACTAATAAATTTCCAGAATCATCAAAAATTGAAATTGTTAATTCTGAATTAATATCTTCATCGGATTTAATATAAACCACATCATTAGTCGGATTTGGATAAATACTGATATTTCTGTTTTCAAACACGTTACTAATAGCATCCGGAATATTAACTGAAATAATAATTGTATCAGAGTTGGAGCACTCATTTTTTGTTACGGTTACAGAATATTCGTATTCTCCTGCTGTTAAGCCTGATAATAATATAACTTGGTCTTTTTCGCCGGAACTCCAGTTATAAGATTCATAACCTTCACCTGCATCCAGGGAGATTTCCTGGTTTTCAAGAATAGTAGTATCTTTTCCAATTGATATTGTAGGAAGAGGATTAACCGCAAGATCCAGGTATACAATTGAATCGCAACCCAATTGAGTGTTTAGTGAAATTGTATATTTCCCCGATTCTGTAAAGGTTTGTTCTCCAACCATAATACTCTCTCCTTCGCAAATGCTTTCTGTTTGATCAACTTCAATAATAGAATAACAACCACTTATAGCTTCTGTTAGTATTCCCATCGATTCGATATTCGAAGCATGATTGTTGTATTTAACTGTTATTTTATGAATTCCATCAATCTCGACAGAATCAGACTCACTAACACCAAAAAACAATGAGCTTGGTGTAGAAAGTGGTAATACAGAAACAAATGGAGTAGTTTCGTCATCTTTATAGAAATCATACTTTGAATTTACAGGAACAGCCCCCTCTAGCGCAGTTTTTACAAAAAACTTCCTATAACTGCTATTACTAAAATTGATATCACCAATTACAAAGCTACCATTTGTATTTCCTTCAATATATCTGATGTTGTCAGCAGTTACAAACCAACTTAAGTTAGCAAGTGAATCGAATTCACTGGAGCCAATAATATATAGTTTATCAACTACTTTTGCATCAAAAGCCCATTCGTTTAAATATTCACTTGTGTCAGAAAGTATACGTAATAAACGCACTTCTGTGGCTCTAAACTCCAAGTTTGGACTCATAGTTAAATCACCGATCCACCCTAAATAAATTGTTGACTCTGCATCAAGAGTGAATGTTAAACCATAATGCTCCCCATTTGTAGGAGCACCTGAAACAGGATAAAACGCCAAAGCAGTCTCCTTCATATTTGAAAGATCAGGAACTGATTTTGACACAAACAAATACATTTCAGACATATTGTAATTTGCATCATATGCTGCTGTAAAAGCGTATTTTCCGGCTGGTAGTGTAACCTCTTTGTACAATTTGGCATTCGATGGATCGCCAACAGCATTTGCTACGTCGCCCCAAAATCCCATCATTAAAGAATTATAACCAGACCATTTATCAATACCATTTCTTAGCCCCTCGGAACTTGTCTGGCAATAAAAATTTTCTACTGTCCAGTTTTTCGGAGTCCCAAACCTGTAATAGGAGACATCTTTACGTTGAATATTTGTGTAATTACCAAGGTATGTCGACGAAATATCATTATCACTACCATCCAGAAGTAATATTTCATTTACCCTCATACTTCTGGTGGCAGCTGCTGCTGCGATGGTTGCGGTCCATCCAATACTCACTTCTGTTTCTTCTGATAATGTAAATTCGCAGGCTGAAACCTGACCACCTGTTGAAGAATTTTGCATATCGTAATAAGCCAATGCGTTTGTTGGCACATCTGTTGTTAATGGCAGAACATCACCGGCCGCAACATTCATATATATCTCCCCGGCTTGTATACCGTATTGCTCATGAACCTTAATTTTAAGCTTATAACTACCTGCCGGAAGTGTTGTGGTTTGATATATCATTCCATTCTCAATTGCAGGATCGGACGAGAACCACTTTTGAATACCCACAGACTGACTGTTATTATAATTGTCGAAGCCCCCTCTCGAATTCCCTTCCTGATTTACAATATTGTTGGTATACTTCCACGGGTTGGCCAACAATCCCCATCGTCCGGTTCCGAAAACACCATCATCCGACCTTTCAAAGTTACGGGCCTCCAATAAAGCAGCACGGGTAATGTTTTGTGTGCTATCAAAAGACATTATTCCTCCTTTAATCTGACCATATTCATTAAAGCTGTCCATTGCTTTTTTTAATGTTAATATGCCGGCTTTAATTATAGAATCATTGCTGGCAGATCCAATGGACTGAGCAACAACGATTGCATCTTTTAATACATTAATAGAATCCTGAATATACTGCCCGGTATTGAAACCAATATTTTGCTCAGCAACTGTAACTTCAGCCTGAGCTTTGGTTATTAATTGAGTAAGGCTGGTATAATTATAAATACTTGGACCAATCTTAAAACCAACAGCAGTTTTATAATTCATTGTAGCAGGGCAGGTAATATGTAAACCATCGGCATCCTGACTCCATGTAAGTGCTCCACCGTAACCCAAAAGTTCTACAGAGCTAATTGGTGCTGAAAATAAACCATTTGTTGTACCTAATGAAGTTATTGTGAGTTCTTCATTTGCCAGAGGTACTTTCATACACCATGCATACAAACTGTCGTTCTTACCAACAGTAAAGCGGAAATCAGTTGAATAAAAAATGTGATTTGCCTGTGCACTACCGATTTTTCCACCGGGTAGCACATTAAGATTACCACCTGCACCTTCTCCCAGCACCTCCCAGGCATGACTTCCATATATTCCTTCTCCGTTAATTGTTAACCACTCACCAATTTGCGTAAGCATTGTTGTGCTTCCTGCATCTAGCGATCCATCAGGTAGGGGCGAAACGCATAAGCCAACGTTACCATCGCGGGCAACTTGTTCCAGTAAATATCGAATTACAGCATTAGAGCTATATGTAAAGTTTGGAGCATAAAACCAATCACCTACCGGAGTTTCTGCGATCCATGCCTGATCGGTTTTTATATTTCCAGGAATACTACCTTCTTCAGTATTAACCGTACCATTCGTTTTGTTCCGGAATTTGACAATACTAAACACATCAACTTCACCACGACGATCCAATGTTTTATTGTAAAAGTCAGCTATAACACGCTGCATGGCATCGCTCTTATAACCTGTACCTGTACCATATCCACTAAAAGGTTGTTGGTCGGTTCCATCGGTATATATAAAGTCAGGATTGTATTTATCAACAGCATCCATCATGCGCAGTGCCCACCATTTGGCATACCACTCATCGAATTCTAAATGATTACTAAAGATACCTGCCGGAGGAGGGGACCAACTAGAATTGGCAGCACTTGCAACTCCCTCGTATTCGCGCAAGTTAACGCCATATAAGTATCGTGGATCCATACCTTCCCACCATTGTCCGACACCATCGGCAAGCGTTAAATTACCATCGTACGGTACACCCGCTTTAGCGCCAGTCGCATCGCTCTGAAAGGCAGTTTGCCACCACCACCATGAATATTCATGATGAAAAGTAATACCGAAACGCATATCTGCATTTTTAGCTGCAGTTACCCACTCACCAACTAAATCGCGATTGGGTCCCAAATTGGTTGAATTCCATGGTTGATATTTTGAGTCCCACATATCAAACTGATCGTGGTGAACTCCTTGGATTATTAGGTATTTCACCCCTGCATTTTTGTATATATCAACCAATGCAGCAGGATCCAGTTGATCAGGATTCCAGTCGCGAAGCACCTCTTTATAACCAACTTCTGATGGATGTCCATAGTTACTCAGGTGGTTATTATAAGCAGTCGAACCTTGTGAATAAAGTCTTCTGGCATACCAGTCGCCGCTTTCACCGGCAGCTTGTGGCCCAAAATGAATCCAAATTCCAAATTTTGCTTCCCTTAGCCAGTCGGGTGTTCCGGGATAATTAGCTTCAATCGACTCCCAGGTTGGTTCAAAGGGGCCGGTGGAAACAGGAAGATCCAGTTTCACCTCTTCAAATGTTTTGGAATCACCCATTTGAACAGAATTCTCAGGTAATGGATCGTGCACATCAGGAATAGTATCAAGTACGTAATCCACTTGTGCTGATACCATATTTGATAATGTCAAATTTGCCAACGCAAAGACAATGATCAAAAGATATTTTTGTAAATGTTTCATTGTAGTGAAAATTTTTAGATTCCTTAAATAAATGTAATGTTATTAATAATGTAATGTTATTAATAAAGAATAAGTTTGAGGTTGATGAATCTGTAAAAAAGGGTGAAGAAGTTGGAATAATGCCAGAAGATGATTGATCATCAAACATGCATTAATGCTGTCATATTTCGATTGAAAACGAATAAATCATACAGCGTTTAAATATTAATAAAATGAGTCTGATTTGTGATCCATCATCACATATGTACCGCAAATAGATATAAGAAAGTTTATCAATTGAGTGCTATTCCTCTTAAAACCAACTATTTGAGGCTGAAATATTTCCTTTATTTGTTATTAACGTAGTCAGAAGGGAGTGTTCCAAAATATCTTTTGAATTTCTGACTAAAGTATTTTGGGTCATTGAAACCTACTTCATAAGCAACTTCAGCAATGTTTTTAGCTGATTTTTTTAGAAGCTCAGCGGATCTTTTTAAACGAATTATGGTAATAAAATCACCAGCCGACTGGTTCACAATTGCCTTTAATTTTTTGTGAAGCAAACTATGGCTTACATTCATTTTATCAACCAACTTTTTGACACCAAACTCAGGATCTGTATAGTTATCTTCTACTATTTCAAAGGCTTTGTTAATAAAATTGCTATCGGCTTTAGTCGTGGTAATTTCAGAAGAAAATGTGCTAATATCGCCACTGAAATGTTTCCTTAATTTTTCATGGGACTCAAGCAGGTTCTTTATTTTAGCCTTAAGTAAATCAATGTCGAATGGCTTTGGCATGTAATCGTCGGCACCGGATTCCAGACCTTCTATCCAGTTTTCGATTAAAGATCGTGCAGTCAGGAGAATAACAGGAATATGGCTTGTAAGCAGGTTGTTTTTAATACGGGTGCATAATTCCAAACCATCCATAACCGGCATCATTATGTCGCTAATGATAAGTACCGGATTTTGGACTTTTGCAATTTCATATGCTTCTTTTCCGTTTTCTGCTTCAAGAATATTATAGTTGTCGACAAGGCTGTTGATTACAAACTCTCTGAGGTCAAAATTATCTTCAACGATTAGAATCGTAGGTTTATCGGTACTTTTTAAAGAGTTTTTCGTGGGGGTATTTTTTTTGTTGTAAGTTTCAATTGATAATTCACCAGAATCTATTTTATGTTTCAAACTGGTTTTATCCCAAGTCATTGTCTCACCCGAAATATCATTGGAGCTGAATGACTCTTTTTGGTATGGAATATTTACAGTAAAAACAGAACCTTTCCCAACCTCACTTTTAACGTGAATTTCTCCATGGTGCGCAATTACCAACTCTTTGGAAAGCGATAAGCCGATGCCAGAACCCCTGTTCTTTATATTCTCAGGCGTGTCGATTTGATAAAAACGTTTAAAGATATTGTCGATATGCTCAGCAGGTATTCCGATTCCTGTATCAGCAACTTTTATGATTGCTGTTGAATCCTGAATAATTGAATCTGCTGTTTCCGAATTTGAATTTATCTTTAGAGAGATACTTATTTCTCCATTTGCAGGAGTATGTTTAAAAGCGTTTGAAAGCAGGTTGAAGAGTATGTTTTCTAATTTTTCATGATCGAACCATTGTTCATCATTGATTTCTTCGTGAGTAAAAGTAAAATTGATTTGTTTTTCTTGTGCTAACTGTTCAAATGAAGTGAATATCTCTTTTATAAATGATACCAGGTCTCCTCTTGAAACTTTTAGATCCAACTTGTTGGTTTCCACTTTTCTGAAGTCGAGCAATTGGTTAATAAGATGTTTTAATCGCTGTACATTACGATCAATGATTAGAAGTGATTTCTTTGTTTCATCAGATTCCGTGTTGGTTGTGAGTAATTTTTTTACCGGTCCGGCAATAAGTGTTAGCGGGGTTCGGAATTCGTGCGAAATATTAGTAAAAAAACGAAGCTTTAATTGATTGACATGTTGAACTTTTTTGTTCAGGTAGATTAATTTATTACGTTGTGCCGTAATCTCTTTGTTCTGAATGGTAAGTTGTTCTTTTTGTAGTGCAATTTCATTTGTTCTGTTTTTTACTAATTCCTCCAGGCTTTGTTTTTGAATTATCAATATTCGTGTTCGATATCTGAAATAGACAGCTATAAAAAATGCCAGTAACGAAATACCAAATATTTTAAATAAAAGGGTGTCCCAAAACGGAGGTATAATATTAATTTCCAGTTTTGTTGGCTGCCGGCTCCATTCTCCGTTACTGTTCGATGCTTTTACAAGAAAGGTATATTTTCCGCCATCAAGGTTTCTGTAATTTGCAAATCGCTTTGTCGAAGGAACATGTATCCATTCATCATCAACTCCTTCCAGTTTGTAGGCATAGTTAATTTTTTGTGGTTGAAAATAGGTGAGCGCAGAAAATTCAATGGAGAATGCGTCCTCTTTGTAAGTTAAACGGACTTCGGAAGCCTTGGAAATATCCGTACTAAGGATGCTTGCTTTGTGTTCCTTCTCGCCAACATTAACCGATTTATTGAATAGTTTAAAGTCGGTGATGGTTACATTCGTCACAGTATCGATGTCATTTATTTCGTTTGGCATAAAATAGCAAACCCCATTTGTTCCACCAAAATAGAGTGTTCCATCTTCTCCCTTGGTGCTTGCCCCCCAAAAAAACTGATTGCTTTGTAAACCATCGGAAACATAATAATTGCTAAATTTTTTCGTAGTAATATCTAATTTTGACAATCCGTAATCGGTACTTATCCACAAATCGCCTTTTTCATCTGTTTGTATGCTGTAAATCACATTGTTCGATAACCCATCCTTTTCGTTGTAGCTTTTAAATATAACTTCTTCATTGCTTTTTCGTTGTATCTGGCAAATTCCATGACCAAAAGTTCCTGCCCAGATGTTCCCGTTATGATCTTCGCAAAGTGTTTCAACAAAATTGTATGGCAATGAATTACGGTGATCTGCGTTTGAGCGATAGCAGGTTATATCAGAATCAGATAGGCCGGTTATCAGTTTTGACTCATGAAAGCAATACAGTCCGATTCTTGTTCCGATCCAGAAAAAGCCTTGCGTATCCTTAAGAATACAGCGTACCTGACTTATGTAATTCGTCCAATTCTGATTGTTTGCAACCGGTGTTATATTTTTGCGTTCTGAAATCAGTTTATCCAGTCCATATTCGCCTCCAATCAGCACAAAACTGCTGTCAATATGAATACTGGTAATGGAACTGTTTAGCATCATATTCCAACCGTTTTTCTCCGAAATTCTTTCAAAACGATAAGGTTTCGATTGTACATGTACTTTATTTAATCCACTCTCCCAGGTACCCACCCATAAATTCCCTTTATTGTCTTTTTTAATTACAGAAACATAGTCTCCGTTTATGCTTTGCAAATCGCCGGGTTTGTTTTTGAAATGAGTATGTTTTCCTGTCTCCTTATCGAAACAATATAGTCCAGCGCCTGCCGTGCCAATCCATAAAGTTTTTGGGTCGGTGTAAATTGAGTTAATTACATTGTTGTTGTTTGTTTCTTTTGGCAAAGGTTCAATAACGATGTGTTTAAATTTCTTTTGATACACGTTATAGTGATTTACTCCCCCCATGTGAGTGCCAATCCAAACATTGCCAAAGCGATCGGTTTCGATGCATGAAACTAATTCATTGCTCAAGGCATTGTCGCTATTGCTGTTAACATGAAATTGACAGAAGCTGTTTTCCTTCCTGATGTACATATTTAAACCATCTATAGTACCAATTAGCAGGTTGCCTTCTATATCTTCGTCAATTGTATTTATTGCTGAATTTGAAATATTTGACTGGTTGTCAGCATCGAATAAGAAATATTTAATTTCACCTGTTGCCTTATTCATCCGGTTTAGTCCATTCCAGGTTCCAATCCAGATATATCCAGATGAATCTTCAAAAATGGATGAAACAGAATTGTGGCTTAAAGGATTTGTTTCATCTGTAATCTTTCGGAATGGTTCAAAAGAATTGGTGCCGATACTTAATTTATTAATGCCGTTGTTTGTTCCAATCCAAAGTTTGTTTTCTTTGTCGATAAACAATGTATGAATTGTATTGCTTAATATACCTGTTGATTTATTTGGTGTGTACTTATACCGTTTGAAAATATATTTTGCATTCGTCGTTTTTTGAATACGGATCAAACCCTCAGTGTAAGTGCCTGCCCAAATAATTCCGTTTTTATCACATACAACTTCTGAAATGTTATTATCGGAAATGCTATTGGTATCTTCAGGATTGTGAAACAAAGCTGAAAATGTGTTGGTTTTGGTATCAAATATATTTAATCCATTTTCTGTTCCAATCCATAAATTACCTTCTAAATCTTCACAAATAGAATGAACAAAATTACTCGATAAATCTTGTTCGGAGTTTTCCGCTTTGTAAATTTTAAAGGAATATCCATCATAACGATTTAAACCATTTCGAGTGGCGAACCAAACAAAGCCTCTGCTGTCTTTAAAAATATCCTCGATTGTATTTTGGGAAAGGCCATTATCACTGGTTATGTGTTTAAAACGAATATTAAAATTTTGTGAATATGCGGAAGACATACAAAACACCAAACCTGCAAATAGGAATGATGCTTTCATAAATAAGTGATGTAATTGTTGTATGTAGCACTTATTATGAAGTAATTGTCGTTTTGTGCTAAATTTATATAACATCAGTTACATTTTATTTTAACCCAAAGATATTTGAAAAATATTGTCTCGAAGTACTTACCAAAAAAATAGTTAGTTCGAACAAATATTTTTTATTAATTCTCTTTTTAACTCTGTTTCAATTAGAACACTATGCATTGAAAATCCATAGGTTCAAAAGATGAATAAAATTCATAAAAATATTGAGTTGAGACATTAGATTTTAGATTTAATAATTGTCTAGTGTCTTTTAGTTATTGATTCAAATATTTATTGAAACTAAAGTAGCTGCAATATAATTGTAGGGTTTTAACCGGTAACTAGATAATAAAACGCGAAATTATAGATTTGCACCGGTAGGTTGGAAAAAAACAGCTCTTTTGCAAACTTTGGATTACTCACAGAAATGTTCGTGAGGGCTTCGCCGTTGCAGAGCTGGCTTGCAGCGGTTTAGCTTCGCTGAGCTCCCATTGGTCGGTTGCAAATGTGTTGTTTTGTGCGGGTGGAGAAAAAGAACCCAGAAAGCCTGTGCGAGGCAAATCTAAACTATTACTTCACCTTTGTATTTCAAAGTCGAAACTTTAAGAATCTATTTACTAAAGTAATGTCAATTTTTGCTGATAAGAATTATTCTTGTTGACCAAGCGACAGATGTATATTCCACTGTTTAAGTTCGAAATGTCGATTTCTAGCGGGAGATTCTGAGAATCCATTCTTTTACTCCAAACAACCTCGCCTTTTATATCAATTAATTCAACAAGACCTTCAGAAGATATATTCCCAATTATGTCAACTACAACATACTCACATGCGGGATTTGGATAAATGGATAAAACAGTATTCTGCTTAGCATTTAAGATACTTGTAGTTTCTCCGGGTTCAATCTCAATAAGATGATTCCTATCTCCATTTTTACCCATCGGATAGCTTAAATCATAAAGCTTTGAATAGGTTGAGTTGGCTATATTATATTCAAAAATAACACCTTCGTCATGAATTCCACCACTTTCCGTCATTCCATATAAGTTACCATTATCAGAAAGGTGAAGCTTACCTAGCGGACTATAACCTTGTTCTTTATTATTCTGATCAATTAAATGCTTTATTATACTCATATCACCAGTTGCCAGATCGTATTCATATAAGTTGCCGGCTGCTCCATATAGCTTCCCATCATCGGATAAAACTGGACCAGTATTAGGGGCACCAAGCGTATCGTGAGAAAAAGAGAACAAAGTATTTAACTGATCTGATTCAAGTCTGTATTCCAATAATGCCCCAAAGCCTCCGGAGCCCCATCCGTTCGTTGTTAAATAGAAATTACCATTTTTATCTACGCTTAAACCTCCGGTAGGAAGATTACCCGTTGTAGATTCATCGAAGGAAGCTAATACCTGAAAGTTTTCTGTTGTTGGGTCAAAGGAAAAAAGTGCTCCATCGCCATTATCTCCGCCATATCTGGCGATACCATACAATAAATTATTGTAGACCACTAGTCCCCCAATAAGGTAACTTGCATTACTGCTAAAATATCTGAGTACTTCAAACTTATTACTGATTAAATCATAGGAATACAAAACTCCATAACCGGCATTACTCCCATCTTCATTTAGTCCATACAATTTGTAATTGATTTGAACAAGTTGTGCTTGCCAAGCTCCATAACCCGTTTCATATTTATTGAAGTCAACCAATTTTGTAAATTCAAATGTATTCGGATCTAATCGAAACAGAACCCCATTGTTTGAGGCACCTCCGAGCTGAGTGGTTCCATACAAAAACTTATCGCTTGCTTGAAATAATGCCCCAGTAGGGTAAACGCCATTATTAGATTCGCCTAAGTCAGAAACTACTGCGAATTGATCAGTAGCAATATTATATTCAAAAATAATTCCAGCATTATACTTTCCATCTTTAAGAGTCATTCCATAAAGATTCCCCTCAGCTGATTGCATTAAACTACCGGAAGCGTCATCAACAATTGTTTTATCAAATTTATGAAGCAGAGATATATTAACAGTTGAAGTATCGATTTTCAGAATTCCACCATTGTAATATTGTCCGGCATTTTCACTGAGTGCATACAAATAACCATCATTACCTTGAAGTGCAACACCAATAACTCCTTTAGAATCTACATCTAAAGGCTTTATTGTTACAATACTATTTGTACTTGGATCAAACTTTAATAAAGCTCCCAATTGTTCGGCACCTCCATATCTGGTAAACAGATAAAGCATACCGTTTTCTGCTTTCATAAACCCCCCTACAGTTTGGTAACCCGTATTAGAATCATCCAGATTAACATGAATTTCTAATAGTCCAGAGTTAGGGTTATAGCTAAAAATTGTTCCCTTGTCATTGGTACCGCCACTGCTCGTGATACCATATAAGTTACCGTTATCTGCTTCTACTAGAGAACCCATAACATATTCGCCAGCATTGTCTTTGTTAAAAGAGAATTTATTTTCAATATTACCGGTAGAAATATTATACTCAATCAACACACTTTTGAAATAATCGCCTCCAGAACATATGCCATAGATACGTTGATTACTAGCTTCTACATGAATACCCCACGGCGATGAGCGCTTTTGATCATATGTGAAATTAGTTAGTACCTTAAGCTCTTTTGATTGAGAATTAAACCTAAGCATAGTTCCTTGATCATATTCCCCACCTTCACTTGCGAAACAGTAGTAATTACCATCCGATGCTAATAATAAGCTACCTATGGGTACTGCTCCGGTGGTTTTTTCTTCAAAAGATGCTACTGTGGATGTTGTTTTTGTAGCAATATCAAACTCAATAATAGCCCCAGAACCATATTGTCCCCCCGATCTGGCAAGTGCATACATTTTACCATTTACTGGTGCTGTAAATTGCTGTTTTTGGGTAAATCGTCCAGCGTTCTGCGTGAAATTATGAATAGTATCATACGTACTTGTAGTAACATTGTATTTAAATATTACACCTGCATTTGAGCTCCCTCCTTCGTATGTAAAACCCCATAATTCAAGGTCTTGAGCATAGGTTAAAGAACTTGTGAAAATGATAAATAGTAAAAGGCACTTTTTCATAGCAATTATAATATTGATTTAGGGTATTCAAATTGAAACACTGATGAATAAACTCAATAATTCTGTTGCCAATAATATTTCAACCAGTTCTCGCAACGAACAGTCTTTCAGTGGTTCAAAAGTATGAAATAAATTGTTTTTGAGAAATTACATAATATGAAAGTTTTAACAAGCAATATCAGGACAAGACATTTTTCTTTGTGCAAGAGAGGAAAAAACAAACTCGTTACTAATTAGTTTTTATTCTTTTAGTTTCATCTTTATCTTATCCATAATGTCTTGATATGGTAATCTAGAAATAAAAGAGATATGAAAATCCATTATTATTTTATTACTTATTTTGCAACAATAAAGGCTAACAATGTTCTAAAAATAATTACCGCAAAATGAACTGAATTATCATAATCATTGAAGATAGTAGCATACTATTTAGTGCTCCAATACAAACCGTTATTTATAGTAACACACTTGTAAAAAAATTATCGACTATCATTAGGATGATAATATGAACTTTAAGACGCTTCTATCACAATTTTGTGATATGGTCTCCACTGCACCTGAATAACTGCAATAAGCTTATAAAGAATAATATTTTAACTATAAATCCCGGCTATCTTTTTAACTCCAGATAATGTTTCATCAGCCAGGGCTTTTGCTTTCTCGGCATGTTCTTTTATTATCTTTTCAACAAAAGATCTGTCTTCTAAAAGTGCTGCCTTTTTATTTTTAAAAGGAATAGTAATTGCCAGAACAGCATCGGCAGTAGCGTCTTTTAAATCTTTATAACGCAATGTTCCTGCTTTGTAATCCTCAGCAAACTGAATCATTGCTTCTTCTTTACCACAAGCCTTAAGCAAATTGAAAAGATTTTCAATTCCAGGGCTCATTTTGTCACCCTGAGCTTCTCCTGTATCTGTAACCGCCGAACGAATTTTCTTGCGTGTTTTATTCTCATCTTCAAATAATCCAATATAATGCTTCTCACCTAAACTCTTACTCATTTTCTTTGTAGGATCGGCAAGCGACATTAGCTTTTGTACATCAGTAAAAAGTGGTTCTGGTTCGTTAAAATATTCACCAAATTGTTTGTTAAAACGTACTGCTATGTTTCTGGTAAGTTCTAAATGTTGCTCTTGGTCTTTACCAACGGGAACATAATTGGCATTGTAAATTAAAATATCGGCAGCCTGCAAAACAGGATAGGTAAACAGTCCGGTAGAAATAATTGACTTATTTGATTTACCTTTAAGTTGAACAGACTTATCCTTAAATTGAGTCATTTTTGAAAGCTCCCCGTAAGAAGTAACGCAATTAAAAATCCAGGCTAATTCAGTATGCTGTGGAACCATGGATTGAATAAACAAAATTGCTTTGTTTGGATCTAAACCACAAGATAAAAGTTCAACCACCATCTGAAAGGTGTTTTCCTTTAATTGTTTTGGATTATACGGCATTGTCATTGCATGTAAATCAGCAACTCCAAAAACACATTCATATTTGTCCTGAATATCTACCCAATTCTTTACAGCACCAAAATAGTTACCTAAATGAAT
The DNA here is from genome assembly GCA_050287785.1 of Bacteroidales bacterium. Classification (GTDB taxonomy): domain Bacteria; phylum Bacteroidota; class Bacteroidia; order Bacteroidales; family UBA10428; genus UBA10428. The sequence continues at coordinate 80,627 of JBNKCO010000012.1, forward strand.
TTCTCCGGTTGGTTGAATCAGGGATAATACTCTCTTTTTACTCATGAGATTTACTTCTTAATTAATTCTGCGCAAAACTAAGAAAAAAGATGGAAAGAGGGAAGGAAGAAGTAGTAAGTTGAAAGTCTGGAGTTAGAAGTTTAAGTAGGAAATTTTAGAATGTAGGTGTTTGAAGTTGTGGTTTATTGCTATCCCGCAGAAATAAACTAATTTTGCCATCTAAGTAGAGAAATAATGGAACAAGAATCAACAAGACAACATAAAGTAGGTAAACAAATACAAAAGGATCTTTCGGATATTATTGGACCGCTTACTCCAAGCCTGGCGCAAGGTAAAATGCTGACCCTAACTAAGGTTCGTGTAACATCTGATTTAGGAGTTGCAAAAGTTTATGTAAGTGTATTCCCTTCGGAAAATGGGCAGGAATCTATTGATAATATGAACGAAAATGTTACACAAATCAGGCATGAACTTGCACAAAAAATAAGACACCAGGTAAGAAAAATTCCTGTGTTAAGATTTTATCTTGACGATTCTTTGGATTACATTGATAACATTGACCAATTATTAAAACACTAACATTTGAACCTTCCTTTTTTCATAGCAAAAAGATATATTCTAGGCAAGAAATCGCATAATGCCATAAATATAGTTTCTGCTATATCTGTTACAGGTGTAGTTATTGGTACAATGGCATTCATTCTTATTTTATCTGTTTTTAATGGTTTCGATATCCTCGTAAAAGGGATGTATAATTCTTTTTACCCCGATGTAAAAGTACTTCCTGCGGAAGGAAAAGTTTTTAATTTATCTGGTGATTCTTTAAAACTATTAAAAGAAATAGAAGGTGTTGAGCAAGTTGCTTACATACTTGAGGACAATGCCATGTTAATGTATGGCGATAAACCCACACATACCACAATAAGGGGAGTAAGTAAGAATTACAATAAAATAAATAATATTGACTCAATGATGTGGCATGGCGTTTTTGCACAGTATAATCAATCGATGCCGCTAGCCATAATGGGACGTGGAGTTTTTTTTCAATTAGGAATGGTAAGGACCAATGAACAGCGTCAGTTAAAGGTAATTGTTCCGAAGCGAAATGCTAAAAATTCGCATGACCCAAATAAAATACTTACCCGAAAAATAATTGCTCTTTCAGGTGTTTTTGCTTCTCAACCAGAAATTGATGGAAAGTACACAATAGTACCTATCGATTTTGCCCGCGATTTATTCGATTATTCTACTGAGTTATCGTCGCTAGAGATAAAATTAAATCAGGAGTTTTCAGAAAAAAACACTATTAACAATATAAAAAACCTTTTGGGTTCTTCCTTCATAATAAAAGACCGTTACGAGCAAAACGCACTGCTTTACAAAACCATGCGAACCGAAAAATGGGCCATATTTTTAATTCTTGCCCTAGTATTAATTATCTTATTGTTTAGTCTGGTTGGCTCGCTGAGCATGCTTATTATTGAAAAAAAGAAAGATATAAATATTCTTAATAGCCTTGGAGCTAGTAGAAGCCTGATTCAAAAGATATTCTTTCGCGAAGGCTTGCTTATTACTTTTACAGGTGCAACACTGGGATTGGTTCTGGGTTCGGTAATTGCTTTATTGCAAGAAAAATATGAATTTTTAAAACTGGAGGGTGGATTTATAATCGATGCCTATCCGGTTGATATCCAGTCTGGCGATTTAATAATTGTAAGCGTAACTGTAATGGCAATAGGGGCAATTGCTTCCTATTATCCTTTGAGGTATCTGCTTAAGAAGAATATTGAGAGTTTCAGGTATGAATAGTTTTAAAGTTTTACATTAAACACAATCTTAAGAACTAAGCATATTTAATGTCTCTCCTCATGAGAATAATCCAGAACAGTTTTCATAGAACAAAGTATCTCCCAAAGCTTGAATAACAAGATTAGAAGTAGTATTGATAACAATGAATACCGGTTCGAACGTAGTCGAGAACAAGAAATCAAATAGCAGTTTAGGATTCTCAATTACGCTCGAACTAACACTATATTAGTTGATTTTCCTACTCATTTACACTTAAAATTTCAAACCTACTTAATTTCCTCAAGCTTATAACCTATGTTTTCCACTGATGATTTTATATCATTTAGATCTATGTTATCACCTTTAAGCGTAACTAATTCATTATCCAAATCAACATCAACATTTCTGACGCCTTTGACCCTAATAAGGTTTGTTTCAACATTAATCTTACAATGATTACAATTCATTCCGCGCACAAATACTTTTAAATCTCCCATATCAACTTTATAATTTAGTGTTTCCTTTTTCTTAAACCTCTTATAGATTTTCATTATGTAAATATTCAATATTAAACCAACCATTATTAGACCTGAACTTACTTGCACCCATTTTGGCAACAAACCATGGTCATGATTATGATGACTAATAAAAGATGTGAACCATTCTCGTGGCAAAAAATAATCGATAAACAAACCTGAAATTAATGCACTAAAAATCAATGTTCCCAAATAGGTAAATAGTGTTTTGCGCCCCATTGCATTTCCAATTACAGAAATTGTTGCTATGTTAGTTGCAGGTCCGGCCATCAGAAAAACAAGAGCTGCCCCTGGTGAAATTCCTTTTAACATGAGCACAGCTGCAATAGGTACCGAACTTGTTGCACAAACATAAACAGGAATAGATGCTGCAAGAATAATCAGCATTCCGATGAAATCGTTATGAATATATGAAGCGAAAAAATCATCGGGAACCAGAACTGCAATTAATGCTGCTAATAGTAATCCAATAATTAACCATTTGGCTATATCGGCTAAAAAGTCAACAAAAGCATAGCGTAATATTTCACGAATTGGGTTTTTACTTTTTTTTGAAGTACTAGATGTAGTATTAACAATCCCATCTGACTGCTTATCGTTAACAACTGTTTTGTTGGTTATAAAACCACCAAATACTCCTGAAATCAAAGCTACAATAGGCCGAACAATAGCAAAGGGCAAACCCAGGAGCGAATAAGTTACCATAATAGAATCGACACCTGTTTGAGGTGTAGAAATGAGAAATGAAATTGCAGCACCTTTTGATGCTCCATTTTTATGAATAGAAATTCCGGTAGGAATAACTCCGCAAGAACATAATGGAAGAGGTATTCCAATTAGTGCTGCCCGGAAAACCGATTTCATATTTGCCTTACCTAAAAGCGTATTTATTTTTCCATCGGGAAACAATACATGTAAAATTCCAGCAATGAGAAAACCAAGTATAAGCCAGGGTGCCATATCAAAAAGCAGGTTGGCTAAAGCTTCAATGTATACTTTTATATAGTCCATATTTCAATACAGTATAACTTAGAAACAACTCAAACCTAAAAAGTTTGTAAAGTAAGAAGAAATTAGGTGAGATTTATCGTTGATGCACCAATTCTGTTTTGTCACAACAGTAATGTTCAAACTGTATGGTAACATGAGTGATTTTAAACTTGCTCTTTAAAATAGATTCTATCTCTCTTAAAATAGTACTAGTTTCACTAATTCGAAGGTTCTTATTAACATCAGCGTGACACTCGAAATGAATCTGACTGTCGTTCAAATTCCAAATATGCACATGGTGTATATTATCAATTCCAATTATACTTTCAAGTTCATTTTTAATTTTAGGTAAATCTATTGTCTTTGGGGTAGCCTGCATCAGAATATCAACAGCTTCTCGAAGAACTGAGTAAGTTTCTTTCAAAATATATAAGCCAATTACCACAGTAATAACAGGATCGACCCAATATATCTTGAAGAAGTATATTAATACTGAGCCTATAATTACAGCAATAGAAGAAATTGTGTCACCTAATAAATGTAAATAAGCAGCCTTGATATTAATATTTTTACCAGAATCTTTTTTTAGAAGAACCACAGACAAAAGGTTAGCTAGTAAGCCAACTGTCGCAACAATAAACATTATTAGACCTTTAATTGGCTCAGGATTGTAAAATCTAAACCAGGCTTCACGAAAAAGAAAAATAATGATAACGATTAAAACCACTGCATTCAGCAGCGCTGCAAGAATTTCAATTCTTTTATAGCCAAAGGTTTTTCTTTCGTTTGCTGAGCGCTTACTTACTCTATTTGCAATGTATGCAAGAATAATTGCAAAAGTATCGCCAAGGTTATGTACAGCATCTGATAAAAGAGCAAGACTATTTGAAATAAATCCACCAACAAACTCTGCAACAGTTATTAGCAGATTTAATACAGTTACAAGTAAAAGGTTTTTGTCGCTAATATCGTTATGCCCGTGGCCATGTCCATGACTATGTCCGTGGCTTTTTTCTTTTTTCTCAACCATTCACCAAAGGTATCAAGATTCTTAATAAGCTAAAAGCTTATAAAAAAAAGAGTTTATTTTATTAGTTAGTAGATGAGGGATATCATCGCTTTATATGAAACAAATGGCCAAATCGTTTAATAAATTAGTATAAAAGTTAATGCAAATACTCCACACTCATGAAATGGAAAAATTTTAATCTTGCGACTAAATTCTCAATAGGTTTTGGTTCAATTGTAATAGTTCTAGTGGTGATTGCATTTTGGGCTATAAATGGAATCGGTAACATTCTTAACGATTCAGGTCTGGTAATAGATGGAAACCGACTTCGAACAAATCTAAATGAAAAGTATGTCCAGCATTTGAATTGGGCAAACAAACTCAACTCTCTGATTTTTGATGAAAATGTAAAAGAAATCGAACTACAAACCGACCCGCATAAATGCGCATTCGGTCAGTGGTATTATGGCGATGGAAAAACTGGTGCTCTTAAGCTTGCTCCGGAGCTACAACCTTTGTTCGACCAAATGGAACAACCCCATAAAGATTTACACCAATCAGCTGTAGATATTATGGATGTTTATTATCCGGCAGACTATAACCTCAGTATTTTAATTCAGAGTATTAAAGCTGATCATTTGGCATGGTCCAATCAGGTAAAAGATGCACTGATTGCTAATGCCAGACGATTAGATGTTCAGACAGATCCAACCCAATGTAATTTAGGTAAATGGATTTCACTCCAAAGCACACAATCGTTAATTGAAAAGGACCCAAAGATTAAAGAATTAATTAGTGAGCTGGTTACTGAACATGATAAATTGCATACCGGAGCAAAAATAATAGATAATTATTTGAGGGCTGGGCAAAATCAACAAGCGATAAATTATTTCAATTCAAATACCAAATTTCTGCTAGATGATAATTTACTTCTGCTAAATAATATTATTGATTACAATAATATCCATTTGGCAAATTTAAAAAAAGCTGAAAAAATTTATCACGAAGTAACTAACGCTCATCTTTCTCAATTAGCAACACTTTTTACCGAATCAATTGGAGAGTCTTCCAAATACACAATGACTGATGAAGAATTACTATCTAATGCAGCATCAACCCGATCAAGAGGTATTATTTATTCGTTATTTGCGATTCTTATTGCAGTTTTGCTAGCCTTTGTAATAGCGAGAGGATTGATAATACCCATAAGACGTAGTATTGTTTTTACCAACAAAATAGCTGAAGGAGATTTAACTGCGGAAATAGATATTGACCAAGCAGATGAAATTGGAAATATGGTAACTTCGCTAAGAAATATGGCCAAAACATTAACTACAATAATTAAGGATATTAAAAGTGGTGCCGACTTAATAAATCAGGCAAGTATTGAAATGAGTTCTTCATCGCAGCAATTATCGCAAGGTGCTAGTGAACAGGCAGCATCGGTTGAAGAAATTTCTTCATCAATGGAAGAAATGGCCGCTAATATTCAACAAAACACTGAAAATTCTCAAAACACTGAAAAACTAGCCCAAAATGCACATTTGGGAATTAAGTCGGGCCAGGATTCAACAAAAGTTGCTTCTCAATCGATGTCTTCAATTGCTGAAAGAATATCAATAATTAACGATATCGCTTTTCAGACCAATATATTAGCATTAAATGCTGCTGTTGAGGCTGCCAGAGCAGGAGAGCACGGAAAAGGTTTTGCAGTAGTAGCTTCTGAAGTTCGTAAATTGGCTGAACGAAGCAAAGTAGCAGCTGAAGAAATTGACAAGGTATCAAAAGATGGTGTTAAGATTGCTGATGAAGCTAGTTCTCAATTAGAAAGTCTTGTTCCGGAGATCCAAAAAACGGCAACTCTCATACAAGAAATATCTGCCGCTAGTACTGAGCAAAATTCAGGTGCAAATCAGATTAATAGCGCTATCCAACAACTTAATAATGTAACGCAGCAGAATGCTACAAGTGCCGAAGAGCTAGCTTCTAATGCTGAAGAATTATCTGGACAAGCAGGTATGTTAGCCGAATTAGTATCGATCTTTAAAATAAACACGCAAAGTAGCTCATCTCGAGCTATTTTATCAAATGCTAAAGATACTACTTCAACTAAAGTACAGCATGTTGATTCTCCTGAAGATGCCGAAGCAATTAATTTCTAAAACAACAAAGGTGCCTTCGAACAAAGGCACCTTCTGCTTTTCTATGTATTAGATAATTATTTCTTTTTCTTCGTATTATTTACCTTTTGCAGAATTGGTTTGTTCGAAGTTTTCCTAGACAAGAAGTATACACCTATCAGAATAAAAGGAATACTTAACAACTGTCCCATATTTAAAGACATTCCATTTTCAAAACCAACCTGATCTTCTTTTACAAACTCAATAAAAAATCGCGCAGTGAAAACCATTATCAGTAACATTCCGGTAAAAAAACCTTGCTTCAATTCAGATTGCTTTTTATAATAGAAATACATAAGTACTCCAAAGATTAACAGATAAGCTAATCCCTCGTAAAGTTGCGTTGGATGTTTTGGAACTACTTCTTCAGGTGAAATACCTAAATACTTGGTTTCCATCATAAACCTAAAACCCCAAGGTAAGTCAGTTTGAACTCCATAAATTTCAGAATTAAAAAGGTTTCCAAAACGAATAAAGAATGCAGCAAGAGCGGAAACTATTGACATTCTATCTAATATCCATAAATAGTTTATTTTAAACTTTCGAGAATATAGATAAATACCTATTAGCAAGCCTAATACTCCGCCATGACTAGCCAAGCCTTGATAACCTGTAAATTTGAATGTTTCACCCCACCCTTCCCAAGGAAGAATTATTTTCCATGGTTGGGTAAGATAATTTTGTGGCTCGTAGAATAAACAATGCCCAAACCTTGCTCCAATAATAGTTGCAAGTATCACATAAAAAGTAAGTTTATCAAGTAATTCCTGGTTAACACCTTCTCGTTTGAAAAACTTTGCGAGTATAAAATATCCTAATATAAAACCCAATCCAAACAGTAAGCTGTAATATCTGATTTCAAAGCTTTCAAATTGTATAATCCAAGGCTTTATATTCCATGTTATTGTTCCTAATATCATTTTGTAAATTTTTGAGCCATGAAGATAGAGCATATAAATACTTCCAGCAAAAGTTTTTGGTTATAATAAGATTAAAATTATACTACTTTATGATAATTTTAGAAAGCCTTGTCTATAATGGCACAGTTTTTTCCATAACTATGTGTATTTTTGGCAAATTAATAGTATGAAACTGATACAATATTATAAATGAAGTTGAAAAAAATAATACCAATATTATTAATTGGGCTATCATATTTTTCTATTAACAATTGCGCTAAAATAGGATCGCCTCCAGGCGGAGACAAGGATACAATTCCACCCGTTCCACTTAAATCAGATCCAGCAAATTATTCAACTAACTACAATCAGAAGAAAATAAAAATAACCTTTGATGAGTTTATCAAATTAAATAATCCATTTAAAGAATTTACGGTTTCACCTCCTTTAGAAGAAAAACCTGTACCTCTTGTAAGAGGAAAGGCTGTAATTATTGAATTCCCTTCTCAGGAAATAGATTCCCTTACCTATACACTGGATTTCGGTCAATCAATCGAAGATAATAATGAAAGCAACAAACTCCCTAACTTCCAATTTGTTATTTCAAAACTTCCGTATATCGATTCTTTCTCTATAAGTGGAAGTGTTCTAGATGCTTACACCAAGCTAATCGATAAAGACCAGTATTATGTGTTATTAAACAATAATTTATCTGATACAGCATTCAAAAAAGTAATACCAAGTTATTTGGGTCGAACAAATCCGGAAGGTGAATTTAATATTAATCATATTGCTCCCGGAACATACAATGTGTTTGCATTAAAAGATGCTAATAACAATATGTTATACGACATACCTTCTGAAGTAATTGCATTTAGTAACGAACCTTTATACCTGCATCCCGATTCTTTCGAATATGTTCCACCTGTTCAAGACACGGTTTTATCAGAAACACAGCTTGTAAATAATGACAGCATTTTAATTGACTCTCTTATTTTGTCGGATATTGTAGCGGATTCTCTGGTAGATAGTACTGCTGTTGCCGACAGTACGGAAATTATGGTATATGGTTATTCCTTTAACTTGTTTTCTTTTGTTGAAGCTACTCCTTTCAATCTATACCTGGATGAATATGAGAGAAAAGAACCAGAGAAGTTATCCATATTTTTTAGTGAGAAACTAGAAGAAATACCTGATGTTAAATTAATTGTACCTGACACAATAGGCACTTGGTATTATTTAGAAAATAGTCCAACAAACGATACTTTATATTACTGGCTGGCTGATAGTAATCTTGTGTCTAAAGACTCTATTATTGTTGAAATTACTCACCCCAAAACAGATACTTTAGGTGAATTAGAAATAATTACCGATACTCTTCTCTTTAGGTTTAAAGCAAAGAAAAAAAATAAAAATAAAAATAAAGAAACTACTCTAGGGAAAGGATTACTTTCAAAAATGGGTATTGGCGAAGATGCTAAAGAAGCAGATACACTTTCAAAACCTCTTCCAAAACCACTTCCTAGAATGACTCTGGATAATAACATAAATAAATCGGCACAAGATCTGAATGTACCAATAAAACTAATTGCAAACGCGCCTATATTAGAATATAATGAAGATTTAATCGAGCTATTTATTATGCAGGACACTATAGAGAGTCCTGTAAGTTTTAAATTAGCACGCGATTCTAGAAATCAAAGAACTTTTTTAATACATACAGAATTTGAATCAGAAGCAAACTACCATTTAAAACTTTACGAGGGCGCATTTACTGACATTTATACCCGAACAATTGATTCTACACTAGTTAATTTTAAAACACAGCGCGATGACTATTACGGTATTATACATCTTAATATATCAAATGTTACAACGCCTGTTTTGCTTGAATTCCTTGATAGCAAGGAGAATGTTTTACAAAGGAGAGTTGTTGATAGTACGCAAAAAATAACCTATGATTTTCTGAAACCAGGAAAATATATGTCAAAGGTAATTTTTGATGATAATGGAAATGGTAAGTGGGATACTGGTATTTTAGACGAACAAATTCAACCCGAACGTGTCGAGTATTATCCAACAATGCTTGAAGTAAGATCATATTTGGAAGTTGAATATAACTGGGAATTACCAGAAACAAATACCAAAAATCGACCAATAAACGATAAATCTGATTAAAATAACAAGAAGATATAATTAATGTTTATGTTAGAAGTCTAACCGCTGCGTTGCTGCTCAGAAAGTTTAAAATGCTGAGAATTACATTTCATTAATTAATTCGGAAACAATCTTTGCTGAAGACAGACATAATGGAATTCCTCCTCCTGGGTGAACACTTCCTCCTACAAAATAAATTCCTTTAATTTTGTTTGAAAAATTTGCATGTCTCTGAAATGCAGACCATTTATTATTTGAACTAGCGCCATAAAGAGAACCCTGGTAAGAAGAGGTTTTGCTTTCTATTTGTCTGGGATCTAAAATATTTTCTTGTAAAATTAAGTCTTCAATATTATAATTTAAATAGCTCGAGAGTTTGCTAATTATTGCTTTTCGGGTACTCTTAATATAGAAATCCCAATCCTGACCTTCATCTGTCGGAGCATTTACCATAACAAACCAGTTTTCTTTTCCTGTTGGAGCATCAGTCTTTACATGTTTAGAACTTATAAAAACATATACTGTTGGATCATTAAAGAAACTTTTGCTTTCGAATAAATGGTTAAATTCTGATTTATAATCTTCTGAGAAAAAAATATTATGCAGATCTAGCTGTTTAAATACCTTATCAATAGCCCAATAAAAGATTAAGGCAGAAGAAGACCTTTCATGTTTTATAAATTTAGATGATATTTTAAGTTCAGGAGTAAATAATCTATAAAGCGGAACAATGTCAGAATCACTTACAACAATATCACAGGCATAGTCATTTGTTTGGGTTGAAACAGATTTTACTGTAGCAGAAGTATGGTTTATTTTTAAAACTTCTTCATTCAATTTGAAAATCACTCCTTCGTTCTTTGCCAGATTAACCAGAGACTCAACAATTGAATACATTCCTTTTTTAGGGAAAAATGCTCCCAAACAATGTTCAAGATAGGGGATCACATTTAATGTTGCAGGTGCCTTATAAGGGTTAGAACCATTATAGGTTGCAAATCTGTCGAATATCTGAACCAAGTGCTTTTCTTTCAAAGACTTTTCATTGCTTTTATGCATTGTTTGAAATACCTGTAATTTATGAAATTTCAATAAAGCTTTAAGACCATTTTTTATTCGTTTCCAACTTAATTTATGAAATGTATTAAAAATGAAAACCGGAGCTGTTATCTTGAAAATATCTTCACTTTTCTTCAAATATTTTATAATGATACTTTTTTCTACTCCAGTTTTTTTCTCAACCTCATGAGCAAATTTCTCGCTTGAATTATAAGCATCTATTACCAAGCTATCAGGAAAAAAATATCTACAAACAACATCTAGCTTTTCATATTCGAATTTGTGTGGATGTTTTTCTTGGAAAAGATCAAAAAGTTCATCTACCAGATGAGGAAGTGTAAAAAGCGACGGCCCCATATCCCATCGAAATCCTTTCCAGTATAACTCATCTAATTTACCTCCGGGTTTTTCTTCTTTTTCAATAATAGTAACATGAAATTTTTTTGCTCTAAGTCTTAAAGCAATTGCTATTCCACCTATACCTGCACCTATTACAATAGCCTTTTTCAAAAATAATAGTGTTAGTTATTAATATTTTATTGATGCACAAAACCCTGAAATGGATATTATATGAAAAACCATGGAGCTTTCAGGGGGCATTTTTTAAACCTCTTCCTAACAATAATTTCTACCTTCATATTGCATTAATAATAAAACACAGGACCTTTTAAAAGGTTGAAATTTGGTATGGTTTTTGGGGTATTAGTCTCAAAACCAAATACTATGAAACCCTATTTTTTGCTCCTACTAGCAATTCCTTTGTTTTTTTCAAGCTGCTATACAACTCAGCACTATAGTCTAACTCCTCATGAACCTGTTTATTCTTTTTGGGAAGATGGTAAGCAATACTCTTACAATGAACTAGATAGCATAATTGTTTCCATTGGTTTTGATTCCTACGAAAACAAAGAATTTATTTTTGATCTGGCTATTGATAATCATTCAGATTCAGCTATTAAATTCGACCCATCTGAAATATATGTTTTTCGTTATGACTCCAATTCCACTCTGGAATCGCCAATTACCTATCACCCTTCTAATCCCACATATATTATTGATAGTCTTGAAAGGCAGAAAGAGAAAGAACGCAAACGAATTACGAGAAACACGGTGTTTGGGGTTATTCTGGGAATAGCAGTAGTTACTGCAGCAGTTGCTATTGCGGTCTCAGATGATGCAGAACCCGAAACTGCATCGATGTTGATTGATGACCAAATAGAAACTCAAGCAATAATTAATGAGACTTGTGATGAAGCCAGAGGTAATTTAGATGATATTGAATGGCAAAAATATTACTGGGAGAATGAAGTAATGAACAAAAACATTGTTGAAAGCAACTCTATTAAATATGGGAGAATTCACCTTCGAATACCTTACTCACCAAAATACATTGTATACATACCTATAAATAATCGGATTTGCAGATTTGCATTTAATGCTAAAGCTTACTAAACAGGGTAACATTCTGATGGGCCCAATATTTCAGGAAGTTTTTTTCTTAGAAAGCTACGTGATTTATAGCAAAGATCACATTCATCATAGAAACCTTTGGAGGAATCCATGCCCAGGTCTTTTGCAATTTTGAAAACTCCTTTTGGTCCTTCAGAAGCCAATTCTTTCAGTAGGGGATATTTTTCAGGTTTATACTCACTTATTATTTGGTTTAGTGTTTTAGAGTATAAGTTCCCAATAATAATACCATAACAAATCATCACATTACCATAAGGATCAATCCAAACCATTGCAGGGTTAAAAGGAGATCTTTCTCCTAGACAAGTATTCAATTCGGTGCACTTTCCCTGAGGTATATTTGTCTTTTTCGGATTATTAATTACACTGCCCTTTCCTATAGATCGCTCAGTTGGTAAGGCTAATGGAATATCCATGTTCTGGATAACGTTTTTGGCTATGGTTTCGGATTGTGCATTCACACTAGCACTATTAACAACATCTGTATTTAAGCGAGCTCCCATAACATATGAATGTGTTTTTAATCCGCATTTTTTTATAACTCTTGCAAGAGTTTTTGGCTCCTCAATACTCATATGTTGTTGATGATAATAGTCGGCCGAAACAGCAATTCCACTTACGCCGTTCTTGTCTAGTTCCCTTACTATGGATTCTGTTTCAGTTTCTGACTTTGCCCAAAATCCATTCGTTGAAATTCCAATATCTTTTTTAAAATATTTTCTTATCCGTTTTATAATCTCAATGAGTTTCTCTTTTTGAAGAAATATTTCTCCGCCGCTTAAGTGATGCCAAAACATATGTTTATCTAATGTAAAATCAGCAAGAGCATTATCAATTAAATCAGGAGACATGTATTGTTTCGGTCCTTTGGTATCAAAAAAACAATGTTCGCAGGCAATATTGCAATTGTAAGTCGTTATCCAGGTTATTCCGGTTATCTTCATGGGCAAAAACTTATAACAAAAAACTATATTCTGAATTTATATATTCCACCATATTCAATTTCAATTTTGAATAGGTCATCTAGGGCTAATTTATCAATTAGGTGATGAAAAATACGAATTGGTCCGGAATGTGTAAAACATAAAACAGTTTTTAAACCAGTTGCTTTTATTTCATTCAAAAAAATAGTCAGTCTGTTTATTACATCCTCTAAACTTTCACCATTAGGAGTTGGCCAGGTATGATAGTTTTCCATCCATTTTTTAGCATATTCTCCATAAATATTTGCCCAGGGGACAAGCTCCCAAACTCCAAAATCCATTTCAATAAGCCTGTTGTCTTTATGTATATCGGCATATCCACATACTTCTGCCAGCTTAACACATCGTTGTAATGGACTTGAATAAACCTTTTCTGGCACAATTCCTTTCAGATGCTTTTTTACAGCTTCTGCCTCTTCTGGAAATTTTTGGGAGGGAAGTACATCTGATTGACCATAGCAAATGCCTGGTTTAATATTAAGCGTAGTATGACGAACTAAAATTAAATCCAATTGTAAATGAGATAAACAGATAAATAAACACAGATTTCTGCAACCTGCTGAATTGCACCCAGGCAATCTCCGGTATATCCATCGATACGCTTTTTAAAATAACGCATCAAAAGTAGACCTGAGACCACAGGTAAAAATGTTATTGCAAAAAATATAGGCTTTAAAAGCAAGATTGGCAAGAATCCAAACAAGAAGGCGAGTATAAAACCACCAAAACTAATTTTACGTCCAATAGGCTTCACTTTACTTGTAAGATCATCGCGGGAATAGGTACCAAAAAACACTACAATAACAGGAACAAATCTGCTTACCGAGTGAGCTACAAACAAGATGGTAATAAGATTGTATTGTACTAGTTCTTTCAACAGAAAGAATTTAAACAAAAGCATTAAAAGCAAACCAACACTACCGTATGTACCAATCCGGCTATCCTTCATAATGTTTAACCGGGCTTCCTTAGTCCAACCTCCCCCAAATCCGTCGCACACATCGGCAAATCCGTCTTCATGAAATGCTCCTGTAACAAGAATTCCTGAAGCCATTGAGAACAATATGGCAATTGATTCGGGAAATATCTGAACTGCACCCCAATAGACTAAAGCTACTAAAGCACCAACAATCCAACCAATTAATGGAAAATAGCGAGTAGCTTTATTTAACATATCAGCAGTATGATTTACCCATTTCGGACATGAAATTCGGGTATAAAACATAACTGCTGTGAAAAAGATATTTAGTTCTTTCTTTATCATTTTTTAGTTTAAAAGAGCGTATGTTGCTTAAATTACTTGTTTTACTCTTTATTGCTTACTCCAGCATCTTCAAAACTAGCCATTTCATTCAGGAAATTTACAGCCGATTGAATTATCGGAAGTGCTACAGCAGCAGCGCTACCTTCTCCCAACCTCATATCAAGATTTAATAGAGGTTCAACTTTGAAATATTCTAGCATTTGCTTATGTCCTGCCTCATCTGATTGATGACAGAAAATACAATTATCTAAAACCTCTTTTTCTATGTGGTAGGCCCCTAATAAAGCAGAAGTAACAATAAAACCATCGACCAGAATAATCATATTTAGTTCAGCTGCACGAAGCATTGCTCCAGTCATCATAGCTATTTCAAAACCTCCGAATGTAGCAAGTACATTTAAAGCACCTGTTACTGTAGAATGTCGGGAAGCTACTTTTTTAAGTATGGCAGTTTTTTTTCTTAACCCAGCATCATTGTGACCTGTTCCTCTGCCCACACACTTGCTTAAAGACACTCCACAATATTTGTGCATTAGCAAAGCTGCTGAAGAAGTATTTCCTATACCCATTTCCCCAAAACCTATAGTGTTAGAACCTTTTGCAAAAACAGAATCTACTATTTCTTTCCCCTTGTTAATTGCTAAAAAACATTCATCTGTAGTCATGGCAGGACTTGTTAAAGAACTTTCTGTCCCTTTCTTAATTTTTGCATTAATCAGTAACTTGTTATCAGGGAAATCAAAATCGACTCCTGCATCAATAACTTTAAGGTCAATGTTGTTTTGTCTGCAAAAAACATTAATAGCAGCACCTCCGTTTAAAAAATTAAGCACCATTTGTGCAGTAACTTCTTTTGGAAAGGCACTAACTCCCTCGTCGGCTAAACCATGGTCTGCGGCAAAAACCAAGATAGTAGGTTTTGTAATTTCAGGTGCTGTAGAATTTTGAATCATCCCTATTTTTAGAGCAATTTTTTCAAGCTTTCCTAACGACCCTAATGGTTTTGTTTTTGTATCGATTTTATTTTGTAGTTGTTCTTTAATGTTCATTTTTATGTGTTGTTTTTAAAGTGCCCGGATTCATATTTCTCAAGCACCTTAAGAATTTTGGTTTTCAATTCTTTTTCTATTTAATTTTCATTGGTATACCAGATACCATTAACCAAGCTTCATCAGCTTTCCCAGCAATATATTGATTCATCCAGCCCTGTAGTTCTACAAATTTTCTTATTTCTTCAGTTGTTCCATGCACACCCATGCCAAGTTCATTAGAGATAACTATTAATTCGAATTCCTGAATAATAAATTTGTCCCATTCTTCCTTTGCAATTTTAATTGCTACCTCGTGATCTATTTTATTTGCATAATAAATATTGTAGAGCCATAGGGTTATACAATCGATAAGTACTACTTTCCCCTGAAGTTTATGTTGAGAAATATTAATAGGTTCTTCAATTGTTTTCCAACTGGAACCACGATCAGATTGGTGCCTCTTGATTCTATTTTCAAAATCATCATCCATAACTTGTGAGGTCGCTAAATATATTGGAGAGTTAGATTTTTCCAAAGCAAGACTTTGTCCATATCCACTCTTACCAGAGCGTTCTCCACCTGTTATATATGTTATTTTTCTGTGTTTCATCTTGGAATTAAATCGCAGTACCAGAATTCATTTTTAAGATGAGGATTTTCCTCATTTTCATATTTCCGATATGTTTTTTCGCCAATTTCGAATGCAATAGGAACATTAAAAATTGACCCATCAAAAACATAATTGATTAATATCGTCACCTTATTTCACTGAATTAAAAAGGGCAAGGGCAGAATCTTTGCCCTTGCTCCAGTTAAAGAATGCTGGCCTATTCATTCTTCTTGGCTAATCAAAGCTTTATTATTTTGTATGTTTTAATCCTGCGCCATTTGGCCCTATACCTACTTCGTATTCTCCAAGGTGTCCTCCAGTTTCAGAATAACGTTTGATTTTACCAGCACTAGTAAAATCCGGAGCTATTCCAACAAATAAAACCTCAGAAGATTTGTCGTAAGCAAAACCATAAGCATAGTCATCAATAATTTTTACGGCAGAAGAGGATCCCCCAACTTCGTCAGTATTTAATTTATAAACGCCTCCAAAGCCAAAACCTCCTCCAATGAATAAAATTGAAGCATTATTGTTAATTGCTAACACAGATGGATGTTGGTTATCAAAAAGTGTTTCTTTCGCTACCACTGAATTATCAGATACTTTTATTTGATAAACTATTGAAGGTGTTTCTTCAATTATTTGAGACCAGTCGGAATTATAGATAACCTTTCCATGAGCAAGTGCCCAAACATTTCCCTTGTTGTCGGCTACAACACTTTTGGGATTGTACTTTACTGAAATAGTTGAAGTTACCTTTTCCGTTTCAAGATCTATAACAGATATTGTTGAATCATTTGAATATCCACCACTATTTGCTACAAAAAGTTTTCCTCCAGAAATAGCCAGTCTCTCAGGACCAGAACCAACATTAATAGATTTAGTAACTTTTAGAGTACTAAGGTCAATAATCTTTACAGAATTATCTCCCCAACAACTAACATAACCCTTGTTTTCATTTGCCTCAAAATACCTGGGTGAAGAAATGCCTTCAATAACTCCTAGTTCCTTTTGGCTATATCTGTTTGTAACTTCAATTTTGTTCGAGTTATTTACAACGATATATGCTCTGTCATTATGAAGCTTCATAGATTGTACAACATCTCCTAATGCACGTCCATTAATAGTGTTGAATACATTATTAACTACTAAATCCGTTTTATAACGATAAAAACTAATTGAACCATTATTGTTACCAAATGCACCTTCGTTAGTTATAAATACACCATCTCCATAAGGATCTGTTTTTATTGTTGTTTCTGAAGTGTCTGAGGTAATATTTGCATCACTAATTGCTATTAGTTGAAATAAATATTCCGTGTTATATTCTAATCCGGTAACTGTATAAGTTAATTTAGTTAGTTCAGTTATTAAAGTATCAGCATTTGTAATTTTATAAATATAGTCTCCATTAGCATTATCTGGTTTTGTCCAAGACAATATTACATCTTTACCATTCTCTCCAATTTCAGATGTAAGGTTAACTGGGTTTGGTTTTATGGGATCTTCTTCATCTTTACATGAAGTGAAAATTGTTAGAGCAATTGCAATAATTGCTGTTGTAATTTTGAAAGTTTTAGCTGTAAGATTCATTTGTTGAATAATTAAAATTTGTAATTAATTCCGTAGTAAAATCCTCTTGGTGGTTGAACATAACCAGCCATGATCTGATATTGAGAATTTGTGATATTTTTAACTTTAGCGAAAATGTGAAGATTTGTAGTTTCGAATTTCAAACCATAACTAATCTTAACATCCATAAGATTATATGCTTCTATGGGAGATGTTGTTTCATCAACGCTTCTTTCGCTCACATACTGGTTGTATATTGCTACTGATAAATTTTTAAATTGACCTACTATTCGAATTCCTACTTTATGTTCCGGAATATACCGACGTTGAGTACCTTCAAAGTCAACTTCATTATCACTATCCTCAATTCTTGCATGTGTATAAGTGTAGTCGTAACCCAATTTAAGAGATAAAATATCTGTTATCAGGCTAGTATACCCAGTAAACTCAATACCCTTGGTAACTGCTCCATCGTAGTTTCGAGGTATCCAACGGTTATTTTCACCAACATCTAGCCAAATAATTGCATTTGTTAAACTAGATTTATAAACAGTTAATTCATGATTAAAATGAAAAAGGTTGCCAGAATACTGATGCACGATTCCACCTTCTGTACTCCAGCCATACTCCGGTTCAAGATTTGAGTTACCTTCAGCAAAAGCCGATCTGGACCAATACAAATCATTCAAATCCGGTAAAGAATAATTTTTCGAACCTAAAGCTTTTACAGAAATTCCTTTTACTACTTCTATGCTCAATCCGGCTGAATAAACAAAAGGAATAATTGTTCTATCTACTATTGACTGTCGTCCATCGAGATTAAGCAGTATTTTATCCTTTAAAATATTCGCACTATATCTTGCAAAAGCAGATATTTGATTACGTAAAGGTGTTGAAGTATATGAATCAGATGTAGCAATATCAATCGTATTATTTATTCCAACATAAATTTTGTGTAAATCTGAAAAACTGTATTTTGATTCTACTTCATTAATAATTGAGCGTGATTTATTAATTGCATTATAGTAATTTGTATCATAACCGAGGTAGTTTTGCTTATAGGCTAAAATTCCTCCACGGTATTTTAGAAACCAATTTTTTGAATACTTCGAAAAATTTAAGGCAAAATTAATGTTGTTATCTGTCTGTTCTGTCTTACCTGTTTCAGGATCGGAAATAAGCGAAGGTATTTGCTTAAAATGTTTTGAATACCATAGGTCTGTCTCAATTCTTGATTTAGCTCCTAACTTTATTGCGTTTTGTTGTCCGATAGAAACTGTAGCATATCCTGCATGTTGTTGGATCTCTGTAGGCTTGCCGAACCGTTGAGAATTTAAGAATTCAAAGTTATTTGCAGATTCCTGGTAAGAAACTGACAGTTTCGATGAAAAGAACTTACCTGCATAGTTCCCTGAAACGAGTCCGCCATATGTATCAAAACTCCCGCCTTCAAGACAAATATTTCCTTCAATTCCACTATCATTTATATTTAACTTGTTCGAAAGATATACAACCCCTGTTGTAGCACCTGTTCCATACATAGTTGATGACCCACCTGGCTGAATATGAATATTATCGAATATGCCTGAGTTAATTGAAGAGGCATTAAGCTCACCACTCATTGGGGGCTTGATATTTAGCCCGTTCCATATTATGGTTGTATGATCTGCACCACCACCCCGCATTTTAATTCCAGATTGCCCTCCTGGTCCGTATGAGGTAACATTAACAAGACTATGTTGAGATAAGAGCTCCGCTAATGAATTCATTGCATAATTTTGCAACATAGCCGAGTCTATTTTTAGAATTTTAGCTCCTATAGAATAATGTTCAAATCTTACTCCTTTTGCAACGACTTGATCGATACATATAACTGTATCAGCAATATCAGCAAATGCCAACAAGCTCGACAGTATTAATCCTGCTACTATTAATCCACCTCTTCTATACATTACAAATGATTATTACAATTAATCATTTGTAACTTTTGGGTACATAGATAAAAGATTGTTTTCCAGGCAATCATTATCTGCTTTTCTCCCGAAAGCTACATAATGAGAATATTAAATGGCAGGTCTTCTGACTTACTCCTCTTCAGGCGCCTTCCCGTTCCTAAAAACTGAACAGTGGCAAGAGTGCCTTTAGAATAATGGAGATCACAGCAGCGGGAACTGTTGTCGAATTCTCACCTATGAGTGGTGGGGCACGACATTCCCTATTAAGCATTTCCGAAGAATATTAGTTCGGAATTATGCACCATTTTGCTGCAAGTTTACAAGATTTTTCTCAGATTACAAAAAAATTATACGTGTTGCTTATATTAGCTTTGTCCTTATAGAAATAATAACTATGAAGTTCTTCTTACTACACTTCGCGCTAGTTCCTTTACTGGTATTTGGTAAAACGACACCAACAAGCGGGCTAATAGATTCAATAAAATGTAAAGAGAACCCAGATGTAACTTATGCAATTTATTTGCCTTCAATTTATGAAATCAATCAATCGTTGCCAATGGTTTTCTTTTTTGAGCCTGCTGCCCGTGCAACCTTGCCTCTATTACAGTATAAAACAATTGCA
The DNA here is from genome assembly GCA_050287785.1 of Bacteroidales bacterium. GTDB lineage: Bacteria > Bacteroidota > Bacteroidia > Bacteroidales > UBA10428 > UBA10428. The sequence goes on from JBNKCO010000012.1 coordinate 100,752, forward strand.
GACTCATTAAATATAGTATTAGCTTGCTCATACAATTCGAAGAATGGTCCTGTCAAACCTAGTCTGGAAGCTGGCAGAACTTCCATTGATGATATATTAAACAAGTTTAAAATTGATTCTGAAAAAATATTTCTTTCAGGTTTTTCAGGTGGCAGCAGAACAGCTTATACCTATGCACTTTTTTCTGAGAAGAATTATGGGGTTATTGGTTGTGGAGCCGGATTACCAAATTTGCCTGATATGCCTTTCCCTCCTCCTTTTAGATATGCTTTAATAGTTGGGGACTTAGATTTCAATTTTTATGAATCGTTACAAGTACTTGATGCTTTTAATGCAGCTAAGGCTGATATTTACTATATTAATTTTGCAGGAGCTCATTCGTGGCCGCCCGTAGAAGAATTCAAACGAGCAGTTCTTTATCAACTTTTAAATAATACAGAAACAAAACCAGTATTTAAAAATAAGTTAGTGAATTTGGAATCAAAGGTTGCCAATACTTATAAAGGCGAGACAAATTTAATTGGATATAAATGGTCGCTGGAAAATTTGCGAAGAATTGAAAAACTTACAAGTGAGAATCATGTATATTCTGATTCTGTTTTTGTATTAATTGAAAGTAAAGATTATAAAAGACAGTTAAGACAATTTGAAAAAATCAGAAAGCTTGAAGATAGTTTAGTCTATGAAATTTATAATGCTGCCAAAGCAATAGAAATAACTTCATACAATATTTATACGAACCATAAACCTATTAGTTGGTGGCATAAAAAGATTGATTTATTTAACAAATTCAAAGCCAACGAAAACATTCATAAAAGTAGTTTAGGTGAAAGAATGCTAGGTCAGATTGGTGTAATGCTATGGGAATTTAATAGGAGTATGGTTGAGCTTAAACTATTTGATCAAGCACTCGAAATGGCAGAAATTCTAATCTATTTATATCCCGAAGCTGGAAGTTATCTTGCTTTAAAAGCTGAAGCATTATCTGGGAAAGGAGACAAAGATAAAGCTACGGAAATATACCGTATAGCAGTTCAAAAAGGATTTGATGCAGAAAACCATCCTTTTTTAAAAAATAGTAGAATAATACAAAAACTTAATAATTTCGAAAAAGTGAAACAGCCTATTTAGTGTTTTTCTATATAGTTCACATTCTTCGTTTTGCTTGTCAGAAAACGGTTATTTACATAAGTAAAATCCTTTATTTTCTGGCTTCGCAAGCTTCGAAATTGAACTTTCTAAAGCAAACATCCAACTTCATTGACAGACTCTTCTATTTAGTTCCAAAAAGCCTATCGCCTGCATCTCCTAAACCCGGAACAATGTAACCTTGATCATTAAGTTTCTCATCGAGAGCAGCTAAGAATATGTGTACATCAGGGTGATCTTCTTCGATTCTTTTTACTCCTTCGGGTGCCCCAACAATGCAAACAAGCTTAATGGTTTTTGCGCCTCTATCTTTAATTGCTTTAATTGCAGCACTGGCACTACCTCCTGTTGCTAACATTGGATCTAAAACCATAGTAACAGCATCGCTTAAACTCTCAGGAAATTTGGCATAATACTCCATTGGTTCAAGTGTATCGTGGTCGCGATACATTCCAATGTGCCCTACCTTTGCTGTAGGTATTAACCTTGTTATTCCGTCAACCATTCCGAGTCCTGCACGTAAAACTGGCACCAACACAATATTTTTTGCAAGCTCATTAGTGGTTGTTGTACAAATTGGAGTATCAATGCAACACTCTCTAACAGGAAGATCTCGCGTAATTTCATAGGCCATTAAACCAGCTATTTCATCTAGGTTTTGGCGAAAATCTTTTGTGCCAGTTTCTTTACGGCGCATCCAGGAAAGTTTGTGTACTATAAGTGGATGTTCTAGGACTTTTAACATGTAATAATATTTACTTCGATTTTTTACAAATATAATTGAAAATAAGGTTTTGAAAACAATCAATTTAGCATAAGAAGTAAAAGAGATTCTATTCTTTTCATTTATTCAACTATCAACATGAAAGTCTTAAATTTGCTATTGGAGCATTAGATACGACAAAAATTTTTTCCCTTATCAAATCCATTTAGGGAAATGAAATCGCGATCAGAATAGATCTCTTGTTTAGTTAGAAGCTTTCCATCAACTAAGTAAATTGAAAAATTTAACTTGCTTCCAGACCCCATCTTGATTAATATACCATCTACTGTAGCTGGGTCTGGAAAAATTATAAATCTATTTTTTTTTAAATCCTCGAATATTCCTTTTTTTATTCGCAATTCTTGCTGATAGTATTAAGAAATAACCACCGAGTATGGGGCCCCATGCAACAATGTAAATACCGCTAATATCTATCCATTCAAAATAGGTCGCAAGTGTTACAAACCCTCCACCAAACATTAAAACATAGCCTAGCAATTTTGTTTCCTTCGCTTTGCCTATAGAAGGGATTTTTGTATTTTCCTCTAGAATAATAGAATCTACTTGACGAATAAGCTCAGAAATATCTTCTTTATTTATTCCTTTTGTTTCAAGCTCTTTCCTAATTAAGGAATAATCCGTTCCGTTTTTTTTCTTTTCAACATAATGTTGGATATCAATATCTGAAAATTCCATTTAAAAATTGTTTAATTTACCATTAGTTCACTTGATAAGGCATTAATTCGTGAAACAAGATATCGTTATTTGGGACACAAAAATCATGGTACCAAAGCTAAACCAAGCATGAGAATTTTCCCAAAAAATTTAATGTTAATATTCAAGTTTAAAAAATAAATGTGTCTCCATTCCAAGAGGATTCAGAATTCCTTACTAAACATTTTTCACCTACAATTTATCAGTAACTACCTTTTTTAGTTCACAAGCGATTACATTATGTTTGGGTAACCAAAATCCTATTCGGAAATCAAAACAATAAGTATTTAAAATATGAGTTAACACTCTTGTAAGCAAGATAAATAGAGCTAAAATTTGGTTAACAAAGCTATTTTTTAATTATCTTGCCAATTATTCAACTATACGCAAAAAAAAAATTAATTATGAGAACACTACTAACTAGCCTGACAATAATCTTTTGTATTAGTATATCTGCTCAGCAAAAAGATATACCAGTTCAAATTAATTTGAAAGATGGAACAAGTTTGGATGCTAAACACTTTGGCAAACTTAAGTGTGGAAAAAATTCCTATTCAGAGAATTTCATTTATGTACGTGGCAAATATCAAGGAAGTGTAACTGAAATAAAAGACTATTCGAAGATTGAAAAAATAGTACTGGAAGGTTTTAATGCTGAACCTGTTTCTTCAGTTGGAAATGAAAAAGCCGTGGTGCGAGTTTATAGAAAGAGTGGAGTGAGTATAGCCTTGGATGAAGCTGAAATTTTTATGACATGCTATGCTGCTGGCGATAAATACAACCAGATAGTTGTACAATTTATTAATCCGGTTACGGACGAAGCACAAGAAAAGGAAATATCAACAAAGGACATTCAATCGGTAATTTTTAAATAAATTATTTTAAACAGATATAATTTTACAAACATTAAGGGCTACCCTACAAAAGGGTAGTCTTTTTTTGTGGGTTATTTTTGTTCTTTCATAAGAGTGAATGTAAAAGCACTACCTATATCTACTTTACTCCGCACGTTTATTCTCTGTTTATGTGCTTCAATAATATGTTTAACAATGGACAGCCCCAGGCCTGTTCCACCCATTTCTCGAGAACGACTTTTATCTGTCCTGTAAAACCTTTCAAAAATACGTGGAAGATCATTTTTTGATATACCTATGCCATTGTCTGAGATTTCAATAAGAATATGATCATCCATATCTAAAAATTCTAAGGTTGTTTGCCCACCTTTTTTACCATATTTTATTGAGTTAGCAATCAAATTGTTAAGTACTTCAAGAATACGTTGTTTGTCTGCATAAACATTAATAATTGCATTCTGACTCTTAATTACTTTTAACTTTATGTTTAGTTCAGAAGCTAACCTTTCATGCTCTTCAAATACATCTTCAACAAGTTTTATTATATTAAAATTTGAATAGGCCAATTTAAGCTCACCTGCTTCTAGTCCCGATATCGATTCTAAATCATCAACGATAGATATAAGTCGATTCACACTTTTTTCGGCTCTTTCTAGATAGCTAATATTAATTGTTTCATCTTTCAGACCTCCATCTAAAAGCGTTGAAATATACCCCTGAATATTAAAAATAGGAGTTTTAAGTTCGTGTGAAACATTTCCCAGAAATTCTCTTCTGTATTTTTCTAGTTTCTTCAATTGAGCAATTTCCTGTGTCTTATTTCTTGCCCATTTTACAACATCATCTTTAACATTTTGTACAAGGTCTAAATCACGTTCTTCTAAATCTTGTTTGAGCTGTTTCTCTGAGAAATTAATATCATGAATAGTTTTATAGATAGGTTTTAATTTGTTATAAATAAAGCTGTTCAAGGAGTAAAATACAATTATATAAACAAACAGAAATATTATTAGACTTATTAAAACCTGAGTAATTATAAAGTTTGGTTCATTTACTAAAAAGAGAATTAAGCTTGTTAAAAAAGAAGTAAGAGAGGCCACAATGGCAATTACAATTGCTTGTTTTTTGGCTGAGGCATTCTTCATAATATATATTTTGACCTAAAAATAACTATGATTTAACTATCTCGTTGGTCTTTTGTATTAATTTTTTGCTAATTCTTATTATTATCTAATAACCTCAGTTCGATTTAAAATTTTTGTTATAAAAAGTTAGGAGTAAATTAGTTTTGGATTAAGAAATTGAACTGGAATATTGGATGATAGAACTTTCATAATGGCGAATAAATGATAAATAAAATGGAGAAAAACTCACCAATTTTTCATAAAACAATCAAAACATTTAGAAAATTTTCTCTACAAGCAAATCTTATATATGTTTGTTTATCAAAAGAATGATAAAATAAACAAAGTTTGAAATAAATGAATATGTGTAATTGGCATTGTATTTGTCTTTATCTTGAAAAAGATTGCATTTTTTAATTCAATAACTATCTTTGTTAATCAATAATTTCAAATTATTTTAAATCTGATGATTATGAGAGCAGATGTACTTTTCAAAAGTATTATTACAGTAGTAATATTATCAATAATGCCGATATCCCTAACAGCTCAAACGCTTGAAGAAGCTCAAAAAGCCTACAACGCTGGTGTTACTGCGAATGGAGAGGGAAATGTCGAGGAAGCCATTGCACAGTTTATAACTTGCATAGAAGCATGTGAGGTTTTGGTAGAAGAAGATGAGGATGAAGTGGCTCAAGAACTTATGGATCAAGTAACATTGGTTGTGCCAAAACTATATCTTCAGTTAGGAACAACCCAACTTCAAGACGAAGAAATGGAAAGTGGACTTGCTAACGTTTATAAAGCAAACGAGACAGCAGGAAATTATGGAGATAATGAAACACTAGAGAAGACAAAAGAGATAATACCTAAGATTCATTACAAAGTTGGTGTTGGAAAATACAAAGCAGGAGACGTTGATGGAGCTATTGCTGAGTTTGATAAAGCAATTGCAGTAAATGCTGACTATGGTTCAGCATATTATATTAAAGCAGTTGCCTATAAGAAAAAGGATGATGACGAGACTTTTATTGCAATAGCAAAACAAGGTATTGAAGCTTGTAAGCGGTCTAACGACAAAAAAATGGAAATTAAAATTTCTGAATTGGCGAGAAAGCATTTTCTTAAAAAGGGTAACGATGCGAAAGGTGCTTCGAAATATGCCGATGCTGAAACTTTCTTAAACGCTTCTCTTGAATTTGATCCTGGAAATTCTACTGCTCTTTACTTACTAGCTCAAACTTATGTAGCAACTAAAAAATACGACGCGGCAATTGAAGCTGGTAAAAAAGCTATTGAGAATGAAACTGAAGGTGAAGAAGCAAAAGCAAAAATATATATGGTTATTGGTGAATCACAAGTAGCTAAAGGTGATGTTGCTGGGGCTTGCGAAACTTATAAAAAAGCTGCTGTTGGGCAATACGCTGAACTAGCTAATTATAAAATTGAGCACGAGTTAAAATGCAAATAATAGAGTTTCAATAATTTCAAAAAAGGCTGCAGAATATTATATTCCGCAGCCTTTTTTTTACATTAAGTTAAGCAAAATCATGGATAAATTCAGCATTAAAAATTGGTCGGCAGAGGATAGACCACGCGAAAAATTAATGGCTCATGGATCGCGAGTATTATCAGAAGCCGAATTAATTGCTATTCTAATAGGAAGTGGAACAAGAGAGCTATCGGCAGTTGAATTGGCACGCAAAATTCTTTCTTTAAGTAACAACAATCTTTCTGATTTAGGTAGGCTTAGTATAAAAGATTTTATGAAGCTAAAAGGAGTAGGGGAGGCAAAAGCTATTTCGATTTCTGCAGCAATGGAATTAGGTCGGAGACGTGCTGCTAGTGAGCCTCAGACTAAAGCTAAAATTGCTTCAAGCAACCAGGTATTCGCTGTGTTTAGTGCACTATTATGTGACCTTTCACATGAAGAGTTTTGGGTTGCATTTCTAAACCGCTCTAACCTTTTGATTGACAGGGTACAGATAAGCCAGGGAGGCTTAACAGGAACTGTAACAGATGTAAGAATAATTATGAAGAAAGCTCTTGAGCTTAATAGCTCATCGTTAATACTATGCCATAATCATCCTTCTGGAAACCTGTCTCCAAGTGAGCAGGATAAAATTGTTACTACTAAAATTAAAGATGCTGCAGCATTATTTGACATCCAGTTATTAGATCATATAATAATCGCAAATAATAAATACCTTAGTTTTGCTGACGAAGGTATTATCTAGTAAGTAGAAGATACAAGAGAAGTATATTTGCTTGTTATCTTTTGGTATTCCTTTATCTTTGCTTAAAATAATAATAGAATGCGATTCACATTTTTGTTTCTTTTTGCTTTGTTTATTCTAGGTTGTGGTGGTAATCGAAAACCTAAAAACCTTATTCCTGATGATAAAATAGCTGATCTCTTGGTTGAGCTTCATATGTTTGATGCAATAGCAACAGATTACACCATAGATCAATTAACAGGGGATTTTGATTCTTTAACAATTTATTCTTCCTTATTAGCTAAATATGGAACAAATAGAGAAGGCTTTGAAGCAACCATGAAGTGGTACTCAAATAATCCGGAAGATTTATCGAAGCTATATGATAACGTTTTTGGAATTATTAATAGGAACCACCAGGACTTAAATGACCAGCTAGATCTATTTAACTTTGGTGGCAAAAAAAGTGAAATTATTTATACAAGCAGTAAATATAGAGATATTAGAGGTGATACTATAAAATATCCTGATCCCCTTATTATTAAAACTGACTCAATTGGAACTTACTTTTTCGATATTCGATTACGAATGTTTAACGATGATAAATCCAAAAACCCAAGAATTTTAGGGTATTTCACCGATAATGATACCTTGGTATTGGATAGTCTCGAAATAATTAATTTCCCTATTATGAAATCAAATTACTCGCGCGATTATCAATTCAAAGTTGAGTTAACTGATACAGTATTTAAATATATTAAACTTACAATACCAGAGGTAGATTCCCTTCCGTTTAATTTTTACAAAAACCTTCAATTATCTTCAATAAAAGTTGCTAAAAAGATAGATGAGAAGAAAGATACTAAAGAAAAAGAACCTGTTAGAACTGAAGATTAATCATAATGGCAACTTTTCTATTTGATAAAATAATTTTTGGCCCGATAGCAAGCAGAAGGCTGGGACAATCTCTTGGTATTAATTTACTGCCTATTGATAAGAAGATTTGTAATTTCAATTGTATATATTGTGAATGTGGGTTAACAGACAACACGAAAGCAGAACTTGCTTCACAAGAAATAGTAAGAGAGAAGCTTGAAGAAGTTTTGAAAAACTTCAGGGAACAAAACAAATCTATTGATACAATAACTTTTGCAGGAAACGGTGAACCAACTCTTCATCGCGATTTTGAAGGAATAATTGATGATACTGTTGAGCTCAGAAATAAATATTTCCCTGATGCAAAAATTGCTCTATTAACAAATTCAACAACTCTTGAGAGTCCAAAAATTCAGCGCACTTTAGAAAAAATTGACCAGAGTATTTTAAAACTCGATTCTGTTATAAAATCAACAGTGGAGTTTTTAAATTGTCCGATAGGTAAATTTAACCTCGAAAAAACCATTCAGAGATTAAAGCTTTTGCCTTCTCCGATTATACAAACCATGTTTATTAAAGGAACCTATAAGGGTCAAATTGTGAATAATGCTACTGAAGAAGAACTTGTTCCCTGGCTTAAAACACTTTCCGAAATAAAGCCTGCGTTGGTAATGATTTATACCATTGCTCGTGATACTCCTTTTGATACTTTGAAAAAAGTTTCGCAACCTGAGCTTGAACTTATTGCAAAACGAGTAATGGAACTTGGACTCGAAGTTCAAATTTCGGGTTAAGATGAAAGTGTTTGTTGCAGCACTCGATTGGGGACTTGGTCATGCTACCAGAGTTGTGCAAATTATTCAGCAACAGATTAATACCGGCAATGAGGTAATAGTTGGTGCTAGCGCTCGTCAGATTCCTATTTATGCAGAACACTTCCCAAATATTGCAATTGAATTGATGCCATCGGTTTCGCCCCTCTATTCAAAACGGGGCAATCAGATTATACCTATTCTCAAATTTATTCCTCGTTTTTTTCGCTCATTATATAGTGAGCACCAGTTTCTAAAACATCTGATAGAAAAACATGAAATTGAATTGGTTATCTCAGACAATAGATATGGTCTCTATAATAAAGAAATTAAATCGATTTTAATAACTCATCAGCTTAATCTATTATTTCCTACTTCCATTAGATTTTTGCAGAAACCTACCAATATACTTTTACGAAAACTCATAAACCGCTTCGATAATTGTTATATCCCGGATTTTCCTGAACCAAACAGTTTATCTGGAAAATTAAGCTTCCCTGTTCCAAAACTAAAATGTAAGGTTGAACACAAAAAGCTTTTATCAAGGCTGAGTATTGTAGATAGTGAAAAAGTCCAAAGCTACCCTGAGCTGTTGGTCATTATTTCGGGACCTGAAAAACAACGAACAGCCTTTGAACAAGCTATACTCTATTCATTAAAAGCAGTAAGTACAACCATTTCTTATTTGATAATTAGAGGGATTCCTGATAATGAGACTAGCAAAATTGAAAACAGTCTAAATCATGTTACTGCACCACTTCTGAAGGCTTATATCGAAAATGCCAGATATATTATTTGTCGTGCAGGATATTCAACAATAATGGACCTTGTAATAATGAAGAAAACAGCAATGCTAGTACCTACTCCCGGGCAGACCGAACAGGAATATTTGGCTGAACATTTAACAAATAAGGGATTGTTTCTTTCCGTGAAGCAGGGTGAACTAAATATTCAGGATGCTATTGAAAAACTAAATATATTCACTCCCGATTTCGGGTTTCTTAACGGGCTCAACTAACCATTTAAAGGATTTCCATTTAAAAACATACTTGGTTATTATTAGAAAAAGAAATGCTGCGGCAAAAAAGGCAATTAATATGTATGTTTTATTAATATCCTTTGAGCTTATAAGGGCCGGTGTTTGCAGTACTGAACCAGAATAGCTCACAAACACTGATGCATAGATATTATTAATTAAATGTAATCCAAAAGCCATTTCCAAACCTCCGTCCATTATAACTACAGCACCTAATAAAAGGCCAAAACCTATATACTGCGCCATTGCTATATTAACCCCATATTCCTTAACTTCCGGATTTGGAAGATGTACCAATCCAAATAAGACTGCGGTTAAAATTAGTGGTAACCAACGGGTTTTTGAAAGAAGACCAATACCTTGTAATAAGTTACCCCTAAAATATAGTTCTTCCCAAGAAGCTTGAAATGGAATAAAGACGAAGCTAATAAGCATTAAAGTAAAAAACTGCTTGCTATTAAAATGAAAGGAATAAGCTTCAGGGGACATGAGGAAATAAACAATATCGGCTAAGACTAAAAACAAGAACCAAACTAGTATTGAATAAAAAAATCTATTCCATCTATATTTTTGAAAGCTGGTAAAGATATTAATCAGTTTTATATTATGAGACAACTTAATTGTAAATACTAGGCCAATAAATACTAAAACAAAAGGAGCTATCAATAAAACAAGTCCTGCATTTTGAGAAAGACCCAGACTAGCTGGATTCATAGTGCTTGTGAATTCTGATATGTCACCTTCATTATTAATTGATTTAACAAGACTAGTAATAACCAATGGTATACTAGCTATGAAATTTAATAAGACTACCATTAAAAACACCATAACAAACCGCCACCAATCTGTTTTGCCTTTATATGCCTGTTGTATGTACATTGATTATTTCTTCTTTGTAATAATTAAAACTAATGGAACTGCTAACAGTGCAATAATAGCAGAAATTTTTAATGTTAAGAAAGGATCCTGAAATTTTACATCAAGTAGGTCGAGTCCAAAACCAGCGAGCATGGTTGCAATAGAACTCATTAAGAAGTTAGTAGTCATGTACGTACCATTTAAGAAGGTAACATGCTTTGACTTAATTGTATTAACAATACTCAGAAATACTGGAGTTGGAGCTAAAAGAAAGAACCCGATTAATCCCAGGTAAACAAATGGCATTGCTCCATCGGAGTAAATAAAAGCGAAGGCCAAAAGGGGCGATATTATGCTTGATATCAATAACACAGTTCTACGGCCAATATAATCGGAGGCTATTCCTGCAATAAAAGAACCTGCAGTTCCTGCTAAATACACTACGGACAATCCGATTCCGGCAAGCCAGGGATTCCAACCCTGATATTTAAGAAATCCTACAAGGTAATATGAAAAAAAGCTTTTCATTCCACCCCTTACAAGTGTAACTAATGCTATAGAAATCAATAGTGGCAAATACCTTTTCAATACATTCAAATGGCTGCCTTCTTGCGATTCACTTTTATTAAATTCTTTGCTCAAATCAACTTTTCTGAAGCGAACAAATAAAATAAGCGACGATAGTATTCCGGCAGGTATTAGCTTGAATAAACCATCGAAGCCCCAAAGATCGACAGCTCCAATAGCTACAATTGGGCCAACAGTTCTGGCAAATTCTCCACCAAACATATAAAACCCCATTCCCACGCCGGGTTTGTTGCCCGAAACATGCTTCATCATAACAGGAGTTGGCACATGGAAAATTGCCGAACTAAAGCCTGAAATAAATACAAGAATAGCCAATGAAGTAAACGAATTCACGTTTCCCATTAGGCTCATGCTAACCGCTGTAATGGTTGGCGCAGAAATCATGAGGTATCGTATACGAACCTTTTCAGCAAGAACGCCAATAAACGGATTAAGCAATGTCGGTATTCTTTGAAAAACAGAAAGTAGTCCAAACAAGCGATTGTTTAATCCGAAAAACTCTATAATTGTTGGTTGCAGGGCAGGTAAAAAGGAAGTGTAAATATCATGAATATGGTGCGCTAAAGTAATAGCAAGCACATTGGCAGTTTTAAAACCACCTTTTTTATTTACACCTTTACCTTTATCCATGCATTGATTTTAATTTGAAATAATTCCTTTGACAATAGTAGCCATTTTTGGTTCAGCTTTTGCGGCTGCTTCCTGAACAAATTCATGAGTCATATATTCAATTTTCCCAGGAACTCCTAAATCAGTAATAACAGAAATTGCAAAGCACTTAATTCCAACTTGACGCGCCACAATTACTTCAGGTACTGTTGACATACCTACAACATCGCCACCTAGAATTCTGAAAGCTTTATATTCAGCTGGAGTTTCATAAGTTGGTCCGGTTACTGCAATATAAACCCCCTGATGAACTTTAATATTATTTTTTGCTGCAATATCCTGGGCTTTTTTAATTAACTCCGCATCATATGCATCGCTCATATCTGGAAAACGTGCACCATATTCAGGCTTATGTGGGCCAACTAGCGGATTAGGCATTAGGTTAACATGATCATCAATAATCATTAAATCACCAATTGCAAAATTCTCATTCATGCCTCCACTGGCATTTGATAAAATTAGAGTTTCTATTCCAATAGCTTTAAACACTCTTATTGGATAGGTTAAAGTTTCCATTGGTTGACCTTCATAGAAATGAATTCTTCCTTGCATAATTAACATTTCAACTCCGTTGTGTCTGGCATGCACAAGTTTTCCAGAATGTCCTTCAACTGATGTCTTTGGAAAATCAGGAATAGAATCATAAGGCAATTCATTAAGTATTTCAATATCATTAATAAATCCTCCTAATCCTGAACCTAGAATAACGGCAAACTTTGGTTCACTTTTTATCTGATCACGAATGTAATCAACTGAATTTTTAATCTCTTCTAGCATATTTAAGTGTATAGTTTTTAAATTCTTCTTCTTTGTCTTCTAAAATTTTCACGCTTATAGGTAAGTAGTAAGTTGCTTCTTTTAATGTTTCCGGATAATTCATTAAGTGCATTATTCGAACAGCATCTTTTTCGGTAGTAATAATAATTCGTGCCTTGCTATTAAGTTTATCATATTTACTATGAATACTTTTTAAATCGGTATCTGAGAAATTATGATGATCTGCAAACCTGATAATTTCACAGGATAAACCATGGCTTTCAATGTACTCTATTAAGGGCTTTGGCTCTGCTATTCCTGTTATTAATAAAACCTGTGTTTTCAAGTTTTTTAAAGATGGAATATCTATCTGCTTGTTTTGATTAAGGAATACTGGTTTAAGATTTCCATATTCGAACTGAGAAAAATACACTTTCTGATGGTCTGATATTCTGAGTTTTTTCCTCCAATATTTGTAATCTTCAACGACCATTTCACCGGGCGTCTTTGTAACAATTATAATATCGGCTCTTTTTCGGGAATAAAAACCATCGCGTAAATTACCTGTTGGTAAATAGAAATCTCTATATACCGGCCTGTTATAATCCACTAATAATATAGAAAGTCCTGGATTTACATATCGATGTTGAAATGCATCGTCCAACAGAACAATGTTTGGATTAGGATTCTGAAGAAGTAGATTTTTAATTCCCTCCACTCTGGATTCACAAACAGCTACAAGGCTTTCTGGATACTTCATGTGAATTTGGTAGGATTCATCTCCTATTTCTTCAGGAGTTGAAGATTTAGAGGCAAGAACAAACCCCTTAGTTTTTCTTTTATAGCCACGACTTAAAACAGCTGTTCGAAATTCTTTTGAAAGAAGATTTAGTAAAAACTCTGTATGGGGAGTTTTGCCAGTGCCCCCAACCGTAATATTTCCAACCGAAATTACCGGGAAATTATAGCTCACAGTTTTTTTAATATTCCAATCGAAAAGTTTGTTGCGCAAAAAAATTACCAAACCATAAATTAATGAAAATGGTAATAGCAAAAACCGGAAAAGCTTTAAAAAAACATTACTATTCATCGCTGAAATATCATGTTAAGAGGTTGTATGCACCCTAGTTCAGCGTAATTAAACTCTCACAAAAACTATTGAAAACAATTTCGATGTTCGTTTCATTCATTCGTAGGGTTCATATCGGTATTGCAAATTTTATTATAAAAAAGCCTTGAACAAAATGATTCAATGAATTTTTAATTGTCATTTTAGAATAAAAAGTAAATTGTTGTACGGTAACGAACAAATTTATTTCGTTTTCGTTCATTTTTAGCATCTGCAAAACAAGGTTAAAATCCCCTAAAGTATAGAAAATAAGCTTGTTGAAAAAATTGGCACGTTTATAGTAATATCCTTTTCAACTATTTAAAACAAACATTATGAACTCAAGATATAATTCGAAAATAAGATACTTAATAATTGCTACTATTTTAATTTTTGTAGGAACACTCATGGTAACTGCAAATCCTGGCAACAAAACTTCTAATGCAGTTCTAAGTAGCACATCACAATTTGAAATAGAATATTCTGTTGAAAATTGGATGTTTAATTTAAATGAATGGACTTCTGAACTAGAAGATGAAAGCATAATTGAAATAGAATCATGGATGCTTGAAGCAAATGATAATTTCTGGAATACAAAGCAAGAAACTGAAGAAGAAGAATTTGAAGTTGAAGAATGGATGACAAATCTTGCTAAATGGTAAAATAGGCTCTTTATATTGTCACGCTATAAATCCGAGAAAGGCTGTCTGAGGGATTCAGATGGCTTTTCTTTTTTTTAAATCAGCCAAAGCTTATGAATTAGCTGAATTTTTTTTGTCATTTTATTGTAAATAATTTAACCTTTCTGAGCTCCTGCAGCTTTTACAGCTCTTTCAATCAGCTCAACTAATCTTTCTTCTAGTACTTCGTAAGAGAAGAATTTTTTTCCTAGAAGATAATTATGTTCTGCTATTTCCTTATTAAGTTTTGGATTATGAATTACTTCCGTCATTTCTTCCAAAGCTTTATCGGTTATAACACTATCTTCCAGCATAACTGCATTAAAACCGAGCGAACCAATATCGGGCCAGTACACAGGTTTATAGTTATTTACAAATATTGGCCGTTTAGCTAACACAGCTTCAACAAAAGCATTTCCAAAACCTTCGTAAGTACTGAAATATGTACAAGCTCTAGCTTGGGCATATGCATCCGACAAGGAATAAATTAAATTATTACTTGAATGAACGTATCCTTTATTACTAAACAAGTGATATGTGAAAGAGACCTGCTCACCGAGCTTATATTTGTGAATACGATCGACAAGTCTGAAATAATATCTACTGCCAGCATCGTCGTTGTAGTTCCCTGTAATAACTAGCTTTATTTTAGGGTTATCTAGTTTATGAATAAAGTCGATTGCTGTTTCAATACCCTTTCTTTCGACAATTCTTGTTATTTGGAAAAGTAAAATGTCATCCTTTTTATATCCCAGATTCTGATACATCATGCTATTCTTTTCTGTTATTTCCCCAAAAGGCTGATTAAAGTCCATTACGTTGGGAACATTTACCGAATCGCGATTATACTTTTCTTTAAGGAAATCATGACCATAAGTGTTAATAACCGCATGGACAGAATTAGGGGCTCTTAAAGGGAAAGTGTCGGAAACAAATTTATTTATGCTCTCGTGAGGTGAAACGTATCGTTTTCCACGCTCCCAGGCAAAATCATGATCATGAGTTATCGTGGGTAAGCCTGTATTAAAAACAAGTTTCTTAATTGCTAATCCCATTTCAAGATGAGAAGGTAGACAACTTGCATTCTCAGAAAGTATTAGTTCAATTTTTTTTTCATGAATCCAATTAATGAGTTTTTTGTATATAACTTTTGAGTACAAGTTGATGTGATCGTGCAATTCCTCTTCATTTGCTTCAGGATGGAAGTATGCCTTTTTCTGACCCCAATAGCTTTCCGGTGAGAAAAAAGACATTTCCGGAACTAGGGTTTCATACTGAGGATTAATCATACGTTCTTCAAACTGACCGGCAATAATATAGATTTCGTGGCCAAGCTTTTTTAGAATATCGATCCATTTTTCTGTTTCTAGGGCGACTCCATCTACGCCACCTATTCTACCAATAATTATTCCTATTCTCATAACAAATACATTATTAAGCTATCTATAAAGTTATAAAACGAACATGAACTTCTTATAACTATTCAATAAAAAATGGTTTTGAATACTTTATTGGTTGTTTCCAAAACGTAAATAGTAAAATTAATAAAAATGAAATGGCCGTGTTACAACTGTAACACGGCCATAAACACTAAATTTTGTGAGGCTATTTTAAATCAAAAGTAGTAGAACCTATTTCATGACCCCCAGAATACAGTGTAACAAAATATGTTCCTGGTATTAATTCTTCTTTTTTATCCCAAAATATACACATATCAATATCTTGCTGATCGTATTCCAATTCGCGTTTCTCAGAATATACCAATTGTTGTTCCTGGTATTCAAACATTTCAGCAGAAGGCGATGAAAGTACTATATCATCGGGTCTGGTTATTCGAAGGTATATCATTTTCTTACCTGAGTCTGCTATATTGTTTTCCCTTATCGTAAAGCAAACTCTAATTTTAGCAATTTTAGCAATTTTGTCTTTTTCCTTCGATCTATCTGTTAGTCCTGTAGCTATTATATTTTTAGCAGTAAGCTTTTGTGCTAATGCAACTTTTGATGTTAATTGATCTTTAGTTTCAGTAAGTTCATTAAAATCAGTTTCTACTTGCCTAAGCTGTTGTCTAACTTCTACATTCTCTTCTGTTAATTCCCGATTACGAGTATTTAAAGAATCGATTTGAATAATATAACTCCGCATAACCTTTCTTAAAGTCGTGAGTTCTTTTTGGTACATCTGTAATTTTTTAGAATTCGAAGCCTGGGTTCTCAAAAGTCTCCGAATTTTATCTTGTTCCGATATAAGTTTCACATTAATACTATCATTTTCGGTTTTGAGCGAATCATAACCTATGATTAGTTCATTAAGCTCAACTTCTAATTGTTGCTTTTGCTCCTTAACAAATGTTACATCTTCAAGTGTTTCAGCATGCTGTTGACTTTTTTGTATAAACATAATTCCCAAAACAACAGAAAGTACTGCAAGAGTAATTACAATTGCGACCAAATACATTGGTACTTTTGGTTTGGGAGGAGTTTGTGTAAGGTGCCCGTTTTCGTGTTTGTGTTCCATTTGTTTTGTGGTTTACAATATAAACTTAGAGGTTTGTGTATTTATTGCGAGACTATTGCTTTTTGCAAATGTAGAAAACCGGACTGAAATAAATAGTCCGGTTTATAGATTAATATCAAAAAAAGGCCTTAAAAATAGTATCTAACTCCTATTGCTCCATCAATATCAAAGCCAGTTGAAGGCATTAAATTCAAGGTTGGGGCTAATTCCAGAAATGTATCTAAGGGCAAATCATTATTAAATATGTAGGAAATACCAAGCGGAACTCTTACTCCAAATCCAACATCGGATCCCAGTACAATTTTTGCTCCTATGCCATAATAAAGTGGCAATTGTCCCTCTTCAACCTGGAAAATTTCGAAATTATGTTTTAGGTAATTGGCATGTAATTGCATGGCTCCTTCATTACCTGATATATACCATGCGGCTGCACCATCAAAGGCAGTAGTTCTTCCATTCCAAAGTTTTGCACTTACTCCAGTAGGTTTACCAAGAATAATTCCTAAACCAAAATTACCTTTCTGAGCTGAAAGAATTGCTGAAAAGCAAATTAATGAAATTATAAAAATTGTTTTTTTCATGAATAAAAATTGAGTGGTTTTTATTTTTTATACTAATTGATTTCGAACAAAATATAATTGATCAGAAATTGCATGAATCTCTGGCTTAATGGTAAAATGATAAAGCAAATCAGCATTACAACTCTTACAATTAGTTGTGGTATGTACTTTGTCAACCTTAATATTTTTAACTATTTCTGTAGTCTCCATAGTTTTGTCAGCGACTAATACCAGAATTTCAGAAATTATAACTGTTAGATGATTCATTGTGGTTTATTTAATAAATTGTTGACCCTTTAAAAACCTTTGACTCACCTATTGGAATAAGATTCCCGCTATACCTTAACAGCCCCATTGTGTTACCTCGTATGGTTGCTTCTGTATTTCCTTTTTCAGAAATCTGAAATGTTATATCATATGTTCCAAATGAAGTCAAAATGATAATCATAAGCGAATACGATTTTCCCGTTTTTTTTTGAATTTCTTTTAAATTATATTTGCTTATTCTTCCTTCCAAAGTAATTCCACCAAGACCATTACGGCCTAGACCATATGGACTTCCTAATTGTAAAGTGCCGTGCGTTGAATCAACAACGATAAAGTTAATTTCTGAACTCACCGGAATTCTATTTCCTCTTTTGTCGCTCACAAAATCAGCCTCAAGAACAAACCTATGGTATTCTAGCATAAGTGCTGTTAACTCTCGCTTTTTTTCATTTTCTGCATGCATGCGAGACTTTTTTTCTTCTTTTGCAATTTGTTTTAATTCCTTCTTTGATAAGGTTTCTTCTTCTTGAGCAAAAGTTTTAGGAGCAATCCATATTATACTAAAAAGTATTACAAAGTATTTCATAATTGCCTAAAGTTAGTTTATGTCTACAACTTGGTAAAATGATACTCAAATGTTAAAGTTTTTTGTTGAATTTTTAATAAACATCACAGGTGTTTTTTATAAAACCAGCAAAAATACTCATCCGGGAAGAGTTTGTTAGTAACAAAGATGTAACAATATTTAAACGGAAATGGATGATTTTTATTCTAAAATTTCCTTGTATTTATTGAACTTAAAGTTAAATCTGGGAAAGAGTTCTTCATATATTTCGCCTGATTCTAACATTTCATCATCACCTTCTTCATAATGCCAGATAACAGAGATATTTATGTTTTCAGGCTTATTATTTAAAATTTTAAAGAAGTTATGTAATTGCTTTGAAACACTTGTGTTAAAGTATTCAAGACTAACATTAATATCAAATATTTCACCTGAATATTCAGAAACCCATGTTAGAATGGGCTTAAAGAATCTGATCGCATCTTCTGGTAAGGCTCTACCTTCAATCTTGATGCGACCTTTGATGTCCATCTCAACATTTGGCAATGTATCTGTACCTTCGATTAAGAGATTTTCCATGTGTGCCTTATTGCTCAAATACAAAAATAATAACTAAATAAATATCATAAAAATTCTGAAGACATACAACTTTTAATTTCTTTATTCTTTTTTAAAACTTTATAACAAAGAAAGCAAAAGTAATTTTAATTCTTCAAAATTGCTGATTGAGGCATTTCCTTTTCCCGAAATAGTAATAAAAATTATTTTGTGTTAATTATCTGGATGATATAAAAATAGAGTATTTCTCTATCGAGAAGAATAATTTTCTCAATGATTCATAACTTTGCCAACTATTGGTTTCATGATTAGAAAGAAAGTCTTACTTCAACAGCTTTAAGAATAATTTTTACTATTTCATCAACTGACATTGTCATGCAGTTGAAAGTAAGGTCAAACCAGGTATAATCAGTGTTTTGCCCTTCAAAGTATTCCCGAAATGCTTTCCTTTTTTTATCAATATCTATTGTTGTTTTTTCTGCCTCTTCAAAAGATAAATTGAATTTTTCTGCAATGCGCAGAACGCGCCATTGAAGGGGAGCTTCTAAATTTATGTGTAACGAATTTGGCATATCGTGTGTAATTGCAACTCCACCTCTACCAACAATTACAACATTTCCTTCGCGAGCCATATTTCGTATTACTCTGGCAATAGTATTTCGTATTTTTCTATCGCTCTTATAGTATTTGCTTGAATGTGCTGAAAATAGTTCATCAATTATGCCTTTTTTTTTATAATTAAATACATATTTAATTTTATCGGGATTCATTTCAAGTTCTCGTGCAGATTCGCTCAAGATTTCTTTCGTAACATAATCCCAATTTTTACCCTTTTTTTTAAGAGCGAGCATTTTTTTTGAAAGCTCCTCAGAAAGGGATTTTGCAAGTTTTTTTCCGGGGCATCCATATAAGCGAGAAATCGTAATTACAGGACCCGCGTCAAGAAACCCAGATTCATCCTCTTGCATTCTATTAGACATGTATTTGAGTAAATCTACTTTCATAATTGTGAGGATTTTTTCAGGTGAAATAAATATACAAATAATCAGTGAAGATTCAAAAATAAGCCGTTTTGATATATTTGTGATTTTAACTAATTTCAATTCGGATTGTAAAATGAAATGCTAAAAAACTATTAAAATAATAGAAATGGAGACTGCTGATTATTTGATACAACACCTGAATTTAAAACCACATCCAGAAGGAGGTTTTTTCTCAGAAGTCTTTCGTTCAAATATTACTGTCAGTTTGGATGGTTTGCCTTATGGATACTCTGGTAACAGAAGGGTTGCTACAAGTATTTACTTTATGTTGCGCTCAGAAGATATTTCGAAAATGCATCGTTTGAAATCCGATGAGCTTTGGTATTTTCATAGCGGAAGTTCGGTAAGAATATTTATTATTGATCAAGAAGGAAAGAAACACACAAGAATTCTTGGGTCAAGGTATGAAAAAGCTGAGGAATTTTGCGTCCATATTCCTATGGGAAACATCTTTGCAGCCGAAGTATTGGAAGCGGACTCTTATAGTCTCATGAGCTGTGTTGTTGCTCCTGGTTTTGAGTTTGATGATTTTGAAATGTTTAATAAGGTCGATCTAATACAAGCCTACCCAAAATATGCAGAATTATTTGAAAGGTTCTGCTAATAGACAGACATTATTTTTTCTGCGCCCTGAATAACTATTTTGGAGTTTGCTAGCTCCTTATCATAGGATATAATGAGGTAGTCGACTTCTAACTTGTATGGCTTAACATTAATTCGCTCAAATATATTTTCTGATTTTTGAATGATTATCCACTCATTGTCAATCACAGTTTTTAAAGGGACTTTTAAAAATATTTGTTCAACAGGAACAACAAACTCAACAGTATTACCAACTCTCAACCAATTCTCATTTTTAAGTGGAGATGAAATTTGAATAAGACTTTGTTCATTGCTCTCCAAAATAGAGGTAATTGTACCTTCAAAATCATCTTCGCATTTGCCAATAGCATGGAGTTTCAGATTATCCTTTATTTTCAATTTGTGGATATATTTGTTCTTTATGCTAAATTTTGTTACAAAGGCGGGGTTTGTGGAAATCTGATATAGTTTATCTGAATTACCATAGTATTCTCCAGGTATCGAATTGGCTTCAACAATTACTCCGCTTGCTGGAGAGTGGATATAGCCAATAGCTGTGAGACTGTTTACATCTAGTTTTTCAGCATTAATTCCAATTAATTTAAGACTTGCTTCAAGGTATTTTAGTTCAGCTTCAGAATTTTTATAATTTCTTTCTGAAATCTGCATATTCTTAATTGATGTAGCTTGCTCAATAGCTAATTCTCCTTGACGGGAATAATTTTGCTTATAATAATCGAAATCAGTTTTAGCTTTCAGGTAATCTCTTTTTAGTTCTATGTATTTCGGGTGTTCTATTTGGGCGATAATTTCTCCTTTACTTACTTTATCTCCGACATTCTTTTTTGCACTTTTTAAAAATCCTGGTATAGGAAAGGTTAGGTAATGTAAATCAGTTGTAGAATATTGAATTCTGGATTTAATATGGATGAGGGTATCAATTTTGACTGTTTCGATTTCACTTGAATGAATCTCCTTTAGAATAGAATTATCATTGGAAAGGATAATGTGTTTTGGTTTGTTTCCAAGACTAGAAATAGTGTCAGTTGAATTACATGCGAGTATGAACAAAAGGCATCCAATTATATATATTAATTTCATCTGTTTATATTTTGTTTTTAGTTGTTAGATGGAATGTCCGAAATAGGATCATTAGTTTATACATAGATTTTGTACATGAATGTTTCTTATCTTGCTATTTTGTATATAATTCAAGCTCTACAGCTGTTTGATTATAATTATTAATAGTTTCCAAGTATTCTCTCTTTATCAGAAGTGCTTCCGTAATTAGATTCACATATGTATTATATTCAATTTCTTCAGCCTGATATTTTGCTACTGTTGTATTAATCTGATGGTTTGCTGTAGGTATAGCAAAATTCTGATAATGCCTTATTCGCAGAAAACTTTTATCTAGTTGTAGTAAAAGATTTTCAATTTTAAGTTTGGAACTATTGAGCACTTGGGTATAATCATTATATGCTTTTTCTGATTCAATTTTTGTTTTTTCGACTTCAGCCTTATTTGGAAGATACCAAATAGGTATTGAAATTCCAGCTTGAACACCAGTTAATGAAGATCCTTTATTGATATTCTGTAGAAATAGCCCAGCACTAACCGAAGGTGAATATGCAGCTTTTTTTGATTTTACATTAGTGGTTGAATAATTATATTTCTGCAAGTAAACATCTGATATATAATTTCCATTATACGCTGAGGTGTCATATTTTTTACCCACCATATACATCTCGAGTTTCCGGTTTACCGGAACAATAAATGCCGTAGTGTTAACTAAACGTTTTAGTTCATTTCTGGTCATTTCAATATTTATCTGGCACTCGGCGTATTGTAAATCAAGCTCTGACATTCTGGTCTGTACATGCAGATCCTCCAAAAATTCGGTTTCTCCCAAATCGTGTCTTACACTAGAGACGTAAAGGCTTTTTGCAAGGTATTCCTTTAATATTCCTATGTTTTCGGCCAGGTTATAAAGATATATCCAGTTTAAGTAAACTGATTTTATCTGAAGTTCTAAACTTTTAATTTGTAATTGATTTTCTTTTTGGTTTATCAACCTTGCAATATCTTCAAGTTCGCGATTTCGAAGGTTTTGAACAATATTTCCGAATTTTTGATCGACTTCAAATTTCCAGCCTTTTTCTGGCGTATACAACTGGCCATATTTATATTTAAACTCAGTTGGAGGCACTTTTATTCCTGAAAGTCTTGAGGTATTATCTATCAGTAACTCTGACAGAGTCGAATTCTTATGTGTAGAGGTGTTTAGCCGGGCTAGTTTAACAGCAGCATTAATATCTAGATATAGAGTGTCTTGTCCGTTTGCCAGACAGAAAATCCCGAGAGTAAAAATTAAAGAAATATACCTTACCATTAGATGAAATTACTTTCGAGCAAATTATAGATTCCTGCTTACTGGGAAAGGGTAGAGCTTATTTTTTATGAACAAAGTTGTTTATTTGGTTGCTTATACCATACTTTTAGCTTTTTATGTCGAGAATCCGACGTTATCTGGATCGGATAATCTACATTATTAAATAGAGAATAGCGACTTGAATTTGAGTAAAAATGAACATGGAATGGGCGCGTCTGTTTTGTAGCTTTATACTCTACTGAATACCACAAGCAAATGATTGATACTTTTAAGATAAAAGCAGATGTTTTAGGTAATAATTTACTGATTCAATTGAGAGGCTATTTTATGATGTCTGAGTTGGAATTAGCATTTCACTTGGCGCGTGAAGAAAGTACACATCTTACCGAAGGATTTATTGTTTTACTTGATCTTGATGGAATGTATACAGATAAAAGTTTATTTAATACAATTCAATTGAGATTGGTAAAAATGTTTAGTGCACTAGGAGCGAGTAATGTGAAATCTATTGGGGCAATACCACAAATGCTGAATAAGAATATAGCAGACATGCAGCATATTTTATTTAGCGGAGTCGGATATTACCCAAATTGATATGGGTAAAAACCGACATAGATTAAGTATAAACACTTACATAGAAAACTATAGCTAATTATATTTTTGCACAATAAATTTTTATCGGTGCAAATACTATATTTATATTATGTAGTGTAACGATTAAATTTTTGATGTAGGGTTTGGTTGGATTTAGGTAGACGACAGGGTGGCAGATTCATTTTTGTCGCCCTGTTTCATTTTATGGCGGTAAACACTTAATAAAAAATTAGTAAAGGGTTCATTGAATTGAGTATTTTCGCTATTTATTTTTAGAATCTATATGTTTATTTTGCTTTATAATTTGTAAACGGCTATGAAGAAGCAAAAAATATTGATTGCTGATGACAACCCTCATTTCTCGAAGGCGTTAAAATTCATGTTACTTGATTCCTTTCAAGAACAGGTTGAGGAAATCAAGATTGTGAAGGATGGAGATGAGTGTTTAAGTGAGCTTAATATGCGAATCTACGATACAGTCTTCATGGATATCAACATGCCTAAAGTTAGTGGTATTGAAGCAACTCGCGAAGCTACCCAAGCATACAGAAATCTTGTAATTATTGCTGTTTCGTTTCATTCCGAAATGAAATATATTATTCAAATGATAGAGGCCGGAGCCAGAAGTTATATAATCAAGGATGAAATTAGCAAAGAAACATTAGAGAAAGCGCTTGCTATTGAGTATAGTTTCTAAGCACATATCCAAAGAAGAATTATAAGGGAGAAGTTATTTGAGGCATTAAGGTTCGATAAATAACCATCGTATATTTATTAAAATTTTTTAAAAAAAGAGGAACAATTAGTGATGTAAGAGTATTTGCTAATTGTTTGTATTTTTGTTGGTCCTGTCATGTTAATGGTAGGACCAATTTTTTAAATATGCATATGGAAAACATCTACTGCAAAGATTTTATACAATATAACAGAAGAGATGCTCTGCCTGTTAAGGTTGGCAATATTATTATTGGAGGCACTAGCGACATCTGTGTACAAACAATGACTAATACTGCAACTAGTGATGTTGAGAAAACTGTAGCTCAAATTATTTCTTCAAATAAAGCAGGAGCCCAACTAGTACGCATTACTGTACCGTCAAAAAAAGATATTGAAGCTTTAAAGCTAATTAAGAGTAATATTGTTTCAAGAGGTTATCAGATTCCACTAGTTGCCGACATTCATTTTAATCAGGAATTAGCCTTTGAAGCAGCAAAAATAGTTGACAAAGTTAGAATTAACCCAGGAAACTTCGCCGATTCTAAAAGCTTTACCAAACACGATTATAACGATATAGAGTACAAAGAAGAATTAATTAGAGTTAGACAGAAGTTTATACCTCTACTCGAAATATGTAAAGAATACAACACTTCTTTGCGAATAGGAAGTAACCATGGCTCTCTCTCCGACAGGATAATGAGTAGATATGGCGACACTCCTGAGGGTATGGCGGAATCGGCAATGGAATTCCTTAGATTTTGTAAAGAAGAGAATTTTGAAAATGTGATTATCTCAATGAAAGCCAGCAACACTTTAATAATGGTTCAGGCTACACGTCTACTTGTTGCTAAAATGGATGCTGAAGAAATGAAATATCCTCTTCATTTGGGTGTAACAGAAGCTGGAGAAGGTGAAGATGGACGTATAAAATCTGCTATTGGAGTTGGGGCTCTTCTGGCTGATGGCATTGGTGATACTATTCGCATATCTTTAACTGAACCTCCAGAAAGTGAGATTCCAGTTGCAAACAAACTACTCAACTATCTTAATCTTCGTAAAAAACATAAACCCATTGAATCGTTTGAGAATTACACTATAAATCCATATTCATACCATAGGAGGAAAACTGTTGCCTTTAAAAATATTGGAGGGAACAATGTTCCTGTAGTTATTTCTTCCGTTGACTTACCAAATGTGTCAAAAGATATTGAACCCGATTATATTCTAAAGAGTGAAGATGAAATTCATAAAGCTGGGTTTTATATGTGTTATGCAGATGAAGTTGAAAAAAGCAGCATTGAAAAATTTAGAAAATTCGCTGCTATTATTCTAAGAACCCGAAATGAAAACGGTTTTTCTGACCAAAGAGCTGCCATTGTTCGCTTGATTAATGCTAATATAATGACTCCGGTGATACTTCATAGAGAATATATGGAAACAGACCTTGAAAGTTTTCAGATAAAAGCTTCTGCTGATTTAGGTGGATTATTTCTTGATGGACTTGCTGATGGTATTTGGATTGAGAACACAGGAGATTTAAATCCGTTGGAGATTAATTCTACAGCTTTTGGAATTTTGCAAGCATCGAGAATGAGAATAACTAAACCGGAATATATCTCCTGTCCATCATGTGGTCGCACTATGTTCGGCTTACAAGAAACTACCAAAAAAATTCGAGAGAAAACTTCTCACCTAAAAGGTCTAAAAATTGGCATTATGGGTTGTATTGTAAATGGCTTGGGTGAAATGGCCGATGCTGACTATGGTTATATTGGTTCAGGTGTTGGAAAGATCAATCTATATTACAATAAAGATCTTGTTAAACGAGGTATTCCTGAGAATTTGGCTGTTGAGGAATTGATTTCCCTAATTAAAGCTAAGGGCGACTGGTTTGAGCCAAGAGAATAATTGGTTAGGTTCAAACTTTGAATAAAATCTAATAAACAATATACCTCTAAAACAGTTTTAATATAAACTCAAAACAATGATTAGTAAAGAGACATACCAATTCCTGAAAGATCTTCAAAACAATAATTATAGAGAGTGGTTTCAAGAAAACCGGAAAACATACGAAGCTTGTCGGCAACATTTTGTTCATGTCGTTGAACTACTCATACATGAAGTAAGTCAGTTTGATAGGTCGGTTTCCGGTAATTCACCAAAAAATTGCATTTTCAGAATAAATAGAGATGTTCGCTTTTCTAAGGACAAATCTCCGTACAAAACAAATTTTGGGGCATTTATAACGCCTGGAGGTAGAAATGCTGGTAATGCTGGTTACTATCTACATGTTGAGCCAGAAGGGAGCTTCCTTGCTGGCGGTATCTATATGCCTCCTTCTCCTGTACTAAAGGCTATTCGAAAAGAGATATTTGAAAATTACGAAGAGTTTCTTGAAATTATAAAGGAAAAGGATTTTGTAAAATACTATGGAGATTTTGAGGGGGAAAGGCTAAAAAGATGTCCGCGAGGATTTCCTGAGGATTTTGAAGGAATAGAATACTTAAAATTAAAACATTTTACTGTTATGGATTCCAAACCGGATAAAGACTTGATGAATGCTGATTTTTTTAATACTGCAATAGAGGAATTTGAGGCTTTATATCCTCTAAATCGTTTTTTAAATAATATAGAAACGCAATAAGAAGAGTCAAATTAAAAAAAGATAGTTGAAAGAAAGAGCAAAAAAAATGGAATGAATTTTATTAGGCAATGAGATATTGTTTAAGCAACTCAATAACTTTATTGAAGTTTACAGGTTTAAATAAACAATCGCTACAACCAGCTGCTTTATATTCTTTTATTTGCTTTTCGTCCGTAAAGGCTGTTTGGGCAATTACTGGAAGTTCGGGGCGAATGATTTTAACTTCTTTGGTTGCTTCTACACCACTCATGAATGGAATTCGGATATCCATGAGAACAAGAACTATATCAACATTATCCTTTAC
Organism: Bacteroidales bacterium; assembly: GCA_050287785.1. GTDB lineage: Bacteria > Bacteroidota > Bacteroidia > Bacteroidales > UBA10428 > UBA10428. The sequence goes on from JBNKCO010000012.1 coordinate 127,695, forward strand.
TTGTTTTATGGCCTCCATTCCAGATTCTGCCCAGACCGGATTGCCATTACAAAATTGAATAATATCTCGTAAAACAAACCAATTTCGCTCTTCATCCTCAACAACTAGAACAGTCTTTTTTTCTAAGTCAATTTTATCCATAAATATATAATTAGTACGCAAAAGGATAAAAAAGGTTTTATTGTTTGCCTAATTCCTTCCAAGCCAAGGCACTGGCGCCAAGTACTGCTGCGTTTGCATCTTGCAATTGTGATGGTAAAACCTTTACTTTTCCTTTATAAATTGGGAATAGATTTTCTTCCATATTTTTAATTGTTGGATCAAAAATTAAATTATCTGCAAGTGCTAATCCACCAAACAAAAATATAACCTCGGGACTTGTACAAGCTACAGCATCAGCCAATTTTACGCCTAAAATACGACCAGTAATTTGAAATGCTTCCAAGGCAATTTTATCACCTTTCTTCGCAGCTTCAGAAATCATTTTAGCAGTAAGATCATTAAAACTAATATCTCTTAATTCGCTTGATTCAACTCTTTCTGCTAAGAGTTTAAATACCGTTCGCTTAATTCCTGTTGCAGAAACATATGTTTCAAGACAACCTCTTTTACCACAACCACAATTTCTACCGCGATGCTTAACATTAACGTGGCCTAATTCGCCTGCAAAGCCATCATGACCATATACAACATTGCCACCAACAACTATTCCACTTCCTAATCCGGTACCTAGTGTAATAACAATAAAGTCTTTCATACCCTTTGCACCGCCATAAATCATTTCTCCAATTGCAGCTGCATTAGCATCGTTTGTTAGTACAACAGGTAAACCTGGGAAATATTCTTTAAGGCGTTCAACAAAAGGGATTATTCCTTTCCAGTTCAGGTTTGGAGCATGTTCTATTGTTCCATTATAATAATTCCCGTTTGGTGCTCCAATTCCAACACCTTTTATGGTAATATCATTATTTATTGAATTTATTAACTCTTCAATTTCTGTATGAAGATGTTCAAGATATACATCTAACTCGGAAAATTTATCTGTGCTGGTAAAGTTTTCTTTCAAGCAATTGCCATCTCTGTCAACTATTCCAAATTTGGTGAAGGTTCCTCCAATATCAATTCCAATTACTACTTCAGTCATTTCAAATGGTTTTCATTATTAGCTCTCTAAATTACAAGTTTCCGTGTAATTGATTGTTATTAAAAGTATAAGAATAATTTAAATATAATGAATTTAAACAAGCGATTAACCGCATTTGTGTGCAAATTCTAAAAAGGATGTCTTGATTAAAGATGTTTAAACAGCCTGCGTTGAAACAATAAAATTAGTACTACACCAATTGAAATTGCAGAATCGGCTATATTAAAAATTGGCCTGAAAAAGACAAAGTTTTCGCCTGATTTAAATGGGAACCAGCTGGGGTAAGTTCCTTCAAATAGTGGGAAATAAAGCATATCAACCACACAACCACGAAAAGCAGTGGCATACCCGGAAAAGTTTGCTTGCGCAATTCCTCCATATCCAACCCAGTCATCGTATTCTGGTAAATAAACAGTTCCTTTATCAAATATTAAACCGTAGAAAGCACTATCAAGAATATTTCCAATAGCTCCGGCTAAAATCATGGCAACGCTTATAATTAAAAGAGTTCTGGCTTTTTGTTTGATAAGATATCTTAAATAAAATATTATACCTGTAATAGCTACAACTCTAAATAAACTAAGAGCAATTTTTCCGAATTTACCTGGGATATCCCATCCAAAAGCCATTCCGGGATTTTCAATGTACCTTATCATGAACCAGTTTCCAAACACTGGAATTGATTGCCCAAGAGTCATATGTGACTTTATAATAATTTTACTAACCTGATCGATTAGGAGTATAATAAGAACAACCAGAATAGCTTTTAATGTTTTAGACATTTTGTTTGTTTTTGAACGGGCAAAAATAACCCAAAATCCTCAAGTAATCAAATTAACTCCTTATTCGAGGATAGATAAATAAAAAAATGATTGGAGGTTATCCAATCATTCATTACAAATTATATGTTTTAACTATTATTTCTGCTTATGCTTCTCATCAATCGAAAGGGTTGCATGCGGAACTGCACGAAGTCTTTCTTTAGAAATAAGTTTCCCTGATTCCCGGCAGATTCCGTAAGTTTTATTTTGGATACGAATCAATGCACCTTGCAAGTGTTGAATAAATTTTTGCTGACGCATTGCTAATTTTCCAGATTCTTCTCTTGATAATGTTGCAGCACCTTCTTCAAGGACTTTAAATGTTGGGGAGGTATCTTGGGTATCATTACTCTCACTTTGAGTAATAGCACTTTTTAATAGCTCATAATCTTTTTTTGCTTTTTCAAGCTTTTCGAGGATAATGTCTTTAAATTCAGCTAACTCCTCATCTGAATACCTTGTTTTCTCGCTCATAGCCGTAGTATTATTTGACTAAATTTAACAAAAATTCTTAATATGGTACGTTAATATAATTAAATCTTAGTGATTGAAATGGAAGTTTTAGTGTTTTCATCTATTTCAATCTCCTCACAATTATTACCGATTATGCTATCTACTAGTTCAATTTCTTTTGCAAGTGTTTGGGAGCTTATATAGTCTTTAAAATTCCCAATAGCTTCGGCTATATTTGTAGAGTTGATAATACGAATGTGAATTTTATCGGTTACTTCAAAACCACTTTCTTTGCGCAAATTTTGAATTCTGTTTATAAATTCACGAGCAATTCCTTCTTGCTTTAATTCTTCAGTTAAGGTAATATCCAGAGCAACAGTTAGGTTATTCTCTGTAGAAACTAACCAACCTGGAATATCTTCGGAAGTGATTTCAACGTCATTTAGTGTAAGTTCAATATCCTGACCGTCAATGTTTATTTGATAAGTGCCGTTTTGCTCAATCTTTACAATATCATCTTGATTAAACTTACCAACAACTCCGGCAATTTGTTTCATAAGTTTTCCGAATCGCGGCCCTAATGATTTAAAGTTTGGTTTTATTTTTTTCACTAAAACTCCAGAAGTATCGGTAAGGTATTCAAGTTCTTTCACATTAACCTCGGTAAGTATAAGTGGTGCAATTGCTCTTAATTGTTTTTCAAATTGCTTACTTAAAATAGGCACCATTATTTTACTAAGTGGCTGACGTACTTTTAAACTTTCTTTACGACGCAAACCAAGGACCATTGATGAAAGTTGTTGTGCAATTTCCATTCTTTGCTCAAGGTCTTTATCAATATAAGATTCGTTATATGATGGAAAGTCTGAAAGGTGAACAGAACTAACAGCAAAACGATTTGTAACTGCATTTAGGTCACAGAATATCTTGTCTGAATAGAATGGGGCAATCGGAGCCGAAAGCATAGCAATTGTTTCTAAACAGGTATAAAGTGTTTGATAAGCCGAAATTTTATCTTTGTCAAATTCTCCACCCCAATAGCGCTTCCGGTTTAAACGAACATACCAGTTACTTAAGTTTTCAGTTACAAAAGTTTGAATTGCACGACCTGCACGGGTTGGTTCATAATTTTCATAATTTTCGCCAACTTCTTTAATTAATGAATGTAGTAAAGAAATAATCCACCGGTCAATTTCTGGTCTTTCGCTTACAGGAATATCTTCTTGAGAATAATCAAATCCATCAACGTTTGCGTAAAGCGAAAAGAATGAATATGTATTATATAAAGTGCCAAAATATTTTCTGCGAACTTCTTCAACTCCTTCAACATCGAATTTAAGGTTGTCCCAGGGTTGCGCATTTGTAATCATGTACCAACGTAAAGGATCGGAACCATATTTCTCGATTGTTTCGAAGGGATCAACTGCATTTCCCAAACGCTTCGACATTTTGTTACCTTTTTTGTCTAACACCAATCCATTACTGATAATATTTTTAAAAGCAACGGAGTCGAATAACATTGTGGCAATTGCATGAAGCGTAAAGAACCATCCACGGGTTTGATCAACTCCTTCTGCAATAAAGTCTGCCGGAAACACCTTCTGGAATTCTTCCTTGTTTATTGAGAATGGATAATGAAACTGTGCATAAGGCATTGCTCCTGAATCGAACCAAACATCAATCAGGTCGTTTTCGCGCGTCATTGCTTTTCCTGAATCAGATACGAGTGTAATATTATCGACAATATGTCGATGTAGATCAATCTTTTCGTAATTTTCTTTTGAGTAATTTCCAGCTTCAAACCCTTTCATCGGATTTTCCTTCATCACTCCTGCTGCTATAGCTTTTTCAATTTCATTGTAAAGTTCTGCCGCTGAACCAATACACTTCTCTTCTGTGCTATCTTCGGTTCTCCAAATAGGAAGTGGTGTTCCCCAATAACGAGAACGAGATAAATTCCAATCAACAAGGTTTTCTAACCATTTTCCAAAACGACCAGTCCCTGTAGATTCAGGTTTCCAGTTTATAGTTTTATTAAGGCTTAGTAGCTTTTCTTTAACAGCTGTGGTTTTAATGAACCAAGAATCTAAAGGATAGTAAAGTACCGGTTTATCAGTTCTCCAGCAATGAGGATAATTATGGGTGTGTTTTTCTATACGGAATGCTTTGTTATTTAGCTTAAGCATTACAGCAATGTCAACATCAACTGAAGCATCATCTTTACTTAAAGAATCATCGTATTCGTTTTTAACGTATCTGCCTGAAAAATCCTGGTAAGTCTCGAGGTTAACCTGGTTTCTCATGAAATTTTCATCAAGGTCGGCCAGTCTCACAAATCTTCCTTTTTTGTCAACTAAAGGCATGCTAATACCTTCCTTGTCAACAACAACTAATGAAGCAACGTTATGTTTTTGAGCTACACGATAGTCATCGGCACCAAATGTTGGAGCAGTATGAACAATACCAGTACCATCTTCGGTGGTTACAAAATCGCCAACAAGAACTTCAAAAGCTTTCCCTTCAGGACGAACCCAGTCAATTAATTGCTCGTACTGAACCCCCTCAATATCTTTCCCTGAAAACTCAGCAAGTACTTTATATGGCAATGCCTTATCACCTTCTTTATAATCTTCGAGTGCTAGTTCTTTGTTTTTTGGTTCAAAATAAGAATGCATCAAGTCCTTCGCAAGAACTACAGTTACTGGAATACCGGTATAAGGGTTGAAAGTTTTCACCTTCACATACCTGATGTTTTCACCTACTGTAAGGCCAGTATTTGATGGTAGTGTCCATGGAGTTGTTGTCCATGCTAAAAAGAATAAATCAGAATCAACTCCTTCGAACAGGAATTTAGATTTATCGTTTTTTACAACCTTAAACTGTGCAACACAAGTGGTGTCTTTTACATCGCGATAACAACCTGGCTGGTTAAGCTCATGAGAACTTAAGCCTGTACCTGCAGCAGGCGAATAGGGTTGAATGGTGTACCCCTTATACAACATACCTTTATCGTACAATTGCTTAAGCAAGTACCATAAAGTCTCCATATATTTGCTATCGTAAGTAATATATGGGTCGTCCATATTTACCCAATAACCCATTTTTTTTGTAACATCTTCCCATTCGGCTGTGTAACGCATTACATCTTCCTTGCAGGCTTGGTTGTATTCGGCTACAGAGATTTTAGAACCAATATCTTCTTTTGTAATACCTAAACGTTTTTCAACACTCAGTTCAACTGGTAGGCCATGTGTATCCCAGCCAGCTTTGCGGTTTACCTGGTAACCTTTTTGAGTTTTGTAGCGGCAGATAATATCCTTAATAGAGCGGGATATAACATGGTGAATGCCAGGCATACCATTAGCTGAAGGAGGTCCTTCATAAAAAACAAATGGGCCTTTATCGCTATCTTTTCGAAGCTCAATACTTTTCTCGAAAGTATTATCATCCGACCACTTTTTAGCGACTTCCACGTTTATTTCTGAAAGGTTGAATTTCTTATATTCTGAGAATTTACCGCCCATTGACTTGATTTTACTGTGTTAAAAAAAGTGTACAAAGATAGACTTTGGTATATTAAAAAGCAAAACGAAGGGATGTTTATTTATCTACATATCAACAAAATATTCAGGAACTTAGCTATTAGCTCTTAAATTCTTAACAAGGCACAGATTATTTTCTATAGGAACAAGGCTTCTGGCACGCCTTTTGTTATAACAATAATATAAAATTTCCTACAATATACTTGAACTATCAAGGCAAGTCCCGCTCAGCTTCGGGACTTTTTTTTTATTATAGACTTTGTAAAAGCTAAAATTTTTTTTGAATTTCAAATTTGACCCAAAATTCCTTCTTTTGAAGGATTTGTTGTATTATTGTTCTTCATTTATTATACTTATAAAAAGAGGAATATTTCCAATACATAGAAGCAACAGGTCGCTAAAATTTTATATTAGCCTAATAAATGTGTTGAAAAGAAAGCGTAATTTTTCGTAATGTATAGTATGTTAGTTAATTTCGTTTTATTTCTTTTTTAATATCTCAAACCGAGCTTGCGAGCTCAACAAAATTTAATCTAACGATTTATTATAGATAGAACTTCACTTAAAAAACATAACTATGCTAAAAAGTAGAATTTATTCAGGTTTATTTATCTTGTTGGTTTATTCATTTACCACCATAATTACTTCATGTACAGATAAAGAAGAAATTCCAATTTTTAGTTTTCGAATCGAGAATACTACAGAAACTAATTATAAAGATCAGGTTTTGTTGTTAGACACTCCTGAATTATTAAAGATTTTAAATTCAATTCCTCACGAATCTATTGTTGTAAAATCGGGAAATAGTATTTTGTATCATCAAGCAAAAATAGATTCTAAAAGTAAAACAATAAATGGCCTTCTAGTTTTGCTTGATATTGATAAAGATACAAGTGAACAGGTGGATATTTTTTCTGATAAACTAGCAGAAAATAATTTTACAAAACGCACTCAGGCAGAATTATCAGTGAAAGAAGGAGGCGTTTGGAAGCAGGTAACAAAGAAGAGTGGTGTTACACAATTTGAGTATGAGGGTGGTGAATTTCAAAAAACAAAATACTTAAGGGTTCCCGATGAGCATACAGACCATTCATTTTATATTCGCTACGAGGGACCAGGTTGGGAATCGGATAAAGTTGGTTATCGGTTTTATCTTGACTGGCGTAATGCTGTTGATATTTTCGGTAAGACAACTGATGATATGATACTGCATGAGGTAGGTTTAGATGGTTTTGATTCCTACCACGAACAAAATGATTGGGGAATGGACATTTTAAAGGTTGGTTCATCTTTGGGTATTGGTTCAATTGGTTACTGGTCTAAAGATAAGGCTATGAGAGTAGAAAAAACTGATAGCATTATTTGCAGTATTATCCAGGATGGCGTCATCCAATCGTCGATATCGACATTATATTATGGATGGCAGGTTGCAGACAAAAAAGTTGATTTAATATCGAATATATCTATCAATGCAGGTAGTAGGCTGACTCATCAGCAAGTTGAGCTTTCAGAAGGTATTGAGAATATTTGCACCGGTATTGTTAAAAATGAATTGGCAGAACTTATAGTCTCGGATAAAGATTCAGGTGAGTGGGGATATATTGCCACATTCGGAAAACAAAGTCTGAACAACGATAATCTGGGAATGATTATTTTTTACCGCCTTGGCAATCTAATTAAGATAGCAGAAGATGAAAACAGTCATATTGTTGTCCTGCATCCTGAGTCAAATGCTATTGACTACTACTTTGGAGCCACTTGGGAACAAGATTTAGATAGTATTGATACACTTAACAAGTTTCTAACATACGCAGATAAGACTTTGTTTCAGTTAAACAATCCATTAAGTATTAAAGCTAGTATCGAATAAATAATTAAGCAGTAATGCCTTATGTTCAAGTAATGTTATCACATATTTCAGTCTTGAAATATGCGATAGATGATACTATAGAATTTGGACTTGTTAGTAGTTCGGATTTTTAGCTTTGTTGAGCTTGTAACCAGCCAGAAGGAGCTTATTCACATAATTATATGGATTAAATTATTCATAAACTCGGTTCATGTATCGGATAAAAGAAAAGCAACATAAACTAGTCACATATCAATTAAAATGCGGACAAAATTGGATGTATAATTCTTAGTTTGTTTATTTATTCATGCCAATATTTACTGGTTTAGAATTGAAAAATAGCAAAAAACCCAATCAATTTCATTTAAGCGCATAACATACTCTTTAAGTGCTACATATGTTGAATACACTTATCATTTATACCACCATAGAGTTATCAAAAGCAACATATGAATTAACATTCCACCTCCCAATTGCATACATATAACCACATGAAAGCTTAGTGTCATATATACATTTGTTAGGTAATTAATCTATTAACCTATTAACCTAACTAATTCTTATGATACCCCTAAATCAATCCTATGAAAGGAGTCATAGAATATTTGTGCGTAGAAGATTTGGTATTCTATCGCTTTTTATATTCATATTTTCTTTCAATGCATTTTCACAGGAAACGGAAGTTTCAGGTAAGGTTGTGAGTTCAAGCTCAAACGAATCTCTTCCAGGAGTTAATATTATTGTAAAGAACACAACAAATGGTGCTGTTACGGATTTAAATGGTGAATTTAAAATCTCAGCCAATCCAAACGATATTCTGGTGGTTTCCTTTTTAGGATATATCACAGAAGAAATACAGGTTGGTAATCAAACTAGTATTAATATATCTCTTGAGGAAGACTTTACCGAACTCGATGAAATAGTTGTGATTGGGTATGGAATCCAGAAAAAGAAGCTTATAACCGGTGCTACTGCTCAGGTTGATGGGGAAGATATTGAAAAGCGTAATTCAACAAGTGCGCTACAGGCGTTGCAAGGTCAGGCGGCTGGTGTGACTATTTCTTCCACTTCCGGACAACCAGGTGAAGCAATGAAAGTAAGAATTCGAGGAGTAGGATCCACTGGTAGTACCGATCCATTATATATAGTTGATGGAATAGTAACCGGAAATATCGATTACCTGAATCCATCGGATATTGAGTCAATAGATGTACTTAAGGACGCTGCCTCTGCTGCTATTTACGGTTCACGTGCCGCCAATGGAGTAATATTGGTTACTACAAAACAGGGACTTAGTGGTAAATCTCAAGTTACTTTTGATGCATATTATGGGATTCAGAATGTTGCAAAAAAGGTTGAGATGCTTGATTCTAAGCAATATGCAATAATAATGAATGAACAGCATCTTAATTCTGGAGGAAGTATCTCTTCCTTACCTTGGGATGTAAATGCTCTCCCCGCTTATACACAGAAAGGTGTTGCAAATACAAAATGGTTAGATGAAATGTTTGCAGAGGATGCTGTAACTCAAAATTACGTTTTAGGAGCATCTGGTGGAAGCAATAATTCGGTGTACTCCTGGTCACTATCATATACCGGTCAGGAAGGTATAGTTGGTGGGAGAAATTACTCAAATTATGAGCGATATGGTGCCCGGCTTAACAGCGAACATAAACTTTATAACGATAGGGTAAAAATAGGTGAGAACCTGACATTCTCTTATGTAAAGAAGAATGGAATAAAAGTAGGGAATCAGTATTTCAATTCCTTACGTAGTGCTTTTTCAGTTAGTCCTTTAATGCCAGTATTTGATGATGATGGGAAATTCTTTAATTCCACTGATGCTACAATTTTTGATCAGGACAGCCTTAATTACTGGAATGATGAAGAAGCTAACCCATATGCTAGCATGGTATATGATAACAACAACATAAACAGAAATCAAAAACTAGTTTCAGCTATTTATGCCGAAATAGAACTTATCCCAAATCTGAAGTTCAGGACTTCTTTTGGATTCGATTATTACAATGAGCAATATCGTTCATATACCCCGGAATATACTCTCTCAATTTTCAGTTTTCATTCTTATAATGAAGCTGAGCAGAAAATGACTAATAATTTCAAAATGTTATGGGATAACCTCTTATCCTATCAGTATGTTAATGGAATGCATGTGTTGGATTTATTGGCAGGTACTTCAATTGAAAAGTATCAGGGCGAGTGGTTAAAAGCTAAGAATGCTAATGTTAGTTATAATGATCTCAACCATGCCTTTATCAGCAATACAACAAACCAAGAATGGAGTAAATTGAGTATTACGGGAGAACCAGAAAACGAAGACAGGTTGTTATCTTATTTTGGTAGAGCTATCTATAGTTATAATGAGAAATACATGTTAAATGCAACGCTACGCTATGATGGTTCATCAAAGTTTGCAAAAGGGAATCGTTCCCAGGTATTTCCTTCTATGTCGGGTGGATGGGTTATATCCAGTGAGTCTTTTATGGATGGTGCTACTAACATAGTTTCGTTCCTTAAACTTCGAGGCGGATGGGGACAAAATGGAAGCAATGCTGCTGATCCTTTTCAATATATGGCTCTGGTTAGCCAAAGCAAGGCTACATATCCATTTGGTGAAGCAGAAGGAATATCAGAAAATGGTTCGTATCCTAAAAGCATAGATAATCCGGATCTTATTTGGGAAACATCAGAACAAACAAATATTGGTTTTGATGCCCGTCTTCTTAATCGCCACTTATCAATAAATTTTGATTGGTACCGAAAAGCTACCAAAGATTGGTTAATTAAAGCGCCAATTCCAGCCACTACTGGCACCGAGCCTCCCTGGATAAATGGAGGAAATGTAATTAACACCGGTGTAGAATTGGCTCTTTCATATAATAATCAGGTTGGAGAATTTCGTTACTCTGTAAATCTAAATGGTGCATATAATAAGAATAAGGTTACTGAAGTACCTACCGAAGATGGAATAATTCATGGAGCTTCGAATATGTTGTATGCAAATTCAGAGGAGTTCTATCGTGCACAATCTGGTTTCCCAATAAGTTATTTCTGGGGATGGGAAACAAATGGAATTTTTCAAACACCAGGCGAAATTACAAACTATGTAAATTCAGAAGGTATTATCATACAACCTGACGCTAATCCCGGTGATTTAATATATGTTGACCAGAATGATGATGGAGCAATATCAGATGACGATAAAATTAATTTAGGGGATCCTAATCCGGATTTGGTATTTGGTTTAGCAATAAACTTAAACTATAAAGCCTTTGATTTTTTAATATCGGGTAATGGTGTAGCAGGAATGCAGTTAGTGCAAAATTATCGTGATGCCAGTAACCGGTACGCAAACTATACTACGGAAATATTGGGCCGGTGGAATGGGATGGGTACTTCTAACGAAATTCCACGTTTAACACATTCAAATATAAACTATAGGTTTTCTGACATTTATGTTAAGAACGGTAATTATTTCAGAATTAATAACGTTACCCTTGGATTTGATGTAGCATCTGTTACTGAAGTAAAATTCTTAAGCCAGTGCCGAATATACGCGCAAGTTCAAAATTTATACACATTCACTAAATATTCTGGTATGGATCCAGATGTTGGATACGGATTTGATAATGGCCCTGATGATAAATTCTCTTCTGGTATTGATTTGGGATTTTATCCTCGTCCACGAATTTATCTTCTTGGTGTAAACTTAAAATTTTAAAAACAACGAAATCATGAAAGTTATAAATATTATTCTAATTATTGGTTTTGTTTTTAGCGCTTGGTCATGCACCGATTATTTAGAGACCAAACCACTTACAGGACAAACAACAGGTGTTTATTACACTACAGCTGACAATGCTTATGAGGCTTTAGTAGGATGCTACGATGGGCTTCAATGGGCAATTTCCAGCAATGATGGAGGAAATGGGTTACCAGTTGTATGCGATGCTATGTCAGATCTGTGTTTTGGTGGAACTGGTGTACCTGACAAAAAAAACTATCGAATGTTTGACGAATTTGATAAAAGCGTTGAGCCTTCATTGGTAAATGAATTTGAAGGAAACTGGATTAACTATTACAAAACAATTAATCGCTGTAATTTGCTAATAAACAATATAGGTAATATAGATTGGGGAGATGATAAAGAGATTGCCCGAAATATTGAGGGTGAAGCCAGATTCTTACGTGCTTATTGTTATCTTGATATGGTGCGTATGTGGGAAAAAGTTCCTTTACTTACAGAGTCTTCTAAAGCAAACATCCCTCAATCTGAACCAAAAAAAGTCTACAAAGTTATTGCTGGAGATTTGCTATTCGCAGTTGATAATTGTCGGAATACAAAGTATGAAAATATTGCAGCTTCGGATTATGGACATGCAACGAAGTGGGCAGCAAAGGCATTGCTTGCACGTGCCTATTTGTTTTATACCGGTTATTATAATCAGGAAAATCTGGTTGACTCTGTAACTGGTGCTGAAGCCTTGCAACATTTAGAAGACATTATAGAATTTAGTGGTCATGGACTTTTAGAAAGCTTCTATGATTTATGGCCTGCTGCAGCTCAATATAAAGCTGTACTAGACGGCAATTCTATGTCTCAGAATACCTATGCTGGAGAAAACAATAAAGAGGTTGTTTTTGGCATCAAATATACATACGATACTGATTACGAAGATCCTAAAGAACAAAACGGTAACGATTGGATGGTAATGAACGGTATCCGCAAACAGAGTTTTGCTAAATATGGGTATGGCTATGGATGGGGTGCATGTACAGTTTTACCCGAAGTGTATAACAATTGGAATGATACAGACGATCGCAAGCATGCTTCCATTATGGCAGTTGAAGAGGAAAATATCAATTTTACCGGTCAGGAAGATCAAATAGAATATACGGGGTATTATACTAAAAAATATATTCCTTTATGTGATTCAGCAGGAGTGCATACAACCGAAGCTTTAGGTTCTGCTAATTTTATGGTAGGGCAATATCAAGATTACTTTGCTATTCGTTATGCCGATGTATTATTGATGGCAGCTGAGCTTGGTAGTTCTAATGCTATGAAATATTTGAATGATGTACATACTCGTTCCTGTCCTGATCCATTAACAAGTATTGATAAAGACATAATTTTTGAAGAAAGGAAACTTGAGTTTGCATTTGAAGGTGTTCGCTACTGGGATTTACTCAGGTATGATCATACCCTGCAATATGCTGCTAACGCTGTGACATATTCCGGAATAGTGCTTAATGGTGGTGTAGAGACTGCCAAGGTAATTAACGGGCAAAACCTTATAAATACCCGCGGCTTGTTCCAGATACCTAAAAATCAGATTACTTTATCTAACAATGTCCTGGAACAAAACCCGGGGTGGAAATAATCTGATGTTTTACTTAGGAAATTACCATTATACGGAAGTATATAAAAACTATATAATTGATAAACACCCTAATTAATTTACAAACCTAAAATTATTCAAAATGAAGAAATTAGATTTTAAACTAGTAACATTACTAATAAGTGCATTTATATTAGTATTTGTATTATCCTGCGACAAAGATGATGACCCTAAACCAGGTAATGATAAACCTGTAAATGGTGAAGATTTCACTTTTATTGTTGATGGAAACAAAGTAACCTTTACTACTACATTGACTGGAAATGTATGGTTTAAAGATGAAGGAAGTAGCAGTGAATATCCAACTGTTTCTGGTAAGGTAGAAGTATTTCTTGCTGCTGCTGGTACTTACTCGTTTACTTGTAATACATTAATTGAAGGCGCCAAGGTTGCTTCTGATCCTTTCAATGTAATTATTGAACAAGATGATGACAGTTATTTAGACAACAAAAAATGGATCTACTTAACCGGTGGAAGAGGTAAAACCAAATCATGGCGTGTAGATATGAATGCAAATGGCAAGTGCCTTTATTTTGCAGGGCCTCTATATTATAGTGGTGCAGAATGTGATCCTTGGTGGTCGTGGGATGTAATTGATACTGAACTTCCATACACCTTAGCATGTGATAATGCTGAATATACGGGTTACTTTAACTGGGAACCAGACTATTCAGGAAATAAGTGGATAATGGCTGCCGCTGATTATGGTACTATTACATTCGATGGCGGAGCTCTTACAGCATCTACTCAAAAATTTGGTGCTACTGAATCAGGCACATTTACATTTGACACAGCCACTATGAAGCTTAAACTAAATGGTGTATCTATGCCATTGGATACCAGCAGGTTAAATGACGACCAGTACGAAGACCTATATACACTTAGAATTTTCACTATAGCAGATTCTTCAATGCAAGTTGGTATTAAGCGTCATACCGAAGATGGTAAAGAGTCAAAATGGATTAACGTTTACAACTTTGTTTGCACTGATTATACATATCCGGTTACTGAAGAATTTACTTATTCTGAAGTACCAAAAACAACAATCACTGCAGCAGACTTAGTTGGTACATGGAAATACGCAGGAGTTCCTACTGGTTGGATCTCATGGGATGCTCAAGGCGATCTGGGAACACATTACCCTGCTCGTTTATTGGAAAAATGGGACGATCGTACGGAAATAGTTACTGTATTAAATGATGAATGGGGATTAACAGGTATTGGCGATGTATTTACAGCAAACGATGCCAATACATATGTTTTTGAAAATGACGGAACTTGTACATTAAATGGAGTAGATAATACATTTACTGTTGCAAATGGTATCATATCATTGGGAGATACATTAAAACATACTGAGTTTAATATAACACTTGACGGATCATGGTTAAGTAATATACTAAAGGGTACTGAAATTACCGTAATTGATGTTAAAAATTATGGTGGCCAGGAAGATTATGAAGCATACACTCCTGAAGGTTTGTGGATTGGTCAACGTAATGACGAAAAACCAGAATACACAGGATTCCAGTTGGTAAAACAATAACATCAGATTAAAAACAGTGGGGTAACCCACTGTTTTTTATTATCTTGTTAACTATAACTTTAAGAGTAAATTAATGTCTATAATAAAAATTAATGTGCAGGTGACTATTATACATTTTCAGAAAAAAAGAATATTTGAGTTGATAAAATTTGGTTTAATTGTAAGCATAGTATTACTCTTAAGTTTAGGGTTTGTTTCTTGTACAAAAGAAGATGTTTCATCTCGTGAAGAACTAAAATTTACAACCAATTGGAAATTCTACTTAGGAGATTCGGCTGTTTTTAAAAACCCGGATTTTTATGATAAAGATTGGAGAAAACTTACCCTGCCACACGACTGGAGCATAGAGGGAAAATTTGAAGTCAATAATCCAGCCGGAATTGGTGGTGGAGCTTTACCAGGCGGAATTGGTTGGTACAGGAAAACATTTTATTTGCCTGAAGCTGATTCAGGGAAAAAGATATTTATAACCTTTGATGGTGTTTATCAGAACAGTGAAGTATACATTAACGGTGAGTTTTTAGGAAGAAGACCTAATGGTTATATTACCTTTCAATATGATTTAACACCTTACCTTTTATTTGGAGAAAGCAAAAATGTTATTGCTGTTAAAGTAGATAATTCTGATCAACCAAATTCCAGGTGGTATTCAGGGTCAGGAATTTATAGAAATGTATGGCTGAAAAAAGCACATCCCATTCATATTCCACAATGGGGGTCTCATATAACAACGCCTAAGGTCAGCGAAGAAAGTGCCGACGTACATATTTCAATTACTGTCAAAAATACTACATCAAAATCAGAGAAATTAATTATTGAAACCAATATTCTGGATGAGGACAACAATATTGTCTCAAGAAAAACATCAAATATTGTTTTAAACGAAAATAATGTTCAGGAACTCACACAAAACATGACAGTTCTTTCACCTAAATTATGGAGTATAGACAATCCTTATTTATACAAAGCCATCAGCAAAGTAAAGCTGAACAAACATGTTATTGATACTTACGAGACAACTTTTGGTATCAGGTATTTTAAGTTTGATTCACAGAAGGGGTTTTCTCTCAATGGTAAACCAACAAAAATATTAGGTGTTTGTAATCACCACGATCTTGGAGCTTTAGGAGCTGCTTTTAATACAAGAGCAAGGGAACGACAGCTGGAAATACTAAAAGAAATGGGCTGCAATGGGATAAGAACATCTCATAACCCACCATCACCAGAATTTTTAGAGTTATGCGATCGAATGGGATTCATAGTCATGAATGAAACATTCGATATGTGGAAAAAAAGGAAAACAGAAAACGATTATTCAAAATATTGGGATGAATGGCATGTGAAGGATTTAACCGATCACTTATTGCGAGACAGGAACCATCCATGCATTTTCTCTTGGAGCATTGGAAATGAAATCCTGGAACAATGGGATACATCAGGTGTAACAATTTCAAAAGAACTAGCGGCTATAGTAAAAGAATATGCTCCAAATATCCCTGTAACATCTGCATGCAATGATCCGGAACCTCATAACAACATAATTAAATCAGGTGTACTTGACTTAATAGGCTTTAACTATCATCATGAAACTTTTGAAGATTTTCAAAAGAAATTTCCAGGGCAAAAATTCATTGCCACAGAAACCACTTCGTCGTTAAATTCCAGGGGTGTATATAATATGCCTTACGATAGTGTTAGAAAATGGCCAAAAAGGTGGGATATTCCTTTTTACGAAGGTAATCCTGATAATACATGTTCATCATACGATAACTGTCATGCCCCTTGGGGCTCTACTCATGAAGCTACCTGGAAGCTGATCAAAAAGCATGATTATCTTTCAGGTTTTTACATATGGACCGGTTTTGATTACCTCGGTGAACCAACTCCTTATCAATGGCCATCAAGAAGTTCCTATTTTGGAATTATTGATTTGGCTGGTTTTCCAAAGGATGTTTATTACATGTATCAGAGCGAATGGACAGATAAAAATGTTTTGCATGTATTCCCGCATTGGAATTGGGAAGCCGAACAAACAGTTGATGTAGTAGCATATACAAATTTCGATGAGGTTGAATTATTCATTAATGGGAAATCTCAGGGTACAAAATCTAAGATGAATGATGATGTGAGCATTCATTGGTCGGTTAAATATGAACCTGGGGTTTTAAAAGCAATAGGAAAACGTGCCGATGGGCAAGAGAAGGAAGTAGAAATATTAACAGCGGGCAAACCCGCAAAAATTATATTGAAAGCTGACAGAAAGATAATAAAGGCAGATGGAAATGATTTGTCTTTTGTGACAGTATTGGTAACAGATGAAAATGATATTCTTGTTCCCGATGCTAGTAATCTGATAGAATTTGATGTGTCAGAGAATTTAGGTATTGCTGGGGTCAGTAATGGAAATCAAACTAGCCATGAACCTTTTCAATCAAAAACTAGAAAAGTATTTAATGGAAAATGTATGGTAATACTTAGAGCAGGTGAAGCCTCAGGTGAAGCCTATATTAATGCATATTCTAAGGGATTATTGTCTGCATCAATGGAATTAAAATTAGAGTAGATTTTTTTTAAATTTGGAAATTGAGTTTAAAGAGCAAGGGGAAATCCCCCTTGTTTCTGAATTCAGAAAAAACTTTCAAATTGTAAAGAGAAAGTGAAAAGGGAAAACAATTGATCTGGATTTTTCAAGAAGAGAGGCAGTGAATGAATTACCCAAAGAAGAAAAATAGAATAAAAGATAAAATATAAATTATAAAACCAAATAATATGACTCGTAGTGCCATTTATATGTTAATACTTTCTGCAATTTTCATGGGGATTTCTTGCAGTTCAAATCTGAATAAGACTATTACCTCACCAAATGAAAAAATCGCTCTTTCTTTTTGGATTGAATCAGGTAATCCTTACTATTCTATTTCATTTGACGATAAAACGATTATTGAAAAATCAGCACTCGGAATAGTGTTGGAAGGGAATGATACATTATCAAGAAATGTTGAAATTGTAAGTGATGCATTTGATTCATTTGATGAAACATGGGAACAACCCTGGGGTCAGAAAAAATCAGTTAGAGAAAACTATAACCAATATAAGGTTAATCTAAAAGAAACCGAAGCAGATGGACGAACAATTCAGATAGTATTTAGAGTATTTAATGATGGTGTGGGATTCAGATATATCCTTCCTGAACAAAATAATCTTAATAAAATAGTTATTGCCGATGAGCTTACAGAATTTACATTAAGCGATAATTACAATGCATGGTGGATTCCAGCTTATAAAGACAACCGTTATGAATACCTCTTCCAAAAATCGCATATTAACAGTCTTGATACTGTACACACTCCATTAACCATTGAAGCTGAGAACAATTTACATATTAGTATACACGAAGCTGCATTGATAGATTACGCGGGAATGACTTTGGCTGCAATAGGAAATAATAAGCTTAAATGCGATTTGGCTCCATGGAGCGATGGTATCAAAGTTAAGGGTAGTGCCCCAATGAAAACACCATGGAGAACTATTCAGATAGCTTCAGGTGCAGGGGAGCTTATTACTTCAGATTTAATTTTAAATTTGAATGAGAAAAGCAAAATTGAAGATTTCTCATGGATAAAACCTACTAAGTATTTGGGTGTTTGGTGGGGAATGCACATTGGGAAATATACTTTTTGGAAAGGAGAGAATCACGGAGCATCAACAAAAATCTCAAAACAATACATTGATTACTGTAAAAAACTAGGCATTGACCATTTATTAATTGAAGGGTGGAATGTCGGTTGGACTCCCGCATGGTATGAAGATCTGTTACATGAATTTAGCTTCACGCAGTCTACTAAAGATTTCGACTTTAATGAGGTATCCAATTACGCAAAGAAGAATAATGTTCACTTAATTGGGTACCATGAAACAGGTTCAAATATTGATAATTACCTGGCTCAAATAGATGATGGAATGCAAATGTACCATGATGCCGGATTGCATGATGTGAAAATTGGCCAGGTTGGTTCCCGCCTTATGATGAAAGAATGGCACTATAGCCAGTATGGAGTAAACTACTATCAGGAGGTTCTTAATAAAGCTGCAGAATATAAACTGACCGTAAACTTTCACGAACCAGTAAAACCTACCGGTTTAAGCCGAACATATCCTTTTCTGATGGCTGGAGAAGGTGGTCGTGGACAGGAATATAATGCTTGGAGTGAGGGGAATCCACCTGAGCATACCGTAATTATTCCGTTTACACGATTACTCGGTGGGCCAATGGATTTTACACCTGGAATCTTTGCTATTAAAGGTACAAGAGTTCATACTACACTTGCAAAACAATTAGCTCTTTATCTTACCATATATTCACCCATCCAAATGTTAGCAGATTTACCTGAAAACTATGATGGTAATCCGGCTTTTAAATTTCTACAAGATGTTCCTGTTAATTGGGAAACCACTGTAGTTCTAAATGCTAAAATCGGAGATTATTACACAGTTGTTCGTAAAGATATCAACTCAGATGATTGGTTCCTGGGTAGTATTACAGATGAAAATGAACACTCCTTTGAGATAGATCTTTCCTTTTTAGATAAGGACAGAAAATATAAGGCAGAAATATATGCTGATGCACCTGATGCCGAATATGATGTAAATCCGGAAGCTTTTGAATTAGCCCAAAGGGAGGTAAAGAGCACTGATAAATTAGAAATAAAGCTTGCAAAGGGTGGTGGACAGGCCATTCGATTTATTGCTCTTTAATTGTAATTAAATATTTACAAAATGAGGCTAATCCTGGTTATAATAGTGTGGTTAACAATGTGTTTATTGAGTGATGCCCAAAATCAGATACTTACTTCAAACAATGATGTATTTCTTCGTTTGGAAAAAGTAAATCACACTGTTGATATGTATTATAGAGTTGACGGAAAAAAATGGAATAAGATTGAAAGTTCACTTGAAGTCTCTTCACTTAATCATAACACACTTGGAGGTTTTTTAAGCTTACGCATTGGGCTTTGTTCAGTGGGTAAGGGTAAAGTTTTATTTAAAAAGTTTGAATACAAACACATTGAATAGATAAGTTTTAATATGGAATTAACACATTTTAATAAATTGAAATTATGAGAATTAGATTGATAGCCAAAACAGTAGTTCTAACTTTTACTTGTTTTAGTCTGGCATTGAATATTGAAGGACAAATACAAGGTTTTCAGCTGCAAAATGAGCCAATAGATATTAGTCCTGATTTTGCTGATTTTAAAAATACATATTACTTGGCCGATAGCCTTGTTAATTTTGATCCAGCCACTGGTAAAGGAATAATTTCATACAAGCGCTACGAATACGTAACAAGAATGGCTTTTAATAATATGCTTGGCGTATTATCACCGGTTAAACCTAATGAATTTCCACAATATGAGTATGAAGCATCGCCAGAATTGCCTTTTGCAATTGAATTTTCTTCGCCACGAACAGTAAGAATAAAAGCAAAATCTGGCTTTACAGCTAATAAAGACGAAGGTTCATTAATGCTGGTAAATGGTGTAGCACCGATAGATAAGTCCTGGAAATACTCGAAAACAAAGAGTGGTCACCAGTATATTAGTGAACACGGGAAAGTTATTATTGAAACCTATCCCTGGCATGTATCAATTTACGATGCAGAAGGAAAGCTTCTTACACAAACAATTCATTACAAAGATGTAGATGTTTCAACTTATACACCTGTAATGCCTTTTTCTTTTGTCAGGCGAGCTGGCGATTATTCACGTAGCTTTTCGGCAACTTTCACTCTGAAGGCTAATGAAAAGATTTTTGGTTGTGGAGAGTCTTACCAATCCTTTGATAAAAGAGGACAAAAAGTTGTTCTTTGGGTTGATGATGCAAACGGTATTCAAAATGAATCTATGTACAAGCCAATTCCTTTCTACATGAGTAATCGTGGATACGGTGTTTTTATGCATTCCTCAACACCTATAACAGTAGATTTTGGCAAATACTGGAGTGGAGCAAATGCTATGATGATTGGAGACGAGGATCTTGATTTGTTTGTATTTATTGGTTCTCCAAAGGAAATTCTGGATGCTTATACAGATTTAACAGGAAAAGCGGAAATGCCACCACTTTGGTCATTTGGTTTCTGGATGAGTCGCATTACCTATTTCTCACAGGACGAGGGAATTGCTGTAGCTGATAAGTTAAGGAAATATGAAATACCAGCTGATGTACTACATTTTGATACCGGTTGGTTCGAGACTGATTGGCGTTGCGATTATAAGTTCTCATCTTCTCGCTTCAAGGATCCAAAGAAAATGATCAACCAGTTAAAAGAGAAGGGTTTGCAAACATGTTTATGGCAATTGCCCTATTTCGTTCCCGAGAACAGTCTTTTTCCTGAAATCGTTGAAAAAGGCCTATATGTTAAAAATGCCAAGGGTAACCTTCCTTACGAAGATGCTGTTCTCGATTTCTCAAATCCACAAACTGTAAGTTGGTATCAGGAAAAAATTAAAGGACTTCTTGATTTGGGTGTAGGCGTTATAAAGGTCGATTTTGGAGAGGCGGCTCCTGCTAAAGGAATCTATGCTTCAGGCCGAACAGGTTTTTATGAACATAACCTATATCCTTTAAGATATAATAAGGCAGTTTCGGATATAACAAAGGAAGTAAATGGTGAAAGAATAATCTGGGCTCGTAGTACATGGGCAGGAAGTCAGCGTTATCCGCTTCATTGGGGCGGCGATCCGGCCAACACTAATACAGCTATGGCTGCTACTCTTCGCGGAGGATTATCTATTGGAGTATCCGGTTTCTCTTTCTGGAGTCACGATATTGGAGGTTTTGTACTTAAAACTCCTGAGGAAATTTATCGGCGCTGGACACCTTTCGGTATGTTAACCTCCCATGTTAGAAGTCATGGAGCTCCACCAACTGAACCTTGGGAATATGGCGAAGATTTCATGAATGCTTTCCGCAAGGCTGCGAACATGCGTTATCGTCTAATGCCCTATATATACGCTCAAGCTAAGGAAAGTAGCGAGAATGGTTGGCCAATGTTCCGGGCAATGTTTGTTGAATTTCCAAAGGATCCGGGAAGTTGGCTGGTAGATAATCAATATATGTTTGGTTCCGACATGCTGGTTGCACCTTTGTTGGAAGAGGGTAATTCACGAGATGTTTACCTTCCTGAAGGTGAGTGGATCGATTACCAGACAGGTGTGTTATATTCAGGCGGATGGCATCATATTACTGCCGGAGAAATACCTATTGTGGTACTTGTTCGTGAAGGAAGTGTAATTCCTCATATAAAACTTGCTCAGTCGACTCAATTTATGGACTGGTCAAATATTGAACTAAAAGTATTTGCCAACAAAAGCAATAAAGCAACTGGTAAACTTTACATACCTGGAGACAATAAAGTTCAGGATATTCATCTCATCAAGCAAGATGACAATTTTGAAATATCAGATAATCCTTTTGAGTCAAAAATAAATTTTAAAGTAACAAAATGAGAAAAAATAAAATACAGGCATTTTCCTTGATATTGTTGTTGGTTTCTGCAATAATATCTTGTAAAACAGAACAAAAGCCTTTAAAATTGGCTCCTGTTTTTACGGATAATATGGTTTTGCAGGCAAATAAACCTGTTAATATCTGGGGAACTGCTACTCCTGGAAGCAAAATAATTGTAACTGTAAGGAACCAAGCTAAATCAATAGTAGCAGATAAATCTGGTAAATGGTTGCTTACACTAAATCCTGAAACTTATGGTGATGCAGGTGGTATTATTATTAAATCGTCAAAGGAACAAGTTGAACTAAACAATGTTTTATTCGGCGAGGTTTGGATATGCTCGGGACAGTCAAATATGGAGATGCCTCTGGTAAGTAATTGGTCTTTTGTAAATAACAGGAGTCAGGAAGTTGCTGATGCTGCTAAATACTCCGAAATAAGGTTATTTACAGTAAGTAAGAATATAGCTTTTCAACCAATAGACACAATTTCTACACAAGGATGGCAAATTTGCGATACAAATAGTGTAAAAGATTTTTCAGCAAGTGCTTACTTTTTTGGGCGCGAGCTTTATCGGGAACTAAAAGTACCCATTGGACTTATCCATACTTCATGGGGAGGAACAGTTGCCGAGGCATGGACAAGTAAAAACTCTTTGTTAAAAACAACAGATTTTGCTGAAGAAGCTGCTTATATCTCTGGTTTGGCAGGTTCACGTGACAGCCTTCAAAAGAAATATGAGGCTGATATGAAAATATTGGACGTTGAAATTATGGAGGCAGATCCAGGCTTTGAATCTGAAGAAGCTATTTTTGCCGATATTGATCTCGATGACTCCGACTGGATGAGGATTGATCTTCCTAAAATGTGGGAAGAAACTGAATTGGGAAACTACGATGGTTCAACCTGGTTTAGAAAAGCCATAAACTTATCTGCTGATGAGGCTAAGAGTGAATTTACTCTATGCTATGGAGCTCCTGACGATTACGATGAAGCTTGGGTAAATGGTGTTAAAGTGGGTGAAAACAAAGTGTGGAACGAATTGCGCAAATACAAAATCCCTGAAGGAGTTATTAAGGAAGGTAAAAATATAATTACATTAAGGGTGTATGATTATACCGGAGGTGGTGGCTTTATGGGTGTGGCTGATGATTTTAAATTGATTTTAGGAACAGGTAAAAGCATACCTATTGCACAAGGGTGGGTAGCAAAAAAAGGCTTTGATTTTAAAGATATTAAAACAAGACCTGTTTCACTTAATGATCCAAACCAGCCAACAGTTTTGTTTAATGCAATGATTAATCCACTGTTATCATTAACTTTTCAAGGGGCTATTTGGTACCAAGGTGAGAGTAATGCGGGAAGAGCTTTTCAATATCGCGAACTTTTTAAAACAATGATTACTGATTGGCGTGAAAACTTTAATAATGGCGATTTCCCATTTTATTTCGTCCAGCTTGCAAACTATTTACCTGGAAATTCTCAGCCTGTTGAAGATACCTGGGCAGAACTACGCGAGGCCCAAACTATGGCACTTGAACTACCAAACACCGGAATGGCCGTAACAATTGATATTGGTGATGCACTTGATATACATCCAGGCAATAAGCAGGATGTTGGTAAACGATTGGCATTAAATGCATTGGCAAAAACCTACCAAAAAAGTGTTAAATATATGGGGCCATTGTATCAAAATCACAAAATTGCAGGAAAAAAGATCGAACTGGAATTTAATTTTAGTGAAGGTTTAAAAACGTCAGACAATAAGAAACTTAAGGGTTTTTCTATTGCTGGTAACGATTCTGTTTTTGTTTGGGCAGATGCTGAAATTGTTGGAGATAAAGTTATTGTTTCGAGTATAAAGGTTGAGAAACCAATTGCTGTTCGTTATGCCTGGTCAGCGAACCCCGAATGCAACTTGACAAATATATCTGGATTACCAGCTTCACCCTTCAGAACAGATAACTGGAAAGGTATTACTGAATAACTAATTATTAGGATAATATGAGAGCTAACATTGGAAATAAAACGATACTTTGGATAATTATTACAATTCTTGCATTAAGCTGTAATCCTTCAACAAAGGAACAAAATAGTATTAATTATGAATCAAAAATAGACTCATTGATTCAGTTAATGACTTTGGAAGAGAAGGTAAATATGATTCATGCCAGTTCTTCTTTCACTTCAGGAGGTGTGGAAAGGTTAGGTGTTCCGGAATTAATTATGTCGGACGGGCCACATGGAGTCAGACACGAACATGGTCGCGATTGGAGTGCTGATGATACAGATTCTGATTATGTCACATATCTTCCAACTGGAATTACACTCGCTTCAACTTGGAATACTGACCTGGGTTATCAGTTTGGGAAAGTTTTAGGAAATGAAGCTAAAGCAAGAGGTAAAGACATGATTCTTGGTCCGGGAATTAACATAATTAGAAGTCCTTTAAATGGAAGAAATTTTGAGTACCTGAGCGAGGATCCCTATTTAACTGCTCAAATGGCAGTTGGTTATATTAAGGGAGTACAAGATCAAGGTATTGCTGCATGTGCTAAGCATTTTGTAGCTAATAATCAAGAAACTCTCAGAAACAGTGTTGATGTACAAGTCGATGAAAGAGCATTAAGAGAAATCTATTTGCCTGCATTTAAGGCAAGTGTTCAAAAGGCTGATGTTTATTCAATAATGGGAGCCTATAATAAATTCCGGGGGCAATATTGTTCTCATCACGAATATCTTGTAAATAAAGTTTTAAAGGATGAATTCGGCTTTAATGGCTTTTTAGTCAGCGATTGGTCAGCTGTTATGGACACGAAAGAAGCATTGCTTTATGGAACAGATATAGAAATGGGTTCAGATTTAAGTATGACTGATATCGACTACAATAAATTTTACCTTGCTGATCCTGCTCTTGAAATGGTAAAATCCGGTGAGATTTCAGAGGATTATGTTGATGAAAAGGTACGACGGATTTTAAGGGTAATGTTTAAAATAAATCTTTTTGGAGAGAGAGAACAGGGTAAGGTAAATACAAGAGAGCACCAGGAACTTGCACTGAAAGTTGCCGAGGAAGGAATTGTTTTGCTTAAAAATGAGAAGCTACTTCCTTTCAATGAAAATAAATTAAAGAAGGTGGCAGTTATAGGAGCCAACGGTAAAATAAAACATGCTGAACTTGGTGGTAGCTCACAGGTAAAAGCTTTGTATGAGATTACACCTTTTGAAGGAATTGAAAAATATTTAGGTGAAAATGTTGAAGTTGTGTATGCTCAAGGATACAAGCCTACAAAAGAAAATATTTATAATAAAAAACTGGCAGATGAGGCTATTCAACTGGCATTAGAATCTGATGCGGTAATATTCGTTGGTGGATGGATTCATAATTTGGATGAAAACATGTGGAGCGAATATTCTTACGATTGCGAAGGAAAAGATAAAACAGACTTGAAACTTATGTATGGTCAGGAAGAGTTAATTAATCAACTTGCTAAGGCTAACTCTAACTTTGCGGTTGTTATCATGGGTGGAAGTAACGTAGAAATGAATGGATGGTTGCCAAATGTTAAATCAGTTCTTCATGCATGGTATCCTGGAATGGAAGGAGGAACAGCAATTGCAAATATTTTGTTTGGAAAAACAAACCCATCAGGAAAACTGCCGGTAACTTTTGCTAATAGCCATTTGGACTACCCTTCTCACATTGAGGGTGAATTTCCTGGTGTAGATTCAGTAGTACATTACAACGAAGGAATAATGGTCGGATATAGATATTTTACAACAAATGCTATAAAACCTTTATTCCCATTTGGACATGGATTATCTTATACAAGCTTTGACTATAAAAGTATTGATGCAAAATTAGTAGATGACAATATATTTGTTAAAGTCAATATTGAAAACACGGGTGAAATGGATGGAGCAGAAATAGTCCAGTGTTATATTTCTAAAAAAGAATCGAAGTATTTAAGGCCTAAGATAGAATTAAAAGGTTTTAAGAAGGAATATATATTGAAAGGAGAGGAAAAGAGAGCTCAAATATCTATTAATAAAAATGATTTAAGTGTTTTTGACATTTCACAGAATAAGTGGATTTTAGAGCCAGGGGAATATACTATAGAAGTTGGTAGTTCTTCAGAAGATATTAGGTTGATTACCCAAATAGAACTTTAATATTATATTTTGAAGATAAGATAAGTAATGAGCAGTATAAAGTTCTATTTATCAATAAGATGAGACAAGCTATAAATAATGTTATCTATATCTTTTGCATTAGCATATTTATGTTTCTTGGATGCGAAGATGAGAAACTTAATACACTAACAGTTAATCCGGAAAGAATAGATTTTCTGGCAGAAGGGAGCACAGCAAATTTTACTATTCAAACTGATGCCAGTTCATGGGAGATAAGCAATTCTGCATCAGACTGGTTAATAATGTCGGCAGAAAAAGGAAATCAAAAAACTGCCCTTATCGCATTAAGTGTAAATACAAAAACCTTGCTACCACGTTCAGATACTCTTTTGGTAAAAGCTGGTAATGCGAAACAGGTAAAAGTTATTGTCACTCAGCCTTCTTCAGAATTTGTATACCAATTATCGTCCAGCTTTAGCTCACTTAATTTTATGAGAGCAGGGAATATGGCTTATATAAGTATTTCATCAACTGCTCCTGAATGGAACATAAGTTCTGATGTCGATTGGTTACAATTCAGTCAGGTTTCAGGTAATGCAGGAAATACCTCCATAGATATTACTGCTCTCGAGAATTTCGGTAAAGAGAAGCGCTTTGCAAATGTTCAAATAAATGCAGATAATGCTCCCGCTGTTCAGATTTCTGTATCTCAAAATGGCGAATTATATCCTAGCTATAATACCTCTCCAAAAGAAGAGGATGCAACGGGTATGAGCAGCAATGCATCTGAATTAGCCACAAAAATTATTCTTGGTTGGAATATTGGTAATTCCCTGGAGGCAATTGGAAGCGAAACAGCATGGGGCAATCCACAAATCACAAAAGCACTAATTGATTCGGTCAAGAAGAATGGGTTTAATGCTGTTAGAATACCTTGTTCCTGGAATCAATATATGGCAAATAATTCAACGGCACAAATTAAGTCTGATTGGCTAAATAGAGTGCAAGAGGTAGTTCAATATTGCGTTGATAACGATATGTATGTTCTGTTAAATATTCATTGGGATGGTGGCTGGCTTGAAAAAAATTGCACCCAAAATAAACAAGAAGAAAACAATGCCAAGCAAAAGGCTTTTTGGGAACAAATAGCTACTCACTTTCGGGATTTTGATGAGCACCTAATGTTTGCTAGTGCTAACGAACCAGATGTTGAGAATGCTACTGAAATGGCCGTATTAAAATCTTATCACCAAACCTTTATTGATGCTGTTCGTTCAACAGGTGGCAAAAATAGTTATAGAGTATTAGTCGTACAGGGGCCAGCAACGGATATCGAAAAAACGAACACATTAATGACATCCTTACCAACCGATAATATTTCAAATAGGATGATGGTGGAAATTCATTTTTATACTCCATGGAACTTCTGTGGTTTGGAAGAAGATGCTAACTGGGGAAATATGTTTCACTATTGGGGCAATGGATATCACTCTCTTACAGACACAGACCATAACTCAACCTGGGGTGAAGAAAGTACTGTTAATAGCCTTTTTGCATTAATGAAATCGAAGTTTGTTGATAAAGGAATACCAGTATTAATGGGGGAGTATGGAGCTATACGTCGTTCATCCTTAACTGGTGATGCACTAACACAACATTTAGCATCAAGAGCATATTATCTTGAGTTTGTTACAAAACAAGCCAAAGCTAACGGTATTCTTCCTTTTTACTGGGATAATGGAAATGTTGGTAATAATGGCTTTGCCATTTTCAACAGAACTAATAATACGGTTTTCGACCAACAGGCACTAGGTGCTTTGATTTCGGGAAGCAAATGACTAGAAACAACCGTTTTATATGAAGGCTTAATAATTATTGTTTGAGTTTGATGTTTATTTTGAACCTCATTCCAATCCCTGATTCTCTTTGAACTTGGATGGTAGCACGCCATACTCAGCTTTAAACTGTTTGGAGAAATATCGAGGATCGCTATAACCTACATCATAAGCAATTTCACTTACAGTCATTTGACTTGTTAAGAGCAGTTCAGCAGCCTTTTTAAGTCTTACTAGACGAATAAACTCAACTGGCGATTTACCTGTTAGTGAAGTCATCTTCTTATAAAGATTTACTCGACTCATACCTAAATCTTTACTCAGGCTTTCAACTGATAGTTCAGGTGTAGCGATATTTTTTTCAACTATTTTAAGTGCCTTTTTAAGAAGTTTTTCATCAATAGAGGTAAGTTTACTGTTAGGTTCAATCTCCAGGCTGTTCTGATAGCGGTTTATAAAGCGTTGTCGTAATTGAAGCAGGTATTTAATACGAGATTCGAGAATCTCATAGTTGAAGGGCTTAGTAAGATACTCATCAGCCCCATGTTTAAGGCCTTCCAGTTTGTCCTGTTGAGTTGATTTTGCAGTAAGTAAAATAATCGGGATGTGTGAGTAATTAGCATTTTGCTTAATTTCATTGCACAATTCCAAACCATCCATTACCGGCATCATAATATCGCTTACAATTAAATCAGGCTGTTGAATTTCAAGGGATTGCAATGCTAGTTTTCCGTTTTCTGCTTCAATTATATTAAAAAGTTCAGCTAAGCTTTCCTTAATATATTCTCTAAACTCAGCATTGTCCTCAACCAATAGTATTGTCTTCTTTTCTGAATTTAGTTCCTTTGATCCACTTATCGGTTCAGTCTTTTCAAAAGTTGTAACGTGAGATTCAGTCTTTTCAGCTAATTCATTCAATTTATTCCGGTTAACTGGCAAAACAACAATAAAACTACTTCCCTTATTTGGTTTACTTTTCACAGAAACAGATCCATTATGAAGTTCAACAAAATCTTTTGTCAAGGAGAGACCTATACCACTTCCTTTTGGAATAAATTGGTTTGGTAATTCGGTCTGGTAAAACCTTTCAAAAACTTTATCTATATCTTTTTCCGCTATACCTATACCGGTATCTTCAACAATAATCTTGAAATATTCTTTGTTGGCATCTTTTATAACCTTTGTAATGACTTTAATGCTGCCGTTTTCTGAAGTAAATTTGAATGCATTTGATAATAAATTAGTAATAATTTTTTCAATTTTGTCCTTATCAAACTGCATGAATAATGCTTTGTTGAAAGTGATAAAATCAAGTTCGATATGTTTTGATTCTTTTAGGTCTGAAAACGATTCGATTGTTTGACCAATCAATCCAACAATATCTCCATAAATAAGATTTAGTTTATTTTTGTTTTCTTCTGCCTTTCTGAAATCAAGCAATTGATTTACAAGCGTAAGTAGTCGACGGGCATTCTGGTAAATTAACTCAAGGTGTTTTTTGGAACTATTGTCAATATCATTGCTTAGTAGCCTTTCCAGAGGTGTTATTATTAAAGAAAGAGGTGTGCGAAATTCGTGACTTACATTTGTAAAAAAACGTGTCTTCAATACATTTAGTTCCATCTGACGATCCGATTCTTTTATGGCTTGTTCTTTCTGGAACTTGCCACGCTCACGCATTATTAACATCCTGCGAAATACAAGAAAAAATACTCCTACTATTATAAAATAGGTAAAATATGCAAGTATGGTTTTATACCATGGAGGAAGTATTTGAATATATACTGAGCTTTCAGATTCGTTCCAGTTGGTCTGATAATCTGATGCCTGAACTAAAAACTGATATTTACCTGGATTCAAATTTGTAAATGTAGCCTTTCGATTGTCCCAGTCGGTATATATCCAGTTTTCATTAAAACCTTCGAGTTTATATCGGTAATTAATATCTTTTCTTCCCAGATAATTAATATTTACCCATTCGAGCGAATACATTTTTTCATTGCTATTTAACTTTATGGTTTCATTGTCAAGAATACTTTTATCAATGATTTTCCTTTTGCGTTCTGAATTGTTTAATTCAACCTTGTTACCAAATATTTCCAGTCCGATTATATGAGTGATTCGTTGTTTTGAATTATTTGTTTCATCTTCGGGAATAAATAGGTTAAATCCATTGGGACCTCCGAATATTAATTCGCCTGCGGAGGTTCGAAAAGCAGACCCCTCGTTAAATTCTCTTCCCTGCAACCCATCAGATTCATTAAAGTTAGTAGCATCATGTTCAAGATATTGACCTTTATCGTTATACCTTACCATAAGTTTTGTCAGGCCATTAGAGGTTCCAAGCCATAAATTTCCATATTCTGACTCTAGAATCGACATAATTGAATTGTCTGCCAATCCGTTTTTTGTATCAAATTTTATGAAATTGTTTGATTCTTTGTCAAACAGATTTAAACCGTATCTGGTACCGACCCAAATATTTCCCTTACTATCAACAAAAACATTGTATACAAAATCATTACTTAGGCTATTAATCTTATCTGTTTGTGTATAATGAACAAATCTGGAACTTTGTTTATCCATAACAAAAAGCCCATTGTCTGTTCCAAACCAAATGTTTCCATCCTTGTCTTGGGTAATATCCATTACGAAGGTAGAATTAATTAAATTCAATCCCTCTCCACTATATTTATGGAATACTTCTTTTTCCCTGTCGAACATATTTAATCCGCCGCCTAGCATTCCAATCCACATATTTCCGGCAGAATCTTCAAATATTTCCCAAACCTTATTGTCACTGATAGATTTAGGATTATTTTGATTGTAGCTGTAGTTCTTGAACTTTTCTCCATCAAAAACAGAAAGTCCTCCATGGTATGTTCCAATCCACAAATTATTTTGCTTGTCGACATATAGAGAAACGATTACATTACTTTTAAGTCCTTTATTAGCGTAGGATTCAGTGTTGTATGTTTTAAATTTATTTTTCTGTCGATCAAAATAAATAAGCCCTTTGCCGTTTGTTCCTATCCACAGGTTTCCCGATTTATCTTCAGCAAAACAATTCACATCGTTGTATGGTAGGCTATTTAAATCGTTTTGGTGATTTGAATAGTGAAAAAAACGAAATAGGTTTTTATGGTAGTAGTTAATTCCTTGCTTAAAAGTTCCTACCCAAATTGTACTGTCGCTGCTTTTATAAAGTTTGGTAATTACATTTTGACTTAAACTGTTTTCGTTATAAATATTGTTGGTTAGGTATTCAATTTTGTTTTCATCAGTATGTAATATGTTTATTCCTCCATGATCAGTTCCAATCCAGATATTTTTATTTGAGTCTTCAATTAATCCTGAAACAATATTTGAGTTTAATGGAGTATCTGATTGGGTATTATAAAGTTTTAGATTGCCCTGAGGGTCAATTTTTACTAAGCCAATTGGCTGGTCTTCACAAACTAGATAGTGATTGCTTTTTGAATCCTGAAACAATTTATATTTCATTTCTTCTCCCTTCATCATTTTATAAATGGAGTAATTTCTGTCGATCACTTTCTTCTTTGCGATATCTACAGCATCAATAATTCCATTTTGATGTACGATGTATAAAATATTATTATCTATAATGAAGTGAGAGACTAATGACGGTGATAGAGAATTATTATCATTAGGATTATGAACCAGGCATTCGTTTTCGTTTGTATATATATTGTGTAAAATAAGACCGAAATCTATGGCCTTAAAAACCAGAATACTATCACCATAGGGAGCTAAAAAATCTAAGTTTGATAAGTTAAAATTTATACTATCGCAATTAAGGTAAAATTGATTAGTAAATTTTTCTGTAGTTGGATTTAAAATAGAAAGACCATTGGGAAGTCTTAACCACAATCTACCTAGTTGGTCTTTTACAATATCATAAATAAAATTATCGGGGAGTGAGTTTGAGTTAGATGGGTGATGTTTGAAAACTTTGAAGTTGTATCCATCAAACCGATTAAGTCCATTCTTGGTGCCAATCCATAGGAATCCATTATTATCTTCAGCAAAGCACAAGACATTATTATGCGATAACCCATCTGAATAAACCAGATGACCAAAATTGTATTTACTGTTCTGGCATTGTAATGAAAATGAAGTGAAAAGTGATAGTATAATTAATAAAAGATTTTTTTTCATCAATGAAATAATTTGATAACAAAAGAGAGACATTTGAGGTTCCAGATTATTATTAATGCTAAAAATACTTAAAAAAGAATTTGATTGTTCTCTTTTATGCTAGTAAAAATCAGTGAGTTTGAAAATCAATTGTTTAACCTCTAGCCTAAAGGGAGAAGAGAACTATTAGCTCATGACCAAAAGGAATAATATTTAAAATTGCTGATACCTCTACAATAGCGAACAATCAAAAAATAAAAGAGTTTCAATTTTCAATAGTATAAGAATTTTCATACCTCTGGACTAATTCGTTTTAAACTGCGCTTGTTGATGTGGACAACAATATAATTTATAGGCATCGTTGCAGAAGTTCCCTTCATATGGTTTAGTAAAAATATTAGATGGAGAAAAGAGTAGACATAAGTATTTTTTATTATTCATTTTAACAAACATTAAAAAAACGTGTGCGTTAACGGGAATAATTTATATATTTGCCGTGTGCGTTAACGAAGCCACGTGATTATGTCAAGAACCAAGAGTAAAATTCGAATTAAAGACATTGCTGAAAAGGCAGGAGTTTCAATAGGCACGGTTGATAGGGTCCTACATAACCGAGGTGAAGTAAAAGAAGAGACCAGAAAAAAAGTTATGGGCATTGTTAAAAAGATGGGCTACACTCCAAATCTTTTAGCAAAATCTCTAGCTTCCAAGAAAACATATCATTTTATTGCGATTATCCCAGATTCGAGTGATAACAATCCTTATTGGAAAAAACCGCTTGAAGGTATACAAAAAGGAGCCACAGAAATTAAAGATTATAATGCAATTGTTGATGTAATTACCTTCAATGCAACAGATCTGGACTCGTTTAAAAAAGCCTGCAATAATACAATGATTTCAAATCCCGCAGGTATTATAATAGACCCTTTATTTCAAGAAGCTTCGTTTGAATTTACTAAGCAACTTGACGAATATAAAATTCCTTATGTTTATATAGATACAGACCTTGAGAAAGGTAATAATCTTTCTTATTTTGGTCAGAATGCTTCTCAAAGTGGTCAGGTTTCTGCCAAAATGATTTGTCACTCTCTTCCAAAAGAATCAAAGATACTTATTGTTAAATTAGCAAATCGAGGAATGATTTCACATCATCTATTGAAAAGGGAGGAAGGTTTCATTGAGTTTTTCAAATCTCACAAATCATGCTGTTGCTGTTTTGTCTCTGCAGAGATTGACTTGTTAGAAAAAGGTGAGCCAGCAAATTCACTAGACAAAATTTTTAATGATAATCCTGACATAAAGGGAATTTTTGTTCCAAATTCACGTGTATTCAAGGTGGCAAAATATCTTTCAAACAAACCTGATAAACCTGTGCTATTAGGGTATGATTTAATAGAAAAAAATATAGAATTCCTGAAAAAAGGGATAATAGACTTCTTAATTGGTCAAAAGCCGGAAGAGCAGGGCTATCAAAGTGTTTTAACACTTTTTAATCATGTTGTTGCAAACAAAGAGATGGAAAAAACAAATTATAGTCCAATTGATATTATTATAAAAGAAAACATTGAATATTACAGCTAACCAGAAAAAAAACAGATAATAATTAGGGAAATCAAAACTTTAAAAAACAGAAATAATATTTGAGATATGGGAATGGAACAAACATGGCGATGGTACGGACCTTCAGATCCGGTTACTTTAGCAGACATCAGACAGGCAGGAGCAACAGGAATAGTTACAGCTTTACATGAAGTGCCAATAGGTGAAGTTTGGACTGAGAAGGATATTGCTGAACGAAAAAGACATATTGAGTGGAATGACAGCGTGAAACCTGGAACCCCTAGGGGACTTACTTGGTCGGTTATCGAAAGTATACCGGTACACGAAGACATTAAACAAGGAAAACCTTCACGAGATGAATGGATAGAAAAGTACAAAGAAAGCATTAGAAATGTAGGTAAGGTAGGAATACCAGTTTTAACCTACAACTGGATGCCTGTTGTAGACTGGACTCGAACTAATCTTGTTATGGAGTTAGAAGACGGTGCTCGTGCTTTGCAATTTGATATGCATGAATACATAGCTTTTGACCTTTTCATTTTGGAACGTGAAGGAGCAGAATCAGAGTATTCAAAAGAACAGATAAATGCAGCAAAACGAACTTTTGAATCGTTGAGTTCAGAACAACGCTACGTACTTCAGAAAAATATTATTGCCGGTTTACCAGGAGGACAAGAAGGTTATTCTATCGATGATTTCAGAGAGCGTCTGAACGAATATAATAACATAAGCCCAGATAAATACCGCGAAAACTTAAGATACTTTTTACAACAAATCGTGCCTGTTGCTATTGAATCAGGAGTGCGTTTAGCAATTCATCCTGACGATCCACCAGTTTCATTATTCGGATTACCTAGAGTGGTAAGCACAGAAACTGATTTGCAGTATATTGTTAATGTTTTTGATTCAATTTATAATGGACTATGTATTTGCACTGGTTCATTAGGTGTTCGTCCTGATAACGATCTACCTGGAATGATTGAGCGTTTGGGTGATAAAATTAACTTCCTGCATTTACGTTCTACACAACGTGACGGAGATGGTAGTTTCCATGAAGCCAGTCACTTGCGTGGAGATGTTGATATGTATAATGTTATTGTTTCTGTATTAAAAGAACAAAAGAAGCGACACGCAGCTAATCGACGTGATGAGCAAATACCAATGCGAGCCGATCACGGACATACAATTCTTGATGATTTGAAAAAGAAAACTAATCCAGGATATTCAGCAATTGGTTTGTTAAGAGGCCAGGCAGAATTAAGAGGATTGGAATTAGGAATTGAAAGAAGCGGAGTTATTTATAAATAATTTAAAAATTAATATTGTGGGTTTAAAATTACGATCCGACTGTAAATATGCTATGCTTGTTCCAACAAGTATGGGTATAAGAATTACGCCTGAAAATGGACAACCTGTTCATAGCAGTGATACATTTAAAATGCAGGCTACAAGTGCAGAAACAAATGTAGCAAGTATTTCATCTTATCTGGGATTACCTGTTAAAGTGCTTACCAGCTTTGTAAAAGATAGTCCTGTTGCAGCATTCATAAAGAGTAATCTTAAAGCCCGGCATATGGATTATGAAGGTCCGAATATTGAGCAAGGTGGTCCATGGGGTTACCGACATCAATTTAATATTGCTGATAGCGGATATGGCTCAAGGGGACCTCGGGTACATAATGATAGAGCAGGGGAAGTTGGAAGAACATTAAATGTTAAAGACTTCGATTTGGAAAGAATTTTTGGTGAAGAAGGTGTTCAAATTGTTCATCTTTCTGGTCTTATAGCAGCTCTTTCAAAAGATTCAAGTAAGTTCTGTTTGGAAATAGCGCGAGCTGCAAAAAAATACGGTACAAGCATATCTTTCGATCTTAATCATAGAGCAAGTTTCTGGGAAGGTCGAGAAGAAGAGTTAAGTGCGATTTTTAAAGAAATTGCTTCTTTATCTGATGTTCTTATTGGAAATGAAGAAGATTTTCAGCTATGTCTGGGTATTGAAGGGCCCGAAGCTGGTGGTAAAGGTATCGATTCGAAAATAGAGAACTTTAAAGAAATGATGGGAAGGGTTAAAAAGGCTTTTCCTGCAACATCAGTATTCACAACAACTCTACGTGAGGTTATTAGTGCAAACCATCATTTATGGGGCGCAATAATGCTGAATGAAGATGAATGGCAGGTTGTAAAACCACGAGATATTCATGTATTAGACAGAATAGGTGGCGGCGACGGATTTGTTGGTGGAATGCTTTATGGAATTCTGAAACAATGGAATCCTGAAAAATGGATCCAGTTTGGATGGGCAACAGGAGCTATGGCAACAACATTTCTAACAGATTATGCTCAACCTGCTGATGAGGATATGGTGTGGAGCATTTGGGAAGGAAATGCACGTGTACGCAGATAAATATTGAATTGCAAATAGTGATCTAAGACCTTAAAAGGGATTATATTTGGATTTTTTTCTCAGGTTAGTTTGGTTTTGAAAATATTTCGGACGGCGAATAATACAGTCCGAAAATGAATTTAATAACTAGTAAGTATGATTTATTATCAGCAAGGTTCAGAAAATACAGTCCTAAATTCGAAAGATTTAGAGGATGGTTTGGTTGCTGCCTTGCAGAAAATTGGGAAAAAGAAAAAAGTACTGGTTGTTCCACCTGACTTTACTCGATTTCACTCCCAAGCAGGAGTATTAACCACTTTTGCATATGATTATTATCAAAATGCACTTAGTGATATTTTGCCAGCATTAGGTACCCATGCACCAATGACTGAAGACGAGATCTCAGAAATGTTTAAAGGAGTTCCGCAAGATTTATTTCGAGTTCATAATTGGCGTAACGATATAGTTACTGTAGGTACAATTCCTGGAAAATTAGTATCTGATATTACGAACGGTGCAATTGAATCAGATTGGCCCGCTCAATTAAATAAGCTTGTTGTTAATGGTGGTCACGACCTTATTCTTTCTATTGGTCAGGTAGTTCCTCATGAAGTTATTGGAATGGCCAACTATAATAAAAATCTATTTGTTGGAACCGGTGGAACTGAAGGAATAAATAAGTCTCACTTTGTAGGTGCTGTTTACGGCATGGAGAGAGTTATGGGAAGAGCAGAAAATCCGGTGCGAAGTCTACTGAACTATGCTTCAGACAATTTCATTAAGAATTTGCCTGTTGTATATGTGCAAACCGTTGTTGATAAAGATGAATCAGGACAATTAGTTACCAGAGGCTTATACATCGGCGATGATATTGAAGTCTTTAAACTGGCAGCAGATTTGTCTCTGAAGGTAAACTTTACCATGCTTGATAAACCACTAAAGAAAGTTGTAGTTTATCTTGATCCCGCAGAATTTAAAAGTACCTGGCTTGGAAATAAAAGTGTTTATCGTACCCGTATGGCTATTGCTGATGGTGGAGAACTAATAGTTCTTGCTCCAGGCTTAAAAGAATTTGGAGAAGATAAAGAGATAGATCGGTTAATTAGAAAATATGGCTATAAAGGTACTCCTTCAACAATGAAATCGCTTTCTGAGTATAAAGAATTAAGAGATAATCTAAGTGCTGCAGCTCACCTTATTCATGGAAGCAGCGAAGGTCGCTTTTCAATTACTTATTGTCCTGGAAATTTAACAAAAGAAGAAATTGAATCGGTGAATTTTAATTATGCCGATTTAAATGAAACAATGAAAATATACAATCCAGAACAGTTGAAAGACGGATTTAATACTATGCCCGATGGCGAAGAAATATTTTATATTTCAAATCCGGCATTAGGTTTATGGGCATATAAAGAACGTTTTAAAAACTAAAACTAAATATGGAAATGGTTAATTGGGGTATAATTGGGTGCGGGAACGTTACAGAGGTTAAAAGTGGCCCTGCTTTTAACCTTGTTGATCAATCCCAGGTGGTTGCTGTAATGAGACGGAATGCCCAATTAGCCAAGGATTATGCCAAGAGGCACAATGTATCAAAATGGTATAGCAATGCTGATGATCTAATAAATGATTCAGACCTAAACGCCATATACATTGCAACGCCTCCTAATTCTCATGCAGAATATTCAATAAAAGCCATGAAAGCAGGCAAGCCTGTATATGTAGAAAAGCCGATGGCATTAAATTATTCTGAATGTAAAGAAATGCTTGCAGTTTCAGAGGAAACAGGTGTCCCTTTATTTGTGGCTTACTACAGGAGAGCCTTACCCGGTTTTCTGAAAGTGAAATCACTTATTGATGAAAACCAGATTGGGGATATTCATACGATTAATATTCAACTTTATAAATCTCCTTCTGAAGAAGAGCTTAATAATAATCCAGGATGGAGGGTTATGCCTGAAATTTCCGGTGGTGGGCACTTTATTGACTTGGCCTCACATCAACTCGATTATCTCGATTTTTTATTTGGTCCAATTAGCGAAGTCAAATCATTTGTTTCAAATCAGGCGGGTTTATATACTGCAGAAGACAATATTTCAGCAATTTTTACTTTTGAAGGCAATATTACTTGTAACGGTAGTTGGTGTTTTTCTGCTAATGCTGAAAACAACAGAGATATTATTGAAATAGTCGGTAATAAAGGGGCAATTCAATTTTCAACTTTCAATTTTACGCCGATAAAGCTTATTACCTCCAATGGAATACAAGAATTCGAATATAGCAAACCCACTCATGTTCAGATTTACCTTATAAAGCAAGTTGTTGAAAATTTGTTGGGTATATCAGAATCACCAAGTACAGGATTGAGTGCATCTAGAACAAGCCGCGTTCTGGATAAGGTTGTTTTTGAATATTATAAAGAACAGGGAATAATAAATATGGTTAAATAACTATTAGAAAATAAACTATTATGAAAGCATTATCAGATATTGCAGTAGTTGGGCTGGCCGTAATGGGCGAAAACCTAATTCTAAATATGGAAAGCAAAGGATTTACAGTTACTGCTTATAATCGGTCTACTAATAAAGTAGACAATTTTATTGAAGGAAGAGCCAAAGGAAAGAATATTAGAGGAGTTCATTCTGTTGAAGAAATGGTGGCTTCTCTTGAAAAACCTAGAAAGGTTATGCTCATGATTAAGGCAGGGCAAGCAGTTGATGCATCAATAGAATCACTTATTCCGCACTTGGAACCTGGAGATATTATAATTGATGGTGGTAACACACATTATCCTGATACTAATCGTAGAACAAAATATGTAGAAAGCAAAGGCCTTCGCTACATAGGTACAGGGGTTTCGGGTGGAGAAGAAGGAGCATTGCTGGGTCCGTCAATTATGCCTGGAGGTTCTCCATCAGCTTGGGAAGAAGTAAAACCCATATTTCAAACAATTTCAGCTAAAGTAGAAGATGGATCACCTTGTTGCGATTGGGTTGGTGAAAATGGTGCAGGACATTTCGTAAAAATGGTGCATAATGGAATTGAGTACGGTGATATGCAACTTATTTGCGAAGCCTATCAAATTATGAAAGAGTATCTTGGTATGTCTTCTGACGAAATGCACCAGGTATTCACCGAATGGAATACAGGAGATTTAGATAGCTACCTAATTGAAATTACACGCGATATTCTTGGTTACAAAGAAAATGGCGAAGCATTGGTAGAAAAAATATTAGATACTGCAGGTCAAAAAGGGACCGGAAAATGGACTGCTGTTTCTTCGCTTGATTTAGGTGTACCTTTAACCTTAATTGGCGAAGCTGTATTTGCTCGTTGCTTATCAGCTCAAAAAGATGAAAGGGTTGAGGCATCAAAAATTCTAACAGGTCCAAAGCCTTCTTTTTCAGGAGATAAAAAAGCATTTATTGAAGATATAAAACAAGCTCTATTAGCTTCAAAGATAGTTTCTTATACTCAAGGATACGTTTTAATGCGAGAAGCGGCCAAAGAGTATGGTTGGGACTTAAATTATGGTGGCATTGCACTTATGTGGCGTGGAGGATGTATTATCCGTTCAGTATTTTTAGGTAAAATTAAAGAAGCTTTCGATAAAAATCCTAACAATACTAACTTGATGTTAGATCCATACTTTAAAGGTAAAATTGAAGCTGCTCAAGCAGGTTGGAGAAGAGTTATCGGAGCATCCGTTGCTAATGGAATTCCAACTCCTGCATTCTCTACTGCTTTATCTTATTTCGATGGATATCGTTCAGAAAGATTGCCAGCAAATTTACTACAAGCACAGCGTGATTATTTTGGAGCACATACATACGAAAGATTGGATAAGCCAAGAGGAGAATTCTTTCACACAAATTGGACTGGACGAGGAGGCGATACAGCTTCTTCAACATATAATGTATAAAGTATAATTTAAAGATGAAAAACCTACGAGGTAAAACATTTCTCATAAGTTCAGTAGTTTTAGTTTCAGTATTGCTTTTATCATGCGCGTCAGTTAAAAAGCATAAATCTCTGAAGCTTGCTCATGGATTAGACCCTACGCACCCTGTTCACAAAGCCATGGTATATATGGCTGAAAGACTAGAAGAAAAATCTGGTGGTAAACTTACAATGACTATTTATCCTAGTGGACAATTGGGCTCAGAGCAGCAGTGTGTTGAGCTTCTACAAATAGGAAGTTTAGCCATTACTAAAGTTTCTGCAGCAGTAATGGAAAGCTTTACCGAAAACTTTCAGGTTTTAGGGTTGCCCTATATCTTCCGTTCAGCAGAGCATTCATTTAATGTACTCGATGGAGATATTGGAAAGGAGTTACTCCTATCAACAGAGCAATACAATATTCGTGGACTTTGTTTTTACGATGCAGGTGCCCGAAGTTTTTATACTATTGATAAGCCTGTTGCAAATCCTGATGATTTAAAAGGATTGAAGATAAGGGTTATGAAAAGTCAGACAGCTATGAGTCTTGTTAAAGCAATGGGTGGTTCTCCTACTCCTATTTCATGGGGCGAATTATATACCGCTTTGCAAAGTGGAGTAGTCGATGGAGCTGAAAATAACCCTCCCAGTTTTTATACTTCAAGGCATTACGAGGTTTGTAAAAATTATATTCTGAATGAGCATACCCGGGTACCCGATGTTATGATCATAAGTACAGTTGTTTGGAATAGTCTTTCAAAGCAGGAACAGAAGTGGCTTCAGGATGCTGCAAATGAGTCGGTAATTGAAGAGCGTAAATTATGGGCTGAATCTGAAATAGAATCATTAAAAATTGTCCAGCAAGCCGGTGTAAAAGTAACCTACCCCGATAAGGAACCTTTTGCTGCTAAGGTACAAGAGCTTCTTCAGGGGTATGATTCAAACCCGGAAATTTACGATTTAATTCAACGCATTCAGGCTGTTAAATAATATAGAAAAAATGAAAGAGAAAATAGACACAATACTTGAAAAGATTCTCATTATTATCATGAGTATTCTGGTAATAGATGTGCTTTGGCAAGTACTCAGTCGTTACTTGTTGGCCTCACCAAGTTCTTTCACCGATGAACTGGCAGGATTTTTATTAATATGGGTTGGTGTTTTAGGAGCTGCGTATGTAACAGGTAAAAAAGAGCATTTGGCGATTGATATTCTTATTCAAAAATCTAAGCCCGAAAGACAAGTTAAACTAATTTTCCTGGTAAACTTATTTATTGCACTTTTTGCACTTTTTGTGATGATATTAGGTGGAACATGGCTTGTTATTACTCGCTTCCAATTTAGTGTAAATTCTACTGCATTGCACCTACCTCTGGGATATGTGTATTGCGTGCTTCCAATCAGCGGACTGCTAATGCTGTATTATTCTTTGAGTTTTATGTTTTCAAAAAAAGAGGAGGCTAACTAATGGATTACACAGGAGTTTTTATATTGGTTTTTAGTTTTATCATCCTTTTGATAATAGGCGTACCTATTGCCTACAGCATTGGTATTTCAGGAATTTTAACCATGTTGGTTAGTATAGATTCTTTACCTGCATTCACAACTTTTGCGCATAGAATGGCCACAGGGCTAGATAGTTTTGCTTTACTAGCTATTCCGTTTTTTATTCTTGCCGGAAACATTATGAATAGTGGTGGAATTGCTATTCGACTTATAAATCTGGCTCGAGTTGTGGTTGGTAAATGGCCGGCTGGCCTAGCTTTTGTGAATGTGTTCGCAAACATGCTGTTTGGGGCTATTTCAGGTTCGGCAGCAGCTTCTGCTTCTGCTATTGGCTCAATAATGGGGCCGGAGATGAAAAAAGAAGGTTACAATGAAAATTTCAGTGCTGCTGTAAATATTTCTTCTGCAACAACAGGGCTTTCTATACCTCCCAGCAATATCCTTATTGTTTATTCATTGGCAAGTGGAGGTGTTTCTATTACAGCACTATTTCTTGCTGGCTACGTTCCCGGTATTTTAACCGGAGTATCCATAATGCTTATGGCCATGAGTATGATGGTGTATAAGAACAAGGGACTTAAAGGTGTAGGTATTGCTTTGTTAAAGTTTCTTGCGGGTACAAGTGCATTAATTGGTATTGGTGCGGGATTAAAAGCCGCAGGCAATAGTTCAGTATTGTTAAAAAATATCCTTATCTTCTTATTGCTCTTGGCTTTCGTTGCTTATATTGTTTTCCGTGCCAAAAAGAGTGAAACAAGGGGTAAGCACGCATTTAAGACATTATGGGATGCTATTCCAAGTTTACTATTATTAATTATTGTAATTGGAGGTATTGTTGCTGGTTTCTTTACAGCTACTGAAGCTTCAGCAGTCGCCGTTTTGTATTCGTTTATTCTTGCACTACTCTATAAGGAAATTTCATTAAAGGATATGCCGAAGATTTTATTGAGATCGGTAAAAACTACTGCTATTGTTCTTTTATTGGTAGCTACATGCATGGGTCTGAGTTGGATAATGGCCTATGAAAACATTCCTCAGACAGTAAGTGCCGGACTGCTTGGGATTAGCGACAATCCTATTGTTATTTTGCTTATAATTAACCTAATATTACTATTTGTAGGTGTATTTATGGACATGACTCCTGCGGTACTTATTTTTACACCAATATTCTTACCAATTGTAATGAATATGGGCGTTGATCCTGTTCATTTTGGAATTATCATGGTACTCAATTTAAGTGTTGGACTTTGTACTCCGCCCGTTGGCGCGGTATTATTTATAGGTTGTAGTGTGTCCGGAGTAAAAATAGAGAAAGTAATTAAGCCATTACTTCCCATGTTCATTGTTATGATTATTAGTCTGTTAATGGTAACATACATGCCTATGCTTAGTCTGTGGTTACCAGGAATATTTGGTTTTTAATAAATTGACATAAAAAAATAGAAGATGAAAACAAATTACGATCGTCGAAGAGCCTGTCATCCTGAGGATGCAAAAAAATATGATACAGCTCGTTTAAGAAAAGAATTTCTCGTTCAAAATCTTTTCGTTAAAAATGAGGTGAATATGAGTTATTCACAGTATGAAAGGTATCTCTTAGGAGGTGCTTTCCCTGTTGGTGAAACTCTTGTGCTTGAATCTATTGAGCAAATAAAATCAGAATACTTCTGCGAACGTCGCGAACTTGGTATAATCAATATTGCTGCCGAGGGTGTGGTTACTGTAGATGGAACTGACTATACACTCCAGAATAAAGAAGCTATTTATGTTGGTCGGGGAAGCAAAAAAGTGAGTTTTAAAAGCTCTGACTCTTCTAATCCGGCTAAATTTTATTTTGGTTCTACTCCAGCTCATAAAGAATACCCGACAACCTTAGTGAATAAGGAAAAGGCTAATATTCTGAATATGGGTTCTCAGGAAACATGTAATGAAAGAACTATTTACCAGCTAATTGTTCCAGGTATTGTAGACAGTTGTCAACTAGTAATGGGACTAACAGAGTTAATGACTGGTAGTGTATGGAACACTATGCCTAGCCATACGCATGAGCGTAGAATGGAGGCGTATTTTTATTTTGAGGTTCCTGAAGGACAGACTATATGTCACTTAATGGGAGAGCCACAAGAGACGCGTCACTTATTTATGCATAATGAGGAGGCTGTTTTTTCTCCGGAATGGGGTATTCATTCTGGTGTTGGAACTTCTAACTATTCATTTATCTGGGGTATGGGAGGCGAAAACCTCGATTACACAGATATGGATCATGTACAACCTGACGAATTAAGATAGTTTGTTGGCTGTTAGCTTTTGGCCTATAGCTTTTTGATAATTAACTTAAAGCTAAATAGTTAAAAGACAATATTAATATGCGTGATTTCAGAAGATAAAATATTTGATCCGAAAGTATGCAAATTGTGAAGGACGTATATCTTTTATCAAAAAAAATAAACACATTATTAAACAAAATTAAAAGTAGTTCAAATAACTAATACTATTGGTTTTATACTATTGTTCGGCAGTTAAATAAATTGTCAATAGTTAATAGCCAATAGCTAAAAGCTTCTAAAATGATAAACGATTTATTTGATTTAAGCGGAAAAGTTGCTCTGGTTACCGGAGGAACACATGGCATTGGAATGGCTGTTGCTAAAGTTTTAGGTGCAGCAGGTGCTAAAATTTGCGTTAACGATATCTCAGACGAGAAACTAGCAGATTGTAAAGGGGAATACACAAAAGCTGGTTTAGATGTCTTCACATTAAATTTTAATGTAACCGACGAAGATGCAGTTGATAAAGGAATAACTAAGATTGAGCAGGAAGTTGGTCCCATTGATATTTTGGTAAACAATGCCGGAATTATTATTCGTACACCAATTTTAGATATGTCTGTAAAGGATTATAAGCAAGTTATTGATATTGATTTGGTTGCTCCTTTAATTCTTGCAAAACGTGTAG
This sequence comes from Bacteroidales bacterium, assembly GCA_050287785.1. Classification (GTDB taxonomy): domain Bacteria; phylum Bacteroidota; class Bacteroidia; order Bacteroidales; family UBA10428; genus UBA10428. The sequence continues at coordinate 172,452 of JBNKCO010000012.1, forward strand.
CTCCTGGAATGATTGAACGCCGTCAGGGGAAAATTATTAATATGTGTTCGATGATGAGCGTTTATGGTCGTCAAAATGTGTCGGCATATGCTTCTGCTAAGGGTGGTTTAAAATTGCTTACAGCGAATATGACTTGTGAATGGGCAAAATACAATATCCAGATTAATGGTATTGGGCCTGGTTATATTGCAACAGCACAAACTGCAGCAATTCGTGAAGGTGGACATCCATTTAACGATTTGGTAATGACTCGCACACCTGCCGGAAGATGGGGAGAGCCTGAGGATGTTGGAAATGCATCACTATTCTTAGCTTCTAAAGCTAGTGATTTTGTGAATGGACATGTTCTTTATGTTGACGGAGGAATTCTGGCAAACTTCGGATATGTAAAGGGAGAGAACGATATATAGATAAATAGACTTGAGAAATGAGACAGCGAAATAGTACTGATCTCATATCTCATTACTCATATCATATTGTTATGAAAACTTTTTTAGACGATAATTTTTTGTTGCAAACAAAAACAGCAGAAAAATTATATCATGAGCATGCAAAAAAGATGCCCATAATTGATTATCACAGTCATTTAATTCCGAAGCAAATTGCTGAGAACACAAAGTTCGAAAATGTTGCTCAGCCATGGTTGTACGGAGATCATTATAAGTGGCGTGCAATGCGTACAAACGGTACTGATGAACGTTTTTGTACTGGAGATGGTTCTGATTGGGAGAAATTCCAAAAGTGGGCAGAGACAGTTCCTAATACATTAAGAAATCCTCTTTATCATTGGACACATCTTGAGTTAAAAAGATATTTTGGTATTGAAGAGCTGTTAAATCCTGAATCTGCAAAGTCTATCTACGATAAAACATCTTCACTTCTTCAGTCTGATGAGTATCGTGTTCATGGTTTATTGGAAAAAATGAATGTTGAAGTAGTATGTACTACTGACGATCCTATAGATAGTCTTGAATATCACAAACAAATTGCAGAAGGTGAATGCAAAACAAAAGTTTTTCCTACATGGCGCGCGGATAAAACAATGGCAGTTGAAGATGCAAAAGCATATAATGCATATATTGACGAATTAGCCAAAGTTTCGGGAATAGACATTACTAGTTATACTACTTTGCTTGATGCTCTGCACAATCGTCACGACTTTTTTGCTTCTTTGGGATGTAAATTATCTGACCACGGTATTGAGCAGTTTTATGCCGAAGATTATACAGAAGCCGAAGCCAATGCCATTTTCAAAAAAATACGTGGAGGAAGTGAACTTTCTTCTGAAGAGGTTTTAAAAATTAGATCAGCTGTCTTATACAATCTGGCATTACTTGATCATGAAAAAGGATGGACTCAACAATTTCATTTCGGAGCCTTAAGAAATAATAATAGTCGTTTACTTGCTAAACTTGGTCCCGATACAGGTTTTGACTCAATTGGGGACTGGAATATTGCTGGGAACATGTCTAAGTTTCTGAATAAACTAGACACTGAAGATAAGCTTACCAAAACTATTCTATATAATCTAAATCCACGCGATAATGAAGTAGTAGCAACTATGATTGGAAATTTTCAAGATGGTTCTATTGCCGGAAAGATTCAATTTGGTTCAGGTTGGTGGTTTTTAGACCAAAAAGATGGAATGGAAAAACAAATGAATGCTTTGTCAAACTTAGGTTTGCTTAGTCGCTTCATTGGAATGCTAACAGATTCAAGAAGCCTTTTATCATTTCCTCGACATGAGTATTTTCGCAGAATTTTATGCAATTTAATAGGCAACGATGTTGAGAATGGTTTAATACCAAACGATATGAAACTGCTGGGTGCGATGGTAGAAGATATCTGTTATAATAACGCAAAAAAATATTTTAATTTTTAGAATTTTAATGGCTGGTATATTGAATCAGTATTCAGGGAAATTAGGAATATTGATAAGACATATAGTTGATTTAAAAATATGTATTAGATGACTAAATTAAATATTAAACCATCATCGGAATGTGCTTACGACTGTATTTCACTTGGTGAAGTAATGCTAAGATTAGATCCTGGTGAAGGTAGAATCAGAACTACTCGTAAATTCCGAGCTTGGGAAGGTGGTGGAGAATATAATGTTTCTCGAGGTTTAAGAAGATGCTTTGGTAAAAAAACGGCAATAATTACTGCTTTGGCAGATAATGAAGTAGGTGCTTTAATTGAAGATTTTATGCTTCAAGGCGGATTAGATACTCAGTTTGTTAAATGGGTAGATTATGACGGGTGTGGTCGTACTGTTCGCAATGGTTTAAACTTTACTGAAAGAGGTTTTGGAATTCGTGGTGCAAAAGGAGTATCAGATCGCGGAAATACTGCTGCTTCACAGCTAAAACCCGGCGATATCGATTGGGAACATATTTTCGGAAAAATGGGTGTTTGCTGGATGCACACAGGAGGAATTTTTGCTGCACTTTCGGAATCTGCAGCCGATACAGTAATTGAAGCAGTTAAAATAGCCAAGAAATATGGAACTATCGTATCCTACGATTTGAACTACCGTCCATCGCTTTGGAAAGCAATTGGAGGAGAAGCTAAAGCTCAGGAAGTGAATCGTGAGATTGCAAAATATGTTGATGTAATGATAGGCAATGAAGAAGATTTTACTGCCTGCCTTGGACTAGAAATTGAAGGTAACGATGAAAATCTTAAAGAGCTCGATATAGAGGGATATAAAGGCATGATTCAATCAGCAGTGAAAGCTTTTCCTAATTTTAAGGTTATTGCTACCACATTACGCACGGTTAAATCTGCAACGGTTAATTCATGGGGAGCCATTTGTTACTCAGACGGGGAGATTCACGAAGCTATTCATAGAGAAGATCTTGAAATAATGGATCGCGTTGGAGGTGGAGATAGTTTTGCCTCAGGCTTAATTTATGGATTTCTTGAATTTAACGATGGAGCCAAAGCTGTTGAATATGGAGCAGCACATGGAGCTCTTGCTATGACAACTCCTGGAGATACTACAATGGCAACATTGTCTGAAGTAGAAAAGATAATTGGAGGCGGAGGTGCTCGAGTTGATCGATAATAAGAAATAATAAAACATAATTAGTAATAAGAATAATTAAGTGGAGTTCAATTATCCCTTATTCATTATTCATTTTTAATTAGAGAAAGAATGGCTAGATTTAAAAGACTCGAAGTACTAAATACTATTGTGGAAACTGGAATTGTTCCACTATATTACAATAATGACGCAGAGCTTGTAAAGCAGGTTGTTAAGGCTTGTTATAAAGGTGGTGCTCGCGTATTTGAATTCACTAATAGAGGTGATTTTGCCCATGAAGTTTTTGCAGAAGTTAATAAATGGTGTGCTATCGAATGTCCAGAAATGATGATGGGTGTTGGATCGGTTGTTGATCCAGGAACAGCTTCATTATATATGCAACTGGGAGCTTGTTTTATTGTATCGCCTTCTCTTAATCCGGATATGGCAAAAGCTTGTAACCGTCGAAAAATTGCATGGATGCCTGGTTGTGGTACCTTATCAGAAGTAAACCTTGCTGAAGAGTTGGGCTGCGAAATTGTAAAGATATTTCCTGGAAAAGAAGTTGGTGGACCTTCATTTGTGAAGAGTATAAAAGCTCCTTGTCCATGGACAAACCTAATGCCTAGTGGTGGTGTATCACCGGATCGAGAGAATCTTGAATCTTGGTTTAGTGCTGGAGTTACTTGTGTGGGTTTGGGCTCACAACTTACTCCTAAAGATGTAATTGATAAAAAAGATTTTGCCTTTATTGAAAACAAGGTTAGAGAAGCAATTAATATAGTTAAAGAACTTAAAAATTAATGACATGCTAATTGAAAAATATTCGTTTGGAACAGGAGACAGGTTTGGTAAAGAAGGAAGTGCTCAACTTGCTGCTATTCAAGAAATAAACAAATTGGGTGTAACTGTTGTACCAGTTTGGAATAAGTCGTATCGCGAACATAGTATCGTGAAAACTACTCAGGCATCGGTTGCAGAAGAAGCAAAAAATGCTGTAAAAGACAATGGTTGGGACGGACAATATTACGTAGATGCCGATCACATTGGAATGTCAATTGTTGATGAATTCATGGACCATAGTAACTTTTTTACTATTGATGTGGCTCATTTCATTGGACAGAAAGCACCACAATCAGAAAAAGATCAGTTTATAAAAAACCATTCGAATTTCATTGGAAAGCTATCTATTCCCGGAATACCAAAAGATTACGATGTTACTTCTGAATTTCTTGGAGAAGTAGCCGATAATTACCTTTTGGCTATTAATGAAGTAAAAACAATTTACGATCATATTTCATCTAAAAAAGGTGCTGATAACTTCATACCTGAAGTTTCAATGGACGAATGCGAAATTGCTCAGAGTCCAATTGAATTGTTTTTTATTCTTGCAGAATTAAAACGTCAGGGTGTAGAGGTTCAAACAATTGCCCCTAAGTTTACTGGTTTATTTCCAAAAGGTGTAGATTATCAAGGCGATGTTAATCAGTTTGCCTTGGAATTTGAGCAAGATGTGGCTGTAATGCTGTTTGCAGTAGAAAAACTATGTTTACCTGCAAGTTTAAAACTCAGTGTACATAGTGGTAGCGATAAATTTGGAATTTATCCTGCAATGAAGAAAGCTATTGAGAAATTTGATGCTGGTATTCATGTTAAAACTGCTGGTACATCATGGTTAGAAGAAGTAATAGGTTTAGCACAAGGTGGTGGCGAAGGACTGGAAATTGCCAAAGAAATTTATGCAAAATCAATGGGCAGATACGATGAACTAACTGGCCCATACTCAACTGTGCTTAATATAGATAAAGCTGCGCTTCCTTCAGTAGAAGAGGTAAATTCATGGAGTAGTGAGCAATTTTCAGATGCTCTAACTCATAATCAATCATGTAAAGATTATAATCCTAGTTTCAGACAAGTAATTCATGTTGGTTATAAAATTGCTGTTGAAATGGGAGAGCGTTACATGAATGCTCTTGATACATATCGCGAAGTAATTGAAAAGAATGTTAAGTTCAATATTCTTGAAAGACATTTAAAATTACTATTTACCTAATATTATAAAACAATGAAAACAGTTAAACTTTTTTATCTCGGAATCTTTGTTTTTTCATTACTTTCTTCGTGTCAGACTCAGAATAATAAATTTGAGATTCTTGTTAAAAATGATCTTGATTTTGATCGGTCAAATGAGACAGTTCTTATTCCATATTCAGATTTTGAATTTTCAGAAGAAGTCGATCTCAATTTGTACGGACTTGTTGATAAGGTTAGTGGAGAAAAGGTTTTATGTCAACACATAGATTCAGATACTGATGGGCAGATTGATGCGATTATTTTTCAACCTGCTATAAAAGCAAATTCAGAAAAGACTTTTAATCTGGTTAAGACTGCTAAACCTGAAATAACGGATTCTAAAGTATTTTCACGCTTTGTGCCGGAGCGAACCGATGACTTTGCATGGGAAAATGATAAAGTTGCTTTTAGAACCTATGGACCAACAGCTCAAAAAATGGTAGAGGATGGTACTCCTGGTGGAACGCTTTCCAGTGGATTAGATTGTTGGCTGAAAAGGGTAGACTATCCGATTATTAATAAATGGTATAAGAAATATTCCTCTGGAGAAGGCACTTACCATGAAGACACTGGCGAAGGTCTGGATAATTTCCATGTTGGCTCCAGTCGCGGCTGTGGAGGTTTAGGAGTATTTGATAATAATGAGTTCTACACCTCAGCAAATTTTACCGATTGGAAAGTATTATCAAATGGACCTCTGCGTACAAGTTTTACACTTAATTATGCAGATTGGCAGGCAGATAAAGTTTCAGTAAAGGAGACTAAGAAAATAAGTCTGGATTTAGGTAGCAATTTAATGAAAATTGATGCAGAGATAGTTGGCCCGGATGTAATTACAGTTGGTTTAACGCTTCACGAAAACGAAGGAGAAGTTTCAGTAGATACTGTTAATGGTTGGTTTAGTTATTGGCAACCACTTGACGATTCTGAATTAGGTACAGCTATTGTTTGTAATCCAAAAGATTTTCTGGGTTATAAACACCTAGTGTCTGAAGAAAGAGATAAATCACATTTACTGGTGTACTTAAAGGTAAATGATAGCAAAGCGGTATATTATACAGGGTTTGGCTGGAAAAAAAGCGGACAATTTTCTAATAATGCAGAGTGGGAAGTATACTTAACTGATTTTGCTAAAGCTTTAGCAGCTCCTATGAAAATAGAGATAAAGAAACTCTGAAATCAATAATCGAAAAAGACTTTTATTAAAGAAGAGAAAATTATAGGTAAACCCGATTTACCTGACTAAGAAGAATGTTTCATTTAATAATTCTTCGTAAAGAGTAAAGAAAGGAACAGCGGATTTTGGTTGTTCCTTTCGTTGTTTTATAATCTGAGACTTAACCTCAATAAAAATTCCGCATTAAGCGTGTTAATCTAATTGAAAAATAGAATTGGTTAGTATTGACTCAAGTTCGTCTTTTCGAAAAGGTTTAGAAAGGAATGCATCACATCCTGCTTTATAAGCACGATTTTTATCGTCTTCTGATGAATAAGCTGTTTGAGCTATTATATGTACATTGCCAGATATTTCTTTAATAGCAGATGTGGCCTCATAGCCATCCATTATTGGCATTTTTATATCCATAAATATAATATCTGTATCAGGATTACTAATAAAAAGATCAACAGCTTCCTTGCCATTAATAGCATGAATTATAACAGTCTCTTTTCCTAATATGAGGGTAAGAAGTGATTTTAAATAAAAGAAATTTACATCTTCATCTTCTGCAACAATTATTTTAGCTTCTTTCAGACTTCTTAATTTATTAGTACTCTCCTTCTTTGTCTGCTTATTATCCGACTCAGGTGCAATTACCTTATGTGGAATTGAAACAAAGAATTTTGCTCCTTTTCCCTTTTCAGACTCAAGCCAAATATCAGCATTGATTAGCTTTGCTTTTTCAGATGCAATTGATAAACCTAATCCTAGCCCTCCTGTTTTATAGGCTATTTCCTTATTTTCCTGAGAAAACCGATTGAAAATTTCTTTTTGGTTTTCCGGATGGATACCAACACCGGTATCTTTTATGCAAATTACAAGTCTATCATCTTTCAGTTCAGAGCTAAATATTACCGAACCTGTTTCTGTGAATCTAAAAGCATTATCAGCAATTCTAAATAGTATATTGTTTAACTGTAATGGATCTGTCAGAATTGTTGTCTGCTCATTCGATAACTCAGTAATATATTTTAGTTCAAGTCCTTTTTTAGTTGCTTTTTCTGCAAAAATTTCACATAACTCCAATAATATATTATTAACACATATTTGTTGGCAATTTGGAGTTACTTGCTTTGTAACAAGTTGCGAATACTCCAGAATGTCATCAAAAATTTGAACTAACTGAATTGAGCATCTTTGTATAATTGATAAATATCCTTTCTTATCTTCTAATATTACTTCAGGTTTATTAAGCAAATTAGCAAACCCAAGAATACCGTTTAAAGGCGTTCGAACTTCGTGAGAAATATTATTTATAAATTCGGTCTTTAATAGATCACTTTCTTCAGCTTTCTTCTTTGCAATAATAAGTTCTTCTTTTTGTTTGTTATTTTCTAGTTCTAAGCGATATATTTTTAGAGCATCGTCTATTATTTCTAATAGTGATTCTTCATCCCAGGGTTTTTGAACATATTGAAAAACCCGGGCTTGATTAATTGCATTTTCAACAGCATCAAAGTCAGAATATCCTGTTACTAAAATTCTATTTGTTCTTGGGAATTTTTTAAATGTATATTTTAGGAACTCAACCCCACTCATCTCAGGCATTCTTTGGTCACTCAAAATCAAGTCGACCTTATGTTTTTCTAATAACTCTATGCCTTCTTTAGCGGAAGATGCTGTGTATATATTAAACTTGCGTCGAAAAGTATCTTTAAAAATTCTTAAATTACTTTCTTCATCATCAACGTATAGAATTGCAAATTTCTGCATGATTTGCTATGATTAGTATATTAATAGTTATAGGTTATTCTTCTTTTATCGAATCTACAATAATTTTTTTTAATTTCTCATAGTTCCATGGTTTTGCTATAAACTTCGAAAGTTTGTAGTCAGAGAATGCTTTCTTAATATCGCTATCTTCAGAATACCCAGATAATATAAGGCGTTGGGGAGGAATATCATGAAATTTATCATTGATTATTTTAAGTAATTCAACCCCGGTCATACCAGGCATACGTTGGTCTGTTATTACCACATCTGCAATATGGTTTTCTAACTTCTCTAATGCTTCTTGTCCCGAGGAGGCTAAAACAACTTCAAAATCTCTTCGAAAAGTATCTTTAAAGATTCTCAGATTGCTTTCCTCGTCATCTACATATAAAACTTTTATTGTCATATTAGATATTATTTTTTCTGCAATTTTTGTTTACTTAAGATACTTGTTTATCCCTTATTTAACAGGAAGTGAAATAATAAATTCGCTTCCAACATTTACTTCAGATATCACATTAATTTCTCCTTCATGTTCATGAATAATACCATAGGTAATAGATAGACCTAAACCAGTGCCTTCCCCAACTGGTTTTGTTGTAAAGAATGGATCGAATAGTTTTTCTCTAATTGCTTCGGGAATACCACATCCATTATCTTTTACCGATATAAGAATTTTGTTTTTTTGTTTCTGAGTAGTTATCCATATTACTCCTTTTTCTCCAATTGATTCTATTGAGTTTGAAATAATATTTAGAAATGCCTGATTAATTTTCCCAGGAAAACAATTGATTGGAGGTATGTTCAAATCATAATTTTTGACAATTTCAATATGGTTTTTATACTTGTTTTTTAGTAGTAATAGCGAAGTGTCTAAACCTTCGTGAACATCCAGAACATGTAATTCTGTCTTATCATATCTAGAGAAACTCTTAAGTCCTTTTACGATTTCAGCAGTGCGATCTGCGCCAAGTTTTATATCATTTATTATTGCTGGTATTGCTTCAAAGGCATCATCAAAATAGTTCTCTTCCTTTAACTTCTTAATGTTGTTTAGCTTTAATTCTAAGTCTTTGGTATCTGGGTTGATTTCGCTTACAGCTGTAATAACCGGTTCAATATCCTGGAAATCTCGTAAGAGACTGTTTATTCCTGCATAAACAAAATTTATAGGATTGTTTATTTCATGGGCTATTCCAGCAGAAAGTACTCCGAGAGAGGCCATTTTTTCCGAATGTACTAATTGATTTTGGACCTGCTTTAATTCTTTTAGAGCAGTAGATAATCTATCATTCTTTTCTTTTAATTCATCATTAATTGCATGAACTTCTTCATTAATTTCAGATAACTTATGATTTTTTTGGCTTATTTCAGCTTGTTGTTTTTTAAGTAATTTATTTCTTCTTTTTTTATCGCGATAGCTATTAAGTAATAATATTGTTAATAGTGATATTATTAATGTAGCTAATATAGATATAGCAACAATGTTTTTTTGTCTCTTAATAGTCAGATTCTTTTCTTCTAAAGTTTTTTCTTTGCTTATTATCTCGACCTCTTTTTCATGAAGAACTTTTTCACTTGCACTAATTTCATTCTTGAATTCAGCTAAGGTTATTCTCGCCCTTTCAAGACTATCATTAAAGTTTTGTAATTTTCTTTCACTTTTTGAAAATGCCCTTTTTTGAGCTGTAAGTTGATTCTTATATCTATTTATCTCTTCATTTAGTACTTTACCTTCTTTACGCTGTTTCTTCAATTCATCGTTTTGATATTGAACTTCATTTTTTGCCTCTTTTACTTGCTCAGAAAGCAATTTCAGGTTCATATTCGATTTTGCTAGTTTTGCTTCAGCGTCGTTTAATTCCTCTTGGGTGTTCAAATACAATTCTACCAAATCTATTTCGGTACCACCCATTAACAGTATTTCTTCACTAATTTCAATTTTCCGTTCATAAATATTTCCTTTATTAATCTCAAAGAGCATTTTGCCTGCTTCTGTTTCATAAATATTTAGAAGAATTTCATGTTTATCATCATAGTTTTCGGTTACAAGCAGAACTTCAAGGTCTTTGGTATCTTTAAATAGCTTTGAATAATGATCTTTTTTGTCTTCTCCAACAAAAATTAAACAGGTATTTTTGAAATCCCCATCAGCATCTGGCGATATGATTAAATCAATGTCTTTGCCGTTTACTTTCAACTCCTTTTTCATATTAAGGAATTCTGTTTCTAATTCTTTATTGGCTGAAACTAATACTATATTATAGGTTGACAGACTGTCTTGTTTAGCTGAACTAGATAACTTTGCAAAGTTATAAATGTATGCTCCTAATGCTTTTGAGCGATTGAGCTGAGCGTATGAAATCGGACATAATAAAAGTGAAACAAACAGCAAAATTAACAGTCTGAAAATAATGGTTTTTTCTCTTTTCATATGTTTTTTATTTTATAGGATAACTGTATAAAAAAAGACCGTTGAGGTTGTCTATAGCGATCAGGATTTAAATTAGATGTATGATAATACTCCGTATTGGTAAGGTTCTTTATAATAAAATTAATGCTGAGATTTTTATAGTCAAACACATTTAAGTAAAGGTTAAATACAACCGCTGATTTTATATACTCACTATTGGTAGCCTTTATTTCTTTTGTGTTTTTTCTCTTTCCAATATAGTTCCCACTTAATCCGATATTAAGGTACGAAGAAATGTAATAATCAATGCCAAAAAATCCCATGTGAGGTGCAATTTCTTCAACAACCTCATCAAAACTATTAATACTATGATTATATGAATAGCTTAATTGTGTGTTTAGTTTATTAATGGAGCAAGAAGTATTGAATTCAAGTCCTGTTGTTGCAGTCTTTCCTGAGTTATTCCAGTAGTAGCTATTATTATCGGTTGTATTCACTTTAACTATCCCATTTTGGAGGTTATTGTTGTAGATGCAAAATTCGGTTTTAAAACTATTGGTAATAAAAAAGGTGTTCGATAATTCTATTGAATTAAAATATTCTGGTTTTAAATCTGGATTACCTACTCCTGAAGTGAAGTCCCATGGTTTTGGAGCACGAAAGGCTTTTCCGTAAATAAGTTTTGAATTAATCTTGTTTTTGTTAAATATAAGTGAGGCTCGGGGAATTAATACCTGCTTATAGCTTGTATTATATTCGAACCTAAGGCCTGGAGTAAAATGCCAGTATTTGAAGAAATTATAATCAACCTGTAGAAAGATTCCTGTTAATGAATTATTTCTTTTTTCAGGAGAATCTGGTTTCTGGGGTTTAAGAAAGTATTCTTCACTATAAGTATTGGAATATCCATCGGCTAGGCTCTCATAATGCCCAAAAATACCTGAAATGAGGTTTAGATTTTTACCTACATCTATTTCAATTGTACTCTCTAAACCTATTTGATTATTTGGACGGAAATAGGCTATTTGCCCAGTATCGGTAACTTCTTTAACAGAGTTCCCTAAGATTGTTGCATTTCGGTTGAACACCGTAGTATGTAAAGCAAGGTTTTCCGAAATTTTTTTAGCATGTTTTAAATAAGCATTTATCAATTGTAAATTCCATAAAGTACCAAATCCTTTGTGTACGGTTCCTACCGATGGGTGATGTGTTGATGTAGAGCTTCGTCGGTTCTGATAATTAAGGCCAACTAAAAAATCGTTGTATTTCAGTTTTGCATCAAAAGCATAATCTGTTTCATAAATCTCAAGTTCATCATTCCAGTTATTGTCATTATTTTCATTCGTTAGGTCAGCTTTTTCGCTGCTTTTGTACATGCCAGACAATTGTATAAGAGTCTTTTTGCCAGCGTGAGAATAAGTTAAGTCTGACAAATAGGTATTATAACTTCCAATTGCTGTTTGAGCAGTTAGGCTGCTCGTTTGCTCAGGTACTTTGGTAATAATATTAATAATACCTGAAATAGCATTAGTACCATAAATAACAGAAGCTGGCCCATAAATAACTTCTATACGTTCTACGTTCGATAGATTGTATTGTCCACCTCCATAAAATCCTCCGGAATTAAGTTCATTGATTTGTATACCATCGATAAGTACTAAGATTGAGTTATTTTGCCTGGGCAAGCCACGTAAAAATGAGTAACTGTTAAGACCAAGAATATTTCTGAACTGAAAACCAGGTAAATCACTAAGGGCTTCCTCTAAAGTAAAGTACCCTTTACTTTTTATCTTTTCCTGGTTAATAACTCGAATTGTAGCAGAAGATGTATTAAGTTTCTGTTTCGATTTTTTTTCAGATGTAATATATAATTGCGATAGCTCATACAGATTTTTGTTATAAAGATCAGTAGAATCAGTCTGAGCATCTACCAACTGGCCCCCAGATATTCCTATTGTTATCAGGATTATATATAGAGAAAACTTATTCATTATTGTCCAGTTTAAATATTAAATTAAACAGGAAAGTTCTCCCCGGCTGCGGGTGATAGGCAGGTATATGTCCATTAGGATTAATCTGATTTTGATAATCGTATTCATCGATGAAACCAGAGCCTGTTTCCCGTCCGATTCCATAAAATTTCTTATTAAAAACATTATTAACGACAACCTGCACAGCAATCTTTGTATTGAAGTAATATGTTAGACATAAATTTGCTTTCAAATAGTTAGGTGCATAACCATTCTGATAAGTATATAACCATTTATTTGTTAAGGGAGCTTTACGTTTTCCTACATAATTTAATCGGAAATCAGCGGTTGCTTTTCGATTAAAGAATTTATAGTTAATACCTGCATTTATTTTGTGCTTTGCTACCCGGTCGATTTCGTAAAACAAGTTCGAGTCAACATTAAATCCAATTAAATACCCATAATTAGAGTATAGCAGAATACTTTCGAATACCTGGTACGATAAATAATAAGATAATCCTGAAATAGTTTTATTATCAATGTTTACGTAACGCTCACCCGCTGGCATATTCACATCTTCAACCTTTCCAATAAACATATTAATGTTTGAGGCGAATAGATTTAACTTCATGGAAACCCTTTTGTTAAAAAGTAAACTATTATATTCCATTTCATATGTCTGAATTGTTTGAGGTTTTAAATCTGGATTTCCTCTAAATTCGCTTGTTAGTTCAAAAATGCTTGGTTGTCGAAATGCACTTCCATACATGAGTTTTATTCCAAAAGCGGGCGATGGAGTATAATCAATGGCAATACGAGGGTTTAAAATACTTCCATATTCCGAACTATAATCGTACCGTAAACCCGCCGAACTGGATAAATTGTTTACCCATTGTTTATCCCATAATAAAAAGATAGCAGCTTCTTTTACCAGAATTACTGGATACTCTTTGGGTATATTTAGTCCATCGCCTTTTTCGGCAATATCCCATGAAGAACTTGCTGTTGTTTTTGAACTTGGCAGCGCACCCAGAGAAACAATTCGCTCACTCTTTTTGCTTAATGCTCCTTTTATACCAATTGATAGTACGTTATTTTGATTCAATTCATATGATAAGTTTTCTTCTATATACCACTGTGGGGAATAAGAAGCATAGGTTTTATTTAGTTCAGGAAAACGAAATAAATATTTAAAACCCACATCAGGAATAATCTTAGTTGCTCTAAAAACAATGTTTGAAGTCAAATTTAATTTTTGATTCAAACTCCATCTGTTTTTTAGATAAGTGTAATAAGACTGATAATGTGATTTGTTTTGTCTGTCTGAGATATTGTATTCATATGCAACATTAGCTGAGGCATAGCCATTAAGTTTGTCTGAGATAAAAAATCCTATTTCTGTATTCTTATAAGCTATTTTTGTTCTTACTACAAAATTATCGTTTTGTGTATTAAAACCATCGGGTATTTGCAGACCTCCTTTAGGATTTGGGCTGTTTTCAATGTAATTTCCAGCGCTATCATAATTGGCTAACGTTGAAAGCGGATATAAATTATCTTTGAAATAACCACCTGGATCATAACGTCCAATTCCATAATCGCCATTGGAAGTATATTTATGAAAGGCCAGTGAAATATTAGCATCTTCTCCAATTTGACTCCCTAAAGAAATATCGGAACCATATGTTTGGTTTGAACCAAAAAACGACTTTACATGAATGCCACTGGAATTTTTCTTAGAAATTAAATTAATAACTCCTGAGAATGCCTGTGCTCCATACATCACTGAACCAGGCCCCTGAATAATCTCAATACGGTCAATATCTATAAGTAAATTATCATATGTCCAAAGCATTGACCAGTTAAAACTACTGTGATTTTGAACTATTCCGTCAATTAATATCAGTACTTCAGGGTTTCCAATCTCACCTATACCTCGGAGCATATTGTAGGTAGGGTATTCTCCACCACCATCATTATACATCATGAAATCGAAGCCCGGAATATCTTGGCAAATATCAACAAGAGTTTGATACCCTCTTTCTTCGATCATTTGACTTGTAATAACATGAATATTTGAAGGAGCTTTTTCGGCATTTTCTGACTTTATAGAACCCGTTGATATTTCTAATTCAGAGAGTTCCTTTAAGGTATAATAATAGGTTTGATTTAAAGAGTCAACTTGTTGAGCTTTAACATTACCTATATAAAATAAGAGCAATAACAAGAAAGTAACAAAGATTCTCATATACCAATTTAAAAAATATTTTCCTTTTGGACAACGCTTTCTTACCAACATTCACACTATTGAATTACCTTGGTATTTGCCTGATTCTGTCAGAATCTTTTCTTCACATGTTTGGTTATTGTCTTGCCTATTTTTCATTATGCTGTTTTCTAACCTTAATTATTGCACCGTCATTGTGAGTATAACGAAGCAATCTTTTGTTATTTAGCAGATTATCTGCAATGAGCTTCGTTTCACTTCGGTTGCTTTACTCATTTTTCTTGCACAATGATGAAAATATAATTAACTAAACGACATTGAGCTCGGTTGGGCTAGCAAAAACATGAAATTTATAGAATGTTTAAGTTTATCTTTCCGTTATTTCAGAACATGTATAATCCAATTTCTGATATAAGTCTACAACTTTGCTGATATGAAGAAATGGTTGTATATTTTGCCCTAAATCGACAAACAATTTTTAAAATTAAAATAATGAATATACAAAGTCTATCAATAGTAGTTCCTTCGGAAAGATGTATAAACGATTGCAAGTTTTGTGTGTCAAAAATGCATGATGCAAGAGAATATGATGATATGATTTCTGGTAAGAATCTGTATTTCGATTTATATATGAAAGACTATATAGAACGAATGCAATTTGCACGAGATAATGGCTGCAATACGGTTATGTTAACTGGAGATTGTGAACCACAACAGAATTGGAAGTTTCTGCAACTTTTTGGTATTTTTAATCAAATGCTCTCCAATCCCTTTAAAAATATTGAAATGCAAACTACAGGGGTTTTGATAGATGATGCTTATCTGTATTTTCTTCGTCATCATGTTCGAGTGAAAACAATTAGTCTTTCTGTTTCGAATATGTTCGATAACGAGATTAACAGAGAAATGAATGGCACTATTGCCAATAAAATGGTTGATATTCAAAATCTATGTGCAAGAATTAAAAAATATAAATTCAATTTACGCATGTCATTAAATATGACGAAGCATTATAACGATGTGCAATCAGAAGAATTTTTTTCCTATGCCAAAACATTAGGAGCCGATCAGATTACCTTTCGGGTATTATATGAATCAGACCTGGGAACGCCGCAGGATAAGTGGATCTCAGATCATAAGTTTAATGAAGAGAATGTAACGGATTTAAATGAATATATTAAGAAAGAAGGTAGGTTAATGGAAATAACCGAGTTTGGTCATCATAGATATACTGTTCATGGTTTAAGTACAATTGTAGACGACGATTGTATGAGCGAGAAACCTAAAGAAAGCTTGAAATACTTGATTTTAAGACCAGACTGTAAATTATATTCTAAATGGGATGAAAAATCGAGCCTTGTTTTTTAATTCCAAATGCTTTTTCAATTATGTTAACGGAATGGGAAAATCGCTCATCCCAACTACCCTGAATGAGAGTGTAACTAATATTGTTAGCTTCCAGGGTTTCAATATGCGATTGATGTAAAAGATCTCTGTCATTTTTGTTGAGTCTAGTTCCATCCTGAATATGTTCTACATCATTCCATAGGTATAAATATAAATCAGCCTGGTTCAATTCAACCACCCAATCTGCTACAACTAAATCTCTATTGAAAAAGAAATTTGCATAAGATTTGGTGATATTAATATCTGTATCGATAAATAGAATTTTATTTTTGTTTGCTTCTAAAGCTTTTATATTTTGGGCATGACTGGTTGCAATTCTTTCTAAATCATTCCAACTACATTCATTAGAATTTTCAACAATGTCTCGCCCTGCCTCCGGAACAAAGTCAGAGTTAAAGTAATCAGCCAGTTTTTTTGCAAGTGTTGATTTTCCAGTCGACTCAGTACCAAGAATGACTATTTTCTTAAAGTAATAGGATTTTACGGCATCTGACAAATATTCCCAATGTTTTAATGGGTTGTTTCTGATTTGAGTGGCAGAAATATTTTTAGTGCCTGGATACATTTTGTGTTCAATCCCTAAAATATCTGCAACATAGTCACCATATTTTTCCTTTGAGAATATTGCATGAATTTCAGGCAGATTCTGGCGTATTGCCTGAACCCATTTTCTGGAAATTTCTATCGAAGATTCTGAGGAATTTGGTAATTTTTTTTCATCATACTTGAAAAGGATGGGTTTAATTTTACTTCTGGATTTGAAAGTCTTATTTACCCAATTTAATCGTAGTTCTGCTTGCATTAATTCTTCTGAAGACACACACACCCATACGATTAACTCATCGCAATTATTTTCAGCATAGTTTATCAATTCAACATGTCCCATGTGTAGGGGCATAAATTTACCTAAGACTAATCCTCTTTTCATTTCTGATATAATTTATCCAGTGTATCAATCCATATATGGACATAACTAGAAATACTGCAAATTCGAAAGCGACAAACATAATATCTTTCTGTATGTATAGGTATATACTGATAATATCTACAAGTATCCAAAGTATCCAACATTCTAATTTTTTATAAGCCATTAAAAATGTAGCCGTTATACTTAATGTTGTGGTTACAGCATCAGCATAAGGAAAGCCCGATGGATGAGGAAAAGTTTCAGGGAAAAGATTATGAATTTCGGAAACAAATTTACCTAAAGCAAATGATGTAATTATTAGTAAGGCAAGAATGAATATCCTGAATTTGTTCTTTTGAATTGAAATATTCCTATTAAGATTTTCGGGTTTCCTTTTTAACCATTGCCATAATCCGAACATTGAGGAGGCAAAGAAGAAAACCTGTAAAAACATATCTGAATATAGTTGAACCTGATAGTAGATTATAAAAAATGCTGAAACATTTATAAAAGCTGTTGTCCATGTGTGGATGTTTGCTTTTGTTGCCAGCCATACCGAGAGTAATCCAAAGATAGTTCCAACAAACTCTATAAGGCTCAATGGGTAACCAAATATCTTAAAAATATGAAAGTTTATATCAAGGATATATTTTATAGATTCCATGTAATTGAGACAAAGTAATTTCTGGGTGCTTGTACAAAATAAAGGGGATTTCCATATATTCCAATATAGCCATTCGAGAGAATTTCGGCATTTGAAATATTGTTTATGCCGGTCTTAAAAAGTAAAGCCTTAAATGTATATTCTAACAAAAGATTTGACTCAAAAAAAGCAGGTAATTTATTAGAATTTTCAAAATCGATATATGATTCACTTTGATATTTACCTTCAATTCTTACATGGAAATTCTTCTTTTTATAGTCTATAGATTGGTTAATTATTAAATGCGGCGATAGTATAGGCTGAGAACTTTTATCATTTTCGGTTATTCTGTTATATGACCATGAAGAATTATTTGTATAATAGAAGCCGAATAAACTCATAGTCTTAAAATCTACTTCAACTCCAGACCTGAAGCTATTAGCTACATTACTGTGCAAAGGCAAACCATTAGGTCCATACTGACCATTCAATACAATTTCATTTTTAAAATTCATATAATATAAATTTGCATTTAAATGCCATTTTGATTCCAGAATTCTAATTCCTAGTTCATGGTCATAAGCTTGCTCCGGAGTTATATTTGTAAACAATGGGTTTCCAAGAGAATCTGTCGCAAGATCATCTGCGCCACTAAAAAGATCATTTCTGGTAGGCTCACGTTTGTTTGTCCCAATACTATAGTAAAGATTATATTTAGATCCTAATTTATATTTTATACCCCCTTTAGGGTTAATAAAGCTCCAAACTAACTTTTGAAAATCTACTGAGCCTGAATAATCAAAGCTGGTATACCTGTATTGTAAATCTCCAAAAATCCAGATTTTTCCAAGTTTGTAATTAAGTTTTGAAAAAATGCTAAATTCATTTTTAAAACCGGTGTTATTATAGAGTTCTCCGATGTTTCGTTCCGATCCAATATGTTTTCTATTGAACATGTATACATGTACTCCACTATATAAAGTGTAATTCTTTTTTACAATGCTTTGGTTAGAAAATGCGCCTATAAAATTATGTTCAAAAGCATAATTGTACATTTCATTCGATAGAGGGAGCCCCAGGAAGTTGTTTAAATCGAAATCGTAATTTCCTTTTAAATAGTTGTAATAAATAGTTGAATTTATTCTCATTAATGCCGGGCCGTAACAAGAATGTTTTAGGCTGACAAGAGCTTGGCAAAATTTGTCATTTTCACTTGAATTTCCGTTTATTCTGGAATCTTTTCTCAAACTATCTAAAGGTACCCCAATCCACGAAAGTTGATTTTCTTGCTGACCGACAAAGGCTGTAAATTTAAATTTATGCAAATCTTTATCTAGCTCACTACTTATAAAAGCAGAAGTAGATTTATTGCCCGAGTGATACTTATATCCATCTGAACTCAAGTGAGAAACTCTTGCATATAATCCTATATCATTTTCAAACGGGTTTTTATATTCTCCAAAAATTCGATATGTATTAAATGATCCATAATTTGCTCCAATACGAGTACCTTGATCACTTTTCAAATACGGAGATTGAAAGTTAATGCTACCCGCATAACTTGCCACACCATTTGAAGAGGTGCCAACACCACGCTGAATCTGAATTGACTCAATTGAGTTAAAGAAATCTGGATAATTTGAAAAATACACTCCTTGATCTTCAGGTTCATTTAGGGGTATTCCATCCAATGTCATGTTTACACGGGTTTGATCTATACCTCTTAATCTGAAATAAGAATACCCCATATAATTTCCTGCATCAGAATAGGAGTTGATTGCTGGAGTATTACTGAGAATTTTTGATGGTTCTTGCCCCGAATAATATGTTTGAACCCATTCTTTACTTAAATTTTTATAAGTGAAAGGTGTATTATAATCGGCCCTGTAGGCTTTAATTTCAATGTCTTTAATAGCGACTGTAGGAGGTATTTTATTTATTGAATTAGCCGCCATGATAAACACAGAATCATTTGCATTCTTAACAATTACCGTATCGCTTTGTGCCTGACATTTATTTATAGGAACTGCAACGTACATTGCAGCTATTGATAAAAAAGTGTTTAATCTATTCATGTAAGTTCGACTTGATATTGGCTGTTATATCTCAAAATTAAAACCACTGCTAACTAATTCGTCATATTTTCTCTTGTCAAATTTTAAGAGACGGGGAGCACGATGAGGAGTGCCTTTTTTCTTTTCGTCAAGTGTAATAAGCAATC
Organism: Bacteroidales bacterium; assembly: GCA_050287785.1. GTDB lineage: Bacteria > Bacteroidota > Bacteroidia > Bacteroidales > UBA10428 > UBA10428. The sequence continues at coordinate 192,273 of JBNKCO010000012.1, forward strand.
CTGTTTTCATCATTTTTGTATTGAAATTTCTCCTGTCGAATTTTGTACCTAGAATAGATTCATAAAGTAGCTGTAATTCGGGCATTGTGAATTTCTCATCCAGCAATTCAAAACCAACTGGTTGATATCTTATTTTCCCTTTCAGTCGATTATGCGCAATTCTTAGAACCATATCGTGGTCGAATGCCAACGAGGGAATTTCACTTAACCTGAACCACTTAGCCTGTTGTGCATCATCACCGGCAAGAACTTGGTAATCAGAAGTGCGAACCAGGGCAAAATATGCAACAGATATTACTCTTCCCCTAGGGTCTCTGTTTACATCGCTAAATGTATACAATTGCTCAATGAAAACATTTTCAATACCTGTTTCTTCCTGGAGTTCTCGTAAAGCTCCTTCTTCTGTACTTTCGTCCATATTGACAAATCCACCAGGTAGTGCCCATCGACCTTTGAAGGGCTCAAGGCCTCTTTCAATAAGCAGAATATTAATGTCAACACCATCGAAACCGAAAATTACACAATCGGTAGTTACAGATGGACGAGGATATTCGTAACAATACTTTTCTTCTGGCATGTTTTCGTTAATTTATTCGTTTGTAATTGTTTCTCTTTTCAAATTGAATGGGTTTGTTCTTTTATATGCTGAATTTAAGTGACGCTTAATAACAGGACTTTCAGATTGGCTGCCATCATTAAAATATTCTTTTAATATTTTATCGACTTCATTATAGCTTGAAACTCCCAGTTGATCCAAATCGTTATCTGTAATACCTAATCCATCGGTCGGTACAGCATCGATACACGCTTGTAGGGCCGATTTTTTGTCATCTGTTTTCAACTCGTTTTCAACGAGCCATTTTGATATTTCATAGACTTCTGTTTTCCACAATTCCTGAATCATTCCGAAATCACCAACATCACCATGAAGTGTCCAGAATCCTTCGAGATATTCTGTGTAGTTGTCTGTAGATAAAACCAGACCTTTGTGCTTTTGAGCCAGGTTGTAAAGATAAATCATACGCATACGAGCCTTAATATTACCACGTCTGAGGTTTCTTTGAAACTCGTCATCTTCTAAATCTTCTTCCACCGCATCGCGCATTAACAGATAGCCTTTTGTAAGATTAATTGATTTAAAATCAGTACAGAAATATTTACCAATGTTTTCGCCACGCTTTATTTCATCCGTTTTATTTGTCTCTATAGTAATGCTCCGACCGATAAGCTCAACACCTAATTCTTTACACACCGGGTTGGCTAAAACTGTACATAAAGCGCTGTCAATTCCACCTGATTCACCAATTATTAAAGCTTTAAGTTTATATCTTTCAAGATATGATTTAAGCTCGGCTCTTATTTTTTCAACGATAGTTTGAATATATTGTTCTTCCATTTTATTTATCATTTATCCATTTAACAATTGTCACATTTTCGTGCTGCAATTCTTCTTTTAATATTTGTTGAATGGTGTTCCAATCACCACCAGCCAGTCCTGCTCCTATTCTTGGGAGTCCAATTTTATAGCCTGAGTATCTACGCTTTATTTCTTTAAAGCAAGACCTTAATGCTTGGTAATTGCAATGCTGTTTTGATCTTCCATACTGGTATTGAATATAAGCATTTACAACAATTGGAATTGTGTTCGTTGTGCAAGAAATTGTTCCAAGTTTTGAATTGTCTCCTGATTTAGTTTGAAGATCGGCTTCATAGGCTTCTGGCCACTTTGCTTTTATTTGAGGAGCAATACCACTTTTCATAGTACAGAAGCAATTACACCCATGAACTATTACATCAAACTCTTCAGCTTGCTTAACCAAATCACCGGTGATTTCATTTATCATAACCATCGTTTATTAAGTCTTCTCTTAGTTTTGTTAGAATTTCTCCGAGCCAGTTTTTACCTTTCCATTCATGTCTGTCTAAAGCCCTGGAGTCATTTTCTGCTAATCCTATTCCCCAAATATTATCGACAGGACTAGCTTCAACTAACGTAGTTCCTTTAGTTTTGAATAATCTTGATAGAATATTGCTATTCTGGGTAAATTTTAAAAAGTTGGCTTCGTAAACAATTTGTTTGCAATTGCTTTCCCAAATTTGATTGTCAAAGTTCTTAACTTTTCTTCCTAAAGCTTTCTGTTTTCCTGGATTTGATGTTTGAAGTATGTTTTCTGCAATTTCTTCATCACCAAATAGTTTTGCTTTTTTATACATCATATATTGTTCTGAGCAATTATATTCGTTGTCTTCATCTTTAAAGCTGACTTTATACCAATTTGAAAAGGGAGAGTTATTGCTCCAGAAAAATGTGAATTTTTCGTCCATCATATTATAGATTTAAAACAGTTTTACATAATTCAATTTCTTTTTTGTCACCAGTGTTTTTTCCTGGTGCATCGGAGAGTTTAACAGTTGGGTGATAATCTTCTTTTTCGGAAATGGCAGCATGAGTTATTTTAATTACCATGTTTAAGGGTTTTGCTCCCACATCGTTTGAAAAGAAAGTGCCAATTCCATATGCATCGTTAATTTTCCCTTTAGTGAATTCTTTTATTCTCTTTACAGTTTCGAGGTTAAGAGAATCGCTATAAACAATTGTTTTTGTGGTACTATCAATATTGTTCTTATTGTAATAGTTTAGGGCCTTCTGAGTGAATTCAACAGGATCTCCGCTGTCCCATCGCAAACCATCAAATAGTTTTGCATGTTTTAATTCAAAACTATCGAAAAAATTATCTGTTGTAAAGGTATCTGTAAGGGCAATTCCCAAAGATCCCTTGTAAACATCTGTCCATGCTTTAAGCGATTTGTAGTTTGCTTGTCGGTATCCGAAATGAGCTGCATGGTACATGAACCACTCATGAGGATGTGTACCAATTGGAAAAATATTGTTCGTCATTGCTAAATACAGATTACTAGTACCTGTTAAGCAATCTCCGGAATATTTAATGAGAGTTGATAACACCTTTTCCTGTACATCAAATGAAAAACGTCTTCGGGTTCCAAATTCAGAAAATTTTGCCTGAAGTTTTGCCAACTCATTTGCTTTTTGTTTGGCTCTGCTTTCAATCTCAATTGGTTTTTGTTTAGTAATTTGAAAGTATAATTCGGAAATTAATGCCATAAGAGGAACCTCCCATAAAACTGTTCTGTACCAGTATCCTTTAATTTCGAGCTTTAATTGTCCATTTTCCTGTGAAACTTCAACTTCATCAGGATTGTAGCGATAACCTTTTAAAAGATCAATGAATACAGGATCGAAGAAGTAACATCTTTTTCGTAAATATTTTTCTTCCTCTTTGGTTAAAGCGAGTTTCGACATTTTACTGATTTCTGTTTTGAGAAGTTCTGCAAAGCCTTCTGGAAAATCAGTTTTGCCTCTATTAAAGAATTTGTATTTCACCCTTGCATTCGGATACAACTTTTGTATTGCATACATGGTGGTGAATTTATATAAATCGTTGTCGGTAAAATGTTTAATGATCATAGCGTAAGTTTTTTAGAGGTTGTGAAAACAGCACCCTTATTCATGGCCAATTCATATATTGGGTCGGCAATTTTGTCGAATCCAGGAACGTTCGACATGCAATCTTCAAGCAAAATAAGTTTACTGTTAAAGTTTTCAAGTTCAGTAATCTGTTTTACAGTATTTGCTACACAATGACTTTTTGCTTCTCCTGCAATAATAATGTTCTCATATTTCTGTAGTGTACCTAGCAATTGTTGATTTAGCTGAGTAGTTTTATCTTCTGGAATTGGAACGTTTGCTCGTAAGGCACCAAAATGTTCGGTTAATGGATTTAATCCTTTTTGAATGACATCAAAGAATTTACCTTTTCTTGCCCATTGCGAGACCGAGGTCATAACATCATCTACAAAGGCTGCTCCTGATGAGCCTGTGATACAATGTTCTGGCCATATAGTGTGAGGAAATTCTTTTTGCTCATATAATGATTTTATGTACATTTTTACAAATTTAGGGGAGAACCGGGGTGTCCATTTCCCAGAGTTAATACTCTCCACATCTATTGCAGTGAATGGTTCTGGATTTTCACCTCTCTTATTTTGCCAAAAAGAAGGATGCGAAATGTCCATTATGTGGTGACTATCCTGGGTAAGAACAATTGAATCTATGGCAGTTTCATTTCTGACAATAAACTGAGCAAGTTTAGTAGCATCACTTTCTGCTCCGGGTACATACAAAGCACCTGTTGGCAGGCAGAAGTCATTTTGCATATCAATTATTAAAAGGAGGTTCTTATTTTTCATGGCTCAATGTGTTAATACAACACAAAGAAAAAGAGAATAATTGAAACCACCAAATTATTTGTGTAAAAAAAACACAAAGAAACCTGACGGTGAATATAAATATAAGATATACAACGTTTTAGTAGGGTAATAAACATGAAGCTTTATTAAGTATGACACAATTATTAATTAGTGGTTATTTTTCTCAGAAGCTCTCCGAAATAGAGATTATTTAAATTTCTCTGTTTTTCAAGTGCTGATTAATTATCTTTGATAAAGTAAAACCTGATTGAGGAAATGAATTGAAAAGAGATAAGTCTGAGTAAACCATAAACAACCGAAACTCAGAGCCTGATTTATTAAGTTAGTCAGAATTATGAGGTAACATATAAACAGGCTGAATACTAATTAAAGAAAAGAAAATGGTAGATATAATTGCTCAAATATTGACCGGTTTGGTCGCTTTAGAACATTTGTATATTTTATGGATTGAAATGTTTGCCTGGGAAACAGCAGGAAAGAGAACATTTAAAACTATTCCTGAAGAATTATTTAAGTCAACAAAAGTATTAGCTGCCAACCAAGGTCTCTACAATGGTTTTTTATCGGCAGGATTAATCTGGTCATTTTTTATTTCTGACCCAAACTGGACAGTAAATATTCGTTTATTTTTTCTTGGCTGTGTAATAGTTGCCGGTATTTATGGTGCAGTAACTAGTTCCCGAAAAATATTTATAGTACAAGCTCTGCCAGCAATTATCGCGTTGGTTTTTGTGATAGTTTCATAGATAAGTTTACTTTGCAAAATCCTTTAAAACCATATTACAATTTCAAAACTATTTCTATATTTAGTTCAAGTTTAACGCAATATTATTCAGATGGAGAATCTTGAAAGATTATACGATGCTTTTGGTGAGTTAATTTATGTAGTTGCAATGGCCGATGGTTTAATTCAAAAAGAAGAGTATGAAACTCTTGAAAAAATTCTTAAGTCGCATCCATGGGCTAAAGAAGTTAAATGGTCGTTTGACTATGAAAAGTCACACAATAATTCAGTTGAAGAATTATATAAAAAGGTACTTACAATTTGCCATGAATATGGTCCACGAAAGGAATATCATTACCTGTTAGAAATACTTGAAGAGGTTGCTAAAGCAAGTGATGGGGTTGATGAAAGCGAAAGAAATATCATCAATAAATTTACAACTGAACTAACAGAATGGTTTAAAAGGGATATTGAGAAAATCTAACCTTTTTCTAATTATTATTGCATTTTTGATTAAGTCTCTGTGGTATGAACATAGGAAATGTTATCAGTTATTTTAGAGATTGCCACATTCACGATAATAAGTCTGTATCAATTTTTAATGTATTGGGTAGTGAGGTTGAGAACCTACAGATAATTAGTGATAAGGAGGTATTGTTAAATGATGATCTTCCCTATTTCCCAATTTCGGACAAATATGCAGAAATTATAAATCAGACTCTGAAAGTTTATGAAAAGGAAAAAGAACTTTGTTACTTTTCCTTTCTCTTGCTTGGAACTGATATTGTTAATAACAGGACTAGGAAAATCATTTCTCCCTTATATATTTTCCCTGCCAGTATTGAGCAGGAAAATGAGCTTAATTATGTTTCTATAGATAGAAATAATCAGCGGTTAAATTCTGAAATTATTCGGGAACTCTTCGATGAGGAAAACATTACTGAGGATTTTAACGAAATTATTTCAGAAAATCTTTCATCTCTGGAAGATTATAATTCTTTAGGATACCTGCTAGAAAAGTATTTTATTAATCTTGATACAACATCCCTTGTTGACTATCCAAATCTTTTTGAAGAAAAGAAGATTAAGAGGTTGATGACACCTTCGCAACTTAGTAAAAGAGAAGGCTTCATGATTATACCGGCTAGTGGGATAGGAATTATAAGAAAAAAAGGAGAATCGATAGGAATTCAAAATGAGCTGGCAGAAATTGTAAATAGCCAAAAGTTCTCAGATCCAATAAGAGCATTATTTACGAATGAATTAATTCCTGACTTAAAATCAAATTCCGGAAAGATTCCAAATATTATTAGTGAAGCACAAAAAAGGGCAATTAGTGCTGCAGACAAAGCTTCTTTAAGTCTTATTGTTGGGCCACCAGGTACTGGGAAGTCATATACTATTGCAACCTTGGCTATTGACCATATTACAAAGAATAAAAGTGTTCTTATTGTTTCGCGCACTGATAAAGCGGTTGATGTAGTTGCAGATAAAATTGGAAATGAGCTTGAATTAAAAAATGTATTAGTTCGTGCAGGCAGAAAGCAATATTATAAGGAATTAAAAACGAGCCTTCAGGATTTACTTAGTGGTGTAAATGTTAGAAATCATAACGATAGAAATGAGTTAAAATTTCTATCCGCAGAGATAACTACAATCGAAAGAACAATCCAGAAGCTTGAGAACGATTTTTTAGAGGCAGCAAAGTTTGAAAGAAAATGGGGCCTATTTCTTTCCAACATTTCCAACAAGAATTCACTTCTTCAAAGGTTTAATCAAAACTATATTAAGTGGAAAAATAAAAGAAACACTCAGACTTGGGAGATTATTCAGGAAATAGAAAGAAATTTGGATGTTTTAGAGATAAAGCTTCAGAAATATATCAATCATTCATTTGAACTTCAAAAAAGCAAAGCTGTAAATCTTCATAGAGGTCAATTGAAACTGCTACAGCAGGCCTTAAGAGCAAGAACAGGAAAACGAAAAGAAAACCTATTTAGCCAAATTGATTTTAAAATATTATTAGAGGCATTTCCTGTTTGGTTAGTATCAATGAAGGATATTTACAAAGTTTTGCCATTGCAAGCCGAGTTATTTGATTTAGCAATTATTGATGAAGCTACACAATGCGACATTGCTGCTAGTCTTCCAATTCTTCAAAGAGCTAAAAGAGTTGTAATTACAGGAGATCCAAAGCAACTTCGGCATATTTCATTTCTGTCTGGTGCAGTTCAAAGAAAACTTCAATCTAAACATTTGATTACAGAAGAAGTAGAGGGGAACTCAGGAAATTTGGATTACCGCAGGCTTAGTATTTTAGATGTGGTAAGTAATCAAATTGCAAAACAAGAGCATGTTTCGTTTCTTAATGAGCATTATCGAAGCACTCCTGCAATAATTAGGTTTAGTAATCAGGAGATTTATAAGAACGCTTTACACATAATGACCGAAAAACCTGATATTCCTTATAACCAAGGATTGAGGCTTGTTCAATGTCGGGGAATTCGTGAAAGTAATGGGAGCAATAAAGAGGAAGCAAAACAAATTATTAATACAATAAAAGAGCTATATATTTCAGAGAAGGAATTAAACAAGTCAAGTTGTCAATCAATAGGTATACTATCTCCGTTTAGGAATCAGGTAGAGTTTATCAAGAAATTAGTACTAAAAGAGTTGAACGATGAAATATTGGAAAAGCACAATATTCTTATTGGAACAGCCTATGAGTTTCAGGGTGAAGAAAGGGATATTATGATGATCTCTTTTTCTTTGGATAATAATTCTCATGCAATGGCATTTCACCATTTAAATAAGCCCGATGTTTTTAATGTAAGTATTACCAGGGCGCGTTCAGAACAAGTTATTTTTTGCTCTTTTAATCATGTGAATTTACCAACCGGAAATCTGGTAAAGAAGTACATTTCTCAAATTAAATCTGATCTTAGTAATGAACCTCAACGATCGGTGGATAAGGATATGTTTTTAAATGAAGTTGCTGAAGTTCTAACTAGTAAAGGATTAAAGACTTGGAAAGGATATCAGATAGCTGGACTAAAAATTGATCTGGTATTTCAGAAAAATGAAAAAACTTTTGGAATTGATTTGATTGGATATCCTGGTGAATTTGCAGATGCCTTTACACTCGAGCGTTACAAAATTCTACGCAGAGCAAAGTTGCCAATAATCCCTATTGCCTATTCTTCATGGGTATTTCAAAAAGAAGCCTGTATTAATGCTATTCAAGCTGTTTATAGCTAATTTGCTATTTTTATTTCTTGAATTATTCAATTTCGGCATAATTTTTTTCTTTCATGGTTTTAACTCGGTTTTTCAAAACCTTATGTAACTTTTGTTGATATAATGCGCATATTATAGCCTAAGAATTCTTACACTTCATGGCTTTCTTGTAGATCAAAAAATCGCCAATTTAAATCCATTGCTACATTGGAACTTACCAGAAGAAGATATGTTTTTGAATGAAGAAACAGCCAGGTAACTACTCCTGGCTGTTATTACACAAAACTAACTACAACTATTTAAGTTCAAACGCCCCAAGATCAGGAATACCTGAACGAGTAACGTTATCCTTATCTAGTTCTGAAGAAATTAATTCAGGAAAAAATTCACCCTTGTCAATAATATTTGCTTGGGTTATTTCATTATTAGCCAAATGAAAATCGTAATTATCGGGGTCAATAAAGAGCTCATAAATACGGGCATAATTTTCTTTGCCAATAATGTAATTTGCTTTTTCAGCTATTGCATTTCCTTTTGTACTTATTGAGTTGGCAACAATGTTATTTGCTACAATGCAATTGCTGCTCTGTGTTCCATTTTTATGGTCGGTAACTAAAATCCAAGGACAAGTTTTATTTTCTGGATTCTGGTCAATTACAGTATTATTTACAATTTCACTATTAGTGAATCCATAGAATGAAATTCCGTGGTAATGGTCAGTTATTATAACATTGTTTTCAATGGTCCAATTATCGAACATCCCATCGAAGCATCCTATACCTTGTGGGTTTCCGGCAAGAGGATTGTCAGAATCAGTTATACCGATTATCAGGTTTCCGCGAATCACCACATTTCTTAGAACTCCTGTTCCTGGTGAGTTATCTTCGCCTCTGGAATAACTTTGTATGGCATCATCATGATTGTCATCTACTTTGTAGCAATTAGAAATAGTATTATATGCAAAAAAGATGTTGTTACTGATTATTCTGGCTCCGTCTCCGGAAAAATTCTTTACCGTATTATTTACAGCGAAGCTATTGTCAGAAAAATACTCAATAGTAATTCCATGTCTGATATTCTCAATATTACAGTTTACTATCTCGATATTTTCAGCACTTCGCAAACTTATACCGGTTGCACTTTTTTTCACCCAATCTGCGGCTGTCCATGATGAAGCATCTTCAGTAGTTCTAATTTTTAATCCATTTATCTTAACATTACTACCCTTACCCCAAAATTCACTTGAACGAAGAGCCAGACATGAACCATCGTTTCGGTTTATTGCTTCTGTATCCCAAAAGTTACCTTCGCCATTATAGCTATCTTTAATTATTGTCAGGTTTTTTAGGTAGAATTTTGTAAATGCACCCTCAAATTTTATTTGAGAAAATACTGGGTTATGTCCATTTTCAGCCTCAATAGTCAACCATTCTTTAAATATAAAAAGGTTTATATTGATGTTGCCATGATAACCATTTCGTAAAATCAGTTTGTCGCCTCCGCGAACAGTTGCATTTTCATTTACAACAACTAATTCAGAGTTCGGATTATACGATTCGGAATGTTTAAAAAATTCTATCAGGTTACTGTCAATTACCTCTTCTAGAGTATGCCACGGATTATTCTTGCTTCCATCACCTTCTGGTGAGCCATTTATAGGGTCGATAAAAAATGTGTTTCCAGTTACTGTAGGTTCTTCAAATGTATAGTCTTTGAAATTGGATCCTTCAGGAATTGGATTATCATCATCGCGATTACAGCCCAAAATAGAAAATAGTAAAACAAGAGCCAGGAGACTCTTTTTGAAAAGATGTAGGTACATTGTGGTTTGGTTTATGTCTGTTTAACGCAAAAAAAATAAAGAAGTTTCCTTTTTTATGGGTAATAATTGAAAATAGTTTTTAACTAATGGGAATATATTTAATATTTCTTTCTTAAGATGTTAATAAACACAAAAACAACAACATAAGTGCTTTGAGAAAGTTTCCTTAATAGCTACCTGCCAAGCTTTTATCTTTTCATTTAGTTTATTTTACCATACAGCAACAAATTATTAACAATCATCACAAATACTTTTCTAAATACTCCATATTCTGTAAATTTATATTAATTCTTATGTTGAATTTGATTTCATGCTCAATAAGAATAGATTACCAGGATCCCGGTTTAATTATTGCTATTTTGAATCTCTCTTCTACATTCAGAAATATTGAATGGTTATATTTTTGCCTGTTTTCTTAATCCAAACCAAAAAGCATTTTTGTTAGTCATACAATTGTGCGGTAAAAACTTTCACAGACCTAATTATTAGTAGTTTAAGTAAAGAATTATTATAGATTTTGCGAATCTGATATTTTAATTCAAACTTATTGATGTAGATCAATGTTTTCGCAGAGAATTCCCAGCATAATTCTTTAAATGTATTGTAATATGCATTTTCATAGTTTATAAGAATCAGGGGGAGTAATATCTCTAAGTATTAATTTGTAATTGGCGATTTAGATTGATTGTGTTGTTTTGGAGACTATAAAGTGTAGTGGAAGTTTGAAAATAACAGTAATTCAGTGTCATTCAATCAGAATTACTCTCAGTTCAATCAAACAAAGAATAAAATTAACTGAATTATTGCTCCAGTTAATAATGAAATTTGTAAGTAATTAAAGCGTTCTTATGTTGGATTAAGATGACATGCTTTTAAAAATCTAAAAGAAATGTCAAGTATGAATGAAATCCTATGTTTGTTTAAAGGCTATACTATTGAGCCATTAGATCATCTTATTAATTATTATTCGAAAAATGAATCAAGCTCTTGGTTTGTTTTTGATTTAACTACCGACAGATGCCAATATATTTGCCCATCAATGACAAATATAACAGGTTTTGAATCAGAAGAATATATAAACAAAGGGGTAGTTTATTTTTTAAATAATGTATTTCACCCAGATGATCATTCAGGTATCATAAGCAATTTTGTTCCTTATGTTCTATATTCTGGAAATAACAAATTATACACTAAGAAAGACAAGGAAAACTATTTCTCATTCCGCATTAAGCATAAAGATAAATACTGGCAAAGAGTTAATGGAATTTGTGCGAAGGCTTTCAAGACGAAAAAAAGTGTTCCTGATTATCTTATAGGTTTTATAAAAAAGGGACAAGGTAAATTTATTGAACAGTCCTATAGAACCTCAATTACTATTAGAGAAAAAGAGGTTTTGCAATTAGTTGGAAATGGTTATTCTTCAAAGATTATTGCAGATAGGCTAAATATAAGTGAAACAACTGCAATATCTCATCGAAAAAACTTAATCCAAAAATTCGATGTAAGCAATACTGCTGAGTTAATTAAAGAAGCTGTAAAGGCAAAATTTATTGATTAACTGAAAATATCCTCATAAATGAGGATGGATTATTGCTTTTCATTGTGGGATATTAGCTTCAGTAAACAATTTCGAAATGTAATATGCTTGTGTAAAGTGTAATTAATGATTTTATGAATGTTTGTCAATTTTTATAGAGTAAGATGATACATACAGCATTATCCTTTTTAGCAGATCAATTAAATGAATACTTGAAACTTAGAACAGGTATTCCTGATGTTGACAGAGTTTATCTTACAAGTATTGCAACAGAAGATGCTGGTGTTGTTATTCCAGATAAATCATTAGGACTTTCACTTATAAATATTGAAGAGGACAGAGTGTTTAAGGATCAAAGAACTTCCTTTAAGAATAATGAGGGAAATATTGAATATCACAATCCTGAGATTAGCTTAAACCTATATATTCTGATTTCTTCAAATTTTCAGGATAAAAAGGAAAATGATTCCTCTGATGATTATGTTGAGGGCTTGAAACAACTTTCCTTTATTATTTCGTATTTCCAGGCGAAAAATGTATTTACAAAAGAAAACTCACCTTCACTGGAGTCTTATGATCCTAATATAAACAAGCTAGTTGTTGAATTATATTCCTATTCATTCGAACAATTATTTAATTTTTGGTCGGTGGTTGGAGCAAAATATTTGCCTTCAGTATTATACAAAATCAAACTAATTACATTTCAGGAGAGAGAATTTATTCTTTCACTTATGCCAATTGAAAAAATTGGTATTGATAGCAAAACCAAAGGGATATGAATATTAATTACAAAAGATTGTTTAATCTGTGTATTGGTCATAACTATTTTAGTGATGGATATGCCAGATTAATTAATTTATTCCCTACAAAGGAGACAGAAAGCCTGTTAATAAATGGTAAAATGCTTCTTAAAACTATTCCTAATGGGCTAACAGTTCTTTACCGGGCAGAGGATGATGAGGTTAGTCCTTTTATTGAATTGGATTCAAACCAGAATTTTATTTTCTATATAACTTCTGATAATAAAAGTCTTTTGATGAATATTTCAGATTTTGATGAATCTACCAGCAGGCAATACAGCACTCAAAACATACTTTACTTTTCTAATAATCCGTTAAACGCCTCAACCAATAAAAATAATCCGGAAATAATCACACATGAAATTATTGATTCTCTATGTTCGCGTTTATTTACATATACATTTACAATTGCTGGTAATCCTGCAACAGTGCAAATGCAGGTAACCGATGCCGATGGAAACCTCATTTCAATTGGCAAAGGTACAGATGGAATAGCTTTTCCAACGACATTAACACTTGCAATTAGTTCAGCAAATTCTTATAACCAGCAAGTTGATTTACGTAGCAATAAAAAGGGTCGCTATACAATAACTATTTTAGATAGTACCGGAACAACTACCTTAAAAGAAGAAGAAATATACATTGATGATATTCTAGCAGGGAAGAATATTCTTGGGATAGTTGACATAGGTTATGAGTCAATTACTGGTCATTTATATGGCAATACAGAAGAGTACCTGGTGCAATTTCAAAGAGCCGAATCGTTATGGAAGTATTATGTCTTAAATAAAAGCGAGAATATTGATTTTAATACTGAATCATTTACAATAAATGATGGAGGAGCAATTAATGGAAGTCCTTATAGCATAAATACATTTGAAAGAGCCTATGCAGGTATTCATCTTGAAGCTGATAGTGTTGGAACATCTGGAAATTCAATAACTCTCGAATATTCTGATAGTGGGACATATAATGCAGTTTTGCTATCGGGAGAATCCCTGTCTGGGGGAACAGACACTAAAGCTGCAACTGGTACCTTAACACTTGTAAATAACACAATTACAGGATATACGATTAGCATAAATGGAATTGATTTCATTGAAGGAAGTCATTTTAGCAACGGAGCATCACCGGAAGATACTGCAAATGCAATTATTTCAGCAATAAATGCAAATGGATTGGTAAACGTTTCTGCTACCTTACTTGGATATGATTTAATTATTAATGATATGCCTGCTATGGTATATAGATCTACCGAGAATATTCCCTTCTATGAAAAGCCAAAGGTCAATTTACAATTACGCAAATCATCAGATAGTCAGACAATTGTACCAAATCTTCCAAATCCTTTGCATAATGGAATTAAAAAGCTGGATAGGGGTACTCCTGAGTCGGAAGTATTTGTATTCATCTAAAGTATAAATAACTATTAAACAGAAAATTTTAATATAAAACTAAAGGAAAAGTATTATGGCCAACTACAAAACCCCCGGTGTATATGTCGAGGAAATATCAAAGCTTCCTGCTTCGGTAGCACCGGTTGCCACAGCAATTCCGGCATTCATTGGATACACTGAAAAAAGTGAGAAAGATGGTGAAACATTGTCGGCAAATACTCCTATCAGAATTACTTCTTTATTAGAATATGAAGAAATATTTGGTAGTGCATTTGAAGAAGAGCTTTCCGTAACATTAACTGGTTCAGATACTACAGAAGCAAACACTTCAATTGCAGTAGCTGCAACTTCAAAATTGTCACCTTACACAATGTATTATAACCTTGTTATGTATTTTGGAAATGGTGGCGGACCGTGCTATGTTGTATCTGTAGGAAATTATGCTTCTGCACCTATTCCATCTAGTGCTTCAGCTTGGAAAGCACTGATATCGGTTACTGATCTACAGGCTGGAATTGCAGCAATAGAAAAGGAAGATGAGGTTACTCTATTGGTTGTACCCGAAGCTATTATAATGGATCCGGCAAATCGGAAGACTGTTAATGATGATATGCTGACACAATGTAATAAGCTGCAGGATAGATTTGCGATAATGGATGCAGCAGTGCTTGGTGGTACAGTAAATGACGATGGAATTGGCTTTAGGGCAGATGTTGGATCAGATTATTTAAAATATGGAGCCAGCTATTATCCAAGTCTTTTGACAACGCTGGATCTTAACTTTGATAATGCTGATATTGATATTATAGATAGCCGAACAGGAGGAACATTTAATGGTTTAACTTTAGAAAGTATCGTCGATGGAGTCACTTTGGCTGTTGCTTCTCAAGCAACGATAACGGTCGATGATTATACTGCTCTTGCTGGCGATGGAGTTAATATAAATGGAATAGATTTCGTTGAAGGGTCGGGAGATCCTACAACTGGTTGGGCAGCAGGAGTAACATCAAATATTAATGCAGCAACATCTTTAGCAATGGCATTAACAAATCAGGGCGATTCAGCTTATACATTTTCACGATCAGCAAATGTTATTACATTAACAGCTACTACTGCTGGTTCTGCCGGTGATAGTACTCCTTTTTCATACACTGATAATGGCACTCCGGGAATTACCTTATCGGGTTTCTCAGGAGGTTCTGATGGATTGGATCCGGATAAAACTTTATACAACAATATTATAAGCGAGATTAGTAAGCTATTCAAAATAAGACTTTACCCATCATCTGCTATAGCAGGAGTATATGCCAGGGTTGATAATAACAGAGGAGTATGGAAAGCGCCTGCCAATGTGAGCTTACGGTTGGTTAAGGAGCCTACAGTTTTAGTGACTAATGAACAGCAACAAAATCTTAACGTAGACGCCACATCTGGTAAATCTATTAATGTAATTCGAAATTTTACCGGAAAAGGTATTATCGTGTGGGGGTCGAGAACACTTGCTGGTAACGACAATGAATGGAGATATGTTCCAGTAAGAAGGCTCTTCAATTTTGTTGAGGAATCTGTAAAAAAAGCCACGGAGTTTGTAGTTTTTGAACCCAACGATGCCAGAACATGGCTCAGGACAAAAACCATGATCGAAAACTTCCTTTCTGGATTATGGCGGCAGGGTGCTCTTGCTGGTGCAACTACTGAAGATGCTTTCTATGTTAAAGTTGGCCTGGGGGAAACAATGACTTCGCTTGATATTCTGGAAGGTAGAATGAATATAGAGATAGGTATGGCAGCTGTCAGACCTGCTGAATTTATCATCCTTAAGTTCTCTCATAAATTACAGGAATCTTAATATACGCAATTCAAATAGCAAATAATAATAATTGATAATATGGCATCAAGCTACAAAACACCAGGAGTATATGTTGAGGAAATCTCCACACTGCCTGCTTCAATAGCAGCAGTAGAAACAGCCATACCCGCTTTTATTGGGTATACTGAAAGAGCTACCGAAAACAATGACGACACTGCTCTGCTTTTTAAGGCAACCAGAATTACTTCAGTATTAGAATACGAAGAAATATTTGGTAAAGGTAACAGTGAAGATATTAGCATTACTATTGAAGACACATTAGATGCTTCAAATAATTTAACTGAACGGACTATAACTGCAGCTTTAGCAACTCCATCTGATTATAAGCTTTACTATCAGGTGCTGATGTTCTACAAAAATGGTGGTGGGCCGTGTTATATAATGTCTGTTGGAGATTATACCGATGCAGTGGCTGCTCCAGGAGATAATTCGGATGGATTAACCCGAGGTATTCTTGAACTCGAACAAGTAGATGAACCAACACTTTTACTTTTTCCAGATGCCCATGCACTTGCCAATGTATCAGCATATGGAACTGTAATTAGTGAATCATTGGCACATTGTGCAAAATTGCAAGACAGGTTTACAATTTCTGATGTATATGGTTCCGACATTACTGCTTTTCGAGGAGCAATAGGTTCTGATAATATGAAATATGGTGCTTCTTACCATCCATTCTTAAACACTGTATTAAATTATAGTTACGACGAAGCTGTTGTTGATATTGACTCACACCTTGAAAATGGAGTTGCTGCAACGGTTGATCCCATAAGTGGAACGTTAAGTGCCCTAAAGAGTTCCAGACCAAGTGTATACAGAAGCATTATTGCGGAAATAAATAAAATTTATGCCGAATTATCGCCCTGCGGATCAATAGCTGGTATATACGCTCGGGTTGATAGAGACCGTGGAGTATGGAAAGCTCCGGCAAATGTTGGTGTAAAATCAATAATTGGACCGGTTGAAAAAATTACTCACGAAGAGCAGGAATCCCTAAATGTTGATGCATCAACAGGTAAATCGATAAATGTAATAAGAAATTTTACAGGTAAAGGTACACTTGTCTGGGGAGCTCGAACATTAGCAGGAAACGATAACGAATGGCGCTATGTGCCTGTACGAAGGCTCTATATCTTTATCGAAGAATCGGTTAAAAAAGCAACAGAATTCGTTGTTTTTGAACCAAACGATGCCAATACATGGCTTCGAACTAAAACTATGATTGAAAACTTCCTTACAACACTTTGGCGCGATGGAGCTCTTGCTGGAGCAAAAACCGAAGATGCCTTCTTTGTAAAAGTGGGTCTTGGCGAAACAATGACAGTCCAGGATATTCTTGAAGGAAGAATGAATATAGAAATTGGTCTTGCAGCAGTGAGACCTGCCGAATTTATCATCCTGAAGTTTTCACATAAAATACAGGAATCCTAAACAATTAGTGAAAAAGATAAACCAATAAAAATTTAAATTATGGCTGATTATCCAATAAGTGTCTTTCATTACCAGGTTGAATGGGGCGGAACCAGAATAGGTTTTACCGAAGTCTCTGGTCTGTCTGTAGAACTTCAAAACATCGATTACCGCGAAGGTAGTTCGCTTGAATATCAGGTTACTAAAATGCCTGGAATTCCCCAGTTTTCAAACATTACTTTAAAGCGAGGTATGTTTTCTGGTGACAATGAATTCTTTCAATGGCTTAATACGGTTAAGCTTAATAGTATTGAAAGACGTGATATTACTATCACATTGTTAAACGAAGAGCATTCTCCGGTAGTATCATGGAAAATAAAAAATGCCTATCCGTGTAAGGTTGAAGGACCATCTTTAAATGCAACAGGTAACGAAGTGGCAATAGAAAGTATTGAATTATGTCACGAAGGTTTAAATATTGAATTTTCTTAAGGTACAAACCTAAAATATGGCACTTTTTTATCCACCTGTTGGCTTTCATTTTCTAGTCAGGTTTGAAGGTTTATTGCTTAAATATCCCGGAATACCCGACATCGGTTTTCAATCTGTAGCCGGTATAAATGCTGAAATAGGCATTGAAGAATATCATGAAGGTGGTGAAAATCGTTTTAAACATAAATTTCCGAATCCTGTAACCTATCAGAATCTCGTTTTAAAAAGAGGAATGTTAATAGGCTCGCAGTTAATGCAGTGGTATAAAGATTCAGTAGAAAACTTTGCATTTAGTGCAAACGATGTTACGGTTATTCTAATGAATGGCGACCATATTCCAATACAGGGTTGGAATTTTATTAAAGCATTTCCCATAAAATGGAATATTTCGGACTTTAATGCAGAGCAAGCTCAAATAGTTATTGAAAGTGTGGAATTTGCTTACCAATATTTTCGAAGATTAGATGTTACCTCGCTTTTTTAACAATTAAGCTATATGATTGAGATAAGAGAATTAATAATTAGGGCAAACATTGAAAGCTCGGCTGGAAATAGTAGAAGCGATAATAGTGCCGAAACATCAGGTTCTCAAAATACAGGTTGCTGTGAAGAAAACATTGAACAAATGATTAAGCTTTTCAAAGAGAAAAACGAACGCTAATGGGATTAACAGATCTATTTGATGGATTGGCGGAAGTATCTAAATTAACAATTGTTGCGTACGAGGATGTTGATTTTGAAACGCCTACCGATCAGGAGTTTACAGTAATGTACAATCCTACTACCTATAGTCAGAACTATAAATCTATTTGGATAGAAGAAGCATCTACTGGTGGTACAGCAGAAACACAATCGTTCCGCAGAATTAAATCCGATAGTGTATCATTTGAGTTTCTTTTTGATGGCACTGGTGTGTCAGGTGTTGGCAGCACAGCAATTGAATTAAATCCCGATGTTGGGGAGGTAGGTTATGTTCAGGAACAAATAGATTTGTTTATTGATATAACACAAAGTCTTAATAGCTCTACACATGAACCAAATTTTCTGCAGTTAAGCTGGGGAGCATTTATTTTTAATGGAGTTTTAGAGAGTGCAACAATAAACCACAAACTCTTTCATTCTTCAGGAGTACCATTAAGATCTACAATTAATGCAAGCTTTAAAGAATCGGTCTCACGCCCTCGGCAAGCTGCTGCTGCCAGATTAGCCTCACCTGATATGACACATTACCGAATTGTTCAGAATGGCGAAACTCTTCCACTTATAGCAAAAAAGGTATATGGCGATGCTTCACTTTATATTGAAATAGCAAGAGTCAACAGCATAAACAATTTCAGAAAACTTAAAACCGGACAACGATTAATTTTGCCGCCAATTAACAAGAAAGAAAATGCCTGAAACTCGAACCATACCAACCCAAGGAGAATCAGACCTGTCAACATTTACAATTTTGGTAAATGGTGAGGAGATAGGAGGCGATTATGGAATCGATTCAATTTTTGTATCAAAATCTGTGAACAGAATTCCAGCGGCTCGTCTAACCTTATTCGATGGGAGTGTTGCCAGAGAGGACTTTGAGCTTAGTTCCGGCGATGTTTTTATTCCAGGGAATGAAGTTGAGATAAAAGGTGGATATCATTTAGATGAGGATACCATTTTTAAAGGAATCATAATTAAACATAGTATCGAAGCTAAAATGGATAAGCCATCAAAGCTTATTCTGGAACTGAAAGACAAATCGGTTAAAATGACAATTGGAAGAAAAAGTAAATACTTTGAAGAAGTTTCCGATAGCGATATAATAGAAGAAATAATTGGAGCATATGGACTCACCAATGATATTGAAGCAACAGATGTTACACATGCTGAGATGGTTCAACATCATATTTCCGATTGGGATTTTATGGTTTCAAGGGCGGAAGTAAACGGCAAACTTGTCTTTGTGGACAATGGTGAGATTATTGTTAAAACGCCTGATCTTTCAGAAGATCCTTTGCTGGAACTGGCCTACGGTCACAATATCTATGAATTTCAGGCAGGAATGGATGCGCGAGATCAGTTTACAACAGTCAAAAGTAGTTCTTGGGATATGGCAAATCAGGAAGTCACTGAAAGCGAAGCTGAAGATCCTGGATTAACTGAACAGGGCAATTTTACTTCAACTGATTTGGCTGATATTATCGGTCTCGACGAATTTAAGTTGCAGCACTCCGGTAAAGTTGCAGAAGATGAATTAAAAGCCTGGGCCGATGCGCAATTACTAAGAAGCCGTCTTTCGAAGATTCAAGGGAAAGTAAAAATACAGGGCTTTAGCGATATAAAGCCAGGTCATATTATTGAGTTAGTTGGATTTGGAAACAGGTTTAATGGTATTGCTTTTGTATCCTCTATTGCACATAAAGTAACTAATCAAACAAACTGGATTACGAGCATAGAGTTCGGATTGCATAAAGATTGGTACTTGAATTTGTACGACAATATTGAAGATAAACCTGCTTCAGGTTTATTGCCCTCTGTGAACAATCTTCAAATAGGCATAGTAACCAATATTCATGAAGACCCCGATGGAGAAGAAAGGATAAGAGTTAAGTTACCCATTATCGATAATGAAAACGATGGTGTATGGGCCAGAATGACAACTCTTGATGGAGGAAACTCTCGAGGTATAGTTTTCAGACCAGAAATCGGTGACGAAGTAATTGTTGGATTTTTAAACGGTGACCCACGAGATCCAATCATTTTAGGTTCGGTTTTTAGTAGTGCTAATCCTGCACCAATAGAGGTTACTGAAGATAATTTTGAAAAGGGAATTGTAACTAAAAGTGAATTGAAACTTAAGTTCGATGACGACAAAATAAGCTTTACCATTGAAACCCCAAACGGGAATAAAATAGTTTTGAGTGAAGACGAGGGAGCAATTCTTATTGAAGATGAGAATAGCAATAAGATAGAAATGTCATCGAGTGGAATAGATATTGAAAGTGCCGGTGATATTAATATTAAAGCTTCGGGTGATATTAATATTGAAGGTACAAATGCCAACCTTGTTGCATCTGCTCAGCTTAAAACTGAAGGAAGTGCTGGAGCTGAAGTAACATCGAGTGGACAGACTGTTGTAAATGGTTCAATTGTAATGATTAACTAAAACAAAAGATTATGCCTGCTGCAGTAAGAATTACAGATGCAACAACACACGGAGGAACAGTAGTTGGGCCAGGTGAACCTACAGTTTTAGTAGGCGGAATACCCGCAGCAGTTTTAGGGGATAATCATGCATGTTCATTGCCTCCCAATGTGCATCAGCCTACTATTGGACCTTTTCCAGCAGGGAGTGCTAAAGTTTTAATAGGAGGAAAACCAGCGTTAAGATTAGGTGATACCTCGGCTTGCGGTGCAATAGCAGCAGTTGGGGAGCCTACTGTTTTAATCGGGTAAAAAGAAAAATATGGATATAGATAATAATTCATTCTTAGGAAGGGGTTGGTCTTTTCCGCCCAAATTTACCAGGGGAGAGAATAGTGTTGAAATGGTAGATGAGGAAGAGGATATTCGACAAAGTCTGAAAATCTTGTTGGCAACTATAAAAGGTGAACGTATTATGCTTCCTGAATTTGGAGCAAATATGGAGGAATTACTTTTTGAGCCTCTTACAATATCTTTTGCTAAACGAATGAGTGTGAAGATTGAAAAGGCAATCCTTTATTATGAGCCTCGAATAAAGACAGACGATATTGATTTTAGACAAGATACATTGAACGGACTTGTTGAACTAAGAATTGATTACACAATTATAGCAACTAACTCTCGTAGGAATATGGTTTATCCATATTACAAAAATGAAGCTACAGATATTTAATAGCAAACTGGCATATGGCAATTAATTGTGACAAAAAGAATCCACTGAATCATGATGGTACAAGCCAAGAGCAACGTACCCTAAAAACTCTGCTGCCAGGATATGTCGCTGTGGACGAACGTAATATTGATGATCTTAAATCCTTTGCCATAGAATATGCAAAAGAAATAAGGTATTTTAAAGAGGATAATACTGAAGATAGCGATTGGGTAGACTTCTTTTCAAAAGAAATAGATGATAGCAGTGAGTATAATGCACCACATTATGTTTTGTTTTTAGCGTTTTTAAAAATTTTTAGATATGCTCAGGATGAAATAAATCTGATTACTAAAAAGCACCTCGATTTTTATTATCGCGATGTTCTTCATTTATCTGAAAATTCAGCAGTGCCCGATCAGGTTTACCTTATTTTTGAATTAGCCAAGCATGTAACATCTTGCCTTATTGAAAAAGATACAGGCTTTAAAGCTGGGAAAGATGACTTAGGAAATAAAGTAGAATATAGTCTTGAAAAAGAAACTTCTTTAAACAAAGCAGTTGTATCCGAATTAAAAGCAGTATTTCTTAATAAAGATGATATTTTTTCTGACTTATCACCTTATCCTGCTAATAGTTTTAGGCTATATACGTCTAAACAAGCTAATTCTGAGGATGGTGAGGGTGAAGAAATTTCTAATGATGAAAAAAGCTGGAGAACTTTCGGCGCTATAACTTTTCCAGACATTAGTTTAGGTACTGAGAGTGCTACTGAAGCAGATCGCGATCAGGCCGAAATAGGAATAGCCTTTGCTTCACCTAATTTATTTTTAGCAGAGGGTGAAAGAATTATTACAATTTACCTTAATCTTTCGAGTAATAGTAGCTTACTGTCTGACTTAACCAGCGATTTAATCTACGATGCCTTCAGACTTAAATTTAGTGGAGAAGAAGAATGGATTGAACCTATTTGGCAGAAAACATTTGTCACTGACATTGGTATGGTTGATTCAATAGTGGAAAAACGAATACTTGATTTTCTTAATAGCGCCACATCTGCCGAAGAAATAGCTGGTACCGAGCCTGTTGAGGGGCCGGTTTATGATGATCCAACAAAAGGATATGGCGATCAAATTCGCGACTACGATATTGGCATAACTGTGGCAGCAAGAATTATTTCAGTCAGAAACAGCTTGCCGGCACAAAGATTTACTTCTCTTGATCAAGTAAGAGCAATAAAATATGTAGGTGTAGATAAAATTAATGACCTTATTTATAGTTTTGGAGATCCTATTCACAGCACAAAGGTTGATATTGCAAACAATAGAATAATTATTAAGCGCACTATTACCCGCAATCAAAAACCAATAGTGGCATACAATAAGGATACTTTGCTAGATCCTTTTTATACTAAATGGCCCGTAGTAAAAGTTCTCTTAAATACAGAATCCGGCTCTAATCCTTATATCTACAAAAACTTAAAAGATCTGCAAATTTCAAGTGCCAATTTAGTTGCAGATGTACGCGAAGTTAAAAACCTGATTATCCAAAACGATCAATCTGTTTTGGATCCAGGAAAACCTTTCCAGCCCTTTGGTAATCGCCCCGTCTTAACCTCTAATTTTTATATTGGAAGTTGGGAAGTCTTTCAAAAGAGCCTGAACGAGTTAAAAGTAAATCTAAAATGGTTTGGGTTACCAGAAGATTCAAATGGATTTTCAGGACATTATAACCATTATTATCCCTCAACTGATGTAAGAAACAATGATTCATTCCTGGTTGAAACCAAATTATTGGACAAAAAAGCTTGGGTAACAATCACTCCAGATGAAAATACATTATTTGAAGATGATGATTCAGGTGCGCTTGAGGCAGATAAAATTATTGGTTTTTCGAATACAGATCCATTAGATGAACCACCAGTTTCTATTCTGGGGAATATTGAAAGAGATTACGAACTGGAAGAATTCGATGAATTTAATCAGAAGTCTCTCAAAGGTTTTGTGAAATTAACACTTCGCGGAATAGATTTTGGCCATAAAGATTACCAGCGTTCATATACAAATGCAGTTTTAGATGCTATAAATGTAACTGATGGTTCAATTGAAAATTATACAGACGTTCTACCAAAAGAACCTTACACTCCTGAGGTTGAATTATTGTCTTTGGATTATGTTTCTACAGTCAATTTAAACGTGGTAGGAGTAAATTCTGATGATTATGAAGATCGTATTGAACAATTTTTCCATGTGCATCCGATGGGAGTTGGAGAAATAGATACTACAAGTTCAAGTAATTACCTATTTCCACAGTACAATAACGAAGGCGAATTGTATATCGGAATTAAAGATTTAGTTCCACCTCAAAATCTATCAGTTTTATTTCAAATTTCCGAAGGAACTTCGGATCCGGATTTATTACCTCCGAATATTAAATGGGCCTATCTGACAAAAAATGGCTGGACTGATTTTAATGATGAAAACATATTATCTGATTCCACTAAGGGGCTTATAACAACAGGGGTAATAGTCTTTAATGTGCCTTCTAAAGCCACCAGTAAACATACAATTCTTACTGAAGGTTTATTCTGGATTAAAGCATACGCTACAAGCGATTCAAATGGCATACCTCATTTGATTGACATAAAATGCCAGGCTGCAAAAGTTGTTTTCAGTGATAATGATAATGATCCGGAGTTTCTTAAAAAGCCCCTTGCTGCAAAAACTATTTCCAAACTATTAGTAGCCGATTCATCAGTTAAAAAGATTGAACAACCTTTCACCTCTTTTGGTGGGAAAGTAAAAGAAGAAAGTAATGATTTTTATACTCGTGTTAGTGAAAGGTTAAGACATAAAAATCGCGCAATAAGTATTTGGGATTACGAACATATAATACTTCATAATTTTACAGAAGTATATAAAGTAAAATGCCTGAATCATACACGATTTGAAGGAACTTTTGATAGTATAAATGAAGCTGCACCAGGAAATGTCAGCCTTATAATTGTATCGAATATCAGAAATAAAAATACAGTGGATCCCCTCAAGCCGCGCACAAGTCTGGTAACTCTTTACGACATAGAAGAATTTGTGTGTAAACTCAATTCTCCTTTCATTAATCTCTATGTAAATAATCCGTTGTTTGAAGAGGTTCAGGTGAAGTTTAATGTTATGTTCCATCCAAATTATGATAAAGGAATATATCAGGTAAAGCTTGAAGAAGCAATTATAGAATTTCTGTCACCTTGGGCATTTGAAAAAGGCTCCGATATAGTATTTGGAGGTAAAATTCATAAGTCAGTTATACTGCAATTTGTTGAGGAGCAAGAATATGTCGATTATGTTACCTGTTTTCAGATGTTCCATATTGTGCCTGATAATCCTTCTATTGATGCAACAAAGGATATTGATGTAGCTGTGGCAACAACTTCTGCTTCTGTGTTGGGCTCGTCTTCACTACATAATATTACCATTCTTGAAACCGAAGGAGCTTGCGATTGTGCTGATAATGAAATAAACCCTGTTGAAATTGCAGCAGCAAATGATTGTCCCTGCAAATAAAAATTAAACTGAATGTCAGAATCTATAACCATATCAAGAAAAGACCCCGATTCGAATAGTCGATTCTATGAATTCCTTCGGGAAGAAGGAATTAAACATATTCAAAATTTGGCTGGAAAGATATGGACTGATTATAATGCTCACGACCCAGGAATAAGCATCCTTGAAGTTTTGAGTTATGCCATTACCGAATTGGGATACAGAGCAGACTATCCTATAAAAGATATCCTAGCTAAGGATGCTTCAAGTTCAGATTCTATAGATATTAAAAACTTCTTTACAGCTCGCGAAATATTACCAAATGCTCCGGTAACAATAAACGATTATCGAAAACTGCTTATAGATGTTGCAGTGAACGATCCCGTAAATAGTGAAAGCGATCCGGTAGGAGTTAAAAATGCCTGGATTCTTAAATCGGAGTCAAATGAACAGCCAGTTTTTGTACATAAGCAAGATAGTCTGTTAGCATATGAAACAGATCCTCTTTATGTTTTAAAAGAAGGAGAGACCTCGCAACAACCACTTGAAATAGGAATTCTTTACGACATTTTACTTGAATTTGAGAAGTGTGAAACTTTTGGCGATTTAAATGAAAATACAATTGCAAAAAGCCTTGTAATTGATGAACATACTCTGGATACCAATCTCAGTGGTCTTTGCGTAAATATCTCAGTGGAGTTTCCGCGTTGGGATAATTTAGATGTAGATTGGGCGGAATTGGCCAGCGTGAAGTCTGAGATTATTAAGATCATCTTAAGCTTTTCCAATCATCCGAGTAATTATCAATTTTCATACGAATTAGTAAACAATATTGTTAAGCTTGAAGGTTCAATTACTACTGCCTCAGATGTTGTAAATATTCCTGGACTTCAGGATATTGAGGATAAAATAAACGATTTTTTATATTTTAATGAAGATAGTCTTTATCAATTTTACTTGTTGAAAATAAACAAGATAGAGGATATAATTGATGAAGTAAAAGCCAGGCTGCATGCCAACAGAAATCTCTGTGAAGATTTTTATCAGCTTAGTGCTTTAAAAGTTGAGAAGATAGCTGTTTGTGCAGACATTGAGTTGGAACAAGACGCAGATGTAGATGAAGTACAAGCAATTATTTATCACGAAATAGCCAAATTTCTCTCACCAACTGTAAATTTCTATACTTTACAAGAGATGCTTGATAAGTGCAAGCAAAAGTACGAATATTCAATTTTATCAATCGATAAGACAAATAAATCGTTTACTGTTGAGAAAGATCTGGAGGATATTTTAAATGTAGGTGAAGAGATAACAATTTTCAACTCAAGAAGCAACGACGGAGAGTATACAGTTAAATCAATTAGTGTTGATGACGACACAGAGAATACAAAAATATTTGTTGAGGAAGATATTTTTTCAGATTTACTCACCGAATCAGAAGTACTTTATTTTTATGTTACAGACGAAGATGAGTGTTTAACAGTAGATGAAATTTTTGAAGGACCGGCACTTGAGCATGGATTTATTGATAATCAGGAATTAGAACTAGCAGATCGTGAAAAATATATTCATGTTTCCGATATTATTCGAATAATCATGAATATTTCCGGAGTAGTTGCTGTTAAATCAATTCAAATTGCAAATATTCCACAGGATAATGAAGATGGGGCAATTCCATCAAAGAGTGTAAAATGGTGCTTGAACCTGGCGTTTGATCAAAACTATGTGCCCAGATTAAGCATCCTAAACTCTAAAATAACATTTTACAAAGATCAATTACCCTTTAGAGCTTCAGCAACAAATGTTGAAGAGTTAATCGATGCTCTGGAGGCTACAGAACGAACATCAAAACTTGTAGATCCTGTTCTCGATTTTGAAGTTCCCCAGGGGAGCTATCAGAATTTAGAGGATTATGAAAGTATTCAAAATGAATTCCCAATTACCTATGGAATAGGTGATGAAGGTTTAGCAACAGTCGGATACGACGAAGATGAATTGAAAGAACGTAAAGCTGTGGCAAAACAGCTAAAAGGATACCTAATGGTATTTGATCAGCTGCTGGCCAATTACTTCTCGCAACTGGCGCATATAAAAGATCTATTCTCAATGAATGCTGAAAAGGATGATTTGGGGAATTATATTATTGGAAGAACTTATTATACACAGCCTTTATTCGACATTGTTCCTAACGTCGATGAATTATATGTTGATAAAGGAGGACATGCTGTGGCTTTGGATGGCATAGCCGAAGACGAAGAACTTTTTAATACCCGTAAAAACAAATTCCTCGATCACCTGCTTGGAAGATTTGCCGAGAAATTTACCGATTATGCTTTGCTTACATTTAAGCTTTCGGGAGAGCTAAAAGCTCCAAAAGAACTTATAGAAGATAAGCTTGCTTTTCTAAATGCCTATCCTTTAATTAGTTCGTCTCGTGGTAAAGGATTTAATCATCAATCTTTGTGTAATATATGGCACATTGATAATATTTCGGGTTTACGCAGAAGAGTAGCATATCTGACTGGAATTAATGAGATAGGTGTCGATAAACTAATATTTAATAGTGCTTTTAGCATTCAAACAGTTGTTGATGAGTTTTCAATACAGGTTAGCAATTCCTTATCGCAAGTATTATTAGTGAGTCCTTTTAATTTTGGCAGTGAAGAAGAAGCAAAAATGGGAATTGAGGAGCTAATTATTAATGGTGTATCCAAAGAAAAATATAGAGCTGTTACCGACGATGATGTAAACTATTTCTTTGTTCTTGAGTGTAATGATACGATTATCGGAATTAGCGAGCGGCAAGACTTTCCTGATGCTTTGCCCGGAGGTGAAATGGACAATGCCATAGATGACCTCATTGAAATATTTTCAGATGAGTTTTATAATAATCCTGAGTCAAATAGGAATAACCTTACCTGTCCATTATTAAATTATATTGACTATTCTATCGCAGTTGACATGGAACCAGATCCACCTGTTGCAACTGTTTCATATAATCTATATTCAAACTCATTAACTTTTAATTCTTCCGATAGGTTGCTTTCAGGGCATTACAATGTTGAAGGTTCTGCAAAGTCGGAAGTCGATATTATTTCTGTTGACACAGTCACTCGAACTATTGTTGTCGATGGTAATATTGCTGAAAAGTTAAGCGTAGATGATGTTGTTGTTATTGATAACTCAACAGATAATAATGGTACGTATACTGTTGTTTCCTCTACTGACTCCGGAGCAAATACAGAAATAATTGTAAATGAAACAATAAGCTCGACTGTAGTTCCACTTGGGGAGCTTTATTACAACAACGATACTACTGAAAGTCTTCAGAAAAAAGCCGGGGACAGCATTCATGATATTTTGTGGCAACTTGTGAAGAGTGCAGCCACAGAAGGAAGGTATTATTATATAGATGATGGAGGAGATTATAAGTTTAGAATTCGAAATAGCTCAGGAATAGACATTGCAGAAAGCATTGAAAACAATTTTAACGAAACCCTTGCAACTGAAATCAGTAACCTTAGCTCTGGAGCTATAAAAATAAGTGGTTCTACCGATAACGATGGTGATTATACAATTACTTCGGCTTCTGCAAATGACGATGAGGTAGAAATTGTAGTTTCTCCTAATTTAACTTCTCTTACGGTTGATGGAGCAGCTTCTTTTTCCGATTCATTCACATATTCAGTTAATCTTGAGAAAAATTCAATTTTGGTTAGTACCGATTTAACATCTATTCTATTTGTTGGGGATAGCCTGAATATTCTTGGTTCAGAAAGCAATGATGATACTTATTCGGTTTTAGCTATTGATTTTGATGGTTCTGAAACTGAAATTATTGTAAAAGAAACTATCCCTTCTGAAGATACTACTGGACTGTTGGTATACATCAAAAAATTTAGCATTCAAAGCCTAACAAATAATTCAATTACAATTAAGGGAGGTTACGAGAAAAAGGCAGTTCAAGCCCTAATTAAGTTCATCCAGGAAAAATTCTTCGAGCATGAAGGCCTTCATATCTTGGAGCATGTATTAATTAGACCTAAAGTTAAAGGCCTATGCTTTGTCGATGCTACAGCAGAAACTCTTTCAGAAGGACTTGCAGATAATGGGTCACTTTACTTTAAAAAGTCGTTGCCAATTTATTCAGCTAGCAGTAGTTCAAATTGGTTTAGGATAGACGGAGATATTTCAGCAGACATTGATAGGTTTGATGATACCGATATTTCCAGTGAATTCACAATCTCAGAATCGGGTGCTAACGATGCAGACTATACAGTTAGGGGCGTGCAATATGACGGTGGTAGTAACCGTACTACTATTCGTTCACATGAAAATGTTCCGGTTGATATATCCTTTTCAGATCCTGTTGGAGTATTGTCGTATCTTAAGGGCACTCCAATTACATCTTTAAGTGCTGTTAGTCAAAGCATTGAAGTTAACGACCCAGAAGCTTTAACGATTCAATTAAATGATGAAGTAGAAATTAGGGGATCAACTGATGATATAAACAATGGCAAATATCTGGTAGCGGAAGTAATTGATTATACAACACACCAGGAAATTGTTTTTAGCAAGATTGAAGCTGAAATTGAAGACGATTTACTCGAAATAGTTGTTGAAGATGCAGATTGTCCTGCTTGTCAGATAACAGATCCATACACCTGTGTTGCTAGTGTTATTTTACCACATTGGCAAGGTAGGTTCGATAATATGGACTTTAGACGTTATTTCGAAAAACAACTTCGATTAGAAGCTCCGGCGCATGTCTTTTTAAATATTTGTTGGATTAATTGTGAGCAAATGTTTGAGTTTGAGACAAAATATAAGGCATGGTTGCTTGAAAACGCAAAAGTCCAAAAAGACTATGGAAAACTATCTGCCAGTCTCAACAATCTAATAGATATCCACAAACAACTTAGAACTATCTATCCTTCAGGCGTGTTGCACGATTGCGAAGAAACTGAAACACTTGATAACGCTATAATACTTGATTATTCTGTACTTGGAAATGCATAAAACATAATACAATGGCCGATATACTAAATACCTACACAGTTTTCGAAAATAACCAGGTGCTAAGTAGCACTCAGTTAAACAAGCTGGTAAATTATCTTGATCAACAGAACAGACTTACAAGAGCCAGACTGATTGGCATGGGAGTGGTTTGCGGTTTAGAATTAGAATATAATTCTTTGGCAAATACTATTACAATTTCAAAAGGTACGGGTATTACTTCTGAAGGCTATCTGATTAGCCTGGGTGAATGCATAACTGAAAAATACAGAGATTATACACTTCCTGCGGGAACAATCTATGAACCTTTTGTAAACCCGACTAATAATGAAATGGATATTAGTCTTTGGGAATTACTTACAGATGAGGCTGAAGATACAGCAGGAGTTACTTACCTTAATTCACCGGCCGGATTTCTTACAGATAAAGTGGTTCTTTTGTTCCTTGAAAGTTACGATAAGGACTTAAAATCTTGTCTCGGTAAAAGTTGCGACGAATTGGGTAAAGAACGAATTTTAACTATTCGAAAATTATTGATTTCACAAACTGATCTGGCCACCGTTTTGGCTAGGACAAATACTGGCAAATTAGATGCTATTTTCCCGGAGAAGTATAATTTACCAGTCATAAATTTACCTAGAGTTTTATTTAATCCTGACCAGGCACATTCAACAGATTACGATGCATTTTCAACTAATTATGCAGATGCTATTTCTTCTGTCTTTACTGATATGTTTACTGCTCTTTCACAAACCTATGATATTTACAGAATATTGTTTCTTGAATCGTACGATGAGCAAAATCCTTTTGAAACAGCTCCTATTTCCGATTTACAAACAGAACTGCTGAACTTCATTGAAAATAGTGCATCTCCTGGCAATCCATATATGGGAATTCAATATGTATATGACCTTTTTCAAGACCTTATATTGGGCTACAATGAATTTAGGAAAACATCTTTCGAATTGCTTTCCGAATGTTGTTCAGATATGGATCGTTTCCCCAAACACTTGATGTTAGGAGAAGCTATACCACCCGAACTTTCCTTATGTGAGCAATCTGAGTATAGACATATATTTGTTCACCCCCCTATTTATAACTTACAAAAAGATTTGTTAAAAAGAACAATTGCACTTCATAACAAATTGGTCCTAATGCTGGAAAGTTTCGATTTAGAAAGAATAAACGGAATTGTTGGTGAAGAAGGCGATTATGAAGTAAAAATTACACCGAGTTTTGAAAAAACTACTCCTTTAACTGTTCGTTCAATACCTTGGTATTACAATACAAACATTGAAAGCAGTTACTCTAATTTAGGAAGCTTACAAGAATACTGGAATTACGATATTAACAAAAAATGTCCTGAATCATCAGATGGATTAATATTAAACTACGATGCTCAGCTAAATAATCAATCAAGTATTCAAGATAAGCTTGCTACACCTCTGTTTTACGATATTCAAGAGTATTCATTCTTAAGAATTGAGGGGCATATAAACAAAAACTATGAAGATGTTGTCAATCGTTTAAATGATTTAAAAGCGCAGTTTAATCTGGCATTTAAAACTGTTGTTCTTCAACTCAATACTGATGTTAGCACTCTTGAACCCGACTATAGTTGTGGATTTGAAGACATTCAGGAAGAATATACCATACTTCGAACTAATTTTTGCGCTTTAGGAGCTGATAGTAAAGAACTATTTGAATTTATTAATGCAAACAGCGATAATATATTCGATGATGAAGAAGATCCGGCTCAAATAGAACGCTACCTCCAGAGAATGAAAGAGATAGTAGAACTGTTTGATGAACTATGTCAAGGTCTTGTTCCATGTGTATATGAATTTGATTTTGATCAATTTCAAGAGAATTATAAGCAACTACTGACAAGCATTATAGATCTCTTCCTTGTTGAGATGGAACTTATGGATGAAATTAATATTCAGTTAGGCGAAGAGGAGGAAATGATACCTGTAATAAATGGTTTTGCTCAAAGAATTATTCCAATTGTCTTTAAGTTTATCGACTCCTTCTTCTACAATAAGCTCTTGCGGGTATATTATTCTTTCAAAAGAAGAGAATATTACCGTACAAAAGAAACGGCCATTTTTTCCAATTATTTGAGAAACAATCCGGGATTAGAGCATCAGGCTGGAGTTAAAAAGGGAGGCACATTTGTTCTCGTTTATAACAATAGCGAAGACAACACTGTTATTGCCGATTTTAACCTGCCATATTTATGTTGTAACGAGGATAATTGCATTCCTATTTGTGAAGATGATGATGAGTATACTTTTGAAATAAGTCCTCTGGCACGACCAGATTATGCTATTACTACTGTTGGTATGTCGGTTGAGATAGATGTAATGAGAAACGATTATAATTTATTTGGTGGTAGTTTTATTATTGAAACAGATGATAATTCAGAGAATGGAGGAACAATTTCTCAATCTACAGAGACAGGACCTTTAGTTTATTCTCCTCCTGCTGAATTTACTGGATACGATAGATTTAATTACAGGCTTATCAACACTGTTAATGGTGAACAGGATAAAGCAAAAGTTACAGTTTTAGTTAAACTTCCTGAAGCTGAAAGTGGCTGCTATAGTACATCTATTCTTGAGTGTTGGGGAGAAGAGGCAGTGAACCATGCAATTGAAGTTCGTAAACTAGAACCCCAGGGTAGTGAATCTATTTATGAATTATTATTATCAAGTTTGAGAGAAACTGGAGGTTTTACCACCCAGGAAATAAGCTATAATGTTTTGGAAAGTGAAGCCAGACGAAGGAGCTTATTAAAGTGTATAGGAATATCAATACCTTCTGATGCAACTTATGAAGATTTAGCAAATCTAATCTTACAATATCAATCTGATAATTGTGGTGGTGGACAAACAACTGATACAACTGCCTGCTATAGTTTACCAATACTGAATTGTTGGGGGCTTGAAAATGTCAGGAATATTCTTGATTACCGCAAAATTACTATTGGTGATAATCCTTCACAGCAACTACTCACTGATTTACGCAATACTGGAGGTTTCACCGATTCAGAGATTAAAATGATGATTGATAATAAAGTGCTAAGAGCATTATTAGAATGTATAGGTATTATAGTAAATGCAGATGCAACAAATGATGAAATGTCTGATATGTTAAGAAATTATCAGCTTGAACGTTGCGGAAGTTCAAATTCATAATTCCTCTAAAAACAGATAAATTTATAGGTTTCAGAAACCTATAAGAAATTGTTTTGACAATAGTATAGGCTTTTAATGAATAATGATAAGCACATAATAAGTAAACAAGTGCTCGAATTATCGATACCTGATAATTTGGAAGCAATTAGTATTCAAAAAAAAGCATCTGAAATATTAAGAAATAAGCTTTTCTCTGAGCTTGATAATCTATTTTCTAATATTGTTAGTAACGAAGAAGTACTTCGAATCGAAAAATTAGAAATTAATATAGGAGACATAAGTCTGAACAATATCGAAGAAGATATTGTATCTAAATCAATTAAAACTCTTGAAACTCAATTAAATAAAATATGCTATCAACATAAGCAGGAAAACTTGGGTTATAGAACAGAGAATAATGAAAATATTCAAAGTACTTATATTAAAAAGAGCTATTCACGATTAGAACAATTAGTTCATTTTCTGAAATTCGGAGTATTTCCTTGGTGGAAGATCTCAAATGAGAAAACATCGTTAGAAGAGTTATTAATTGAAATAAAAAAAGAAAATCAACCAGAGGCATCAAATATTCTTTTAGAACTAATTAAGCACGAACAAATTAGAAAGAGAATAGCCTATCAGTTTAGTAATGAGCAATTCTTAAGAATATTAAAACTATTGCAAACAAATATAGAAAGTTCTTTAGTCAATATTTATAAGGAATTACAACTAGAGAGACTGATTAAAAATAAACAAATCTCTTCAATTATTAAATTTCATCTCCTTGAACTAATTCCAATTATAGAAGAACTTAAACCCCAAAAGACATTAAACATATTTGTTGAAAAAGTAGTAACTTACATAACGAGATTCAAAACTATTAAGAGTCGATATGTACTTCTTTCTACTTTTGAAAAGCATTTTATAACTCTCAATATTGAAAGTCAACAAAAACTTGAAATATTAAGTCTGATAAAACAAGCAAAATCAATTTTAAAACGGGATAAAAATCACGGATTTTCAGAGCAAACCAAAGAGCAAGCGAAAGAACAAACCAAAGAAAAAATTAACGATAATCTTAACGAGAATATGTTAGAACAAGATTCTATATTAAATTCTCAAATGCAAGAAAAACAACTTCAATCAGAGCCTTTAGATTCTACTCAGAACGATACTGGAGATATTGAGAATTCAAGAGAAAGCACTAAACAAGGAAGTGAGCAATTAGATATTAATTCATCTTTAGTCAAAAAGAATTTGAAGGGGAAAAAAGTGGATACTATATCACAACCTTTCAAACTTAATAGAGACGAAGAAATCTTTTATATTGAAAATGCCGGGTTAGTTCTTTTAAATCCATACTTGTTCTATTTCTTCGATGGATTAGGATTACTAGATTCAGAAAGAAAATTTAATTCTGAAGATGCCGCCTTTCGTGGTGTGCATTTGCTACAATATTTGGTTACAGAAGAGACTGCTACTCCAGAACAAGATTTAATTCTTAACAAAATTCTCTGTGGTCTGGAAATAAGTCAACCTGTACCCTTTGATGTAGAGCTAAGCAAATACGAAATAGAAGAATGCATTATTCTGTTAGAGACTGTCACAACACGCTGGGAGGCTTTGAAGACTAAAGATACAAATGCAGTCAGAAGTAATTTTTTAAATCGGGAAGGAAAACTTTCCTATGCTGGAAATGGTTGGAATATATATATAGAAAGAGATACTCTTGACCTATTGCTGGATAAACTGCCCTGGCCAATTTCAATTATTAGGCAACCGTGGATAAAGGAAATAATTTATGTAGAATGGTAAACGAAAAGATAATATCAAACGCCGCAGATATTCAAAAGGAGATTGCCTGGTTCAAGGAAATACTTAAAACCCGTTCCTTGTTAAACGCCAGAAAGGAGACACAATATAACGGAGTATACGAGATATTTCCACCAGAACTAAATGGGAGTGGATCCACATTTTCTTCGTTTTTACGAAAGCATGATTTGAATTTTGAAGAGAGGTTTTTACTAGTACTTGCTCTGGTACCGCATGTTATGCCCGAATTATTAGATATGTTTTTGGTTAAAAATGAATCAACTCAGAATATATACACTGAATTTGGTGGTAAGAAAGGAAAGTATCATACAGGTTTTATTCCAACGGGTGAAACAGCTATGTTTATTCTTGCAGGAAACAATCTTGAAAAGAGATTTAAAATTCAGCGTTGTTTCGATGGGCAACATAAATTTAGTAAGGAAAATATTTTGTGGCTTGAAGAAATAGGAAGAGATGAACCTATACTCAGTGGTTCAATAAATATTTCACAAGAAGTTCTTGATCTATTTACAATTGGAGAAGCACGTAAACCCAACTTTAGTTCAGAATTTCCGGCAAGGTTGTTAACCACAAAAATGGATTGGAAAGATTTGATTCTCAGTCATAATGTGAAGTTGCAACTTGAGGAGATTGAAACATGGATTACTCATAATGAGTTTCTAATGAACGACTGGGGAATGGATAAAATATTAAAGCCAGGTTATAAAACATTGTTTCATGGCCCTCCGGGTACAGGTAAAACTACAACGGCAGCTTTAATAGGGAAAAAGAATGAACGCGATGTATATCGGATTGACCTTTCGCAAATGGTCTCGAAATATATTGGTGAAACTGAAAAAAACTTGTCGAAGGTCTTTAGTCGTGCCGAGAATAAAGATTGGATACTGTTTTTCGATGAGGCAGATGCCCTTTTCGGAAAAAGAACCAGCACACGTGATGCTCACGATCGTTTTGCAAATCAACAAGTATCATTTCTTTTGCAACGAATTGAAGATTATGATGGATTGGTTATTTTAGCTACAAACCTAAAAGGCAATATCGATGATGCATTTATGCGTAGGTTTCAATCTATTATTCATTTTCCTATGCCTACTGCCGAAGAGCGGATTAGAATATTCAAAAATGGTTTTTCTCCATCAGTTGAGCTGGATAATAACATTGATTTAGATGAGATATCCAGAAAATATGAAATTTCTGGCGGAGCTATTATAAACATTATTCACCACTGTTCTTTGAGAGCTCTTAGTAGAAACAGCAATATAATTATACTCAAGGATATTATTGAGGGAATAAAAAGAGAATATCACAAAAGTAGAAGGACACTTTAAAAATGTGATTATGCATAGTTTTCAAACAAAAACTCAGGAATCATTAGTAAAACCTCTAATACAAACAAAACTTAAAGTTGGCAGGCCAGGGGATAAATACGAGCAGGAAGCAGACTCAATGGCAGATAAAGTTATGAGAATGCCTAATCATGATTCACTTCAGATGCAACCTGGTATTGAAGATGAAGAGAATAAGATTCAAATGAAACCTCTAACTAATGAATTAATTCAAAAGAAATGTGCCCAATGTGAGGAAGAAGATAAGCTTCAGATGCAACCAAATGTACAATTAAAGTCGAATGAATCGGCTGAAGCATCTTATTCCGATACTAATAAAATTCAGAACGCCAAAGGTGGAGGTAGGCCTCTGGATACAAATATTCAACAAGAATTTGGTTCTAAAATGGGGCGCGATTTTGGTAATGTAAAAATACACTCAGATACCAATGCATCAAACTTAAATAAGAGTTTAGGTGCAAGGGCTTTTACTGTAGGAAACGATATATTCTTTAACCAGGGTGAGTATGATCCTAATTCATCAAAAGGCAAACATCTGTTAGCTCATGAATTAACTCATACAATTCAGCAGGATAGCTCTATTGTCCGGCGCGTTGGAGACGATGCACAGCAACCTGGAATTGAAACAAGGTATGGACTTGGGATAAGAAATAGATTTGGTTTATATGATGCCATATTAAACCGTAATACCAGTACTTTAACTTTAAATATGCGTATTGCTTTTAATTATACTGGTCCATGGCCATCGGATGCAGAGAAAACCACATGGCAGAATGATTTTATCCGTCAAGTAGAAAATCGTTGGAGTTATAGATTTTATCTTGTTCCGATGGGAACTTGTACAGAGCAGACACGCACGTTCTTTGCAAGAGTAAACATTGAACCAGTAACTAGTAATGCACACTATACAGTTAATGTTGCTCATACAACATCGAATATTCGAAGTAGCGCTAATTCTGTCGACCGGACGGCTAGTTTAGATTCATTAGATACACAGGAAAATACTCGTCACAGGTTAGGGCAGGATTTTCAGCAAGTTGGTGTGGAACACGAATTTGGTCATATGTTAGGATTAGCACATATTGAATGCGATGTAACTACAGGCTTATGTCCTCCGGGGGATCAGTATGGTGATACACTTCAAGAGAGAGGCGACATAATGGGGTCTGGATGGATTGTATCAGAAAGAGATTACACACCTTTTACAACGGCAATGTATTACTTTACCGGATGTAATTGGCAGGCTTCACATACTATGGAGTGATATTCTAATAGGGTATTTTTTCAGCTGGTTTTTTAAAAGAGCTGAAATAGTACTCAATTCTGTTTTTTCAAGTTGAGTTAAAAAATATTGAGGTATGTTTAAGCAAAAGGAGAAAAATATTAAGAGGAATTTTCTATCAGGTTCTGATGGTTTTCTTCAGGCGAAAACAAAAAATGGAAACTCAATGGCTGGTAGGGTAGGCCTAATGTCTTCAAATATTGGAGAAAAGATAAATATGCAGCCTGATTTAGATAATTCTACACGAATTAATATGAGCCCGATAAGGAGTAATAGAAATTCAATAGGCGAAATAAATCAGGTAGGAGTAAGAAATCATGCGAATTTATCTTCACACAAAAGTGAGATTATACAAAAAGAAGACAAACCTAAAAGCAAAGAAACAACAAAAACCACCACAACAGTTAAAGTCGTTGGAGAACACGACTTCTCCAAAGACGAATCTAAAGTTGGTGGTACTGCAGCAACAGAAAGTTCAACAGAGAAAAAGGTGTCAGATACCTTGTCAAGCAAAACAGTAAGCTCAACATCTAAAGACGAAAGAAGTGGTTCTGGAGAATTGAAACTCTCTGACAAGAAAACTGGACTTTCAGGTACTCTCGGTATAAAAGGGACAGAGTATTCAGATCCTACAAAAATGGACAAAGAAACCTTTTATCTAAAAGTTGATGGTAAATGGACTCTATTTAAACCGCTTACTCTTAAGTTGGGTAGTTCTCTTAAATTATCGCCTCTTGATAATCCGGCAATTGC
The DNA here is from genome assembly GCA_050287785.1 of Bacteroidales bacterium. Classification (GTDB taxonomy): domain Bacteria; phylum Bacteroidota; class Bacteroidia; order Bacteroidales; family UBA10428; genus UBA10428. The sequence continues at coordinate 230,632 of JBNKCO010000012.1, forward strand.
CATTAATGGTTCAGCAATATTTTTCCCCAATGGTAGGTTAACCCCTTCATTAGCAGCAAAACTACTTTTCAAGAAAGATGAAGAGAAAAGTGATGTTACAGGAAGTCTGGAAGCAGGTCTAAGTCTCAAAATTACTGATGCAATTTCGGCAAAGGCCAATGTATCAGTTGGTACAGATTTTAATGGAAAAATTAGCACAAAGGGAGGACTTGGGTTTACATTCAAGTTTTAGAAATTATCATTCACCCTGATTTTTTAAATCCTCATTTATGAGGATTGAATTTAGATAACAATAATCGTAATTTGAAGCATTAAAATTAGTGAAAAATGGAAACAAATATTTGGACTAGGAAGAACATGCTTCGCCCGATTGCGCGCTGTTCAAGCGGATGTTGACGGGGTTTAATGCTTTTTTTATGGAACAAGTATTTTGGTTATCAGTGGTTACTGGTTCAATAGCTTTTACCCTTACTGAAACAAAATTGTTTTATTCAATTCGAGAATGGGTAAGCAAAAGGAGCAAGTTTATAGGAAAGCTAATAAATTGTGGTTATTGCACAGGGCATTGGATAGCCTTTGCATTAACTGCCATATACCAACCTCGGCTATTTAATAGTTGGGGTTTCTTAGATTATTTTTTTACTGCTCTTGTAATAGCATGGTTTGCCGGTTTTCAATGGGTATTAATGAGTTTTTTTATAATGAAGACTGGAAAGTGAATTTCTTTTTATTGCTCATCGCTGAATGTTATAATAGTAAGCAAAATTTTCCGACCTTAGAATAAAGGATATATCAATCAAAATGAATTGATAAGACTATGTTTAAATCTCTCGCTCAGAATAAAAAGAATAAAAATGGAGTAGATCAATCTGCACATAAAAACAGTAGCTTTTTGGATCTTGAATCTCAGAATAATTCTGAAAATAAAGCTAACCTTTCCGAATCTACTATTCAAATGGCTCCGAATACCATGGAACATTCTGAAATGCATCAAATGCAAGGGAATCCAGATATTCAGACAAAGTTAAGTATAGGCAGTCCTAATGATGAATATGAAAAGGAAGCCGACCAAGTTGCTGATGGCATAATGAGAATGACTGGAGAAAGTAGCTCTATTCAAATGAAATCAAGCTCTAATACTTCAATTACTCATGCATCGGAGAATATTGCCAAAGGAATAAGTCGTAATGAGCAGTCTGGACAATCATTACCAGAAGGCATACAAATGGATATGGGGAATAAAATTGGAGCTAATTTTAGTGAGGTGAAAATTCATACTGATTCTAACGCAATTAGAATGAATCAAGAGCTTGGAGCAAAAGCTTTTACACATGGCAATAATATTTTCTTTAATCAAAAGCAGTATAATCCTAATAACACCGAAGGTAAAAGACTTCTTGTGCACGAGTTAACCCATGTTATTCAACAAAGTAATAACTCTCAATCCAGTATTTCTCGCAAGCCTGCAAAGCCCTATATTGCACTTAAGCCCTTCGATTTAAAAAAGCTTGATTCCGAACTTTTTTGGGAAGATCCACTCACACAAACAACTGGGGAGATAGGTTATGGTGCCGATAAAGGCTCAAAAATGGGTACTCCTTCAGGAGATAAGACTTTACCAATATCAGCAACAATTTTTCCCCGCAATACAGGATTCTTTGAACAGTCCCCAACAGGCAAACAACGAAGAAAGGCTTTTGCAACACTTAACCCATATACTCCACCACCGGCAGAAAGTCCTGATCCTGAATCACTCAAGGCATCTCAAAAAAGAAAAACTTACGGACCAGCAGATCGTTCACAATGGCGATACGATAAAATAGGTTTGGCCATGCCTGCAAAGAGAGCATTAGTTATTGGCGGAATTCATGGTAATGAACTTGGAGCTCTTGATTTAGTGAAACAATTAATGGTAGAGTTGGCAGACAAGAAAAATCCTTTAGCCAGAGATTTTGATACATTGGTTGTTCCTGCATTAAATCCATGGGGCATTCAAAAGAACAAAAGATATAATCAACGTAAAGTGGATTTGAATCGAAACTTTCCGGGTATTACAGGATTTCCACCATCAAAACAAAATATACCGCGGCAACCCGAAGTAAATGCTATAATAAAAGTTATAAACGATTTTAAGCCAGATAGAATTCTTGTTCTTCATGGTATTGGAGATAAAAATAAGGGTGGTATTTATGCCGATCCGGTTGAAGGTGAAGCAAGAGAACTTGCCTGTCGTATGGCTGTTTTGTCTTTAGGTCAATCGTTGGCAGGAGGGAAATTTAGTGCTGAAATAAATGTTAAGGGAAACAAAGTAGCACAAGGTGTATGTAACTCTAGATACCCTGGTTCACCTCCGGAAACTACTTCTCAACATGCTAGTTTAGGAACATACGGTTCTGCCGATCCTTCTGTTAAAGGAAGAGGAATTACGGTAATTACTCATGAAGTAGCAGGTAAACAGCATTTAAAAGCCAAAGGAGCAGGACAAAGTGTTGAAACCCTAATGCCCGGTATTCGCGAATTTCTTCTTGATAACTCTGAAGAAGCCTCTGTTGCAGATAACCTTTTACAACAGACAGTTACCGAATCTTTAATGAAAGGAGGAGCTTCTGCTGAAAAATTGGCTAAATCAATTGCAAAAATTGTAGCTGACAGATTTAAAGATTTAAACACCTATTATGAAAAAGTTTGGTATAGAACTTTGCCTGTAGCAAAAAAGAAAGGTCTTCCCTCAAGCCTAAAAATTGTTAGTCCTTATCGTTCATTTAAGGGGCAAGCAAATATTGTTAAAGAGCAATTAAAGAAAAAAAAGATTACTGCTTCAAGTACATTACAGGAAATAAAAACAGCTTTGTTAGACATTTTGACAACCCGTTCCATGCCAGGTTTTTCACGACATCATTGGGGTACAGAGATTGATATTGTTTCAACAGAAAGCAAACTATGGAAGCCTGGCAAGTCGTATGAACCACTAATTCCATTTCTTCAAAAAGAAGCAAGAAAATTTGGTTTCTTTCATCCATATTCAAATCCGGTAAAAAGCATGCAAATAAAGGGATTTCCAAATCCAAGCGCACCTCATTATAATGAAGAACCGTGGCACCTTTCCTATGCACCAATATCTGATGTTATTCAAAAAGAATGGATTAATACTTTTAAAGGCACAAAACTAGATCAACTTATTGAAGAAACAGCAAAAGCTATTGCAACCTCAAAAACAAATAAACAACAGATTGCCAATATTAAAAGTGCATTAAAATCAATTGGTATAGAACAATTTCAAACAAATGTGTCTCCTTCAAAATAATATAAGCAAAAAACCCTCATAAATGAGGATGGCATCATTTTTCACTTTGTTCTATATTAAACTATTTATGAGACTCAATTTCTAAAATCAGGAGTTTCAAATTTACCATTCTTTCCAAAGCTATTATTGGAAAGTCTAATACTCAGCTGACCGGATATGTTTAAGACCGATTCACCACAAATAAATTCTAATCAGAGAATAGAATTAACTAAAAGTCCGCAAAAGTTAAGTGCTAAATTACAACCTCCAACTAACGAAATCGACGATGAACAAGACAAAGTAATTCAACCTAAATTGATAAGTGAGCCTGAAAAAATGATGGCACCACCTGAGGATAACTCAAACATCAATTTATTACAAACAAGAATTCCATCCGATTCGATTCAAATGGCTCCTAATCCTGGAGCAAATTCAGAAATATCAGATGCAATAGAGGAAGCAACCGACGAAGAAGAGATTCAAATGCAGGCATATCCAAATCAGGAAATGATTATGACTGCCGCAGATGTTCATTTGTCAGGAGAGAAAACATCTAGTACATCATTTATTCAGGCAAAACTTAAAATAGGACAACCAGGAGATAAATACGAGAAAGAAGCAGACCGTAATGCTGATGTAGTAATACAGAGATTAAGTCAACCGGGCTCAACCCATACTGAATTGTCAGGAAACCATTTTGAAAATAACGATCAACCTCAATCCATACAGTTGAAATGTTCAAAATGCGAAGCCCTGGAAGAAATACAGTTTAAGGAAAACTCCAATGCATCTGGAGACTATACAGGAATAGAATCAAAACTAAATAGGACAAAAGGAACCGGTTCGCCTTTACCTGCAGATTCTCGAGTACAAATGGAAGGCGCTTTTGGAAGAGACTTTTCAAATGTTAGAATACATACAGGAAGCCAAGCTGTTGAAATGAATAGGGGTTTAAATGCAAAAGCTTTTACTCATGGTTCAGATATTTATTTCAATAGTAATACTTACGATGCAAAAAGTACGCAGGGGAAAGGCCTCTTGGCACACGAACTTACACATACAGTTCAGCAATCAGCATCAGGTACAACAAAGCCAAATGTACAAAGAGTAAGCGCAGGAGATATATGGGATGCAACAGGAGGAAGAGTAGTAAATACCGTTCGATCTGGTGCAAATGAAATAGGTGAATTAGCAAGTGATGCCTGGGAAAGTGGTACGGAATTCTTAGTACAGCAGATAGAAAGCCGAGCTCCTGAGCTAATGTCTTTTCTTAGGGGCAATATTATTGAAACAATTTACGATCGAATATTATCTTCAATCGACACAGCATTGGGAGGCATTATATCAAGAATTCAGGCCGAGGGCTTGGCTAATGTACTCCGATCTTTCATAGAAGCATTTTTAGAATTTGGAAATGCTGCTGTAACATCAGGATGTCGGGCCGTTTTTAGCGCAGCAGAGAAATTAACAGCCTTCTTTCGTCGCTTAACAGGGCCGGCGGTTGCAGCAGTCAGAAGGTTTATGCAAAGCATAAGCACTACATTATCATCTATTTGGAACGATATGGCTTTACCAGCAGTTAGGGCAATAAGGCAATATGCAGGCGATGTCTGGGATTTTATCGTAGAGAAAGCAACCTGGTTGTGGGAGAAAACAGAACCGGTCAGAAACTGGATGCAAAGAGCATGGGACTGGATTAAACGACAATTCAACATAGCATGGAACGGAGCAAATTCGGTTTTAGACTGGCTTACGGAAAAAGCTACTGCAGCCTGGAACCGGGTGAAAGAACTAATACAACCAATTATTCGTCCTCTAATGATAATCGGAGGAATTCTTTTAATGCTTTCTCCAGTTGGTCCGATAATAGCCATAGTTGCCGCAGCTCCGCATATATGGCATATGATTCAATGGTTGGCTAGTAATTTTAATGAATATGTGCTGGTAAGAGCCAGAACATTTTTACACGAACAAGTATTTCCTGTTTTGCAGGATGGCTTACAGCAGCTACAATCCTTAATTCAAACAGGAATGCAATGGTTGCAGGATCAGCTAAGCAGTCTGGCAAATACCATTACAGACTGGTTGGAGCAAATAGGCGTTTTCGCACTATTATCCACTGTTCGGGATGCTTTACGTACTGTTGCAACTGGATTAAGAACTGCATTTTTATGGGTTATAGAACAATTAACTCCAATTGTAAACGGAATAATTGGAGTACTTAGAAGTATTTGGGAGTTTATCAGGCCATTAGTTGTGCTTGTTGCTAAACTATACTTTCTTGCAGTTAATCCGTGGTTGTGGCCAACAGTAATCACAGCATGGTTTTGGCGTATTATGCCCGATTGTTTTAAACCACCGATTATAAACTGGGTAATTAGCATAATGATAAGGGTATTAAGAGTAATGCCCGACATTAGTTACTTCCTGGATGCATGGCCACAAGTCAGAGATGCCCTCGTAACTAAAATGGTCGAAGTCCAATCAGCATCCGACGATGAAAAAATCAGGATTTCCAATAAAATAGCAGAAATGATTTCAGAATTGCAACTCGAACCATTTGCAAATCTGGTTAGAGCAGCGATGGAAATGCCCGGTCAGTTCGAAGGACAATTTGAAGAAGAAATAATAGGAATGGACTTAACAAAACCTCTTCCTATTGAAAGAACTTCTCCTGTGTCATCAATGAGTAATGATGTTTCAAGCGCCGTAGCGTCAGGCGATTTGGAAAGATTAATGTCACAGGACAGTTTTACAGACGATGATATTACTGTTGATAATGTAAGTCAACTTGAAATAGAGCCAGATATACTTGCCCAAATGGGCGATAGAGATGTTGTAGAGTTTGGCAATTCAACCGATAGCAGTAGAACAGTACAATCAATTTTGCAGGATATTTCAGGCCAATCAGCAACCGGACAGGGAGGAGATCTGTCGTCAATACCAGCAGAAGGTACAGTTTCAGGAGAAGACAATTCGGTTGAAGCCCAGCTTGACAGGCTTATTGCCTCTTCACGCGAAGAAATGAGTAGCCAGCCTTGCGGCGGAGAGTCACAATCACAATCTACCCCAAGTTCTGCGGGGAATGACATTCCAGAGGCAATGAAAATAGGACCACTTACACGCTCACAACGAGCCCGGTTTATGATGAGTCAGATGGGAGCCGGACTAAGTCATTGGTGGGGCTGTAACCGTTCATGGTTAATACCGTCAGTTATTGGGGCAGTAGTAGTTTTAATAATACTTGAAGTAGTTACGGAAGGAACAGTTACAGCATTATTGCCACCTATACTCGAAGCTCTTGCTGCTATAATGATTGGAGTTGCAGCCGTACGTTCTGTGTTATATTTGACCAACTATCTGATGCACGGAATGTTAGGAAATGTTGAAGAAGCTGCAAGATCGCTTGCAAGAGGTATCGCAGTGGTAGCTGCAGAAGTAGTCTTCTTGCTAACCTTTGAAGTTATTGGCAAGGCAATTAAAGCTGGATTGGCAGGAATGCAAAGGGCTGGCAGAGCATTGCTACGAGGGGTAAAAGCAATTCCTGGTGTAACACGTGCAGGAAGAAGTGTTGCTCAGTTTGGTAGAAACATGATTCGGCGGGGAAGACTTGTTATGGAGGGAATACGCGAGGGCCGTTACGGAAGGGGTATTAGGCGGATTAATGATCTGGCAGAAGGACTTTACCGTAGAGTACGATTCAGAAGATTCCGTCTACGGAGAGTAGGTAGACGCTTATTACTTGAGGGATATATTAATCCGTGGGTAGTTTTAGCAAACGGAGACATAGAATACGTAGATGGCCCCTCCAGTAATATACGCGGTAGGTCAGTAACAACACCAAGTGGTAGAACAGGGTATGCCATCGGAGGGCCCCGTAATGTGGCCAGAACAGGTGCTCCAAGCGATATGGTGCAATTTTTTAGGGCAAATCCTGAACGAGCAGCCCAGTATTTCAACTTATTAGATAATTTAAATACACCAGCATTAAGGAGTAGAGCTATTAGGGCAATTGGAAATTTTCACTACGGAGGAGGAAGATATACCGATATACTTACAGTTTTAGATGATTTGGCTCAAAGAGGTACTCCCGGATTAAATACACTAATTGGCGATTTAGCAAGAGGAGGCCCAAGGCAAATAGGAGCAGAATGGGTTATTAGTTTCTTACGAGCGCATCCAAATCATAGAAGATTACTCACTAACCTTGAAGAATTTGTTCGAATAGGTCAAAGCAGAAGGTTTTATGATGCTGTAATTGGCGGTGTTAAATTTGAATTTAAGAGCTGGTCATCTTTTTCAGCAGGGTCACGAAGACGTTTACTACAACAAATGATGAATGATCTTAGAGGGAACAGACCATTTCACTGGTTATGGCAAAGGAGAGGAACAGTTACTGGAACAAGGAGTTTACGAGAAAACTTCACAAGACTTCTTGCAGATGAAAATTTACTTAGGGGTTATGGATATTCAACACAAGATATTCGTTATCTTCAGTCCAGTATAGAAAGGATAATGCAATCTACGAGTGTACTTTAGTTTAAGTGGTAACTTTATTATGGAGACCAATAATTATACACAGTTTTTATACTCGAATAGAAGATACCAGAGTTCAGGTTATTCTGGTCAACTTGTTCCATTTACTTTTAAGTCTAAAGAATTTCAATTATTCCCTAAGTGCAGACCATTATTATGTGAAGGAAATCTATACGGAATATTAAATAAGAACATAGTTGTTTCCTGGTCATTAAGAGGTGAAAAAATTAATTGGGAGTTTGACAGCTCAAAACATTGTGAAATAGAATCAGGAGAAGAATACAATATTATTTGTGTAAACCCAGAAGAATTAATTGTATTTCAGTTTCCCTATTTGTTTGCGCTAAATACGTCTGGAAAAGAGATATGGAGAAAGAAAATTTCATACTCTTTTTATTCTGAACATACACTGGTTTATGAAGACAGTTTAGTGATTTTTGCAGTGAATAGGGATTTGAATTCTTTCTTATTGCATCTTAATACGCAGGATCTCACAATGAAGGAGATACCATTTGAAAAGAAAATAGTACCGGATTTTTTAGTTGCCGATAATATTGATGCTTCAATCATATATATTGGGCATAACAACCAAGGAGTCTCAGCAGTAATCGATAAATTTAATTTAAAAACAAAGAAAACAGAGTGGAGTCGTGAATATTTGATAGATAATACGAATTACCCTGATAAGTCAAAGAGAAGTTTATATTGGCAGGGCCGAACAGTCTATTGGAATAATGTTATAGTATCAAGTATTTTTAACAATCGAATATTAGCAATTAGCAGTGAAACAGGATTAATAATTTGGGATTTAGAAATAACAGATCAATATTCATTTTCTTTTGATATAAAAGAGAACAAACTTCAATTGCTTGACGGAACCTTCATAAAAGAAATAGACTTAAACACAGGAGAAGTACTGAAAGAAAAGCAATTGTCCATAGAACAAAACATTAATGAATTTCACGAATATAATACCATATTAAATGTAAATCAGAACCAGTTAATACTTGGAAATCTGTTCAAGAATAAAATAGGAATAATTGATGTTGGCAGTGGTGAACTAATTTGGAAGGAAGAACTTGACTGGGTGATCGAATCATATTGTCCGGTAGTTACCAATAATGAACTTTTAGTATATAATTCAATAGAAGGAAAAGTTAAAGTGTTTTATAATAGCAGGTAGAGAAATATTTCTTGAATTAGCATTGGTATCATTTTTTTTTGATAAAACACTACATGATATATTTGTTGAATTAAGGTTAGTAACCATGCATGATCTTTATTACAATAAGAATCTGGATAAACCAAAGGATAAATGTGTACACAACAAATTGAACTCCGGTATTTCCAATCAAAATCAATCAAAAAGTATAATATCAACCGTTACAGATAATCATATTCAAATGCAGGTGGGTGAGGATGAAATGCTAAATGAAATTCAGATGAAACCACAGCAGGATTATACTGTTCCCAATTTACAAATGACTCCTTTCGGAAATACAGTTAATACACAACAAAAAATTAGTAAAGTAACTCCAGAAATTATTCAACGCACTGCAACTTTTGAAGAAGGAGAAGAGCTTCCTTGGAATATTGCAAACAATATAATAGAAAGACCTGGTATAGTGGGGATTACTATTCCTATTTTAAACGGAGAAGGAATTCATTGGGGGGAGAATAAAAATAGCGATGTGTTTAGATTACTAGATAAACCAAGTATTCGTGGAAGGAGAAGACCGGTATTAAGACGAAGGTCTAGAGATATGAGCAATGTTCTCTCCTACAAAATATGGTATCCACAAAATCCACCTTGGGAACCCAGAGATATTAGTGGAGAGCAAGTTGCTATTTTGCTAAGATCAATTGATCTCCGTCCATCTGAAGAAATACGACAAGTTACTCTCGATATATCGAGAGAACCATTGGTTCATCTCCAAATAGGTGCATTGCCAGATGAAACGACCTTTGCTCAAGATACTCTTGTACATGAACAACAACATGCACGAGATTTTCAAACAGCTTTTAGTGATATTATTGAATGGGATAGAAGAATAACAGAAAGAGCAAATATGTCGCTTAGGGATCGCAGTTTTGCAAGTATGGAAAATCTTTATAGTGCAATTGGAGGGTCAGCTGATGAGGTTACTAACAGGTTTGTAGCCAGAGTAGATGAACTTGAAAGGATATTTCATGGGAGAGATGCGATTGCTGGCGTGTGGGATGTTCAATTTAATAACGATACCAAACAGGTAATTATAGTTATGGAGCATATTCCACCTGCCCCAGCCTCTCCATAACCTAATCAGAACATTTAATCTGTAATTTTTGGCACAACTTCGATAAGCCTATAGTAATAACAAAAGATTAAAAACTTTTAAAATGCTGTTCTTTTTGCTTAAGCAAACTGAGTTATTTTTAGTTACTTTTGGGTTTTAAAAAATAAAAATACGTTTATGGCAAAAGAGCTAAATCCTGTTACTGACCTAACAGCCAAATTTATAAATACTACAGGTCGTCACATTTTTCTTACAGGAAAAGCAGGTACAGGTAAAACAACTTTTCTTAAACACATAGTAAACAATACTCATAAAAATACAATTGTAGCAGCCCCAACAGGAATAGCAGCAATTAATGCCGGAGGAGTTACTTTACACTCGCTGTTTCAATTGCCTTTCGGAGCATTTATTCCATCAAATTATCTTCAATCGGGAGCAAACATTTCAACTCAAATAACTACACCAAAGAGTTTATTACAGAATTTCCAGATGAACAAGACAAAACGATCTATGTTGCAAGAACTGGAGCTTCTGATAATCGATGAGGTGAGTATGCTACGTGCTGACCTACTTGATGCAATTGATACAATTTTGCGTTTTGTACGAAAGCAAGGTAATGTTCCATTCGGAGGAGTGCAGATAATGTTTATTGGCGATTTATTACAACTTCCGCCAGTTGTTAAAGAAAATGAATGGGAGCACTTAAGATCATTTTATGATAGCATTTATTTTTTTAAGGCTCTGGCACTAAAAAACAACTCACCAATATATCTTGAATTAGAGAAAATTTATAGGCAAACAGATAATGAATTTATTTCTTTATTAAATAACTTAAGAGAGAATAGATTTACTGATCGGGATATTGTTTTACTAAACAAATGTTACAAACCCGATTTTGAAACTACAAAGCATAAAGGTTACATTTTCCTTACAACACACAATCGTAAAGCCGATGCCATTAATAGCAAAGCTCTTGAAGAATTAAAGAGTAAATCCTATAGTTATGATGCTGTTATTGAGGGCGATTTTAATGAGTATAATTTTCCGGTTGAACAAAGTCTTATCTTAAAAGAAGGTGCTCAGATTATGTTCATAAAGAATGACTATTCCGGAGAGCAAAGATATTTTAACGGTAAATTGGGAATGGTTCTTGATCTGACAGATGATTCTATTACAGTTAGCTTTGAAGATGGAACTCCTCCAGTGGTTGTGGAACCTTATACTTGGGAGAATAAAAAATATTCTTTAAACAAAGAAAGTAGCGAGATTGAAGAAAAACTAGTGGGTAAATTTATTCACTATCCTCTGAAACTTGCTTGGGCAATTACAGTGCATAAAAGTCAGGGACTAACTTTTGAGAAAGCTGTAATTGACGTTTCAAAGGCTTTTGCTCCAGGACAAATATACGTTGCCTTATCCCGATTAACTTCATTAAACGGATTGGTACTTACAGCTTCTATTCCTACAAATAGTTTGGCTTGCGATAAGGATATATCTGAATATTCAATGAATGGGAAAAGCTTAAATGAGCTAGAATCTGATCTTAATTTGGCAACTCGAGAATTTGTTGCTGATTCGGCAATTAAAGCTTTTGATTTTAATTGGTTGAGCCGTTCTTTAGGTTTTCATGTCGAAAGTTATGATAAGGATGAAAAGCGATCGATAAAGCAACTATATAAAAATTGGGCAATAACTCTTAAGACTGCTTTTGAGCCCACTAAAAAAGTAGCAGATAATTTTACTGTTCAAATAACCAGAATAGTATATGAGAAGAAGCCGGATATGCTAGATCTTCTGTACTCCAGAATAAATTCGGCAAAGAACTATTTCGAACCATTATTAAATGAGCAAATTAATATAGTTAACGAACACATAAAGGATTTAAGCACCCAAAAACGAATAAAAAAATACTTGAATGAACTAATGGATGTAGAACGTTTATTTGTTCGTCAGTTACAAAAAATACATAAAGCTGAAGCACTTATTAAATCAGCAATTGAGAAGACTGAATTCTCTAAGGAAAGCTTAAAGGATAATCCACTGTTTAGGTCAAAAAAAGTGAATAAATCCTCGAAAAAACTAGAAGCTAAGAGTAAATCCAAAAAAGAAAAGAAAACACCAACCAAAGAGGTGAGTTTTCAGATGTTTAAAGAGGGTAAATCAATTCAGGAGATTGCGTTGGAAAGAGACTTTGTACAATCTACTATTGAAGGTCATTTGGCTCATTTTGTTGGAACTGGTGATATTGACATCCTCCAGTTGGTAGATGAAGATGTGGTTGGTGCAATATCAAAATTCTGCAAAGAAAATGAAACGATGCAGACTGGTGATATAAAATCAGGATTAGGAAACGATGTTACTTATGGGCAAATAAAATTGGTGCAGGCTCATTTGAACAGGGAGTAATTAATTAATGTCCAGTGTCGATTTTAGCAATTAGTCGTATGCAGTTCTCTTTTTCGTTAAGTTTACAGGAAAGTAATACCTTAATTTTGTACTCATGAAAGTTAATTTTTTGAATCCTTTATAATTGTTGTTGCTAAAAATATCATCACATTATGGAAATCAAAATTCTAATTTATGCACTCGGAGTAATAATACTTATTGTAGCCTATTTCTTTTATAATAAGTTTAAAAAACTCTACGATTTAATTCTCAACACAGAGACCTTTAAAATAACTACAATAAAGAAAGGGTTTTATGAGATAAGAGGTAAGGTTGTGAAGATAGATAAAGAGCTTCAGAGTCCATACAGTGAGTCTAAATGTGTTTACTACAAGTTTAAGGTTGAGCAAGAGAAAAGTAATGGGAAAAGCTCTACATGGAGAACAATAATTAATGATGAGCAATTTGTTCGGTTTTATATCGAAGACAGCAGCGGAAAAGCAATTATTGATTTAGATGGAGCGAAACTCAAATTTAATAAAGATATCAGTGAAAGATCCGGGGGCTTTTGGAAAGCAGCCACTCATAATATGGAGAATACATTAGCAAAGTATGGAAAAACTTCAAAAGCATGGATTTTTGAGAAGAAGCTTCGATACCATGAAACTTTTCTAGAGGAGGGTGATAATGTTTTTGCAATTGGTGAAGTTGTGGATTTTGAAGGTTATTACCCTGTATTCAGAAAAAACAAATTGCCTTTTATTGTGTCTGATAAATCAGAAGAAAGTCTTTTACATACATATAAACTCTCATATCAAGCATTTCTATTCGGTGGTATTGTTTTTGGCCTCGGATTGATTTTCTTCGGTTTGTATTTCTAGAGATTGCGGAGCCTGGTTATTTGCATTTTTTCTAAAGGCCGAAGGTACAAAAGTGAAGTTTTTAACTCCTAATTTACGGGCTAACATTTCGAGTCCGATTAATCCTACACCTCCTCCGGGAATAATAGAAACAGTAGAAAAAAACGTAAACCTTCCAACATCTTTCAGTTGTTCAATAGCAGCTTTTACTTCTTCATCTGTGGGTGGTTCTGTTCGGTTCTTTAAATTGAGTTTACTTTCCAATAACTTATAAAATGAGCTGGCCATTTCTTTTGTCTCTAACGCTTCCTGATTTACTCCAGCCATTGTTTTTTTAATCACTTTATGCGATTGGTTGGCAAATTTTTTTGCTAGTCGTTTTTCTTTAATTTTTTTAATTTTTCCGGCAATTCCTGTCTTATTCTTTTCACCTGAACGATATCTATTCTCCAAATATTCTTGCGATGTCTCTTTCATTTTTCAATATAAATTCTGCTACAAAAGTAATAGAAAGCTTGATAAAACATTCATTATGCCTTGAAATCAAAAAGCTTTCGTTTTTTAATTATCTCAAATACTTTTTCTGGAATCTTATGTTTCCAATTGTCATCGCCTTTTTTCATAGCTTTACGAATATCTTTGGTAAAGATGTCAAGAAATTTTGGGTTGTTTTCAGAAATAGCAATTAAACGTCCAGTGCTTAAAAAATGCTGGAAGAGGTGTTTCACTGTTTTATCAAAAACCAATTCATCTACAATTCTCACAACTCCTTCTTTTAATAGTTTAGGGTATACAAATAAATTGGTGTTTCCCGAAAATAAAATGCCCAATCCTTCAATAATCCCACCTTTTAAATCGGTATAGATTTCTTCGGAGAAGATTTCAACTACGTTTTTTATTCCTAGGGCAATAGAGATTTTATTTTTAGTGTATTGCGAAAGATGGTTTTTTAATTCATGAAATCGGGCAAAATCAGAAATTTGAACATCGTAGTCCATAGAACATAAGGTATCAACTCTACCCAAAAAGTCAGATTTATCTAAATTTCCAAAGGCTAATAAATGCGACATTGAAAGTTCTGTAAGAACAACTATTTCGTTTTTGGAATAATTGTTCTTATTAGTAAATTCTTTTCTTGCACAGGCTAAAATGTCTAAGTGAGTATTGGTAAATGGCCTAAAACTGCCGCGTAATGCAATAATATTCTTTTTGTACAAGAGGTCGCTACCTTGAATTGGTTCACCTTTTTTAGTAAAAAATACGGAATGTGTTAATCCGGATTGAACAAGATGTAGAGCCATTAACCGATTATCGACATTTGTGAACATGGGCCCTTCAAACTTAATCATGTCGATTTCAATTCTATCTGTCGAAAGGTTATCCAGCATGGATTCAATTGCTTTCTCGGGATTGTTACTAAGATAAAATGCGGCAAAAATCAGATTAATTCCAAGGGTTCCCAAGGTTTCTTGTTGCTGAAAATTTGTGTTATCCTTCATTCTTACATGGAGCACAATTTTACTAGCCTCTTCAAGAGGTTTCGATTGAAATTTAACTCCTAACCATCCATGGCATTCTCTGTCGCTGTTATAACCTTTTGCAGCAACCGTATTGGCAAAAGAAAAGAAAGTGGTGTTTTCTGGCCTGTGACTTTCAAGTCGTTCAACAACCAAACCATATTCTCTGTCGAGCATTTTATTAACACGCGATTGACTTACATATCTATTGTTCTTTTCCTTACCGTATATTGCATCGCTGAATTGCATGTCGTAGGCCGACATCGTTTTTGCTACTGTTCCTGCCGCTCCACCTGCAATAAAAAAATTTCTTGCAACCTCTTGGCCTGCGCCAATTTCAGCTATCGACCCATAAATTTTGGAGTCCAAATTTATATGCAGCGCTTTTTCTACCGTCCCTTTATTGTGCTCAGTACTCAACATTTTTAATTAATGGTTTTTAAGCAAACTTATTAAATTTGTAAATGTTCAGTAAAATTAAGAAATAAGAAAACTTACTCTTGAGCAATCTTTTTATATTTTTCGCCAGAAAAGTTTTTTTCTGCAAGACCTTTAACTAAAGCAATAATACCAATAATTAGTAGAATAGGAGGATAATAGAATATAATTCCTGCAGCCAATCCACCAAAGAACCAAATTAGAGCAATGGCTATCATAATAATTCCGCCAACAACTCCTTTTTTCATTCCTCGTTTCTCTGCACCAAAGAAGCCTGTATCGTTTATTTCATTTCCTTCAGCTTCCATTTTTTTACGCATAAGAAGCTTTTGCGCTTCACCTTCATCAATAATAAATTTTTCACACTTATCTTTGAATTCTGGTTTAGATTGAGTTAACCCACAGTTTATTCCTGTTGATGAATCAAACATTTTGTTTTTACAAACTCTGCAATATTGCAGTCTTTCACTTAATGTATTCATGAGATAAAGATTTTTAAATCGATGACAATATATCAATAAAAAATCAATCTAAACTTTTTATTTGGCAGGCTCAATATTTCTATGGCCTTATCCCAAATATTAACATATCATCGGTTTGCTCATAACCATGCATCCACTTCGAAATAGCTTCGTTTAAAAGAGTTTCTTGTTCTTTCATAGACTTATCAGCTATATCGAGAATTAGTTTTTTAAACGGACCATACATGAATTTTCTTTCATCCTTTCCTCCAAATTGATCAGGAAATCCATCCGAAAAAATATAAAATATATCATCAGGATTATATTTGATGTTGTGATTGGTAAATTTTGTTTCCGAATAATTCGATTTCCCAACATGGAAGCGGTTAGCTTTGTAATGCATTAAATAATACTTGTCGTTTTCCTTCGAGACAAAACTCTTTTCTGTTTCTGTCAGTTTGTTTTTTCTGGATACTAACCTGTATAAAGGATTATGTGCCCCGGCATATTGGAGCGAGTTGTTTTCTTTATTAAACACTAATAAGGCTATATCCATACCATCTTTGGATTCAGCATGTTTCGCAGCTAATAATTGAATTATCTTTTCTCTAAGTGTGTTTAGAATCTGAGCAGCGTCTATAATTTTTGTTTTATTAACAATTTCGCTCATCAGAGTCATACTCAACATACTCATGAAGGCTCCTGGCACACCGTGTCCTGTACAATCGGCAGCAGCCACAATTGTATATTGTTTTTTCTGAGTGGACCAATAAAAATCGCCACTAACAATGTTACGGGGTTTGAAGAAAATAAAGCTATCTTTTAGGCATGTCTGAATAGTCTCCTCCGAGGGTAAAAGAGCACTTTGCATTTTTCCGGCATAGTTTATACTATCTGTAATAGCTTTGTTTTTCAACTCTAATTCAATCGTTCTTTCTTTTACCTTTTTACTTAAAACTTTCTTTTCTTTAACAAGTTTCTTCATCCTGTATTGCTGGATTAGGTATATGATTAATACCATTAGCAAAATGATGATAGCATAGAAATATGGAGTTTCCCAAAAGGGAGGTGAAACTTTAAAATCGATAGAGCTAATTTCTGAGATGTTACCGAGAATATCTTTCGCTCTTACTTTAAGTGTAAAATTGCCTGCTGGCAAATAGGGAACATTAATGATATTGTCTGATGACCACTTGCTCCAATCAGCAGGTAATCCTTCAATTATATATTGAAACTGATTAGAATTGTTCTGCAGATAAGTAGGAGCAATAATTGAAAAGCGAAGTGCATTTTCAGAGTAACTTAGGTTTAGATTATTCAGAGCAAGAAATTCACCAGAGGGCTTCTCAATCGTTTTAATACTTATTTCAATTGATTCTGAGTATTGCTCGAATGCAGAGTTGTTAATTTTATAAATGTTTTCATAGTTATCAACTACCCAAATATTACTGTCGGCATCGAAATGAATATCATTGATGTTTTTAAATACTTGAAGGAAGGCCAACAGCTTTTTAGATATCGCATTTTCACCAAAGTAGCGAAATTGTTTATCCTCGGTTTTTATCCACAAATTTTCTGGTTGGTTAAAAAACTGTTGAAATACCGAGAAGTCTGTTTCCTGCTGTAGTTTAATATCGTCAAAGTCTAATCCGTGTACATAATACAGGGTTCTGCCAACTATTACATAATGTTTCTCGCCAACACTTTGTAAATATATTTTCTCTGAATATGGATTTTCAATATAAATGGTTTTAATTTTTTCATCTTCCGCTGAGTAAAAAACAAGTTGATTATTTAATGCTAGAAGATAGCCGCTTTCAGTTAATTGACTGATTGCTGTTATCTTGAAATTAATATTAGTTAAAGTTTTAGCACTAAATAGCCATTCGCCTTCTGTAAAGCTTCCCGTATAAATCCCATCAGAAGTAATAAGGTTTATTTGTTTTTGATCTGTTTTTTCAATAGACACTTTATAAATTTGCGACGAAGAAAATATTTCAATTACTTCTTTGTCTTTTGAAATAGCATAGAGCTTAGAATCACTTATTGCCAGAAGGTGGTTTTCAAAAGGCAATAGATATTTACACCGCTCTGAGATTTCGGGAATAGGTGCGTAACCAAATGTTTTAGACTTTAGAACAAATGTCTCGTATTTAAACGATTGGTATTCTATTTTCTTGGGTTTAAGTACTGTAGTACTTTTCTTAGGCGTTGGATCTGGAGTTGTTTTTTCTATAGGCTCTATTTTTTCTTTATCTTTTTTCCCAAATAAATTTTTCAGAAAGCCTTTTCTTTTCTTTTGTTCTTCTTCTGTGGTATTTTTTTGTTGCTCATTTGTAGGTTTTAACTCTTCAGCTAAATCATTATCTCCAATTGTGATACTTTTAACGTACCGTGATCGGTTAATTGGAATTTTTTGAGTAACCTCTTTCGTATCATAATGACTTATTGTATCTAAAGAATAAACACCTGAGGTTGTTGCCAGGAATAAACGGTTGTTCCAAAACCTTACTGCATTGACTCCTGCATCTAGCCCACTATATGAACTAAAATTGGTGACCGGCAAGTTGGCATCTATTCTGGTTAAACCTTTTGAATGTGCAAACCATAATCCTGATTCTCTGTCTGCCAGCATTGTCATTATGTGGTCAGATGGCAATCCAGCCTCCTGATCAATAATTGTCACAGTTTTCCCCGAAAATTTATTGAAAATTAGTACTCCAAAATTTCGCGTTGATATGGCAATTAAATTATTACTCAAGCTTATACCATCGGTAATTATTCCTGATGTAATAAGTGTGCTATCCTCAATTTCGAAATCTACTAATTGTCTACCATCGAATTTAAATAGTTTACCGGTGTTTGATCCAAGTAGAACAGAACTTGAATCTACTCCTGCCGAGCAAACTATTTCTTCATCACCTGTTAAGCCAAAATTCTCTTGGTTCAAATATAGGGAATCGCTTAGAGCTCTAATTCCTTTATTCTTAATATAAACATAGCACTTGTTCCCAAACTTGAAGTATCCGCTAAACTTAGTGCCTTGTTCTGGTAGCCAAGAGTAAATTGAATCAACGTAGTCTTTTTTCTTTTGAAGAATTAGATTAGAACTGTAGAAGAAAATATCAGAGTCTGTTTCGAATATTTCGTTGAAAAGCTGATTATTTATATCAGGATGTTTAAATGGAGTGAAATTATATAGTCCTTTGTCATTAAGGTCAAGTTTACCAATGTATCCCCGACCACTAATAAAGACTTGTTGTGGACTTTCAGAGGTGAAAATTTTTAGGGGTATATCTGGTGTAGAAATATCTGTCCAGCTTTCAGAGTCAAATTCAAGCAATCCGGTACGTTTTGCTATCAATATTGTTTTTCGTGGCGATTGCTCTATGCTCCAAATTTGGTTATGCGTGTGCTTTTCGTAGAAAAAGTTTATTAAATACGGAGTTCCTTCAGTTGAGGTTGCTCTTATCTCTATTAGTAAGAATAGTAGAAGGAAAAAATTGAAAATATACTTATTCATTTGTCAATAGTTTTGGAGCATTGAATTATTAATTCAAGTGGCAGAAAGTTAATTTTTTTATTTTAGAAAAGGAAAAGAACTTGTTAATTATTCTTACATGCTGCAAGCATCACACACTAAATATTAGAGAAATTATTTCAAATGTGGACTGGTCCGATAAAATATTTTAGTAGTTAGGAAGAAACTAAATTTCATTTCTGCAGGCAGATAATTTTAATTAATGAAAAGAAATAGTGTTCAACAATTTCTGTACATTTGAAATATGCAAAACGTAGTTCTGATAGTAGCAGGTGGAAATGGTCGGCGTATGCAAAGTGAATTGCCAAAGCAATTTATTGAGTTGAATGGATTGCCCACTTTAATGCATACAATCAAACAGTTTTACTTGTTTGATGAGCAAATGGAAATAAGGCTTGTTCTTCCACCTAACCAATTTGAGGTATGGAAGACTTTAGTTAGTAAGCATAATTTCAGAATTGAGCATAAACTTTATGCTGGTGGCGAAACCAGGTTTCATTCAGTAAAAAATGGATTGATTGGGCTATCAAGTAATAGAATTATTGCTATTCATGATGGAGTTCGTCCACTGGTTAGTTTTGAGACTATAAGACAAACATTTAAAACAGCAATTGAAAAGGGAACTGCAATACCAGTAATTGATGTTCATGAAACACTAAGAGTTATTGAAGGTGAATATTCTAAAACAGTTGACAGGGATAAATACAAACTTGTTCAAACCCCCCAGGTATTTCGCTCCAGCGTTTTATTAAAAGCTTATGAGCAATCCTACAAGGATAAATTTACTGATGATGCTTCAGTTGTCGAGGCTGCAGGAGAAAATATTTTTCTGGTTGAAGGAAACAGAGAAAACATTAAAATTACTACACCCTATGATTTAATTATTGCAGAAGCTCTAATGAAGTAAATAATAAAAACAAACTTAAACTTTATGCAATAAAATCCAGAGAAAACAAAATAAAGAAATGTTATATAACGTAATATAGATTTTTTAAAACATCTTTAAGTTAATTATTCGCGAGGGGATCATAAGTTAAATATAGCGCAAAGCCATCATACTTTCCTTTATCATAGGAAGATTCATTCCTTCTTGAGAATAAAAGATTCCTGTAGTTTTTTACATTTTGATGATTAATTAATACACTAGTATTAATACAACTGAAGCTCATTACCATTTGGTAATCTTCATTCCCAAAAGGATCCTTCATTTTTTTTAGTTTGAAATAGACTATATTGCTACATGAAGCTTCATCAATAAGGGTTTCATACCAGAATTTAGCATCAAGAACACCAGTTTTCCAGCCGGCATCATATTCGACATCTTGGAAAAAGCCGTAACCGCAAGCATGATTTTGGGGTGTTGTGCAGGAATTTTCTGCATTAATAGGATAGTAGATTACATTGGGATTACTAACAGGGTCATTAGGCCCAATTGGTAAATCACCTCCTTTGGGTGATGGACCATCAATTGGTAGATCATCAGAACATGAAAACATAGCAATAGTTACAAATACAATTACAAATAAATTTTTCATAATAATTTCATTTTTAATAATTTAAGATAATTACGCAAATAACATTTCTTGTTAACTGTTTGTAAATATATAGGAATTTTTAAATTGGCAAAAAGGATATTGAGAAAAAGACTTTTATTCATCGTCCTTAATTATTTTTCCTCCCATACTCATCTTCTTATCCAGTGAAGGATTTCCTCGATATCTCACTTGACCGCCTGTTGTTGCATGGGCATTAACTTTTGTCTCTAAATTAATTTTTGCAACTGCTCCTGTAGTTGATTTTACATTTCCATGTTCGCCTTTTAGTTCGAAACCCGAAAACGTAGCTTTAACAGAAACATTAATAATCTGCTCTACAGCATTACCCTCCGCTTTAAATAATCCTCCTTCAGAAGCTTCATATTCCAGATATTGCAAATCAAGGTCAGCGTAAAATTTCGCTCCACTTCGCAAAACAACCTTTAGACTATCAGTCTTCATTAGACTACGAGTATCTATTCTTGCTTTACCATATCCATAAATTTGATTGATGTCTTTATAAACTATAATAATTTTTGGAGCCTTTTCGTAGTTAACTCCCGAGATCTTCCTGATTTTGAGAGAGCCTTGTTCAAGAGTAATTTTTAAGTCTTCTAGTTTGTTGTTGGTATCAGGGCATAGATAAGTTTCTTCTCCTTTTTCAATCGTTGCAATAATTCCATCGTATACCTGAATCTTCGTAAAATCCATTGATTTTTCACAATCCTCGTTTACTTGTCCGCTCAAAGTAAAAGGGGTCCATAATAATAATAGTAATGCTCGTTTCATAGTATATGTCTTTTGTTTGATAACTCAGTGTCGGCTAAAAAATTGTTTCTAAAGCAAGAATATTGCAGATAGTACCGTTGAAACTATGATAAATAGACGATATATTTTCTCAGGAAGTACTTTCACTATTCGAATACCTAAAACCACTCCTAATACAAGGGCAGGAATAGCAACCAGGTCAATACTAATTGTATTAATGTTTATTGTTTTCCAATAGAATACATGGAACGGAATTTTTATGATATTTACAATGAAAAAGAACCATGCACCTGTTCCTATATAACTATTTTTAGGAAGTCGCATTGATAAAAGATACAATGCCATAACCGAACCTGCAGCATTTCCGACCATTGTAGTAAAACCACCAGCCAAACCCAGAATTGCTGCAACCCACCAATTATCAGGAATTTTGGAGTTTTTAAGCTTTATATCCTGCCAAAGCATGAGGGCAATTCCAATAAAGATAATTGCAGCTAATACATTCTTAAATTGGTTATCATTGATTTTTTTACCCACATATGTTGCCAAAACAATGCCAACTATGGCCCAGGGAAGAAGTAGTAGAACATATCGCCAGTTAGCATGGCAGTTATAATATCTTACTGCAAACACATCTGCAACAATAAGCATTGGAAGTAATATTGCAACAGAGTTCATTCCTCCAAAAATTCCTGCCATTAAGGGGACAACCATTAAGCCAGCTCCGGATAACCCAGTTTTTGCTAAACCAATAAGAATTCCACAAATAATGAAGATTACCCATTGCCAAAAGTTAAATTCGAGACTACTTAAATATTCCAGCACTTTTTGCTTACGAAGGTAATTCGATTTTATTAAACTTTTTTTGGAAGGGATTAACCACTACTCGTTTGCTTTCAATGTCTTTTAGTTAAGCATTTTTGATGTCAGCTGGTTGTAATACCAACTCTTCGACTCTGCTCAGAGTGACTGTCAGGTTGAGCGGAATCGAAGCCTTTTTCTCTAACTAAATGACATCTTAATAGTTTATCCCGCATTATTCATTTATATCCAAATGAATAATATTGTTTTACAACCTGGTAAATTATTAAAGGTTTACTAAGTAGTTGTTCATCAGAAAAAATATTAATATTGTATACTATATTTACCAAAACCGTTATATAGTTTGTTTAAACTAAAAACTTAGACAAATACAATTAAATTAAGTATAACAACATTTACATTGAGGCGGTATATAGCAGACAGAGTAGTCAAAACCAAACATTACAGTTATGAAGAATAAATTATTTGTTTTATCAAGAAACCTTTCGCCAGGAGCTTTTTAAATGAATGATATTAAATCCAAAAAGCACAACCGGTTACAGCCACAGTTGTTTTTTGACAAGTTCGGCATTAACCCATACTCTGCAAAAGATACGATAAAAGCTCGGGAGCTTTTGTTCCTTGGCACTATTGCCACCTAATTATTAACGATGTATTGCATTTTTACACTTAATATTAAATCTTAAAACTCGACAGATGAAAAATCTTACATTTATTATTTTATTACTGGCAAATTTCAGCCTTTTTGCACAAAACACTTATGTGCCCGACGACAACTTTGAACAGGCCCTTATCGATTTGGGCTACGACTCTGGTGCTTTAGATGATTATGTACCAACTGCTAATATTAGCGGAGTAACTTACTTAAATTTAAGTTCAAAAAACATTAGCGATTTAACAGGTATTGAAGATTTTGCGGCTTTAACTTATTTATTTTGCTATCATAATCAATTAAGCAGCTTAGATGTGTCGGCAAATACCGCCTTAACTAATTTATTTTGCCCTTCAAATCAATTAACTAGTTTGGATGTGTCAGCTAATTCAGCTTTAACTTATTTATATTGCTATCATAATCAATTAAGCAGTTTAGATGTGTCGGCTAATACCGCTTTAACTAATTTAAATTGCTATGAAAATCAATTAACAAGTTTAGATGTGTCAACTAATACCGCTCTAACTGGTTTATACTGCTTTGAGAATCAATTAACCAGTTTAGATGTATCGGCTAATACGGCTTTAACTCAGTTATCTTGTTATTCCAATCAATTAACTAGTTTAGATGTGTCGGCTAATGCGGCTTTAACCGAATTATATTGCCATTCCAATCAATTAACTAGTTTAAATGTGTCAGCTAATACAGATTTAGAGTATTTAAATTGCGGGTCAAATCAATTAACCAGTTTAGATATTAGGAACGGGAACAATGCAAACCTTACTTATCTTATCGCAGCAAGTAACCCCGATTTGAGTTGTATTTATGTAGATGACAATACGGTGTCTTATTCTGGTTGGTCAAAAGACGAAACGGCAATTTATGTAAACAACGAAAGCGAATGTTCAGGATTTACTTATGTGCCCGACGACAACTTTGAACAAGCCCTTATCGATTTAGGTTACGACTCCGGAGCTATAGATGATTATGTACCTACTGCTAATATTACCGTAGTAACTAACTTAAGCGTAAGTTCAAAAAACATTAGCGATTTAACAGGTATTGAAGATTTTGCGGCTTTAGAATATTTAGACTGCTATTCCAATCAATTAACTAGTTTAGATGTGTCGGCTAATACGGCTTTAACCGAATTATATTGCCATTCAAATCAATTAACTAGTTTAAATGTGTCAGCTAATACAGATTTAGAGTATTTAAATTGCGGGTCAAATCAATTAACCAGTTTAGATGTTAGGAACGGGAACAATGCAAACCTTACTTATCTTATCGCAGCAAGTAACCCCGATTTGACTTGTATTTATGTAGATGACAATACGGTGTCTTATTCTGGTTGGTCAAAAGACGAAACGGCAATTTATGTAAACAACGAAAGCGAATGTTCAGGATTTACTTATGTGCCCGACGACAACTTCGAACAGGCCCTTATCGATAAAGGCTACGACTCAGGTGCTTTAGATAATTATGTGCCAACGGCTAATATTAGCGGAGTAACTTCCTTAAACATAGGCTTAAAAAACATTAGCGATTTAACAGGTATTGAAGATTTTGCGGCTTTAACTTATTTATTTTGCTATTCAAATCAATTAAGCAGCTTAGATGTGTCGGCAAATACCGCTTTAACTTATTTATTTTGCTCTTCAAATCAATTGACCAGTTTAGATGTGTCAGCTAATACTGCTTTAACTTATTTATATTGCTCTTCAAATCAATTAACCAGTTTAGATATAAGGAACGGGAACAATGCAAACCTTACTTATCTTAACGCAACAAGTAACCCCGATTTGAGATGTATTTATGTAGATGACAATACGGTATCTTATCCTCGTTGGTATAAAGACGAAACGGCAACTTATGTAAACAACGAAGCAGAATGTACTGCTCTTAATGGATTTAAAAATGCTTCTGAAGAAGAAACAACCACTTATGTGAATGATAAAGGAGAAGATGTTTCTGAATTTTCATTGTTCCCTAATCCCGTAAAAGAACAATTTACTATCCAAACAAACGAAAAGCTTGAAAGCCTAAAATTGTATAATATTTCAGGCAGCCTGGTAAAAGAGTTTAATGTTCAGGATACTTATTCGGTATCGGACTTACCTGCCGGCGTTTACTATTTGAATATTACCTGTAAAAAAGAAACTTTTACCCATAAATTGGTTATTGAATAGTAACTATTTATTGTCAGGGTAATTAGTTTTTCACGAGGTGAACCTATTCGTTGGTTTAGGTTCACCCCGTGAATTGTTAACATGACTTAACTATTTTCAACTATAAGAACACCGCAGAGCATGAATAAGATTCATTGCTAAAAGCTAAGTTCGAGGCTATTTAAATATCCCAGCACTTTATGCTTCCGAAGGTAATTCGATTTTATTAATCCAGACAGTTTCTAATCCTTAACAGGAAATAAATTGAAAGGTAGCTTTGTTTTTGATTTAAGCACTTCACCGAAAAGCTCTATTGATTCATCATCCTGATCATATTTCCATGTTATCTCAATATAACCACCTTCTTTTGCAAGAGATTCTATATGCTGAATTAATAAATATATCCATTTTGCAGAACCAGAATTTATATAATCAAAGTAAAATTCTACAAATAAAGTTTTTTTATACTCATGGTAATGTTCAACCAACATATTTGTCAAATCAAAGAAAAAAATACTTGGATCAAGCATTCGGGAAACACCTGAAATGACAACCTTTTTAAGTCTTTTCTTAGATTCAATTTTCGGCAGGTAGAGATCTTTTTTTCGAGTACCTGTTATCATTCCTTTCATCTATTCTTGTAATAAATATAATCAGTGAAACAAACTATTGCTATGCAGCAATTATTTTAATAGGAATGGATGAATTTAGTTTTAAGCGCTCACCATTAATTTGCATGGTTGTATTGCTTTGTTCGTAATACCAATTAACGCTTATATTATGCTCTGGCAAAAGGAAATACATTTTCTTCATTATTAGCAACAACCATTTCGACGAACTTTCATTTATCTTGTTCAAGCGGATATTTATTGTTGTAACATCAGCACCTTTGCGGTTAAATTCAATGACCCATTTTAAAACACTGCTATAGAACCAACTAGTATTTTTAAAAGTTGAACTACCAGTAATATTTATAACATGGTTTCTTCTGTCAATCGCCACCTCTGGTGAAGTTTTCTTAGAATCAATTAGGAACGAAATCATAAAAGAATTAATTACTTTTCGTAAAAGTATGTAAATGATTTTATCTATTATGCATAAATTAATGATTTCTCTTTCAGAATTCTGGTGATATGCATCATTCAATTCGTTTCACAGTAAGATTGTTCCTTTTACCGAAAACTTTCTGACATTTACCGATTTCATTTCAAATTATTCTGTCCAATTACCTAATTTAGTGTGAAAATTTTTAGGTGCTGTTCAAGAGTTGTCTATAACTCTATTTTTTGAAACCTAAGGAAACTATAAAAGTTGTAGCCGTTTAGATAGTTTATTATGATTGATAGTAGGCAAATAGTTGAAAAAGTTGGTTCACTCTTTAAAAAGTTTGGAATTAAAAGCATTACAATGGACGATGTGTCCAGAGAGTTGGGTGTGTCAAAAAAGACATTGTATCAGCTTGTAGCTGATAAAAATGAACTTATTCAGCTTGTGTTAAATACTGATTTCAGAGCAATTGAAAATCGTTTAAATGCAGTGAATAACGAAGAAGAAGATGCGATTCTTCAACTTATCAATATTCAAAGTCTGATCATCTATTCACTATCTAGCTTAAGTTTAGCTGTAGATTATGATTTAAGAAAGTATCATTCAGATATATATGAAGGTATTCGGGAAGAATATTTAAATTTATTCAGAACAATAATAACGCAAAACATAGAACGAGGTAAAAGTCAGGGATTATATAGAAGCGAGTTAGATGAAAAAGTAATTACCAAGTATCATTTGAACCAGATAGACCAGATTCCTCATTCCAAATTGATTACAAAAAGGGAGTTTACTTCAGGGCACTTTGTGCAAGAAATATGTCTTTTTCACTTATATGGAATAGTAAATGAGAAGGGTAGGCAACTTTTGGAACAATACAGAGATAAAATTGAAATGATTAATAAATCAGAAGTCATATGAATGTGAAAATTTTAATACTAGGAAGCCTGGCCCTTATATTGTCAGGCGTTAACATTAAAGCTCAATCGGATACCGAGTTATCTTTGTCTCTGGTTGAAGCTCAAAATTATGCTATTGACAATTTCTTTCTAAGTAAAAATGCCGAGTTAGACATTGAAATTGCCAGAAAAAAAATTCTTGAAACAACAGCTATTGGATTGCCACAGGTTGGGGCAAAGGCCGATTATCAGCATATTCCAAATCCTCCAACATTATCATTTGGTGGTCAAGAAATAGTACTTGCACAAGAACATAATATGACGTATGGTGCCACTGTTTCCCAATTAATCTTTAGTGGTGAATATATTGTTGGATTGCAAGCAGCTAAAGTATATCGTACATACTCTGAAGAGAACTTCGATAAGATAAAAATTGATTTGCGAGAAAGTGTAGCCGGAAGTTATTACACAATTCTTGTCCTGAAGGCTAATAGTAAAGTTTTGGCTAAAACTCTCGATAATCTTAAAAGCAATTTAGATGAGGCAAAGAAAACATTTGCTGTTGGATTAATTGAAGACTCTGATGTAGACCAATTAGAATTAACAGTTAAAAGAACGGAGAGTGATTTAGCTACGCTTGAAAATCAGATTGAGTACATGATTAGATTATTTAAATATCAGGTAGGAATTTCCTCAGAAAAGGTTGTTTCATTAACTGATTCGATGGATGAATTAATTACAGCTAACATAATTTCAGATTCGCTATATAGTTTCTCGCTTGATGAGAATATAGATTATAAACTGTTGTCTACTAACGAAGATTTGCAGCAACTAAGTCTTAACCGTGAAAAAACCACCTATTTACCTCAAGTGTCTGGTTTTTACAATTATAGCGATCAAACAAATGAATCGGATTTTAGTCCAACTATTAATCATGTTCTAGGTGTTTCAGCAACCTGGAATATATTTCAAAGTGGAATGCGTAACGCTAAAGTATCGCAAGCAAAAATAGCGCTTGAAAAGGCTCGAAATATTAAAGAACAAGAGGCGCAAAGATTAATACTTACTTCGCAGCAAGCGAAGTTCGATTATCAGACTGCCCTTAGAAAGTACTACAATGAAGAATTGAATTTCAAACTTTCGGAAAAGGTATTAGACAAGACCAACGAGAAGTTCAAACTTGGAATGGTATCAAGTCTTGAATTATCAATTGTAAATACACAATTTCTCAATGCGCAAATATCTTTTGCTAATTCTATACAGCAATTATTGACAGCTAAAGTAGCCTTAGACAAAGCATACAACAAATTATAATCTATAGAAACCAGAAAAAACATATAAAATGAAAACGCTATTGAAAATATTACCAGTGGTTGCTATGTTTATAGCATGCAATCCCCAGCGAAGTGGAGATGTTAAAGAAATGATTGCTAGAAGGGATTCGTTGCAAAATGTGCAATTAGATATACAAACAGAAATAAATAATCTTAACAAAGAGATTGCATTAACAGATTCTACAGCAAAAGTGGATGAATTAAAGCTCATCAAAAAAATTGCCTTGCAAAAAAACAAGGTTGTTAAAATTAATAAAAAAGTTAAGAAACTTGAGAATGATTTAGATTCTTATCATAAGTCAAAGAAACTTATTTCCGTTGCAGTTGAAGAACTAAAGGGAAGAGAATTCAATCATTATGTTACCGTATTTGGAAGAGTTGAAGCCAACAATTATGCAATGATTTCGCCTGAAATGGGAGGCCAGATAAGAACTATTTATGTTAAGGCGGGCGATAAGGTAAGTAAAAATCAATTATTGGTTTCGCTAAATACCGATGCTATTGCCAACCAGATTAAAGCGACCGAAACAAGTTTACAGTTAGCATCTACAACTTTTGAGAAACAAGAAGTTCTCTGGAAACAGAATATTGGATCTGAAATTCAATACCTATCATCGAAATCTCAGAAAGAAAGTCTTGAGGCCCAACTTGAAGCTTTGAAAGCGCAATTGCGGATGTCACAAATCAGAGCTCCTTTCGATGGCTATGTTGATAAAATATATCAGAAAGAGGGTGCACTTGCAAGTGCAATGATGCCTGTTCTGGAAATGGTTAACTTGGGAGGAATGCAAATAAAAGCAGACGTTTCTGAAGCCTATGTAGGGAAAGTTAAAACAGGTCAGCTTGTTGAATTAGGATTTTCGACCTTACCCGACTATAAATTAACAAGACCTATTGTACGTACGTCGAAAGTTATTAACGAGTCGAGCAGGACTTTTGAGATTGAGGTAAGAGTTGATAATGCTGACAGACAAATTAAACCCAATATGGTTTCATCGATTCGTATTAATGATTTTACCGCTCATGATGCAATGGTTGTTCCTTCTGTGATTATTCGTAAAGACATTATCAGTGGAGAAAATTATGTGTATGTAATAGTGGAAAAAAATGGAGAATCAATTGTAGAAAAACGAACTATTATTACTTCATTATATTCTTATAACGATGAAACTCTTGTTAAAGAAGGACTTAAAGAAGGCGATAAGGTTGTTGTAGAAGGTTTTCATCTGATAAGTAAAGATGTTGCAGTAAAAGTCAAACCCAGAAAAATTTAATTCGAATGAGCGCAAAAGATATGAGCGATAAGGTAGTACGGGATTTTAAACTTACTACCCTGGCCCTGAAAAACAAAAATACAGTATATCTCCTGACGATTATATTGTTAATATTCGGTGTTTATTCTTATAAAAATCTCCCTAAAGAGCTTTACCCTGAAATTGTTTGGCCTCAAATAATGGTGCAAACAATCTATTCTGGTAATGCCCCTGAAGATATTGAAAATCTGATAACCAGGCCCATTGAAAAAGAGGTTGAAAATGTTCGTGGAATTAAAGAACTTACTTCAATATCTGCTCAGGATGCATCAATGATTTTTGTAGAATTTAATACAGATGTGGATTTGGAGGATGCCCTACGAAGAGTTAAAGATGCTGTTGAAAAAGCTGAACAAGATCTTCCACCTGTTGGGCCCGAATTCCCTGGACCCAGTGTCTTCGATATTGATTTCTCTGAGTTTGCAATTTTAAACATCAACCTTTCGGGAGATTACAGTATTGAAGAATTAAAGTATTATGCCGAATACCTCCAGGATGAGATTGAAAGTGTTGATGAAGTCTCGAAAGTAATAATTGAAGGTGTAAATGACAGGGAAATAAAAGTGCAGGTAGACCTTATGAAACTTGAGGCATTTGGAATAAGTTTTTACGACATTACTGCTGCCATTCAAAATGAAAATGTATCCATGTCGGGTGGTGAAATTCTTCTTGGCAAAGCTCGTCGAAGTATCAGGGTAGTGGGTGAATTTGAAAAAATCGAAGATCTTAAGAATATTATTGTAAAAAAGGATGAAGACAATATTGTTTATCTAAAAGATGTTGCCGATGTTATTGATGGATATGCCGAAACATCAAGTTATGCAAGATTAAACAGAGAGCCTGTTGTGTCTGTGCAGGTTGTAAAAAAAGGAGGCGAGAATCTTCTCTCAACTACAGCAAAAGTATTAGCTATATTGGATAAAGCAGAAAAAGACAATATGCTGCCAACCAACCTGGAGAAATCTCTTACAAATGATCAAAGTGAAATTGTTGAAATGCAGCTTGACAGTCTCTTTAACAGCATGATAATGGGGATAATATTTGTTGTCGTGGTATTATTCTTCTTTTTAGGAACGCGTAATGCTTTATTTGTAGGTCTTGCAATTCCATTATCAATGATGATTTCATTTGTTGTTATAGGAATTATAGATTTCCGAATAAATATGATAGTGTTATTCTCACTGATTCTTGCATTAGGCATGCTGGTAGATAATGCCATTGTTGTAGTAGAAAATATTTATCGTTTTGTTGACAATGGCCATAATCCTTGGGAAGCTGCCAGAAAAGCCACCGGCGAAATTGCTGTCCCTATTATTGCTTCAACATTAACAACGCTGGCTGCATTTTTCCCGTTAGCTCTGTGGGAAGGTATTATGGGTGAGTTTATGAAGTATCTACCCATTACATTAATAATTGTACTTACATCATCTTTATTTGTTGCTCTGATTATAGTGCCAGTTATATCCGCAACTTTTATAAAGGTACAAACCAAAAATGGAAATGGAGACACAGCAAGGAAAAGAAAAATGTCTATAATTATGGCTACATCAATGGTAATAATTGGTGGACTATTTCTGCTTGGCAAGGTGATGGTGTTTGGTAACCTGTTGATTCTTTTTGGCTTAATAGGTTTGTTGCATCAGCTGTTTCTTCGAAAAATGGAGGCTTGGTTTCAGGATATTGTTCTTGTAAAACTTGAAAATTTTTATAGTCGCTTATTAAAATATGCCTTGAGAGGCAGAAATCTGATTATATTTTTTAGTAGCACAGTTCTTTTACTTATTGTTACAATTATGCTTTTCTTCGGGAGCTTTCCGGATGTAACATTATTCCCGGGTGCAGATCCTGGTTATATTAATGTAGTATGTGAATTACCAATAGGAACCGATATTTCAAAAACAAATGAATTTGTTCATGAGCTTGAGAAAGATATTTTTGATTTCTTCGAACCTTATAAAAATGAAGCAGACACATCACTTGTAGAATCTGTATTATCAACAGTTGGTCGTGGAGATCCTTTTGATTTTTCTGCCGGAGCTAAGCCAAACCAGGCACTTATCACAATCACTTTTATTGATTTCAAGGATAGAGGTAAAGAAAACAATACCTCAGAAATAATGCGTGATTTCAGTAATTTTATACTTGGTAGGTACCCTGGTGTTGAAATAGAAGTGTCTAAAGATGAAGGTGGACCACCAACTGGTAAACCTGTTAACCTTGAAATAATCGGGCAGGATTTTAAACAATTAGTATATTGGGCCGATTCCATTAAAACCTACATAGAAGCTGAGGATATAGCTGGAATAGAAGCTCTTAAAATGAATATTAGCACACAGAATCCCGAATTGCTAATTCATATTGACAGGGACAAAGCCCAACGATTTGGTCTAAGTACATTCAGTATAGCAAATACAATACGTAATGCATTATATGGCTACGAGGTATCTGATTTTAAAGTAGGAGAAGATGAATTCCCAATAATGGTAAGGTTGAAAGATGAATACAGGTATGATTTATCAGCTATGCTTAACATAAAAATACCTGTTTTTGGCGATGGACCTCCAAGCTATATCCCTTTATCTTCTATTGCTCGATTTGAATATTCCACAACATATAGTTCGGTAAGAAGGAAGGATTTAGACAGGGTGATTACCTTGTATTCAAATGTAATTGAAGGGTATAATGCCAATACCATTAATCAGCAACTGATGGGAATGTTAGAAGACTTTGAATTACCTGCTGGATACAGATATGAATTTACAGGAGAACAACAGGAGCAAAACGAATCTTCAGAGTTTCTTGGAAATGCCATGAAAATTGCCCTTGCACTGATTTTAATAATTCTTGTAACTCAGTTTAACTCTGTAATTCGTCCATTAATTATTTTCTCAAGTATAATCTTTAGTACAATTGGTGTATTTGGTGGCTTATGGACATTCAATATGGATTTCGTAATCATTATGACTGGAATTGGTATTATCTCTCTAGCCGGAATAGTTGTTAATAATGCCATTGTTCTGGTGGATTATATTGAATTACTAAAGGCCAGAAAGCGGAAAGAGCTTGGCCTGGAAGAAGGTGCTTATTTACCAATTGCCGATGCAACAGAATGTATTGTAAACGGAGGTAAAACAAGACTGCGTCCGGTACTATTAACAGCTATAACAACAATCTTAGGGCTTCTTCCAATGGCTGTTGGTCTAAACTTCGATTTTCAAGGATTGTTCCAAAGCTATGATCCGGATATTTATTTTGGCGGTGAAATGGCTGAGATGTGGAAAGCTATGTCCTGGACAGTTATTTTTGGATTAACTTTCTCTACATTCCTTACACTAATTATAGTTCCTGTTATGTATAGGATAACAACCATTTTACAGAAAAAGTGGATGAAATTTGCCGATACATTTAAAGACAAACACAGGGAATTTGTAAATGGAGAATAGTTAGTATCTTCTAAAGATAAAATATAGATAATCCCGATATTCATAATTCAAATATCGGGATTATTTGTACATGTAAAAATTAAACATCTGAATGATTCGAGTGTTTATACCCATAAATAATAATAGTTCGTTGTATTTTTGTATGTTGCAGATTATTAGGGCAATAAAACTTTGCAAAAATTTTTATAATTAGTAAAGTACATTTTTATCTCATGTCTAATATCTCAAACTGCCAGCTGGTCGGTTGAGATCGCATGCAGCCTTAAGCTTTAGTGATGGAGCAGCTTAAAGAAGCTATTCTAATGATCTATTAAAATAAGAGACTATGAATTTAAAAATTAAAGATAAAACCTTTATCGTTTGCGGGGCAACAAGTGGTTTCGGACATGGTGTTACAAAACAACTTATCGAAGAAGGCGCAATTGTTATAGCAGTTGCTCGTGGCGAGGAGAAACTTAACGAACTAAAAGATGCTTTTGGAAATAAGGTTGATGTTTTTGTAGGAGATATTACGCAAAGCACAACTATTAAAGCATTGGTTAAGAAAACTGAAAATACAGAACTAGGTGGCATTCTGGTGAATGCTGGTGGTCCTCCGGCAATGAAATTTATTGAAAGTTCTCTTTCTGACTGGGATGATGCTTACAAAAATGTACTTCGCTGGAAGATAGAAATTACACAGGCTTTTCTTTCAAAGTTTGTTGAGCAAAAATTTGGGCGATTTGTTTACATTGAAAGTTCATCGGTTAAGCAGCCACTGGAGAATCTTGTACTAAGTACTTCATTGCGATTATCTGTAGTAGGAATGGTAAAAACATTATCTCAAGAATTGCCTGATAAAGGAGTAACATTTAACATTCTTGCTCCGGGATATCATTTTACACCAGCAGTAGAAAGATTGATCAACAAAAAAGCAAAGGATGAAAACATTTCCCGAAAGGCTGCTCAGAAAATTCTGGAAGAAAGAATCCCATTAAAGAAAGCAGGAGATGTCGATAATTTTGCAACGCTTGCAACCTGGTTATTATCGCCCTTGTCAGAATATGTAACCGGCCAGGTGTATGCTGTTGATGGGGGAGTGCTTAAAGCAACGCTTTAAAAGTTATTTAATTACGAGTTTTGAGCTTAAAGTTGAAGACTTGCACCGTCTTACTTTAAACTCAAAACTCAAAACTCAAAACTCAAAATCTTATACTAACACATTTCCAGTCATCTCTTCAGGAATTTCTAATCCCATAATAGAAAGAAGTGTAGGAGCAACGTCAGCTAAAATTCCATCCTTAACAGTTTTATATTTATCGCTTATTAGTACACATGGTACTGGATTGAGCGAATGAGCAGTATTTGGAGAACCATCTTCGTTTAATGCGTTGTCTGCATTTCCATGGTCAGCGATAATCATTGCAGTATAGTTATTTGCCCTTGCAGCTTCAACAACTTCTCCAACACAACTATCAACGGTTTCAACAGCTTTTACAATTGCCTCATAAATGCCGGTGTGACCAACCATATCACCATTTGCAAAATTTAATGCAACAAAGTCAACTTCACCTTTCTTTAATTCGGCAACAATCGCATCTTTCACTTCCGGAGCACTCATTTCCGGTTGCAAATCATAAGTGGCAACTTTAGGTGAATTCTTCAGAATTCTGGTTTCTCCCGGAAATTCCTTTTCACGTCCACCATTCATAAAGAAGGTAACGTGAGCATACTTTTCTGTTTCGGCAATACGAATTTGTTTGCCGCCAGCTTTTGATATCACTTCACCTAATGTATTTTCAACATTCTGTTTGTCAAACGCAACTTTTATACCTTTGAAATTCTCATCATAAGTTGTCATTGTTATATAGTGCAAAGGAATAGTTGACATATTAAATTCACGCAAATCTTCCTGAGTGAGAGCAGTGGTAATCTGCCGTAAACGGTCGGTTCTGTAATTGAAGCAAATCACAACATCACCTTCTTCAATTTTAGTTAGAGGTGAACCATTTTCATCTGTCATTACCGTGGGCTTGATGAATTCATCTGTTACTCCTGCGGCATATGATTCTTCAATGGATTTAAGAACATCAGTTGAAGGAGTTCCTTTTCCATTTACCATCAAGTCGTATCCCTCTTTAATTCTTTCCCATCTTTTGTCACGGTCCATTGTGTAATAGCGACCTATTAAAGAAGCAATTTTTACATTACTACCCTCAAAATGTTCAACAACTTCTTTCATGAAACCTAATCCGCTTTTAGGATCTGTGTCACGTCCATCTGTTAATGCATGAACAAAGACTTTTTCAAGACCATAATCGGCAGTTAAATCAGCAACTTTAAATAAATGTTTGCTTAAAGAGTGTACTCCGCCAGGTCCAATCAGACCTATGAAATGTACATTTTTATTGTTTTCTTTTGCATACTTATATGCTTCAACAATAGTTTTGTTTTCGGCAATTGAGTTATCTTCAATGGCTTTATTTATACGTACTAAATCCTGATATACAACTCGTCCTGCACCAATATTTAGATGGCCAACTTCTGAGTTGCCCATTTGTCCAGCCGGAAGACCAACATCGCGACCAGAAGTCAATAATTGAGATGTTGGGAATTCAGCCTCAAATTTGTCCATATTTGGTGTGTTTGCTTGCGATACAATATCACCTTTTCCTTTGTTTCCATTTCCCCATCCATCAAGGATTATAAGAATAGCTTTATTCATCTGTTTATAATTTATTTTTAGTTATCTCCCGATAGTTATCGGTATGGCCGCAGGATAAAAAATATTTATTATCCGTCTGTGTTTAGGATTATTTTCCATCCTGCTTGTTTCATATTATTTGTGTCTAATACATTTTTATTTCATGTATAATATCTCAAACTTAACAATCTAGTTAGATGTAAAATGAGGCGCAAATATACTGAATAACATATAAAATTGAATTAAGTTTTTGTTAATTAGTCAGAAGTAAGAGTTTTTTATTCATCAATAAAACCAATTCGTAAGGAAAAAGTTACAATTCGTCAAAACGGTTGTAGATATGTTATTGAACCAAAATGGAGTTAAATATTAGTAGTAATACTGATTACCAAATATTTATTAACAAAAAACCGAACTACCCCGAAATTTATAAACAACAGAATATCAACAATATAACACATGTGCTATAAAGACAAATACAAGTATGGATCGGATAGTTCTTTTATAGAGCTTCATTTTTCCTTTACTTTTGGGCTATACGGTGGGTTGAAAGAAGTGTTTTCAAACGAAACCTTAGTAATCAACAGAACGTAAAAATAACTGTCATAAATTGTCAGGACGAATTATGTTAAGGATTTTCATACTCTTCTCAGTATGCATATTGCATACAATTGCCTCTTGGTGTCAGGAAGTCTCTGTGACAGCCTATGACGTTAAATGTAATGGAGGAAGCGATGGTGAAGTAAGCATTTCAGTTAATAATTCTTCCAACAGGTATACGCTTAAAATTATTCGGGAAAGCGATAATAGAACACTTCAGTTACAGCAGTTTGCAAGTGATACAACTATAAGCTATTCTAATTTTTTTGCAGGTAAGTATGTACTTGAAATAGTTAGTAATGCAGATACTATATTGAAAAATTTTATTGTTGATGAACCAGCAAGGTTAGTTGCAAATAAGATCGAAGTAATAGCGATGCCATCATCTGCTAAAACTTGTAATGGAATCTTAAAAGTTAATCCCAGTGGAGGAACTGCTCCTTACAGTTACAAATGGAATGATGGCAGTTCAAAGGAGGCAATACTGGGAGATGCTTGCTGTAGAGTTCATAGATGCAAAATATATGATGCAAATAATTGTGGCCCAATAGAGATTGCTCATCCTTTATTTCTTAATATGAAGGCACAAACAAAAAAAAAGAATTGATTAGAAATTAGTCGAAGATAAATTTAAATAATAGTAATTCTATGAAATATATACAAGCCCTAATCAGAAAAAATAGTCTAAAGGTATTAGTTTTTTTAGGACTATCGATAATGGTTTTTACGGAGGCAAACGGACAAACAAATGATTTTAAAATAGAAATTATTGTTGACAAAGCAAGCTCTGTAACTGCAAAAGATGGCGAAATTACGATTAATGTTCTTAATAATCAGTCAGTTTTTAACTATTCTATCTTTGATAAGGCACCTAGAGAAGGTGGAAAAGTAATTGAATATGCTGAAAAGCTAAGTTCAACATCTTATACTTTTTCGAATCTTCCAAGAGGTAGCTACTACGTTTGTGTTGTTGACGAGAATAATAATTCAAGATGCATTAAGGCTGAAGTAGAGGCCAAATAATTTTTATTTACAGAAAATCTTTCACTATGAAAAGAAAATATACCCCCTGGTCAAAACTACTATTATTTGTCCTTCTTATTGCAGGAGGGAATCTCTTTGGTCAGCATACAATATTAACATCAACAGATTCTGTTAGTTGTAGAGTTGGTGAAGGTCGTATTCATGTAGACGTATTTACTGGAGTTGGTCCATATTACTATGCACTTTGGGATAAGTCTCCTGATTTACCTCCTTTTGATGCTAATTTGATTATAGGATTTTCTTCTGGAGAAGATACAGCGGTTTTTATTGGTATCAATGCAGCAAATTATCATGTTAAAGTTACTGATTTTGGTTTTTTCAATTATTCTATAGGAAGTGATGTTAACTTAGTTAAGGTTCAAACACAGGTGCTTACTGCTGATCCTATTAGTGTTGTTTTAGGGCCTACCTGTTCATTTTCGTCTGATGCGCAACTAGAAGCACATGCTAGTGGAGGAAATCCTCCATATACTTACCAATGGAGCGCAGCAGCAGGAAGTCAAACAAGCAAAATAGCTAGTGGCTTAGGGGCTGGAGCAATTTATCGAGTAGTGATAAACGATTCATATAATTGTGATACATCGGCTGTTTCTTTAAATGAAGAAGGGTTACCATTTTTTGTACACGATAGTATTCCATTACCACTGAATGCAGGAGGTATTGATTTAAGTCAAATTATTTGTTATAATACACTACCATCAATCATTAATAGTACGGCATTAGCTAATGGTGAACGCGGATTTAGTTACCAATGGCAAGATAGTATTTCAGGTGGAGGCTGGGCTAATATCGCTGGTGCAAATGCAGCTAGTTATACTCCACCAGCAGCTCTTACCCAAACGACATATTATCGAAGAGCAGCAATTGCCATTATGGGATGTGGAACAAAATACACTAATATTCACACTATTACAGTTTACTCGGCAATAGTTCCTGGAACAGTAGCCGCTGATCAAACAATTTGTTACAATACAATACCAGCAGCATTTACAAGCACAGCCTCAGCTAGCGGTGGAGCAACATTAAGCTATCAGTGGCAGTATCGTGAAGGTGCTGGCGCATGGACAGATATCGTAGGGGCAACAGCAGAGACATATACCGAAACAGCAAATTTAACAGTCGATAGAGAGTACCGTAGAGCAGCCATTTCAACAGGAGGATGCGGCACTGAATATACAAATGTTGTTACTGTTACAGTTTATCCGGCTATAGTTCCGGGTGCAATAGCAGCTGACCAATCAATATGCTTTAATACTATCCCGGCAGCATTTACCAGTACAGTCCCAGCTAGTGGCGGAGCAACATTATCTTACCAATGGCAATACCGTGAGGGTGCTGGGCTATGGACAGATATCGTAGGGGCAACAGCAGAGACTTATGCTGAAACAGCAAATCTAACCGTCGATAGAGAGTACCGTAGAGCAGCCATTTCAACAGGAGGATGCGGCACTGAATATACAAATGTTGTTACTGTGACGGTTTATCCAACCATTGCTCCTGGTACCATAACAGCTGACCAATCAATATGTTTCAATACAACCCCTGCAGCATTTACGAGTACAGTCCCAGCCAGTGGAGGAGGTACATTAACATACCAGTGGCAATATCGTGAAGGTGCAGGTTTATGGACAGATATTGTAGGAGCAACAGCCGATACTTATACCGAAACAGCAAATTTAACTGTAGATAGAGAGTACCGTAGAGCAGCTATCTCTTCTGATGGTTGCGGTACAGACTATTCAAATACAATCACAATTACTGTATATCCAGCAATAGTTCCTGGAACAGTAGCTGCTGATCAAACAATTTGTTACAATACAATACCAGCAGCATTTACCAGTACAGTCCCAGCTAGCGGTGGAGCAACATTAAGCTATCAGTGGCAGTATCGTGAAGGTGCAGGCGCATGGACAGATATCGTAGGGGCAACAGCAGAGACATATACCGAAACAGCAAATTTAACAGTAGATAGAGAGTACCGTAGAGCAGCTATCTCCTCAGGCGGATGCGGTACAGACTATTCAAATACAATCACTATAACAGTTTATCCGGCAATCATACCTGGTACCATAGCAGCTGACCAATCAATATGCTTTAATACTATCCCGGCGGCATTTACAAGCACAGCCCCAGCTAGTGGCGGAGCAACATTATCTTACCAATGGCAATATCGTGAAGGTGCAGGCGCATGGACAGATATCGTAGGGGCAACAGCAGAGACTTATTCTGAAACAGCAACATTAACTGTAGATAGAGAGTACCGTAGAGCAGCTATCTCATCTGATGGTTGCGGTACAGACTATTCAAATACAATCATAATTACTGTATATCCAGCAATAGTTCCTGGAACAGTAGCTGCTAATCAGTCGATTTGTTACAATACAATACCATCAGCATTTACAAGCACAGCCCCAGCTAGTGGCGGAGCAACATTATCATATCAATGGCAGTATCGTGAAGGTGCTGGCGCATGGACAGATATCGTAGGGGCAACAGCAGAGACTTATTCTGAAACAGCAAATTTAACAGTAGATAGAGAGTACCGTAGAGCAGCTATCTCCTCAGGCGGATGCGGTACAGACTATTCAAATACAATCATAA
>JBNKCO010000013.1:0-41769 GCA_050287785.1 Bacteroidales bacterium
AATATGTTTACCTCTCGACCCTGTGGTGCATATGAAGGCCGTACAACAGCTGATGTGCTTGCTGAAGTTGATGAACTGGTAAACAACTGGGGGGCAAATTTACTTCGTTTTTGTCTTGTTAATAATAACGCTGGTGTAGCATATGATCCTACAGTAACTACCGGTTCTATTTTAACTGATCAAGCTTATCGGGATCAATTGGTTGCCATTGCCGAACATGTTGAAGCAATGCCTGGTGTTTATGCCATTTTTGACATATGGTGGGATCAAAATATTGATAAACATAACGGTGGCGTGCCTGCAGACGCTGATTTACCTGAATTTATCGAAACCTGGGAAAAACTTACAGAAATCCTGGAACCATATTCTCATGTATTATTTGGTATTTGTAATGAACCTCTTGCTACTACAGATTTTCCCAGAGATAAAATATGGAATGTAATGAATGAAGTAGCTAAGGCTATCAGGACTAAGGAAGATACGAACAAACACATTATCCTTGCCCCTGGGATCGATAGATATGGAAGGGATATAGATTATTATGTGAATCATGAGCTGGTATATGAAAATGACACTAAAATTGAAAACATTGTTTATGAAAGCCATGTCTACAATAATAGAAATGAATGGCAGGATATGTTATTTACACCTGGAGAGACAATCCCAGCCCTAACTGGGGAATTTGGACCTGATCAGTACATGACCTTAGAAGAAACGATAGAATTTATGGAACTGTCAGAAGAAAAAGGTATTCCATGGACTGCTTGGGTTTATGGCAATTACTGTGGTGGAGAAAAGGATATGATTAATAGTAATGGGTCCACAACTAATTGGGGGGAAATAATTAAGACCCATATACTAAATGCCAGTAATGATGGACCCAAAGTATCGGATTTTACTTCAAGCGTTGAAAAAGTCTGGGACCATGAAGATACCGAAATAAGCTTTTCGGCGACAGTTACAGGAAAAGATGGTAAAACAATAAGTTCTGTGATTCTTGATTTATCAGAAATTGGGGGTGGTAGTGCAGTTGCAATGGCACCAAGTGGGGATCAATATTCAAAAAATTATACTATAGGAGCAGGAACAGCAACTACAGGTGTAAAAACAATAAAGCTAACTGCAACTGATAGTGAGGACGTTATAATGACTTCTACTCTTAAAATCACTGTTAGTAAATTAGCCACTAGTGCATTAGTAATATACAATGATGCCAGCACATTGATTACTAAGGTTGAAAAATACAATGGTACTGATGTCTCTGAGGTTAATGATGGTGGAGCCGCCGAGGGTTCTAAACATTATGAATTTAAGTATGATTATACTGGAAATTGGGCTGGTATTAACATTGTTCTTCAAGACAGAACAGGGCTTGATTTTTCTGGTTATGAATCAATTCAGTTATCATGTAAAGTAACAGGTGAATTAAATCAGGATATTGTGTTGTGTGATGCAGATGACAATACGTATAAAGTTAATATAACTAAAGAGGCTAATCATGAGTATAAAACATTCACTATACCACTTAGTAAATTCTCAGATGTTAATCTAAGTCTGATAACTTGTATAAGATTATATGTTGGAGGCCCAAGCAAGCAATCCGGATCTTTCTATTTTGATAATATAAGACTTGTCCCGTTTAATAATACTACAAGTGCTAAAGAGCTGCCTGAAAATATAAAAACGAGCTTTTCTCACAATCAGCCAAATCCATTTTCAGACCGTACTACAATCTGTTTTAATGTTCCTGCTAATGCATATTATAGCCTTAAGATTTATGATTTGAATGGTAAAGAATTAGTGACATTATTAGATAGAGTGATAGAAACCGGAAAGTATTCTATTGAATGGAATGGTAAAGATTCAAATAACACACAGGTAAAAAATGGCGTGTATTTTTATAAATTACAAGTAGGAAGTAGCATTGTTGAAACTAGAAAAATGATTTTGATGAAATAATAAATATGGTCAATGTATTCTATTTACAAAACCTTAACTTAATAGTATTGTCCTCGCGGGCTTACTCCCTAAAACCAGATTTTTAATAGAATAACATTAACCACCCCGTTAACAGTAATTTATTTCATTACTGTCAGCACATTTTCTAATATAGCATTAAACTCTGTCGGTTTTTCTATCATTGGATAATGTCCAGTTGCAGAGATAGTTTCCACTTGAAAACTATCTCTGCAATGTTTTTTCAGCCCTATTTCGTTTGTTGGAAAACCGTCACTGTTTATTAAATACAACTTGTAATTAAGCTGTTCTAATCTTTGTGCATCGGTAGATGCGTATTGCATTTGGTTCATACACGTTTCATAGCCAATAACGGAATCGCTATTCGCAAAATCGGTTTTGACCCTGTCTTTTACTTCCTTTGATGTTGTTGGGTGAAAAAGCATCATATCTGCATACGCAGGTGCTGAATTTTTAAAATCTTTTTTAAGCATTGGAAAGAAGTCGTTCATTTGTTTCATTTGCTCTGGTGTAAATTCAACGTCAATTAATTTAAAATTGTCAACACCTACAATGCCTACTATTTTGGGATTGTTGGTTAATGCTGTTTGTAACATAATTTCGCCTGCCATAGAATGTCCAATAATGACAACATTTTCAAGCTTCATTGTGTCGATAAATGCTGTTACATCATTAGCATATTCTTCAATGGTCCAGTTGGTTCTTTCGGCCTTGGATTTGCCAAAGCCCGGCAAATCAATTGCGAAAACATTGTATGTTTTAGAAAAATAATCAACTTGATTCTTCCAATACATTCCGTCAATACACCATCCATGTAAAAACAGAAGTGTTGTGTCGCCTTGTCCTTGTTGAAAATAATTAATTTCAACTTTTTTTTCTCTGATTGTGACTTGTTTAGCTGTCATACTTTTTAGCGTTTGTGCCTTGCTTACATTCGATAAAAGCGAAGCAATGACGATTACTATAATTGCTTTTTTGTTCATTTTTGTTTGAATTTGAAGCAAAGATAAAAGGCACATAGGACAGCCCTTTGTCAGGGGTTTAAAATAGGGCCTACTGAAAAACACTTAAAGTAGTGATATTGTGATTAAAGTTGATATATTATAATTTCAAAATGCAAGAGAAAATTATACAAACCATCAATTAATATGCATCTATAGATATACAAAAACGTTATTCAGAAGCACACTACTTTCTTCCTTGCCTACAGCTCGAAGTATACAAATACGTCTTTGCTTTGCCAAGTCGAAATAAATGCACTTCTGGCTTTTTCAGCAAGCCCTAAAATAATCTTTTTGAACGTTCTTTTAAATAGTGTTCAATGCTGAAAGTTTTGTCGGGTTTGAAATGAGTTTGTTGGATTTTGAGTTCTTTTATTCTGTCAAGGCGAAATTCTCTTATTTCTTGTCGTAACTCACAAAAGGCAATAGTTGTCCAAACAGCCCCACTAAAATAAACTGCATAAGGTTGGATGGTTCGTTCTGTTATTTGCTCTTCTCCTCTTGACTGATATTTTATTTTCAATTTTTCGCTTTCTGTAATTGAATGCTGGATATTGTCTAAATACAAACTTGATGGTGCCCATGGTTTTTGAAATCCGATTCTTGAATTTAAAAATTCCAATTTGTCTTTGTCCTTGAGTGATAAAACTGCTTTTATTTTTAAAAGCGCCGATTCGTAATTTTGTTTAAGAGAATCTTCAGTATGGTAGTTTAAAATTTTACTTGTTGTTACCAAAGCTCTTGCTTCTTCCATTGTGAACATTACAGGTGGCAACCGATAACCTTCAACTAAAAAATAACCCTTTCCTTCTTCTTCGCCAATTGGAACACCTGCAAGTCTTAATGTTTGAATATCTCTGTAAATTGTCCTTTTGGTAACTTCAAATCGTTCTGCTATTTCACGAGCAGTTGTCAGTCGTTTAGATTGAAGTTGTATGAGTATGCTTGTTAGTCTGTCAAGTCTATTCATTGTATGTGTAGTGTTTTGCTAAATTACTGCTAATGGTTTTTAGTATGGTGTTGTGTGAAATTACTAAACGAATTCCTATCATCCTATAGTTATCGGGATTACACCGACTTTATCTGCGAGCCACAAACCTTTATCTGAGCAAATTTTATATACCCCATTTCAACTGCTTTAGCTAAATATTTAAAAGAATTATCCTTATCTTGATTTAAGGAAAAATAACAAGAAATATTATAGTATACTGATGGATTATTTGGAGCTAATGGAATAACATCAAGCATATCTTCAATTGCACCCTGATAATCTTTCTTTTGAAACACCCTGGTTTAATTATCTTCAATCTTTTCGTTGCAAAAACTCAAAAGGGATTTCAAGCTGAATAAAATCATTAGTTGGCTTATCCAGGTTAGATATGGTTAATCCAAGCAAGCGAACTCCTTGCCCATCATATTCAATTCCTTTAACTAATTGCTCTTTAAATTTCCGAATTAAGTCAGGTGTAAGATAAACCTCGCAGCTTTTGCTACGTGTAATTTGCTCAAAATTTGCAAATTTCACCTTAAGGGTAATGGTGCGACCTTTACGTTGACTTCTGGCTAATCTTTTCAGCAACTCAGCTTCAATACTTTCCAGTTTGCCCAGAATATCTTCAACTCCAAAAACGTCTGTGTCAAAAGTATTCTCAGCTCCAATCGACTTACGAATTCTTGAAGGATTAACTTCCCTGTTATCTATACCACGAGCAATATTATAAAAGAAATTACCTGATTTCCCAAAATTACGCACTAGTGCATC
Source organism: Bacteroidales bacterium (assembly GCA_050287785.1). Lineage (GTDB taxonomy): Bacteria > Bacteroidota > Bacteroidia > Bacteroidales > UBA10428 > UBA10428. The sequence goes on from JBNKCO010000013.1 coordinate 4,741, forward strand.
AAGGCTCCACTCCTTTAAATCTTTTCCGGTCGCAATGCCCATCTTATGCATTTTCTCTGCAGTAACAGCTCCTACACCAAAAAACTTTCTGACTTCAAGTTGCTCAATAAATCGCTCAGCCTGGTTAGGTTTTATTATAAATATTCCGTCGGGTTTATTATAGTCAGAAGCAATTTTTGCCAGAAACTTATTAAAAGAGACACCTGCCGAGGCTGTAAGTCCTGTTTGTTCCTTTATTTCTTCTTTTATCATATTGGCAATATCTGTAGCAATCTCAATCTCCTTTTTATTAATTGTTACATCCAGAAAAGCTTCATCTAGAGCAAGTGGTTCAACCATGTCGGTATATTCATGAAATATTTCATGAATTATGTTTGAAACTTTACGATACTCTTCGAAACGTGGACGAACAAAAACAAGCTTTGGACACTTCCGCTTTGCAACAACGGAGGGCATTGCAGAACGCACACCAAATTTGCGGGCTTCATAGCTTGCCGCAGCAACAACTCCTCGCTGACGAGAACCTCCTACAGCAACCGGCTTCCCCTTAAGTTCAGGATTGTCACGCTGCTCAATCGATGCATAAAATGCATCCATATCTATGTGAATAATCTTTCGCAAAGCTTTAAATACTACTTGATAATTTAAGGTTGATTTCAAAGATATAATCTTTATTTTTAGCTTCTAATGAGAAGAATAATTAAAACTACTGAAGACGGTTCCTCAACAATATATGTTCCAGAGCTTAATGAACATTACCACAGTATTCATGGAGCTATACAAGAATCTATACATGTGTTTATTGATGCAGGTCTTAAGCAATTGGAAAAAGATAAAATCAGAATATTTGAAATGGGTTTTGGAACAGGCTTAAATTGTTTGCTGACTTATCTTAATGCTCATAACAAAGAGGTTGAATTTGTTAGTATAGAAAAATATCCGGTTGAAAAAGATATGGCGAGTCAGTTGAATTTTAGCAAAACATTAAATCTCACCCCAAAACATTTTGCCTGTTTTGAATCTATGCATAAGTTAAATTGGGACGAGAAAGATAATATTGACGACAACTTCACACTGAGCAAAATTAAAGCCGACATTAAAAACTATGTTCACCAATCGGAATACGATTTGGTATATTTTGATGCGTTTGCCCCAGAGATTCAACCAGATTTATGGACTTTTGAGGTTTTTAGCAAACTATTTGAATCTATGTCGAATGGTGCAATATTAACAACCTATTGTGCCAAAGGAGTTGTTCGACGAACTATGCAAGAATGCGGTTTCGAAGTGGAACGAATACCCGGCCCTCCGGGAAAGAGGCAAATGATTCGTGCAAGAAAAATTTAAAGTTTATAGTTTAAGTATTTTTTGAACCTTATATCATATTTATATGTTAACTAAACATGTTAATCAAAAAACTTCAGACACGATCAACTTATAACTTTAAAATCAAAACTTTAAACTTAACATGGGATATATAAAAGAAGGGGCTATGGCTCCAGCATTTACAGGGAAAAACCAGAATGGTGAAAACATTTCTCTCGAAAAATTCAAAGGCAAAAAAATAATTCTGTTTTTCTACCCAAAAGATAATACTCCAGGATGTACTGCTGAAGCTTGTAACCTTGGAGAAAATTACGATGAACTAATCGCCAAAGGCTTTGAGGTTATTGGAGTTAGTCCGGATGGAGAGGCTTCTCACCAAAAATTCATTTCGAAATTCAGTTTACCTTACAATCTGATTGCAGATACAGAAAAGGAAATTCTAAAAACATACGGAGCCTGGGGATTGAAGAAAATGTATGGTAAAGAATATGAAGGCGTATTGCGCACTACATATGTAATTGATGAAGCCGGTAAAGTCGTAAAAGTATTCTCAAAAGTAAATACAAAGGATCACTCAAATCAGATTTTAGAAGCGATGGATATATAAAATACCTATGATGATTGTTTAAAAACACTTTCAAGAACCAGGTATACAAACGTAATGTAGATTTACCTAGACTAAATTCATAAATATTGTTTCGTGGAGCCTAATTTGTATAGTTATTTCCATCGGGTAGGGATAAGTGTATAGTTGTTCCTTTTCCTTCTTCACTTTCAACCCATATTTCCCCATTTAGCTTTGTTGCAAATTCTTTACAAAGTATAAGTCCAAGTCCCGAGCTGGATTCACCTTCGGTACCTTTTCTATATGTGTCTGCATCGAGATCGAACAAATTATTTACCATTTTACTATTCATTCCAATACCAGTATCCTTAACTATTATTTCAATACTTTTATCGGTATTAGTTTTAACCATAATATTTATTTGCCCGGATCTAGGAGTGAATTTCAAAGCATTTGAAACAAGATTCCGGATTATTGTTTGAAGTATGTTTTTATCTGCAATAATCTTTAAATCAGCCGGTATATCACAAATGATTTCAATTTGCTTTTTATTGGCAGACTCCTTCAACAATTCCACACATTCATTTACAACCTTTTGTAAAAGCAAGGACTCAAAATTAATAGGAATAGAGCCCTGTTGCATGCTTGCCCACTGAAGTAAGTTTTCAATAAGACCATAAATACTTATGGCTGATTTGTTCATTTCTTTTGAAAACAGTAACATCTTTTCCATTGACAAATTATTCGATTTATCTGCCATTAATTCTGTCAACCCAAGAAAAACAGAGAATGGACTGCGCAGGTCGTGAGCAATTATAGAAAAAAACTTGTCTTTTGTAGCATTGAGTTCCTGTAAACTACTCTTGCTTTTTATCAGTGATTCTTCAGCCCGCTTACGCTCTGTAATATCACGAAAACTACAGACGTATCCAACACTCTTCCCCTCTAACAATTGAGGTTTAGTGTAAAGCTCAAATATTTGACCTGACTTAAACTCCAATACATCTAAAGAGGTAATCTCATCTTCAGAAAACAAATTTTTCCCTTTCATCAGCTCTACCCCTTTATCTTTCATTTGGTCAAGTACAAACCCGATCATACTATTATAATCACAAGCTGAAATAATTGATTGGGGAATACTCAATAGCTTAATTAGATTCTGGTTATAATGCGTAATCTCTCCATTTTTATTAAATACAAGTATTCCATCGGCAGTAGATTCAAGGGTTGTAGTAAGTATGGAATATGATTTTTCGAGATTTTTGTTGCTTTTTAATAACTCCTCAGCTTGTTGAACAAGCTGTGAATTTTTTTCGTCAATTTCCTCAGTTCTCTGTTTTACAAGGCTTTTAAGGTATTCTTGTTGTCTTTTATATTGGTTGATTCGATAACGATAAAAACCTAATGAGGTACTCAGGATAAGTAGAACAACAAAAGTTATAAACCACCAGGTATACCACCATGGCGGTGTTATGATAATTTTGAGTGAGGCTCCTTTCTCATTCCATACCCCATCATTGTTTGAGGCCTTTACTCTAAATGTATATGTTCCCGAAGGTAGATTAGTATAAGTTGCCAATCGTCGATTTGCATCAGTATAATTCCAATCCGTATCAAAACCTTCCATCTTATAAGCATATAGGTTTTTTTCGGGGTGAGTATAGTTTATGGCTAAAAATCCAAGGGAAAAAACAGATTGCTTATAGCTTAGTACAATTTCTTTAGTTTGTTCAATAGCATTTTTAAATGGTGAGTTGGGAGCTCCAACAGAGACAGGTTTGTTGAATATTAGAAATTCGTTGATATAAACCTTTGGAACATATTCATTGTTTTTTATACTATCGGGGAAAAACGAATTTAGCCCATTAGTTCCCCCAAAATACATCTCACCGGATTCTGTTTTAAGAGCAGAGTGAAACTGAAATTCATTACCCTGGAGCCCGTCGCTTTTTGAATAGATACTTATTTTTTCTGTACGATAGTTTATACGATTAATCCCATTGTCGGTTGAAATCCATATATTATTGCTGTCATCTTCTAATATCGCGTGTACTCTATTATTGGATAAACCCTCAGTCATTGTATATCTCTTCAATATCGTACCATCCAATGTAAATCTTACTAGTCCCAAATTATAGCTGCCTGCCCAATAGTAACCTTCCGTATCCTCATAAATTATACTTACTGGATTACTTTCCGGAAATACAGGAAAGAATTCAGGAATATCTGTAATGGTATCATACAATTTCAATCCAGCATCGGTACAAAGCCAAATATTATTATGACTATCCTCGTAAATATCGCGTATTGTCGCATGCTCATTGTATGCTTTTATATTTGGATTTAGCCTGATTTTTTTAATAATTCCTTTCTCAGGATCAAGCAATTCAATGCCCTCATTAAAAATACTTAACCATATTATTCCATTATGATCAACCATGAGATACCAAACATTCCTACCTGAAAGGTTATATGGAGGAAGACTCTCAGGTAAATATTGGATAAATTTTCCGGTATTATGATCTAACTTAATAAGACCTCCATCCCAGGTACCAAACCAATAATTGTGGTTCCGATCCTCAACCGTATGGCGAATAACGTTAGATTGCAAGCTATAAGGGGTATTTGGATCTGCTTTGTAATTCTTGAAATTCTCTGTTTTACGATTATATATACTTATACCCCCACCATCGGTGCTAATCCACAATAACCCCTTGCTGTCTTCGTATAGATTATTGATAACATTGTAGGAAAGGGAATTAGGATTATTGGGTATTTTTTTTAAAAGATTAAATTTCTGCGATTTAGAGTTGTAAACATTTATACCTTTTGCTGATGTCCCCACCCATAAAATGTTTTCCTTATCTTTATACATACACCATATCCCATCATTATTCAATCCATTTGGATTATTAGGGTCGGATTTAATATATTCAAATAATTTTGTTTGCTTGTTATACCTATTTATTCCACCCTGATCAACTGCAATCAACAAATTATTATCATCTTCCTGAATAATGTTGTTAATTACTTTTGTATTTGTGCCTTTCCCGTCGCCATTAGAATTATAGCTGGTGTAATTCTGTGTTTCAGGATTAAAGGAGTACAAACCCGACCCATAAGTTGATATCCAAATAATACCATCGTTGTCAATAAACAAGTATGTTTTATCATTAGATATTTTTACTGTAGAATTGTAAATAGTAAATTTTACTTTATTGGGATCAAACTTTACTAATCCTTCATGCGATCTGCTGGCAAGCCATAGATTTCCTGTTTTATCCTGAACGATACCTGTTATTGCATTACTGCCATCTTCACGTTCTTTGCCAGGTATCCTGTAGCTGGTAAATGTTCCTGACTCAGGGTTCCACTTATTCAAACCTTTATTGGTACCGCCTCCAATCCAAAACGTTTTTTGGTTATCAAGAAATAGGCAATAAATACTATCACTGCTAATGCTGGAACTATCGCCCTTTATTTTATTAAATGAAGTGAAAGAATCCGTTTTGGCATTATATCTACTTAGTCCTGACCAGGTGCCTACCCATACATTTTTTTCAGCATCTTCTGCTATACACCTGGATATATTGCTGCATATCGATTTGGGATTTTCCGGGTCGCTCTTATAAAAAACTATTTGAACTCCATCGTACCTATTCAGCCCATCCGAAGTTACAATCCACACATAGTCCCGGCTATCACGCAAGATACATTTTACCCTATTTTCAGACAATCCATTATCTGTTGTCAGGGTAGTAAAATGCATGCTATTTTTCTGCGCATATGAATTTACTAATAACACAAAACACAAAAACATTGAAGTCAATATTTTAGTTATTATTGCCATTTAACTAAGTTTTCATTCTTTTTATGTTTTTGTAAATAAAACGTAGCAACCTTTTCTACCTCGCATTCGCCCCAAACACTTCCACTAAACTGGTGATTAATGCGATGTACAGTTGCTATACTAAGATTGGCTCGTGAAAAATCGATTTCATCAGAAAAAAAGTCGAATGTTCCTATCATCTTCCCTTTACTTTTTTGAGGAAAAGCTACAGAAGAACTAAATAAATTGTCTAAGGCGTCGGTATGCAAAGACTGTATGTTCTCATCTATGGAAATTTTCTTAGATGTTTTTTTTGTATTCTTCAATGCATGAAATTATAATATGACAACTAAACAAAAAGACACTTTTTGTTCAATTTAATGAAAATAAAAATTGGGTTCAATAATAATTGTAAAAATCTTTAATTGTTCATCTCACTATAGATAAAACCCACATACCGTCCGGTTAGAAAAGTAGTGATTGTCTGCGTTTTATATTTGTTAGCTCTGATTATTCAAACTTTTTCTTACTCCATATAAATTTGTTCTAAATTGATTTATTAATTATACGAATCAAGGGTTAAAACCCTTGCCACGAATTAAGTAAAGATAAATCAACTTTTTTATAAAACAGTTAGTTAGATGTTTAATTGTCTTCGTTCCAATTGAAGTTATAAAAAACTATCATTTCAGAAACATTCTTACTCCTTATACCAATATATCAGACTTGTTTTTAGTGCTATTTTACTATTTTTGCACACTAAATTAATCAACAACAACTTTGAATTTACTTTCTCAATCATCTACCTTATCGGGTGAGATAAACATACCCGGCTCGAAATCGCATACTATTCGGGCAATAGCTATTGCAACAATGGCTGAAGGAACTTCTATTCTTACAGAAGCTCTTGATTCCGCAGATACACATGCGGCAATTAATGCTGCTAAAGCTTTAGGTGCAACTGTAAATACTTCTGGTAATACTTATAAAATTACAGGAATTGGTAATTCTGAAATTCCCGACAATGTTTTTATCGATGTCGCAAACTCAGGCACTACGCTAAGAATATTCTCTGCTCTAGCTGCTCTTTTCAATAAGCCTGTAACTTTTGATGGCGATCATTCTATTCGCACACGAATAATGACTCCTCTTTTCTCTGCACTGAAAAACCTTGGTGCTTCAATTGATTCAAATAAAGAAAAATGTCCTTTTACTGTTACCGGCCCAATAAAAGGAGGAAAAACTTCTGTAGATGGAATTAGCTCACAATTTTTAACCGCTGTTTTATTTGCCACTCCTCTTTCTCAAGGCGATTCAGAAATTATTGTAGAAAACCTGCATGAAAAACCCTATGTAAACATTACTCTCGATTGGCTTGACAAACAAAATATCAGATACCAACAAAAAGATCTTGATTGGTTCCGTGTAAGTGGTGGCCAATCGTATAAAGCTTTTAAAGAACGTATTGCTGCTGATTTTTCATCGGCAACATTTGCTGTATGCGCCGCTGCAATTACAAAGTCTGAATTATTAATTAAGGGCTTAGATTTTAAAGATTACCAGGGCGACAAACAGGTTTTTGAGTTTTTAGTAAAAATGGGTTTGCAAATTGAATACCTTCCAGATGGTGTTCTTGTGCAAGGACGCGAACTTACAGGTACTGTACTAGACTTAAATGACACTCCAGATGCTCTTCCTGCTATTGCAGCAACAGCTTGCTTTGCAAAAGGCACAACTCGTTTAGTAAATGTTAAACAAGCTCGTTTAAAAGAATGTGATCGGATTGCTGCTATGGCAACTGAACTAACAAAAATGGGTGCTCGAGTAGAAGAACTTCCTGATGGGCTTATTATTCATGGAGGAGATTTAACAGGAACCAATGTTCATGGATACCATGATCATCGTATGGTAATGGCATTGGCAATTGCCGGAATGGGTGCTAAAGGAATTACTTCAATCGATACTGCCGAGGCTATTGGAGTAACATACCCTGGTTTTGTGGAAGATTATAAGAAACTTGGAGCTAATTTTAGATTGGAGGAGTAACATATGAAACAGACCATGTCTGATTTATTTTGGAGTCACACCACGACCATGATTATAAATAATGCCAAATATCAGGCAATACCACAAATTTTAAATACATGAAAATTTATCTGATTGGTCTAAAAAATAGTGGGAAAACCACTACAGGTAAAAAGCTTGCAAAAAAACTAAACTTCGAATTTATTGATCTTGATGATCTCATAGAAAAAAATAATGGTAAAGCTGTTACTGAAATTTTTAGCTCTGAAGGAGAAGATGTTTTTCGTAAAAAGGAACAAGAAGCCTTAAAACAAACGGCTTCGATGGAGCAAGTAGTAATTTCCACAGGTGGTGGAGCGCCCCGCTTTTTCGATAACATGGAATTTATGAAAAACAACGGCACAACTATTTATTTGCGTTTAGATGAAGATACGCTTGTGGGACGATTAAAGCTTGCAGCTATTGACAGACCTGTTGTTAAAGGAAAATCGGCCGGAGAAATCAGGAAATATGTACAGAATATTCTGAACAACCACGAACACATTTACATGCAAGCAAATATTGTTGTTGATTCAAAAAACCTTGCTCCGGATGATCTTGTGGAAAAAGTCTTAAAAAACTATTCCAGCTAGTTATTAGTTCAAAGCCACTTTTAAGGAAATACCCTAAAAATCTATTTCTGAGTGGTAACAATTGGTTTTTAACGAACTACCCCTAAATATTATCAACCTTTTTCTCAAAATCTTTAATTGGATTAACATTCAGGAATTTCGACAAAAACCGAACAGAAATATAAAATGGAATTGTGTCAACAAGTGCTGCTATCACTTTAAATGCATAATTCGAGATTATAAGGATAAAAATAAACCTCCCCACCGATACTCCTTCAGGAAAAACAATAGCATTTGTAAACGTAATGGTTATTAACACAACCGCTAATGAGTCAACTAACTGACTTGTTAATGTAGAACCGTTGTTTCGAAGCCATAGCATTTTACCATGAGATTTCTTTTTCAGATAATGGAACACATGTACATCAACAAATTGGGCTGTAAGGTATGCTATCATCGATGCTGCCGTTGCGCTAAAGGCGTATCTTCGTAATTGATAAAAAACGAATTCTGAAGAACCTGGTTCTGGCAACATAGTTTCAGGATTCATTTCCGGCACTGGTGGAAGAAGCCCCCCAACCCATAAAATAAAAATCACCCAAATATTTAACACAAAACCTGTCCATACAACATAATTGGCCCTGCGTTTCCCATAAAATTCACTTATTATGTCGGTACATAAAAAAGTAATAGGATAAGGTAAAACACCAACGAACACACGAAATGGAACAGTGAAACCAAATACGGAAAAGGATAAATCTATCAATCGGGTTATCCCAAGAATATTAAGCATGGCAAGAGTTCCAATAAAAATACCAGCCAACATTATGAAAACTATTTCCTGCCGTTTTGTATACTTATCATTTGCTAAATATGGATTACCTAACATTGAAGATTTTATTGTCAAAACAATATGTTTCTGAAATAGTTTAAGATTATTATCTGAAATGCAAAATAATCTTCAATTACCAGCAAATAAGTGCTATACTTCAAATCATACACCCCAAAAGATTTGTAGTACTTTTAATTTTTAATACTTTTATCTGCTAATATTCAACAATTATCAAATACATTAATAAATGAGTTTGAGTTCCAACCATACCAACACTACCAAAAATGAAAAGCTTTTCGTTATTGGCTATGGAGCACTTGCTTTTTTTATTGGCTTCTTTATAAGTACATTTGACATTATCACTCATGTCCAGTTTCTAAGTCGACTGGGATATATCCCTCTGGCTATATCTTATACTATCTCAGGAACACTCGGCATACTGTTATCCTACTTCATCTCATTCTTAGTCAGGAAGATTTCAACTCAAAAAATAAGTTTCATAATACTTAGTATCACCACAATTTTGGCTGGGAGTTACCTTGTATTAATCAGGTTTTATCCATCAAATATTTTTACCTTATCTGGTTTGGTTATTTTCTTTCCGGTAAATATGATGCTCCTACTTGGTATGTGGCGCTATGGGCGTATAATAATTCAGCCAAAATATACCCGCCGTATTTTTCCTATCGTCAAAGTTTCGCATTTGTGGGGTATAGTTGCAGGTAGCATTTGCTTCTCCTCATTGCTTTTTTTTACTGATTTTGACACTGCTACATATATTCCATTGCTTGCTCTGATTTTACTATTTCCCATTCTCCTATTATTAAATGTTATCGGGAGACGTTCAAAATATACTGATAAAGAAAAAGTGAAGTTTGTTCCTTTCAAGAATAAAGTTTTTTTGTTTTTATCTTCAAAATATACTGGGTATTTAATTTTGTTTGTTATTCTTTCGGCCCTAATTGGCTTTTTAATCCATTATACATTTATTAATGCTGCTTGGGCTGGTTTTTTTACAAAAAATGGCATGGCTAAATTTTACAGCCTGTTTTTAGCTACTGCAACAATATTTATTTATGGAATAGATAAATTTATTATAAAGAGAGTACTATACTCTTATAATTCTCCGTATAGCATTCTTATTCAACCTATAATAATCTTAATTGGGCTTGCAGTAACTATTATTGGAAGCTTCTTGCTAGGCAACATTAAACCTTACGAACATTTCACTCTCTTCTTCCTTTTAATTGCAATGGTTAAAGTTGTTTTTGTAAGTAGCTTTCAGACTATTCAATTACCATCGCTTCGTTCACTATTCCATTCATTGGATATCAGATTCAGACAAGTAACTTATTCCCGGATTGAGGGTGGTGCAGTAATGATTGGTCTGGCTATTTCCGGCATTATCATCTTGGGCCTCGCCTATTTGAAATTTCTTAGTCTTACTATAGTATTAATTTTTGCTACTCTACTAACACTTGTTTGGTTCTGGATAGCAATAAAACTCATAAGAGAATATAAAATAAACCAGGAAAAGCTTCTGGCAAAAATGAGGTTCCGTCGTTCTGCTACAAATAAAGAAGTAGGCTTTCTGGAACGTGTTAGAAGAGTAATTGCTTCAGAAAATGAATGGAAAATAATTGAAGCGCTTAAAATTGTTAAACTCCATCAGCCAATAGAATATGAAATGGATCTTATTCAACTTATTTCACACCCATCCAGAAATATTCGAAATTATGTTCTTGATTGCATTGAGAAGGAAAAAATTGATAGTACCCTACCTTCGTTAGTTGAATTTCTTAAGGAAGTTTCTGATTCTGACCAACCAAGAATTGAGGCGGTTATTAATTCATTTCCTTCAACCACAGCTGATTTTAATTATGAAGAAAAAATCAGAAAGAAAGTCTATGCAGGAACTTTAAGCGAACGAGCAAACCTTCCGATAATTATCTCGAGGTCTGAGCTAAAAGAAAAAGAAATCTTGCTTACTACTCTTACAAAAGACATTGAACCAACGGTACGCAAAGCTGCTATAAGGGCCCTTGCCCGGCATAAGACTGATAAATTCAGTTATTCTTTATTAGATTTTATTCATCCCGGACAATTTGACCCATATGCAATGGATGCAATTGCTCGTTCTGGAGATGCAGCCCTTGATTACCTCGAACGGGAAGCAATGGTTCCTGGAACTGACGATCTTGTTTTAGCAAGAATTATGCGTTTATATGGAAAAATTGGAAGTGCAAAATCCATTAACATCTTACTTGACAAACTCGGAGGCTTAAACGATTATTTAATGTTGCACAGTGTGCAAGCATTAGTAGAACATCACTTTCAGGCTAATAAAACTAATAAATACAGAATTCACGGGTTGCTGATTAAACTTGTATCAGAAATCACTTTTAATCTCAATATTCAAAAATGCCTAAAGAACAAAAAAAGATTCAGCTTGCTTTTTCAGGCATACAGTAGTGAAATTGATTTGAATTACAAACAGCTATTCCGGTTGTTATCCTTAATTTATAATCCAAATATAATTGAATCGCTTCAGCGCTTGTTTATTTTAGGAAGCAGAACTCAGATAAATCATGCTATTGAATTGGCAGATCAATATCTTGATGATGACATAAAACCTTTAATATTTCCTTTGTTAGAAGATATTACATCAACGGAACGTTTAAAACGCCTGGAATTTTATTTTCTGCAACCAAAAACTACACCTAACGAAATTATTCGCTCAACTCTTACTCACGATTACAACAAACTTTCACTATATCCCAGAGCTTGTGCAATGTTAGTGATATTAGAACAAAACCTTCAGGGTTTTGAGTCTGAGCTGGTATTTAATGCTACACACCCAGAGCAATTATTAAGCGAGACTGCCTTGTTTGTTCTAAAGAATGTATATCCAGATAAATTTAAGGAGATTGAAGACTCTTTATTAAAAAATGAAAAAACATTAATCCATTCACCCTCGATAGTTGATTCTGATCCAAATCTATTGCTTTGTACTAGATATTCGGAACTGATGGATTTTAAACCTTTCGAACAACTTTCGGAGTTTGTAGCCTTGAAACTTGCTAAAATCGCCAGAAAACTTGAGATTAAACAAGATGAAACTTTATCACTTGAGAATCTCTCAGGGAAATATCAGCTCATTTTACTCGACCTCAATGTTTTGTCTATTGATAAAGATGCTTCTCTATATGTTGCCGACAATCTTTTGCCCATATCGTTGCTTACTGAGCAAGGTATTAAAAAGATTATTGCAAAAGAGAAAACCACTGTCTGGCTTTTCGAGAAATCTGTTGTTACTGAATTAGTTTACGACAATGTAGATTTAGCTAATACAATTCTTCGTGGTATTGAAAAACTCAAAAGTGTTGAACAATGAATGAAAACAAGAAAGTATATATAACATTTCCAAAAGGAGAAGCTTTAAGTGGCTGGATAATTGATTTTATTAATCATTTCACATCAACTCTTAATAGAATCTCCAACAATGAAATTTCTTACTTCATTAAAGAAAATGATTTCACTTCTGATAATTATAAGGAATTTGTCAAAACTTCAAATATATTCATAGTAATTCTTGGAACCAGCACCGATGAAGAAGAAGAATACAAGGAAGAACTTCAAAATATTTATCAATCTCTTGACATTGAAAACAAGGAACTAACAGAACTGTCCAGAATTTTCAAGGTCTGTATAAATCCAGAGCACAAGAGTCACCCGAATGAAAACCTAATCCACTTGCAAGCATATAATTTTTATGAAGTAATTAAACACAGGCAAAGCTCAATTAAGCCCTTTTCTTTCAAATCTGATTCTAACAAAACATGGGCAAAACTACTTGACTTGGTATATGATATTAACGATACCCTTGCAATAAGCTCAGAGAGAAATCAACCCGAGGATAGTAAATTTATCTACCTAGGGAATAGTACCGAAGATAGTGAGATTACCAGAGATGATATAAAGCGTGAACTTCAGCATTTTGGATTCAGAGTGTTACCATTAACCGAATTACCCAAACAAGAATCTCAAATAAAAAATGTTATTGAAGAAAACCTTAAATACTGTAATCTTATTGTACAAATAATTAGTTCACATTACGGTTCCATTGCACCTGGTGAAAACAAATCGGTTTTCGAAATGGAGAATATTATTATTCGCGAATATCTTAAATTGAATAACTCTATTCAAAGAATTATTTGGGTGCCAAACAACCTTAAAATCAACGACCAAAAACAAAAGCTATTTTTAAACCGGCTAAAACGAGACGATGCTGATGCACAAACTGAAATAATCGAAACAAGTCAGGAAGACTTTAAAATTGTGCTTGCTCAAAGAATTTCCGGACGACAACAGGTTAGAAGTGAATCTTCCGATAATAATTGTGGAGTATACTTAGTAACAAAGCCAGACACAGATACCCACGAAATTGAGAAACTAGCAGATAATTTAAATGTGCATTTAACCAAAAAAGAAGGTGTTGCCGAAAAAAACTATTACAGTAAACACCTTGAAAATTTAAAACTAGCAGATTGTGTGTTATTTTACTATAATGATGGCGATGAAAATTGGTTGAAAAGTAACCTGAAAGATGCCATAAAAGCTCAAGGATTAGGTAAAGACAATCCTTTTCTGGCTATAGGAGTTATAACTGAATCGATGCCAGATATTTCTGATATTGAGCCTTGGCTCCCAAAAATATTTCAATTAAAAAATTCCGACACAGACAGTTTCTCTGAATTTCTAAGTATTGCAAAAGTTTAATCTACTTACAATGAATAATCCTCACCAAAATATAGCTCTTAATCCTTTTCCCGGACTACGCCCTTTTAGTATCAATGAGAGTCATTTATTTTTTGGCCGGGAAGGTCAAAGCGAGACTATTCTAAGTTATCTTTCAGAATATAAATTTGCAGCTATTACAGGAGCATCCGGAAGTGGAAAATCATCACTTATCTATTGTGGTATTGTACCTTTATTATACGGCGGTTTTATTCCTGAAGCAGGTAGTAATTGGCAAATATTAACCTCAAGGCCTGGTAGTACTCCTGTATGGAACCTTGCTGCCTCACTTGCAGAAGCTGAAACAGAATTAAAGCCAAAAACCAGTAATGAAGGACTTGTTGAATACTACTATTCTGTTTTACGTAGACACTCTTTAGGTCTGGTCGATGCTGTCAAACAATTAAAACTTCCTGAAAAGAAAAACATTCTTATTGTTATTGACCAATTTGAAGAATTATTCAGATATAAAGAAAGTCGAAATCAACTTAAAAACCATAGAGATGAACCCGACACCTTTATACGCTTACTTGTAAATACAGCTCAGCAAACCAACTTACCTATTTACATAATTATTACAATGCGCTCCGACTTTGTTGGAGATTGCTCAGAGTTTCAGGGATTAACCGCTCTCATTAACAAGAGTAATTACCTGGTTCCCCAAATGACTCGCTCTGATTTCAAGAAAGTTATAACCGGCCCTATAAACGTTGCAGGAGCGTCTCTTGAGCCCCGATTACTTCAACATATACTGAATAGTCTGGACGAAAGCCACGACCAGCTTCCAGTGCTTCAACATGCAATGATGCGTACCTGGGAATTCTGGAGAAAACACAACGACCCTGAAAGTTCGATAACAATGCGAGACTATCTCGCAGCCGGTAAAATAGATAATGCTTTATCTTTGCATGCCAACGAGGCCTATATTGAACTTAACGATTCCGAACGTCAGCTCTGCAAAACCATATTTAAAGCGCTCACTGAGAAAGGACAAGAAGGTAAAGGAATTAGAAGACCTGCTTCTGTTTTTGAAATAGCTACTCTGGCAAATGCTCAGCCAAAAGATGTAATAAAGGTACTGGAAAAGTTTCGTGAACCAGCGAGATCTTTTTTAACTCCATATCATCATGTTGAAATCACAAATGATACTGTAATAGACATCTCTCATGAAAGTTTAATGCGCGTATGGGACAAGCTTAAGGACTGGGTTGATGAGGAAGCTTCCTCTTCGCAAATGTACCTTCGCATGGTAGAGCTTTCGAACTTATACCAAATGGGACGGACAAGTTTAATGCGCCCCCCTGACCTTCACCTTGCAATAAACTGGAAGAAAACCCAGAATCCGAACCGTGCATGGGCCAAAAGGTATCATCCGGCATTTGAAAAGGCAATGGTTTTCTTGAATGCCAGCGAAAAAAAGTTTCAAACAGAAGAAGAAAGTAAAATTAAATTTCGCAAACGCGAACTAAACCGCACTCGTAGAATTGCAGTAATAATGAGTGTTTTTGCTGTGTTTTTATTAATGGCTATGTTTTATGCCTACTTCCAGCGTGAAGCAGCTCTGGATCAAAAAGATACTGTTGAAAAATACGCCAGAATTCTGGAAGCGCAAAAAGATACTGCAATTGAACTATCACAATTGCGGGAATATGAGCTAATTCTTGAACGTGATATGGTTGACTCACTGAATAAAACCCAACAACTGCAGATAGTTCAAAATGAAGAAACTGAAATAAGCTATCAACAAAAACTGGAAGAGCTCTCTCAAATGACCGAGACACTTGAAAAGACCGCAGCTCAGGAGAGAGCTGAAAAACAACAAGCTTTAACAGAAGCAGAAATAGCACAACAAAACATATCTCAATCTGAAGCGGGAAGAATATTAGAGAAACGAAAGCGCTTACTTACTTTGTCACAAACCCTGGCACTAAAAGCTATGCAAACCGAAGACAATCAGCTTGCAGGATTGCTTGCCTATCATGCTTACCTCATTAACCGGGAAAATGGTGGTCAGATAAATCATCCGGAAATATATAGAGGACTCTATAAAGCACTCAGCACTCTAAAAGGTGGAAAATATAATAGCCTGGCCGGTCATAACGGCTCTGTTAAATCTATCATTTTTGACCCTGCTCGAAACATTTTATACAGTGCCGATAATGTTGGTGTTATTAATCGATGGGGATTTAGAAAAGAAAATCCAAAAGCCACCACTATTATCACAAATGAAGATGCAAATACATGCCTGGCTATTACCATTGACGGACGCTGGATGGCTTGCGGGTCTTCGATTAGGACGGTACAACTTTTTAATGCACTTCAACCTACCCAAACTCCCCGTGTTTTTGATGCTCACGATGGAAAAGTCACTAATGTAAAGTTTATTCCAGGTAGAAATGCCATGATTACTTCTGGCTCAGACAACAAGGTAAAACACTGGGATTTACTAACTAATGAAGGAACTTTAGTTTATGAAAGCAGTGCAGGAATAAACGACATTGATGTGAATCCGAATGGAAGGAGCGTAGTAATTGTAACTTCCAATAACCTTGTGCTGCTATGGAAGGTTGGATCAGAAAAACCTACTATTCTGTACCAACATAACCAACCGGTAATGGCTGTTTCATTCGACCATGAAGGTGAAACAATTGCCATTGGTGACCGCGCTGGAAAAATCCTAATTTTAAATAGCTCCAATGGTAAAATTATAAAAACAGTAAACGCACATACAGCAAGAATACTTGATATTGAATTCAGCCCCGATAACAGGTTACTGGCATCATCCGGATTGGATGGTGTAATTCGTATCTGGAATGTTACAGATTGGAAAGATAATCCTATTGAAATTCGCGAACACCAATCGTGGGTTGAGTCGATAGCCTTTAGTCCAGATGGAGAATATTTACTGTCTTCAAGTAATGATGGTAACCTTATTTACATGTGGCCAATTAAAACTGGTCTTCTGGTTGATGAAATCTGTCACTATATTAAAAGACAGCTATCCAAGGAAGAGTGGAGTTTTTATATGGGCGACGATATTGAATACCGGGAAGTGTGTAAATAGTGTCTGTCTATAAAGTCTTACTACTGCGTTGTTGCCTAACAAAGTTATAATCTAAATCCTCAATACACTAGTAAATGAATATCTCAAAGGAAGAAGGTGAAATTCTGCAAGAACAATTCGAATGGTTAAAGGAAATCATTAGCTGGCGATTAAACAATCCGCGAGGAAATTTCGAATCAATTATAAAAGACAACCCCATTCCTGATTCAGGAAATTCTGATTCTGCTTTTTTAAATCTGGTAGCAGAAAATAAATTAGATAGTACAGAACAGCTTATCCTGCTATTGAGTTTAGCTCCCTACTTTGTGCCAGATTTCCTCAATGCTTATTCAAAGCCATCCGATGGGCAGAAATATCTTGACCTTTTTTTTAATCAGAGTCTAATTAACAAATCCAACTACCCAACTTTTGAAACGGCACTCACAATATTTGTTGGTCTTGTAGTAGAAAATAGACAACTCTATTTCCCATATTTCGGAAATACCTCCAGGTTATTTAAAGAAGATATAATTGCATTACCAAATCCCCCGCATGGAGAACCTTTTACTCGTTCTACCCTTACTCCGTCTACTTCAATTTTAAATAATGTGCTGTCAGGTACCTCAGAAGGTCCGGAATTTTCACATGACTTTCCAGCTATGCTCATTTCATCCGATTATATATGGGACGATCTTATCGTTGATTACGATACCCAACTTCAATTAAAAGAAGTAAAGGAATGGCTCGATTACGAAAATATTTGCAAGCAGAAAGATATAAAACTCGATAAATTTAAGCGCGGATACAAATGCCTGTTTCATGGACCTCCGGGAACAGGAAAAACACTTGCTGCCTCCTTAATTGGTAAGCTGACAAAACACGATGTTTACCGAATCGATTTATCTGCTGTAGTTTCTAAGTATATTGGAGAAACAGAAAAAAACCTGGCAAAAATATTTGACAGAGCATCGCACGGAAATTGGATTTTGTTCTTCGATGAAGCCGATGCATTATTCGGAAAACGTGGAGCTACTCAAAATGCACATGACAGATATGCCAACCAGGAAGTATCTTATTTATTGCAGCGTTTTGAAAGCTACGAAGGTGTTTCTATACTGGCTTCAAACTTTAAAGAAAACATCGACACCGCATTTTACCGCCGTTTTCATAGCATTGTTAGCTTTAAGAAACCTGAAGCTGACGAGCGTTTAAGACTTTGGAAAGTGCACCTACCAAAAGACTTCAAATTTGCCAACGATGTAAAGTTGAACGAAATTGCCAATAGCATTAAAATTACCGGAGCTGGTATTTATAATGTAATGCGACGATGCTGCATGAAAGCTGTACTTAGTGGAAACAAGACAATTAACGGCAAGGATATGTTTGAATCGGTTAAACTTGAGTTTGCTAAAGAGAATAAGACAATATAAAATTAAGGCAAAAGAGCATAAAGTAAAAAGAAATAGGTATGACATTGAAAAATAGTCTTTCTTAAAACTAATGCACTTTTCTACTTTTGAACTTATTACCTTTTCCCTATATTTATAAAACCTAAACAAACTATATAGTTACAAGAAATGTCTCAGGATCAGAAACAAACCACAAACACTTCTGCACCAACACAGCAACCAACAGCGGCCAAGCAAAAAACAATGGCTGCAACCCCGGTAACCAGTTGGGCACAAATAAATCCCTTCCAGCAGATGACTTTGGAACAGCAGTCAATTGTTGCTGCAGAGAGTGAAAGTGTGCAAGCTCCCACAACAATAAGTGTTGATGCCATATCAGGACCTGATATTAAGGCTAAACCTAAAGAGGAAGAGCCAGAAGTAAGTGTTGATGCCGTATCTGGCCCTGACCTTAGAGTTAAACCAGAAGTTGATGCAGTATCAGGACCAGACATTAAGGCAAAACCTAAAGAGGAAGATCCGGATAAAAAATTAGCAAAAGAAATTGTCAAGAAAGGAAAGGGAAATTATGAATTAATGGGCCTTGTGCTCTCTAAGTTTGCTAAAACAAGGCCAAATGTTATAATTCACGCATTAGATCTAGTAGGATATTCAAAGGAAGACGATCTTGCCTTATGTACTGTAAAGATATTAACTGACTCTGATCTTATGGTAATTGATTTTAGTCTGCTGGTTGACTTGAAATCAAGGATTAATGACATATCTGTTCACATGCCGGGAAGTATTTTAACCTCAGACTATTGGCAGGTAGAGCGATTAAGAAAAATAATAAGGAGAAGGAAGAAAGCTGGTCCAACCCAGAAAGAAGAAACTAAACCCGTAGCTGAAGAAAAAGAAGAAAAAAAGGAATATGAGATAGGTGATGCCAAGAAAGATAAGGAGTATTTGAAAAAAACATTCACTTATTCTACATCTTTAGTAGAAGAGGTTGGAAAAGGTAAAACTAATAAAGAGGAAGATGTAAAAAAAGTAGCATTAAGACTAGTGGCAATAGGTTATACTGATATACCTAAAGAATGTAAGGAAAAAGGAGACTGGAAAGATGAATTAGGTGATAAAATTAAAGAGTTTCAAACTAGGAATAAGGGTGATGGATATTATGCACGAAGAACCTATAAAGAAAAATATTTAACACCTGATGGTTGCGTTGGAACAAGTAATGCAACATTCAAAGCATTATTCAGGAATTCTGGTTTGGAGCCTATCTACATGAATAGAAAAGTTGTTAATGCTAAAATAGCCTCAGGTAAGACAAAATTAGATGGAGACGTTGGTAAAGGTAAAAAAAATAATATACAAGATGTAAAGCTTGTTGCTGAATTGTTGGTTGAGAATAATGTTCCAAATGTTCCAAAAATTTGCCTTGAAAAAGGCATTTGGGATGATGGTTTAGAAATAAGCATAAATAAGTTTGAGGACAACTTTAATCTATCAAAAGCTGGATGGATAAACGATAAAGGTAGCAATATAGGTGTATTAACTGCTAAGAGAAAAGGTGGAACCCTTAAACTAATGAAATACAATATGAATACTGGGGTCCACACACCTCAGGAAACTAGAGAAGAATACAATGCAAAATTAGATAAAATTCAGAAAAACTTAGGAATTGAGGATGATAGTAAATATGCGAAAGTAATCTCAATGGCAAATAAAGCTGCAACAGAACCTGAATACTTTAATAAATTAACAAATGGCGTTACAGAAAAACTTACGAATACCTCTGCCTACATGAAAGATGAAGAGGCATCATTGAGCCCAGTTTTGGTAGATAGAATGAAACGATTTCATAAATTTTTAATAGTAGCAGGTTTATATTCAGGTAATATGAATACTGAGGATGGAGCAAGAAGTCAAAAGCGAGCTCATAGGTGGTCTGTCGAATATGTCGTTGAGAGTTCTAAGGCCACTACAAGTCAAAAACAAGCCATAAAAGATAACCTAATAAAAATGTATAATAATACTGTTTATAGAGAAGGAGATTTTGTAATTGACTCTGATGGGAATAAATGGGCGAAGAGCGAACACTTTTATACTTATTATGGGGCAAATCCTAATTACGCTACAAAAAAGGATTATGATGCAGCAGTTAAAGCTAATAAAGATAAAAAGGAAAAAGTAGAAGAGAAAGGTGAAGCTAAAACAGGAATATTCTGGTCAGATGTGGTCAATTATATTACTGAATACACGACAGAAAGAAAACTTCTAAATTCAAAAGCGTTTCGAACAGACTCAAAGGAGGCTGCTTCCGAAGGTTACAATGACTCTAATAGAAGATTACCCAACAAAGCAGGTAATTCTCCCAGTGTTTCAGATCATTGCGATGGTGGTGCTATGGATATTAGTAGTTCCGGTTTTATAATTAAAACTGAAGCGATGATTGACTTAATAGGTTTAAGATTTGGAGTTATCAGAGATGGAGGCGAGGGTGAAGCCTGGCATTTTGAGATGACAGGAATTGAAGTTTCAAAAGAGAATGAAAAATATCTAAAAAAGGATAAATAATTATAAACCTGCAAATTATGAAAAACAGTATTTACATTGTATTAATTCTTATAGTTGGTTGTAGTTTGAAACCTAAGGATTCTAATGAAAAAAAAACAAGGAATACGACAATGGAAAATATAATCTCTAATGAAGAACTTGTTTTAAATAACAAAAAAGAGTTTCTCAAATCTATTAAAGAGCTAGACATTGAGTATGAAAAATCTCTAAAAGAAATATTTTATTCTAAAGCTGATAATTGTTACAAATATATTATTAGCATCAATGGCGAAAGGGAATTTAAATCCATAACTGATTCTATAAGAATTTCCTATACGAAGGAAGGTTTTAAGAGGAAAGATTTTCAAAATTTTTTAACGGACAATATGAAAACAAATGTGTCAAATTCTCTTGCAAATATGATAGACCCCATTACAATGGGTTACCTGCTAATTAAACATGATGCTGGCAAAACTATGTTTAATATATTAACTAATGTTGAAACCATACAAGAACAACTTGGATTTAGTTCTGCAAATGCTGAAAGCGGTTCAATACTTGAAAGTGTTGATGATTATTATTATGATAAATTACAAATAGTAAACGATTCAAAAGCAATATACAAGAATTGTTTAAGGGAAATTTCTTTCGAAAACACCAATGATAGGGTATATTTCATTTTCAAGAAGGTTTCTGATTCAAATTGGTTACTTGACGATATAAAAGTATGCACCTTAGAAGAAGAAAAAGCATCTGATTTAGAACTAATTGGCAAATCGAAACCAATTAAATATCTAGTAGTAAGATATTAGGCACATTCTTTTAAATTATGAGGGTAGCAATAGCGATTATAAGTATCATTATTTTTTCAAATTGTAAACCAAGTAATGATAAGATTAAAATAAAACATGACACAGAATCTTTGTCTGAATTAGAAAATAATGATAGTGTTTTTTGTAAATATGTATACCAATCATTAGAAGAAATAAACAAATTGTATCTTTTGATCAACAGAGATATAATTTATTCTAAAAGTGAAGGGTATGAATGGTTGATAACAGATAATGAAGATAAGGCTTGGGAGTCAATTTCTGATTCTGTTAGATTAAAGATTTTACATGAAGGGGTCTATTCTTCTAAATTAAATTCTGTCCTTTCAAGTAAATTCTATAACAGCATAGTTCATCTTTTTGACACAATGAATGATCCTGTAAATATTGGATTTATTCTTACTAAACATGAAATAGGTAAAACCTTGAGAACGGTTTTATCCCGCCGAGATTACTTAAACTATCAATACTTAAACGATGAGGATCTCTCTCGATTAATGTCTGAAAATGAATATGTAAAATATCATAAAGCAAGAATTCATATTGTAAGCGATTCAATAGCTGTATATAAAACTCTTGATGCAGAAATATCATTTGAGCAAAATTTGGATCTTTGTTATTTCATTTTGAAAAGAAAAGCGCAAGAGCAAAAATGGTTGCTTGATAATATTATAATCTGTAAAGCTGAAGAAGAGGAAGCCTATGATATAAAAATTATTGGAGCACATAAACCTCTTGAGTATTTCGACTTTGAAGAATATATGGATGTTGAGTAATGCTTATTAGACTAACAGTTTACCTTGGAAAAGCTAACTTAGCTCGGACTGATAAGAAGTGAAAAGACAACAAAATGGAAATAAAATCCCTTGAAAACACCGGATTTAAAGATGTTCATGTCGCCTTTTCAAAAGCTTTCGCCGATTATGGTCTGCCACCAATGAGTGAAGAACAACTTTTCCAAATGGTATCTCGCCGTGGTTTTGATCCTTCACTTTCCATGGGAGCTTTTGAAGGTGGTGAGCTTGTAAGTTTTACATTAAATGGCATTGGCTTATGGAATGATAAGCTAACTGCATACGACACAGGCACTGGAACTATACCTGAGTTTCGCAGTAAAGGTCTTGCAAAACAAATATTTATTGAATCTGTTCCAATTCTTAAAGAGGCTTGCGTTAAACAATACCTTCTCGAAGTTCTTCAAACAAATAAAGTTGCCGTAAAACTATACCAAAATCAGGGCTTTGCAATTACACGAGAGTTTGATTATTATGCTAGAGAAAAAGGTAATATTGAGGTTACCACAAAGCAAGTTGAGAATCTTGAAATAAGAGAAATTGAAATACCACAACAAAATTTTATCGAAGAATGTTGCGATTTTGAACCATCGTGGCAAAACTCAATTGAATCAATAAAAAGAAGAGTTGAAGATTTTATTATACTGGGAGCATATTTTAAAAATGAACTTATTGGATATACTATTTCACAACTTAACACTGGTGATATCACACAACTTGCTGTTAAAAATAAATACAGAAGAAAAGGTGTTGGCACTATATTATTCTGTCATATTCTCAAGAAAATACCCGGAGAAATTGTTAAGATTATTAATACTGAAAAAGGTATTGAATCAATTCGTCTGTTCTTAAATAGTCTTGGATGGAAACCTTCAGGACATCAATATGAAATGATTAAAACGCTATAAATTTTTTAGTAGCGAAAAAGAGAAGGAATTTCTCAGAAGTCAAATCTATAAATTACCCAAATCATTGCTAAGCAAAACTAGAATACTGCAACATTCAGAGGTAATGTTGCAAAAAAAGCCCCAGCATAAAGCCGGGGCTAACATAATCTATTATCTAAACTCTAAAATTGAAATTACTCTCTTATTTCTTTGAAAACTTTTGATTTAGTTGTTTTCCTTTTCCATTCCTGAGCTGCAAAACATAAAACCCTTCGGGTAATTCTTTTACTGATATAGTTTTTTTATTATCTGCTCTATAAAACTCATCTTGCTTTATCATCTGACCGTTTAAAGTGTATATCTTCCAGACTACATCTTCTTTAAAGTCTATTGGAAGCTCTATAGTTAAGTCATCGGTTACAGGATTAGGATATATAATCAATTCGTTTTCACTTATTGAAGCATCTTTAATTCCAGTGGTAATTTGCGGAGTTTCACTAATATCCAAATCTTGAAACCAGACCTGTTCCACTTCATCATCACCCCAAGGCGCTTGAACATAAATTATTAAACGAAATTCATTCCCCACGGTTTTTACGTTTGGATTCCAAGTAGCAGAAACTGTAACTTCATCTCCTTGGGGAAAATTTTCTGGAATTCTTTCTACAACATTTCCTACACCATTTGGTAATAAATCTATTAAAACATTTTTATGAGTAGTATTATTCTCGTCTGTATATAATTTCTGAACAATTGCCATCCGTACTATACTTACATGCGGACCTATCTTTTCTTCCATATGCATGCTTGTTTTCTTAATTGTTGCCGAAATGTTCAAAGCATTGCCATCTAGTTGCCTTTGAACATCTTTAATCTCAAATGCAGGCTCGGCAAGAGCACGTTCTTCAAATGCCTTCATATAAGAAACATCATAAAATACATTTCTATATTTGCTTCTAATAATACCATCCATTACCCAAAGTGGCCCATAATTAAGCGCTCCATATTCAGATGCCCTGGCACTATTGTCCCAAATGTTGATATCGTATAAATCATCTATATAATGAGAGTTTTTTATATGGTAACGAATATCACAGACTTCATCTGGCAAACCTCCAAGGAAACTATTTAGTCCTTCATAATCAGTTTGCCCATCGCTTGGTGTTTTTCCTACGTAAGAAGAGTTTATAAACTCTTCGAGCAGTACAATTCTTTTACGTCTGGCGACTGTAAAATTATCTATTGCCAAACCAGCATATTTTGAATCGTGAAAATTGTTGCTGTTATAGGCTATTCGGAATCTCACACAATTACCACCACTGGCCGCTTTAACGGAATCGAGAGGATGATATACTGTAACCCAGGCATTTGTATCTTTTGACCAACCCTGCGACCCTTCATTTTCTCCAGAATTACCTCCCGGATTACTAAATATCCCTATATTATTATACCAATTAACCCCAGATGTAGTTGATCCAAGTCTCGTCCAACTGAGCCCATCATCTACAGAATATTGAATAATAGCTCCATCTCTACCAGGCTCTATTGATTGATAAATATCCATCGATAACCGGGGGAATGATAAATCCTGAATATCAAAACATGGACTTTCTAACCATCCCTTTTCGTTATCAACAGAATCGTGATAATCGCCAGTTAGCCACATACTTCCGTCTTGGTGCTTATCTGCATCGTTAAAGACTCCTGCCACTGGAACATACTTCCATCCTGTATCTTGTTCCCGAACAAACGAATACGATGGTAACCAACCTGTTGTACCTTCACCCCCGGTAAAATCTTCGGAATATAAAATATCATCGTAAACTGGTTCTATTGGAAATACAGGCAACAAGGTATCAACAGACCTAATACAACCATTCTGAGTGCGTGCTTGCATATTTATTTTATATACCCCATGTTCTTCCGGCTCAAAAGTAACCGGATCGTATGTTGTTCGAACAAAAGGAAGTGGTAGTCCCGAAGGAGTAGTAAGAGAATAAGTAAATTGTTCTACCGGATCGTCTTCAAAAACTCCTGATAGGTTTTCCAGAGTAGTTGTTTCGTTTTGTAACTTTCCGAAATAGGTAAGTGCTGGTGTAGGATATTTACCGATTACTATTGTATCGGTACTGGCATTTATGCATCCTTGCTCGCTCATAATGCGCAGGGTAATTTCTTTTTTACCTGGTTCTAAATAGCGATGCGAAGGATTATTATAAGTACCGCTTGTACGACCGCCGTGTGTTCCTACATGCAAATTAACTGCACTTGTGTCTGCAAAGTTCGAGATAGAAAATCCGTCTCCAAAATCCCAACTGTATCCTTTAATATTTACCCAACCGGAATCTGGTGATTGCTGTAAAAATACCTGTGCGGAATCTTCACAAATTTCTTCCGCAAGAAACTCAACCTCAGGTACAGCATAAATAGTAGTTTGTAAGGTGGTGTCATTTGAACAAGTGTTTGCATCATAATAATCTAGCTTTAACTCAAATATTGTATTTGTATCTGATCTAAAGGCTGCGGGATCTATAAAGTACTCCTCATTGATTGGGTCATACATAATTCCCTCTTCGAAAACCGATTTTATTGTATCGATAGTTCTATTTGATCTCAATCTTATGGGGTCGCTATTCTGACAGTATAAAAATGAAAAATCTTGCAAATAACCATCATTACGAGGTGTAAAAATCGTGGTCGTTTCAGATTGGATATTAATTATAGCTTCTTTAACTGTTGCTACTGTTAAAGAACAAGTTGATTCTCCTGTAGAAGTAGTGGGATGGCATGTCCAGCCTTCTTCTATAAAATCAGTAACAGCAGCATTAACAACCCAGTCTACCCATAAATTTGTTGTTGTTTCTGTATGCTCCAACACATTTAATTTACATGTAATATCAATATCTTCGCCGGTAGTTGGAACTTCTTCTAGTGCATCTTCAATTAATCTGCTTGGATTAAAAGCAAATTTAATAGAAGTCACATCATGACTAACTGCTGAATCTGCAGAAAAATCTCGCATGGTTTCTCCTGCATATTCAATAGTTAAAGAACTAAATTCTAAAGTTGTTATTGATTGTGTTGTAGAATTACTAGATGTTACATTTTTTACTGAATAAGCATTTTCTAGAACATTTAAAGCTACATCAATAGTATCCTGGAAGTTATATCCATAGCAATAAACATCTTTTACTGAAATAATATCTGGAAGAACATTTATTCTAAGAATTTTTGTAAGTGAGCATTCATGTCCACCTACTGTAGTTTTTGTCACAGTGATATCAATTTCGTGAATTCCGCTACCAGCAATTGGAGGTAGAAAAAAATATTCGCCATTGTCTTTTATTAAATAGGATGATGTAGCAATGTGTAAGATATCATTAGCATCATCATATGAGATTAAATCAGAAATGTTATATCTACTGATAAGCAAAGAGACTCCTATGAATGGAACACCTGCCGCATCTCCGATAAAATCGAAATTTGGTGATACACTTCTATGCATTTCTATGTTTGGACCAGCTGTATTGCTGATATTTATCGTATCTATAATTTCCCAGTTATTTTCGTACTTGGCTCTAACTCGCAAAGCATTGTAATCGCTGTAAAGAGAATCGTATATGATAGTGTGTGAACGTGTTGTCCCCAATAAAATTGTGTCGATTATTGCATCAGTATAATCTCCTAAATCTCTCAGATATTCTACAAAAAGAGTGTCGTTGTCGGTGAATGAGCTTTTAGTATCTACAAGCTCAACACCTAAAGTAAATTGTTGGTTGTCGCACGGTTCAGTGTCGTAGTTTAGGTTAAAGATGGGTTGCTCCATACTGTAAGTACCAACGGTTCTATCTATTTGAGGCCCACTAGAGCCAGCAGTATCCAACTTCACATGAATACCTCCCGATGGCGAAGTGTTAACAGCATTGGCAACAAGTTTAATGCCACTTATGGTTATGGTATTTTCATTTAGTGTTTTTGCAACATAAAATGCAAAAACACGTGTGTAATTATCGGTAAGGGCTTCTATAAGAGTGGGGCCGTCAGATATATCATCTCCGACAGTAGTGGCTGTTGGATCAGAATTAGCGGCAAACATAAAGCCTCCGGTTGCTGTTAGGGTTAGGGTATCCCAACTACTAATAAATGATGGAGATTTCCCTAAGGCTGTACTATCGCCATTTTCAGAGATTACTAATGAGGTAATAGCCAGGGTATCGCCATAGCCAATTATTTCGCTGGTTGGGGTAGGTGTAACTGTTAGTTGACCAACAACAATGTGGTTAGCGAGAAATAAAACTATGACGCAAAGAATTATACCTTTTAACTTGCCCTGAAATATTAATTGGTAACGACTAAATTGATACATAACTTTTATTTTAATGCTAAAGAAAAAATGAAACTATCCCGGTGCTTGTAACAAGCACCGAGAAAAGAATTCTAATCTCTAACTATCTTTTTTAAATTTTGCTCTGATATTACATAAAGTGAACCATCACTTGTACAAGATACATCTCTAGTTTTAAAATTACCTAAATCCACATTGGAAACAACTTCTTCTAGTGTATTATCATCCTTCACTATAAAAAGGTTCTGATATATTTCTCCACCTACAACAAATACTTCTCCAGTATTGGTAGTACATAAACCTGAAAAAGATAACTTGTTCTCCTCAAAAATATAATTTATGGCTCCCCCATTTTTATGTACCTTAAATAAGCCATTTGTAGTTGAAACATAGAGTGAGTCATTATTATAAGTAATTCCATAAGTGAAATCTGTAACTGATGCTGTTATAGCAATAACCTCTGTATCTTCAGGCTTATCAATATCGATTTTTACTACATTACGCTCCCCAGAGATTGTAACGTAAAGGTATCCGGCATTATCTCCTGTAATACCATACAATTCTTCTGCTGGTATTTTTGCATCATTAATTATTAAGGTATCTATTTTATCAGAATCTTTCTTTTTACTTAAAATTGTTCCTCCAGCAATATCAGCTATGTACAGGGTACCATCATTTGCTAAGAATAACCCGTATGGCCAAGGGTATACTTCAAAATTAATAAGCGTATCTATTCTTTCTCCCTGGCTATTTAGTTTTAATAAGGCTTTATTATAACTAATATAACTAGTACCATCGTCTTCAGTAGCTATAAAGATACCTTTTTCTGTTCCATAATCGCTAACTGTATAGGTTGTGTACTTATAGGTATAGTCCGGATCTTTTCCCATATCTGGTTCTCCGTCGCGTTTTAAAACAACTTTTCCGCTACCGGTTCCTGCAGCAATTCTTATTGTAATTGTTTCGGCGTCTACCAGGGTTATATCTGTCTGCTTAACTCCGTTTACAAAAACTTCTACTTTACTATCAAAGTTTTTACCTTTAATGGTAATCTCTGTTGCTTTTGGGCCAGTTTTGGGGTTAAAGTCATCGAACTCCATTTTTTTTATTAAATCATCAGGATCAAGTACAGTAAAGCTTACTGTGTTAGATTTTAACTTGCTAACTTCTACTTCTACTTGTACACTCGAAGGATCTAGCACAGGAACTTTTACATCTATTGTGGTAGTGGTTCCTGTAATTATTGTTGCTGTTGTAGTTCCAAATTTCACCACTGTTTCGGCTGCTCCAGCTTTAAAGTGTTCTCCGTTAATAGTTACTGTGTCGCCTGGGTAGGCTTCATCATCTACTATTGAACTAATTATTGGTTTTTGCGGGTCATCTGATTTTTTGTCTTTACAAGAACTTGTAAATAAGAATGCTGCTGTTAACAAAACTGTTACCAAAATACTTAGTTGGTGGCTCTTTCTAATAGGTCTAATTGTTTCCATTTTATTATGTTTTAAGTAGATATTTTCAATATTACTGTTTTGCGTTATTCCAGTTCTTCAATTATTTCCAAACGCATTAACCTTTTACGTGTATATAGAGTGTAAATGTTTAATTAAGGTTGCGAGAATCAAGTATGTTTTTACAAAATATAGTGCAACTTTGTTCTCAATTACGCTCAGTTTTTAAATAACCCTAATAAAATATCGATTACCTGTTTTATCTATAGGCTTCTATTTGACTTGGTTATTAAGGATTTAGTTTCATGCAAATTTGAAAGTTATATTAAATATAGATAACGTTTGCAATATTTATATAAATTTTCGGGATAGCAAATTTATTTGCAAACTATTTTAGGCAATAGATCTCTATATTTTAAGCTGCAACACACAAGCCAAGTGTAAGTTGTTGTTTGTGTGGGTTTTAAAGCATACCTCCTGACGCTTTTCAATGGAATACGACAATTTTCCCTTTTTTACCCTTAATCCCCTAAAGTAGACCTCGGAAAATATTTGCTTTTGTTGACTCCCTTTAGAGGCGGAGTCGATGTCGTTTAGTTAAGCATTTTTGAAGTCCGCTGGTTGTAATACCAACTCTTCTATTCCGCTAGAGTGACTGTCAGGCTGAGCGGAGTCGAAGACTTTTTCACTAACCAAATGACATTGGGGGCAGGGTAAGAATAACTAAAGCCAATATTTTTCGATTTAGGGAAATTAGGCGCCCCCTCTTTAATGTAAACTCTTTTTAAGACGAGTCCTTTATCAGGGTTAAACCCATAGATAGCCCCTATAATAAAACTCAAACAGGAGTTTTATTATAGGGGCTAGATAAACACATAGTCACATACTCTGCCCTGAAGTCGGCTGAATTGTAATATTACTATCAGCCACCATAGCAAGGAATTCATCCCTTGATTCGTATTATTTATTGATTTTTAAATCTAAACAAATAATATTCCGGAACATATAGCTTCTCGACCTATTAAGAGTAACTATACTTAGGTCGACTTACATTAAAAAAATTATTCAACCATCACTAATTTTTTCAGCTGTATATTGTTAGAAGCACCACCAACCAAAATTTCAAATTTGCCAGGTTCAACTTTCCATGACTTTGAATTAATATCCCAGAAAGCAAAATCTCGAGAGGATAATTGAAAATTAACAGTTTGACTTTCCTTTGGAGAAAGTGAAATTTTCCTAAATCCTTTAAGTTCTTTTATGGGTCGTTCCACTGAAGATTCAAGGTCGCTGACATATAATTGAATTGTCTCCATTCCTTCCCTATCGCCTGTGTTTTTAACAGTCACTTCAACTCTTAGGTTTTCATTTGAAGCAATGGCATCACTAGACAACTTGGCATCCTGATATTCAAAGCTGGTATAAGAAAGTCCGTGACCGAATGCGTATAAGGGGTCAATTTCCTTAAACTCGTACCATCTGTACCCAATAAAAACTCCTTCGTCATAATTAACATCATGAATAGGATGTTCTATATCCATATCATTATCCCAACCTTTATACAAGGCCTCGCCTTCAGGGACATAAGGGTAAGCCGGTGAATCTTCAAATGCTTTTTCAATAGTAATGGGTAATTTACCTGACGGATTTGTTTTGCCCGCAATAATTTCAGCTAATGCATTAAATCCTGTTTGGCCTGGGTACCAACCATACAAAATAGCCGCTACTTTATCGTTCCACGGTGCCATATTAACTCCACCACCTGAGTTTACCACTACAATTGTATTAGCATTCAGGTCGGCAATTCGATTTATTTCCTTATTAATATCCTCAGGGAGATCAAACGGCCTGTCGTTTCCTTCTGTATCAAGTGTTCCAACACTCAAAATAACTATTCCGGCATTACTTATTTGACCATCATCTGGTTTCTTAATAAAGTTAACCTTATTCCCAAATTCTGTTTCAAGGGCGGTTTTCATATTGGTTGGATTATACCCTACAACTTCAGCAGAACCTCCTCCCATTGGCACTTTCTCTACAAACTCACCCGTTAATAATATTGATTCCACCGATTCAGTGTCTAAGGGCAGAATATTCGCTTTGTTCTTTAAAAGCACTATTCCTTCTCTGGCAGCTTGTAAGGCAACTTCCAGATGCTCATCATAGTTTTCAAGATAACTGTCATCCTTAACCGGTCTATCTAACAATCCCATTGCTATTTCAGTAGTTAGAATATTTCGTGCCATCCGCTCTATATCTGCTTCCTTAACCTTTCCTTGCTCTAACAATCTCTTTGCGGTATTTCGAATATAAAATTCTTCCTTACTAGCTGCCTTAGGTAGCCATTCGTGTGGTTCACCTGGCATATCCAGGTCCAAGCCGGATTTTATCGCTTTTTCGGTATCCCAAACAGACCACCAATCACTCATAACAAGCCATTTGAAACCTAAATCTTCTCGCAAAAGTTTATTAATTACATAATCGCTTTGCCCCGCCCATTCGCCATTCACTAAATTATAGGAAGTCATTACTGCCATTGCTCCTGCATTTATACCTGCTTCAAAAGCTGGCATATATATTTCATGCAAAGCCCTTTCTTCTACAACCGAGTTAGAAGTTCTTCTTCTGTAATCGCTATTATTTGCAATGAAATGCTTAAGCGTAGAAATTGTTCCTGTACTTTGCATTCCTACAACATAGTTTTCAATTAAGCGAGAGGCCAGATAGGGGTCTTCACCAAAATATTCAAAGTTTCTTCCATTCTGAGATATTCGATAAATATTCATTCCTGGTCCTAACAAAACAGCTATATCGCCTGCTCTGCATTCTTCACCAATGCTTTTTGCATAATCGTGTGCTAATTCAATGTTCCATGTGCTGGCTAAAGTAATTGGACACGGGAAGGCTGTTGACTTCTTCAGTTGATCATCCAGTTCTTCTCGTATATGAACTCCCTGTGTAGCATCTGAAAGGTAAAGCGGTGGTATTCCAAATTTTTCAAATCCCTTTATGAAAAACATATTATATCCACCTACCATTGATATCTTTTCATCAATAGTCATCAGATTAATAATGCTATCAGCTTTTTTAACTGCTTCTTCGTATGGAATAGATGGTGAATAAGATTTAAATCCTTGTTCTACTGCTACACTGCCTGGTTGTGCATCTCCACATGAACTTAATAGAGCACCTGTCATTGCTAAAATAATTAGTTTATACTTCATTGTTTTACTATTTGAATTGGCGCAATATACAAAGTTACTTTAAAACAGAAAACTAACTTCTCCAACTTTTTTAGTTCTGCATTTGGTTTATGTAATAAATAGAATGAATATTCACTATGACTTGTCCTGATATAAGTTTACAAACTTAGTGTAAATTAACACTGTACAAGCTGACGCACATTCAAAATTTGCAAAAGAGTTTTTGTGAATATTAAACACATATAAAACCTGTTCTAAAAAAAATCAATATCTTTAACAAGCGTTACATAGTTTGATAAACAGTTATGTTTGATAAAGTCCAGCGTCCAGACCAAAATGCATATGTTAGGCAACAGCAGGAAAATGAAACTAAGCAGAAAGAGCAAAAGACTAAGCTCAATCCTGATTTCCTAAAGTACACTCCAAACTTTGGTGATTCCATTTCTGAGACTACGCAAAAAAAAGATTCAGCTGATAGCTCAAAAAACGGTAATACAAAAGACAATGCTTCTTCATCAAAAACAGGACTTCCAGAAGATGTTCAATCAAAAATGGAACAATCATTTGGCACAAGTTTTAATGATGTAAATGTTCATGCCAACGATAAAAGTGCAAACGATTTAGGAGCGTTAGCATACACGCAAGGTAAAGATATCCACTTTGCTCCGGGACAATACAATCCGGAAAGCAAGAAAGGACAAGAACTTCTCGGACATGAACTTACCCATGTTGTTCAGCAAAGAGAAAGAAGAGTTAAGTCTCCTTCTGTTGGAGATATGCAGCCAACAGTTGTTCGTAAATCTGAGAAACAACTTAAAAAGGAAGAACAGCAAAAAGATTATTCGATTTCACGTATAGGTGGAGCAAAAACCCAGATGCAATTTCAGCTAAAGCATGGAAAAGAACAGCTTTCAACTAAGCTCTCGCAGAAACATTTCAATAATTATGTAAATGGAGAAGTTAAGCAGCTCAAGAAAAACAAATCAGCAGTTCATCAATTGCGCTCAAAAGCAAACGCATTTGAACGTCAACTGAAAAGAGACAATATTTCTTTTGGCAGTGAAGACTACATACAAAGGACAAAAGATTTCTTCCCGGGTTTCGACCCTGTGTCTCCGCTTTTAAAATCTGACCCCAATTTCAATGTAAATGATGATAAGTCGCTGGAGAATGAGGCTGATACAATGGGTAAGAAGGCTGCGGAGGGGAATAGTGTTTCAATAAATGGCAAAACAAATAATGCTATCCAGAAACAAGAACAAGATCCTCCAAATAATTTAGCTTCAACTTGGGATTGGAATACTCCTCAAAATAGTGTACAAGAGTCAGGTGTTATTAATATTCCAAATACCTATGAAGTAGCGACAACAGAATCAGGAAATATTGAACTAACTTTAATCGATAATGAAAGCATAAGGACAGAACATATCCTTACAAATAATATTGAAGCAATTAGAAGCTATATTCTAAGACAATACAATTGGAATGCAATTGTTAAAACAATGAAATATATTTCCGATAATGTAAATGAATTTACTTTTACATCTCCAACTAATATTTCTGGAACCACCGATGACAATCAGATTATAATTCCAGATGATGGAATTCTTGGGGTAGTTAAGTTACAATTAGAAAATGCAATTTCATCTAATAATGGTGAAATAACAGCAGATAATATAAATAATATCACAAATGCGGCAGATGGGAAACCAGGAGCTAATTTTGCTACTATTATGGGAGAAACATCACAAAATACACTGCGTGATGAAGCTGGCAATACGAGCATGCAAAAAGAAGATGGAACAACAATTGATCTTCCTGATTTTAGCTCAGACAGTGAGGTAACACTCTATGATTTCATACGGGATATAACTTTGGCAAGAAACGGTTTATGGAGTGATGAAGAAAACATTGTAAACCTTACTGGCTTAAGACGAGAGCTCGAAATTAGCGAAGAAGAAGACCATGCGGTACAATGGAATGATACTATGGCCGCAAGTTGGATCGAAACTGATGAAGAAGGTAATCAGGTAAAACATTGTAAACATTATACTGCAACAACAGAGCCAGGAAACAGAGATTCCAGTAGAATGTTAAGGCCTCAAACAGCCACAGTACTTTTAGGATTGCATAGTAGTAGACAACCAGCAGGTCGAACTAAAAATATATTAGCACAAAATAGTGACACTAGTGGAAATGGACTAACTTTCAGAGAAGACAGGGGAATGAATCTACATCCAGGGGGGATGAGAGGATATAACGCTGCAGCTGGAAATAACAATCTTAGAGGAGGCATGGTTGTTTCATCTGGAGCTTTAGCTGACATGGCCGGTGGTAATGGTGCAACCACTGAAGATCAATTTTTTGTGCAACTAAGATTAAGCAAACTCTTTTATTTACTTTCAAAATATGGAATTAATAGAAATAAAAGCGCATATAATCATCTAAAAGACCTTAGAAATAATGCTATACTTTTACAAAGTCAGTCTACTCCATTGACAAATAGTCAGGAAGTTGCGATTACAGATTATAATTCTGTTGAAAGCTTATTAAGTAATAATGAATACAATGATGCTAGAAAGAACTATTTGAAAAACACCCTAAAATTTGATACAATTAGAGAAAATGATATTTTAGATGGAGAATCCACTACCGAACCTAATGTTTCAACAGCTAATCTTCAAGATGGCTCTTTAGAAGTAAGTTCAAATGTAGGTCAGTCATCTGAAGGTTGTCAAGTGATTTACGGTGGTGGAAATTTTTACGATTTCTGGTGGAATAGTCTTAATAAAGCAGAACAATCTGGTCAGCGGAGATGGTATTACACGTTAATAAATATTACAAACCCATATAATCAGATACAATCTGAGGAAGGAGAACTTAATGATTAATATAAATTATTTAACTATTTTATTTCTATTATTACCCTTTAGTCTAATTGGGCAAGATCTATCAAAAGATTTCGAGGAATGGAAAAATCAACCAAATAATTATATAATACTAGATGATCAGGTTGATTTAACAAGTATAATTTACTTAGATAGTTGTAGTTACGTTGGTGTATTTGGTGCAAATCGTCACAAATTCAACATGAGATTTGATTTGGTAAAGAAAGTTTCTACAACTCAATATAATGTTCAAGGAAAAAGTTTACTCAAAGGTGAAATATGCTTTTTTAATGGTAAAATGAATATTGAGAGAATAGAATTTAATAGATATACCTCTAATGAATTGTACCTTGCTGCAATTGGTAGTTATCAGTTTGAAGAAGAATGTGAAAAAGGAGGAGTCTTTAAGGGAATATTTAGGATCTATTTTCATTATGATATTGTTACAAAAAAAATATACGATGACAATAATACAGAGGAATATAATTATTCCAGAGGATTTGTTGGAAATTGGATAGATTCAATGAACAAAAATTATTATCCTTGCCATTTTGGGTTAATGCGGTATCCTCCCGAAATTGGAGGTGATTTTGATGATGGAGGTGGGGAACCAATTATTAATCCAAAATACAGACAATATGGATGGGAATCTCACTTTGAATCAGAGTCAGGCAATCTAGGGTTTTATTGGCCAATAGATTGTAAGAACAAATGGTGGTTGGGAAATAAATAATCATTCCTATTTTCAAGCAAATCACTAAACTCATCCAGAGCAGAATACATTCCAAATAGCACAGAAACTGAGCTATGCAAAAAAGAAGAAAAAGCTATAAATATGCCAAAGAAAATACTTTTACATTTTCAGCAGAGGAACAGGACGATAAGAATTTGAAAGACTTGGAAATGGAAGAGAAGATATAATTGCTGCAATTGAGGCAAAATTAGTAGAAGGTGTTCAAACACCTGACATAAAAAAATTGTGGGAGGATAAATCTAAGGAGTATTTAGAGAAAATTACATCAGATGCTGGTTCATCTGATTATAAGAAAATACGAGCAGGGTCAAGCACTATTGGCACATCCGGTGGCAGTATCGGATCTGCCGGAGGTGACCTTGTGGGAAAAGAGGAAGAATTATCTAAAGTATTTAAAAATATAGCCCAGAAAGAAGACCTAATTGACTTCTTTCTATATTTGACAACAGCTAATTTGGAAAATAGATACAGTGTCTTTAATGACACCTATAATGATAAACTCCCTGAAGAACTAAACGACATTTCTTATACAGGGACTAGTGATGGAGCATACAAAGCTGAAAGAAAGGGTTTCTCAATGGGAACTAAATCCACTTTTTCGAATAAAGATAGGGACAAGATGAAATCAATCCTTGATGATGGAGGAAGCATTGTTCTTAGTATTCGTCATAAAGGAAGTGGTAATAAAAGTCATATTATATTGGTTCAATCCATTACATCAGAAGGCATAGTAGTTGACGACCCGTTTGGAGGCCATGCTCAAGATTATAAGTATGGTGAAACCGGAGATCTTTTTGCAGGTAAAGATAAAGCTTATGCAGATAGAAAAGATGCAAACTTTAGAAATAAAGTTTTCGATAAAGTAACAGAAACTGATTATTCAAAACGTGATTTTACAGCAG
>JBNKCO010000014.1:0-10491 GCA_050287785.1 Bacteroidales bacterium
AAATACGGATATGCATGAAAACATGGTTTATGCGGCTATCAAGGGGGGGATAATTAATTTGACCCGTCAAATGGCTTCTTACTATGGTGGATTTGGCATTCGGGTCAACACGATCTGCCCCGGTGGGTTGGAAGGGCCGGTTGCCGGCAAAAGTTCATCACAAAGCAATATTTTTATTAAACAATACAACCAAAAAACACCCTTGAATCGAATGGGACGTGCGGATGAAGTTGCATCAACAGCTCTTTTTTTGGCGTCTGATGCAGCCTCCTACATTCATGGCGCTACCATTATGGTAGATGGCGGCTGGACCGCTGTCTGATCTTCAAATAATGTCAATTAAAAGAAAATGAATTAGTATGCTGAATAAAATTCCTCACATCGCCATCGTTGGAGCCGGTCAATTAGGTTCTCGACACCTTCAAGCGCTGAAAAAGATTAACTGCAATATCGATTTATCTGTTGTGGAACCGGATTCTTCTGCAACAGAGACCGCTAAATTACGCTTTGATGAAATGCCTTTTAGTCCGTTTATAAAAAAAGTGAAATGGGTAAAAGAAATCCAACAAATCCAAGAATTCGTGGATGTCGCCATAATTGCAACAAATGCTGATATTAGGCGGAATTTAGTAGAACAATTTATCAAAAGCCCTGGCGTTGGAAATTTAATTTTAGAGAAAGTGGTTTTTCAATCTATTGTCGATTTTGAGTCAATTATAAAGCAATTAGATAGAGGAAATATAAAGGCTTGGGTTAATTGTACAAGGAGAATGTACCCTATATATCAAAAGATAAAAGCTGCTATCGAGTATGATGACATAATATATTTTCACATTAATGGAAGAAATTGGGGGCTAGGCTGCAATTGCATCCATTATCTGGATTTATTTGCATTTATAACCGGCAATAGTAATATCACGCTTGATGGCTCTGGGCTTGATAAAGAATTATATGATAGCAAACGAAATGGTTTCATCGAATTGGGAGGTTATTTAATCGGGCAATCTTCAAGAGGCGATTTTATCAGCTTGGTAGATTATAAAACTGAAATAGGAATATCATTCTCTTTGAATATTGTCGGGAAAAATTTTGAATATTTTATTAATGAAATGGATGGAGTCCTTATCCATTCCTCAAAAAAGAATCATTGGGAAGTTAAAAAGGATTTATTTAAAGTACCTTTTCAGAGCGAGTTAACTCATCTGGCAGTACAGGATATTCTTGAGAAGGGAATCTGTTCGCTGACAACATTGAAAGAATCATCCTTGATACATAGGCCTATGCTTGATGCATTTAACCAGCACTTATCTTCTATTAATCAAAAATGGGGTATAATTTGCCCGATTACCTGATTGGCATATTATGTCATTAGCTTTACGTATTATCCCTCGACTAGATATTAAAGGACCAAACCTTGTCAAAGGCGTTTGTTTAGAAGGTTTGCGTGTTCTAGGAAAGCCTGAGCAATTTGCGAAATATTATTATGAACAAGGTGCGGATGAATTAATCTATCAAGATGTTGTTGCCAGTCTCTATGGGCGAAACAGCTTGCACGAAATAGTGTCAAGGACGGCAAGGGTAGCGTTTATTCCACTGACAGTTGGCGGAGGAATTCGCAAACTGGAGGATATTGTTGGTCTTTTGCGAGCCGGTGCAGATAAGGTTTCAATAAATACGGCTACCATAGAAAATCCCGGATTAATAAAAGAAGCTTCCAAAATGTTCGGCGCTTCAACTATCGTCGTCGCTATTGAAGCTATCAGGCAAGATGACGGAAAGTATTTTGCTTTTACCGACAATGGAAGGAATTATACAGGCAAAGAAGCAGTTGCATGGGCAAAAGAAGTAGAAGAATTAGGTGCAGGAGAGATCTTGTTAACTTCGGTTGACCACGAAGGTACAGGACAAGGAATGAACATCGAATTAGCAAAACTAATAACAGAATCCGTATCCATACCGGTAGTTGTCCATGGGGGGGTTGGTAGCAAAGAGCATGTTGCCGATTTGTTTTCCAAAGTTTCAGCAAGCGGCGTTGCCATTGCCTCTATTTTTCATTATAAATATATAACGAATAATAGAAACTTGGATGGCTTTGATAAAGAAGGCAACATCGACTTCTTAAGAAGTAAACGTGTTCTTTCCAACATAAATACAACCACCGTCAAAGAACTTAAGGCATACTTAAAAGATATTAGCATTAATTGCAGGCCGAATGAAAAGACATTTTAAGATAGCAATCATTGATTATAAAATGAGCAACATCTTTAGCATAAAAAATGCTCTTGATTACCTCGGCTACGAAAATGAAGTTACATCTGACTACAAGATAATAGCAAGTGCTGATGGAGCGGTACTTCCTGGTGTTGGATCATTCCCGGATGCCATGAAACACATAAAAAAACTCGATTTGCATCATGCTATAGATGAATTTGTATTATCTGGCAAACCTTTTATGGGAATTTGCTTAGGTCTCCAGCTACTATTTAGCGAAAGTGAAGAATTCGGGCATACTGAAGGTTTGGGTGTAATTGAGGGTTCGGTTAACCACTTTTCAAAACATAGCTCAATAAAACGTGTACCACATGTCGGATGGAATAAAGTTTTATTAAAACGTTCTGACAACAACAGTTACAAGAGAAATGAAGAGCTATTACATTTATTTGGTGATAACGATTATTTTTTCTTTGTTCACTCTTGCTATGTTAAACCTAATAAATTTAAAGACATTTTAACTGAAACACAATATGACAAACACATATTCTGTTCTTCAATTTTAAGAGAAAATATTTTCGCAACTCAATTTCATCCAGAAAAAAGTGGCCCTAGGGGATTGAAAATATTCATAAAATTTTTTAAATAGGTGTCGTAATATGGCTTTCAAAAGAGGAAATCTGGAAAGACAGGTGCCAAACATACCTAAAACCGTTAAATGGTGTAAAAGATGTGTTGTCTCTAACCAGCGCCCAAGGATATTATTTAATGATGATGGAGTTTGCAGTGGATGTTTAAATAACGATTATAAAAACCATGTCGTTGACTGGAATAAGAGGGAGCAGGAATTGCTTAAGCTATTGGACAAACACCGTCGTAATGACGGCTACTGGGATGTTGTCGTTCCAAGCAGCGGTGGCAAAGATTCCGGATTTGTAGCCCATCAATTACGCTACAAATACGGTATGAATCCTCTGACGGTTACATGGGCTCCTTTAAGATACACTGAAATTGGCTGGCAGAACCTCCAATCGAATATACACTCCGGATTTACAAATCTGCTATGTACGCCAAATGGGAGGTTTCAGAGGAAACTGGCCAGGTTGTGTTTTGAAGAACTAGGTGATGCCTTCCATGTATTTGTCATAGGTCAAGTTAGCTATCCGTTCCATATGGCCGTAAAGCTCGGTATAAGTTTAGTGTTTTATGGTGAAAACGGAGAGGCTGAATACGCTGGAGATCCGAACTTTGCGGATAAACCATATAAGCCTAGTGAGGAGTGGGTAGACCAGCATTTCAAAGGTGTGACTTTCAGAGAGCTTTTGGAATACGGATTAAAACATAAAGACTATATTTCTGAGGATGATTATACCGATTCTGACCTTATTTTCTATGAACCGCCTTCAGTAGAACAGCTCCATAAAGCTGGTATTCTTGGAAAACATTTCTTTTCGTACTATCATAAGTGGGTACCACAGGAGAACTACTATTACTGTGTTGAGAATACTGGTTTTAAACCGAATCCGATTAGGACAGAAGGTACATATTCAAAATACGCAAGCTTGGATGACAGAATGGATGGCTTCCACTATTATCTGCGTTATATTAAATTTGGATTAGGTCGTTGCATGGAAGACGCTGCTCATGAAATCAGAGATGGCCATTTAACGCGAGAAGAGGGTATCGCGCTGATGAAAAGATATGAAGGAGAATTTCCACAAAAGTATTTTAAGGAGTTCCTTGAATATCTATATATTTCCGAAGACCATTTCTGGGAAGTCGTTGATAGCTGGAGAGCATCCCATCTGTGGGAAGAAGTTGACGGAAAATGGCAACTTAAGCATCCCGTAGAATGAAACAATTTTATTGCTTTTGCCTTATATAAACTCATTACAAACAAATCATGAATTATTTGATAGAAAGATTCAAATTTTGGCTAAAAGCCGACAGATTAGGGCCCGATATGCCGCTTACGCATGTCATAAGCTATTTTCCAAAATATTATAATTATGTATGCCGTAACATGTTTATGTCTTTTGGGAAAAATGCCAATATTCGACCAGGAGCATATATTATCTACTGTTCAGCTATTTCTATCGGAAAAAATGTAGTAGTACGAGATGGTAGTATGATTTCAGGTGATTCTGTAAACGAACCAATTATCATCGAGGATGATGTAAAACTTGGACCTGGAGTTCACATTTATAGCTTAAACCATAATTATATAGATACGGGAAAGGCGATTTCAGAACAAGGATATACTCGAAAAAAAGTTGTTATAAGAAAAGGTGCATGGATTGGGGCAAATTCGATTATTCTACCTGGTGTTACTATTGGAGAGCATGCTGTTGTTGGAGCCGGATCAGTTGTTACAAAAGATGTTGATAACTTTATTGTTGTAGGAGGAAATCCGGCAAATGAAATAAAGAGAATAAAATCTATTAAAGAAAATAATCTATAAGATCACAATGTTGTATGTTTAATAGGCAAGCTGTTGGATAGAATTAAAAGCCTTATTACTTCAAGCAAATCGGTTAAATGGCTATTTTACGGTGATAGCATTACCCAAGGATGCTATCACACATACGGATACAGAGATTATACGGAATTGTTTGCAGAAAGAGTTCGCTTTGAAATGCAGCGAAAAGCGGATATCGTTATCAATACTGCAGTTAGTGGTAGCACGTCAAAAGATTTAAATTTAGAATTCAATTGGCGCGTCGCTCAATTCAAACCCCATGTCGTCTTTTTAATGATGGGGATAAATGACTGCACTTCTGAACACCGCATCGGTATAAATAAATTTTGTGAAAATATTTATTTGCTAATTGATAAAATGATAACTATTGGCAGCCAACCGGTATTACAAACACCCAATACTATAATAATGAAAAATATAAGTGATGAATTAACTAAACTTTCTGAATATGCAGACGTAGTAAGAAAGATCAGCCAAAAAGAAAATATTGCTTTAATTGATCATTTTGCTTATTGGCAAACAAATCATGGCAAATCATTGTATTGGATGAACGACGCCTTGCATCCAAACAAATTTGGCCATATTGTTTTGGCTCGAGTTGTTTTTGAGAGCCTATCAATTTCAAGCGATCATAACGTTACTTCAAAACTCTTTATCCCATAAAATTGGTCAGATATTGTGAGTAGTGGTACCAATATATTATTTCTGGTTAACAGAAATCTATTTTACAGACATTACGGTCCTTTTATAAGTCAAATGCTGACAAGAGGACACTCCATTCACTTATTGCATGATTATAGTCAAACTCGCGATGGTGTAAAAGGTGGATATTTTCCGGCTCTTTTCTCGGCTCCACAATTTGAGAATGAAATCACTTTTATCGGTACATACCATTCAAGCTCTGATATTATAGATTTCGTATTATCTAGAAAAATAGAAGTTGTATACTCTCTAAATTCTTGGATTAGTTATAATGTCGATATCAAAAGAATACGACCATGTAAGTGGGTTGTACTTCAACATTGGGGTGATAATTTTGCACAAGGTCCGGAAACTGTTTTTCAGTGCGATCATTTTCTTTCGTACTCTGAGTATTGGTGGAATAGTTTCTTAAATTCAACCTACTACAGAAATGCTTCTGTAATCCCCGATCCACCAGAAGTTCAACATATTGGACATCCATTGAATTTTTTAATTCTTGAGCTGGATAAAGAACAGATAAAAAATAAATATAATCTATGCTCAAAGAAGGGTGTTCTTACCTATTTGCCAATCGGGACACCATACATGTATTGTTTTAAAAGCCTAATGCAAAAAATATGGCTTGTATATCATTATTCTTCAATACCTAAAAAGAAATTTTTACATAAGATTATTTCTTATATTGCTTCAATTTATTTCAAAGATAAACAAACGAAGGTCAATGAGAAAAATATTGTACTTTCCATTAAACATTTCTGCTCACGAAATAACTTGACATTTGTTGTAAAAACACGTTTCAAAACACCTATTTCAAAATTTATTGAAGTTAATGCGGATGTCGTTTATTACGACGAAACTTTTTACCCTGCGACAATAACCGAATTAATGTTCGTTTCTGATATAGTAGTCTCACATCTTTCCATGGCTAGTTTTGAAGCAATTGCCATGAAAGCATATACTATAAATATTAATTTGAGACCGGTTTATGGCGTTTTTGCAGAAGTACTAAATGATTTGTTTGATAATAAATGGGTGGATGATTTTAACACAGATGGATTGGGCACTATAATTGATGGAGATACATTCGCTAATTCATTTAGTAAAGAAGATATTGAAAACTTTAGGTTTAATGATGGTCACTATATCAAATTTATGAATAAATATTTTGGTGGGACTAGTCCAGACAACTTCAAAAAGACTTTATCACTAATAAATTACAAAAAAAGATAATAATGCTAAATATTGTGCAATCATTATTGCCAAAAAAATTACAGCTATCATTACTTAGCAAATTATTTCGATTGGCTATACCTTATTGGAGGGGTATCAATCGCAATTGCGATCCAAGAAAATGGTCAAATGAAGAATTAAGGAAAATCGCGAAGTATTTTACTGGTGATATTATAAATGTTGCGGGAGGAGATGATAGCGACAAAGAAGATGCTTATTATAGGTCCTATTTCACAAATGCACAATCTTATGCAGTAGCAAATTATCCAAGGCAATATTTAGGCTCAACTAAAAGTAATGATTTGTTTATCGACCTCAGTCAGTCCATTGAAGATAATTCTACGCTTTTAAATAGTTATAATGCCGTTTTTACGCACACTGTACTTGAACATATTTACGATCTTAAAACTGCCATTGCTAACTTATGTCAAATGTCCAGTGATGTTGTCATATCGGTTGTTCCATTTATTCAAGCTTTTCATCATAAAAATAAATATTATCATGATTATTGGCGATTCACCCCATATTCATTGAAAGAATTATTTGATGAAAATGGATTCGGTACAATATATTGTAACTGGAATTCAGATCCTATCGGTAATATTTATATACTTCATGTTGCTTCAAAGAATATAAATAAATGGGATAAAATTATAGCCCTCAATCCAACTATGGGGAAGATCGCGGGGCCAGGATGTGAGCGACAAATGGTGATAAGTAATATTCGTAACAAATACATTAATGATGGAGCGATACAAATGAAACAAATTCTAGGGGCACGAACAATAAATAAGATTGGACGAGAATAGGAATTCAAGGGATTCGTTTTTGATAAACAAAATGAATCAAATGCAGTAGCCTCTATAAATTTGTATTAAATACATAATCCCATATCCCTTCAATTCAATAGTATACATTACTTTCTTCCAAGCAGATTATATTCTCGATATTTGATTAGAAACGGCTATAAAATGGATAAGACTAATTTTTATGATCAGATGGATGTAGATATTGATTATTTGTTCGATAACAGAAAAAATAAGAAGGCAACTCATTTCTCCTGTCATTTGATCAGGCTTGTAAATAAATATACAACAGCAATATTATTGAGAACAGGACTATATGAGCCATTTATTGAGGCAGGT
Organism: Bacteroidales bacterium; assembly: GCA_050287785.1. Taxonomy (GTDB): domain Bacteria; phylum Bacteroidota; class Bacteroidia; order Bacteroidales; family UBA10428; genus UBA10428. The sequence goes on from JBNKCO010000014.1 coordinate 7,768, forward strand.
TTTATAAGTGGCTGGTTTAAAGAGTTTAAGGAATATTGGTCGAAAGTACTAAATGGTAGACCCATTTATCTGCATGACTTTTATTTTCTGTTAGGCATATATAGGCAAAAGTATCAGAAGATAGAAGTTCAAACAAATGCTAATAAAGGCGCATATTTGAAATCCTGGCAACATAAAGATACACTTTATCAATTATTTGGTGCTGTCAGACGATATGCATATGCTCCATTGCATTGCTACAAATTAGAAAAATGGATTGAGCATGGAGATGCTATCCTTGAATACGGATGTGGCATCGCTCCAGTGTCAAATTATTTAATGAAATACAGCACAAAGAGAAAACTTAATATTACTATCGCCGACATACGGCAGATAAACAGCCACTTTGCAAGATGGCGGATTGGAGAAATCGCACATTTCATTGAGATACAACCGTATGATAACAATTTGCCAAATGAATACTTTAATGTCATTTTCATGATAACAGTAATGGAACACCTACCTGATCCAATGAATACAATTGTAAATGTCACTAATAGTTTAAAAAGAAGTGGAATATTGGTTTTCGACTATATTTTTGGGGAAGGCGAAGGATTGGATACTTTAGAGGCCGTTCAACAAAGATGTGAAGTACTAGAATATATTAATAAACATTATGATTTGCTCTCTGGAAAAATATCTAAAGAAACATCAATGGGCACCACGGTATGCCGAAGAAAATAAATAAATTGTTCTATATTTGCAATGAGGCGCTTAAGAATTACCAAAGAAGATCGCAATTATATTATATTGTTGAAAGCATGAATTGGTCAATACAACATGATGGTGAAAATTTAATAAATAACCTTAAAGGCCTAAATGCAACTGTATCCCAAGTTCCTTTAGGCGTCAGAAACAAAATAGTTCATTTTGGTTCTGTAAATTTGTTTATGAGATGGTTGCCTATAATAAAATGTATAGAGCCGCACAAGAAAATTGTAGTAACGTGGTTTCACATTACCCCGGGTGATGTGAGGATAAAATCAATAAGCAAAAATTTTGATTATGTAGACACTTGGCATACATCGTGTGGTATTACAAAATCTAAGCTAATTAAACTAGGCATACCAGAAAAAAAAATATGTTTGATCCCTCTTGGTGTAGATACGAAAAATTTTTCAGTTCCATCAGATGAAGAAAAGAAAAGAATCAGAATAAATCTAGGAATTCAGGAAAAGTTTGTTGTCGTGGGTTCTTTTCAAAAAGACGGAAATGGTTGGGAACTTGGACTTACTCCAAAAAAAATTAAAGGACCTGATATCTTTTGTAACGTTGTAGAGAATTTAGCCAAAAAATATAAAATATTTGTTATTCTAACAGGCCCAGCGCGAGGATACGTAAAAACGAGATTACTATCGGCAGGTATTCCATTCTTGCATAAGAACTTTTCCGACCCCAATGATATTTCAATGTATTATAAGGCCATTGATTTATATCTCATTACATCAAGAGTGGAAGGCGGTCCAAAATCACTTTTGGAATCAGCAGCCAGTGGGGTGCCATTGGTTTCAACTGAGGTCGGCATGGCTCCTGAATTCATCGACGACGGTAAAAATGGATTCTTATGTAAAATTGAGGACGTTGATGATTTGGTGAGAAAATCGAACATAATTCTGCAGAAAAAAAGCTTGAGAAATGAATTCGCTAGTAACGGAAGAAAACATGTCGTTGAGTTTGATTGGAAAAATATCGCCAATAGATATCATAATGAAATTTATCAGGGATTGCTTTAATAAGGAGATACCTGTTGACAATTGGTAAAGAGATAGAAAAAAGAGGACACATCACAGGATTTCGAGAGGAAATAAAAAAGGCGGCAAAATTATCAGATGATACCTTTTTTACATGGTTTGACTCAGCAAAAAATATGAACGCGGCCTTTATTCGAGGAAGTTGGGACTTTATGATGCATATTGCTCAACCATCCGCAATTTTTTTAAAAAATCCTGAAGAATGTGTTGCTTTGGAGATAGGATACGGTGGTGGCAGATTATCAGCAGCTGCAAGCAGATGCTTCAGAAAGATTATTGGAATTGATATTCATGACCAAAGCCAAAAAGTTGGACAGGTTCTAAGGGATAGAGGGATCGAGAATTTTGAACTATTGACAACGGATGGTAATGAAATCCCAGTGAATGATGACACTATAGATTTCGTTTATTCATTCATTGTACTTCAGCATGTTGAGAAATACGAAGTTTTTATAAAATATTTATCAGAAGTCCATCGGGTATTAAAACTAAACGGAATAGCGGTTATCTATTTTGGAAGACCTTACTTGTTTTCAATCAACAGAAGCTCCAAGATTTTATACTATATAGATAAGATAGTGGAAAGGATTAGGATGCCTAGGGGATTTAAGGAGATTGCTGCACAAGTAAATTGCACAAATTTAATTGTGTCCATGCCACATGCAAAAGCGACTGCAAAAAAATATGGTTTTAAAGTGCTAAAAGAACTTGTTTCTCATAAAAAAGTTCCTGATGGCATTAGACTTTTTGGAGGACAATACGGGTTAATCTTAGAAAAGATCAATGTATAATAAAATGAAAATCTTTATCTCTTTCCAGATGAACAATAGACCTACCGGAGGTGGCAATCAGTTTCTACGATCTCTCAGATCTTATTTTTGCAGTAAGAACTGTAATGCAAAAGATATAGATACGGCTGATGTCGTTCTTTACA